>CAWELN010000008.1:0-371440 GCA_963809795.1 uncultured Actinomycetes bacterium
CGCTCAAGCAGCGCGCCTGAGCGCATGAGCGTTCACACCGTCGGCGTCGTGGTCGTGAATTACAACGGCGGTGACCTCACCATCGACTGTCTGCGCAGCCTGGTCCGCACCGCCTGGCCGGCCGCGCAGCTGCGCGTCGTGCTCGTCGACAACGCGTCCGGCGACGGCGTGGCCGCGCGGGTGCGCAGCGAGCTGCCCGTCGTGCGGGTGGTCGAACGCGACGTCAACGACGGTTTCGGCGCCGCGTGCAACGTCGGCATTGCGAATCTCGGCGACGTCGACGCCGTCGCGCTGGTGAACAACGACGCGAGAGTCGAGCCGGGCTGGCTCGCGCCCTGGCGCGCGCGCTGGATGCGGAGCCGAGGGTCGGGGCCGCGTGCCCGAAGATCCTGCTCGCGGACCGCTACCTCGAGGTCACCCTGCACTCCTCGACGGCGCGTGACGTCGGTGACGGCCGCGAGCGAGGGGTGCTCGTGTCCGGTGCCCGCGTCGACGACCAGGACGTCTGGACCCGGAGCCGCCTGCGGTCGGGATTCCTGGGACGCGAGGCGCACGAACCCGTCGCCGGTACCCAGTGGTCAGGTGCAGACGCGTCGCTCCTGGTGCCGGCGGGCGAGCGCCTGGAGCTCTCGATGGCGTCGACCCAGAACCCGGCGACGGTCACCCTCAGCGTCGGTGGTGCACTCACGACGGTCGACGTCGGGCCGTCACGTCGTTGGTACGAGGTCGCGACCGCGGGCACACCCCTGGACATCATCAACAACGCAGGAACGCAGATCGACGAGTCGGGCTTCGGATCGGACCGCGGGTACCTCGAACCTGACGACGGCCGCTACGACCGGCCCGTCGACGTGCAGGCCTGGTGTGGTGGCGCGGTTCTCCTCCGCGCCCCGTACCTCGCGGACGTCGGCGGGTTCGACGAGCGCCTCTTCCTCTACTACGAAGACGTCGACCTCTCCTTGCGGGGGACGGAACGCGGCTGGCGCTATCGGTACGTGCCGGAGTCGGTCGTGCGTCACGTGCACGGAGCCTCGAGCGGTACGGACAGTTCCTTCAAGCAGTGGCACGACGACCGCAATCGGCTGCTCGTCCTGGCGCGGCACGGCACGACGACGGCCACTGCGCGCGCGGCGATGCGGTTCCTGTTGACCACCGCCTCGTACGCTCGGCGCGATGTCGTTCGGCCACTCGTCGCACACCGGGCACCGCATTCCGAGATCGTCCGCATGCGGCTCTCGGCCTTCGGGTCGTTCGTGCGTCTGCTCCCGGACACCCTCCGTGCGCGTCGAGCGGTTTCTCGCGCCTGAGCCGGAGTCGACGGTTCCCGCTCTGTCACAATCGGCGCCAGTTGATCGCCGAAAGGATGGGTATGCGAGTCGTCGTCACCGGCGGTGCCGGGTTCATCGGTTCGAACCTGGTCGATGACCTGCTCACGCGCGGGCACCGGGTCGTCTCGCTCGACAATCTGAGCACCGGGTTCGCTCGCCACCTCGAAGCGGCCCGTGAATCGGACCACTTCGATGCGGTCGAGTGCGATCTCTTCACCGAGCCCGACCGGCTGGCGGACCTCTTCGAGGGCACGGACGTCGTCGTCCATCTTGCGGCCAATGCCGACGTACGGTTCGGCTGGAACGCGCCCCGTCGTGACCTCGAACAGAACGTGATCGCGACCCACAACGTGCTGGAAGGTGTTCGGCGCGCCGAGGTGCCGCGCCTCCTGTTCTCGTCCACCGGCTCGGTCTACGGCGAGTGCCCGGTCGTGCCGACGCCGGAGGACGCGCCGTTCCCGGTGCAGACGTCGCTCTACGGGGCGTCGAAGGCGGCGGCGGAGGGATACATCGCCGCCTACGCGGAGGCGGGCATCCTCAGCGCGACCGTGTTCCGGTTCGTGTCGGTGCTCGGCCCCCGCTACTCGCACGGACACGTCATCGACTTCGTCAGGCAACTTGTCCGAGACCCGAGTCGCCTGACCATCCTCGGCGACGGCAGTCAGCGAAAGAGCTACATGCACGTCAGCGACTGCGTCGCGGCAGTGCTCGCCGAGCTCGACTCCACCGCACCGTTCGAGGTGCTGAACCTCGGGGTCGACGGGTTCTGCACGGTCACCGACTCGGCGGGATGGATTGCGCAGCGACTGGGCATCGAACCAGAGCTCGAGTACACCGGTGGGGACCGCGGCTGGATCGGGGACAATCCGTTCATCTATCTCGACACCCGGAAGGTCCAGGCGAGGGGTTGGCGGCCATCGTTCGCGATCCGGGAGGCGGTGGAGAGCACCGTCGACTACCTGCTCGAACACCGTTGGATCATCGACGCCACCACGTGACGGGCGCCGACGAACCGATCCGCTACCGTGACGCGACACCGTGCCCCCGGAGCCCGTCCATGACTTCGTTCTCCCGAACCTTCCTCGCCGACTCGATCAAGATCCTCGACCAACTCGACGACGCCGAGATCGAGGCCATGGTCGAGCAGGTGCGCCTCACGCGTGAGCGCGGCGGCCGCATCTTCTTCTGCGGGTCGGGAGGTGGCGCCGGCCACGCGTCGCATGCCGCGTGCGACTTCCGGAAGCTGGCCCGAGTCGAGTGCTACGCCGTGACCGACAACGTCTCCGAGCTCACCGCCCGGATCAACGACGACGGCTGGGATTCGTCGTACGCCGAATGGCTGAAGACATCGAAGCTCTCCGACCGCGACTGCCTGTTCGTGTTCTCGGTGGGCGGTGGAAGCCTCGACCGGTCCATCAGCGTCAACCTCGTCCGCGCCATGGAGACCGCCCAGGCGGTCGGTGCGAGCATCGTGGGGGTGGCCGGTCGTGACGGAGGTGAGCTGCGGGCGCGCGCCGATGCGTGTGTGCTGATCACGACGGTCGACGAGCAGTTCGTGACGCCGCAGACCGAGGGACTCCAGGCGCTCGTCTGGCACCTCGTCGTGTCACATCCGGCGCTGGCGCCGGAGACCGCGAAATGGGAGTCCGTCATCGACGCGCCGGCAGCCACCACGAGCGCGTGATCATCACGAGGACGCCACTCCGGATCACCCTCGGTGGCGGCGGCACCGACCTTCCCGGGTACTACCGCGAACGCGGGGGCGGGTTCCTGGTCGCCGCCGCCATCACGAAGTACGTCTTCATCGCGGTCAACCGCAACTTCGACGGCGACCTCCTCCTCAAGTACTCACAGATCGAACGAGTGTCAGATCCGAGCGACGCGCAGCACCGGCTCCTCCGCGAGATCCTTCTCGTCACCGAGGTGGAGGCGGGCGTCGAGATCTCGTCGATGGCCGACATCCCCGCCGGCACCGGCCTCGGCTCATCGGGTGCCTTCACCGTCGGTGCGCTCCAGGCGCTCCGCGCGCATCGGCGGGAGCACCCGTCCAATGTGGAGCTCGCGAAGCTGGCGTGCCATGTCGAGCTCGACCGCCTCGGCGAGCCCATCGGGAAGCAGGATCAGTACATCGCGGCGGTCGGAGGTGTGACCGCCTTCTCGTTCGAGGCCAACGACGACGTCGGGGTCCAACCACTCGACCTCTCGCCCGAGACGCGTGAACGACTCGAGGACAACCTCATGTTGTTCTACACCGGCATCCGACGCTCGGCGTCCGAAGTGCTGGCGATCGAGACGGATGGCGTCGGCAGAGCACCGGACGACCTGACCGCGAACCTCGACGCGGTCAAGGCACTGGGTCGAGACACTGCCCGGGCCCTCGAACGTGGTGACCTCGAGCACTTCGGTGCGCTGCTCTCCGAGCAATGGGCGCGGAAGCTCGAACGATCACCGACGGCGGTGCATCAGCGGGTCGATCGCTGGATCCGAGCGGGACTCGATGCCGGCGCGACCGGCGGCAAGCTCGTGGGCGCGGGCGATGGAGGCTTCCTCCTGTTCTACGCCGAGTCGAAGCCGGATCTCCGCAAGGTCATGCAGCACGCCGGTCTCGACGAGGTCCGCTTCGGCATCGACTACCTGGGCGCGACTGTCATCGTCGCGGAATGACCCTGCCCGTCGCCATCCTCGCCGGCGGCCTCGGCACGAGGTTGCACGCGGTGTCGGGCAGCACGCTACCGAAGGCACTCGTCCCGGTCGCGGATCGACCGTTCATCGATCACAAGCTCGAAGAGCTTCGAGCGCGTGGCGTACGCGAGGTCGTGTTCTTGATCGGTCACGGGGGCGATCAGATCAGGCGCCACGTCGGCACCGGAGCCGACTTCGGCCTGAACGTCACCTATCTCGACGACGGGCCGAGACTGCTCGGCACCGGAGGGGCGATCAGGGCGGCGCTGCCGGCTCTGGGACCGAGCTTCTGGGTCACCTACGGGGATTCGTTGCTCGACGTCGACGTCGACCGCGCCGAGAAGCAGTTCCTTTCGACCCCCGCGCTCGGCATGATGACCGTCCTTCGCAATGCCGATCGGATCGAGCCCAGCAACGTACTGGTCGAGGATGACTGCATCGTCGCCTACAGCAAGGACCCTCCACCCGCGCGCGCCGAGCACATCGACTACGGCATGTTGCTCTTCGACGCGGAGGCCTTCGCATCCGTCACCGACGTCCGCGCGTTCGACCTGATCCAGGTCCTCACCGCCCTCATCGCGACGAGGCGCCTCGCGGCCTTCGTGGTGACGGAGCCCTTCCACGACATCGGAACCCCGGAGACACTGCGCGAGACCGAACGTTTCCTCCGGGCCCGTCGCGGAGGCTGACGGTCAGGTCTCGACTCCGACCTTCACCAGGATCGCATGCCCGTTGAGGTTGTGGATCATGCGACACGACGACTGGTCGGCGAACTCGTCCACCGCATGTCGCACACCGTCCATGCCGTCACCGCCGTAGTCGTCCACCACGATGACCCCACCCTCCACGAGGCGTGGCCAGACCCAGGTGGCCGCGTCCTTCGTGCCCTCGTAGACATCGACGTCGAGGTGCACGAGCTTGAAGCGGCACGCCTCGACCGCGCCTCCGCTCTCGTCGGGAAACGTGCCCACGAGGATCTCCAC
The DNA here is from genome assembly GCA_963809795.1 of uncultured Actinomycetes bacterium. GTDB lineage: Bacteria > Actinomycetota > Acidimicrobiia > IMCC26256 > DASPTH01 > DASUAS01. Next base: position 4,994 of record CAWELN010000008.1, read on the forward strand.
GTTGTCCAGACCCATGCTCTCGGCGAGCGCCCGCACGAGCGCCGCGGAGGTGTCGTCGTGCTCGCCACCCTCGTAGATGGGATCCGGGTCTCCCGCCTTGACGACGCCCGAGAACGTGTCGCAGAGGTACACGGTGGCGTCGCTGCCCGACCGGGCGCTCTGGCTCGCCATCAGGCACCCACTCCCGCCCCGCCACACGCCGACTTCCAGGATGTCACCCGGGACGGTCGCCAGCTCCGCGGCGAGGTGCCACAGCTCGTAGAGCCGCATCTCGTCAACCAGCGTGAAGCCCTCGATCTTCGAGAATGTCTCGCGGAACGCCTGGTCGGACCGCCAGGGACTCAGAGACGACTCCGGGATGATGATGGCGTGGCTCTGCGGATCCAGACGGCCCCGGTAGGCGATCCGCACGACACCCGACAGGGTGTCAGCGATCCGGCGCCGGGCCGCGCGTGCACGCATGTAGCGGCGCATGCGGTCGTCGAGCGGAGGCGCGGCGGGGGGCGCCGGCAGGGTACGACTCACTCGGGGCAGCCTACCCAGCTGATCGACGGGGCGCCGCACCCTGGCACCTGGGACCGAGGACGGGGCTCGGCGTCGCGTGTGGAACACGTTTGGCCAGTGCGCACGGAGGCGACCGGTAACCTCGCACCCGGCGTCGCGCCGACGCCAAGGCCCAGCCCGGGGTGAGGATGACGGAGCGACGGTTCGAATTCACACCGACACCCGCGGTGCAATCGGCGCGTCGGCGGGGACAGTACATCCCGTGCCCCGCATGCCATTCCCAACAGCAGCGTTACTTGTTCCACCGCACGGGCGTGCGCTTCGTGCGCTGCCGGGCATGCGGCTTGGTCTACGCCGACCCGATCGACCCCGGAGCGCGCAAGTACTTCGACATCGAGTCCCTCGGGCAACACGACCGCGCCATCGATCGCCGCCATGCGGTGGCGGACTTCCGGGACCTGCTCACGACCGTCGTCGACGACTACACGCGCCGGTTGGGCCGCGCACCGTCGAAGGTGCTCGTGGTCGGGCGGTGGATGCGCGACTTCACCACCGTGCTCCCGGGCGTCGAAGTCACCCTGGCCGTCGACCTCTGCGGCGACGAGGGCAAGCTGGCGAACCAACCGCTGACCCAGTCGATCGGGGCCGCCCTCGGCGACTTCGACATCGTGCTGCTCCACGAGCTGCTCGAGGCGACGTCGAACCCCATCACCGTCCTCGACGGCCTCGCGGCGGCAATGGCCCCCGACGCCACGCTCACGGTGGCGTTCGCCAACATGAAGGCGGTCGCCAACCGTGTGCTCCGGAGGAGCTGGAGGCGTCTCTTCGACCGCAAAGTGTCGTACTACGACGCCGACAACCTCGAGGTGCTGCTGGCCAGCGCCGGCTTCCGTCGGCTGGGTCAGGAGAGTGTGCGCACTCGGTACTCGTTGGGGTACGTGGCCGCACGCCTCGATCTGCACCCGGCATTCAGGTCGGTGCTGCGCGTCACCGGGTCGTCGCTGGCCAGCGTGAGCGTCGCCGCGGGATACGAGGTCGCGTCGTTCGTGCCGTTCGCGCCCGGAGCAGTCGAGCTGCTCTCGATCATCGTGCCGGTCTACAACGAGGAGCTCTACCTCCGGCACGTCCTCGACGCGTTGCTCGCGAAGGAGCTTCCGATCGACAAGGAGGTGATCATCGTCGAGAGCGCGAGCACGGACTCGTCACGCGAGATCGTGAGGTCGTTCGAGCGGAAACCGGGAGTGCGCGTGCTCTACCAGGATCGGGCACGCGGAAAGGGCAACGCGGTTCGGGAGGCGCTCGAACACGCGCGGGGAACGATCGTCCTCATCCAGGACGCCGACTTCGAGTACGACCTCGAAGACTACGACGCGCTGTTGGAGCCGATCGTGCAGCGGCGCTCGAGCTTCGTGCTCGGTTCCCGGAGCCTCGGCATCGACGATTGGAAGGTTCGGCAATACGCGACCTCACCGGTGAAGTCCTTCCTCATGAACTTCGCGCAGCTCGTGTTCGCCCGCACCTTCAACGTGCTGTATCAGCAGAAGGTCACTGACATCAACACGATGTTCAAGGTGTTCCGGCGCGACTGCCTCGACGGCGTGCACCTCCTGGGCAATGGGTTCAACTTCGACATCGAGCTCGTCTGCAAGATCGTCCGCAACGGGTACGACCCGCTCGAGGTGCCGGTGAACTACGTCGCCCGGAGCTTCGAGGAGGGGAAGAAGATCAACTTCCTGTTGGACGCCTACCCTTCGTATTATCAGCTCTTCCGGTGTCGCTTTGGCCCGATCTGAGATCTACGCCGGCGACCATCACTGGGGCGACCACGCGGTCGACCTCGGCGCCCACGACCTCCCGGCGCTGAAGGCCCGGTACCTCGTGCACGCGCTGCCCGAGTACGGGCGCGTCGTCGAGGTCGGGTGCGGTGGCGGCCGGATCCTGAACACCGTGGCGCGGCACCGACCTGGTCTGGAGCTCCACGGCTGCGACATCCGACCGGTCCTCGAGCCGGCGACGTTCGAGTTCCGTCTCGTCCACCCCGAGCTCCCCGATCTTCCCTACGAGCCGAGCAGCGTCGACGTCGTGATCATGTACGACGTGCTCGAGCACCTCCGCGCTCCCGAGAACTCCCTGACCGCCGCGCACCGCATCCTTCGCCCGGGTGGGCTCCTGGTGTCGTTCACGCCACTCGAGGGCCAGCCGTTCTCGATGTACCGGTGGTACCGGCGGCTGTTGGGCGACGAGCTCTACGTCGAGACGAAGGAGCACCTCCAGGCGTTCAGTGAGCGATCGCTGCTCGCGGTGGTCGAACCCGGGTTCCGCATCGTCGACCGCGAGTACGCGTACCACCTGGTGGGCCACTGCATGGACGCGACCTTGTTCGCGCTGATGAAGGTCCCGGCCATTCGCAGCCGCTTCTGGAGCGAGAACCCGTTCTACGCGGAAGGAGAAGCCAGCGCCTCGGCTCCGAAGCCCGTTCGAGCGTGCGCTGCGTGGCGCCAACGCGATCGCCGCATTCGAGTCGCGGCTCCTGCGTCGAGTCCGCTTCGGGGCGGCGGGGCTGCTCTTCACCGCGGTGGCGCGTTGAGGATCGCGTTCACTGCCGTGGTGAGATCGACGGCCACCATGTTCGGCTCCAGACCGGCGGGAGGCTCGACGCCACCCGACGGATCCCAGCTGTAGGGCGATTCGAGCAGCACGGAGCGGACACCAGCCGCCTGCGCCGCGCCGATGTCGACCCATCGGTCCCCGATGAGCCACGAGGAACCGAGGTCGATCGCCCAGTCGCGACGTGCGGCGAGCAGCATGCCCGGCCCTGGCTTCCGGCACGAACATCGGTCCGGACCGTCGTGCGGGCACACGTAGGCGTCGTCGAGCTGCAACTGTTCCATCGTCGACCGGGTCAGCGCCTCGGCGACCTCCGCCGTCATGAGTCCCCGCGCGACGTCGGGCTGATTGGTCACCACGATGAGCCGATACCCGCGGGCGGCGAGACGGCGGGTTGCCGCCTCCGCGCCGTCGATGAGTGCGAGATCGCCCGCCCCCCTGGGGGACAGTGCACGAGCACCATCCCCGACGACCTCGTTGAGGACGCCGTCGCGGTCGAGGAACACTGCCGGGGACACTCCGATGGGGGGCCGCGGGGACGCGCGCCCTCGCAACCGCCACGGTGTGCGGTCGTGCAGCGGAGCGTCGGGCATCTGTCTCTTCCTAGCAGGAACCTTCGATCGCCGTCCGGCGACGGGTACAGTGCCCAGCGGTCCAACGTTCTGACGCGGAGCCTCGATCATGAAGATTGACCTCGGAATGCTCAAGATCTTCGCCGACGGCGCAGACCGCGACGGAATTCTCGAGCTGCGAAAGAATCCGTTGATCGCCGGGTTCACGACGAACCCGACGCTCATGCGGGCAGCAGGTGTGAGCGACTACGAGTCCTTCGCGCTCGACGTCGTCGACCTCGTACCCGATCGGCCGATCTCGTTCGAGGTCTTCTCCGACGACGACGACTCCATGTTCGAGCAGGCGCTGAAGATCTCGTCCTGGGGTGAGCACGTCCACGTGAAGATCCCGATCACCAACACGTCGGGTCGGAGCACGGCGGTGTTGCAGCGTCGACTCGCAGACGATGGCGTGCAACTGAACGTCACCGCTCTCCTCACCCTCGAGCAGGTCGAGGTCGCCGCCGACGCGCTGCGCGACGGCGCGCACTCCTACGTCTCGGTGTTCGCAGGTCGCATCGCCGACACCGGACGCGACCCGGTACCGATGATGATCGATGCGCTCGACATCCTCGGCGATGCCGACCACCTCGAGCTGCTCTGGGCGAGCCCACGAGAGATCCTCAACGTCGTGCAAGCGGCTGAGATCGGCTGCGACGTCATCACCGTCACGCATGACCTGCTCCGGAAGCTCGACGGTCTGGGTCGTGACCTGTCCGAGTTCTCGCTCGACACCGTCCGGATGTTCCACCGCGACGCCGAGTTGTCCGGCTACTCGCTCTGACCCGTTCGTCCCGCGAGGCCCCGGGCCCGCAAAAGAGCGGCTCAGGAATGGACCAGCGACGCCGATAACCTGTCGGAGGCACTCGAAGGGCGGCTCCGCTCGGCGGGTACGATGCTGGAATTGGGGCCGGTCACCGACGACCAGGCAGGGTGCATGGGAGCGATGATGCGGCGACGCCGCGGCTGGTGCGTGGTGTTCGTCGCCGTGCTGTGCTGGGTCGCGCTCGGCACCGCAGGCTCGGCTCCCGCGCTGCCCGCGGTGGACAACAGCGGCACCGTGATTCGCAGCCCCGACCCCGTGCCGGGCGAGTACATCGTGACGCTGCGTTCCCGGTCGCCGGACGTCGTCGCCCCCACGGTGGCCGGGCTCACCGACCGCCATGGCGGCCAGGTCCTCGATGTGTACACGCAGGCGCTGCAGGGTTATGCCGTCGCCACCACCGCCCGCCAGGCGGAGGAGCTGGCGGCCGACCCGGCGGTGGCAAGTGTCGAGCAGAACGGCTACGTGAGCGCGTCCGACATCACGTCGCCTCAGTCGCCGACACCGTCGTGGGGCCTCGACCGGGTCGACCAGCATGGAACCGCCGGCGACAACTCGTACTCGTGGAACGCCGACGGGGCCGGCGTGACTGCGTACGTCATCGACTCCGGTATCAACACCTCGCTGGCGGACTTCGGAGGACGAGCCTCCGTCGGCTTCGACGGGGTGACACCGAGCACCGGAGGGCAGGACTGCGCCGGCCATGGCACTCACGTTGCGGGCACCATCGGTGGTGCGACCTACGGCGTCGCGAAGAAGGTGTCGCTGGTCTCGGTTCGGGTCCTCGACTGCACCGGGAAGGGCTCCTTCGACCAGGTGATCGCCGGCGTGAATTGGGTCACCGCGAACGCGGTGAAGCCGGCGGTCGCCAACATGAGTCTCGGCGGCGCGCCGTCAACGGCCTTGGACACCGCGGTGGCCAACTCCATCGCTTCGGGCATCACGTACTCGATCGCCGCCGGAAACCAGGGCACCGACGCATGCACGTCGAGCCCGGCCCGTGTACCGACGGCGCTGACGGTGGGTGCGACCGACATCACCGACGCACGCGCCAGCTTCTCGGACTACGGCTCGTGTGTGGATCTGTTCGCGCCGGGAGTGAACATCGTCTCTGATTGGTTCGCCTCGCCGTTCACCCAAACCGTCAGCGGCACGTCGATGGCAAGTCCCCACGTCGCCGGCGATCGCCGCGAGGTACCTCGCGTCGTGCCCGTCGGCGACGGTCGGCGACGTGACGAATGCGGTGCTGGCCAATGCGACGAGCGGAACGGTGGGCGCGGCGGGAGCCGGGTCGCCGAATCTCCTCGTCTACAGCGGGTTCACGTCGAGTGATGCCGGCACCTCGGTCCTGGCGCCGTGCGCGCCGAGCGCGGCTGCGGTCGGTGGCAACCACGTCGTGCACCTCTCGTGGACGCTCAATGCGGCCGGCGCGCCGGCGACCTCCGTGAACATCTATCGCGGGACCGCGCCAGGCGCGGAGGGCAGCACACCATTCGCCGCCAACCTCACGCCGGGCACGACCACGTTCGACGACACCAGCGCGCAGAACGGGACGACGTACTACTACCAAGTCGCGGCCGTGAACGGCAGTGGCGAGGCTCGCTCGACCGAGGTCGCCGCGCTCGCCGCCAGCCCGCCGGGCGCACCGACCCTGAATGTGCCGACGGCGGGGAACGGGACCGTCCACCTCAGCTGGACCGCGCCCGCGTCCAACGGTGGTTCCCCGATCACGCAGTACAAGGTCTACCGCGGCACCAGTCCGGGCGGTGAGGGCACCTCGTCGATCGCGACCGTGGGCAGCGCGACCACGTCGTACGACGACGCGACGGTCACCAACGGCACCACGTACTACTACCAGGTGGCCGCGGTGAATTCGGCGGGCGAGACCCGATCGGCCGAGCGGTCGGCGTCACCGATCGGACCCCCGGTGGCGCCCAGTCGTGACCCCGAGCCCGCATCTCACGAGCATCGACCTGAGCTGGCCGGTGCCGGCGAGCGGTGGGAGCCCGGTCACGTCGTACCGGGTCTACCGCGGCACGTCGCCCGGCGGCGAGCTGGCGACACCGATCAGCCCCGCCAACTACACGCCAACGACCTTCAGCGACACCACGGTGACCCAAGGGGTCACGTACTACTACCAGGTCACCGCGGTCGACAGCGCGAGCCGCGAGAGCGCGAGGTCCTCCGAGGTCGCGGACCGTCGCCGGCGCGACGATCGACGTCTTCAACCAGACCGGCGTCGCCGGCGAGATCACCACTCAGCGGGTCACCGGTTCGAGCGCGGCCCCGCCGGTGTCGCTCGGCGCGGTCGGCACTGGCGCGCCGACCGCAACCGCCGACTCCAGCGGTACCGCGGTCTTCGCGCGCGGTACCGACGGCGCTCTCTGGTGGCGACGAATCCTTCCGTCCGGCCCGACACCGTGGTCGTCACTCGGTGGCGGCATCATCGGTGACCCGGTGCCGGTCACGACCAGCTCGGGCATCGACGTCTTCGTGCGCGGTCTGGACAGCTCGGTGTACTGGAAGCACATCACCGGCACGGTGGCGTCGCCCACCCCGGCCGGCGGCTACTCGGCCCTCGGTGGCCTGGCGACCAGCCCGCCGGCCGTTGCCACGCTCGGCACGACGAAGTACGTGTTCGTGCGCGGGGGAGACGGCTCGGTCTACGAACAGGTCGTCGACAGCAACCCGACGTCGTGGCGATCCCTCGGCGGGTTCATCTCGTCGAACCCGGCGGCGGCACGCGACGCAGTCGGGACCGGAGGCGTCACGGTGTTCGCCCGCGGCGGCGACCTGGGCATGTACCGACAGCACGTGGCCGCCGACGGCACACCGGCCGGCTGGAGCGCGCTGGGCGGGGGCATCACCTCCAATCCCGGTACCACCTTCGACGGCACGAACACCTACGTGTTCGCGCGCGGCGGTGACGGCGGCGTCTATTACCAGAAGCTTCCACCGGCGGCGCCGGCGTCCGGGTGGATCGCGCTCGGCGGCTACACCAGTTCCGATCCGCATCCGGTCTACGACGGGACCCGGGTCCGGGTCGTGGTACGCGGCGGCGACAACAACCTGTACTGGCAGGCCCCGGGCTTCGTCGGCTGGACCGGGCTGACGGCCGCGGGACTCTCCGAGCCCGCGGTCACCAACGTGCCGTGACCTGCGAAACCCGGGAAGTCATCCCGCGGTCGGACCGTCGATCGCGTTGGTGTCGATGTTGATCGTGATCCCGGCGTAGGTCTCGTTGTGACCACCGCGGAACTGCCGGATTCGCTGGTGGTAGGACCACAGCGCGTCCGGCAAAGCTGCTCCGCAACCGGTGAAGCCGGAGAGACCCGGTACGTAGGTCGCGTACCGAGGATCGTTCTGGTCGTTGAACGCCCAGGCGGCGATCCAGATCGCGTCCAGGGGGTAGTTCCCCGGAGTGCCGAAGACCGCCGCCTGATCGACGATGCCCGAACACAGGCTGCTGTACATGCCTGCGGCATAGCCGCTCTGGTGGAGCTGGAGGACCCACCCGTCGATGAAGCCTTGCACCGCGGCCACGCACCCGGCATCGGCGTTGTTGTAACCCTCCATGTCGAAGTAGATGGGTGAGCCTGGGAACAGACCCACAGTCGCGGCCCGCGTGCTCGCGTCAGTCGCGGCCATGCTGCCCTGCAGGAACGCCGTGAAGGGGTCGCCGCTCATCGTGGCCGAGGTGAAGGTGACGCACGGAGCCTGCAGCCCGACGTAGATCGGGATGGAGCGCCAACCCTGGGCGCGCACGGTGTTCAGCCACGCGCTGGAGTCGAGCGCGCGGTTCGGGCAGGCGCGGTTGACCCCACCGATGTAGATCCCGATGGTCGTGTAGGGGGAGTAGAGCCGCCACGTCGCCATCGCGCTGGTCGACGGCGCCTCGCACGCGTCGAAGCCCAGACCGGCTGCGGGCGCCGCCGGCGCCGCGTTGATCACCGGCGCGGCCATCGCGCTGGGGTCGGAACCGAGCACGACGGACGGCAGTTGCTGCCACCCCGACCACGAGCTCTCGAAGCGCCCCGCGTAGAGCAGGCCGTCCAGACCGCGTGCGAGGACGGACGTCCCGTTCGTGTCCGAGGTCGCGGCCGGGTTCGACGTGATCCCGCCGCCGAGGCTCTGCCACCCCTGTGGCGCGCCGTTGCTGATGGTCAGCACGTACAGCGCGTTGTCACCGCCCCGGGCGAACAGGCGGCTCGTCGGCCCGTTGCCGGTGACGGCGGGAACCGAGGTGAGGTATCCCCCGAGCGGTTGCCAGGGCGCGAACGTGCCGCCGCCGATGGACCGGCGGCGGTACGGGCCGCCGTCATTGCCGCGGACGTAGACCGTCACTCCGGTCGAGTCGACACCGGCCGTCAACCCGAATGACACCCCGCCACCGAGGCCCACGAAGCCTCCAGGCACGTCATTGACGAATCGCTGCACCCATACCGCGCTGTCGGCGCCCACCACGAACACGTACAGGCCGCTCGAGTCTTCGGCGACGGCCGGCCGACCGGACACTGCACCGCCCAGCCGGTGATATCCCGACCAGGAACCGCCCGTCGTGAACTTCCCCCAGTAGAGCGCGCCGTCTCCCCCGCGGGCGAACACGTAGACGCCGGTCGCATTCGACCACGCCACGGGATCGCTCGTGAGCAGTCCGCCGAAGCCGTTCCAGCCGGACCAGGTGGTGCCGTCGTAGCGCCGGCGGTACAACGCGCCGTCCGTGCCGCGCACGAAGGCCGAGACGGCGCCGCCGCTCTCGGCGACCGCGGCGGGCGTGCCGACGACGCCACCACCGAAGGACTGCCAGAGCGACCATCCGGTCGTGGCGAGCTGACGCCACCAGAGCGCACCGTCGGTACCTCGCGCGAACACCTCGTCGGCAGCGCCGGCCGGTACCGCCTGCGCCGACACCGAACCGTTGGTGTCAGGCGGAGCCGGGGTCGTCGTCGCCGGGGTCGTCGTGGACGGGGCCGACGTGTCGGTGACCGGTGGCACCGTCGTCGACTCCGGCGGCGTCGTCGGGGACGGGATCGTCGTCGACGGTGACGTCGGCGAGGTCGTCGGTGCAGTCGTCGACGGTGGCGTCGACGTCGAGGAAGGCACGGTCGACGTCGGTGCTGGTGTCGGATCTTGTTGCGCACGAGCGGTCGCCGTCGTCGTGCACACGACCACCACGATGGCGACGCACGCGATGGTCCCCGTGCGCGTCCATCGGGGCCAGATCACGGCGTCCCTACCCTCTGCTCGCGGCCCGAACCGAACGTGAGGCTAGCAAGGGCATCGCTCGGGAGCCGCACACGGAGCGGTCAATGGGTTCCGCGACCAAACCGCTAGCATCCGCATTCATGGCTGTCCACGATTCGGTGACGGGCGCCTCGGTGTCGGGGGCCGGCCAGTCCGATGCGACCGACGAGAGCGGCATCTTCGGCTCGTACTACTACGCCCACGATTGCGGCACCCCGTACGAGCGCAACGAGCACTGGCGCACGTTCTTCGGTGAGATCGCCGAGACGGTGGTTCGCGATCTGGCACCCAACACCGCGCTCGATGCGGGATGCGCAATCGGGCTCTTCGTCGAAGCCCTTCGAGAGCGAGGGGTCGAGGCGTACGGCGTCGACGTGTCCGAGTGGGCGATCGACCACCTGGCCCCTGGTGCTCGAGGGTTCTGCACCCGGGCTTCGCTCGCGGACCCGCTCCCTCGGAGATACGACCTCATCACCTGCATCGAGGTCCTCGAGCACATCCCGGAACCGGAGGCTTCTCGCGCGCTGGCGAACCTCTGCGCCGCCACCGACCGCTTGTTGCTGTCGACGTCACCGCACGGCTACGCCGAGGCAACCCATGTGAACGTCCAACCCACCGATGAGTGGGCCGCTCGTTTGGCCCAACACGGCTTCCTCCGCGACCTCGACTTCAACGCCACGGTCATCACTCCATGGGCTGCCTTGTTCACCCGCAGAGACGAAGCCCTCAGCGAGACCATCCGCCGGTACGAACGAGCATCGTTCCGCCTCACCGAGGAGGTCGGCGAGCTGCGCCAAGCGGCGCTGACCCGCCAGCGACAGCTCGAGGAAGCGTTCGACGGAAGCGAAATGAACGAGTACCGCCGGCGCCTCCAGGAGGTCGGTGAGGAGCTGCTGACCGAACGCGACCGCCTCGCCGCCGGTGAAGCACAGCTCGGTGCTGCACTCGGACGCGTGGCGACGCTCGAGGACGAGCTGCGGCGCCATGAGCTGGCCGTACGCGATCTCGAGCGACTCCGACACTCGCCGTTCTGGGGCGTCCTGTCGCGCTACCTGCAGCTGCGGACGACGATTGGCCGCAAGCTCAGGCACTTCCTTCCCCGCCAGGGTTGAGCATGCCGGCACCGCGTTTCTCGGTCGTCGTTCTCCACGACGGGGATCCGACGAACGAGACCACGACCACCGCATCGATCAGCGCGCAGGTATCGCACGATTGGGAGATCGTCGCGAGCGCCCGATCCACCCGAACCGGGCAGCCCGCTCGTGAGGCGGTCGCATCGGCACGCGGTGAGTTCATCCTCTTCATCGACGCGGGCGACGTGCTCCACCGCGACGCGCTCGCGCACGTCGACGCGCACATCACTGACCAGACCGATCTCATCTACACCGACGAAGACTCCATCTCCGGGACCGTTCGATCGGAACCCTTCTACAAGCCGGACTGGTCACCGGAGCGACTCCTCAACCAGCACTATCTCGGACGAGCCTGTGCCTTCCGCCGGAGCCTGGTGGACGAAGTGGGAGCGCTCCGTCCGGAGGCGGGGACTGCATGGGAGTACGACCTCGCGTTGCGCGTCAGCCAGCACGCACGCCGGATCGACCATGTGTCGGCAGGCGCTCTATCACCGCGCCGGAGACGGCGACACACCTGCGATGCAGCTCGACGATGCGCAGTCTGTCGTCGACGCCCACCTCCTTCGCATCGGAGCGCCGTTCTGCACGGAACGCAGCGAACGGGACTCTGTCATCAGGCTTCGTCCGCGGTTGCCGACGCAGCCCCGCGTGGGCATCGTCATTCCTACCGCCGGAACGGAGCGGCGCGTACGTGCCGAGGTCGTTCCGCTGGTGGTCAACTGCGTCCAGAGTGTCGTCGAGCGCTCTTCGTACCAGAACTACGAGCTCATCTGTGTGTTCGACTCGTCGACCGACCCGAAGACGCTCCGGGCGCTCGAGGCGATCGCCGGTGAACGCCTCCGCCTCGTCGAGTATGGCGATGCGTTCAACTTCTCGCGCAAGATCAACGTTGGTGTCATCGAGAGCGACAGCGAGTATCTCCTGCTCCTGAACGATGACACCGAAGTCGTCACCTCAGATTGGATCGAGACGCTCGTGGCATTCGCGAGCGACGACGGCGTCGGAGCCGTCGGCGCACTGCTCCGGTTGGGTGACGGTCGTATCCAACACGCCGGCGTCGTGCTCGATCGCGGCAACCCCGGCCATTCGTACTACGGCTACCCGGGAGACCACCCCGGGTACCGTTCGAACCTCCGGATCGCCTCGAACTGCTCCGTCGTGACGGCCGCCTGTCTCATGACCCGCCGGGAGGACTTCATGAAGGTGGGCGGGTTCTCTCCCTCGCTCCCGCGCAACTACAACGACGTCGACTACTGCCTCAAGTTGCGATCCAACGGGTCCCGCATCGTGTTCACGCCTGAGGTCCAGCTCATGCACTACGAGTCGTCGAGTCGAGGCTTCGTCCCGGTCGAGCCCGTGGAGAGCGCGTTCCTCGAGGAACGTTGGGGGCCCGCACTGCTCACCGACCCGTACTACAACGTCAACTTTCTCCCCGGGGCGAACTACCTGACCTTGATCGACGCGGACGGCCGCACTCCCTCCGAGGTCGGCCTCCGCTAGTCAGCCTGGCTTCGAGAGGATCATCGTGACCGCGGGCCCGTTGGGATGATCCGGGTCCACCTTTCGGATCCTCGGCTCGTACCCGCACATGGCGATGACCCGGTCGAGGTCCTCGAGCGCCATCCAGCGCGACGTCTCGTTGTGGCCCCCACAGAAATCCTTGCGCTCGAGTGACTCCGCATACTGGTGGACGTACAGCGTGAACTGGTGCCCTTGAAACTCGGTCGTCGTCGTCGTCGTGAATCGGGGGACGAGATAGGGTCGGGTGTCGAACATGGATTGGTCGAAATAGTGCGTCCACAAGTAGAGCCGGGGCGCGACGCGACTGGCCCCCGCCAGCATCCGGCACGGGTCGAGCTGGTGGTACAGGACGCCGCTCGCGAGAACGAGGTCGAAGTTCCGCGGTGCTTCGTCCAGAACGTCGCTGAAGTCGCCGAGCTCGAAGTGCGCGCGCTGTAGGCCAAGGATCTCCTTCGTGATCAGGCACCGCAGAAATGCACGGCTGCTTCCCTCGATCGCCGTGACCGACGACGCGCCCATCTGCTCGAGCATGTAGGTGTGCATACCCTCGAGCGGGCCGAGCTCGAGCACGCTCCAACCGTCGATCGAGCCGAAGGCGTCGTTCAGCAGGAGAATCCTGTCGTCGGCGCCCAGTGGGATCGGACCTGCCTGGACGCCCGCGTGCTCGGGGAATGCCGACGACCACTCACCGGCAAAGAGGTCGACCGCGTTCTGCGAGCTCGGCGCGGCGTGCACGTAGCCTTCGAACGTCGTTCGCATCGCCGGGGTGGGCGCACCCTCTGGGCTCGCTGGTGTGCTCGCGGTGCTGAACGCGCCTGCGCCGCCCAGACGGTCAGCGATCTTCCGACGCAAGCGCGAAACCATCAACAGGCTCCTGATCGACGTGGGCTCGTTCGTGATCTTGGCTCGGGAGGAGCCGAGGCGGCGCTCAGCGTACCGTTCGCCGATTGGAAATCCCGGCCCGGTCCTGGTGCATCCCCACCCGGTTGCGGGTCAGGCACGCCGGGTGAGCACTCGGACGCGGTTGCGAGCACGGACGAGGAGCTCACGGAAGTCGCGCCGCCGGATGGTGGCAGCCGCGATCTCGAGGTCACGCCGAACTCGGTCGACGAACCGGCGACCGCGGAGACGCGGCGACGGATGAGTGTCGAAGAGCGGATCGACCAGGTCGGGGGCCCGTCGCGGCGAACGGCAGAACTCGAGCAGCGGCTCGAGCGCGCGACTCCATGTCAGTTCGTCGGCGAGCTTCGCGCTTGCCATCGCGCATGCTGACCGAGTCTGCTCGTCAGACAGAAGGTCGAACAGTGCGTCTTCGAGCGCGCCAACGTCGTTGGGGGGCACCGCGATACCGGCGCCGGCCGCCTCGATCATGTCGGAGAGTGCGTCACCAGAGGTGCTGACGACCGGAAGTCCGGCCCAGAAGTAGTCGAGGATGCGAGTCCGGAACGAAAACGCGGTCTCGATGTGGTCGAAATGAGTGCTCACCCCGACATCGGACTCGAGCAGGTAGTTCTGGCGATCCTCGTACGGAACCCAGTCCTCGTTGAAGAACACGTGCGTACCGGTGAGCTGGAGCTCATCGGCCAACGCCCGGGTCTGCACCGCCATGCTCATCTCGCCGACGTGCGGATTGGGGTGCTTGAGCCCGAGGAAGTACAGCCGAACGTTCGGCAGTCGGACCGTGAGCCGCGCCATCGCACGCAAGAGCGTCAACGGGTCGAACCAGTTGTACACCCCACCGCCCCAGAGCACGACCTTGTCGTCGACGCCGATTCCCGGGTGCACGCCCTTCAGGACGCGCCTCGTGTGGTCGGGACTCGAGTCCGGCACGCCGAACGGCACCGTGGCGATCAGCGATCGCAGGTTCTCGTCGTCGTCGTAGGTCGCGTGATTGATTCGCCCCATGCCCGCGAGCTGACCCAGCCAGAAGTCGCGCTGCTTGCCGGAGGCGCACAGAAAGAAGTCTCCGCGACTCAGCTGTTCGTTGAGCACACTCGTCGTGGAACGGGACAGGCGGAGGCGATCAACGGGAGCAAGACCCTTCGATTGCTCCAACACTTCGAGATGAAAGGGATCGTAGATGTCGACCACCACGACATTGGAGGTCGTGCGCACGGCAGGGTGTTGCGCCATGAGGTTGCCCTGGAACACGATGACGTCGGATCGTTCCACCAGGTCGGGCAAGTTCACCGCATCGGCGAAGCTGGCTGAGAAGTCGGGGTGGGTGAGGTCGCACGCGAGGGTGCTCACGAGCTGGACCTCGTGTGTCCGCGACAGCGCGATCGCGATCTGCCAGGCGCGGATGGCAGGCCCGGCCATCTTGGGCTCGAGCACATCACCCGTCGCCACCAGAATTCTCTGACGCGGCTGGCTCACGGTTGGAGAACCGCCCCGCTCCACGTCGCGTCCAGGGCCAGAATGCCGTATTCCGCGTAGGGCGTTCCCGGTTCGACGTCGAAGCGGACCGCGCGGTAGCGAGCATCGTAGAAGTGCGCGAGCGTGTAGTTCACGAGGGATGCGCTGAGGTCGTAGGTACCGGGCACGAGGGGGAGCCGGTCGAGCTTGAGGTCGACGAAGCCGGCTCCGACGACGCGCTCGGGGACCAGGCCGGCGTCTCGCGTGTTCGGGTTCGTCACCTCGGCGCCGTCGATTCGCTGCAACGAGATCCCGAAGACCGGCTGCTCCAGCGGTTCGTGCATCCGGTAGTGGAGGCGAAAGGTCACCGCATCCCCAGTCCGGATGTGACGGGCAGGCTGCTCGTCGGCGTCGAGGACTTCGATCCGTTCGATCTGGCCCTCGCCGGAGCCCCATCGCTCCCCGTGAGCACCATCTGGTACCCGGTCCAGGAACACGTCGCCGAGGTACTCATCGATCACTTCGGACGGAGTTCCGACGCGTTGCAGCTCGCCGTGCTCGAGCAGCGCGACCGTGTCGCAGAGGTTGCGGATCGACCCGAGGGCATGCGTGACGATCACGATCGTCTTGCCCGTGCTCCGGAGCTCGTCGATCTTCTCGAGGCAGCGGAGCTGGAACTCGGCATCGCCGACCGCCAGCACCTCGTCGATCAACAAGATGTCCGGATCGACGTTGATGGCCACGGAAAATCCGAGACGCATGTACATCCCCGAGGAGTAGTTCTTGACCGGGACGTCGATGAACTTCTCGAGGCCGGCGAACTCGACTATTTGGTCGAAGCGGCGTTCGATCTCTTTGCGACTCAGGCCGAGGATCGATCCGTTGACGAACACGTTGTCCCGACCCGAGAGCTCGGGATGAAAGCCGGCTCCCAACTCGAGGAGCGCCGAGATCTTGCCCTTGGTGACGATCTCACCCGACTCGGGCCTGAGGATCCGGGCAATGCACTTCAGCAACGTGCTCTTCCCGGATCCGTTCTCGCCGATGAGCGCGAACGTGGTACCACTCGGCACCTCGAACGAGATGTTCTGGAGCGCCCAGAACTCGTCGTACTTCACGCGGTGTCGCCGCATGAACGACGCCTTGAGCGACTGGTTCCGCTCGTAGTACAGCCGATACTTCTTGCCGACATCCTTGACCGCGATCGCGATCTCGGGACTCACAGCTCCTCCGCCAACCGACGCTCGAGCTTCCCGAACACCCAGAGCCCGAACCCCAGCAACACCACCGCCCACGCCGTGAGGTACGCGAGATCGCCGATCGGAGGAAACGCGAGGTCGTAGAGGACGCTCCGGAACGACTCCACGAAGGTGACGAGCGGGTTCAGCTCGTAGATCGTGCGGAGGGGAATGGTCATCCCCAAGACGTCAGCGGTCTTCGGCACATAGCTGATCGGATAGACGATCGGCGCAGAGTAGAAGAGCGCCTGCAAGGCGATGTTCATGAAATGCTCGGTGTCGCGGAAATAGACGTCGACCACGCTCAGCGTCAAGCCGATCCCGAGCACGAACATCGCCTCGATCAGCATGATGAGAATCACCACCGGGATCCACGGCAGGACCATGTTCCCGAAGAACAGGAGCACGACACCGAGCACGCCCATCTCGACGAAGAAGGCGACGAGCACCGCGGCGACGGTGGAGGCGACGAGGATCTCCCGCGGGAAATACACCTTCTTGATCAGGTTGCTATTCGCGATCAACGAACCCATCGACGCGGTCGTACCAATAGAGAAGAAGTTCCACGGCAACAAGCCACAGAGAAGGAACAGCGCGAAGGAATGGAGCCCACTCGGATCGCCGGTCGGCGGCTGGACCTTGAGAAACACCGCGAAGATGATCGAGAAGATCACCATCGTCGACAGCGGATTGAGCAGCGACCAGGTCCACCCGAGTACGGAGCGCTTGTACTTTCCGCGCAGCTCTCGGAGCGTAAGGTTGAGGGTCAGCTCACGGGCCTGTGCGTACTCTTGGAGCGTGCTCATCGGCGCCCTACGGTAGCGCGGCCGGTCGCCGGGAAGGGGACCGAGTGCGCCCACCACATGCCCCGAGCAGCCGAACCAACGAGAGGTTTCATGTCGCCCCGAACATCCGACCTCCCGCCTTTGGTCCGATCCGTCGAGCCGCGCCGGGCCGCACTGGGAGCTTCTGACACACCTTCCCGCCCCAACAGAACGTCGCCGTGCCGCTGGCTTCGAGCTCCGCGCTCGTCGGCCGCGCTCAGAGCGGCGGTGGTCGTGATGACGCCCTCCAGCGTGGCCGAGGCCCCGAGCCGCCCGGGTCGGTTGTGACGCCAACGCCCGACCCGATTGAAGCGTCGCTCTCGGCCCAGGGACCACCATCCACGTTCGTTGGACTCGACGACGCGGAGCAATCGACACCGTCTGAGCGCACCGCAAATCCGCGCTCACCACTTCGGCGAGCGTTCGAGAGCGACATTCTTGCTGCCCTGACGATCATTGCGTGCGCCGCGACCATCACCTACATCTTCAGTCCTGGCTATATGAACGCCGACACCCTGGTCCAGTACTCGCAAGCGATTGGTGAATCGACCCTGAACAACTGGCACGCCCCGGCTCTGGAACTCGGTTGGCGCCTCCTCGACGGTGTCGGAATAGGACCTGCCGGACTCTTGGCCGGTCAGGTCCTGACCTTCATGTTCGGTATCTTCCTCATCCTTCGAACGGTGTTGCGTCCACTGACGAGCGCGTTCACGACGGTAGCGGTGACGTTCTTCCCGCCAGTACTGGCCCAGCTTCCACTCCTGGGGCGCGACACCTGGATGACGGCAGGGGCGTTGCTGGGGTTCGGTGCGGTGATGACGGCGTCACGTTCGCGGGGACGAGTGGCGGTGTTTTGGTACGCGACCGCGGGCATCGCCGCGTTCGTGTGCTTCGCAGCTCGACAGAACTCGTTTCCGTTCGTCATCGTGCTCTGTGGCATTGCCGCCTCGCAATTGGTTCGCCGGGGCGCGCGACGACGGACGCTGGCGGTCGGCGGTGTTGCCATCGGCTTGGTGGTGCTGCTCCTCGTCGTTCTCGAGGGAATGTATGCGGTCGCGGGAGTCGATCAGTCCCCGAGACCTCAGACGCACCTCTACGCCTACGACCTCACCGCGATCTCGGTTCGCGAGCACAAGGTTCTCCTTGGGGCCCGAGCCTTTCCGAGTCAGAAGCTGTCGGTTCTGTCCGCGATATGGAACCCCGAAAACGTGGTGACCCTGGTGACAAACCCGGCGGGCGGGCCGCCCCCGGTCCGGGTCGACACTCCCTTTGGTCGAGATCCTGCCGCCGACGCGCTCTCATCCGAATGGCTCGACGCGCTGAAGAAGTACCCGACGACCTACCTCAAGGAGAGAAGTTCACTCTTCGTGCATCAGCTCGGCATTGACGAGGCCCCGCAATATCCGATGCATCTCGGAATCGACGGGAACAAGTGGGGGTTCGCGTTCGCCCATCCACAACTCAACGACGCGATGCGCTCGTACGTAGCTCTCTTCGCGGAGGACCAGGGCCTGACAAGAGGAGGTGTACTTTTCCGACCGTTCATCTATGTGATCGTGCTCCTTCTCTGCATCTCGGCCCTCCTCTTCCAGCGCCGCCGTACCAGCTCCCCGGCTCTCTCGAGCATCGTCATGTGGTTCATGATCGCGGCCCTGGTCTACGAACTGACGTACTTCCCGTTGGCGATTGGGACTGCGTATCGGTTCAGCTATCCCGTCGTCGTCGTCGCAGTCGTCGGCGCGGTCTGGACAACGGTCGCGACCGTTCGGGATTGGGGGAACACGCAGCTGTCCCCAGCCTCGCCCCAGCCGGGACGACCGGAGGCGGCGACGCTCGACATGGACGCTGCTCAGTTGTAGAACACGATGACATCGCGGGGTCGATCGCTCCCGCGCATGCAACCCGGGGCGTACCGCTAGACAGCAGCTCGCGAATCGCCGGGCGCTCGCTGGTGGACGCTGATCGCGACCGGCTCCTCCGAGCTCCCCGATGCCGTTTTCGGTGCCTTGCCGGCGCGAAGTTCGAACCCCGCGGAGAAGTGCGCACGAGTCTCCATGGGAAGGAGATTGAAGACCACCGGGATGAATCCGACTCGGGTCTTCGGTTCACTCCAGAACCGTGCCCACTGCGACAGCTTCATCGCGCCAACCATCTCGCGCACCTCGGGTCCGCGGCACTGCTCGACATGGAAGAGGATGTGATTGGCAAGCCAGGCGAACATCCGCGACGGACTCGTGGCGCGGGCCACGAAGCAGTCGTGGATGTCGAAGTTGGAGAACCAGCGACGGAGGCCGTACTCGGTCGCGTTGTAGAAGTGCGCCGGCTCCTCGTGCAGAGGCTGGAGGAACGCCGTCTGGAGCCGGAGCGACCCCCCGGGCTTGAGCACCCGGTAGATCTCGTCGGCCGCGGCGGCCGGGTCGGCGAGGTGCTCGAAGGTGTTGTAGCTCACCACCGCGTCGAAGACATCGTCTTCGAACGGAAGCTGGTGCGCATCGCCGACAACGGTGGTGTTGGCGAAGACGGAGTACTCGAGCTCCACGCAGCGCGATGGACGCCGGGTCGTAGCTCCGGCACCGAGGTTGAGGGAATAACCCGGCAAGCTGTCCAGCCAGTCCAGCACCTCCCCGTCGATCTGATTGCTCACGTGATCGACCGGCATGGTCACGACATCGCGGTCCTCGGGAAGCGCGATGAGGGCTCCATCCTGGGTGGCGAAGCGATGCATCGACGGGCCCTCGCACACGACACCCGGGCCGTCGATCCGAACCTTCCGGTGACAACGAGGACAGCGCAACAACGTCACCAGCTCTTCCAGAGGCATCGCGTCCGACCCGCCGAGCGGCGATCGACCCGGGTCGCGACCAGAAGAAGCAGTTCCCGGTCGTGGCCGCGTCTGCATCTGCCGCGCCGGCGGGACGCGCGGGCTCGGACGTGGGGTGACGCCGGGAGGGCGTCGATGCACGCAACTCGAAGCCGAAACAAGCTCGGTGCTGGCCCTGTTGACTGAGAGAGTCGACGATGACCGAAGGACGCCACGGGTCTTCGGGACCCCGAAGCCAGGAACGCTCCCAATCCTGCATGCGTGATGCCGCGACGACGTCACGTTCGTCCGGGCCCAGCTCCGCGCCGACGGCCGACAGGACCACTTCGGACATCCAACCGAGTGCATACGGCGGGATCATGTTCTGGGGCACGAAGCAGTCGTGGATGTCGAAGTTGGAGAACCAGCGACGGAGGCCGTACTCGGTCGCGTTGTAGAAGTGCGCCGGCTCCTCGTGCAGAGGCTGGAGGAACGCCGTCTGGAGCCGGAGCGACCCCCCGGGCTTGAGCACCCGGTAGATCTCGTCGGCCGCGGCGGCCGGGTCGGCGAGGTGCTCGAAGGTGTTGTAGCTCACCACCGCGTCGAAGACATCGTCTTCGAACGGAAGCTGGTGCGCATCGCCGACAACGGTGGTGTTGGCGAAGACGGAGTACTCGAGCTCCACGCAGCGCGATGGACGCCGGGTCGTAGCTCCGGCACCGAGGTTGAGGGAATAACCCGGCAAGCTGTCCAGCCAGTCCAGCACCTCCCCGTCGATCTGATTGCTCACGTGATCGACCGGCATGGTCACGACATCGCGGTCCTCGGGAAGCGCGATGAGGGCTCCATCCTGGGTGGCGAAGCGATGCATCGACGGGCCCTCGCACACGACACCCGGGCCGTCGATCCGAACCTTCCGGTGACAACGAGGACAGCGCAACAACGTCACCAGCTCTTCCAGAGGCATCCTCGCGGTGTGGGGGGCGTGTGGTCCGGGCATGTCAAACCTTGGCGGGACGTTGCCAATCCCAACTCGGGCTCGCGGGGTCAGACACCGCTAGCGGAGGATTTCCTTCAGTAGACGAAGCGGCTTGGTGATCCGCCAGCTCGTCGAGGTCCTCAGATCGGCGATCTCGGCCTGCGCATCTTCGAGAGCTTCGAGACGCGCCCGAAACAGTGACGATGCCCGCGGCGAGACCTCGTGCCGTCGCAAGAGGTCGAACTGCGAAGAGAGCATTTGTTCCGAGGCGAACAGCTCCCTGATCAGATAGTCGCGTTCGTCTGCCATCTTCTCCGCTCGCGCGGCTCGAGCCTGCGAGATGCGGGCCGTCTCGAGCAAGGCCTCGCGCGACCGCTCCCACAGTTCCAGATCGACCGGGAACGACAGTGCACCACTCGTTCCGAAGTCGGGAAGCTGGCCGTGGGACGCAATGACGATTGTGTCGAGTACCGGTCGCTCGGCCGCCTCGGACCCTCGACCAGTTTCGAGAGCAGCACCTGTTGGCGCGCTGGAAAAGGTTGCAGTGAGCGCGATCGTCAACTCGACAACTGAGACGTTGCTGAACAACTCCTCCAACGTCGTCGTCAAGGTCTGGAGCACGCCCTGCCATTCGACGGTACGGACGCTCGGGACGCCGAGGGATGTGATCAGCAGTCCGTCCTCTTTGTCGAGGATGCGCTCGGTCTCGCGCAGAACGCCTTCGATCTCACCCGCAGGAGACCGTCCGGCCTCGAAGAACACCGCGGCGCCGAAGCTCCCCGCGTCGAAGGGCATGTCGGACGGCTCGGCGAGACGCACTTCGAATCCCGACTCCGGTCCAGAACGCTCCCGGAGCACTTCGGTGATCGCGACCCTCGGGGAGACGATCACCAGAGACTCGGCGCCGAGCGCCAGCTCGCTCGTCGCGGAGCTGATTCCCGGCGTGATGTCGACGACGGAACGGCCCTGCAACAGCGTGGAGGCCCAACGCCCCTCCGCGGCGAGCAACGCCTCAGTGAGCTGCGCGGGCTTCCACGAGGTCGATGAATCCAGCAGACTCCGCACCGGGGTCGACTCGGCGGGAGACACGAGGGCAGAATACCCGGCGTTCGCCTCCAGGAGGAAATTCTGACGACTCCTGATCCCCGCGATCAGCTCTTGTAGCTTGAGCCGATGCGGGAGCTAGCGCTGGTGATGTCGCCGGGACAGAACGCGTTCTTCTTCGAGCTCGCAGCTTCACTGCGATTCGAGGTCGAACGGCTCGGGGTTCGAACTTCGCTTTCGACCACCGGATTCCCTCCTCCGGAACGTGGTCGCGTCTACGCCCTGTTACCACCTCACGAGTATTTCGTCCTGGAGGATCACCGGACTCCCATCGACGAGCGTCTGCTCAAACGAACAGTGTTCGTGTCCGCAGAGCAACCGGGAACCCCTCACTTCGAGGACAACGTGCGCTTGTCCAAACTCGGGGGTGCTCTCTTCGACATCAATGCGGGAGCGGTGCGCGAGTACGCGCTCAGGGGGGTGGAGGCCCAGCACCTGCAACTCGGATATTCCTCATCATTGGACCACTTCACCGAAGACGAAGATCGGAAGTATGACGCGCTCTTCATGGGGTGTTTCACGCCCCGTCGCGGACGCGTCCTTGCCGGATGCGCGCCGTTTCTCTCCCAAGTGCGCTCCCGGCTGATCATCTCGGACAACTCGCGCCCGAATTCGACAAGAACGGTCAACTTCGTGCCCGGCGAGGAGAAGTTCGAACTGCTCCGAGACTCGGCGACGCTCCTCAACATCCACCAATCCGAGGAGCCGTACTTCGAGTGGGCGAGGGTCCTCGATGCGATTCACTCCGGATGCGTCGTCGTCAGCGAACAGTCCACGGATTTCGGGCCTCTGGTCGCGGGAGAGCATTTCGTGTCGTGCCGCCCCGAAGTCATCGGCGTGTTGCTCGAAGAGGTCCTCGCGGACGCCGATCTCAGGAGGCGACTTCGGAGGAACGCCTACGAATTCATACGATCGGAGCTTCCCCTGGCCGCAAGTGCACAACGGCTGATCGATACCGCCTCTTCGCTCGATCGCTCGACGAGGATTCCCTCTTCGCCCGAGGACCAAGGAGGTCAAACGGCATCGGAAGAAGACGGGCTCGACCTCGACGAGTTGGCCGGAATACCTGAAGCCGCTGATGATTTCAGCACGGTCATCGTCCCCAGTACCGCCTATCCGGCGACTGACCCGGAGTCAGCGGCCATTCGACGCGTCTTGAAGGAGGTACGCCTCGACCTCATCGACCTCAGAAGGATGGCGACCCGGGCGGTGCTCACGGGAGCTGAGAACAAACGGATTCCCGACATCCGGATCGCCTTTTCAACTCCAACGTTCGAGGCTCGTGCTGCGGTGAGAACATCGATCATCACCGCTCTCTACAATCACGGCGCTGAGATCACCGAGGCGCTCGACTCCCTGGTCACGTCGGACGACATGGACTTCGAGATCATCGTGGTCGACGACGGCTCCACCGACGGCTCGGGCGACGCCGTCGCGGAATGGGGAAGACGCCATCCTGAGATCCGTCTTCTGCTGCTTGCTCATCCGATAAACCGCGGCTTGCCTGCTGCCCGCAACTCGGCCTTGGATTTCGCCCACGGTGAGTACTGCTTCGTCCTGGACGCCGACAACGCGGTATACAGGAACGGTTTGGGGGACCTGGTTGCTGCTTTGCATTCGGACCCGGGCGCCAGCTTCGCGTATGGCATCCTGAGCTCGTACAAGGTTGGCGAGCCGTACGGTCTGGTGAGCTTCTTTCCCTGGGAACCGCTGAGACTTCGTCACGGTAACTACATCGACGCTATGGCCTTGTTCAGGACCAGCGCGCTGCGGTCCATGAACGGCTACTCGACCGACCGACGTCTGTACGGATGGGAAGACTACGACTTGTTCTGCCGCTTCGCGGAGGGCAGTTATCGAGGCGTGTTCGTCGACAAGATAGTGGCGTCATACCGCGTGTCGGACACGTCCATGCTCGCCCTTTCCAACATATCCGTGAGCGCGGCCTTCACCGCATTGAAGGAGCGATGCCCGCGCTTGATGTCGGCGGTCACCCCGCCTCCGTAGCCTCCGCAGAAATTGCCTTCACCGCCCTGCCATCGACAGCAAACGAGCTCGGGTGGCGCGCCGACGGGCGCACTGTCGATGACTTGACACCCACGGCGAGGAGCAGCTCCTGAAAACGCGCACCGGTCGACTCATCGACTCCGGACTTCCGCTGATGCCCGACGTCGTGAGGTCGGTCACATCCATGCTCTCCTACGAGGAGCGCGCCTTGCTCTTCGAGATCGCGCGCCGGTCCGGCGGGTCAGGCGCAATCATCGACGCGGGGTGTTTTGTCGGTGGCTCGACTGTCGCTCTCGCATCCGGACTCCGCGCCCGAACGGAAGCGAGTCAGGGAGCGATTCACACCTACGATTTTCTGCGGGCAGAGCCTGAGCACACCTCGGGATATTCCGCGGACATCGACCTCCTTGTTCCCGGCGCGTCCCTCCGGCCCTTCTTCGAACGGAACGTCGCGCCGTACCGCGACCTGATCACGCTGCACGAAGGCGACATCCTCGAGCAGAGGTGGGGCGGAGATCCGATCGAGATCTTGTTCATCGATGTCTGCAAGACGTGGGAGGTCAACGCTCACGTCGTACGAGAGTGGTTCCCGTCACTCATTCCCGGCGGTTCGGTGGTCGTACAGCAAGACCTCGTTCACTGGCTCTATCCATGGTGCGCCATCGTCATGGAGAGCCTGAGCGATCGGTTCGAGTACATGGGATGGACCTGGTACGCATCGAGCGTTTGGAAGAGTCGGTCAGCGCTGAACAAAGAGGATTTGTCGACCGACTGGCGTTACGACCTCGGACTTTCAGAGGGTCTCGAACTCCTTCGACGGTCCGCGGTCAGGCACGGAGGTTGGGCGACCCCGACACTCGAGCTCTCCCGCGCCACCTTGATGCACGAGTTCGGAGACGATGAAGCGGCGATGGCCGAGGTGGACCGTGTCGAGCGTGAGTTCGGCGACACCGTGCCGTACATCGAGGACGCCTACCGGACGATCCGGGCGCGGTGTGGATCGCCCGAGCGTGTCGTCCTCTGAGACCCGGCACTCGCGGCGTTGGCTGGCCCGGGCGCACCTGCCGGCGGTCGAAGCGCCTGTGCGGCGCATCCGTCCGGGACTCGGGACAGTGCGCGAGCGTCTGCGCTCGCGCAGACGTCGTGAGCGCGGTCAAGCTCGAACCGCTATCGCAGCCGCGCCACCATGGCGCGTCCGCGACGGCGCAGGCTGCTGAGCGGCGGTCCGACGGGACTGCCTCGGAGAAGCTCCGCAACACGCGTGGTCGGCGCCGACCGAGCCGGTCGGGCGCCTTCCGGCACTCGCGGTTCGGTCGATGACCGCGCACGGAGGCGCTCGAGCACCTCGCGAAATCGCGCGCTGACGACCTTCGCTTCGCGGTCGGCGGGCAGCTTGCGAAGCACGTATCCGAACTCGATGCTGTCGACGACGTCCTCGACGAAGACGGCATCGAGGAGATCCCACGGCTGACGTCCGGTCTCGAGGACGTGGAGCAGAGTCTCGGAGAACTCGTCCTGGCTCCAGCAATGCACGTGGATGGATCGCTGCCGCTGTCGTTCGATCACCTGGGCGCGGGCATCAGCGCTCCAGTCGTCGTGCCATTCTCCCACGCCCCGGAGGAAGTCTTCGATGTGACCTTCGGAAACCGTGGTCACATCGGCCTCGTACTCCGCCACGAGGTGCTGCACGGGAGTCGGGCGCCGATCGCGATCGAACGTCCGCCGGCGATCGGGGAGCAGCACGAGCGCGATTCCCCCGCTCCGCAACACGCGATGGATCTCGCCCAGCATCGCAAGCGGGTTCGCGAGGTGCTCGAGCACGTGACTGGCGATCACGAAGTCCTGGCTCTCGTCGTCGAGGGCACTCAGGCGGTCGGTGTCCAGATCGGCGACGATGTCAGGCATGGGGAACGTCGCCTCGCCCAGCTCGGGAAAGAGCTCACGATTGGTGTCGGGCACCCATCGATCGACGTAGCGCACGTTGGTGCCCGAGTACGGAATGGGAAACGGGGAGTGCCCGGGACCCAACTCCACGCCTTCGCCTACGAGATACCGTGCAAGGAGCGCGGTCATGGCCGCGCGATCCAGAGGCTGGACAGCCACCACCATCCGCTGCAGTGTAGCGGTGGCTTACCTGAGGAGGTCGCGCGTCACTGCCGGCCACTCCGCTCGAGCAGCGGCTGCGCGACGCAGAACAGGTTGAGGCCCACGGGAACTCGCACGATGGACTCGAGGCCGCGACTGACGCGGATGCCGGTCTTGTCCCAGAGCGACAAACCTCCGGCGAGGTCGCGTTCAACGCTCGTTCTGGAACGAACCCACCACGCCGGTAGCGACAGCGCGTTCATGTAGTGCATCTCGACATCGACGAGCGCTGACTCGCGCAGGATCGCTCTCATTCGCCAGGGTGCGTAGCGCCGATAGTGGCCAACCCTGCGGTCCCACGGTCCGTACAACCCGTTGAGGGCCGGGACGTAGATGATGATCCGACCGTCAGGTTCCAGGAGCGTCGCCACGGCCTTCAAAGCGTCGACATCGTCGGCGATGTGCTCGAGCACATTGATCATCACGACAGAATCGAATCGCTCTCTCTCGTTCACCAACGCATTGAGATCCGCGCATCGCACAGTCACGTTCGGTGATGTTGCGAACCGGTGACGCATCTCCTCCGCGCACCATGCTGAGCGGTCGGTGGCGAGCACCTCGCGACCGTCGGCGTACTGAGCTGTGATCGAACCCGTGCCCGCGCCGACCTCGAGCACCCGCGGTCCGAGATGACGACGTATCTCATCGGCGATCCAGCGCAAGTAGTTCGGCGCGTTCTCGTCCGTCACGTCGAGGTTGAGGTCGTGGTCACTGTCGGCATGCACGAGCCCCATCGCCTTCGGGTGGATGTACCGACTCGCAGGACCTGGCCGTAGCGCGGGAAGGAGACTGGACGAGCGGTAGCGGTCTCCGTTGCCTTTCATCGCTTCAACCCACCCCATCCCCACCCCCGTTCCACCGTCGTCAGTTACCCGCAGCGCGCGGCGCCACTCTCAGCAAGATGGCCCATGGCGCAAGGTCGGAGGTTAGGGTAACAATGCCGACGCAGACGCCACGCGCTTCTGTCGCGCGGCCGAACGAAGCGGGACGGCGACCGCGGGGCTGCTCTCCGGTTCCCCGGGGCCCAAGGTAGTGGTCCGATCCGAAGATCGATCTCCAGCGCCCGCCGGACCAGCCTGGTTCGCTCAAGAACCTGGTCCGCCCGGTCGATCTTCAGAGGTGATCTCTTCGAGCCGTGCCACGAGGGGCATGGTGCTCTCCAAGGGCGCCCCCAGCGAGGCGCGCGCCTGGTTGCTCAGCACGCTCGCGAAGGTCGGGGACATCGAGATCGAGCCCGACGTCGCGGCGCAGGCGCTGATCCTGGTGAGCGAGCTCGTCGCCGACGCGGTCGATCACGGCTCTGACGAGGCGACCATCCGACTGTCGATCGACGGCGAGACGGTGTGCATCGAGCTCTACGACGGACCCCGGCGCTCGCTCATCGCGTTGTCGGGCCGGGACGAGGGCGTGCCGACGTTTCGGCGCCAGCTGTTCCGCCGGCTCTCCGACGGCTGGTCATCGGAGGAGCTGGGCGACGGGCACCTCGCGCGGTGCGAGATCCGGCGTGAGTCACGCGGCCCCACCGACGAATGAGGCCGCGGGCAGTTCAGCCGAGCAACGCGCGGGGGAGCAGATCCATCCCGAAGCCGGTGAGGATGGCGAGGTAGAGCAGGCCGGTGGCGGCCATCACCGCCGAGTACGACCGCTCCTTCAGCGCGAACCAGGTGGCGATGACGAGGCCGATGGTGGTGACCGCGGCGACGATCCACATCCAGCCGATGAGGCCGCCGTACCCGTCGTCGATGGTGCCGTTGAGGACGGACACCATCCCCGGCGGGATGAGGTAGACGACCAGCTCGAGCGGCCAGAGGACGGCGATCGCCTTCACCAGCTCCCGGATCGGGTCGCGGCCGAGGCCCGGCTGCACCAGGTACCAGTGCCCGAGCAGCATGGCGTCGGACACCGCGCCCAGGAAGCACGCGCCCACCAGGAGCCGGGCCAGGCTCAGCGCGTAGTCCCCGCCGACGAACGCGGCGGCACCGAACAACCCGATCACGCCGGCGACGGGCGCGAGCAGGTCGAGCCGGGGGTCGAACTCGGGGAACGGCTCGTGGTCGACCGGCTCGGCGACGGCCGGGGAGTCGCCCGTCATCGAGGCCACGCGCGCGGCGCGCTGGGCGCGCACCTCGCGCTGCCCGCGCACTCCCGCGGCGCGTCGGACGTACGACTGGAGCAGGGCGAGGCCCGCGGCCAACGCCATCACCCCGGTGGCGACGTTCCGGACGACCGCGCCGGTGCCCGAGTCGCCTGCACCCGACACCACCGACAGCACGGCCATGAGCCCGAACGAGATGCGGAGCAACCAGCCGTAGCCGATGCCGACCTCACGCCGGCGGGTGGTGACCCAGCAGAAGAGGAGCCCGCCGGTCGCCCATTGTGCGAGGAGCGTCGCGAGGTCGAGCTGCACCGCTAGTCCACGAGGGCCAGATCACGCGCGGCGTGGTTCAGCCGTTCGGGACCCGCGGCGGTGGCGACGACGATGTCCTCGAGCCGGAGACCGAACCGACCGGGCAGGTAGATGCCCGGCTCGATGCTGAACGCGTGGCCCGGCACCAGCCGCGTGGTGTTGCCCTCGACCACGTACGGGTCCTCGTGCGCCTCGGTGCCGATGCCGTGGCCGGTGCGATGCACGAAGAACTCGCCGTACCCGGCGTCGGTGATGACCCGGCGGGCGGCGGCGTCGACGTCCTCGCAGCGGGCGCCGACCTCGGCCGCCTGGACGCCCGCCTCCTGGGCCTCCAGGAGCACCGCGTAGACGTCGCGCACCTCGGGGTCGGGCCTGCCCACCACGAACATGCGGGTGATGTCGGAGCAGTACCCGTGCATCGTGCCGCCGAAGTCGCAGAGCACGACGTCGCCCGGCACGATGACGCGGTCGCTCGGGTCGTGGTGCGGGCTGGCGGCGTTGGCGCCGGCGGCCACGATGGCGAAGTTGGCGCGCTCGTGGCCGCCCTCGAGCATCCGCTCGACGAGCTCGCGGTGTACGTCGAGCTCGGTGCGGCCGGCGAACGGGCGGGTCCGCATCATGGCGGCGACGTCGTCGACGACGCGCGCGGCGGCGCGCAGGGCGTCGATCTCGGCCGCGTCCTTCACCACCCGCAGCGGACCGGTGACGTCGACCGCGCGCCGGAACGCCACGTCCGGCAGCGCGGCCTGCAGGTCGAGGACGAAGCGCGCCCACGTGTGGTCACCGATGGCGGCGGACGTGACGTCGGGGTCGATGCCCTGCACCAGCCCGGCCACGACCTCGATCGGGTCGTCGGTCTCGTCCCAGGGGAGCACCTCGAACGCGTCCGGCCGCTCGACGACCCGCGGCGCCTCCAGCCGCGGCACGACGAGCACCGCGGCGCCGTCGACCGGCACCACCAACATGGTCAGCCGCTCGAGCGGCATGGCCTCGTAGCCGGTGAGGTAGGGCAGGTCGGCGCCGGTCGAGAGGAGCAGGACGTCGACGCCGACCTCGCGCATGCGCGCCCGCGCCCGCGCCAGGCGATCGGCGTGCACGTCAGACCCCGGTGGGGGTGGCGGCGGTGCGCGCTCGCTTCGCGTGGTAGCTGGAGCGAACGAGCGGTCCGGCCTCGACGTGGCCGAAGCCGAGGCCCTCGGCGTAGGCGCCCAGCTCGGCGAACTCCTCGGGCGTCCACCAACGGGCGACCGGCAGGTGCTGGCGCGACGGCCGGAGGTACTGCCCGAGCGTCAGCACGTCGACGCCGACGTTGCGCAGGTCGGCGATGGCGCCCCGGACCTCGTCGGCGGTCTCTCCCATGCCCAGGATGATGCCCGATTTGGTGAGCAGACCCGCATCCGCGGCCCGTCCGAGCAGGGCCAGCGAGCGGAAGTACGCGGCCGACGGCCGCGCCGCCCGGTGCAGCCGGGCGACCGTCTCGAGGTTGTGGTTCAGGACGTCGGGCCGGGCCGCGAACAACGCGTCGAGCGCGGCGGGATCGCCTTTGCAGTCGGGGATCAGCACCTCGACCCGCGTCGTCGGGCTCACCGCGCGCACCGCCGCGATGGTGGCCGCGAAGCCCGCGGCACCGCCGTCGGGGAGGTCGTCGCGGGCCACGCTCGTGATGACCGCGTGCTCGAGGCCGAGCTTCGTGACCGCGTCGGCGACCCGGCGGGGTTCGTCGGGATCGAGCGGTAGCGGCTTCCGGGTGTCGACGAGGCAGAAGCCGCACGCCCGGGTGCACCGGTCGCCCAGGATCATGAACGTGGCGGTGTGGTCGGCCCAGCATTCGTAGATGTTCGGGCACCCGGCCTCCTCGCACACCGTGTGGAGGTCGAGCTGTTGCACCAGCCGCTTGGTCTCGCGGAAGTTCGCGCCGAGATCGGCGCGCACCCGCATCCACTCCGGCCGGCGCGTGCCCGGCTCGTCGACCGTCTCGGTCACACCAGCCTCCGCGAGGCGGCCGAGCAGACGCACCGGGGCGTCGCCGGGACGCGTCGCGGTCCCGAGCATCGCGGCGCGGGAGAACGCGCTGAGGTCGTCGGGGTGCTCGCGCCACACGACGTCCTGCCGCTCGACGGTGCCGGCACCCCTGGCCGCGAAGCGCGCGGTGAACTGGGCCACGATCGCGTCGACGACGTCGCGCATCTGCGGCGCGGCGCCGAGCTGCGCCGCCATGGAGGTCACGCCGCGATCGCGGATCCCGCACGGCACGATGTGACCGAACATCGAGAGGTCGGGATCGACGTTGAGGGCGAAGCCATGGCGGGTACGACCCTGCGCCACCTTCACACCGATGGCGGCGATCTTCTCGTCGCCCACCCAGACGCCCGTGTACCGCGGTTCGCGGTGCGCGACGATCCCGAAGCCCGCCAGCGCGGCGATGACGACATCCTCGAGCTGGCGCACGTAGGCCACGACGTCGCGCAGCCCGTCGCGCCACTCGGGCAGGGTGACGATCGGGTACCCGACGAGCTGGCCGGGACCGTGGTAGGTCACGTCGCCGCCCGCGGTCGGCCCGGACGAGCTCGGCACCGACCGTGGCGGGCGGCACGAGCACGTGGGCAGGATCGGCCGTCGTGCCGAGCGTGTACACGTGCGGGTGCTCGAGCAGCAGGAGGTAGTCGTCGGCGGCGCGCTGGTGCAGCGCGCGCTGCAACTGGTCGGCTTCCCCGTAGGGCACCCGACCGAGCCAGCGCGTTCGGAGCATCAGTCGAGCTCGTCTTCCCAGTTGTGCTGCTCCAGCACCGTGCGCATGGCCTGCAGGAACGCGGCGGCGTACGCACCGTCGAAGGCGCGGTGGTCCCACGTCAGGACGAGCAACCCCGTGTGGTGGATGGCGATCGTGTCGTCGCCGTCGGGTCCGGTCACGACGACCGGACGCTTCTTGATGCCGTCGGTCGAGAGGATCGCGACCTGCGGCTGGTTGATGATCGGCAGCGTGGCGTACGTGCCGAAGGGACCGGGGTTGGTGATCGTGAACGTGCCGCCGAGCACGTCGTCGGGGGTCAACTTCTTGGTGCGCGCCCGGTCCGCGAGCTCGTGGATCTCGCGGGCGATGAGGCGCAGACGCTTGCCGTCGACGTTGCGGACCACGGGGGCCACGAGGCCCTGGAAGTCGAGATCGACCGCCACCGACAGGTGCACGTCGTGGTGCACGATCAGCGCGTCGTCGCCCACGCTGGCGTTGACCCGAGGGAAGTCGCGCACGGTGTCGGAGAACGCACGCGCGATGAACGGCAGGTAGGTGAGGCTGAAGCCCTCGACGGCCTTCCATTCGGCCTGGTGCGCCTTGCGCACGCGTTCGACGCGCTCGTAGTCGACCTCGATCGACGTGTACACGTGCGCGCTCGTCGCCTTCGACCTGACCATGTGCTCGGCGGTCCGCCGGCGGATGTTGTCGAAGGGGATGACCTCGTCGCGGTTCGACGTCACACCACTCGTCACCGGGATCGGCGCCGGCGCCGGCTGCGGTGCGGGCTCCGGCTCGGGGACCGGGAACGGCGACGGCGCGGGTTCGGGTTCGGGCGCGGGGACCGGCTCCGGGGCGGGAACGGGCTCGGGGCCCGGCGACGGTTCCGGCGGCGGCGTGGGCTCCGGGGTGAACGTGAGCGCGGGCCCCGACGACGGGGCGGCGGGCGCCGGTTCCGGTGCGCGGGTCGCCTGGGCGGCGTCGAGGACGTCCTTGCGGGTGATCCGCCCGCCCGGCCCACTTCCCCGGATGGTGTTGACGTCGAGGCCCCGCTCGGCGACCAGCCGGCGCACGATCGGTGACGTGAGCGCGGCGTCGGAGTCGCCCGGCTCGGCCGCCGGGGAGAGGTCGGTCGCCACCGGCTCGGGCTCGGGCGCCGGTACCGGGGCGGGCGCCGGCGAGTACGACACCGCGGGAGTGGGCGCTTCCGGCGCCGCCGCCGGTGCGGGTGCGGCAGCCACCGGCTCGGGCTGCGGGCTCGGGCTCGGGTGCGGGCTCGGGTGCGGGAGGAGCCGCGGGGACGGCGGGCGCGCGCGGCGGCGGCGGAGGCGGCGTCGCCCAGCACCGCGAGGCGCGTGCCGACCTCGACCGTCTCGCCCTCGGGCACCAGGATCTCCGAGATCACGCCGGCCGACCGGCGCCGGGCACCTCGGAGTCGACCTTGTCGGTGGAGACCTCGAACAGGGGCTCGTCGGCGTCGACGTGCTCGCCGACGTTCTTCAGCCAGCGGGTGATCGTGCCTTCCGTGACCGTCTCCCCGAGCTGGGGCATCGTCACGTCCACTGCGTACTCCTCGGGTGGGGGCGGGTTGTCGGGGTCGGACGGGTGGTCAGTGCAACGGCCGGCCGGTGAGCGCGAGCGCGGCCTCGCCGAACACCTCGCTGAGCGTCGGGTGCGGGTGGATGAGCGCGGCGATGTCGGCGGAGTTGGCCTCCCAGTTCACGCTGAGGTACCCCTCGCCGAGGAGCTCGGTGGCCCACGGCCCGGCGAGGTGCACGCCGAGCAGCACACCGTCGGCGTCGGTCACCAGCTTCACCATGCCCTCGGTGTCGCCCAGGATCATGGCCCGGGCGTCGCCGGCGAACCGGTGCGTGGTGACGACCACGTCGTGCCCCCGCTCGCGCGCCTGCTCCTCGGTGAGGCCGCACCACGCGACCTCGGGCTGGCAGTACACGACCCACGGCACCTTGTCGTAGTCGACCGGCGTGACCGGCTCACCCAGGATGGTCTTCACGATCACGATGGCCTCGGCGAAGCCGACGTGCGCGAGCTGCGGCGTGTCGACGACGTCGCCGGCCGCGAACACGCCGGCGACCTTGGTGCGCAGCTGGTCGTCGACGACGACGAAGCCGCGGTCGTCGACCTCCACGCTCGGAGGCCTCGAGACCGATCCCGGCGCTCAGCGGCGCGCGCCCGATGCTCACGATGATCTTGTCGACCACGACCGAGTTCTCCCCGGCGTCGGTCTCCCAGGTGACGGTCAGCTCGCGCGCGCCCTCGATGCCGGTGACGCGCACCGACGTGTGCACGTTGACGCCGCGCTTCTTGAACGAGCGGGCGACCACGCAGCCGGCGTCGACGTCGGTGGGAGCGAGGATGCGCGGCAGCGCTTCCAGCACCGTCACCTCGCTGCCCATGTCGGCGAGCATCGAGGCGAACTCGGCGCCGATGACACCACCGCCGATGATCGCCACCCGCGGGGGGACCTCGGTGAGCTCGAGCACGTGATCGGACGAGAGCACCCGCGTGCCGTCGAAGTCGAGGCCGGGCAGTGAGCGGGGCGTCGAGCCGGTGGCGATCACCAGGTTCTCGCCCTCGATCTCGGTGCCGTCGGCGAGCCGCACCCGGTGCTCGGCGGCGTCGGCGACCTCACCGCGGGAGTTGTAGACCGTCACCTTGCGGCCCTTGAGGAGCGACTCGAGGCCCTTGGTCAGGCGGTCGATCACCTCCTGCTTGCGGGCCTGCGAGCGGTTGAGGTCGAGGATGGGCACCCCGGCGTCGACGCCGAAGTCGGGCGCCCGCTGGATGGTGCGCAGGACCTCGGCCGTCTGGAGCAGCTCCTTGGCCGGGATGCATCCCCGGTGCAGGCACACCCCGCCGACGCGGCCCTCCTCCACGAGCGCGATGTTCAGCCCGGCCGCGGCCCCGTACAGCGCGGTCGCGTAGCCGGCCGGTCCACCGCCGAGGACCACGATGTCGAATTGCTCGGCCAGGACGGCCACCTCCTCGAAGCTCCCGGACCGTGCACCATGGCACGGTCCGGGCGTCACGTGCGGTTTTCCCGCCATTCTTCCAGGCGGAACACCGCGTCAGGTCACTTGGATTCCGAAGATTCACTCGACCGCAATGACCACCGGCTTGACCCGGCACCCCGGATCAACGGGCGAGCAGGATCTGCACCGCGCCGGCGGTGAGGATGGCCACACCCGTGATGGCGGCCAGGATGAGCAGTGTCCGGGTACTCATGACCAGCCTCCATCCTCGCGCCGGTGCCGGTCGATCGGGTACCGGAGCCGGGGTGATCGCCCCGATATGCTGGCTCGCCGGGCGGTCGCCGCTCCCCCGACCCCGTTCGAGTAGTAGGTCCCTTGTCGAGCACGACACCCGAGTCGACGACCATGTCGCAGCGCGCACAACGGCTCATCGACGCTGCCCGAAAGCTGCCGGTTCCCGAGGGAACGTACGCGGTCGGGCTCGGCCTGTTGATCTCCGGGATCACGGCCTACGGGTTCCAGATCCTCGCGTTCAAGGGCCTCACCAAGTCGGAGTACGCCGCGCTCAACGGCCTCTGGATCCTGGTGTTCGTGGTGGCGCCCGGCTTCTTCCTCCCCCTCGAGCAGGAGGTCGGCCGCGCGGTCGCCGACCGTCGCGCGCGCGAGATCGGCGGCGGTCCCGTCGTCCGCAAGGCCGCGTTCGCGGGCACCGTGCTCGCCGGCTCGCTCATGGCGATCGCGGTGATCGGCGCCGCCGCCTTCGGGCTCACCGACCGCCTCTTCCACGGCCAGGAGGTGCTGCTCGTCTGCTTCGTGATCGCGCTCGGCACGTATGCCGTGCAGCACATCACGCGTGGGACGCTCTCGGGCAACGGGCGGTTCGGGCCCTACGGGATGATCCTCGGCGCCGAGGGCGTGTTCCGCATCCTGCCCGTGATCGTGCTCTACGCGGCCGGCATCGACGACCTGCTCTGGTACGGCCTGGCGCTCGCGGTGCCGCCGCTGCTCGCGGCGCTGGTGGCGCTCCGGGGTCAGCACGGCCTCGTCGACCCGGGCCCCGATGCCGAGTGGTCGGAGCTCTCCACCAACCTCACGCTGTTGTTCCTCGGCTCGCTCGCCGCGCAGGCGCTCAGCTACGCGGCCGCGCTCGGCGTGCTCGTGCTCGCGCAGGGCAAGGCCGAGCGCGACGCGGCGGCCGACTTCATCGTCGGGTTCTTCATCGCTCGCATCCCGATCCTCCTGTTCCAGGCGATCCAGGCCGCGCTGCTGCCGAAGCTGGCCGCCCTGTCCGGCGCGGGCAAGCACGACGACTTTCGTTCCGGCCTGAAGAAGCTGGTCATGATCGTGGTGGGCGTGGGCGTGCTCGGCGTCATCGCCGGGGCCACGATCGGGCCGACCGTCGGTGAGATCCTGTTCGGCGACAAGTTCAACCTCGGCAGCCGCGACCTCACCCTGCTCTTCCTCGGCAGCGCGGCGTTCATCTTCGCCCTCACCCTCGCCCAGGCGCTCATCGCTCTGCTCGGTCACGGTCGCGCCCTCATCGCGTGGACGGTGGGGCTGGTGTTCTGCGTCGGCGTGATGGCGCTCGGCAGCTCGGCCACCGTCGACGACCTCTTCCTCCGGGCCGAGCTCGGGTACGTCGTGGGGTGCGCGACCGCCGCCACGATGATGCTGATCTTCCTCGTGGTGCAGGTCCGGGGCCAAGGCCCGGTCAGCCTGCCGCTCCTCGTCGAGGCCATCGAGCACGAGCCGCTCGAGATCTGATTCGTTCGGATCATGATCCGGCTGGCGATCGACGGCACACCGCTGCTCGGGCCGCGCACGGGGATCGGCGAGGTCGTCGCCGGCCTCACCACGGGCCTCGCGACGCACGCCGACGTCGATGTCACCGCCTACGCCCTCACCTGGCGAGGTCGTCACGACCTGCAGGCCGCCGTGCCCCCCGGTATCGGCGCCGCCACGGCCCGGATCCCCGCGCGCGTCGCGCGGCAGGCGTGGCTGCGCGTGGAGCACCCGCGCATCGAGCGGTGGACCGGACCGGTCGACGTGGTGCACGCGACCAATTACGTCGCGCCACCGACCCGGGCGCCGTCGATCGTCTCGGTCTACGACCTCGGGTTCGTCCGGTTCCCCGAGCTCTGCACCGCCGACGCGCTCCAGTACCCGACGCTGCTCGAGCGTGCCATCGCCCGAGGCGCGTGGATCCACGCGACGAGTGACATGGTCGCGAGCGAGATCACCGACCGGTTCGCCGTGCCACCGGAGCGCGTCGTGCGCGTCTACCCCGGAGTGCCGGGCACCCAGGGAGGAGACCCGGCGTCCGGGCGGCGCCTTGCCGGCGCCAATTCCTACGTGCTCTTCATGGGCACCATCGAACCCCGCAAGAACCTGCCGGTGCTCGTGCGTGCGTTCGACGCCGCCGCCGAGGACGATCCCGAGCTCGCACTCGTCGTCGCCGGCGCAGCCGGGTGGGGTGTCGACGCGTTCGACGAGTCGCTGGCCCGCGCTCACCACCGAGGTCGGGTGCGGCGTCTGGGATACGTCTCCGACGGGCAGCGCCGGGACCTGCTCGCGGGCGCCGCCGCGCTCGCCTACCCGTCGCGATACGAGGGATTCGGGTTCCCGCCGCTCGAGGCGATGGCGGCGGGCGTGCCGGTCGTCGCGGCGCGGAGCGGCGCGATTCCCGAGGTCGTCGGCGACGCCGCGGTGCTCGTCGACCCCGACGACGTCGACGCCCTCGCCGCCGCCCTGCTCGCGGTGGTGCGCGATCCGGATCAGCGCCGGGCCCTCGTCACGCGCGGGCGGGCGCAGCTCGCCCGCTTCTCCTGGGCCCGGATGTCCGATGAGCTCGCCACGCTCTATCACCGGCTCGCCGGCGCATGAGAGCGGCCATCACCGGAGCCCGCGGGTTCGTCGGTCGCCACCTCGCCGCGCATCTCGCCGCACGGGGCGACGAGGTCGTCGAGCTCGATCTCGACGGCACGCGCGCGCTCGACGTCACCGACCACGACGCGGTCGTGGCCCGGGTGGCGGACGAGCGGCCCGATGCCGTCTACCACCTGGCGGCGCGCAGTCACGTCGGCGACTCCTGGGGCGCCGGCGACGCGCTCACGCGGGTGAACGTGGGCGGTACCCGGGCCGTCGTCGACGCCTGTGTGCGCGCCGGCGTGGGTCGCGTGCTGGTGGTCGGCAGCGCGGAGCAGTACGGCGCGGTCCACGACGACGAGCTGCCGGTACGGGAGTCGACCGCGCTGCGCCCGATCACGCCCTATGGGGAGACCAAGGTCGCGGCCGAGCAGGTCGCCCTCGAGGCGCACCGCGAGCACGGGCTCGGCGTCGTGTGCGCACGCGCGTTCAACCACACCGGACCGGGACAGCCGTCGGCGTTCCTGATCCCGGGACTGGCGGCGCGCATCGCGGCCGCCGAGCACAGCGGCGCCGACGAGATCGTGCTCGGCAACGGTGACCCCGTGCGCGACTTCAGCGACGTGCGCGACGTCGTGCGTGCCTACGCGCTGTTGGTCGAACGCGGCACGCCGGGCGAGGCCTACAACGTGTGCTCCGGTCGTGGGGTCAGAGTCGGCGACCTGGCGGCCGAGCTCGTGGCGCGCGCGACCCGCCCGCTGCGCCTCGTCACCGACGGCACGCTGGTGCGACCGGTCGACGTGCCGGTCATGGTGGGCGACCCGACGAAGCTGACGGCCGCCACCGGGTGGTCGCCGGCGCTCGACCTCGCGCGGACCCTCGACGACGTGCTCGCGGCGGCGCGGGCTACGGCTGGCTGACGTCGACCGGCGTGCCGCTCGGCACCTGGCGGGCGAGCCAGCCGAGGAGCGTGGCGATGGCGCGGGGGTCGTGACGGAGCCGGTGCCCGGCACCCTGCACCACCCGCAGCTCCGAGTTGGGGCGGCCGGCATCGGCCAGCGCCCGGGCGTCCTCCACCGGCACCTCGGAGTCCTCCACGCCGTGCAGGACGAGCAGCGGCCGACGGTCGAGGCGCGCCGCGGCCTTGACCGCGTCGATGCGACCGATGTCGCGGACCCAGCCGGTCGCATCGCTCGGGAACCCGGGGCTGCGGATCATGCCCATCGAACGGGTGTGTGCGAGCAACCGACCGGGATCCCGGGCCCAGTCGCGCAGCGTGCTGGGCGACGCGAGCATCGCCACCCCGCGCACCAGGTGGTCGTCGGCGGCTTCGCACACCGCGAAGGTTCCCCCGTGACCGAAGCCCGCGACCCACACCCCGCGCACGTCGTCGCGCGCGTGCACGACGCGCACCGCGTTGCGCAGGTCGTCGAGCCAGCCCCGCGCCGAGAAGTCGCCGTCGGAAGTCCCGGTGCCGCGGAAGTTGAACGTGAGCACGACCCAACCGGCTTCGTTCGCGATGTGGTCGGCGAGGTCCGGATACGTCGTGCCGACGGTCGCGGCACCACGCGGTGGGTACGGCAGACCGTGGCAGAGCACGAGGCCGAGGGTCGGCCCCGGCGTCGCGGGCACCGCCACGTGGGCCGACAGGCGCAGGTCTCCGGACAGGATCGTGTCGTCCATCGCCCGCCTATTGTGGACACATGGACGTCGCGGCCGGGAATTGGGCGCTCAAGGAATGGGCCGTCATCGTGCACGCGCTGCTCGAGGGCGAGCAGATCCTCGACGTGCGCAAGGGCGGCCTGCGTGAGGACGGCCGCCACTTCTCGGTCCAGGCGAACCGCCTGTGGCTCTATCCCACCGCCGAGCACCAGAAGCCCGAGCTGCTGAAGGAGCCGTACCGGCACTGGATCGACCTCGCGCATGCGGCGCCCGTCGGCGAGCCCATCACGCTCGAGGGTTGGGCCGACGTCGTGAAGGTCGCGACCGTCACCAGCCAGGAGGAGCTCGACGCGATCGCGTCGAAGCTGATCTGGACCTCCGACTACGCCGCGTCGCGCCTCGGCTGGAAGCACCGCGACCCCCTCTGGGTGCTGGCGCTGCGCGTGCACCGGCTGGACGAGCCGGTGACGGTGGATTGGGCCGACGACTACGGCGGCTGCACCTCGTGGGTCGAGCTCGCCGGCCTGCCCGATCCCACGGCGGTGCCGAGCCACCCGGCGCTGTCCGACGTGGCCTTCGAAGCCCGGCTCAAGGGCGCGGTCGAGGCCCTCCCGTCGCTCACCGACGCGGGCGCCTGACCTTCTCCCGAACGACGCCGCCTCAGTCGGCGTCGGGGGGCCACGCCGATCGGTGCGGGTGGTACCCGCGGTTGCGCGCCTCCGCCAGCGTGTCGGGCCCGAAGGCGAGGAACGTCTCTGCGGCCATCACCTCGGCCACCTTCTCCTCCGCCTCCGCGTCGTCGACGTCGAGGTCGTAGACGACCTGGTGCCGCTTGTCACCGAGGTAGCGGGAGTCTTCGAAGCGCGTCGGTCGTTGCATCGGCGCCGAGACTACGTGCTCGCGCCGTCGGCGCGACGAAGCCCGGACGCGACGGAGGGCGCCGAAGCGCCCTCCGTCAGATCACTTGGAAGAAACCGCCGGACGGCTTGCGTGGGGGGGACCAGCTCCCACCCGTCGTGGCGGCGGCGCAGCGGTGTGGATTCCGCCAGGCAGTCCTGATAGCAAGGCTGACGTGGCTGCCTCAGCGGCCGCGCACCTCCAGGGTCCCGTGTTGATCATGCATCGTGTGGACCACCTCCTTTCCCTGGTACGTGACATCAAAGCACACGCGTCCAGTGGAGGAGGCCGGTTTCCCGAGCCGTCATCCGACGGCCCGGGCACATCGGCACGGACCGGACCAAGGGCCCGAACCGGAGGAAGTGCGAGCCGGCGTTGCGGTCACGGCGGTGACGGGCTCCCGCCGGCATCGAGGTCGCCGCTCGCGGGTGGGCCCACGGCGCCGATCGCCCGTAGGTAGCTCAGTTGGGTGTCGATGACGCCGTAGACCTGTTCCGGGAGGTAGGCCTCCCCGGTCGCGGCGCAGCGCTCGAGGATGTAGTCGACGGTCTCCGAGCCGCCGATCACGACGGTCCCCGGCGGGTACGCGGTGGAGCCGTTCGACGAGACGCCCTTGCGCTTGAAGAACTCCACCTGGAACTCGAGGATCCGACGGACGTCGTCGGCAGTGAGCGTGGCGGCCAGGTCGTC
The DNA here is from genome assembly GCA_963809795.1 of uncultured Actinomycetes bacterium. Lineage (GTDB taxonomy): Bacteria > Actinomycetota > Acidimicrobiia > IMCC26256 > DASPTH01 > DASUAS01. The sequence continues at coordinate 45,134 of CAWELN010000008.1, forward strand.
GGGGACGTGCTCGACGACCCATGCGAGCGCGTCGTCGAGGTGGTACAACGCGGGCGGCGGTTGGTGGGCGATCCGCTTCGCCTCGCGGGTCACGAAGAACGCGGCGATGGCGATCACCATCCCGACGATCAGGAACCCGACGACCACCGCCACACGCGGAACGTTAGGTGGCGCGGGCGGCGACCAGGTAGGTCGGGCAGAGCGTGGGCAACGGGACCGAGACCGAAGCCTGCTTCCCGGGCGCCAGTCCGTCGACGGTGAGGCGCGCCGTCGCCACCGCCACCGGATTGGTGGCCTCGCCGAAGCACATCACCGCCACCTTCGGTGACCGGGCCTTCCACGAGGGGGTGGGATTCGTCACCGTCGCGGTCATGGTCTGCGCGACCGAGCCCGTCTTCGGCGGCGACAGGGCGAGGCCACCCACGGTCAGCGCCCGCGCCGCGCGCGCCGGTCTGACCGGCGTGCTGCGGATCTTCGCCGCGATCACCGCGCCTGGTGCCACGTCGCCGGCGCGGAACTTCACCGACGCCAGCGCCAGACCCCCGGGTGCCAGCACCTGGGGGAACGCCTCCAGGCTGCGGGCCTTCACCACCGTCCCGCCGTCCCTCGAGGTCGCGGTCAACGTGACGAGGTCGACGCGTGCCGTCTTGGTCGAACCATTCCGGATGAGCACCGCCACCCGGTCGTCGACCGGGGAACCGAGTGCTGCGGCGCCCACCGTTCCGCTCGGCGCCGCGACCGTCGGCGAGACGTTGCCGACCGGGTTGCCGACCGTCTGTGCGAACGCCGGACCGGCCGCGGCCAGGAGACTCGCAGCGACCCAGCCGACGAGGACGGCGCGCGCGATCACGCGCTCAACGGCCTCCGCGCACCGGCGCGGACGAGCCTCCGAGCGACTGCCATCCGGTCGGGCTTCCGGCGACGAGGCGCTGGACGTAGAGCGCGCTGTCCCCACCACGAACGAACACGTAGACGCCCGTCGAGTCGGAGATCGCCACTGGCGACGCGGTGGCTGCACCACCGAGGGCCTGCCATCCCGACCACGCCCCTCCGGTACGACGCTGGTAGTAGACGCTTCCGTCGTTCCCACGAACGAAGACGTAGACGCCCGAGGCGTCGCTGGCCGCGGCCGGGTCGGAAGCGATCCCGCCGCCGAGGCTCGTTGACGGGGTCCAGGCCCCACCGGAGAGGCGTTGGTAGTACAACGCACCGTCGAGGCCGCGGACGAACAGATGGATTCCCTCGGCGTCCGCGGTCGCCGCGGGATCGGATGTCGCCGCGCCCCCGAGGCCGCGCCAACCAGAGGCCGAACTGCCGCTGAACTGCTGGTAGTAGAGCGACGTGTCACCACCCCGTAGGAAGGCGTAGACACCAGACGGGTCCGCCACCGCGACCGGATCGGAGCTCGCGAGGCCTCCGAGGCTGGTGAACCCCGTCCACACGCCACCGGTGTTGCTGTTCAGCCAGATCCCGTCGTCCGAACCGCGTACGAAGACACGAATCGTCGAGCCGTCACTCGCGGCAGCGGGGTCGGAGACGACGTTGCCGTGGAGCGACTGCCAACCGGACCAGGGCCCGGTGCCGCTCCGGCGCTGGACCCAGATGCTGTAGTCGGTGCCGCGTCCGAACACATAGAGGTCCGAGCCGATCGTCGCCGTCGACAGACCGGAGTTGATCGCCTGCCCGATCGACCCGAACGGACCCCACGATCCCCCGGTGAGCTCGCGGTAGCTGACGGTGAAGTCGGCATTGCGCACGAAGACCGCCAGCGCGCCGGACGTCTGTGCGGCGGCCGCGCCGGTGGACGGGAGGACGGCGGCGCTCACGAATGGTGGAGGTGGAGGCGTGCAGCCGTGCGCGGGCGCGTGCTCGGCGGTGGAGTTGTCGACCGCGAGCGCGGTGGTGCACGCCAGCGACGCGTCGGCGTACGGCGGCGTGCACGTGACCACCCGGCACGCGATGGGGCCGGTGATGCCGATCTCCTGGTGGCACTGCCCGTACCGGAAGTAGTTGCAGTACACGCGGCGCGTGCTGCAGTCGCCACCGCAGCGGCATTCGGTGCAGCCGGCGCAGAAGCCGTTCCCGAGGTTGGGCCCGCAGCAGTTCTCCATGCAGTCGATGTAGTAGCGGGTGCCGTTGCAGAAGCTGGAGAAGTCGGCGCGCCACCAACCACCGGCGAAGCTGCCGGGCGGGCACGCGTTCAGGCCGTTGTTGATCGTGCAGCAGAACTCGGTGTAGCCGTCGGTGCAGAGGCCGCCCGCGCAGTCGGTGATGTGGTTGAACGGCGAACCCGGTTGCGTGGCCGGGCGCGCACCCGGCGACCGCGACCGCGGACCCGACCATGGCCGAGCCGAGGAGGAACCCGCGCCGGCTCGACTTCTTCTCCAGCAAGCCTGCGGTCTTGTTGACCAGCCAGTTGGTGAACGCGATGCCCTTGCTCGGGCCCGCCGGCGTGCTCACGCCGCGACCTCCCGGACCGCGGCCATGGTCTTGGGGAGCGACGTGAACGCGAGGTACACCAGCGAGAGTCCGATCACGACGAGGAACAGGAACGGGATGCCGAGCAGCGGTTGGTCGGCGAGCACGTCGGGCAGGGCGACGTTCCCCACCACCGCGGCGGCGACGGCCACGAGCGCGAACGCGGCGTCGACGACCACGTGCACCGCGCTCGGCGGCGTGTCGACCTTGCCGAAGCACCCGCACGAGCTGATCGGCGCGTCGGCCCGGAGGGCGACGACGACGAAGCCGGCGAACAGCGCGTAGGACGCCGCCACCAGGGCCGCGAACACCACGCCGCCGGTGACGAGCGCGCCGACGCCGATGACGACCTCGGCTGCGCCGCCGGCCCGGACGAGGATGCGGGCGGGGACACCGGGGACGCGCACCCCGACCGCGGTGAGCGCGTGCGCGGTGTCGAGCGGGCGCAGCGCCTTGTGCGCACCACCGAAGGCGAGCAGTGCCGCCGCGATCGTGAACGGCCCGGCCAGCACGCTCACGGGACGCTCGTGGTGGTGGGGGGCTCGGTCGAGGGCGCCTCGGTGACCGGCGGTTCCGTGGTCGGCACCTCGGTCGAGGCGGTCGGGGGCTCGGTCGTCGTGGTGGTCGACGGGGCACCGCCGGGCGCGACCGACTCGATGGTCATCGTGGCCAGGACCTGGTTGACGCGCGGCACGAGCTGCTGCCGGCCGGCGAAGGCACCGAGGACGACGTAGAGGCAGAAGGCGCGGTCCTGGTCGTGGAAGAACTTCTGCACCCCGGCCTGCCCACGGATCGTCCGCTGCAGCACGTTCGGGTTGAAGTCGTCGGGGTCGAGGGACGTCGGCAGGCCCTGGGCGGCGAACAGCGGCTGGGTGGCGCTCCCGGCGTCGTACTCGAAGAGGACGATCAGCACGTCGTCACGGCCGAGGTCCTCGACCGCACCACTGGCGAAGTCCCCGGTGCCCGCGGGCAGCGGGATGGTGGCGACGTGCACCACCGCGTTGGTCGTCTCCCCCGCAGCGGCGGGCGCGCCGTCGGCCGCGGCCGCGCCGACCTCGCCGGCGAGCGGCCGCTTGAACACCCGGCCTTCCCAGCCCGCGGGCAGGGTGACGCCGATGCCGTGCGCGGCAAGCTCCGTCACGACGGCTCACCCGGCTCGGCCGGGTCGACGGTCGGGAGCGTGTAGAGGCTCGGGTCGCCGGGCCGGATGCCCGCGGCCAACAGGTCGCGGTCGGCGCGCGCTTCCCGCTCGACGTCGGCGCGCGGCTTGCCGACGCGACCCGCTTTGAGCCGGCCCTGGCGGTCGAGCATGCCGGCGTCGTCGAGCGCGGTGTGGAGCAACGACTGCACCTGGGCCCACTCGTTGGCCGCGCCCTCACCGATGACCTCACCGGAGGCGCCGTCGACGAGCACGAAGAACGGCGCGACGGGCACGTCGTAGGCGGCCCACGCCGCGCTCGACATCACCGTCGGGATCGCGTCCGGCATCAGGCGGCGGATGGTCGCCACGCTCTCCTCCCCCGCGTCCTTGCTCACGCAGACCAGCCGCGCCTCACCCGGGACCTCGAGCGGTCCGCCGTCGCGGAACACGTCCCAGAACGCCAGGCACGAACCGCACCCGCTCGACAGGAACGCGAGCAGCGTCAGGTGCTTGGCCCCGACGATCGCGATGCTCACCGCATCGTGCTCAGGTGTGGTGCCGACGACGTCGACCGCCGAGCGTGAAGGTCGCTTCGGCACCTCCGCCGACCGCACGACCGGCGTGCCCACCGTGGTGGTGAGGGCGTCGTCGGCGCGCGCGGGATCGAGGTTCACGCCGAGCTGGTGCAGCGCCCGCAGGATCTCGGCGTGGCTGCGCAACAACCCGGCGACGAGCAGGCCCAACAGTGCGAGCACGACGGCGAGCAGCGTGACCAGGACCGCCATCGAATGCAGGCTAGCGAACGCTCACCGCGCGCAACTGATCAGCCTCGTCGCGGCGGCGGAGCCGAGCGGAGCCGCTCGCCAGGGAGCGAACGATCGCGAGCCGGGTATCCCGGCTCGCAGTGAGCGACCGAATGATGTCGGTCAGATGCCGATGCGCTGGGCGAGGAGCTCGCGGTGGTAGGTGGCGTCGCCGAGCAGGATCTCGGAGCTCTTCGCCCGCTTGAAGTAGAGATGCGCGTCGTGCTCCCAGGTGAAGCCGATGCCGCCGTGGATCTGGATGTTCTCGGCCGCGGCGTGGAAGTAGGCGTCGGAGCAGTAGGCCTTGGCCAGGCTGGCCGCGACCGGGAGCTCCTCGTTGTCCTCCGCGGCCGCCCACGCCGCGTAGTAGGCCGCCGACTTGCCCGACTCGACTTCGAGGAGCATGTCGGCACACTTGTGCTTGATCGCCTGGAACGATCCGATCGGCCGACCGAACTGGACGCGGACCTTGGCGTACTCGACCGACATCTCGAGCACCTTCTGGGCGCCGCCGACCATCTCGTTGGCCGACATCGCCGCCGCCTGGTCGAGCGTCTTCGACAGCGCGGGCCAGCCGGCTCCGGGCTCGCCGAGCGGCGTCGCGGCCACCCCGGAGAACTCGAGCTTGGCCTGCTTGCGGGTCTGGTCCATCGTCGCCAGCGGCGTGCGGGTGAGGCCGGCGGCGTCGGCGTCGACGGTGAAGAAGGAGATGCCGTCCTCACCACTCGTGCCCTCGAGCCGCGCCGCCACCACGATGAGGTTGGCGGTGTGACCGTCGATCACGAACATCTTGGTGCCGTCGAGGGTGAAGCTGTCGCCCGCGCCCTTGGCCACCATCTCGATGCCGGCCGCGTCCCACTTCCCGTTCGGCTCGGTGAACGCCAGCGCGGCGATGGTCTCCCCCGACGCGATGCCGGGCAGCAGCTTGCCCTGCTGGTCGGGCGTGCCGGCGTTCATGATCGCGTCGGCGGCGAGCACCACGGTGGAGAAGTACGGGGCGGCGAGCAGCACCCGTCCCATCTCCTCGAGGACGATGCCGAGCTCGACGAAGGTGAAGCCCTGGCCGCCGTACTCCTCGGGGATGTGGAGGCTCTGGAGGCCGAGCTCGTTGGCCATCTGGCTCCACACCGCGGGGTCGTAGCCCTCGGTGGTCTCCATGAGACGCCGGACCTCGGTCGACGGCGACTTCGCCTCGAGGAAGCGACGGACGGCGTCGCGCAGCTGCTCCTGCTCGTCGGAGAAGGCGAAGTTCACGATTGGGGCCCCCGGTGTGCTCAAGGTGGATGCTGCGCGAACGCTACCGGACCGCACGACCGGCGAGCCAGGCCCGGCGTCTCCCGGAACCGCCCCGGGTAACCTTGGACCATGCCGCGCCCCGCGCACTACGAGACCCCGACCGTGCGGATCGAGAAGCTCATCGTCGGTCCGTTCGAGAACAACGTCTTCGTCCTGCGCTGCAAGGGCACCGGTGAGGCCGTCATCATCGACGCCGCCAACGAGCACGAGCTCCTGCTCGAGGTCAGCCGGGCCACCGGCGTGCGGCGGGTGCTCACCACCCACGGGCACTGGGACCACATCCAGGCGGTCGAGGCGGTGCGCAACGCCGGGATCGACGTGGGGATCGCGCCGGACGACGCCTCGATGCTCCCTGCGTACGACTTCGTCATCCCCGACGACGAGGTGATCGCGGTGGGCGACCTCCGCCTGCGGACCATCCACAACCCCGGCCACACCCCCGGCTCCACCTCGTTCCTGCTCGAGGGCCACCCGATCCTGTTCAGCGGCGACACCCTCTTCCCGGGCGGCGCGGGGAACACGTCGTTGCCCGGCGGCGACTTCGAGCAGATCATCGAGTCGATCGACCGCCGGCTCTTCACCCTGCCCGCCGACCTGCTGGTCCTGCCCGGCCACGGGCTCGACACCACGATCGGGACCGAGAGGCCGCACCTGCAGGAGTGGGTCGACCGCGGCTGGTGACCACCATGCACGAACACCCGTCAGTTGTCTGTCGCATGCGGGGGTGTACTGACGGATGCTCGGAGGGGTGACGATGCTGCACGCGAACGACGACTGCTGGTGCGGCAGCGGCAAGAAGTACAAGCGCTGCCATCGCGCGACGCTCCTGCGGGCGGGTGTGGTCGGACCCGAACGCGCGGTGCCGCCGGAGATCCGGCGGCCCGACTACGTCGAGACGGGTACGCCGGTCCGGTCGACCGAGTCGGCGGTGAAGTCGCCCGAGGTGATCGCGCGGATGCGCGCGGCCGGGGAGATCGCGCGCGACGTGCTCGCCGAGACCGGCGCCGCGGTCGCGGTCGGGATCACCACCGACGAGCTCGACCGCGTCGCGCACGAGGCCCACGTGAGGCGCGGGGTCTACCCGAGCCCGCTGCGGTACCGCGGGTTCCCGAAGTCGGTGTGCACGTCGGTCAACGAGGTCATCTGCCACGGCATCCCGGACGACCGCGCCCTGGTCGACGGCGACATCGTGAACCTCGACATCACGGTCTACGTCGACGGCGTCCACGGCGACACCAACGCGACGTTCTGCGTGGGGCGCGTCGACCCGGAGTCCCGCCGCCTGGTGAAGGTCACCGAGGAGTGCCTGGACCTGGGCATCGAGGCCGTACGCCCGGGCGCAATGCTCTCCGACATCGGGCGCGCCATCGAGACCCACGCCCACGACGCCGGCTTCTTCGTGGTGCGGGCGTTCGTCGGACACGGGATCGGCGAGGTGTTCCACGGGCCGCCCCAGGTGCCGCACTACTACGAGCGCGCCGCCTCGACCGTCCTGGAGCCGGGCATGGTCTTCACCATCGAGCCCATGATCACCATGGGGAGCGTGCAGCCGGTGATCTGGCCCGACGGTTGGACCGCGGCGACGTCGGACGGCTCCCGCACCGCGCAGTTCGAGCACACCGTGCTCGTCACCGACACCGGTGTCGACGTGCTCACCCGTTGAGCGCCTCCCGGTAGACGGCCACCGTCTCGCGCGCGCAGCGAGCCCAGGAGTAGCGCCCGACCCGTTCCGTCCCGGCCGCCACCAGGCGACCGCGGGCGGCGTCGTCGGTGAGGAGGGCGCGGATGGCGTCGGCCCACCCGTCGACGTCGTCGGGGCGCACGAAGCGCGCCGCGTCGCCGGCGACCTCGCGCAGCGCCGGGATGTCGGCGGACACCACCGCGGTGCCCTGCGCCATCGCCTCGACCACCGGGATGCCGAACCCCTCGTGCCGGCTCGGGAACGCGAACAGGTCGGCACCGGCGAAGAGCGCGAACAGGTGCTCGCGCCCGACCGGCCCGAGCAGGCGCACCCGGTCACCCAGCGCCTGCGCGGCGAGGGAGTCACCGTCGTCGGGTTTCCATCCCGGTGGGCCGGCCAGCACGAGTCGGTGCGGCACCGTGCCGGGGTCGAGCCGCGCGAACGCGTCGAGCAGCACCCTCACGTTCTTGCGCGGCTGGAAGGTTCCGGCCCAGAACACGTACGGCCGGTCGTCGATCGCGTAGGCCCGGCGTGCACGTTCGACGTCGGCGTCGCTGGCGGGCTCGAGATCGACCCCGTTGGGGACGACGCGGATCCGCTCCCGGGGGATCGGCGTGTGCGTCGCGATCTCGTCGGCGCTGAACTCCGACACTGCGATCACCAGACGGGCGCGCCGCGCCGCGGCGGCGAAGCCCTGACGGTGGAACGTGACCCCCCGGCGGGTGAACGCCTCCGGCATCACGAGCGGCGCGGCATCGTGCACGGTGACGACCAGGGGCACGCGGGCGGTCGGCGGGACGGCCGGGGACGGCGCGTGCACGAGGTCGACCGGCGCGACCCGCCGGACGGGGCCGGCGACGCCGAGCACGTGCCAGGCGTCGTACAGCACGGCCGCGGGCAGTGGGAGGATCACCGGCGTCACGTCGTCGAGCGCGTGCGCGTGCAGCGCCCGGTCGACATCGGCGCGGGAATGGCGGGCGGTGAACGCGGTCACGTCGACGCCGAGGCCCGGCAGTAGTCTCACCAGCTCCGCCGTGTAGCGACCGATGCCACCCGGCGCTTCGTGGAGCAGTTGTTCGACGTTGACGGCAACCCGCACCATCAGGATCCTCTCCGTGCAGCCGGTCGCCGAGCGCGGTGGGTCCGACCAGGCACTCCTCCGGCTCGTGCGGAGCCTCCCACGCCGCGAGTTCGACTTCCACATCGCCGTCCCCGGACCATCACCGCTCGCCGAGGAGTTCGCCGCCGCCGGCGCGACGCTGCACGAGGTCCCGATGCTGCGCATCTCCACCAGTCACGACGCGGCGGACTGGCTCCGCTACGCGGTCCGATGGCCGGGCACCGTGCTGCGCCTGGCGCGACTGGCGCGCCGGTTGCGGGTCGACGTCGTGCACTCGAACTCGTTGCACACCTGGTACGGGTGGGCGGCGGCCGGGCTCGTGCGACGTCCGCACGTGGTCCACGCGCGCGAGATCGTGGTCCAGTCGCGCCTCGCGCTGGGCGTCGAGCGCGCGCTCTGCCGCTGGTTCGCCGAGCGGGTCATCGCGGTGTCGTACGCGGTCGCGGCGCAGCTCGACCCCGCGAACGTCGTGGTGCTCGACGAGTACCTCGATCCCGCGGAGTTCGCGCCATCACACGCGGGCGTGTTCCGGGCGCGGGTGGGGCTCGCCGGCGACGCGGCCGTGATCGGTGCGGTCGCCCGCCTCGACCCGCTCAAGGGGCTCGACACGCTCGTCGACGCCTGCGCGGTGGTCCGGGCCGATCGGCCCGACGCCGAGCTCGTGGTGATCGGCAGCCCGGTGCTCGACCAGGAGCGCTATGCGGAGGAGTTCGAGACGCGCGTCGCCCGTACGCCGGGGACCCGGCTCTTGACCGGCCGGGACGACATCCCCGACGCGATGGCCGACCTCGACGTGCTCGCCCTGCCGTCCATCGAGCCCGAGTCCTACGGGCTGGTGCTGGTGGAGGCGCTGGCCAGCGGCACGCCGGTGGTGGCGACCGATCACGGGGGACCGCCCGAGATCGTGGCCCGCGCCGCGCCGGGAACGGCGCGCGCGGTCCCGCCGGGCGACGCCGACGCCCTCGCTGCCGCGCTCCTCGAGCTGCTCCCCGCGCACACCTCGCCGGAGCGGCGCCGGGCCCGGCGGCGCGCCTTCACGCCGCCGCCGCCGCGGTTCGCCGAGGTCTTCCGCGCCGTCGCCGATCACCCGGGTCGCTAGCCGGCGCGCTTCACGCGCGTGTACACGCGCTTGGCGGCGCGGTACGCGGGCGAATCGGCCGCCACCCGCGCCCGCACGCCGTCCTTCGCCCGCTGCTCGAGTCCCGCCCGCAGCCACGTGACCACGCCCATCCGGCGGCGGTACTCGGCGAAGTACGCACGGAGCTCGTCGTCGGTGCGCGCCCGACCGTTGTCGGCGTACTTGGTCACGAACGGGGTGAATTCGGGATAGAGCCCCGAGCTGGGCCAGCTGCCGTGGAGCGTGGTCCGCATGAAGTTGCCGATCAGGAGGTCGTCGAAGATCTCCCATTCGACGGCGTGCCGCAACGACGCACGCGGCACCGCGAACGTGATCGAGCGGCCGGTGTCGCGTCCGCCGAGCTCGACGGTGTGCTCGCCGTCGCCCACCCGGAACGTGACCCGGTCGAGCGAGCGCGCCAGCCGTTCGATCGAGCCGAAGTAGCGGGTCAACGCACTCCTGTCGTCGCGGTCGAGGGTGTCGCTCCAGTCGTCGCCGAAGTCCTCCGGTGCGAAGGTGACGTCGGGCGCCGGCTCGGGGTCGATCGGCTCCCACGAGTCGGTCGTGCAGTCGTAGCGCACGAAGGCGGGGAGGAGTGTGACCCGGTCCGAGCGGAACCCGCGGGCGTACTCGGCCACCGGCGTGGTCCACTCGTTCGCCCACGCGCTGTCGTCCCGCTGGTACCGGTGGAACGAGCTGAAGGGCACGAAGTGGTTCGCGCCGAAGGTCTCGGTCATGCGGGCGACGTCGGCACCGACCTCGAAGCCGCTCTCCTTGCGCACCTGGGCCAGGCTCGGGATGGGCGCGCCGTCCTCGTCGACGAAGTTGATCATGTCGGCGTCGCCGTAGCCGCTCAGGCGCAGCAGGAACGACTGCGGGAAATGACGGATCACCCGCTTCACCAGGTGCCCCCACCCGCGATCCTGCGCGTCGTTCAGGTTCACGACGAGGCGGCCACCGACGTCGATCAGCAACACCGCGTCCTGACCCTCGTCGGCGATGCACAGCACCCGCACGCGGTCGGAGATCCGCACCCACGTCCGGTCGGCCAGCACCTCGACGCGGTAGCCGTCGCGGGTGAGCTCGCGGGCGATCCGGCCGCCGACGTGGTCGGGCAACAGGATGCGGGCGTCGCGGAACAGCGGGAGGGACGCCGGGTTCAGGTGGTCGGGGTGGCCGTGCGAGAACCACACCGCGCCGGCAGCGCGGATGGCCGCGTCCTGGGCCGCCGGGACCTCGTACGAGAGCCCCCAACTGCCGAAATAGGCCGAACCGCGCACCCACGGATCCGTCGCGAGCACGGGCTCGCCGTCGTGCACGACGACCGTCGCGTTCCCGATGGTCTCGAAGCCGAGCTGCACCGGCAGCACAGTAGGGTGTGTGAAATCCCCCATCCGGGTACGGCCGTACCTCCGAATGACGTGCAACGTTCGGTGCGCCGCAGGGACGAAGTCCCGTCGTGACGTCCCGATCGACGATCCGACGAGGTCGTGCGCCGCTGCCCCCCAACCCGGAGGAGTCCCATGAACTCCTGGTATCTCTGGTCCGCGCCGGTTCGGAACCTGACCTGGGTCGCCGCCCACTTCGGGCACCGGTAGCCGTGCCCGCGCCGACCCGCTCCCTGTCGGTCGCCGACGTCCACCGGTACGTCGACGAAGACGTCTTCCTCTCCCCCCTGGGCAGCTCCCCGGGTGGGCGGGTCGGGATCGAGCTCGAGTGGATCCTCGCCACGCGCGATGCCCCCTCGCCGTCCCCCGCCGCCGTCGCCGCCCTCCTCTCCTCGCCCCTGCCGGGTGGTAGCCGTGTCACCTTCGAGCCCGGCGGCCAACTCGAGCTCAGCGGGCCCGCCGCCGCCGACCTCGGTACCGCGTGCCGGGCCATGCGCCTCGACACCGCGGCGGTGCGGGACGCGCTCAGCCCGCTCACGGTCGAGCTGCTGGGCACCGGTCTCGACACGCGCGCCGACGCCCCCCGGGTGCTCGACGCGCCGCGCTACCGCGCGATGGAGGCGTACTTCGACTCACAGTGGCCGGCCGGCCGCACGATGATGCGCAACACCGCGTCGATCCAGGTGAACCTCGACGTCGGGAGCCCCGCCACCACCGACGCCCGCTGGCACCTGGCCCATGACATCGGACCGGTGCTCACCGCGTGCTTCGCCAACTCGCCGTTCGACGCCAGCGGCAACCCGTCCGGCTACCGGTCCACGCGCGCCGCGGTGTGGCACGCGATCGACCCGGCGCGCACCGACTCCGCCCGCCGCGACCCCGGCGGGTCCGCGCGAGACGCGTGGGAGCGCTACGTGCTGGACGCGACCGTGATGATGATCCGCGTCGACGACGACCACAGCGTCGCCCCGCGCGAGCCGATGTCGTTCTCGTGGTGGCTCACGCACGGCCACGAGTGCGGGTGGCCGACCGTCGACGACCTCGCGTACCACACGACCACGCTGTTCCCGCCGGTGCGGCCGCGCGGCTGGCTCGAGCTGCGCATGATCGACGCGCTCCCCGAGGAGTGGTGGCCGGTGGCGGTCGCGGTGGCCACCGCGTTGCTCGACGACCCCGTGGCGGCCGCATGCGCGGCTGTCGACGCGCCCGCGGTGCGCGACCGCTGGACCGCCGCGGCGCGCGACGCGCTGGGCGATCCCGAGCTGCGCGCCGTCGCGGTCCGTTGCTTCGAGGCCGCGCGCGCGGCGCTCCGCCGGCTCGGGGCCGACTCGGCGACTCGCGCCGCGACCGACGAGTACTTCGAGCGGTACGTCGCGCGGGGCCGGTGCCCGGCCGACGAGCAGCTCGAGGACTGGATGCGGCTGCAGACCGCGGGCGTCTGACGTGATCGGCAAGCCGGAGCTCGTGGCCGCGCTCGAAGAGAGCCGTCGCCGCACCCTGGATCTGCTCGCGCCGGTGCCCGACGACCTGCAGCGGGTGCAGGTGTCGGAGCTCATGTCACCCCTCTGTTGGGACCTCGCCCACATCGGTCATTTCGAGGAGCTCTGGTTGGTGCGCGAGCTCGCGGGGGGCGCACCGTCGGTGGCGCGCTTCGACGACGTGTACGACGCGTTCCGTCACCCCCGTCGCGAGCGGCCGTCCCTCGACATCCTCGACGCCGCGGGCGCGCGCGACTACGACGCCGCGGTGCGCACCCGCGCGCTCGAGGTGCTCGACCGGATCGACCTCGACCGCGGCGATCCGCTGCTCACCGACGGCTTCGTCTACGGCATGATCGTGCAGCACGAGCACCAGCACGACGAGACGCTGCTGGCCACGCTCCAGCTGATGCGCGACTTCGTCCATCCCGACGCCGACGGCGAGGGCGGCGCCGGGTCGCCTGCCGGGCCGTCGCTCGCGCTGCCGCCCGACGTGCTGGTGCCGGGTGCCACCCTCGTGATGGGCACCGACACCGAGCCCTGGGCCTACGACAACGAGCGCCCGGCCCACACCGAGTCGGTCGCCTCCTTCCGCATCGACACGACGGCGGTGACCAACGGTGCGTACGCGCAGTTCGTGGAGTCGGGCGGCTACGACGACCGCGCCTGCTGGAGCGACGCCGGGTGGGCGTGGCGCACCGAGGCCGGGCTGACCGCGCCACAGTTCTGGCAAGGCTCCGCCGACGGCGGCTGGACGCGTCACCGCTTCGGCCGCGACGAGCCGCTCCCCGAGGACGAGCCGGTGCAGCACGTGTGCTGGTACGAAGCCGACGCGTACGCCCGCGGGACCGGCAGCCGGCTCCCGACCGAGGCCGAGTGGGAGCTCGCGGCACGGGGTGCGTCGCCCGCCACCGCGAACCTCTGGCGCGAGGGTCCGCACCGGTTCGCGCCGTCGCCCGTGACGACCGGCTGCGACCGTGCCAGCCAGTGCGGCGCGTTGGGCATGCTGGGCGACGTGTGGGAGTGGACCGCGTCCGACTTCACGCCGTACCCCGGTTTCCGCGCCTTCCCCTACCGGGAGTACTCGGAGGTGTTCTTCGGCCCCGAGTACAAGGTCCTGCGCGGCGGCTCGTGGGCGACGCACCCGAGCGCGGTGCGCACGACGTTCCGCAACTGGGACTTTCCTGTCCGCCGGCAGATCTTCGCCGGGTTCCGCTGCGCGCGCGACGCCTGACGCCGCGATGTGCCGGCACCTCGCGTACCTCGGCCCGCCGACCGCGCTGTCCGACCTGTTGTTCGATGCGCCGCACGCGCTCGCCCGGCAGGCCGAGTGCCCGCGCCTGCAGACCTCGGGCACGACCAACCCCGACGGGTGGGGCGTTGCGTGGTACGTCGATGGCGACACCACGCCGGACCGGTACCGCACCGTCACCCCGATCTGGGAGGACCGCGCCTTCGCCGACCGCGCCCACGACCTGCGCAGCGGCGCGTTCCTCGCCGCGGCCCGTCTGGCGTCGCCCGGCGCCAGCCTGGTCGACACCGGGAACGCCCCGTTCGTCGCCGGCCGCTGGTCGTTCTCGCTCAACGGCATCGTGTACGGCTTCCGTGACGGCGTGGGCGACGCGCTCCGGGCGCGCGTGCGCGCCGACCGGCTGGCGTCCGTCGTGGGCGACGCCGACACCGAGGTGCTCTTCGCGCTGGTGCTGCAGGACCTCGACGACGGGGCCGGACCCGAGGACGCGCTGGCGCGCGTCGTGCGCGAGGTCCTCGACATGACCACCGGGCGGCTCAACCTGCTCCTCACCGACGGCGCCGCGGTCCACGGCACACGGGTCGGGAACTCGTTGGTGCACCGTGAGTCGGTGCTCGTGTCAGAGCCGACCGACGACGAGCCGGGATGGGCCGAAGTCCCCGATCATTCGCTCGTCACGATGACGGGCCACGGAACGCGCACGACTGCGCTGTGAAGGGAGCCCCATGACCGCGGACGTCGTCGTCGACGTGCACCTGCAACCCGAGGAGGTGGCCCGCGCGCTGGCCACCGACGTCCGTCAAGGCCTGGGCGCGATTCCGAAGACGTTGCCGCCGAAGTGGTTCTACGACGACCGCGGGAGCGAGCTCTTCGACGAGATCACCCGCCTCCCCGAGTACTACCCGACCCGCACCGAACGCGGCATCCTCGTCGCCCACGCACGCGACATCGCCGAGCTGACCAAGGCCGACACGCTGGTGGAGCTGGGCTCGGGCACGTCCGAGAAGACCCGGATCCTGCTCGACGCGCTGCGCGACGCCGGAACCCTCGAGCGCTTCGTGCCGTTCGACGTCAGCGAGCAGACCCTGCGCGACGCGGCTGCCGCGGTGTCGCGGGAGTACGCAGGCATGCGCGTCCACGCGGTCGTCGGCGACTTCGAGCACCACCTCGCCGACCTGCCGACCGGTGGCACCCGGCTGGTGGCGTTCCTCGGCAGCACCATCGGCAACCTCGTCCCCGCGGCCCGCGCCACCTTCCTCGCCGACCTGGCCGCGACGCTCGCGCCCGGCGACGCCCTCCTGCTCGGCACCGACCTGGTGAAGGACGTCGACCGTCTCGTCGCCGCGTACGACGACGCCGCCGGCGTGACCGCCGAGTTCAACCGCAACGTCCTGCGCGTGCTCGACCGCGAGCTCGATGCCGACTTCGAACCGGCGCGGTTCCAGCACGTGGCCTGCTTCGACGTCGACGCCGAGTGGATCGAGATGCGCCTGCGGTCCACGACCGCCCAGTCGGTCGCCATCCGCGCCCTCGACCTCACCGTCGACTTCGCCGCCGGCGAGGACGTGCGCACCGAGATCAGCGCCAAGTTCCGGCGCGAAGGCGTCGAGCGCGAGCTCGCGGCCGCCGGGCTCGAGCCGGCGGCATGGTGGACCGATCCCGCGGCTGACTTCGCGCTCTCGCTCTCGTTCGCCCGCTAGCGGCTCCGGCCGCCCGTATCCTCGCCCCGTGGCCTACCGACGCATGACCCGGGACGAGGTGCGCGCGTTCCTCACGTCCGATCCGCCCCGGCCCGGCGTCCTGGCGACCACGCGTCGCGACGGGCGCCCGCACGCGGCGCCGCTCTGGTACGTCGTCGACGACGACGGGACGATCGTGTTCACCACCGGCGCCGACACGGTGAAGGGCCGCACGCTGCAACGGAGGGGCTGGGCGACCATGACCGTCGACGACGACCGCCCCCCGTTCTCGTTCGTCACCGTGGAGGGACCGGTGACGATCTCCGACGACCTGGTCGCGGTGCAGGGCTGGGCGGCCCGCATCGGCGGTCGCTACATGGGCGACGACCGCGCCGCCGAGTACGGCGCCCGCAACGGCGTCCCGGGCGAGCTCCTGGTCCGGCTCACCCCCGAGCACGTGGTGAGCGCCCGCGACCTCGCCGACTGACCGGCCGACCCGACGCCGGCGGCCCGGATCCGGGTTTCCACTACGGCGGTAGTGCTAATACAATCGAGGGCATGAACGCTGCCCCGCTGCTGGAGATCGAGGACCTCCACGTCACCGTCGACGGCTCCGAGATCCTGCGCGGGCTGAGCCTGGCGGTCGGCGAGGGCGAGGTCCACGCCCTGATGGGACCCAACGGCTCCGGGAAGTCCACGCTCGCCAACACCCTCCTCGCCAACCCCGCGTACCGGGTGACCGAGGGCGCGATCCGCTTCCGGGGCGAGGACATCACCCGGCTGCCCACCGACGAGCGGGCCGCCCGGGGCATCTTCCTCGGGTTCCAGCACCCGGAGGAGATCTCCGGGGTGAGCGTCCTCAACTTCCTCCGCCAGTCCCTCGCCGTCCGCAAGGGCATCCCGGACCTCTCGGTCCTGGAGGTACGCCTGGCGCTCATGGAGTGGACGAAGCGCCTCGGGATGGACGACCGTTTCCAGGAGCGCTACCTCAACGAGGGCTTCTCGGGCGGCGAGAAGAAGCGCAACGAGATCCTGCAGATGGCGATGATGGAACCTGACCTCGCGGTGCTCGACGAGACCGACAGCGGCCTCGACATCGACGCCCTCGGCGCCGTCGCCCACGGCATCGCCGAGGTGCGGGCGGCCCGGCCCGGACTCGGCATCCTGCTCATCACCCATTACCAGCGAATCCTCGACCACCTCACCCCCGATGCCGTCCACGTGCTGCTCGACGGCCGCATCGTCGCCCGCGGCGGCCCCGAGCTCGCCCGGCGCATCGAGCGGGAGGGCTTCGACGCGTTCAAGGACGAGGTGGCGGCATGAGCGAGCGGGGCCCGAGCTCGCCGAAGGTGGAGCAGCCGCCGCAGGCGCCGAGCGGGAGCCTCGACGTCGCGAGCATCAAGGCCGACTTCCCGATCCTCAAGCGCCAGGTGCACGGCAAGCGGCTCGTGTACCTCGACTCCGCGGCCACGTCACAGAAGCCGCTCGCGGTGCTCGACGCGATGGACCGCTACTACCGGGAGTACAACGCCAACGTCCACCGCGGCGTGTACACGATCGCCGAAGAGGCGACGGCGGCGTTCGAGGCGGCACGCGCGAAGGTCGGCAGGTTCGTGAACGCGCACCACGCGCACGAGATCGTCTACGTCCGCAACGCCACGGAGGCCATCAACCTCGTCGCGTACTCCTGGGCACGCGCCAACCTGCGCGAGGGCGATCCCATCGTGCTCACGCACATGGAGCACCACGCCAACGTCGTGCCGTGGCACATCCTCGCCGCCGAGCGCGGCGTCGAGCTGCGCTGGATCCCCATCACCGACGACTACCGCCTCGACCTGCGCGACCTCGACCGCCTCCTCGACGGCGCCAAGCTGCTCTCGGTCAGCGCGATGTCGAACGTGCTCGGCACGATCAACGACATCCGCCCGCTCGCCGACGCCGCCCACGCCGCCGGCGCCCACGTGCTGGTCGACGCCTGCCAGGCGGTGCCACACCTCGCGGTCGACGTGCAGGCCTGGGACGCCGACTTCGTCGCCTTCTCCGCCCACAAGATGTGCGGGCCGACCGGCATCGGGGCGCTGTGGGCCCGGGCCGAGCTCCTCGACGCCATGCCACCGTTCATGGGCGGCGGCGAGATGATCACCCAGGTCACCGTCGACGGCTTCACGCCGAACGAGGTGCCCTGGAAGTTCGAGGCGGGCACGCCGCCGATCGCCGAGGCGGTCGGCTTCGGCGCGGCGGTCGACTACGTCCGTGGCCTCGGCATGGACGCCATCCGCGAACACGAGCGCGCCCTCACCGGGTACACGCTCGATGCGCTGACGCGTCGCTTCGGCGACAACCTCCAGATCTACGGACCGCTCGACACCGCGGTGCGCGGCGGTGCGATCTCGTTCCTCTTCGAGGGCATCCACGCACACGACATCTCCCAGGTCGTGGACGAGGAGGCCGTGTGCGTGCGCGCCGGCCACCACTGCGCCAAGCCGCTCATGCGCGTGCTGGGCGTCCCCGCCACGACGCGCGCGTCGTTCTACGTTTACAACGACGAAGCCGACGCCGACGCCCTCATCGACGCGCTGGCGCGCGCCGAGAAGTTCTTCGCCATCTAGCTGGAGACCCCGATGCCCGGCCTCGAAGACCTCTACCGCGAGATCATCCTCGACCACTACCGCGCCCCCCGGAACCGCGGGGAGCTGCCGGTGCCCCCTGCCCACAAGGCCGAGGGGTTCAACCCGCTCTGCGGTGACGAGGTCGTCCTCTACCTCGACGTCGACGGCGACACCGTCACCGACCTGAAGATCGCCGGCCAGGGGTGCTCGATCAGCCAGGCGTCCACCTCGATGATGTCGGCCGCGGTGAAGGGGAAGTCGGTGGCCGAGGCACGTCGGCTCATCCGCGCCTTCAAGGCGCTCATGTCGATCCACGAGTCGAAGCTCGAGGGCGAGGGCGACGGCGAGGACCTCCGCGCCGACCTCGAGGGCGTGCGGCTGGGTGATCTCGAGGCGCTGCAGGGCGTGGTGAAGTTCCCCGTGCGCATCAAGTGCGCGACGCTGGCGTGGAACACGCTGCAGCAGGGCCTCGACGAGATCGAGGTGGGTGCCGGCGGTGAATGAGGCGGTCGGTGACGGGTATGCCGCCAGAACGTGTTCTGAAGTGGTGCAATCCGGTCATCTGTCGGGAGCGAGCGATCTTCCTTGGCAACCGTCACGAAACACACGTGATCCAGGAACGAAACCGGGAGCCGATAGGTTGTTGACCCTGGAGGTCGTGCCATGAACCAGCAAGAGCTCACCCAGGTGGTCGACGAGGCGCTCGAGCGTTTCCGGGGCCGTGATCTCGTCGCCAGCGCCGAGGTCGTCGACGTGCTCCTCGATCTGCGCCTGCTCCTGCTCGAGGTGGAGTCCCTCGAGCAGCTCCTGGACGAGCCCGCACCCACAGCTGCCGGCTGAGCGTCAAGGCTCGATCGGTAAACTCTGGTCCGCATGGCGGACCCCTCCCCCCGGGCGGAACTGCGCAAGCGGCGGCAACGACGGCGTCGCGTCGCGAGCCTCGCGGTCATCGCGGTGCTGGTCGCCGCCGCCGCCGGCATCTTCCTCGTCACCCGCGGTGACGACTCCGAGAAGGCGACACCGGCCACCACCACCACGCTCCCGAAGGTCGCCGGCGGCGTCTCCGCGTCATACGCCGCGACCCCGCTGCGCAGCGCCACCACCAAGGGTGGCGACGTCGCGGTGTACGCAGCCCCCGATGCCAACAGCGCGCCGTCAACGACCCTGAGCGCGCAGACCGAGTACACGCTCCCGCGCAGCTTCCTCGCCTTCGACCAGTACCAGGACTGGCTGCACGTCTATCTGCCGACCCGGCCGAACAGCTCCACCGGCTGGATCAAGGAGTCCGACGTCACCGTGTCGCCGCCGCTCGAGTACCAGATCAAGGTCTCGCTCGCCGACCACAAGGTCACGCTGCTGCACAACGGCGTGGTCGAGCTCGAAGCGCCGGCCGCCATCGGTACCGCCGAGGACCCCACGCCGACGGGCACCTTCTATTACACCGATCCGCTCGATCTCGCGAACCAGCCCGGCACCGGATATGGGGTGTTCGCCATCGGTCTCTCCGGTCACAGCAACACCTTGAGCGAGTTCAACGGGGGCGACGGTCAAATCGCCATCCACGGCACCGACGACGAAGGCACCATCGGCCAGGACGTCTCCCACGGCTGCGTGCGGGTCGCGAACGACATCATCCTGAAGCTGGCCAAGCTCCCGCTCGGCACGCCCGTCGTCATCAGCTGAGCGCGCGCATCGCCCGTCGACGGGGCGTCGCGTCCCGCGTCAGGCCGCGACGGGTGTTGATCGGGCGTTGACCTCTGACTGACCGGTCATGGAACGGATGCCGTTTCCATGCTGGCGATGAAGCGATGGATCCTCCTGCTCGTCGTCGGGGCCGCAGTGCTGCTCGCGGCCTGCGCACCCCGTCCGTTCGACGCGTCGTCGCCGTGGAACCGCCCGCTCGGTGCGGTCGCCTGGCGCGACGCGCCCGAGCTCCGGGGCGGGCACTCGTGGGTCAACGACGAGTCCTTCTCGATCCCCGTCGTCCGCACGGGGCCCGGCGATCCCCTCGTCAGCGTCTCGGTGCCGAGCTCGTGGGGTTGGACGGGCGGCGTCGTGCGGGTGAACATCCCGGCAGGGATCGGCGGGGCCGCCGGCAGCGACGGCATCCTCGTCGTGGTCGAGGGCAACGTGGTCTACGACTTCTACCAGTTCAACCGGACCGGTCCGAACTCCGGGTCCGCGTCCGCGTGGGCCGCGACCTTCCAGAACGGCCCCGGTTGGGGCCGGGCCACCCCGTTCCTCGGGGCCGGGATCCGTGCCGCGGGGTCGTCGTCGCTGGGCGGGCTGATCACCAGTGGTGACCTCTTCGGTGGTGACGACTTCCGCCACGCCCTGGCCGTCTCACTCCTCGGCTCCGAGCTGTCGGCCGGCCACGTGGCGCCGGCCATCAACGGTGGCGGCGGGGGCGGCAGCATCCCCGTCGGCGCCCGCATCGGCATCCCCGCCGGCACCCCGATGCCCGGCGGCCTCTCGCCGATCGGGGTGCGGATGTGGAACACCCTGGTCCGCTACGGCGCCTACGTCGTCGACCAGCACGGAGGCTCGGCGCCGGTCATCTTCTACGCCGACCCGCGCAGCGTCGGGGCGGACAAGGTCGCGCCGCTGCGGAACCCCGGCGGCGACCTCGATCGCATCATGCCCGCGGTGCGGGTCGTGCAGTAGGCGAAACCCGGCATCACGGGCGGATCCCGTCACGAACCGCGCGCACGTCGCGAAGCTCGCGAGGCGTGTCAGGTGTCACTGCGCGTGGGGTTTCGCTTGGCTTGTGGGACTGAAGTCCGTAATCTCACTCTTCGTGGGGGGCAAGCGACTAAGCGTGGTAATCCTGGCGATCGGTGCCTCGACCGTGCTCGCCCTGGCCGCGGTCGGCAACGCCGAGCTCCTCGTGCGCGTCCTCGCCGTGGTGGTGCTCCTCCTCGTGGCCGGGGGCCTGCGCATCCTCGGCTTCGATCGCACCTCCCCCCGGGAACAGCACCGATCCTGGGTGCTGCTCGAGCTCGGCTTCGCGATCCTCGCGGCCGGGAGCCTCGTCGGCATCATGGGCGGATCGGGCACGGGCACGGTGCCGGCGGCGGCGGCATTCGCGGCGCTCGCCGGGGCGCTCCTCGTGGGTGTCGGGCTGGCGCTGCGCATGAACGCCTTCCTGCCGGGTCGTGCGCTGGGTGTGGTCTTCGAAGCACTCATGTGCGTCGCGGCGCTGGCGTTGGTGACGTGGGGCGCGCTGCTGATGGACAAGCGCGCTCCACTCGCAAACGCGTTGGCGTTGCTCGTACCGCTCGCCGACGCGGTGCTGATCTGGCTCGCACTGCGCCTGGCCCGACTCTCACGTTCCGAATCCGACGGCTTCGTGTACCTCGCCGGCGCGCTCACGTGCCTGCTCGTCGTCGATGCGGTGCTCGCGCTCGGATCGCTCGGCGTGCTCCAGATCACGGCCGGCCGGTTCGAGGTTCTGAGGCTCGCGTGTGTGTGCCTCGGGGCGGCGGCCGCGCTCATGCCTTCGCTCCGCCGGCCGGTCGACCACGCGATCGTGCGTCCGCCCCGATTGGGTACCGGGCGGCTTGCGGCAACCCTCGGGTTGACGCTGCTCGCCCCGGCGCTGTTCGCGGTGCAGGGTGCCGCGGGCGAGTCGCCGAACCTGCCCGCAGTTCTGGCCGGATCGAGCATCCTGCCATTCCTCGTCGCCGTGTACCTCGTGCTCCAGGTGCACGAAGGTGCGCGCGCCGAGTACCAAGCGCAGCACGATCCGCTCACCGGACTCCCTCATCGTGTCCTGTTCCTCGATCGCCTCGAGGTTGCGCTCGGGGCCGCACGGCGGACCGGCAAGCACGTCGCGGTGTTGTTCCTCGACCTCGATCGGTTCAAGGCGATCAACGACAGCTTGGGCCACGCGGTCGGGAACCAGCTCCTCCAGGCCGTCGCGTGGCGGATCGAGAGATGCGTCCGCGAGGCCGACACGGTCGCGCGCATGGGTGGCGACGAGTTCATGGTGCTGCTGCCGGAAGTCGACGGCGAGACCGATTGTGTCACGGTGGCAGAGAAGCTCCTGCACTCGTTCGTGGATGCGTTCCCCGTCGACTGCCGACAACTGGTCGTCAGCACCAGCATCGGTGTCGCCATCGCTCCGGAGGGTGGCGCCGACGCCGAGACGCTGATGAAGAACGCCGACATCGCGATGTACCGCGCCAAGGCGAATGGCCGCGCGACGTACCAGATCTACACCGCCGACCTGAGCGCCCGCGCGCTCGTGAAGCACTCCCTCGAGAGCAATCTGCGCTCGGCGCTGGAGGCGGGGGACCTCGAGCTGCACTATCAGCCGAAGATCGACTCGCGGACCCGTCGGGTCGTCGGCCTCGAGGCCTTGGCCCGATGGGATCATCCGAAGCTCGGGTTCGTCCCCCCGGCGACGTTCATCCCGCTGGCGGAGGAGACCGGGCTCATCGTGCCCCTCGGGAGCTGGGTCCTCGAAGAGGCGTGTCGCCAGATCGGCACCTGGTCGCGGGAGTACCAGATCCAGGTTCCGGTCGCGATCAACCTCTCGGCCGAGGAGTTCACGGCGAGGAAGATCGATGCCCGCGTCTCCCAAGCCCTGGAACGCAACGGCGTCGCGCCGCACCTGCTCGAGCTCGAGATCACCGAGAGCAGCTTCCTCCTGGACCTGCAGGCCGCGAGCGCGACGATGCGCAACCTGCTCGACATCGGTGTCCGATGCTCCATCGACGACTTCGGCACCGGGTACAGCGGGCTCAGGTACCTGGCCCAGATCCCGCTCTACAGCCTCAAGATCGATCAGTCGTTCGTGCAGCGGATCGGCTCCTCCTCCGACGAAGAACAGATCGTCAACGCCGTGATCACCCTGGCCCGCAGCCTGCGCATGAAGGTCATCGCCGAAGGCGTGGAGACGGGCGATCAGGCGACGTTCCTGCTCGCGCGCGGCTGTGACCAGATGCAAGGATTTCTCTTCAGTCCTGCGCTCGCCCCGCGCGACATCGAGCGCTTGATGGGCCCCGCCCGCCCGGCTGCGGGCCGATCGACGACCGACCCGAACCACCGTGAGGGTGCCGTGGTCGGCGCGGTCTCTGGTGGACCGCCCGAGCTCCCGGTCGGCGACCTGCTCCATGCCCTCTGCACCTTCGAGGACATCAGCGCGATCGACGAGTCGAGGATCGCTCACGTCCTCGACTGCCTCCACCCCGGGGAGTCGGTGACGGCGCGGCGACGGAGCATTCGCCGGAACGCCCTCCGAGTCGCGGGCAGCTGGTCGCTCGGGTGACCGCGTCGGACGTGCGTGCTCAGGTGCCTTCGTGGGCACCGAGCCGGCGTTGCGCGCGGCGGCGCGCGGCGGCAGGGGTCTGCGGGTGCTCGACGACCGCTCGAAGCACGTCGGGGTCCTGATCGCGGGCGAGCCGACGGAGGCTCTTGGCCGGCGTCTCGGGGTTGGAAGCGACGGTCGCGCGGAGCGCGGGCATGCCGATGGCGGTTCCTGCCGTGAGCAGGCTCTCCGACGCGTTCCGGTTGGCGAGGACCGCGAGCGGCACGACGCCCACGAGCTCTTCGAGCAGCTCCGTCGGGCACGTCGGGTTGGCGGCCACGGCCGCGCACACCGTCGGATCAGGGTCGTGCGCCAGCGCGACGAGGAGACCCGGATCGATGTCGGTCCGGGCGGCGACGGCTGCACGCACCCAGGAGTCGTCGTCGGCCGCGAGATCGCGAACGCGTTCCGCGGTGAGCGAAGGATTCGTCGCGGCCCGGACGCGCACGTGCGCGACCGGATCGGCGGCGAGTGCTTCCAGTCGCGCACCCGCGCCGGGATTGGCTGCGGCCATGCCCCGCACGACCGGGGACGAGTCGGCCGCGGCGATGTCGAGGGCCTCGGCGCTGATGCCGACGTTGGCAGCAGCCGCCGCGCGCATCGTCTCCGTTCCCGTCCTGACGAGCTCGGTGATCGTCTCCTCGGGCAGCGATGGGTGCGAGGCCACGCGGCGCCGGACATAGCCGACGCCGACCTTCAGGAGACGTTCGAGCTCCGACGGTGGCGTCGTGGCCGAGAGCGCGGCGACGAGGTCGGTCGCCTCGTTCCCGGCGTTCGTCCGGCGTTCGATCACCTCGACCGAGTCGGCGCCGGGCTCGGACAAGCGGGCGAGGATCCTGGGTCCCGCCAAGGTGTCGATCGAGTCGCCCCTCGCCGAGAGGAACGGGAGGTCATCGGCCGCCACGAGGTCGACGCCGGTGCCGTGCCGCTTCCGGATGTGGGCGACGAGGCGGGGCGGAATGACGAAGCGACCCAGTTGCGTCTCGACGACGAGCCCGCCCCGGTCTGCGCCTCGGAGATCGACCGCCTCGACCCGATGGACTCCGGCCGGCGGTGCGGGCACGGCCTCGGGATCGGCCGCGAGGAGCAAGGTGTTGCCCACCGAGAGCGCCTCGTCGAACCGGAGGGCCACGTCGACACCGGCACCGAACCGGTTGAGGGTGGCCACGGCTTCCGACAACTCGGTGAGACCCACGACGATGGGTTGCGCGACCGGAGCGTCGGCGTGTGCCGGGATGTCGTACCACTCCCACCAGCCGGCGGGGTCGTAGGTCAGCACGCGGACGCGGGCGGGGTGTTCCCGGTCGGCCGGCGTCAGCTTCAGGTCGAGGCGCACCAGCCGATCGGGGTCACCCAGCAGCCGCTCCACACAGGCGCACAGGGCGGCACAGGACAGCGTGACGGTGACCGCCGATCGGGGCGGTGCCTCGAGGCCGGTCTGTCCCCACTCGCGCTCGTACGCAGGTTGCTCAACGGCGTCATGGCCGTGGGGCGACGACGTCGCGACCGTGGACGGCGCCGACTCGGGTACTCCGTAGCTCTCGGCGAAGAAGTCGTCACCTCGCGCATCCTCGCGGATCTCGGCGGCCAGGCGTCGGAAGAAGTCGGGGTCGTCGGGGTCGTCGAGGTCGTCGAGGTCGTCGCGGACCTCGGAGTCGTCGAAGGGGCTGGTCGGGGTCCAGACGAGCGCCGGCCGGTGCGGCTCGGGCTCGGGCTGCTCCTCTGCCGCCGCGGTCCCGTCGTCCGGGCCCGGCTCCGCGAGATCGTCCGCCGCCGGCCGCGACTCCAGTGCCGCGAGCACACCGTGACCGTGAGCATGGCCGTTCGATCCCGCCGGTTCCGGCGCGTCGTCGGCTCCATCGACGCCTGGAATCGCGTCGTCATCGGGCGAGAGCCCGGGATCCCATGCCGGCCTTGCGATCTCCCGGAGCTCCTCAACCGGCTCGCCAGGGGTGCTCAGCTCGTCGTGCGTGGAGTCGGTCTGAGTGGCGAACTCACTGATCCGAGCCGCGGCGCGCCGCAGCTCGTCGATCGACTGTTGCTCGACTTCGGCCATACGTCGGCCGAAGTCACGAGCACGCGCGGTGAGCGCGTCGACCAATTGTCCGACGGTCTCACGGCGCGACTGCACGTCGTCGCTGTCGGCTTCGGCTCGCACGACATACGCCGCGACCCGCTCGGTCGCGCCTTGCAACTCACCGACCGAACGCTCCTCCGACCACAGCCACCCGCTGCCACGACTCACTGGCGGCCTCGACCAGCGCGTCGACCAGCTGCTCGTCGAGCGCCTGGATCTGCTCCCGACGCGACCGCAGCTCCCGGGTCTCGGCGTCGATCCTCGCCAGCTCGGTCCGCACCTGCTCCACCGACGCCTGCAACGCACCGACCGACGATTCCTCGACCTCCCCCACCCGCTGACCGGCGTCACGCGTCCGCTCGACGAGACCGTCGAGCAGCTCCTCCACCATTCCCAAGCGCGCCCGCACCGTCTCACCGTCCGCATCGGCCTGCGCCATGAGTGCGCGGACCTGCTCGGTCGCGGCCTGCAACGCGCCGACCGACGCTTCCTCGACCTCTCCCACCCGCTGACCGGCTTCACGCGTCCGTTCGACGAAGCCCTCGACCAGCTCCTCGACCGTTCCCCGGCGCGAGTGCACCGCGTCGCCATCCGCGTCGGCCTGCTCCAGCCGGGCGCGGATCCGCTCGACCGACTCGCGCACCTCACCCACCGACGATGCCTCGACCGCCGCCACCCGCTGCCACGACTCACTCGCCGCCTCGACCAACGCGTCGTCCAGCTCGTCGAGCATCACCCGACGCGACCGCAGCTCCTCGGCCTCGGCATCGACCCGCGCCACCTCGGCCCGCACCCGCTCCACCGACTCGCGCAACTCGCCGACCGACGACTCCTCCGCCTGCGCCACGAGTGCGCGGACCTGCTCGGTCGCGGCCTGCAACGCGCCGACCGACGCTTCCTCGACCTCCCCCACCCGCTGACCGGCTTCACGCGTCCGTTCGACGAAGCCCTCGACCAGCTCCTCGACCGTTCCCCGGCGCGAGTGCACCGCGTCGCCATCCACGTCGGCCTGCTCCAGCCGGGCGCGGATCCGCTCGACCGACTCGCGCACCTCACCCACCGACGATGCCTCGACCGCCGCCACCCGCTGCCACGACTCACTCGCCGCCTCGACCAACGCGTCGTCCAGCTCGTCGAGCATCACCCGACGCGACCGCAGCTCCTCGGCCTCGGCATCGACCCGCGCCACCTCGGCCCGCACCCGCTCCACCGACTCGCGCAACTCGCCGACCGACGACTCCTCCGCCTGCGCCACCCGCTGACCCACGTCGCGCGTCGTGCTCGACGACACCGTCGACCAGCTCCTCGACCGTTCCCCGGCGCGAGTGCAGCGCCTCGCCGTCCGCGTCGGCCTGCTCCAGGAGGACCCGGACCCGCTCGGCCGCGGCGTGCAACTGCCCGACCGACGTTTCCTCGACCGCCGCCACCCGCTGCCACGACTCACTCACCGCCTCGACCAACGCGTCGTCCAGCTCGTCGAGCATCGCCCGACGCGACCGCAGCTCCTCCGCCTCGGCATCGACCGTCGCCCGCACGCGCTGCACGGTCTCGCGCAACTCGCCGACCGACGATTCCTCGACCTCCCCGACCCGCTGACCGGCGTCGCGCGTCCGCTCGACGAAGCCGTCGACCAGCTGCTCCACCGTTCCCAAGCGTGCCCGCACGAACTCACCGTCCGCGTCAGCCTGCGCCGTGAGCGCGCGGACGCGCTCGGCCGCGCCCTGCAACTCCTCGACCGACGATTCCTCGACCGCCGCCACCCGCTGCCACGACTCACTCGCCGCCTCGACCAACGCGTCGTCCAGCTCGTCGAGCATCACCCGACGCGACCGCAGCTCCTCGGCCTCGGCATCGACCCGCGCCACCTCGGCCCGCACCCGCTCCACCGACTCGCGCAACTCGCCGACCGACGACTCCTCCGCCTGCGCCACCCGCTGACCGGCGACGCGCGTCCGCTCGACGACACCGTCGACCAGCTGCGCGACGGTTTCACGGCGCGCCTGCCACTCCTCGGTCTCGGCGTCGGCGTGCGCCACGTCGGCGCGCATGCGCCCGATGACTCGGCCGAGCTCCTCCTGCGTCTCCTGCTCCAGCCGGGCGTACTCCTCGTCGACCCGGGCACGAGCGCGATGACGAAGCTCCTCGGCGTCGCGTTCCGCGATGGCGATCAGGTCCGCGATGCGCTGCCCGATCTCGGTCTCGGCACCCCGGGCGCGTTCCGCCACTGCCGACTCGCCGAGCGAGATCTGCTCGCTGGCCCGCGCGGTCGCGCGACCGATGACTTCCTCGTGGTGGCGGGAGAGGTCCTCGAGTCGTTCCGAGACGCCCGACGCCCGGCCTCCGACCTCTTCCAGCAGCGCCTCGAGGTGTTCGAGGGACTCCCGGCCGCGCTGCTCGGTGACGGCGAACAGCTCGTGCATCGCCCGACGATGGTCCTCGACCTCGGCGAGGGTCTCCTCGACGCGCGCGGTCGATCGCGAGTTGCCGGCCGCCACCTCCTCGAGGGCGGTGCGCGATGACGTCTCCGCCTGCTCGACGAGCGTTCGGAGCACCCCGCCGATCTCGTCTGCGTCACGACGTGTCCGGGACACGATCTTGTCGAGCTTCTGTGCCGCCTTCTGTTCGAGCCGTTCGAACGCGAGGTCGAACGAGGCACGCGCGTCGTCCTCGATCGTCTCGACCACGTCGAGCAGGCGCTCTCGTCGCTCGGACTTCGGCGTGTTCTTCTGCTTGTCGCCGTGCTTCTTACCCACTGGAAACCTCCACCCGGCCCCGGTAGGGACCGGTCAGCGCGGCACGTACCGGCTGGCCCAGGTTCTGCATCGGCGTCGATCCGGGCCGAGTTGACGGCTTTCCGCTCCCCGAACTGCTCCTTCGACCGGCTCCCGCGGAGGCGAATCCGGGCGCCTCGTCCGGCCCGCAGGAGCAGCCGGTTCCGACGGGCGCCCCTGATTGCCCTCAAGTGGCGCAAGGAGGTGACGATCTACACGACGTCGGGAACGGCGCGCATTTCGCGCGGCAGGCGACGTCGACAGCGCGGGGACCGGGAGTGGTCGTGGCGGACCAACGTGAGGGCATCGAGCCGAAGACGATGGCGAGACCCGCAGGCTCGCCGTCGCCGTTGCGCATCGGCGAGCTGCTCGTGCGACGCGCGCTCATCGACCCCAACGATCTGGCGCTGGCCCTCTCCGAGCAGGAGCTGAGCACCGGGAGCGCACCGCTCGGCCGGCTCCTGGTCCGCCTCGGCGCCATCGACGAGGACGACTTGACCGTGACGCTCGCAGAGCAATCGGGGATGCGCGTCGTCGATCTCGATCGGGACCCTCCCCCGGAGTCGTCCGCCCTCAGCCGGATCACCCGCGAGGCGGCGTTCCGGTTGCAAGCCCTGCCGTTGCGCTACGAGGAGGGCGGTCTCGTCATCGCGCTGGCCGAGCCGCCGAGCCGCGACGTCCGCCGGGAGATCTTGAAGTTGTCGGGTCGACAGGCCGACTTCGTGCTGGCGAACGCCAGACTCCTCGCCGATGCCATCGAGCGGTGGTATCCACATCCTTCGCTGGTCAACGCCGCTCCGCCCGCCGGCGCCGACACCACGATCGACCTCCAACTCCGACGGACGGTCACGCCATCCCTGCACTTCCAATCCAATGGTCGTGTCGACATCGCCGGGACGCGCGGCGCGTCCGCGATCACACCCGCCAGCGACCGCGTCGTCGCGTGGCTGCTCGCGCACGCCGCCGACGTCGGCGCGAGTGCGATCCACCTCGTCGAGGAGCCGCCGGATCTTCGGGTACGGGTCAGTGTCAACGGGCGGATGCGCGACACGACGGTCCTCCCGGCCGCCACCGGCGACATCCTGGTCCGACGGGTGCTCCGGGCCGCCGGGCTCGACGCCGACGCCGCGGTCGCCGTCGCTCAGAGTGGCTGGCTGTCTTCCGCCGAGCCGGGGTTCGGACCGCGAGTACGCGTGACCACCATGCCCACGGGCCCCGGCCGCACCATCGTCTGCGCCGTGGAACGCCCGGCGGTGAGCTCGTAGCCCTCGTCGGGGTGGTCGCTCAGAAGCCGACGGGGTCGGCGAAGGGATCGTCGGGCGGGGCGTCGACGACGACGTCGACGCCGAGCTCGGCCGCGAGGCCCTCGTAGCCGGTCTCCTCGAGCTGCTGCGCGAGCTCGGGGCCGCCGGTCTTCACCACCCGGCCGCCCATCAGCACGTGCACGACGTCGGGCTGCAGCTCGTCGAGCAGCCGGGCGTAGTGCGTGATCGCGAGCACGCCCAGGTCGTCGTCGTTGGTCATGGCCTCGACGCGGCGGGCGACGTCGCGCAGCGCGTCGACGTCGAGCCCGCTGTCGATCTCGTCGAGCACCGCGAACTTCGGCCGGAGCACGGCGAGCTGCAGCGTCTCCGCCCGCTTCTGCTCGCCTCCGGAGAACTCGACGTTGACCCCACGCTCGAGGAACTGGGGCGCGACCCCGAGGCGAGCGGCCTCCGTGCCGACGCGCTCGCGCAGGTCCGCGTCGGCGCGGCCCTGCCCACGCAGCGCGGCGTCGAGGAAGTCGTCGAGCCGCACGCCCGGCAGCTCGACCGGGTACTGCAGCGCGAGGAAGAGCCCGCGTGCCGCGCGCTCGTGCGTCGGCAGCCCCAGCAGCTCGTCGCCGTCGATGGTGACCGAACCGCGGGTGACGACGTAGTCGTCCCGGCCCATCAACACGTGCGACAGCGTCGACTTGCCCGACCCGTTCGGCCCCATGAGCGCGTGGACCTCACCCGAGCGCACCTCGAGGTCGACCCCGCGCAGGATCTCCTGCCCCGCCACGGTGGCGTGCAGGTCCGAGACCTTGAGCACGCTCACGCCGCCACCCCTCGAGGTGGCGGGGTGGGCCGCTTCACGGGGTGCTCACGATCACGTCGTCGCCCTCCACGCGGACGTCGTAGACCCGCACCGGGCGGGTCGCGGGCAGGCTCTGGGGCTCGCCCGTGACCAACGAGAACGTGGACCCGTGCGCGGGGCACTCGATCTCACGCTCCTCCTCCCACACGTCGCCCTCGCTGAGCGAGTAGTCGGCGTGGGTGCACTGGTCGTCGATCACGTAGAACTCGCCCTCGATGTTCACCACGCAGAGCCGACGGCCGTCGACGTCGAACCGGGAGGCGGTGCCCGGCTTCAGGTCGGAGACCGCGCACACGCGGAACTCAGCCACGGGCTCGCGCGATCGGGTCGCGGTGCTCGATCTTCTCGATCACGCTGCGTCGCAGCGGTGCGACCAGGGACGGCACGGGGAGGCGGTCGAACACGTCGTCGAAGAAGCCCAGCACCACCAGCCGCTCCGCTTCCTCCGGCGGCACGCCGCGGGTGGCGAGGTAGTAGAGCTGGTCGTCGTCGACCGGACCGACGGTGCTGGCGTGCGAGCACTTCACGTCGTCGGCCTCGATCTCGAGGTTGGGGACCGACTTCGCCTCCGCGCCCTCGGTGAGCACGAGGTTGCGGTTGGTCTGGAACGCCACCGACTTCTGGGCGTTGCGCCGGATGCGGATGAGCCCCGAGTACACCGACTGCGCGGTGTCCTCGACCGCGCCCTTGAACAGGAGATCACTCCGCGTGTTGGGCGCGTCGTGGTCCTGCAGGGTGCGGAAGTCGAGCATCTGGTCACCGTCGCCGAAGTACACCGCCGTCAGGTCGGACTCGGCGCCCGATCCCGCGAGCAGCGACTCGCTGCGGAGGCGCGCGTAGGCGCCGCCCAGCGCGACCACCGACGACTTGAGCGACGAGTCCCGGCCGAGGTGGGCGCGTTGCAGCGCCACCTGCCACGTGCGGGGGCCGTGCTCCTGCACCGAGAGGTAGCGGACGTGCGCGTTCTCGCCGACGACCAGCTCGACGACCGCGTCGACGAGGTGACCGGTGGTGTCGACCCCGGTGTCGGTGGACCCGTACCGGTCGAACACCGTGACCTCGGAGCCGTCTTCGGCCACGACCAGCGTGTGCGGGAAGCTGGCGAGTCCGTCGCCTTCCGACCAGTGGAGCACCACGATGGGCCGTTCGACGGCGACGCCGCGCGGCACCTTCACGAACGCGCCGCCGGCGAGGAAGGCGTCGTGCAGGACGGTGAACGCGTCGGGTGAGGCGTCGGAGCACACGCCCAGCGTCGACGCGATCTCCTCGGCGTCGCAGGTGGCGATGCCGCACACCCGCACCCCGCGCGCCTCGAGCTCGGGATCGAGCGCGTGGTGCACCACCCGCCCGTTGCGCACGACGACCAGCCCCGACCGCTCGCCCGCCTCGGCCGCCACCGGGCCACCACCGGGCGCCGTCTCGTCGCCCGGCTGACCCATCTGCTCGGCCGGCACCGGCCGGTAGCGGCCCAGGTCGAGATCGCCGATCCGGCTGTAACGCCAGATCTCCTCGGCCGCGGTGGGCCACTCGAGGTCGGCCAGCCGCTCGACCGCGGCGGCGCGCCGGTCCGCCAGCCAGTCGGGGCCCGGCAGTCCGCGCGCCGCGGCGGGAGAGAAGTGGTCGAGCAGGGTCATGTGCAGTGCGGTGCTACCCGACGCTGCCTTCCATGTTGAGCTCGATGAGCCGCGAGAGCTCCACCGCGTACTCCATCGGCAGCGTCTTCGTGATCGGCTCGATGAAGCCATTGACGATCATGGCGGTCGCCTGCTGCTCGGTGAGACCGCGGCTCATCAGGTAGAAGAGCTGGTCGTCGCCCACCTTGGAGACGGTGGCCTCGTGCCCGATGCGGGCGTCCTTCTCGTCGATCTCCATGTAGGGATAGGTGTCGGAGCGGCTCTCCTCGTCGAGGATCAACGCGTCGCAGCGGACGTGGCTCTTCACGCCGTACGCGCCCTCCTCGACCCGCACCAGACCGCGGTAGGTGGTGCGGCCACCATCCTTGGAGATCGACTTCGAGTCGATGATCGACGTGGTCTCGGGCGCGGCGTGGGTCATCTTGGCGCCGGCGTCCTGGTGCTGGCCCGCACCCGCGTACGCCACCGACAGCACCTCGCCGTGCGCCTTCGGGCCGGTCATCACCACGGCCGGGTACTTCATCGTGAGCTTGGAGCCGAGGTTGCCGTCGATCCACTCGACGGTCGACTCGGTCTCGGCACGCGCCCGCTTGGTGACGAGGTTGTAGACGTTGGGCGACCAGTTCTGGATGGTCGTGTAGCGGATGCGGGCACCCGGCTTGGCGATGAGCTCCACCACCGCCGAGTGCAGCGAGTCGGTGGAGTACACCGGGGCCGAGCAGCCCTCGACGTAGTGCACCGAGGCACCCTCGTCGGCGATGATCAGCGTGCGCTCGAACTGGCCCGCGTTCTCCGCGTTGATGCGGAAGTACGCCTGCAGCGGCATCTCGACGTGCACACCGGGCGGCACGTAGATGAAGCTGCCACCGCTCCAGACCGCGGAGTTGAGCGCGGCGAACTTGTTGTCACCGGGCGGGATCACGGTGCCGAAGTGCTCGCGCACGATCTCCGGGTACTCGCGCACGGCGACGTCCATCGAGGTGAACAGGATCCCCCGCTTCTCGAGATCCTCACGGTTCTTGTGGTACACGACCTCGGACTCGAACTGCGCGGTGACGCCCGCGAGGTACTTGCGCTCGGCCTCGGGGATGCCCAGCTTCTCGTAGGTCTTCTGCATGCTCTCCGGGAGCATGTCCCACTCGGAGACCTGCCCCTCGGTGGGCTTGAGGTAGTAGTAGATGTCGTCGAAGTCGATGTCGGGCATGTTCTTGGCGAACCACTCGAGCATCGGCTTGCGCTCGAAGCGCTTCAGCGCGTTGAGCCGGAACTTGGTCATCCACTCCGGCTCTTCCTTCTGGCCCGAGATGTCCCGCACGACCGCCTCGTTCAGGCCCTTCTGGGGCGCGTAGACGTAGTCGTCGGTGCTGTCGGACCAGCCGAGCTTGTACTTGCCGAGATCGATACCGGAAACGGCCATCAACGGCTCCTGATGCCCAGGCGAACAGGCTCCCCGCAAGGGCTGACGGGGATTTCCACTACCGCCATAGTAACAATCCCGGGCGGGATCCCCAACCCCGGACCGTCAGGTGGTCGGGTCAGCCGGCGGGCGCTTTCTGGGCCTGTTTCACCAGGACCTGGGCCTGGGCGACCAGCCGTTGATAGGTACCCAGGTCCGGCGGATTGCTGTCGAGCGCCGTCTGCGCTTGGTCGAGCAGGGCCGCGGCCTGGTCGAGCAGCTGCTGCTTGCTCCCGGTCGCCGGCGGGATGGTGGTGCTGGCCGGCGGGGCGGTGGTCGTCGTCACCCCGGCGGGCGTGGTGG
Organism: uncultured Actinomycetes bacterium; assembly: GCA_963809795.1. GTDB lineage: Bacteria > Actinomycetota > Acidimicrobiia > IMCC26256 > DASPTH01 > DASUAS01. Next base: position 78,846 of record CAWELN010000008.1, read on the forward strand.
TGGGCGTGGTCGTGGTCGTGGCCGGCCCGGTGCCGGTCCCGCCGGACTGCTGGCCCTGCGACACGTTGCAGGTGGTGATCGTCTGTGCGCGCCCGAGCATCTGGTTGAGGCCGTCCTGCACCGTCGGTGCGCAGTAGGCCCCGTAGTCCTGGGAGAACACGACGACGAACTGGAATTGGGGATACGCCCCGCTGCCACGGCCCTGGGCGTAGAACGGCCGGACGTAGACGATCGAGTTGCCGACCGGGATCAGCTGCATGCTGCCCTGGATGATCTGCGAGCCCTGCTGGTTCAGCAGCGTGATCGCGGTCGAGATCGCCGAGGTGCGGATGATCGCGTTGTTCACCTGCACCGGGCCGAGCACCGTCTGTCCCTGCGGCATGGTGAACGAGATCAGCTTGCCGTACTGCGCCGGGTCGGAGTCGGCGGTCAGGAACGACACCAGGCGCGTCTGGCTGTTGCCCGACGACACCGGCACGAACGGCACCGTGACGATGAAATGGGTGTTGGGATCCTTCTGTCCCGGCAGCCGGATGTTGAGGTAGTAGGGGCTGATGCGGGCCCCGGTCGACGTCGCCGCCTGCGGCTGGTTGCTCCCCGACGTCGCCGAGGCGGTCCCCGCGGCGGCGCTCGCCTCGGACAGGATGTCGCTCGAGACCCGGCCCGAGCCGGGGTCGGGCGACACCAGCCACTTCGAGCTGCCGTCGTAGAAGCGCTTCGGCTCGGTCACGTGGTACCGGCCGAAGATCGACGACTGCGACTTGAACAGGTCCTCCGGGTAGCGCAGGTGCGCCCGGATCGCCGCCGGCATCTGCGAGCCGTCGGTGAAGAGGTCGGGGAACGCCGAGCGGTAGGACTTGATGATCGGGTCGGTCTTGTCGAACACGTAGAACTTGACCGTGCCCTGGTAGGCGTCGACGGTGACCTTCACCGAGTTGCGCACGTAGTTGAACGACTTGGCGAGCGAGCCCTCACCCGAGAGCGACTGGCCGTAGGGATACTGGTCGGTGGTGGTGTACCCGTCCATGATCCAGACGGTGCGGTTGCCGAGCACGACGGGGTAGGGGTCGGCGTCGAACTGGAGGAACGGCGCGAGCTTGGTGACCCGGGCGCGGATGTCGCGCTCCATGAGCAGCTTGGTGTTCGAGGTGATCTGACCCGAGATCAACGGGTCGAGGCTCCCGAACCGCAGCGCGAACGCGGCGCGCCGGACGATGTTCGACAGCTTGACGCCGTCCTTGCCCTTGTAGCGCGTGAACTGGTCGGTGGCCCCGGCCCTCTGGTAGTTGAACTCGGCCTGCTTGGCGCCGGTGAGCACGTAGCTGCCCAGGTTCTCGGCGAAGTAGATCTGCGACGACGGCCCGTTCTGCATCTTGATGCCGTTCCCGTTGACCGGCACGTCGCGGAGGTAGAAGGACGGGTTGCCGTCGGGGTCGGCCTGGTTGCTCGGCGAGGCGACCGCGCCGTAGCCGTGCGTGTACACGATGTGCCGGTTCACGAACGACTGGCTCGGGAGGTCGGCGCTGTTCAGTCCCCGCGCGGCGATGAGCACCTGGCGGGTCTCGCCGTCGATGAGGTAGCGGTCGACGTCGACGTCACCGATCTGGTAGTAGGTCTGCAGGTTCTGCAGCGTCAGGTACGTGTCGCGGATCACGTTGGGGTCCCAGAGCCGCGCGTTGTCGATGGTGCCGCTGTTGGTGTCGATGAGCGTGCGCGCCTGATCGACGGTCAACCCGTTCTTCAGTGACGTGAAGTCGAACTGCTTCGGCGCCACCTGGTCGAGACCGAAGGCGTCGCGGGTGGCGCGGATGTTGCGGTCGATGTACTTCGACTCCGCCTGGTACTCGTTCGGGCCGACCTTGAACTGCTGGTAGGCCGCCGGGTAGATGGTGCCGATCACCAGCGACACGAACGCCCACAGGCCGACCGCGATGATCGGGAGCACCCAGCCGCGACGGCGGATGTTCCAGAGGAAGAGGGCGGCGGCGCCGATGGAGATGAAGATGAGGAGGTTGAGCGCGGGGAGCTGCGCCTTCACATCGGTGGCGCTGGCACCCTCCACCACGCCCCGGGTCGAGAAGTTGAGCTCGAAGCGGCCGAGGTAGTACTGCGCCGTCTTGACCAGCGCCATGACCGCGAGGATCACCGAGAGGTGCGCCTTCACCTGCGGTGTGACCCGCTGGAACGGGCTCTGGAACCGGATCCCACCGTTGAGGTAGTGCTCCACCGCGGTGACGATGAGCACGATCACCAGCCCGGCGAAGAGCCACTCCGAGATGAACTTGAGGAACGGCAGCTGGAAGACGTAGAAGCCGATGTCCTTGTGGAACTGCGGGTCGACCTTGTGGAAGCTCTCGTAGTGCGTGAAGAGCACCCACTGCTTCCATTGCGACGACACGCCGATGCCCGCGATCAGCGCGAAGAACAGCGACACGCCGATGCGGATGCGCATCGTGTACGGACCGGCGACCTGCTGGTAGCGCGCGATCAGCTCGTCTTCCGGCCCCATCGACCGGTACTTGGGCGCCAACCGGTCGGCGATCACCAGGTTCACGAACATGATCACGAAGAACACGACCGTGAACACGAGCGCCGGGGCGACGCGGGCCGCGAGCAGGCTGCTCCAGGTGCTGCCCTGCCCCACCGAGTCGAACCACAGGTAGTCGGTGTAGAAGCCGGCCAGCCCGCGGAGGCTGAACAGCAGCACGATCAGGACGACGACCGCCCCGATGATCCACCCGCGGAAGCGGAACCGGCGCCGAGGTTCGAGGGTGGGGACGCGCATCGGGCCGCAGCCTAGAGGGAGCGGTGGTCCGGGAACGGACGCGCGGCAGCGGGCGTCAGGAGGTCTCGACGACGAGCAGGCAGCGACACCCCGGATGCGCCGGCGGATGCGGTTGCCCGGTGGGGAACTCGCTCCCCTTCACCGTCGGTTCGAGCGCGTTGTCGTCGCAGTCGGGGCACTTGCCGACGACCGCCGGCACCCACCGGAGACGGGCACCGTCGGGCGCGGCGTCGAACACGCCCCGTGAGTACGCCACCGCGAGCACGTCGCCCAGCACACCTTCGAGCTGCTCGCCGCGCCACTCCCGGTACCGGGCACCGAGGCTCTGGGCGATCGCGATCTCGGTGTCGGCCGGGGTGCGGGTGTCGACGGACCCGAGGGAGCTCTCCAGCCGCTCGCGCAGCGGGGAGACGACCGAGGTCGCGAGCTCGGTGAGGAGGGCCCGGGGCGCCGACCCCGCCGGACGACCGCCGGCCTCGGGTCCCACCGAAGCGGCCCCGGCCGCGTAGGCGGCGTCGACCGCAGGCTGCAGCACGTGGGCCCAGCGCGCCAGTTGGTCCTCGAGCGCGGGGAGGACCTTCGCGGCGTCGATCTTCCCCCGCTGGCGACGCAGGCCGTCGAGCAGGTCGTTCTGCTCGTCCTGGAGCGCGCGCTTCCCGCGGCGCACGAGGTCGTCGGTCGTGTCGGCGAGCGCGGCGTCGCGGGCCGCGGTGGCGGGCTCGTCGGTGTCCTCCGACTCCTCCGAGGCGTCGGCATCGGGCTCGGGTTCGGCCGCCGCGGCCGCCGTGCCCGCCGCGTCGGCGGTCGCCTCGACCGGCGACGACGCGGGCGGGGGGGCGTCGTCGTTGGGGTCGGCCGAACCTGCTGCGGTCACGGGCGCGTCGTCGGACTGGCCCGAACGCAGCTTCTCGAACAACGCGCCGACGTCGGGCGCAGGCTCGTCGTCCGACTCGCCGGTCGGGGGCGCGTCGGCGTCGGTCGCGGACGCCCGCTCGTCGGTCGCCGGTTCCGGCGCGGGTTCCGGCGGGTTCCGGCGCGGGTTCGGGCGCGGGCGGGACCGCTGGAGGTTCGTCCGTCGCCGCACGCGCGTCGTCGGTCCCCTCCGCCTCGTCGGCCGCGGGAACGTCGGGAGGTGTCGACGGCTCCTCCGCCATCACGCGCGCCGCGTGCGTGAGCGCGCGCTCGACGAGCTCGTACGTCTCGACCAACTTGCCGCGTCCTGCGCGCAGCTCGGCGATCTGGCGCTCGAGCTCCTGGCGCCGCTCGTTCAGGTCCCCGAGCACGCGCTCGCGCAGGGAGCGGGCCTCGCCCACGATCTCCTTGGCCCGGGCGCGCGCGGCGTCCTCCGCCTCGCGGGTCTTGGCCTCCACGGCCTGCTGCGTGGTGGCGCGGAGCTCGCGTGCCGTCTCCTGCGCCTCTCGCACCACCCGCCGCGCGTGGTCCTCGGCCTTGGCCCGGAGCTCCAGGGCGGACTCCCGCGCCTGACCCAGCACCCGGGCGGTCTCCTCCCCGAGGGCGTTGATCAGGTCCTGGTCGGTGGGCGGGAGCGCGGGCTTGCGCGCCTGCTCCTCGAGCTCCCGCACCCGAGCGGCGAGGTCGCGCTCCCGCGCCGCGGCCGCGGCGAAGTCGCTCGACACCATCCGGAGGTAGGCGCGCACTTCCGACTCGGCATAGCCCCGTTTGACCTGGCTGAACTGGCGCTCGGCGATCGCCTCGGGAGTGGTCCGCGAGCCGCGCGTGGCGAAGCTGTCCGACGTGTCGGTCATGCGCTCATGATCGCGCCGCGGTCGTCGACGGTGGGGGCACTTCTGCGCCGCCGTTCCGCTGCAACGCGGCCAGCGCCTCGTCGACGTTGGTGACGCCCACCACGCGCACCCCGTCCGCGCCGCGCTTGGCGTCCGCCACCTCCGATTTCGGCACGATCATGAGCTGCACGCCGTTCGTGCGCGCGGTGATCGCCTTCTGCTCGACACCGCCGACCTCCCCGACCGAACCGTCGGCCTGGATGGTGCCGGTCACCGCCACCCGCTTCCCGCCGGTGAGGCTCCCCGGTGTGAGGTCGTCGATGATCGCGAGGGTGAAGGCGAGGCCCGCCGACGGTCCACCGACGAGCTCGGTGTTGATCTTGACGTTGATCGGGAATTGATAGGTCTCGAACTCCTGCGTCGAGATGCCGAGGCAGGTGGTCCCGCTGGTCGACCCCTTCGCCGGCACGCACGAGCGGCGGTCCTTCGACACCTTGCCGGCGACGACGGTGGCCGTGCGGGTGGTGCCGTTGCGGTCGACGGTGACGTGGACCTCGTCGCCGGGCCGGTGGGACTGCACGATGGGCGCGATCTGGCCGACGTCGGTGATGTCCTGACCGTCGACCGCGAGCACCCGGTCGCCCGGCTCGACCTCCCCGTACGCCGGCGCGCCCTGGCACACCTCGACGACGCGGATCTGGGCCGGGTCGACGTGCACCGTGTACCCGAGCCGGGTGAGCGCCACGTACTTGGCGTCGTTCTGCGACTGGTCCATCAGCTCGGTGTTGAACGCCTGGTTCTGGGCGTCGCTCAGGCACCCGACGACGTCGCTGCGCTTCTCGATGTCGCGGTCGGGATCGAGCCACGACGTCACGACGCGCCAGACGTTCGGGTCGCGCGTCGACACGCGCACGGTGAGGAACAGGACGTTCCCTGCGTGCGGGTACGTCTGGGCGCCGTCGATCTGCACGACCGACGAGTCGAGCGGCGTCGCCGAGCCGGGCGAGATGATCACGTACGGCAGGTGGATGAGGAACCCGGCGATCACGATCACCGCGACCAGCACGCCGAGGCTTCCCATGACCCACGCCAGCACCGAGTGGCGACGGCCCGGGGTCGGCTCCGGGAGCTCGGGGGGCGGAGGCGGGGGCGGCCCGGTCCCGGTGATCTGCTCGGTCATGCGGCTCCGGTCAGGGATGGATAATTTGGGGGGTCACGCCCCGATCCACCAGCCCCGGGCGCGCCAGCGCCATCCGGAGGAGCCGAGATCTTGTCGGGTACACCCGCCCCTCAGCCTGCCACGCCGACGGTCCCGTTCGGCGCGCGCCCGGGCCCCCACAAGGGTGCGCGGGCGGCGCACCGCGGGATGGCCGTGGCGCGCATGGTCGTCCTCGTCGGCGTGACCGGCTTCATCGTGGCCGCGGTGGTCGCGAGCATCTGCGCCGGCATCGTGATCGCGATCAACGGCCGGTTGCCGTGACCGACGCGGGCCCGGTCGCGCGTGCGGCCGAGCTCGCCGCCCTCGGTCACCGGGCCCCCGTCGCACGCGCCGACGTCGATCGGCTGGCGTCCGCCGCCACTCGTGACCCCGACCCACGCGTGCGCGCCGCCGCGCTCGGCGCGCTCGTCCGCGGCGCACCCGGCGACGCCCTCACCGCGTGGGCCGGTGCACGTACCGATCCCGCACCGGCGGTGCGCCGCCGCGTCGCCGAGCTCGCGCCGGCGGTGCCCGCTGACCCCGCGGTCGTCCCCGCCGTGCTCGACCTGCTCGACGATGCCGACGTCACCGTCGTGGAAGCGGCCGCGTGGGCGGTCGGTGAGCTCGGTGACGTGGCCATCGGAGCCGGCGCGGTGGCGCGACTCGCCGGTGTCGTGCGCGACCATCGAGACGCGTTGGCGCGCGAAGCGGCGGTCGCGGCGCTCGGTGCCCTCGGCGACCCGGATGCGCTGCCGGTGATCCTCGCCGCCTGCCGCGACAAACCGGCGGTGCGCCGCCGCGCCGTCCTCGCGCTCGCGCCGTTCGACGGGCCCGAGGTCGACGCGGCCATCGCGGCCGCGCTCGACGATCGCGACTGGCAGGTGCGCCAGGCGGCGGAGGATCTCCGCGACGAGGACTGATCGCTACTCGGGGTCGTCGATCGGGTCGACGAACAGCTCCTGGTCGCGGCTGACGTGCTCGGTCCACCCGTGGCCGGTCCAGTAGCGCCAGTCGAAGCGGCCGGTGGGGTCGGGGTACCAGTCCGGCGGGGTGACCGGGGCGGTGGCCGCCACCCCTGCGGTGCTGACGTGCTCGGTCCACGCGGAGCCGTCCCAGTAACGGTGCTCGTGGCGCCGCGCCGGGTCCGGATACCAGCCGGGCCCGTCGGGGGTGACGGGGCCGCTGAGCTCGCGCACCACCGGGCGTGAGGTGGGTGCGGGATCGGCGGCCTGCTGCGCCTCCTGGCGCTCGGTGATCCTGCGCACCAGCACGATGGACAGGAACGTGCCCGTGGCGCTGACCAACGCGGTCGCGACGAGGAGCGCCCGGGTCTGCGCCTCGTCGGTCACGCCGGATGCGGCCAGGCCGACCGCGCACCCGAGCAGCACGACGCCACCGACGTAGGCGACCACCCAGATCCGCACCAGGGCCGACCCCGGCGAGTGCCGCCACCCTTCACCGCGGGCCGACGCCGGATCGGAGCTGCGCAGGAGGTCCGAGAAGATGAGGTAGAGCAGCACGAAGTTGGCGAGCGGGATGAACCAGGCGGCGATGGCCCATCCCGGTGCCAGCCGGGCGCCGGTCCGGCCGAGCGCGCGCGCGTTGTGGGCGCTCCGCCACGTCCAGACGATGAGGAGCACCAGGGTCGTGAGGGCGAGCAGCGTCTGCACCGACCCCAGGCCGCTGCGGTTCTGCTGCGCGTGGTCGAAGATCCGTTGCGCGCGTTGGTCGTGGCCGTTCAGCAGCGCGTCGAACGCGGCGTGCCACCGGACGAAGGTCGGGGCGTCGTCGACGACGACCGGGTAGAGGAGCTGCACGACGCCCTGCGCCGCGAGCAGCCACGTGAGCCACGTCACGAGCGAGCGCGTCGGACGCCACCAGTCCGCCGCCCCGGCCACCGGTCGCGCCACGACCTCGTCCGCCACGCCCCTCACCGTACTCAGCCGGAGCGGTCGGCACGCCTGCTCGCCACCGCGCCGCCCCCACCTCTTACATGAACATGTCCTTGAGGCGGTCGAACGATTCCAGGCACCGCCCGGCGCCGAGCACGACCGTCTCCAGCGGGAGATCGACGAGCTGTGCGCGCACCGCCGTCTCCTTCTCGATGCGCAGGTCGAACCCGCGCAGCATCGCGCCGCCGCCGACGAGGTGGATCCCCTCGGCCAGGAGGTCCTGCGAGAGCTCGGGGGGCGTGCGCGCGAGCGCCTGCTTCACCGCACCCAGGATCGCCTGGATCGGCTCGTCGATCGCCTCGCGGATCTCCTCGGGGGTGAGGACGACCGTCTTGGGCATGCCGCTCATGAGGTCGCGGCCTCGCACCTCGGCCTTGTACTCGTCGTCGGTGGGGAAGACCGAGCCGATGGCGAGCTTGACCTCCTCGGCCGTGCGCTCGCCGATGGCCAGCCCGTACTCGCGCCGCACGTAGCTCTGGATGGCGGCGTCGATGTCGAAGGACCCGACCCGCACCGCCTCCAGGGCGACCACCCCGCCGAGGGAGATCACGGCCACCTCGCTGGTGCCACCGCCGATGTCGACCACCATGTTGCCCAGCGGCTCGTGGATCGGCAGCGAGGCGCCGATGGCCGCGGCCATCGGCTGCTCGATGAGGAACGTCTGCGCGGCGCCGGCGCGGCGAGCAGCCTCGAGGACCGCGCGCTGCTCGACGTGGGTGATGGCCGACGGCACGCAGATCAGCACCCGCGCCCGCTGCAGCCGCGAGATGCCCGCGCGCTGGAACAACATGCGGATGAGGCGTTGCGTGATCTCGAAGTCGGTGATCGCGCCGCCCCGCAGCGGACGTACCGCCACGATGTACCCGGGCGTGCGCCCGATCATCTGCCACGCGTCGTGCCCGAGCGCCAGCACCTCGTGGGTGCGCGTGTTCATCGCGATCACGGTCGGCTCGTTGAGGATGATCCCCTGCCCGCGCGCGTAGACGAGCGTGTTCGCGGTACCGAGGTCGATCGCCAGGTCGCGTGACAGCGGGGGCTCCTACGGCACGTTCACCGGCCGGGGGGCCGGGTCGTCGACGGCACGGACCGGATGAGAACGGGTGGCCCAGTCGGAGCCTCCCGCCCAGTGCTCGCGCTTCCAGATCGGCACCGTCTCCTTGAGGGTGTCGATGCAGAACCGGGCTGCTTCGAACGCCTCGGGCCGGTGGGGTGACGAGACGATCACCGCGACCGACGCCTCCGACAGCTCGAGGTCGCCGATGCGGTGCAGCAGCGCGACGCGGTCGATGACGGGCCACCGGCGACGCGCGTCGACGGCCACCGCCGCGAGCTTGGCGACCGCTTCGTGCTCGTAGGCCTCGTAGCTGAGACCTTCCACACCCTCGCGCCCGTCGGAGTTGTCGCGCACCACACCGAGGAACACCACCACCGCGCCGCTGCCCGGCGTCGTGGCCCAGGCGGTCGCGGCGTCGATCGCGAGCGGGGCCTCGGTGACGGCGATCCAGTCACCGGTCGTGGGCGGTTGCACGGCGCCATGGTAGTGAAGGACTGCTCGTCGTCGCCTTGCGACCCCGCCGCGACCTGCCCGAACACCCGCGCGGCCGACGAGGAATGGCCAGGGGCCGTCGGTACACTCCGCGCCATGTCCCCTGAGGAGGCCGGAGGCGACGGCGAACCCGAGCCCGACGACGAGTCGAGCGGCCCGCCTCCGAACCCCCTCGATCGCCCCTGGATGCACCCCAGCGAGCTGAGCTCGTTCGTCGCGTCCCCCGCCCTCCCCGTGCGGGAGACGCGCCCGCGGGAGTGGGCCATCGCGATCGGCGCCGCGACCGCGGCGGTGATCGCGACCGTGCTCGTCCTGGTCGCGTTCGGTGCCCTGGGCGGCCGCCACCGGTCGCCGACGCCCCCGCCCGTCGTCACCAACGCCAGCGACGTCGTCGACTACTCGGTCGCCGAGCGGATCGGCGCGACGGTGGCCCCGAGCGTGGTCACCGTCCGCGCCGGCGGCGACACCACCCGCGTGGTGGGGTCCGGCGTGGTGCTGAAGTCCGACCGGATCATCACCGCGGCCCACCTCCTCATCGGTGCGACGAAGGTCGAGATCTCGACGCCGACCGGCCAGCTGCTCCCGGCGCGGGTGGTGGGCTCCGACGCCCAGACCGACCTCGCCCTGCTCGCGGTCTCCGACGCCAACCTCCAGCTGGCCACGCTCGGCTCGTCGACGCCGCTGCGCGTCGGCCAGACGGTCATCGCGGTCAGCGCCACGCGGGGCCTCCACTACCGCGTCGGCATCAACGTGGTGTCCGACCGCGACGTGATGGTCGACGCCGGTACCGGCATCGACGTCGCCGGGCTGCTCGAGACCGGCATCACCGTCAGCCCGGACATGGCGGGCGGCGCGCTCGTGGACCGCGACGGCACCGTCGTCGGCCTCCTCACCTACGCCGCCGCGCCGGGCGCCGGCGGCCTCGCCATCCCGGTCGCGAGCGTGCGCGACGTGGAGGACCAACTCGACTCGAGCGGTTCTTCGGGCAAGGTGGTGCACGGCTGGCTGGGCGTGCTGGCCTCGAAGGACGACGCCGACCGGGCCGGCGGCGGCGCGCAGATCGACTACGTGTACCCCGGCAGCCCGGCCGCGAAGGCAGGTCTGGTCGCCGGCGACGTGGTGGTACGAGCAGCCGGCAACGCGGTCAGCGGCCGGCCCGAGCTGGTGGCGGCGGTGCGCACCCTCCGGCCCCAGGACCCCCTCGACCTCCAGTACGTGCGGGGAGGCCGGACCCACACGCTCACCATCGCGCTCGGCGCCGGCGACCCGCAGCTGCTGGCGACGTGGCCGTGGGCGGCGATGGGCTGACCGGCACCGGTGGGCCCAATTGCCCGCCGGCGCAGGTTCCGCGCGACCATGAAGGCATGACGACGACCGCGAGCGACGACCAGCTGGAGGCGCTCGACCGCGAGCTCCTCAACGCGGTGCAGTGGGACTTCCCGCTCGAGCCCCGCCCGTTCGCGGTCCTGGGTGAGCGGTTGGGCATCAGCGAGGAGGCGGTCCGGGAGCGGGTCGCCCGGGTCAAGGAGCTCGGCGTCCTGCGCCAGCTCTCGGCCATCTTCGACACCCGGGCCCTCGGGTACGGCTCGGCCCTGGTCGCGGCCAAGATCGACCCCGAGCGGGTCGACGAGGCTGCCGCGGTCATCAGCGCCCACCCCGGGGTGAGCCACAACTACAAGCGCAACCACGCCTACAACCTCTGGTACACGATCGCGGTGCCGCCCGGGCGAGTCGCTGGAGGAGCACATCGACGTCCTCCATCGCGACTCCGGCGCGCTCGTCACCCGAAAGCTGCCCACGCTGAAGCTCTACAAGATCGGGGTCAAGCTCGACATGACCGGCGCCACCCGGGCCGACGCCAAGGCCGAGGTGCTGGAGCACGAGCGGCCCGAGCGGCGCGAGCACATGGACGCGCCCGAGCTGTCCGACCTCGAGGTCGCGACCATCCGCGTCGTGCAGGAGGACCTCCCGCTGGTCGAGCGACCCTTCGCCGCCTACGGCGAGATGATCGGCTGCGACGAGGCGACCGTCCTCGACCTGCTCCGCTCGTTCAAGGAGCGCAAGCTCATGCGCCGCTTCGCGGCAGTGATGAACCACCGGTCGGCCGGGTTCAAGGCCAACGCGATGGGCGTGTGGGCGGTCCCGGACGCGCAGCTCGACGAGATCGGCCCGCAGATGGCCGGGTTCGCGCTCGTGAGCCACTGCTACCGGCGCCCGACCTACGACGACTGGCCGTACTCGATCTTCACGATGGTGCACGGCAAGAACGCCAAGGACTGCGAGGCGACCATCGCCGCGATCCACGACGAGACCGGCGTCGACGAGTACGCGCTCCTGTGGTCGATCAAGGAGTACAAGAAGACCCGCGTGCGCTACTACACCGACGACTGGGACGATTGGCGCGCCGCGCACCTCACGTCGGCTTCTTGAGCGACGCCAATTGATCGACGTCAACCGGGTCCGGGCCGACACGCCCGGATGCCGCGACGTGGTGCACCTCAACAACGCGGGCGCGGCACTTCCACCGCGCGTCGTCGTCGACACCGTCGTGGAGCATCTGGAGCTCGAGGCGCGCATCGGGGGGTACGCAGCCGCCGACGCGGTCGCGGCCCGGTCGGCGGCGGTGTACGACTCGGTGGCGGCGCTGCTCGGCGCCGCGGTCGACGAGATCGCACTGGTGGAGAACGCGACCCGCGCGTGGGACATGGCGTTCTACGCGTTGGCGAGGTCGTTCACCGCCGGCGATCGGATCCTCACCGCACGGGCGGAGTACGCGAGCAACGTGATCGGCATGCTGCAGGCCGCGCGGAGCACCGGGGCGGAAGTGGTGGTCGTGCCCGACGACGAGTCGGGCCAACTGTCGGTCGACGCGCTGCGCGACCTGCTCGACGACCGGGTCCGGCTGGTCGCGATCTCGTGGATCCCGACACAGAGCGGGCTCGTGAACCCCGCCGCCGCGGTGGGCGCGCTGGCCCGTCAGGCCGGCGTGCCCTACCTGCTCGACGCCTGCCAGGCCGTCGGGCAGCTCCCGGTCGATGTCGACGCGCTGGGCTGCGACTTCCTGTCGGCGACCGGTCGCAAGTACCTCCGGGCGCCGCGCGGCACCGGGTTCCTCTACGTGCGGCGATCCCGGCTCGCCGGCCTCGAGCCGCCGTTCCTCGACGTGCACGCGGCCCGGTGGGCGCCCGGCGACGCGGTCGAGGTGCGCGACGACGCCCGCCGGTTCGAGAGCTGGGAGCACAGCGTCGCCAACCGGCTCGGGTTGGGCGCGGCGGTCGACTACGCCCTGGCGCTCGGCGCCGACGCCATCGCGGCACGGATCGAGTCGCTCGCGACCTCGTTGCGCGCGCAGCTCGTCGAGATCCCCGGGCTCACGCTGCACGACGAGGGCGTCGAGCAGTGCGGCATCGTCACGTTCACCATCGCCGGCGTCGACGAGTACGAGCTGGCGGCGCGGTTGCGGACGGAGGGCATCAACATCTCGGTGTCGACCATCGACTTCGCCCGGTACGACTTCGAAGCGCGCGGGCTCGAGGCCGTCGCGCGCGCGTCGGTGCACTACTACAACACCGAGGAGGAGCTCGCTCGGTTCGTCGGCGCACTGCGCGCCCCGCGCCCCTAGCCCGCGCGGCGACGCCGGCGGTAGGAGACGACGATGACGGTCGTGGCGACCGCGGTCACGCCCATCACGACGAGCGGACGGTGATCGCGCGGCGGCAGCGTCGCCACCGCTTCGTTGATCGCGTCCACGTTCGTGTGCGAGGGGGCCCACCCCGCGGCCTTGAGCTTGTCGTTGGCCATGACCCACGGATGGGTGAGGTACGGCACGACTCCCGGTGGCACGTCGCCGAGGCCCAGCTCCCAGGTGCGGTCGAGGATGCGCTCGAGCGCCTCGGCCGGGAGCGCGGGCACCGCCGAACGCGGGATCCTCTCCCGTGCGGCGGAGGCGTCGAGCCAGCCGTCGGCCGCCACGTTGTAGACGCCGGGGAGATCGTGTGTGGCCGCGAGCGCGAGCGCGGCCGCGAGGTCGTCGACGTGCACCACCTGCACCGGCATCGCCGCGCCCCGGACCCGCAACGGCGGACGGCCCAGCAGGATGCGGGCGGGCAGTCGCTCCGCCCCCGGGCCCACCACCGGCGCCGATCGCAGCGTGGTCACGGTGACGTCGGGGTGGTCGGCGCGCCACTCGCCGAGGAGGCGCTCGACCTCGGCGCCCTGCACCGCGGGCGAGAAGTGCGGGTTCGGGCGGAGGGGCGCGTCCTCCGTCAGCGGGACCGGGTTGTTGGCCCAGGCGCCGTAGACGGTGGCGCTCGAGATGCGCACGATCCGCCGGGCACCCACCGACGCGGCGGCGTCGAGCACGTGCCGGGTGCCCTCGACGTTGACCCGCGCCATCAGCCCGACGTCGGGCACGGGGTCGACCACGCCGGCGAGGTGCACCACCACGTCGATGCCCTCGAGGAGCGGTTTGAGCTCCGTCCCGGCGATGTCGACGCGGGCGAACTCGACGTTGCGAGGCCGCCGATCCGGTTCGCGCACGTCGAGGCCGAGGACCCGATCGACGTCCGGATGGGCGGCGAGCACGGGGAGGAGGTGGCGCCCGACCAGGCCGGAGGCGCCGGTGACGGCGACGGAATGCACACCCATACACTGACCGCGTGGCCGACTCCTCTCAACCCGAAGAGCCCGAGGAGCCCGAGAACTCCCCCATTCCCGGCTTTCCGGGCTTCCTCTTCGGCGGCGCGGGCGGCGACTTCGACCCGTCCAAGATCGACTTCTCCCAGATCGACCTCGGCCAGGTGATGCGCCTGCTGCAGTCGACCGGACCGGTCAACTGGGAGATCGCGCGCCAGACCGCGGAGTGGGTCGCGCTCGAGGGCGAATCGGAACCGCCGGTGTCGGCGCGCGACCGCGAGCAGTTCGAGGAGCTCGCGCACGCGGCGCAGACGCTCGTGGTGGGCGAGACCGGTCTCACCGCGACGTTCGCCACCGCGCTCGCGACCGTCGGCGCCAAGGGATGGGTCGATCTCCACCTCGTCGCGCTCCGTCCCGTGCTCGAGGCCATGGCCGCGACGCTGGGCGAGGCGATGCAGCAGGTCGGTGACGACGACGAAGACGACGACATCGCCGGCGCCGGCGGCTTCCCCGGGGTGCCGGGGATGGCGGGCCTGGCCGGGATGGGCAACATGATGGGGCTGCTCGCGCCCGCGTTGCTGGGCGTGCAGGCGGGCTCGATGATCGGGTACCTCGCGCAGCACGCGCTGGGCCGCTACGACCTGCCGCTGCCCACCGGGCCGGCGCCGGTCGGCGACTCCCCCGGTGGCGACGCGCCCACGCTGTGCTTCGTCGTGCCCAACATCGACGCGTTCGAGGAGGCGTGGTCCCTCCCGCGCGACGACCTGCGCTTCTACGTCGCGCTCCACGAGACCGTGCACGCGGCGGCCCGATCGGTCCCATGGGTGCGCGGCCGGCTCGTCCGCCTGGCCGTCGACTACGTCTCGAGCTACGAGATCGACCCGTCGTCGTTCGAAGCGGAGTTCGGGATGATCGATCCCCAGGACCCCGAGGCGATGCAGCGGATGACCGAGAACCCCGAGCGGGTGCTGGGCGCGATGCAGTCGCCGCGTCAGGTCGCGCCCCGGGAGGAGCTGCAGCGGCTCACCGCCGTCGTCGAGGGCTACGCCGACCACGTGCTCACCCAGATCGGCCGGCGCCTCATCCCCACGTTCGACCAGATCCACGAGGCGATGCAGCGCCACCGCGTCGAGCGGGGCGAGGCCGAGCGGTTCATCGAGGGACTGCTCGGGCTGAAGCTCGAGCGCGCGCACTACGAGCGGGGCCAGGCGTTCGTCGACGGCGTGGTCGAGCGGGCCGGCATCGAGGGACTGAACCGCCTGTGGGAGGAGCAGTCGATGCTGCCCACCCCGAACGAGCTCGACGCGCCCGGGCTCTGGCTGGCCCGCATCGACCTTCCCGGCCCACACTGATTCATTGTCGGTGGACGTCCGGAAACCGGACGTCACGCGACAGTGAATGGAGGAGCTCGGATGAAGGTCGGCGTGTTGGGGGCGGGGGTCATGGGCGCCGGGATCGCGCAGGTGACGGCGACCGCGGGGTACGAGACCGTCTGTTACGACGTCGACGCCGGTGCACTCGAGCGGGGGCTCGAGCACGTCACGACCGGTCGCTACGGCTTCGAGCGCGGGGTCGAGCGCGGGAAGCTGACTCGCGAGGACGCCGACGCCGCGCTCACCCGCCTGTCGTTCACGGCGGCGTTCGACGACGCCGCCGACGTGGACCTCGTCGTGGAGGCGGTGCCGGAGAAGCTCGAGCTCAAGCAGCAGGTGTTCCGCGACCTCGACGCCGCGGCGCCCGCGGACACGATCCTGGCGTCGAACACGTCGGGGTTCCCGATCGGCCAGCTCGCGGCGGTGACCCGGCGTCCGGAGCTCGTGATCGGGTGGCACTGGGCGTCGCCGCCCGCGGTGATGCGCCTGGCCGAGATCGTGCGCGCCGAGGGCACCAGCGACGAGACCGTGCAGACGGTGGTCGACGTCGCGACCGCGTGTGGCAAGAACCCGGTGGTGATCGCCGACGCGCCGAGCGGCGCGTGGGGCTTCGTCGCCAACCGCGTGTACATGGCGATGATCCAGGAGGCGAATCGCTGCGTCGACGAAGGCATCGCCACCCGCGAGCAGGTCGACATGCTGATGGTCGACTGCTTCCGCTGGCCGGTGGGTCCCTTCGGCATGGTGCAGGGCGCGACCTCCGGGTGGGGTCAATAGCCGCCTACGGCTCGGCGGCCGGTGGGTCGCCGGTCGGCCGCGCCGGGCGGCGGAAGCGTCGCTTCACGCGGTCGACGGCGTGGTCGCGCGAGCGCGAGATGGTGCGGTCGACCGCCTCCGGCAGCAGCTTCGTGCGCATGACGCGGCCGCGGGCGGCGCGCAAGGCGGCGACGTAGGACACGGCCGCGAACCCCAGCACGATGGCGAGGAGGAACAGTCCCATCTGCTTGGCGAACGGGATGATCGCGATGATGCCGCCGATCACCCAGACGAGTTGGAACCGCGTCTCGAACTTGGCGAACGCGCGTCCGCGAACGGCATCCGGACCGTCGCGTTGCAAGAGGCTGTCGAACCCGAGCCGCCCGGCCGCGGCGCCGATCCCCAGCGTGAACGCGGCGAGCACAAAGCCTGCCGCGCCGGCCACCACCGCACCGAGCAGCGCAAAGGCAGCGGGGAGCACGAGCGACGACGCGAGGATCACCTCTTCGCGTGCGGCGCGGCGGAGCGCGGGCGCGACGAGCACACCGAGGAAGTTCCCGACGTAGGCGGCGCCGCCGGCCAGGCCCAACGCGAAGAGATCGTGCTTGAGCGAGAACGCGGTGAAGAACGCCAAGAAGCCGACGCATCCCCGCAGTGCGGCCATCGCGCTCGAACCGAGCAGGATGCTCGGCGTGTGCATCTCGTCCCGTTCCAGCCGTTGCATCCGCTCGTCGGCGGGCGCGCGCAGTCGCGTCCGCGGAATCTGGATCGCGAGGATCGTCGCGACGACGAACACGACCGCAGCGAAGCGCAGGGACCAGTCGGCGCCGAAGAGCTTGTAGACCACGAACGCGGGCGCGGCCCCGGCGAACACGGCGATCGCGTTGATGAGCGCGAGGCGCGAGTTGGCGGTGACGAGCTCGGCGTCGTCCTTCACCAGGGCCGGGACCAGCGCGCTCTTGGCGATCGCGCTCCCCTTCTGGAGGACGAGCACGCCGAACGCGAGTGGGTACACGAGCAGGCCTTCGGGCGCGGGCTTGCTGATGTACATGGCCAGGGCGATGCACAGCACCGCCCGACCGGCGGCCGACGCGATCAGGAAGAGGCGGCGGCCCCCTTTCATGCGGTCGAGCGCGGGACCGAGCACCGGGGCGACGATCACGAACGGCGTCATGGTGATCAGGAGGAACAGCAGCACCTTGCCCCGGGCCGCGCTGGTGGGGCTCGAGAAGAAGATCGAGCCCGCCATCGACACGAGGATGCACGCGTCGCCACACGCGCTGGTCGCCTGCGCGTAGACCAGCCGTGCGAAGGGCGTCGGCTCGGCGAAGCGCGGGTCAGTGCTCATGTCCCCCCCGGACGTTACCCCTCGCTCCGACCCCGATCGGCCCCGTCGGCAGGCCCCGTACCGGGAGTACCATTGTCCGGTGGCCGGGCCGGACATCGCACTCGCGCAACCTCGACCTCCGCTGGAGGATCCGGCCGACCGGTTCCTCAATCGCGAGCTCTCGTGGCTCGACTTCAACGACCGCGTGCTCGCCCTGGCCGAGGACCCGCACCTGGCGCTGCTCGAGCGGGCCAAGTTCCTCGCCATCTTCAGCCAGAACCTCGACGAGTTCTTCGAGGTCCGGGTCTCGGGCCTCATGGAGCAGCTCGACGCCGGCCTGCGGAGCACGACGCCCGATGGGCTCGACCTCGTCGGGCAGCTCCGGGCCATCCGGGAGCGGGTGAACGAGCTCGTCGGCCGGGCGGCCGCGGTGTTCGGCGCCGAGGTCGCGCCCACGTTGGAGGACGCCGGGATCCGGTTCCTCGACTGGGACGAGCTGTCCGACGGCGAGCGCGCGCACCTCGACGACCTCTTCGCCGAGTCGATCTTCCCGGTCCTGACCCCGCTCGCGGTCGACCCGGCCCACCCGTTCCCCTACATCTCGAACCTCTCGCTCAACCTGGCCGTCACCGTGCGCGACCCGTCGAGCGGCGACGAGCGGTTCGCCCGGGTGAAGGTGCCCCCGTTGCTCCCGCGGTTCGTGTCGCTGGCCGACGGCGTGCGCTTCGTGCTGCTGGAGCAGCTCATCGCGGCCAAGCTCGACCTCCTCTTCCCCGGCATGGAGGTGCTCGCGCACCACCCGTTCCGCGTCACCCGCGACGCCGACTTCGAGCTCGAGGACGAAGCCGAGGACCTCCTCGAGGCGATGGAGTCGGTCCTGCGCCGGCGCAGCAAGTTCGGGCGCACGGTGCGGCTCGAGGTCGACACCAAGATGACCGCCGAGGTGCTCGAGCTGCTCTGCCGGGAGCTCGAGCTGTCCAACGAGGACGTCAACGTGATCGACGGCCCGCTCGACCTCGGTGGCCTCTGGTCCATCTACGGTCTCGACCGGCCCGATCTCAAGGAGGAGCCGTGGGTGCCGCAGACCCCGCTCCTCCTCCAGGGCAGCGACCCCCCGCCCGACTTCTTCCGGTTGCTGAGGTCCACCGACGTCCTGGTGCACCACCCCTACGACTCGTTCGCCACGTCGGTCGAGCAGTTCGTGGAACAGGCCGCGAGCGACCCGCAGGTGCTGGCGATCAAGCAGACCATCTACCGAACCGCGGGCGCCGAGAGCGCGCTGGTCGGGTCGCTGGTGAAGGCCGCTGAGCAGGGCAAGCAGGTCGTCGCGCTGGTGGAGCTCAAAGCCCGGTTCGACGAGCAGGCCAACATCGCCCGTGCCCGCGTGTTGGAGGAGGCGGGCGTCCACGTGGTGTACGGCCTGGTCGGCCTCAAGACCCACGCCAAGGTCATGCTCGTGGTCCGCCAGGAAGCCGAAGGGATCCGCCGCTACTGCCACGTCGGCACCGGCAACTACAACCCCAAGACCGCCGACCTCTACGAGGACCTCGGCCTGCTGTCGGCCGACCCCGACCTCGGCGCCGACCTCACCGATCTCTTCAACCACCTCACCGGCTACAGCCACCAGGGCACCTACCGCAAGCTGCTGGTCGCGCCCGCGCATCTGCGGCACGCGATCGCCGATCGCATCGAGCAGCAGGCGGCCCTGGGCGCGGCCGGCCGCATCACCATGAAGATGAACAGCCTGGTCGACCCGGCACTGATCGACACGCTCTACGACGCGTCGCAGCAGGGCACCGAGGTCGACCTCGTGGTGCGGGGCATCTGCTGCCTGCGACCCCAGGTGCCGGGCCTGTCCGACAACATCCGGGTGCGGTCCATCGTGGGTCGCTTCCTCGAGCACTCCCGGGTCTACCGCTTCGGCGCCGACCCCGAAACCGCCGAGTACCTCATCGGTTCGGCCGACCTGATGCCGCGGAACCTCGACCACCGCGTCGAGGCGCTCACGCCGGTCACCGATCCCCGGCTGCGCGCCCGGCTGGCGGAGATGCTCGACCTCAACCTGGCCGACGACGTGCTCGCCTGGGAGCTCGGCGCTGACGGAGCGTGGACGAAGGTCCCGACGACGGCGGGCATCTCCACGCACCGCGCGCTCGAGGAGCTGGCGGTCGCCCGGGCCCACGGCCTCTGATCCCGACGTGGTGAAGGACGCGCCGCGCGAGCGCGAGCTCAAGTTCACGCCCGGGCCGTCGTTCCGCATGCCCGCGTTCGACCACGACGAGCTCGTCGCCGATCCCCCCGACGACATCAAGCTGCAGGCGGCCTACTTCGACTCCCCCGACCTGCGGCTGGCCCGGACCGGCGCCAGCCTCCGCTTCCGCAACGACGAGGGCTGGACGGTCAAGCTGCCGGTCTCGTCCGACGTCGCACTGGTCCGTTCCGAGATCCACCTCGGCGGCGACGCGGGCGAGCCTCCCGACGCCGCCGTCGACCTCGTGCAGGCGCTGCTGCGCGACGCGCCGCTCGAGCTGGCCGCGCGGCTCAACACCGCGCGCCACCGGGTGGTGCTGCGCGATCGCGACGGCAAGCAGCTCGCGGAGCTGGTCGACGACGAGGTGTCGGTGCTCGACGGCGCCCGGCTGGCGGCGCGCTTCCGTGAGCTCGAGGTGGAGTTCAGCGATGCTGCCCCCGCCGACCTCGTCGAGCGGGTCGCCGACCGGCTGCGCGCCGCAGGCGCGGGCGAGCCCGAGCAGCTCCCCAAGATCGTGCGGGCCCTCGGCCCCCGCGCCCTCGACCCCCCCGACCTCGTCGCACCGCCGAAGCTCGACTTCGCGTCGACGCCCCGCGACGTGCTCCGCGCCGCGGTGGTGAGCTCGACGAAGCGCCTGCTCGCCAACGACCCGGGTGTGCGGATGGGCGAGGACCTCGAAGCGGTGCACCAGGCCCGCGTCGCCACCCGGAGGCTCCGTTCCGACCTGAAGACCTTCCGCCAGGTCATCGACCCGGAGTGGGACACCTCACTGCGCGAGGAGCTGAAGTGGTTGGGCGGCCTGCTCGGCACGGTGCGCGACGACGACGTGCTGCTCGACCGCCTCGAAGGGCGGGTCGCCGACCTGCCCCCGTCCGACCGTCACGCGGGCAAACGGTTGCTCGACGGTCTGCGGGAGCACCGGGTCCGGGCGCGGGTCGAGCTGCTCGACGCGATGCGATCGCCGCGCTACGCCCGGCTCATCGACCGCCTCCTCGCCGCGGCGCGCACCATCCCGTCGTCCGGTGATCCCGCCGAGCTCGACCTCGAGCTGGGCGATCTCGTGCGGAAGCCGTGGAAGAAGCTGCGAACGGCGGTGGAGGACCTCGGCGAGGACCCGCCCGACGAGGAGCTCCACGCGGTCCGCATCCGCGCCAAGCGGTGCCGGTACGCCGCAGAGGCGGTCGCTCCCGCGGTCGGCAAGCCCGCCAAACAGTTCGCCGCCGCCGTGGAGCAGGTGCAGGAGGTGCTCGGGGAGCACCAGGACGCGGTGGTCGCCGGGCAGTGGCTGCGCACCCACGCCGCCGACGGCGGCGGCCGGGTCGAGTGCGCCTTCGTCGCCGGCGAGCTCGCGGCCCGTGAGGACGTCGCCGCCGACGCCTCGCGCGCCGAGTGGCCGGCGACCTGGAAGCAGGCCAAGCGGCGCTCGTTGCGTCAATGGATGTGAGCCGCACCTCGACCGTCCGCGCCGCCGGTGGCATCGTCCACCGGCACAGTCCTGGCGGGCCCGAGGTGTTGCTCGTGCACCGGCCCCGCTACGACGATTGGAGCCTGCCGAAGGGCAAGGGCGATCGCGGTGAACGGGACGAGGAGACCGCGCTGCGCGAGGTCGAGGAGGAGACGGGCCTGCGGTGCGAGCTCGGGGCACCCGCCGGACAGACCCGCTACCGGGACTCGAAGGGACGGGACAAGGTCGTGCACTACTGGCTCATGGCGCCGCCCGCGAACGGTGACGGGACAGGGTCCTTCGTCCCCAACGACGAGGTCGACGAGCTGCGGTGGTACACAATTCCCGAGGCCACCGAGCGCCTCACGTACGCACACGACCGCGAGCTGTTGCAGAAGGTTGAGGTCCCGGGGTGACCGTGTACCTCGTCCGCCACGCCAAGGCGGGGAGCCGCAAGGCGTGGACCAGCGACGACGAGCTGCGCCCGTTGTCGAAGGCGGGCAAGGCGCAGGCCCGCGCCTTGGCCAAGCGACTGGCGGCCGACGGGATCACGCGCGTCTTCTCGAGCCCGTACGTGCGCTGTCGACAGACCGTCGAGCCGCTCGCCGAACGCAGCGGCGTCCCCGTCGAGGCGTCCGAGGCGCTGCGCGAGGGCGCGTCGCTCGCTGATTCCCTGCAGCTGGTGGAGAAGGTCGCCGGAGAGAACGCGGCGCTCTGCACCCACGGCGACGTGCTCGGCAACCTCCTGATGCACTTCAACACAGCTCGGCGTCGACCTCCAGACCGACCGCATCGAGAAGGGGTCGATCTGGGCGCTGGAGCTCGCCGACGGCGAGGTGCGCTCGGCGACGTACCTCCCGCCACCCGGCTAGGCACGCCGCCCGCCGCGCCGAAGCTTCACCTGTCGTTCACCGGGCGGTCGGTTCCCGGACGGCGGGCCGGCGCGCGGCCACCGCTACCGTGGACCCATGCGGATCCTGGTGACGAACGACGACGGCGTCGACTCGCCCGGCATCCACACGCTCGCGGCCGCGCTCGTCGACGACGGGCACGACGTGCTGGTCGTCGCCCCGACCGACGACCGCAGCGGCGCCGGTGCCTCGATCGGTCGGTTGCACGGCGGCGGGCCCCCGCCGGTGGAACGGCGGGTGTGGGACGAGCTCCCCGACCTGTCGGTGCACGCGATCGACGCGCCGCCGGCGACCGCGGTGTTCGCCGCCTGCCTCGGCGCCTTCGGCGACCTCCCCGACCTCGTGGCCTCCGGCATCAACCCGGGCGCGAACACCGGCCACCTCGTGCTGCACTCCGGCACCGTGGGCGCCACGCTCACCGCGGCCGGGTACGGCATCCCCGGGCTCGCGGTGTCGATCGACTGGAGCCAGACCCAGGAGTACGAGTGGACCACCGCGGCGCGCGTCGCGGCCGCTGCGGTCGAGTGGGTCGCCAAACCCGACGGTGATCCGCGCGTCCTGAACATCAACGTCCCGAACCGCCCGTTCGGCGAGGTGCTCGGCATCCGCGAGGCCGAGCTGGCTCCGGCCGGTGAGGTGTGGGTCGCGTCGGCCGACGTGTCGTCGGGTGGCCTCAAGATCGAGATCAAGGGACGAGCCGACCCCGCACCCGGCACCGACGTGGCGCTGGTGCACGAGGGCTACGTGTCGCTCACGCCGCTCATGAGCATCGTGCGGGCCCCGGCCACCGGCGCCGCGCAGGCGGTCGCCGACTCACTCGCTGGCTAACCTCCGAATCCCAGGCGCACCATCCGAGCCAGGAGTCGAAGATGCCCGCAGTCGGCGATGTCGCACCGGATTTCACGCTCAAGGACCAGAACGGCAACGATGTGACGCTCTCCGCTCTGCGCGGGGAGCCGGTGGTCATCGTGTTCTATCCGTTCACCTTCACCGGGGTCTGCCAGGGCGAGCTGTGCGAGATCCGCGACGATCCCTCGGCCTTCGAGCGCAGCGGCGCGCAGGTGCTGGCCATCTCCTGCGACTCGCGCCACGCGCAACGCGTCTGGGCCGAGGAGCAGGGCTTCACGTTCCCGGTGCTCTCCGACTTCTGGCCCCACGGCGCGGTCGCGAAGGAGTACGGCGTCTTCAACGAGGCCCTCGGGTGCGCGAACCGCGCAACGTTCGTGCTCGACAAGGACGGCGTGGTCAGCTCCACCTTCTCGTCACCCGACCTCGGCACCCCTCGCGCGAAGGCCGAGTACGAGCAGGCACTCGCCAAGGTGAGCTGACCAGCGGGCGAGCAGGCGGTGAACATCGGGTGAACGGAGACGACGGCTCCGGGGCACGGTCGTAGCATCCGGGCGGCCGATCTGCACCGGGAGTCCGTCATGTCCGTCGATCCTGCCCGTCTCACCGCCGTGCCGCTGTTCGCGGCACTGACCGACGACGAACGTGCGGCGGTCGCGGCCAAGCTCGAGGAACGTACCGCCAACGTGGGCGACCACTTGAGCACCGAGGGGGGCGCCGGCTACTTCTTCTTCGTGATCGAGTCCGGTGGTGCCACGGTCACACGCGACGGCCAGACCTTGGCCGAGTTCGGTCCCGGCGACTTCTTCGGCGAGGCCGCCATCTTCAAGACTCGGAGGCGGACGGCGACGGTGACGGCGACGGCACCGACGAAGCTGTTCGCGATGTTCGGAGCCGACTTCGCCAAGCTGGTGGCCGACATCCCCGAGCTGCACACGGAGATCGACGAGGCACTGGCGGCACGTCTTCCCGAGTGATCCCGTCGACGCCCGGGCACATCGCTCAGGAAGAACCTACGGCGGAGGGTCCCCGACGTCGAACGCGTCCGGGTGTCACACGCGCACCGACAACGCGCCGCCCACTTCGGCGAGCCGCTCCGGCACGACCCGCCACCACACCCAGCGCCCGCGCTTCTCGCCCCGGATCAACCCGGCGTCCGCCAACACCTTCGTGTGGTGCGAGATCGTCGGCTGCGATTTGCCCAGCGGTTCCTGCAGGTTGCACGAACAGACCTCACCGGCGTCCGCCACCAGGCTGAGCAGCCGCAGGCGCACGGGATCGGCCATCGCCGCGAAGGCCGACGCGAGATCCTCGGCGTCCTGCTCCGTGAGCGGTGCGGCGAGGAGTGACGGGCAGCACGGATTCATATTGACAACCTTCGATTGATCTGCGACCATCGATCCATCGACCGTTGCCAATGTACCAAGCCCGCGCTGCGATCGGAGCCGACCATGAGCCGTGTGCAACTCGCCCTCAACGTCTCCAACCTCGACGACGCGGTGGCGTTCTACTCCAAGCTGTTCGGGACCCGACCGGCCAAGGTGCGCCCTGGATACGCGAACTTCGCCATCGCCGAGCCACCGTTGAAGCTCGTCCTCATCGAGGGGCACGGCGAACCGGGCTCGCTCAACCACCTCGGCGTCGAGGTGGAGAGCACCGACGAGGTACGGCGTACCCAGTCCCGACTCGCCGGTGAGGGCCTGGCGACCGCAACCGAGGACGAAGTCGCGTGCTGCTACGCGGTGCAGGACAAGGTCTGGGTCGACGGTCCCGACCGCGCGCCGTGGGAGATCTACACCGTCCTGGCCGACGTCGAGATGGCGCCCGGAGAGCTGCGGACGATCGCCCCCAGCGAGGACGCGATGTGTTGTGCCGCGGCCCCGGAATCCGCCGAGCGCTGCTGCTGACCCGGCGATGGATCGCGACCTGGCGCGGCGCGCCACGGCCGAGCTCGTCGGCACGGCCTTCCTCGTGGCGATCGTGGTCGGATCAGGCATCTACGCGCAACGCCTCTCGCCCGCGAACATCGGGCTCCAGCTGCTCGAGAATTCGATCGCGACGGGAGCCGGACTCATCGCGTTGATCCTGGCGCTCGGTCCGGTTTCTGGCGCGCACTTCAACCCCGTCGTCACCATGGCCGATCGCATCCTCGGCGGGACCACGTCGCGCGACGCGGGGCTCTACGTCGTGGTCCAGATCGTCGGCGCGTGCCTCGGCGCGATGGTTGCCAACCTCATGTTCGACCTCCCCGCCATCGACATCTCGACCCACACGCGTTCGAGCAGCGGCCTCTGGTTGGGCGAGCTCGTCGCCGCCTTCGGCCTGCTCCTCGTCATCCTCGGCGTCGTGCGCGCGGGTCGGGCGTCGGTGGCGGCGTTCGCAGTCGGTGGCTACATCGCGGCGGCGTACTGGTTCACGTCGTCGACGAGCTTCGCGAATCCCGCGGTCACGATCGGCCGCATGCTCAGCAACACCTTCGCCGGCATCGCGCCGAGCAGCGTTCCGATGTTCATCGTGATGCAGGTGCTCGGCGCGCTGCTCGCGGTCGCGCTCGGCGTGTTCCTGTTCCCGCACATCCCGGCAACCGATCTCGTCGTTCCTCATGAATCGCCGGAGGCGTCATGACCGACAACCTGCTCACCATCGATCAGCAGCTTGCCTTGAGGTCGGCCGCGGCCAGGCTCGCCGAGCAGTTCGACGGCGTGTTCGGCACCGAGACCGTCGAACGATTCCTCACCTCCAGCTACGACCAGTTCGCGAACCGCGCCACCGCGGTGAACTTCCTCCCCGTCATGGCGGAACGATTCGCCCGGCAGCGGCTGAAGGCACTTGCGCGCGTCGAGGGCAAGGCCGACGACGGTCTCCCGACGGTGCTGTTCCTCTGCGTGCACAACGCGGGAAGATCGCAGATGGCCCTGGGGTGGTTCGAGCACCTCGCCGGCGACCGCGCGGTGGCGTGGTCGGGCGGCTCCGAGCCCGGCAACGAGGTCAATCCCGCGGCCATCGCCGCGATGAAGGAGATCGGCATCGACATCAGCGCCGAGTTTCCCAAGCCGTGGACCGACGAGATCGTCCAGGCCGCCGACGTCGTCGTCACGATGGGCTGCGGCGACGCCTGCCCGTTGTTCCCGGGCAAGCGCTACGAGGACTGGGTGCTCGAGGATCCCGATGGCATGGGCGTCGAATCAGTGCGCCCCATCCGAGACGAGATCGGTCGCCGCGTCCGCCAGCTGCTCAGCACGCTCGACGTTCCTGTCGGCGGAGCTCAGACCTTCTCGTAGCGGTAGCCGACACCCCGCACGGTCACGATGCGCTCGGGCTTGCCCGGGTCGTCCTCGACCTTGGCCCGCAAGCGCTTCACGTGGACGTCGAGGGTCTTGGTGTCGCCGTAGTAGTTCGGTCCCCACACGCGGTCGATGAGCACGTCACGGGTGAGCACGCGCCCGGCATTGGCGAGCAGGAGCTCGAGCAGCTCGAACTCCTTGAGTGGCAACGCCACCCGCTCGCCGCGCACCTCGACTTCGTGGCGGGCGGCGTCGAGCCGGACGTCGCCGATCTCGAGCACCTCGCCGGGTTGCGCGACACCGGCCTCCTCGCCGCGGCCGCGCCGGAGCGCGGCGCGCACCCGGGCGACCAGCTCGCGGAGCCGGAACGGCTTGGTCACGTAGTCGTCGGCGCCGACCTCGAGCCCGACGACGGCGTCGATCTCGGCGTTGCGGGCCGTCACCATGATGATCGGCACCTGCGAGCGCGAGCGGAGCTCCCGACAGACGTCGATGCCGGAGATGCGGGGCAGCATCACGTCGAGGAGGACGAGGGCGGGGCGCGCGGCGTCGAACCGCGCGATCGCCTCCGCGCCGTCGGCGGCGACGTCGACCCGGAACCCTTCCCGTTCGAGCGCGACGCGCAGGGCGTCGCGGTACGACTGCTCGTCGTCGACCACGAGGATCAAGGGCGCTTCGGCCATCAAACTCGGTCGATTCCGCTACGGCGTCCCGGCCTCCGGCCACGCCTCGCCTCCGGCCACGCCTCCGCTGCATCTCCGATTCACCACTGGTCGATTCCGCTCCGGCGTCCCGGCCTCCGGCCACGCCTCCGCTGCATCTCCGTTCACCACTGGTCGATTCCGCTCCGGCGTCCCGGCCTCCGGCCACGCCTCCGCTGCATCTCCGTTCACGCGATCTCCTGGTGCTCGGACGGGACCGCCGCCGACTCGGGTTGGAGCGGCAGCACGAGGCGGAAGGTCGAACCCTGCCCCTCGACGGACTCGACGGTGATGTCACCGCCGTGCGCACGAGCGACGTGCCGCACGATGGCGAGCCCCAGCCCGGTGCCGCCGGTGGAGCGGCTCCGCGCCTGGTCGACGCGATAGAACCGCTCGAAGATGCGCTCGAGGTCCCGGCTCGGGATCCCGATGCCGGCGTCGCGCACCGCGACCTCGACCACGTCACCGACGAGGGCGGTGCTCACGGTGACGGGATTGCCGGGCTCCGAGTACTTCACCGCATTGTCGATGAGGTTCGCGATCGCGCTGACGACCTGCCGGTCGTCGCACGCAACCAATGCGCCGGTGACCCCGGGATGGAGCTGGAGGTTGATCCCGGCCGCGACCGCGGTCGGCCGCAGCTGCTCGACCGCGTCGTCGACGAGCACCTCGAGCGGCACCGGCGTACGACGCGGCGCTTCCTGCGTCTCGATGAGGCTCAGGTCGAGCAGGTCGTCGACGATGCGGGCGAGACGCTCCGCTTCCTTGACGATCCGTTCGGCGAGAGGACGCGTCACCGCCGGGTCGTCCTCCTCGGCGAGGGTCTCGGCCAGCACCTCCAGTGCGCCGATCGGCGTCTTGAGCTCGTGGCTCACGTTGGCCACGAAGTCGCGGCGCACGCTCTCGATGCGGTGCACCTCGGAGACGTCGGCGACGAGCGCGGCCACTCCCAAGGTTCGCTCGGCGTCGCCGATGGGCATGGCCGAGAGATGCACCACGGCCCGGGGAGGGCCGAAGAGCTGCAGCTCGCGCTCGCAGGCCTCACCGAGGAGCGCGCGCGAGATGAGCGAGTCGAGCGCACCGGCTACGACCGCGTCGGAGTGCCGCGCCGCCCGGTAGCGCTCCGCGGCGGGGTTGCGGAACACCTCGACGCCGTCGGCATCGAGCACCAACACGGCCTGCCGCAGCTCGTCGAGCACGGCCCGGAAGCGGTCGTGCTGCACGGTGGCGGTCTCGGTCTCCCGGAGGGCCGCGGCCAACGCCTGTTCCAACGCGGCGTTCGCGGAGTCGCGCCGCTGGGGGCTCATGAGCTCAACCGAACCGCCCGGTGATGTAACCCTCGGTGCGGGCGTCGGAGGGCGCGGTGAACAGCTTCTCGGTGACGTCGTACTCGACGAGACGGCCGACTCGCTTGCCCTGGTCGTCGACCTCGGCGGTGAAGAACGCGGTGCGGTCGGACGTCCGCGCGGCCTGTTGCATGTTGTGGGTGACGATCACGATGGTGAAGTCGAGCTTGATCTCCTCCATGAGGTCCTCGATGCGGGCGGTGGCGATGGGGTCGAGCGCCGAGCAGGGTTCGTCCATCAGCACGACCTCGGGCTCGACCGCGAGCGCGCGGGCGATGCACAGGCGCTGCTGCTGGCCGCCGGAGAGCGACAGCCCGCTGTTCTTGAGCTTGTCCTTCACCTCGTCCCAGAGCGCGGCGCGGGTCAGCGCCTGCTCGACGATGTCGTCCATCTCCGAGCGCTTGCGACCGTTGAGCTTGGGGCCGTAGGCGACGTTGTCGTAGATGGTCTTCGGGAACGGGTTGGGCTTCTGGAACACCATGCCGATGCGCCGGCGCACCTCGGCGGCGTCGACCTTCGGGGCGTAGAGGCTCTGGCCGTGGTAGTTGACCTGGCCGATGACCTCGGCGCCGGCGGTGAGGTCGTGCATGCGGTTGAGGCACCGCAGCACGGTGGTCTTGCCGCACCCGGACGGGCCGATGAACGCGGTGATCTCGTGCGCGGCGATGTCGAGGTCCACCTCTCGCACCGCGGTGTGCCCGCTGTACTTCACCTCGAGGTCGCGCAGCTCGAAGACCAGCTCCCGTTCGCGCTCCGGCTCCTCCTCGGGCGCAGGAGTGTCGGGGACCTCGTTGCCGGTGGCGGGGATGCCGACATCCGTCGTCACGTCGATGACGTTAGTGGTGATGTCCACGAGCGTGGGCATGGATCCATCCTCGGGGGTCATGCCGCCTGCCGGCGGGCGAAGAAGGCGGTCACCAGGCGGGCCATGATCGTGAACACGAACACGATCACGATCAACGCGAGCGCGGCACCCCACGCTCGGTCCTGCGCCGGGATGAACGGCGACGTGGCGTTGCTGAAGATCTGGACCGACAGCGCGGTGTTCTGACCCTTGAACAGGTTCGTGTTCGTCTCACGCACGATGCCGATCGTGAACAGGAGTGGGGCGGTCTCGCCCGCGGCGCGGGCCACCGCGATCAGCGCGCCGCTCACGATGCCCGCGGCCGCGTTGGGCAGCACGACGGTCCGGATGGTGCGGACCCGGCGGCTCCCCAGCGCGTAGCTGCCCTCGCGCAGCTCGCCCGGCACCAGCGACAACATCTGGTCGGTGGTGCGGATCACGATCGGCAGCATGAGGCACGCGAGCGCGAGCGCACCGGCGAAGCCGGTCTTCTCCTTGGTGTTGAGCACGACCAGCGTGTAGATGAAGAGGCCCATCACGATCGACGGGACGCCGGTCATCACCTCGGAGAGGAAGCGGATGAGCCGGGCGAGCGGACGAGTGCCGCCGTACTCGTTGAGGTAGATGCCGCCCAGCACGCCGAGCGGAATCGCCATCAGCGCCGCCGCGCCGGTGATCAGGAGGGTGCCCACGACGGCCGGGCCCATGCCCCCGCCGGGAAGGCGGTCGACGAACGGCAGGTCGTCGGTGAGGAACGACCAGCTCATCACCTTCGAACCCTGTTGCACCACGTAGATGACCAGGAACACCAGTGGGATCAGCGCGATGACGAAGGTCAGCGCGATGACGCCCGTGGCGACGAGGTTCGAGACCTTGCGCCGGCGCGAACGCGGGCGTGCCGTGAGCTGTGGCCCGCCGGGCGGCGGCATGGTCACCGAGCTCACACCACCGCTCCTGACTTCCGGTCGTATCGGTTGACGAACCCGCGGGCGAGGATGCCCACGCCCACCGTCAGCACCAGCAGCACGACGCCCATGCCGATGAGCGCGGCGCGCTGGATGCCGGTCGCCTCACCGAATTGGTTGGCAATGATGCTGGCCAGCGTGTCGCCGGGGCCGAAGATGTGCGCGCTGATGTGCTGCGAGCTGCCGATCAGCAGCGCCACGGCAATGGTCTCGCCGATGGCGCGACCGAGCCCGATGATGACCGCGGAGACGACACCGCCGCGGCTGTGCGGGAACACCGACCCTCGGATCATCTCCCAACGGGTCGCCCCCATGCCGTAGGCCGCTTCCTTCAGCGGCTGCGGCGTCGTCGCGAACACCTCACGGGTGAGCGACGTGATGATCGGCGTGATCATGATGGCCACGATCAGCCCCGCGGTCATGAAGCTGAGCCCGGTGGGGCTCGGGTCCGAGGTGAGGGTGCCGATGAGCGGGATGCCCGACGTGGCCGACGAGATGCTGTCGTAGATGTCGGCCAGCGGGCCGGTGAGGACGGCGAGCGCCCACAGGCCGTACACCACCGACGGGATCGCCGCGAGCAGGTCGACGATGTACACGATCGGCTTGCGAAACGGTCGGGGAGCGATCTCGGTGACGAACAGCGCGATGCCGAGGCTGATCGGGACCGAGACCACCAGCGCGATGATCCCGACCAGGAAGGTGCCGTAGATCATGGCGCCGGCGCCGTACTGCCCCTTGGCCGGGTCCCAGTTGTCGGCGAAGATCCCGAAGCCCTCTTCGCGGAACCACGGCCACGCGTTCTTGGTGGTGGTGTACGCGATCAGCCCGAGGATCGCGAGGACGAGCAGCCCGCTGCCGAGTGCGATCCACCGGAACAGGTGGTCGGTGAAGATCCCCGGTGGGCGCGGCCCGGTGCCGAGTCCCTTCGGCGCCGGCGCCGGTTGCTCGTTCTCTCGGGGCGGAGCGATCGCAGCCATGCGAGTGTCCGGACTCTACGCGAGGTGGGGGTCGGGCGGGGGCACGGGACGGGCGGGGGGCCACCCGTCCCGTGCACGACCCGCCCGAGGTCACGACGCCGGGACGGTGATGCTGCGAACCTGCGTCCGCGCCTTCTGGAGGAGCGCCTTCGGCAGCGGCGCGTAGTCGACCGAACCGGCCAGCTTCTGGCCTTGGTTGTAGATGTAGTTCAAGAAGGCCACGATGGCCGCGCCCTTGGCCGCGTCGGTCTGGTCCTTGTACACGATGATCCAGGTCGGCGAGGTGATCGGGTACGCCGCCGGACCCGACGCGTTGAGCGGGTCGAAGGTGAGGTCGGCGTTGACCGTCGCCCCTGAGGCTGCCGAGGCCGCGCTGAGCAGGTTCGGCTTGATGAACTTCCCGCTCGAGTTCTTGACCGAGGCGAAGGTCAGGCCGCTGGCGTTGGCATCGGAGAAGTCGACGTAGCCGACCGCGCCGTCGGTGCTGTTCACCAGCTTGGCCACCCCTGAGTTGCCGGTCGCGCCCTGGGTGCCCGAGGGCCAGCTCACGGT
Source organism: uncultured Actinomycetes bacterium (assembly GCA_963809795.1). Taxonomy (GTDB): domain Bacteria; phylum Actinomycetota; class Acidimicrobiia; order IMCC26256; family DASPTH01; genus DASUAS01. Next base: position 110,284 of record CAWELN010000008.1, read on the forward strand.
CGAGCCGCTGCCCAGCGTCCACGCCGACGGCGCCGCCTTGGTGAGGAAGCTGGTGAAGTTGGCCGTGGTCCCCGAGCTGTCACTGCGGTGCACGACGGTGATCTTGGTGCTGGGGAGCTTCGCCGACGGGTTGTCGCTCTTGATCGCGGGGTCGTCCCACGTCGTGATCTGACCCTGGAAGATCTTGCCGATGGTGTCGGCCGAGAGCTTCAGGTTCGAGACTCCGGAGAGGTTGTACGACACCGTGATCGGGGCGACCACCGTCGGGAAGTAGAAGAACGGCTTCGGCGGCTGCGGGTCGCTCGCCTTGTACGCCGCGTCGGTCCCGGCAAAGTCGACGACGCCGTTCACGAAGTCGGTGCGCCCGGCGCCCGAGCCATTGCCCTGGTAGTTGATCGTCACCGCCTTCTGCACCGGCTTGAACGCGCCGATCACCACCTGGTTGAACCCGAGCTGGAAGGTTGACCCGTCTCCGTTCAGCGTCGCCGAGGCGAGCTTGTTGGTCTTGGGTGCGGCGGAGGCGCCGGTGCCGATCACCAGGATCGGCAGCGTCAACGCTGCGAGCACGAGGCCGCAGCGACGAACGAACGAGCGTCGCATCAGGGTGTTCCCTCCTGGAACGGTGAATGGATCGGTGACTCGGCGCGGATGGTAAGGAGACGGCGTAGCCGCGCCGTGGCCGCATGGTGGCGCGAAGGTGAACAGGAGGGAAACAGTGAGCTTTGTGGCTGCGCGCGTCGCGTGGTCACCTCCATGATCGCAACGTGGTCTCCTCGGAGGTCGTCCCCGTCCACTCCGATCCTCGCGTCGTGTCGCGTGTCGATGACGTGCGGGTCGACATCGTGCGGCTCGCGTCGCTGACCCTCGACGCGATCGCGTCGGGCACCGAGGCGCTCATCGACGGTGACCTGGAGGGTGCCGACCGGGTCGTGGCCGACGACGACGCAATCGACTCGCTGCGGCATGCGGTCGAGGACCAGTGCCTGCGCATCTTCGAGTTGCCGGGCATCGCCCTCCCCGACCTGCGGTTCGTCGGGGTGGCCATGCGGGTCGCCCACGAGCTCGAGCGCAGCGCCGACCTGATGGTGAACGTGGCCAAGACGACCTGGCGCCTGTTCCCCCGCCGGCTCGACACCACCGCGACGTCGCTCGTCCACCGGCTCGGTCGCCAGGTAGGCGTGCAGCTGCGGGTGGCGGTCAACGCCTTCGCCGACCGCGACCCGTCGTGGGCGGCCGCCCTCTCCGACATGGACGACACCACCGACGAGCTGGAGAAACGCCTGTTCCGCCACGTGCTCGAGGTCGACGGTGGTGTCGCGCCGGACGACGGCACGGTGAACGACGCGGTGCAGCTCGCCCTCGTCGCTCGTCATTACGAGCGCATCGGCGACCACGCGGTCACCATCGCCGAGCAGGTGCACTTCGTGGTGACCGGCGAACGCACCCGTGGGCGGCGGGTCCGGAAATGACCCGCCCACCCGCATCTGCCCTGCGCCGGCGACCTGCCGGAGAGCGTGGGGCCGGGAAGGGGGGAGTTCCCGGCCCCGCACTCTCCGTTCGAGCTCTCCCCGGCCACGCACTCCCAACCGAGGAGAGCCACATCCCGGAACAACTCTCGGAGGGGGGATCCTCGAGTCGTTCCCGGTTGACCATGACAGTACGGGCGCGCCGTTTCGAACCCGTTGCCCGAGCGTGGCGGGAAAGTAAACGAGCAATGAAGGTTGGCCCCGTCCTAGGGTGCAGACAGGACGCACCCGCGCATCGCACGGCAAGATCGGCGGCGACGGGCAGCGCGCCGAGCGCCGCTCCGCATCCGCCCTCAGCGCAATTGGAGGCGTTGTGACCACCACCCCCATCCCCGAGAGCGGGCCGGACGAGGCGCGCAAGGCCTTCCACGAGAATCTCGACGAGCTGCGCGTCGACGTGATCCGTCTGGCGGCGCTCACGACCGAGGCGATCGCGGGCGGCACACAAGCGCTGCTCGACAGCGACCTCAACGCCGCCGAACGGGTCATCGAAGCCGACGACGTGATCGACGAGCTCACGCACACGATCGAGGACCGCACGTTCCTGCTGCTCGCGCGTCAGCAGCCGCTGGCGACCGATCTCCGGTTCCTCGTGACGGTGATGCGCGTCGCCCACGAGCTCGAGCGCAGCGCCGACCTCATGGTCAACGTGGCGAAGACGACGCGCCGCTTGTATCCCCACCAACTCGATCCGAAGCTACGCGGGATCATCGACCGCATGGGTACGCAGGCGAGCAACCAGACGCGCGTCGCCATCGACGCGTTCGCCGACGCCGACCCGTCGTGGGCCGCCGCGCTCGCCGACATGGACGACGCGATGGACGAGCTCACCAAGAGCCTGTTCCGGCACATCCTCGCCGGCGACCGCAGCGACGAGGGCACCGTCCTGCTGGCCGTGCAGATGGCGCTGGTCGGCCGGCACTACGAGCGCATCGCCGACCACGCGGTCACGATCGCCGAGCGGGTGGGCTTCATGGTGACGGGCGAGCACCCGTCACCCGAGGTCGAGGTCGACCTCTAGGCCGCCGTGGCTAGCCCTCTTCGTCGTAGCCGAGGTCCCATTCCAGGATGAGGTGCTCACGCTCGGCGTCGCGCGCGACCCGCTCCCGGTTGCGGCGGAATTGCGGGTCGTGCGGCGGGAGGAGCTGGAGCCGGGCGACTGCCCGCTGCCGGAACTCGTCGATCATGCGACCGTCACCGAAGACGCCGTGGACCTCCCAGTGGGGCGCGACCGGGCCGAGGTAGACGACCTTGACGTGACCTTGCGGCGGTACCTGTTCGAGCTCTTCGGACTCCGTCGACATGCAGGTCAGCGTAGCGGTTGCCGGGTTCGATCCAGCAGGCCGGTCAGGAGCTGGGCGCTTCCGCGAGCGTCGCGGTGACGGTGACCTCGTCGCCGTCGCGCACGACCTTGATCTGCACCTCGTCGCCGGGCAGGTGCTGGCGGATCAACCCGCCGAGCGAGGCGGCGCCGGTCGCGGCCTTGCCGTCGACCGCCACCACGACGTCACCCACCTCGATGCCGGCCTTCGACGCCGGCGAGCCCGCACCGACCGTCTTCACGTACGCGCCCTGGTCGACCGACACGTCGTGCCCTTCGAGCTTGGCCTCCGAGATGTCGACGGTGCTCACCCCGAGGAAGGCGGGCTGCTTGCCCTCGCGGAGTCGTTCGATGATCGCCTTGGCGTTCGAGATCGGGATCGCGAACCCGACGTTCTGTGCGCTCCCCGGATCGGCGATGGCGGTGTTGATGCCGATCACCCGGCCCTGCGCGTCGACCAGCGGACCGCCCGAGTTGCCGGGGTTGATCGCGGCGTCGGTCTGGATGACGTCCTCCAACGCGCTCCCGGAGTCGGTCCCGACCTCCCGGTGCAGACCCGACACGATGCCGCGCGTGACGGTGAGGCCGCCTTGCAGCGCGAGCGCGTTGCCGATGGCGACGACGTCGTCGCCGACCTGGACGTCGTCGGAGTCGCCGAGCTCGATGGTCGGCAACCCGGTGGCGTCGACCTGGATCACCGCGAGATCGCTCGGTGCGTTGTGCCCCAGGATCCGGGCGTCGCGCGTGGTGCCGTCGGAGAACACCGCCTGGATCTGCCGGGCGCCTTCGATCACGTGGTTGTTGGTGACGATCACACCGTCGGACGAGATCACGAACCCGGTGCCGGCGGCGCCCCCGGAGTCGGGCCCACCGTCGTCGACCAGCGCGACGACCGCCGGGACGTCGGTCTTCAGGATCTGCGCGATGTCGCCGGTCCGGGAGATCCGGTCCGACGGGCGCACGATCACCGCGGTCGCGGTCGGGGCGGTCGTGGTGGAGCTGTCGTCGCCGACGGCGAGGTACACACCGGACGCGACCAGGGCGCCGACGAGCGCGCCCACGAGCGCGGCGACGAGGGCGGTGCGCCGGCCCTCACCGTGGGCGCGATCCCGCCGGTCCGGCGGCACCGGCGGCGGGGGCCCGACGTCCGACTCCACCGCCACGGGCGGTGCTGCGATCCACGGCGGGCCGATCGGCGCGGTCGGTGGGACGGCGGCCGGGGCTTCGGCCGGGGGGCTCGCCGCCGCGATCGGTGCCGCCGCCGGCTCGCCCGGCGGTCGCCGACCGCTCCCACGGAGTGGTCGGCGCCTCACTCCGGGCGGTCGGCGGCTCGGTCGGCGGCTCGGTCGACGTCGAGGCCGTCCCGGCGGGAGCACGCGACGCTTCGCCCTCCGCGTTTACCGCGAATGGTGACCAACCGGACGGCTGCGGAGCGGCCGGCCCTGCCACCGTCTCCTCGGGGTGCGGCGGTTGGTCGGGAGTCTCGGGCACGGGATCCTCCGCCGGGGGTCGGCGTGGTGCGAACATGTGGGACGGAAACGTCGGCCTCGACCGCCCCGTACCCCGATCCGAGGGTTTCGGGGACGTGACGGGACGCGGCCTACGATCTCTGTCAGGCTACGGGAACCGGACTCCGGTCCGGACCGTTGAACAGGGCGACCGCCTCTCCACCCGAGCACTGGGGTGCACATGGACGACCTGAACCCTCCCCCCGATCACAGCGAACAGGAGTGGATGCTCCGGGCTCGTTGCCGTTCGCTGGCGCCGGGCGAGTTCTTCCCCTCCGACGGTGTGGGCGTCGACAAGGCCCGCCGCATCTGCGCGCAGTGCTCCGTCCAGTCCGAGTGCCTCGACTACGCGCTCACCTACCGCATCGACCACGGTGTGTGGGGCGGCGCGTCGGAGCGCGAACGTCGCCGCATCCTCCGCCGGCGCCGCGTCGAGTCGCCGGTGTCCATCCGCTAGCTCCCCCTCGTTCCCGAACCCGAACCGGCGTCGCCAGCCCCGGGGTACGACCCCGGGTGCGGACGCCGGTTCGTCGCGTCGGGATCAGTTCCAGCCGAACGGACCGAGCACGAAGTCGACCATCGACTGCACGGTGCTCCGGTCGGCGGCGGCGAGATCGTCGACCATGTTCGCCACGACATCGCTCGGCGCATCGGACACGCACGTGTAGACGACGCCGCCGCGCTGCCAGATCAGCACGTCGCCACTCGGCTCCCGGTACTGGCGACTGCGTGTGTCGGCGACGCTCGCCGCGCTCCCGCCGCTCGGCAACGCACCCCAGTCGAGGTCGCCCTTCTGCTCGAAGACCGACGCAGTGAAGAGCCCGTCGCTGTAGAAGAGCAGCACGCCGTCGGGGTGGCGCGAGCGCGTGATCAGCTCGTAGCCGTCGACCGACTGCGGCGCGTGGTAGCCGTCGGGGACCGAGGTGAGCTTCTTGGCCGTGCCGCTGTGGACGCCTTTCGGGGCGGTGATCGCGCCGACGGGCGCGCCGACGTCGACGGTCTCGAGGCGCACCGAACGCTGCACGTGGCCGTCGGGCCCGACGATCTCGCGGCCCAGCACCAGCCCGGTGTCGTCGTCCACGTACAACCGCTGGGCCGGCGTGCCGTCGGCGCGGGACGCGACCACGACCGTCGCCGGGCGCCCGGCCACCGTGGCCGGGGCCCCGGTGGCGAGGTCCCAGTGCCGGGTCGGGTCGGGCAGGGCACCGGGCGCGGGCTCGATGAAGGCGCCGGTCCACCCCAGGCGTTCGTGGAGGTACGTGCGGCGGCCATCGTCGACGACCGCGGCGCCGTCGGCGGCGACGATCTCGACCGCACCGTCCGCGTCGCGCACCTGCACCCGCTCGTGGCGCGGCCCGGAACCGGTCGCCCACGAGATGACCGCGGTGCCGGAGAAGTCGTACCGGTCGGCGGCGTTGCGAGCTCGTTCGACGAGGCGCGCGGCTTCCCGCGCGTCGGCGGTGTCGCCGCCCGACGCGCTCCCCGCCGCGATCGGCCACGCGACCGCGACGAACGCCGCGCAGAGCGCGACGACCGCGGATCGACGACCCAGCGTCATCGGCGGAACCCGGCGAGCGGGCCGACCGGCGCCAGCATGGTGACGGGGTCGCCGGCATCGGACCCCTGCGCTCCGTGCTGTGCCACCACCGCGGTGACGTCGGGGGTGACCGAGCTGCGGTGCGGTACCGCGATGATCGCGACGACGCCGATCACGATGGCGGCGGCCACCGCGAACCACGGGGCCCGGCGCCACGCTCGACGTGTATGGAGCGGCGTCGGCGCGGCCGGCGGCGCGTCCGTCTGCTGCGGGGAGGCATCGTCCGTCGCGCCCACGGTGGTGAGCACGCGGTCCCAGAACCCCGCGGGCGCCTGGAGATTCGGGAGCCCACGTACCGCTTCACGGGCCGCCCGCACCTCGGCCAGCTCCGCCCGCCACTCGGGCGACTCGGCCAGCCGCGCCTCGACCGCGTCGCGCGTGGACGCGTCCAGCTCGTCGTCGAGGTAGGCCGAGAGCATCTCCGGCACCAACTCGCTCGCCGATTCGCTCACGGCCCGCTCACCCCGTCGGCCAGGAGCGAGGCGCGCAGCAGGCGACGACCCCGGTGGATGCGCGAGCGGACGGTCCCGATGGGCACGCCGGTCGCCTCCGCGATCTGCTCGTACGACAGGTCGCTGACGTCACAGAGCACCACCGGCACCCGGAAGTCGTCGGGGAGCTCACCGAGCGCGCGCTGCACCTCGTCGGAGAAACCGGTCGGGATCTCGTCGGCCGCAGGCGTCGGGGGCAGCACGCGACCAGGATCGTCGGGGAGCGCGTCGGTGGGGCGCCGCTTCCGGCGCCGGACCTCGTCGAGAAACACGTTCGTCACGATCCGCGCCAACCAGCCTTCCAGCGATCCGGGCTCGTAGCGCTCGAGCCCCCTACGGACTCGGATCAGCGCTTCCTGGACCAGATCCTGTGCGTCGTCGTCGTTGCCGGCCAGCCGATAGGCCACGTTGTAGAGGAAGCGCCCGTGGTCGCGGGCGACCTCTTCCCACGTGGGGACCCGGTCAGCCATGGACAAGAACGACGGGAAGGGCCGGGACGGTTCCCGGGCCCCGAGGGCAGCCGGGATGCCGACCGGGCGCGGTCAGGCGCTCTTGGTCTCGCCGTCGTCCTCGTGCTCGCCGTCGACGCCCTTCTTGAACTCCTTGCTGGCCTGGCCGAGCGACCGGGCGAGCTTGGGGAGCCGCGTGCTGCCGAACAGCAGGAGGACGACGGCCAGGATGATGAGGAGCTCGGTAGCGCCGAGGTTCATGGGGAAGGCCCTTTCGAGGGGACCGCGACAGGATACCGCCGCCGGAGGCCATGGCTACCGGCGGAGTGCCTCGGCCAGCATTTCCACGTCGTCGACCGCGGTGACCGCGAACGGCACCGCGCCGAACCCTGCGATCAGGGTGTCGACCCCGAGGTCCTCCCAGCCGGCCACCTGCTCCCGCACCTGGTCGAGGGTGCCCACGAGGCGTCCCTCGCGCCATTGCTCGAGGGACACGCCGTCCAGCACGCCGGGCGGCGTGGCCTCCTGCAGACGCGCGAACCGCCGCTCGAGGTCGCGCTCGTCCTCGCCGCACAACGCGTAGAGGCCGAGCGACCGTCGTACCGACGCCGGGTCGCGACCCACCGCGTCGCACGCGCGCGTCAGCACCTCGAGCCGCTCGCGGTACGCGTCCGGTGTCCAGACCCAGCAGGTGTTCCAGCCGTCGGCCAGCTCGGCGACGAGCCGGAGCAATCGATCACCCTTGCCACCGACGACGATCGGCGGCGTCGGCCGCTGGAGTGCGGAGGGCTGAGCGCGCGCGTCGTACGCCCGGTGGAAACGGCCGTCGTACGTGCACGGACCGCCACCGAGCAGGCCGCGCAGCACCGCGACCGCGTCGCGCAACCGCGCCAGCCGCTCGCCGGGTGACGGCAGCGCCATCCCGATCGCCTCGTACTCGGGCTCGTACCAGCCCGCGCCGACGCCCACGTCGAGGCGACCGTCGCAGACGCGGTCGAGGCTGGCCAACGACTTCGCCAGCACCGACGCCGGCCGCAACGCCTCGCACAAGACGAGCGTCCCCAAGCGCGGACCGGGCACCTGCGAGGCGAGCGCGGCCAGCAGCACGATGGGGTCGAACACGCCGTGGCGGTCGGGCGGCCCGCCGTACTTCGCGACGTCGAGAAACAGGTGGTCCGACACCCAGAGCGAGTCGTACCCGGCCGCTTCCGCGGCACGCGCGTACGCGACCACGCTCGACCACTGCAGCGGCGACTCGCCCGCGATCGAGTAGTCGTACTGCGGGAGCGCCAGTCCGAGCCGCACCGGCGGCACTCTACCGGGGCCGTTGCGCCCGAGCGCCGTACCCTGCAGCGGTGCTGGAGTGCGTGCCCAACGTCTCGGAGGGACGCGACGACGCCCGGCTCGACGCGCTGTCCGCCGCGTGTGGCTCGGCCCTGCTCGACCGCCACGTCGACCGTGACCACCACCGGGCCGTGTTCACCCTGGCCGGCCCGGACGCCGAGGACGCGGCGCGCGCGCTCGCGCGCGCGGTCGCGTCGCAGCTCGATCTGCGCACGCATGCGGGCGCCCACCCGCGTCTCGGCGCGCTCGACGTGGTGCCGTTCGTGGCCCTCGGCGCCGACGCGCCTGCCCGAGCGGTGGCGGCGGCACGGGAGTTCGCCGCGTGGGTCGCCGAGGCGCTCGACGTCCCGGTGTTCCTCTACGACGACGCCGACCCGGAGGCACGCACGCTGCCGGACGCGCGCCGCGACGCGTTCGTCCGCCGCGCGCCCGACGCCGGCCCGGCCGCTCCACATCCCGCGCTGGGTGCGGTCGCGGTCGGCGCGCGGCCGCCGCTCGTGGCGGTGAACTGCGAGCTCGCGTTCGACGACGTGGTGCTCGCCCGGCGCATCGCCGCCGCGGTGCGCGAGCGCGACGGCGGGTTGCCGGGCGTGCGGGCGCTCGGTCTGCACCTCGACCGCGCCGGGCGGGCGCAGGTGTCGATGAACCTGGTCGCGCTCGAACGTACGGGTGTGGAGCAGGCGTGCACGGCGGTGCGCGACCGGGCACGCACCGCCGGCAACGATGTCGCCCGCGTCGAGCTGGTCGGCCTGCTCCCCGCCGCCGAGCTCGCCCGTTGCGACCCCGAGTTCCTCGCCTGGGCCGGCCTGGGCCCCGATCAGACCCTCGAGGCCCGGCTCGCGTGATCCGCGGTCAGGCGCCCAGCGCGGTGCGGCGCTCCAGCGCCCGCTGGCGCCGCACCCGGCGACGCTCCCGTTCCGACAGGCCGCCCCAGATGCCGAACTTCTCGCCGTGCGCGAGCGCGTACTCCAGGCAGTCGACCCGGACCTCGCAGCTCCGGCACACCGCCTTCGCCTCCCGGGTGGACGCACCACGCTCCGGGAAGAAGAGGTCGGGGTCGACCCCCAGGCAGTTGGCCTCCTCCTGCCACCGGCGCTCGCCGTTGCCGACGAAGCGCTGGGTCGCCACCAGGGCGGCGAGGCTGTTCGTGAGGGGGCTCATGGTCAGGGGTTCGGGCATCGGCGTGCTCCCTTGCCAAGCAGGCGCTGTGGACGCCGGAAATGACGCCTCTGGAATTACAGTGGTGTTACTATGCTCGGTCGTGGACCCGAGCGCAAGGGGTTTCTTCTTCGCGTCGGGAGCGGGGGCCGCCCGAGCCCAGCCCGGCGTCCGGGCCCTGGGGCCCTGCAGCGCCACCATCCGGGAACCTACGCTGCGCCTCGTGGGGCCCCAGCTCGACGTCGTGCTCGGTGACATCGTGACCGAACACGTCCATGCCCTCGTGAATGCCGCGAATCCCTCCCTTCTCGGCGGCGGCGGCGTCGACGGCGCCATCCACCGGGCCGCCGGCCCGGGCCTGCTCGAGGCCTGCCGGGCCCTCGGGGGCTGCGCGTTCGGCGATGCCAAGGCCACGCCCGCCTTCGACCTCCCGGCTCGGTTCGTGATCCACACCGTCGGGCCGATCTGGCGGGGCGGCCGGGCGGGAGAGGCCCGCCTCCTGCAGAACTGCTACCGACGCTGCCTCGAGGTCGCCGACGAGATCGGCGCCGAGAGCATGGCGTTCCCGGCCATCAGCACCGGCGCCTACGGCTACCCGGTCCCCGAGGCCACGCGGATCGCGGTCGAGACCGTCCGCGCCACGCTCAGCAGCGTGCACTCGATCCGCTTCGTCTGCTTCGACCCCGCGGTCCACGAGCAGTACCTGGGCGAGCTCGCGACCCCGTAGCCGGCTACCAATACCGGTCGATTCCGCTCCGCCGTCCCGCCCTCCGGGCCCGGCTCCGCGGCATCTCCTATGACGCCAGCGGCACCGGCTGCGGCGGCTCGGGACCGACGTAGCGCGCGCTCGGCCGGATGATGGCCGTCTCGGTCGACTGCTCCAGGATGTGCGCGCACCAGCCGACGGTGCGGCTGACGGCGAACGTCGGCGTGAACAGCTCCCGCGGGATGCCGCACTGCTCCATCACCACGCCGGCGTAGAACTCGACGTTGGTGTGCAGCTCCCGGCCGGGCTTCAGCTCGGCGAGGACGCGTTCGACGGCCGCCTCCACCTGCACCGCGAAGTCGACGCGAGGCCCGCCGAGGGAACGGGCGATGTCGCGCAACATCACCGAGCGCGGATCGGCCGTGCGGTACACCGCGTGACCGAAGCCCATGATGCGCTCGCCACCGGCGACCGCCCGCCGTACCCATGCCTCGGTGTTCTCGGGCGTGCCGATCGCGTCGAGCGTGTCGAGCGCGCGACTGGGCGCGCCGCCGTGCAGCGGTCCGGACAGCGCGCCGAGTGCGGCGACGACCGCGGCACCCACGTCGGCACCGGTCGACGTCACGACGCGCGCCGTGAACGTCGACGCGTTGAACCCGTGGTCGATGGCGAGGATGAGGTACTGCTCGATGGCGCGGGCCCGAGCCGGCTCGGGCACCTCGCCGTCGATCATGTACAGGTAGTTCGCGGCCGAGCCCAGGTCGTCGCGCGGCGCGATGGCCGACGCGCCGATCGACGCCCGGTACAGGGCGGCGACGAGCACCGGCGTCACCGCACACAGTCGCATCGCATCGGTCCGGATCGTCTCCGGATCGGCGTCGTAGGTCGGCGGCATCGCTTCGACCGCCGCGAAGTGTGAGAGCGCGGTGCGCAGCGCCGCCAGCGGCGGCGTCCCCGCGCCCACCATCGCCGGGAGCAGGTCGAGCACCGCGGCCGGCAGGTGCCGCGCCGCCGCGATGCGGGCCGTGTACTCGTCGCGGCGTGCGAGCGACGGCAGGTCACCCTCGAAGAGCAGGTACCACACGTCCTCGAACGTGCGCTTCGCCGCCAGCTCCGGGGCCGAGTACTGGCGGTAGTGGTAGAAGCCCTCGAGCCCGCGGACGTCACCCAGCGCGGTGTCCGCCACGATCACACCCTTGAGGCCGCGGGGGGCGGCGGCGTCGGTCATGGTCATCGTTGCCATCTCCTTGTCGTTCGGTCGTCCCGAGCATCCGGCGCGATCACCGACTTGTCAACGTTGATCAACTGTCAATATGATGGGGCGTGCCCGACGATCGCTGGCTCAGCGCGACGGAGGCGATCGCCCGCCTCGGCGTGAAGCCCCAAACCCTCTACGCGTACGTCAGCCGGGGGCTGATCCGTCGGGAACGCCCGGCCGGGAGCCGCACCAGCCGGTACGCGCGCCGCGACGTCGAGCGCCTCGCCGGGCACGGCCGGGCGCGACCGGGCCGGCCCGGTCCCGAGATCGTCGTCGACCAGGCGATCACCGCCCTCGACCCGGCCGGCCACCTCGCCTACCGGGGCTGGGATGCCACCCGGGCCGCGGTCGACGCCCACTACGAGCAGGTCGCGGCGTGGCTGTGGGGCACCACCTTCGGCCCGAACGACCACTGGACCGCCGACCCCGCGGGTGCCGCGACCGCCCGGGAGGTGCAAGCCGCGCTCCCGGCGGCGACGCCCCTCCCGGACCGGCTGCGCGTCGCCGTCGCCGCGCTCCGCGCCGGCGACCCCTTGCGCGACGACCGGCGCGTCGCGGCCGTGGCCGCACGCGCCGGCACACTCCTGGCCACCCTCGTCGAGGCACTGCCACCGGTCGACCCGCGCGACACGCCGTCGTCGACCGGCTCACTGGCGCGACGACTCTGGACGCGCGTGTCGCCCCTCGAACCGATGACCCGTCGCGTGCGGGCGCTCGACCGCGCGCTGTCGTTGCTCGCCGACCACGAGCTCGCGACGTCGACGCTGGCGGTGCGCGTGGCCGCCTCCGCCTGGGCGGATCCCTACCTGCTGCTCCTCACCGGCCTCGCGACCGCGGGCGGACCGCTGCACGGCGGGGCGTCGGAGTTCGTCCGCGCCCTTCTCCGCGACGCGGTGGCCACCGACGCCGAGACGGCCGTCGGACGCGCCATGCGCGACGACCAGCGGGTGCCCGGGTTCGGTCACGCGGTCTACGAGGGTCCCGATCCGCGGGCGCCGGTGCTCCTCGACGCGATCGAGGCGAGCCGGCCGCCCCGCGACCTCTGGCGCGCCGCCTCAGGTGTGCTCGACGTGATGACGAGCGCGGACGGGCCGCACGCCAACGTGGACTTCGCGCTCGGTGTGCTCGCCGAGACCATGCACATGGTCGATGGTGCCGGCGAGGCGATCTTCGCCATCGCGCGCAGCGCAGGCTGGATCGCACACGGCCTCGAGGAGTACCAGCACCGGTTGCGCTACCGGATCCGCGCCACCTACACGGGGCCGGAGCTGGTGGAAGTCGCGTCGCCGCTACGCGCGTAGCGCGTCGGAGCGACGGACGTCCGCACTGGGTCAGCCGGCGCGGCGGTGCTGGCGGCGGTGGTCGAGGAAGTCGACCAGCACGTAGTCGCCGAGGGTGTCGGCGTTGGTGAAGAACGCCCGGCCACCGTTGACCCGCATCATCTGCTCCACGAACGAGCGCAGGTAGTAGCTCTCGTCGAGCATGAAGGTGTTGATGCGGATCCCGTCGCGCGTGCAGCGCATGACCTCTTTGAGCGTCTCCTCGATGGTCACCGGCGACGGCGGGTACTGGAAGTAGGCCTCGCCACCCTCGATGTGGGCGGTGGGCTCGCCGTCGGTGACCATGATGATCTGCTTGGTGCCGCTCTGGCGGGCCAGTTGCTTGCGGGCCAGCAGCAGCGCGTGCTGCATGTTGGTGCCCCACTCGAAGTCCCAGCTCATCTCGGGCAGCAGCTCGGGCTTCACCTCGCGGGCGACGCGGCCGAACGACACCAGCCCGAAGTAGTCGCGCGGGAACTGGCTCGTGATCAGCGCGTGGAGCGCCATCGCCACCTTCTTGGCGGGCAGGAAGTTGTCGCGCATCGGCATCGAGAGCGACACGTCGAGGAGGAGCACGGTCGACGAACGGGTGAGCATCTCGGTGCGCTCGACCTCGAAGTCGTCGGGTGAGAGCCGCACCGGCGTGCCCGCACCCGACCGCCAGATGGCGTTCTTCACCGTCTCCTGCACGTTCAGGTGGAACGGGTCGCCGAACTCGTACGGCTTGTGGTCGTGCGCGTGCTCGTTGCCGATCCCGGTCCGTTCCAGCTCGTGCCGGCCGGTCCGGTCCCGCATCAGCTTGCGGTACAGGTCGGAGAGGGCCTTGTTGCCGATGGCGCGGATCGCCCGCGGCGTGAGCTCGAGCCGACCCTCCCGCTGCTCGATGAGCCCGGCGTCCTCCAGCATCTTGGTGAGCTCGCGCAGCCGGTCGAGCGAGCGAGCGGCGTCGTCGCCCAGCAGCTCGCGGGCGCGGTCCAGGTCGACCTCGGCCAGCTCGCCGGGCTGGGTCGCGGAGCGCATGAGGTTCTCGAGCGCGTCGAGGTCGCCGAGGGTGTCGAGCAACCCCGGCATCTCGCCGAACTGCAACGGGTCGTTGCCGCTGAAGTTCTGCGACCGCTGCCACGGCAGGTTCGGGAAGGCGTTCTGGAGGTTGCGGGAGAGCTGGTCGACCTGCCAGCGCAGGTCCATGTCCTCGAGGAGCGACTCCGAGAGCGCCTGCAGCTGTGCGCGCTGCTCCGGCGTCATCGAGTTGAGGAGCTGCTGCATCTGCGCCATCGACTGCGCCATCTGCTCGAGCAGCTCGTCGAGGTTCTGCGGGTTGCCGGGGAAGAAGTCGCCGAAGCGCTCCATGAAGCCCTCGAAGTCGGGCTCCTCGCCGCGCTCGCGCTGCTCGAGCATCTGGTTGAGCTCGTTGAGCATGTCCTTCATGCGCTGCATGCGCTCGGGGGTCATGTTCTGCATGCCCTCGGACAGCTGGTTGAAGTAGCTCTGCATCAGCTGCTCGCGCAGCTGGTCCATGAGCTCCTCGAACCGCTCGCGCGCGGCGTCGTCCATGAACTCGTAGTTCTGGAGCGACTGCACGCGGCCGGCGAGGTCGGGGGGCAGCTCCTCCAGCTCGCGGCGCCGCTGCTCGGCGACGTCCTCCACCAGCTCCTGGCGGCGCTGGTCGCCCGAGCGGGTGGCCTCCTCGACCCGCCGCTCGATGCCCTCGCGCTCCATGTCGACGACCTCGTTGAGCTGCTCGGCGATGTCGTCGTAGACGCCCCCGAGGTCGCGGCTCTCCAGCTCCTGGCGACGGCGCTCCCGCAGCCGCTCCAGCATCTCGCGCAGGCCCATGAGCCGCTCGTCGTTGCGGTCACGGAAGCCCTGCTGCATCATCCGCCGCAGCGCCGCGTTGAGGTCCCCGTGGTAGAGCAGGTCGTCGCTCATCTCGTCGAGCAGCGATTCCGCATCGAGGTCGAACCCGGTCTGGGTGCCATCCCACCGTGAGTACCGGAAACCCGGTCGACGCGCCATCACAACGGTTGATTCCGCTCCGGCGTCCCAGCCATCCGGCCACGCCTCCGCTTCATCTGCATGGGCCCACGGTACCGGTTTCGCGTTCGCGCCGGGTCGGGGACCACAATGCAGGGATGCGCTGGTCCCGGGCCGTCGCCGTCGCCCTGCTGTTCGCCTCCGGGGTCGCCGCCTGCTCCGAGGACTCGTCGTCGTCGCTGCCGACCCCGAGCAAGGCGTTCTGCCAGGCCGCCTACGACTACGACAGCAACCTGCCCAAGCTCGTCGGCAAGATCGGCAAACAGACCGACCTGGTGGCGAAGCTCGCCGCGACCGCGCCCAAGGACATCGCCGGCGACGCGCAGGTGTACCTCGACGCCATGAAACGGCGGGCCGCGGGCGACACCTCGGTGATCGACAACCCGAAGATCGAGCACGCCGTCGACAACGTGAACCGCCGCGCGGCCGCCGGGTGCAAGCTCTTCAGCCAGAACCAGGACGGCACCGGCGGGATGTAGCGGTCGTGCCGGCGGACGGGTCAGCCGCGACCGCGGTACGCGGCGCGCCCGCCCATGGCGTCCTTGTTGAGGCGCTTCGACAGGTGGAGGCCCTCGAGCACGAACTCGGTCGCCGACGCGACACCCGCAGGGGTCTCGCCGACCTCGAGGTCGGCGAGGGTGGACCGGAGCGCGGGCACGTCGCGGAGCAGCTTCGCGTACTCCGACGACGCGATGTCCTCCCCGGTGTGCACCACCAGGCCGTTCTCGAACGCACTCACCACGTCGGTGAGCTTCTCCGGCCGCGTCCGGGCCCGGAAGGTCTCGAGGATCGACGCCTTGACGATGCGGTCGAGCACCTGCTCCTCGCGCCCGTCGTCGACGGTCTCGAACTCGACCTTGCCCGCGGTGCTGGCGACGAGGGCGTCGAGGTCGCTCACGCGCGGGACCACCTCGGTCTCGCCGTGGCGCAACGACCGCCGGGTCGCGTTGGCGACCAGCGTCTCGTAGTTGGCGATCGAGAGCCGCACCGACACGCCTGAGCGCTGGTTGATGTGCGGCGAGCGGCGCGCCTGCTGACTCATCTCGGCGACGATCTCGGCCATGAACGCCGGCACCTGCACGTTGAGCCCGTCGGCGCTGAGCGGCCGCGCCTCCTGCTCGACCACCGCGGCCTCGAGCTCGGCGTCGAGCGGGTAGTGGGTGCGGATCTGTGCCCCGAAGCGGTCCTTGAGCGGCGTGATGATGCGCCCGCGGTTCGTGTAGTCCTCGGGGTTCGCCGTCGCCACCATCATGAGGTCGATCGGCAGCCGCACCTTGTAGCCGCGGATCTGCACGTCGCGTTCCTCGAGCACGTTGAGCAGGCCGACCTGGATGCGCTCGGCGAGGTCGGGGAGCTCGTTGATCGAGAAGATCGACCGGTTGGTGCGCGGCACGAGCCCGTAGTGGATGGTGAGCTCGTCGGACAGGTAGCGACCCTCGGCCACCTTGATGGGGTCGACCTCGCCGATGAGGTCGGCGATCGACGTGTCGGGCGTCGCCAGCTTCTCCCCGAAGCGGCGTTCGCGGTGCACCCACTCGATCGGCGTCTCGTCGCCGCGCTCGGCGACGAGCACGCGCGCGTGCTGGGAGATCGGTGCGTACGGGTCGTCGTTGATCTCGCTCCCGCCGATGATCGGCATCCACTCGTCGAGCAACGCGGTGAGCGAACGGATCATGCGGGTCTTCGCCTGACCGCGCTCACCGAGGAAGATCACGTCGTGGCCGGCGATGAGCGCGTTCTCGAGCTGGGGCAGGACGGTGTCCTCGTAGCCGATCACGCCCTCGACCAGCGGCCGGCCCTCGCCGATCCGCGCCAGCGCGTTCGCGCGCACCTCTTCCTTCACGGGGCGCGAGACCCAGCCGCTGGCCTTGAGCTCACCAAGGGTTCCGGGACGCGTCATCAGGGCAACTCCCGCTCGTTCGTGGTCGTCGCGCGCCACCGTACCGCGGGCGCTCGAAACGTCACCGGGCGGCTCCCGGGCGCCGGCGGCGACGCTGATGGGAGGATGACGTGATGGACGGACCGCACGTCATCTGCTCCGGGCCCGAGTTCGGCGAGGGACCGGTCTGGTGCCCACCGGGCGGGGCGTCGGCGGACGGAACCCTCGTCTGCACGAGCGTCGCCGAGGGCACGCTCTCGCGCATTTGGCCCGAATCCGGCCGCCGGGAGGTGATCGCCGACACCGGCGGGGGCGCCAACGGGGCCGCGCTCGCGGCCGACGGCGGGTTCCTCGTCACCCAGAACGGCGGCATCGACTTCTCGATCTTCCAGATCTTCGGCGAGCTCCCCCCGCCCCGCTACGTGCCGTCGGGCCTGCAGCGGGTGGCGCCCGACGGGCAGGTGAGCTACCTCACCCCGCCGTTGCAGATGCCGAACGACCTGTGCGTCGCGCCGGACGGGACCGTGTTCTTCACCGACCCGTTGTGGCCGACGCCGGAACCCGCCACCGGGCGCATCCTCGCCCTCGAGCCCGACGGCTCGATGCGGGTCGTGGCCGAGGGGTTCTGGGCGCCGAACGGGATCATCCTCGACACCGACGACGAGACGCTGATCGTCGTCGAGAACGGCCGGAACGGTGAGCACCACGGGTTCGTCCGGCTCCGGCCGGACGGCACGCGCGAGCTGTTCGCCCCGGGCCGCGTGGGCGACGGTGGCGCGCTCGACGTCGAGGGGCGGATCTACATGGCCGGCGGTGGCCACGTGGTGACGATCTACGAGCCCGACGGCACCGTCGTCGAGCAGCTCGAGTGCCCCGGCGACCACCCCGTCAGCACGAACCTCTGCTTCGGCGGGCCCGACCTCCGGACCCTCTTCGCCGTCGACGGGGGCACACCCGGGCACGTCTACTGCTGGACGGATCTCCCGACCTCCGGCCGGCCGCTGCCCCCCTGGCCCGGCATTTGAGAAAACTCTCACAATCCCTTGTTCACAAGGCCTGACAGGTACGTTTCCGGCATGGCGAAGGTGGAGGAAGAGGTCTCGACCGCGTCGCAGGACGCCGGCGCCGACGACGCCGACGTCCTGGCGCGCTACACCGGCCCGCCCATCCCGGACCCGCGGCCGCAGGGCCACTTCCTGGTCCGGTTCTGGCGCTCGGCGGTCGGCAAGAAGTGGGTGATGGCGGTGAGCGGGATCATCCTGCTCGGCTACGTCCTCGCCCACATGGTCGGGAACCTGAAGGTGTTCCTCGGCCGGGACCACATCAACGCCTACGGCGAGTGGCTCCGCACGCTGGGTGAGCCCGCCCTCCCCCGCACGGTGCTCCTCTGGGGCCTGCGGGTCGTGCTCATCGCCGCCTTCGCCGGCCACATCATCGCCGCGTACCAGCTCACCCGGATGAACCAGAAGGCCCGGCCGACGCGCTACCAGTCGCCGCGCGACTACGCGGCCGCGAACTTCGCCTCACGCACCATGCGGTGGACGGGCATCATCGTCGCCCTGTTCGTGGTCTTCCACCTGCTCGACCTCACCTGGGGCCCCGCCAACCCGCACTTCGTGCGCGGCGACCCGTACGACAACCTCTTCTACAGCTTCCAGCGGGTGCCGGTCGCGATCGTCTACATCCTGGCGATGCTGGCGTTGGGCATCCACATCTTCCACGGCGCGTGGAGCATGTTCCAGAGCCTCGGGCTCAACAACCCGCGCTGGAACATCTGGCGGCGGTACTTCGCGATCGGGTTCGCGGTCGTGGTCACGGTGGGCAACGTCAGCATGCCGCTGCTCATCACGACAGGAGCGGTGAGCAGATGAGCGAGCCAACAGGCAAGCGCCAGGAGCGGACAGCATGATCGGTGAGCTCGAGGCGAAGATCCCCCCGGGGCCGATCGCCGAGAAGTGGTCGCAGCACAAGTTCGACGTGAAGTTGGTGAACCCCGCGAACAAACGGCGGTTCGAGGTGATCGTCGTCGGCAGCGGCCTGGCCGGCGCCGCCGCCGCCGCGACGCTCGGCGAGCTCGGGTACCGGGTCAAGCTGTTCACGTTCCACGACTCGCCGCGACGCGCGCACAGCATCGCCGCCCAGGGTGGCATCAACGCGGCGAAGAACTACCCGAACGACGGCGACAGCGTGTACCGCCTCTTCTACGACACGGTGAAGGGCGGCGACTTCCGCGCCCGTGAGGGCAACGTGTACCGGCTCGCCGAGGTGAGCGTCAACATCATCGACCAGTGCGTCGCCCAGGGCGTGCCGTTCGCCCGGGAGTACGGCGGCCTCCTCGACAACCGGTCGTTCGGCGGCGCCCAGGTGTCGCGCACCTTCTACGCGCGGGGCCAGACGGGCCAGCAACTGCTCCTCGGTGCGTACCAGGCGCTGCTGCACCAGGTGCAGCGGGGCACGGTCGAGATGCACACCCGCTCCGAGATGCTCGACCTCGTGGTGAAGGACGGGCGTGCGGTGGGCATCGTCACCCGCAATCTCATCACCGGTGCGGTGCAGTCGTGGTCGGCGCACGCGGTGGCGCTCTGCACGGGCGGCTACGGCAACGCGTACTACCTGTCGACCAACGCCAAGGCCAGCAACGTCACCGCCGCGTGGCGGGCGCACAAGCGCGGTGCGCTCTTCGCCAACCCGTGCTTCACCCAGATCCACCCCACGTGCATCCCGCGCAGCGACGACTTCCAGAGCAAGCTGACGCTGATGTCGGAGTCGTTGCGCAACGACGGCCGGGTCTGGATCCCGAAGCAGCTCGACGACGCCCGGTCGCCCGACCAGATCCCCGTCGACGACCGCGACTACTTCCTCGAGCGGCGCTACCCCGCGTTCGGGAACCTCGTGCCGCGCGACGTCGCCTCACGTGCGATCAAGACCGAGGTCGACGCCGGGCGGGGCGTCGGGCCGCAGAAGAACGGCGTCTATCTCGACTTCGCCGAGTCGATCGAACGCCTCGGCGTCGACGTCATCGAGGAGCGCTACGGCAACCTCTTCGAGATGTACGAGCGCATCACCGACGAGAACCCGTACAAGGTCCCGATGCGGATCTACCCCGCCATCCACTACACCATGGGCGGGCTCTGGGTCGACTACGACCTCATGAGCAACGTGCCCGGCCTCTACGTGCTCGGCGAGGCGAACTTCGCCGACCAGGGCGCCAACCGCCTGGGCGCGAGCGCGCTCATGCAGGGCCTCGCCGACGGGTACTTCGTGCTGCCGTCGACGATCTCCGACTACCTCGCGCCGTTGCTCGGGAGCCAGCCGGTCGCGACCGACGACCCCGCGTTCCGTGAGGCCGAGGCCGCGGTCGCCGACCAGACCCGACGGTTGCTGTCGATCAACGGCAAGCACTCGGTCGACCACTTCCACCGCGAGCTCGGCAACATCCTGTGGGACAACTGCGGCATGGCCCGCAGCCAGCAGTCGCTGGAGAAGGCGCTCACCGACATCCCCGCGCTGCGCGAGGAGTTCTACGCCGACGTGCAGGTGCCCGGCAGCGCGGCGACGCTCAACCAGTCGCTGGAGAAGGCGGGCCGCGTCGCCGACTTCCTGGAATTCGGCGAGCTGCTCTGCCTCGATGCGCTCACCCGCGAGGAGTCGTGCGGCGGCCACCTGCGCGTCGAGCACCAGACCGAGGACGGCGAGGCGCTGCGCGACGACGCCAACTTCTCCCACGTGGCCGCGTGGGAGTTCACCGGCGTGGGCGACGCACCGACGCTCCACAAGGAGCCGCTCGAGTTCGAGTACGTCCACCTCGCACAGCGCAGCTACAAGTAGGCGGAAGGGCCTCCAGTCACCATGGATCTCAAGCTCCGCGTCTGGCGCCAGGCGGGCGCCGACGCACCCGGTTCGTTCGAGGAGATCGACGCACGCGACATCAGTCCCGAGATGTCGTTCCTCGAGATGTTCGACGTCGTCAACGACCGCCTGACCGCCGAGGGTCGCGAGCCGATCGCCTTCGACCATGACTGCCGTGAGGGGATCTGCGGTTCCTGCTCGATGATGATCAACGGCCGGGCCCACGGCCCGTCCGAGGGCACCGCCACCTGCCAGCTGCACATGCGCAAGTTCCACGACGGCGACGAGATCGTGGTGGAACCGTGGCGGGCCCGGGCGTTTCCCATCATCCGCGACCTCGTCGTCGACCGGAGCGCCTTCGACCGGATCATCGAGGCCGGCGGCTACATCACCGCCGCCACCGGGAGTGCGCCGGACGCCAACCTCATCCTCGTGCCGAAGGAGGCCGCCGACGCCGCCATGGACGCCGCCGCCTGCATCGGCTGCGGCGCGTGCGTGGCCGCCTGTCCCAACGGCGCCGCCCAGCTGTTCACCGCGGCGAAGGTCGCGCACCTCGGCCTGCTGCCCCAGGGGCAGCCCGAGCGCTTCGAGCGCGTCATCAACATGGTCGAGGTGATGGAGAGCTACTTCGGCTCGTGCACCAACCACGGCGAGTGCGAGAAGGCGTGCCCGAAGGAGATCAGCATCGACTTCATCGCGCTGCTCAACCGCGACTACGTGAAGGCGCAGTTCAAGAACCGCAAGCTCGCGGGCCAGAGGCGCTGACCGGAGCGGCGAGCGCGACGACGCTCACTCCTCGTCGTCAGTGGTGCGCTCGAACCCTTCGAGATCGGTGACGATGCGGTCGACGTCGGCCTGGGCGCGGGCGATGCGGCCGCGGCACAACTGGATCAGCTCGCTGGCGCGTTGCACGCGGGTGGCGAGCACGTCGACGTCGAGGTCGTCGCGTTCGAGCTCCTCGAGGATCGTTCCCAGCTCCTGCATCGCGTCGGCGTAGCCGATCTCGTCGCTCACTCCGTCCCCTCCGTGACCCCTTCGACCCGGCTCGTGACCCGCCCCTCGGCCACCTCGGTCTCGAGGACCGTACCGGTCGTGAGCACCGCGGCCCGCTTCACCACCCGGCCCGCCGCGTCGCGGGTGATGGAGTAGCCCCGCTCCAGGACCCGACGGGGATCGAGCGCCCGCACCACGGCCTCGCTGCCGTCGACCCGGAGCGTCGCCCGATCGAGGTGGTGCCCCGCCCGCGTGGCCAGCTCCCGTTCGCGACCGGTGAGCACGCGGCTGCTGTCACGCGTCGCCCGGCGACCCAGCTCGTCGACGCGGCGGATGCAGCCGTCGAGACGGGCGGCGGCGTCACTCGCGCGTCGCCGCGCCAGCTCGTCGAGCCGCCCGTGGGCGCGCTCGAGCGCGGCGAGCTCCCGCGACGCTGCTGCCGGGGCCCGACGGGCGAGGTGCACCGACGCCACGTCGAGCTCCCGCGCCGCCATGGCGACGCGCTCGACGCGCCCGCCCGGTCACCCGTTGGGCGGCGTCGTCGAGGCGCCCCACGAACTCGTCCACCCGGCCCATGAGCAGCCGGGCGCACGCGGTCGGGGTCTTGCACGCGGCGTAGGCGACCTCGTCGGCCACGCTGCGGTCGGTCTCGTGCCCGACGCCGGTGATGACCGGCACCGGCATCGCCGCGATCGCCCGCGCCACGAGGTCGGTGTCGAACGGCGCGAGGTCGGCTCGGGAGCCACCACCGCGCACGAGCACCACCGCGTCGACGTCGAGCTGCGAGAGCTGCCCCAGCGCCCACTTGATGCGCCGGGCCGCCGCCGCACCCTGGACGCGCACGTCGGCCACCGCCACCTGCCAGGCGTAGCCGCTGTGCTCGAGCTCGTGCACGAAGTCGTGGTACGCAGCGCTGCCCGCGCTGGTCACGAGGCCGACGCGCAGCGGCACCAGTGCGAGCTCGCGACCGGCGTTGGCGTCGAGCAGGCCCTCGGCCGCGAGGGCCCGCAGCACGCGCTCCCGGTTGGCGGCGATCCCGCCGACGGTGAAGATCGGGTCGATCGCCGTCATCACCAGCTGGTAGCGGCCACTCGGCGGGTAGACGGTGACCCGGCCGCGGATGCGCACCTCGACGTCGTTGCCGAGCTCGGCCCCGGGGACCTCCGCCAGGGCGCGGGCGACGGCCCGCCGGTCGTCGCGGAAGAGGGCGACGTCGAGCCGGCCCTGCGCCCGGTCGCCCTGGACGGCCTTCTCGACCAGCGAGAAGTAGGTGTGGCCGGCGCCCGACCGGCTCAGGTTCTGCACCTCGCCGCGCACCCACACCTCGTCGGGAAACCCCCGGCGGAGCGCGTCACGCACCCGCGAGTTGAGCTCCACCACCGAGAACGTCGTGGCCTCGGGTTCCTCCTCGTCGAAGCCGAGCGACGGCTGCTCCATCATCCCTGCTCCTGGCGCCTTCGAGGGTCGCTCACTGCGGCCGGGATACCCGGGCGCGCTCACGTCGGCGCCGACCCGGCTCGCGCGCTGCTCATGCGGGCGACAGTACCGCCGGGTCACCTCGGCGTCGGCGAGAAGCGCCGTGCCCGTCGGGATGCATGTCCTCGATGTCGAATTCGATCGATATGCCGCGCTCGTGGTGCCCGGACCGGGGACCCGGCTCGGTGTCGCGGTCGTCCAGGCTTCGACCTCCCGTCGCTCGCTCGACACGCTGCGTTTACATGCCTTCCGTACAGTCGGTCACGGGAACCTGCAGAGAGGAGCGATCGTGAGCGACGCTGACGAGCCCACGACCGAGTACCCGCCCACCGTCTGGGAGAGCGACACCGAGTTCGAATCCCCCGGCCCCATGTCACGTCCCCTGGCCAACTACCTCGCCATGTGCGCGCCGCGGTCGCGGCGGGCGTCCAGGGCCAATCGCTTCCGCGACCACGCCGATCTCGTGCTCGCCGGCTTCGGCTCCGTGAACTAGGAGATGCCGCGGCGCCGTGCCCGGAGCGGCGGGCGGCGCCGCGGCGGAATCGACCATCAGGCAGGAGTCCCGGCCGGGAGCACGCCCGGCACCACCGATGACGATCACCCGGCGCCCTCTCGGTCAGGGCGCCGTCGTCGTCGTGGTGGACGAGCTCGACGAGCCGGACGGGCTCGCCAGGAGCGCGTTCCACGTGGCCTGGTTCACCACGCCGTCGGCCGGGCTGATCTTGTTGTCCTGCTGGAACTTGACGACCTGCGCCTCGGTGCCCGGC
The DNA here is from genome assembly GCA_963809795.1 of uncultured Actinomycetes bacterium. Lineage (GTDB taxonomy): Bacteria > Actinomycetota > Acidimicrobiia > IMCC26256 > DASPTH01 > DASUAS01. Next base: position 133,959 of record CAWELN010000008.1, read on the forward strand.
CCGAAGCTGCCGTCGGGGGTCCCGACGTCGTAGCCGTGCGCGTTCAGCTGCTGCTGCAGGATGGTGACGTTCGCGGTGTCGGCCGACCCCTGCTGCAGCGTCGGCTTCACCGGCAGCGTGGTGGTGGTCGACCCGGGCGTCGTGGTCCCGGTGGTGGCCGTGGTGGAACCGCCACCGTCGCCGCCGTCGGAGGACGCCGCGACACTCGTCGGGAAGCCGTCGCTCGGCTCGACCGCGAGCAGCAGCGCGCACGTGGCGACCGCGAGGATCACGATGACCAGGCCCCGCGTGTTCTGAAACCAGCGCTCCACGGCCCTACCTTACGTACTCGGAGCTGCGGAAGCGCGGGTACCCGTGCGCAGTGCCCGCCACAGCGCCCGGTAGCCGGGGTATTCGAGCTCCGGCGTGACGTACCCGGCATCGCGGAGCGCTCGGTGGTAGCGGGGCAGGTGGCGCATCGAGATGCCGGCGTCGACGTGGTGGGCCAGGTGCCACCCGATGTTGAACGGGACGAGGACGGTGCGGGACCACCAGGACTGTCGCACGGTGTGCGTGGTCGCGCGGCGGTCCGGCGACGCGTCCATCCCTCCGTGTTCGGCGATCGAACGGAGACGGTTGATCACCCGCCACACGGTGAGGAACGGCAGCAACCAGAACACCGGGTACAGCCACCAGTACCCGGCGACGATCGCGGCGCCGAGCAGGACCGCCTGCACCGAGAGGATCTTCCACAGCGTGTGCCGGACACGCGGGTCGGCCGAGCGGAAGCCGGCGGCCTGGGCGCGGAAGAGCTTGAACCCGGTCTGCCCGGTCGCGTCGCGCACCAGCTTGCGGCGGAAGCTCGCCCGGGTGATCGGATAGCCGGCGTACAGCGGGATGTCCGGCTCGTCGGGCCCGAATTCCTGACGGTGGTGCGCCATGTGCACGCGCCGGTACGCGTCGGTCGACGTGTACGCGGGGTAACCGAGCAGCCAGCGACCGACGAAGTCGTTGAGCCGGCGGTTGGCGAACAGCAACCGGTGGGCCGACTCGTGCATCAACGACGCGAGCTGCGCCTGCGTGCGACCCATGAGCAGGAAGGCGACGACGTAGCCGGCCGGGTTCCCCCACCAGACCGCGAGGCCGAGGATCAGCGCGGCCTGGAGCCACACCGAGAGCACCGACCACGCGTTGCGCCACGACGGGATCTTCCGCAGCTGCTCGCGGAACGCCGGCTGCGGGCGCCCGTCGGCGCGGATCAGCTCGGTCTCGTGCGCCGGCGTGAGCAACGCCGGGTCGGGCACCATCCCGCCGAGCGGACGGCTTGCGAGCACGCTCGCGTGCGCCATGCATCCATGGTACGCCCGCGGTTCGGCGACGTTCAGGTGAGCAGGTCGGCGTACTCGGCGTGCTCGGCCACGAATTTGGCCACGAAGGGGCACTGGGCCACGATCCGACGCCCCTTGGCCCGGACGTCGTCGAGGGCACCCTGCACCAGGGTGCGCCCGAACCCCTCCCGCCGCTTGGGCTCGGTGATCACGGTGTGCGGGAACACCAGGGCGCCGTCACGCTCGTGGTACTCCGTGAACCCGACGAGGTGGCCGTCGTCACGCAGCTCGTAACGGGAGCGGGCGGGGTTGTCGACGACCTCGAGTGCCACGCCGCCGAGGCTATTGGCCGACCGCGGCGTACCCCTGGGCGATGCGCTCGAGCCACCACTGCGGGGCGTGGTCGATCACGTTCCCGATGTTCGAGTAGTCGTGCCAGCGCACGATCTCACCGTCGCGCACCTCCATCACGGTGACGAACGGGTGCATGATCCGCTCGCCGGTGTGGAACTGCCACTCCTCGACGTGCTCGAGGATCACGAGATCGCCCTCGGCGACGATGTGACGCGGGTGGTGGTAGTAGCCGGAGAGCGGCTCGATGCCGATCTTGAGGCGGTCGACGATCTGCTGCGGGCCGCGCGCGCCCTGGCCGTCGACCCCCACGTCGGTGTAGTGCGCGTCGGGCGCGAAGAAGCCGGCCATCGCCTCCCAGTCGCGCAGGAAGTGCGCCTCCCAGTACCGCTCCACGACCTGGCGGTTCTGCGCCTCGAGTGTTCCCATGGGCGCAGTCTGACGGACCGGTCGCGGTGTGGTCCACTGTCGCGGTGCTCGATCCCGCGGCCCTGGGCCCCGATGCCCTCGCCTTCCTCGCCGAACGCCACATCGGCTCGTTGAGCACCGTACGCAGCGACGGGACCCTCCACGTGTGCGCGATCGGCTTCACGTGGGACGCCGCCGCCCGCCTCGTGCGGGTCATCACGAGCGAGCGGTCGCAGAAGGTGCGCAACGTGGAACGACACGGGCGCGCCGCGGTGGCGCAGGTCGACGGCCCCCGGTGGCTGTCGCTCGAGGGCAGCGCACGCGTTGCTCGCGACCCCGCGGCGGTCGCCGACGCAGTCGCCCGGTACGCGGCCCGCTATCGGGAGCCGCGACCGAACCCGGCGCGGGTGGCCATCGAGATCGAGGTGGTGCGCATCCTCGGACGCGCCGGCTGACCGGTCAGGCGGGCTCGCGCTCGTCGACGAGGGAACGGTCCCGCTCCACCGGTTCGAGGGCCTCGAGCTGCTCGACGAGTGGTTCCGCCCGTGGGGCGCCGGCGGTGCGGGGCAGCAGCAACGACAGGAACGCGCCGAGGGTGACGAACCCGGCGGCCACGAGGATCGCGGGCCGGGCGGCGTCGGTGAGCCCGGTGGCGAGCGCGTGGCTCAGCGTGGCGGCGTCGGCCGGACCCGTGCCGCGTGGGACCGGGAACCCGGCCCCCTGCGAGTGGATGCGCGCCGCCGCGGTCGACTGCAGCGCCGCGGGCAGCTTCGTCGCCTGCACCGCGGCGATGGTCTTCGACACGGTCAGGCTGGCGAAGACCGAGCCGATCACCGCGACGCCGAGCGCGGCACCCACCTGCCGCACCGTGGAGTTCGTCCCGCTGGCCACGCCGGACTTCTCGTCCGGGATGTCGGACAGGATCACGTTGGTGAGCTGGGAGCTCGCGAAGCCGATGCCGAAGCCGAACAGCCCCCAACCGAGGAGCAGGTCGAGGAACGTGACCGACGGGCTCACCACGAACGCGATGACGACGATGCCGATCACCTCGAGCACCAGCCCGAGCTGCACGACGCGGGTGACCCCGACGTGGCGGACGAGACGCCCGCCGATCTGGGACCCCACGATGATGAACACCCCCGCCGGCACCATCCACAGCCCGTTGGTCTCGGCCGAGAGGTGCTTGGCGTCCTGCAGGTAGATCGGCAGCACGAAGAACATGCCGAGCTGACCCATCGCGAGGACGCTGGTCGTGATCAACCCGTAGCGGAACCCCCGGTGGCGCAGCTGGCCGAACTCGAACAACGGGCTGCGGTCGTGGCGCTCCTTCCATCGCTCCAGCCGGTAGAAGCAGAAGAGGACGACCGCGGCGAGGACCATCACCAGCGGGGTGATCGACACCGCGCGGTCGTCGGGCCAGATCGCCGCCCCGCCGAGGGTGAACGGCTGCAGGGGCCGGAACCAGCCGTAGCGGGCGCCTTCGCTCAGCGCGAACACGAAGAGGAACATCCCGCTCGCCACGAGGATCGCGCCGGGGACGTCGATCGAGATGCGCCGCGCGGGCGGGCGGCTGCGGGAGATGAACACCATGGCGCCGACGATGGCGAGCGGCGCCACGATCACGTTGATGCCGAACGCCCAGCGCCACGAGTAATTGGTGGTGAGGAAGCCCCCGACGACGGGCCCGAGGGCGGCGCCGACCCCGACGGTCGCGCCCCACGCCGCGAACGCAGTGGCACGCTCGCGGCCGTGGAAGGTGGTCGAGATCACCGCCAGCGTCGTCGGCAGCATGAGCGAGGCGCCGATCCCCTCGATCAGGGCCTCGCCGACGATGAGGCTCGGGATGCCCCATGACAACGCCGCCAGCAACGAGCCACCACCGAACAGCGCCGCGCCGATCACGAAGATGCGACGGTGACCGAACACGTCACCGAGGCGGCCGCCGATGATGAGCAGGCTCGCGAACGTGAGCGCGTACCCGGTGATCACCCACTCCACCGCGGGGAGCGTGGTGTGGAAGTCGCGCAGGATGGTCGGGATGGCGACGGTGAGGACGGAGTTGTCGAGCACCACGATGAGGGCGGCGACGACGACGACCGCGAGCGTGGCCCAGCGGCGCGGGTCGGGTTGGGTCGTGGCGGGTTCGCTCACCAGAGCCGACTCGGGGTCATCAGCCGGATGTTAACGAGGCGCCGCCGTCTCGGTATCAGTCCTCACCTTTGCCTTTGCCTTTGCCATTGCCCCTGCCCCGGCGATCGTCGGTGGGGGGCGCCGGCACCGTCGTCGTGGTGGTCGTCGTCGTGGTGGTCGTGGTCGTCGTCGTCGTGATCGTCGTGAGCTGCGCCTCGACGTCACGGGCCGCGGCGAGGAGCGCGGCGGCGCGCGGCCCCGACACGTCGCCCGCGCGGCGGAGCCGGCCGACCGTTCGGCGGAGCGTGGCCAGCGCCCCGGCCGCGGCCTCGGCATCGTGCACCGCGACCGCGTCCCGTACCGCGGTGACCTGGGCGCCGAGGCGCGCCGACGCGTCGTCCGACACCGCCGGTCCGGCGCCCCCGCACGCACCGAGGAACACGGCCAGGCCGACGAATGCGACGACGGCGATGCGCGCACGACTCACGGCTTCGTCAGCTCCTCGAGCCGATGCAACGCGCGCGAGATCGGCGCCGGCGCGGCGCCGGTGGCGGCGGGGCCACCCGGTCCGGTCGTCGGCGTCGCGGCGATCGTCGTCGTGGTGGTCGTGCTCGCCGGATGATCCCCGCCGCGCACCAGCAGTGCCACCCCCACGATCACGAGGACCGCGACCATCGCCGCGATCGCCATCGCCCACGCCGCGCGCGATCGCCGCGCAGGCACGGCGCGACGCGGCGTCGTCGTGCCGCCCGGCGCGGTGGTAGCGACGCGCCGAGGTGGCGCGGGTCGCGCCAAGACGGCCGTGGGCGCCGCTTCGTCCTCCGCGACCGGGACGGTCGACGGCGCCGCACGCCCGGTCTCCTCGCCGGCGAGCGCGGTCCGCATCGTGGCCGCGTCCGCGAACCGGCCGGCCGGGTCGACCGCCAGCGCACGCTCGATCGCCGCCACCAGGCCCGGATCGAGGTCGCGTCGTAGCGAGTCGAGCGGACGGTGCGCGCCGCGTACCACCGCGTCCGCGAGCTCGCCGGGTGCGCCGCCGGTGAACGGTCGTGTGCCGGTGGCAGCCTCGTACAGCACCACCCCGAGCGAGTAGAGGTCGCTGGCGGGGGTGGCGGGCAGGCCTCGAAGGCGTTCGGGCGCGGTGTAGGCCGGCGTGCCCAGCGGCGGCCCGGTGGTCGTCTCGGTTGCATCGAGCGAGGTCGCGATCCCGAAGTCGCCGACCTTCACGTTGGCGTCTTCGGCGAGGAGCACGTTGCCCGGCTTCACGTCGCGGTGCACGATGCCTTCGTGGTGTGCGGCCTCGAGCGCGGCGAGCACGCCGTCGGCAACCGCTCGCAGGCGCGACTCGGCCAACGGCCCGTCGGCGATCTCGTGCGCGAGCGTGCGTCCACTCAGCAGCTCCATCACGATGAACGCATCGTGGTCGGCGTCCTCCCCGGTGTCGTAGACGGCGACCGCGTTCGGGTGGGAGACGCGGGCGGCCGAGCGGGCCTCGCGCTCGAAGCGACGTCGCAACGACGGGTCGCGGGCGAAGTCGGTGCGCAGCAGCTTCACCGCGACGGCACGATCCAGGCGCACGTCGAACGCGGCGTACACGGTGCCCATCCCGCCGGCACCGACGGGGTCACCAAGCCGGTAGCGCCCGCCCAGCAGGCGGGGCTCGTGGTCGACGATCAACCGGTTCGTCCTCCCCGTGCGCTGCGGAGAGATGTACCCCGATCGCGGCGCAACTACGCCGTCTGCCCCCCGTCGATGACGAACTCGGCACCGGTGGAGTAGGAGTTGTCGTCGGACACCAGCCACAGCGCCAGCTTGGCGACCTCCTCCGGCTGGGCGTAGCGCTGCAGTGGCACGCCGATCGCCGACGCCAGGTTGTCGAGGTCGTGGTCGCCCATCATCGGCGTGTCGATGATGCCGGGATGGATCGAGTTGACCTTCACCCCATGAGGCCCGAGCTCGATCGCGGCGCCCTTGGTCATCCCCCGCACCGCCCACTTGGTCGCCGCATAGCTGAAGCACGCGCTGGCCCCGCGCAGACCGCCCACCGAGGAGATGTTGACGATCGATCCCGAGTGCTGGGCCATCATCTGCGGCGCGACCGCGTGCATGCCGAGGAACACGCCGGTCTGGTTGACCGCGACCACCTCGTTCCACGACGTGGGCGACGTGTCGACCATGCGCTCCCACCGGAGGATGCCGGCGTTGTTGATCAAGATGTCGAGCCGCCCGTGCGCGTCCACCACTCGCGCCACCAGAGCGGCCCACTGCTCGGGATCGGTCACGTCGTGCTCGACGAACGTGCCCCCGAGCTCGGCCGCGGTCTTCTCGCCCTCGTCGGTGAGCACGTCGGTGACGAACACCGTCGCACCCTCCTCGGCGAAGAGGCGCCCTTCGGCCGCGCCCTGACCGCGCGCGCCGCCCGTCACGATCGCCACCCTGCCGTCGAGCTTCCCCATCGTCTCCCCCACCGTCGCCCGGTCCGTGGTGCCACGCTAACCCTCATGGGTAGCGTGCCCGCATGGCGCGACCGGTGGCGGTGCTGCTCGACGTGGGTGGCGTGTTCCTCCTCCCCGACCACGAGCGCATCGCCGGCGCGTTCGCCCGCGCCGAGCACCCGGTGCCGACCGCGACGCTCGACGACGCGCACTACGCCGCCGCAGTGCGGTTCGGGATCGACCGCGACGCCGAAGCCGACTGGGCCGGCGGTTGGCAGGCGTACCTCGAGGGCTACGCCGACTTCTGCGGCGTGCCGCCGGACCTGCTCGAGGAGGTCCACCGGCACCTCGACAGCGAGTTCGCCGACGCCGCGCTCTGGTACCGCGAGGCCCCCGGCTGTCGCGAGGGCCTCGCCGCGCTCGCGGCGACCGGCGTGCGCCTGGGCATCGTGTCGAACGCCGACGGGATGATCGGCGAGCGCCTGCGCACGCGCGAGATCCTCCAGGTCGGCCCCGGCCTCGGTGTCGAGGTCGACTGCGTGATCGACTCGGGCGCCGTCGGGGTGATGAAGCCCGACCCGCGCATCTTCCGGTTGGCGCTCGACGCCATGGACGTCGACGCCGACGACGCGTGGTACGTGGGTGACATGCCCGGCATCGACGTGGTCGGCGCCCGACGTGCGGGCCTGCGCCCGTTCCTCGTCGATCCGCTCGGCCTCCACACCGAGGCCGGGTACGACCGGGTCGAATCGTTGCAGGAGCTGGCGCGCCTCGTCGTCGCCGGGTGACGGGTTTGGCCGCCGGCGCGGCGGGGCACGACCCGCCGGTGGACGACACCCGACGATTCAGCCTGGCGAGCGCGTGCGCGGCGGCCGACGACGACGAGACGCTCGCCCGTTGGGTCGGCGACTTCCTCGCCAGCCACGGCAGCGACAACGAGGTGCTCGGCGCCGCGCTGGCGCAGGACCGGCACTGGTGGCTCGGGCCGGTGCTCGTACCGATCGACGAGCTGAACCGCCTCGCCGGGCCCGAGGACGAGGCACTGTGCCCGATCGAGCCCGACGAGTGGGAGGGCGAGGTCGACGCGATGGAGGAGAGCCTGGACGACGGGTGGGAGCCCCCGCCGCTCCTCGCGCAGCACCGGGGCGGTCGGCTCCTGCTGCAGGACGGCAACCACCGCTACGAGGCGCTGGTGCGCGCCGGCGAGACGCACGCGTGGACGCTGATCTGGTTCGACGACCCGGGTGACCGTGACGAGTTCCGCCGCACCACGAGCTTCGCGTCCACTCGCTGAGTCAGCGGAACTTGTCCTTCACTTTCTCCTTGCCGGCGCGCGCCTTCGCCTTGGCCTTGTCGGCGTTGCCTTTGGCCTTGAGCTTCTTGCTCCCGGTGACCTCGCCGGCCACGACCTTGGCCTTGCCGCGTGCCTTCTGCAGTGAGCTCTTCGCCTTCTGACCCGCCATTGGCCGACTGCTCCCTGTCCGCGTCGTTGGGTGCGTCCAGGCGTACCCCGCACCAACGGCGGTGACACCTCGACGCGATCGTCGACGGCGGTGCTCAGCGGACGTCGGTGGCGAAGCCCCGTTCGATGCGCGCGAACGCGCGGTCGAGCAGCACGTCGAGCTCGGGGCCGGACGGGTCCGCAACCCAGACGTCGACCGAGACGCGCAACGCCGCGGTGCCGAGCGCGGCGAGGAGCTGGAGCTCGTCGCGCGCGACCGGCGCGTCCACGACCGGGCGCCGCTCGAGCGCGTCGACCACCGCGGCCTCCCAGCCGTGCTGGTGCTCGGCCTTGTAGGCCTGGAGCTGCGGCGAGCCCTCCACCACCTTCGAGCGGGCCACCAGCTCGGCGCGGTCGTGCAGATAGTCCGACGCCAGCGCCCGCATCGCCGCATGGAGGGCGACGACCGGAGGCTCCTGCGCGGGCCGCTCGGCGAGGACGCCGAGGAGGGTGCCGCGGCGATCGTCGGCGTCGGCGAAGAGCACGTCCTCCTTGGTGGGGAAGTAGCGGAAGAACGTGCGCGGCGACACCTCGCAGGCCTCCGCGATCTCCTCGACCGTGGTGCCGTCGAACCCGTGGCGGGTGAACAGCACCATGGCCGCGTCCTTGAGCGCCTCGCGCGTGCGGGCCTTCTTGCGTTCTCGCAGGCCGACCGCGGTGGACATGAGACCATTCTGACACAGAATGGCGGTTGGCAACAGCTGCAACTTGCCGGTTTGCGATATCTGGCAGTTGCTGCCAGAATGATGGCGGCATGGCGCTGCTGACCTCCCCCTCCGACGGCCATTCCGCCGAGCAGGCGTACGCGCGCCGGTGGTGGACGCTGGCCGTGCTCTGCCTCAGCCTGCTGATCGTGTTCGGTGGGAACTCCACCCTGAACGTCGCCCTCCCCACGCTCTCGCGTGATCTCGGGGCGACCGAGTCGCAGCTCCAGTGGGTGGTGGCGGCGTACTCGTTGGTGTTCGCCGGCATGCTCTTCACGAGCGGCGCGTTGGGCGACCGCTTCGGGCGCAAAGGCGCGCTGCAGCTCGGCCTCGGCATCTTCTTCCTCGCCAGCCTGGTCGCCTCACAGGCGACCAACACCAACCAGATCATCGCGTGTCGTGCGGTGATGGGCCTCGGTGCCGCGTTCATCATGCCGTCGACGTTGTCGATCCTCGTGAACGTGTTCCCCCCGAGGGAGCGGGCCAAGGCGATCGCCATCTGGGCCACCACCACCGGGATCGCGGGATCGATCGGGCCGATCATCACCGGCTACGTGCTGGGGCACTTCTGGTTCGGCTCGGCGTTCCTCGTGTACCTCCCGGTGATCGCGCTGGCGCTCGTGGGCGGCTGGTTCGTCGTGCCCAAGTCACGCGATCCCGACGAGAGCCGACTCGACCCGATCGGCGCGCTGCTGTCGATCGTCGGCGTGTCGACGCTCGTGTTCGGGCTGATCCAGGCGCCCCAGGAGGGATGGGGCGCGCCGGTCACCCTCGGGGCGTTCGCGATCGCCGCCCTCGTGCTCGCGGTGTTCGCGTGGTGGGAGATGCACACCGACGAGCCCATGCTCGACATGCACTACTTCCGCAACCCCGCGTTCAGCGTGGGGAGCGGCGCGATGATGCTCGTCTTCCTCGCCATGTACGGCGTGATGTTCCTGATGACGCAGTACTTCCAGCTCGTGCTCGGGTTCTCGGCCCTCGGCGCGGCGCTGCGACTCGTCCCCATCGCGATGATCATGCTGGTGGTGACGCCGTTCACCCCGCGCATCACGTACCGCTTCGGCAGCAACCGGGCGGTGTCGTTCGGCATGGGGCTCATCGCGCTGGGCTTCTTCCTGTTCACCCGGCTCGACCTGCACACCCCGCTCTGGTTCGTGTGGCTGGCCCTCGTCCCGCTCATGACCGGCGTCTCGATGTCGATGTCGCCGATGACCGCGTCGATCATGTCGGCCGTCCCGGAGAGCCGCGCCGGCGCCGGCTCGGCGATGAACGATGCGACGCGCGAATTCGGCGCCGCACTCGGGATCGCGGTGCTGGGAAGCATCGCCGCCTCGCAGTACTCGAGTCATCTGCACGATGCGCTCGCCCGTCTACCGGGATCGGCGCGTGACGCCGCGGGATCGTCGCTGGCCGGCGCGCTGCATGCCGCCGACAAGCTGTCGGCGGGTGCGGCCGGCGTGTTCGTGACCGCCGCCCGCACCGCCTTCGTCGACGGCATCCACGTCGCCGCGATCTTCGGCGTCGCGCTGGCGGTCATCGCGTCGTTCCTCACCCTGCGATTCCTGCCCCGCCACTTGAAGCAGACCGGTGCGATGCACTCACCCGTCGAGGCGCTGGAGAACGCGGCGGAGTTCGGGATCGGGGGCGCCATGCCGGTGTTCCCCGACGAGCCGCGCGCCCCGGAGAGCACCGCAGCGCGACACTGACGGCCGCCATCCACCGGTCGCATCAGGAGGGGACCAGCGGTGTCGCGCCGTCGCGCCAAGACCTCGAGCGTGCTCGCGCTCGCGCTCGTGCTGGTCCCGGTCGCCGGTGGCGTCACCCGGGCGGGCGCGGTGCCGCCCCGCGGCGTCCTCGGCGGAACGCCCCACACCGTGCGCCTCCGGCCGGTCGTCGGGGAGGTCGGGCCCGCGCCGCGCCGTCGACCCGGCCGGGCGACCCGGGCGACCAGGGCGGCCCGGCTGGCCTCGAGCGCCGCGGTCGCGGCGTGCGACCCGTCCCAGGTGGGCGCGATGCGGGCGGCGCCCGACGCCACCGCCGGCGCCGACCCGGCCGGCGCGTGTGTCCTGTCCGGCGCCCGCGGCGCGCCGCGCTCCCGGCCGCGACACCTCCTCGGACCGGCAGGCCTCAGTGGCAACGACGTCGCCTCCGTCAGCATCACCGCGCACGGGCGGCGGCGGTACGCGCTGGCGTTGCGCGTGGTCGGATCGCGCGAGCAGACCCTCGACGCGTTCGTCGCCGCCCACTTCCATCAGCGAGCGGCGGTGACGCTCGACGGCGACACCGTGGCGATCGTCGACCTGCAACCGGAAGCGTCGCAGTTCACGAGCACCGAGGGCGTCTTCGAGGTCGCGCCCGGCCGCGGGTTCTCCGCGACGACCGCGCACGATCTTCGGGACGCGTTCGGGGAGGCGCGCGACGAGCAGCTGGTGGGACTGCTCCAGTCGGCGACGATGACCCGCGCCGCTCGTGCCATCGTGGCGTCGGTGACCGCGAGCGTCGACGACCGGTCCCAGTTCGTGAGCGACTGCCGGGTCCGCGAGGTGCCCAACTCGGTCGTGCTGGGGTGCTTCGGCCACGAGACCCTGCGCGTCCTGCAGGTCGACCGGCCCGATCTCGCCCCGGTGATGGTGGTGTCGGCCGCGCACGAGATGCTGCACGGTGCATACCTGCAGCTCGGTCGGCGCGAACGTCACCGCATCGACGACGAGCTCGAGCGGGTGTACTCGACCATCGACGACCCGGAGCTGAGCGACCTGGTTGCGGAGTACGCCGAGCGCGAGCCCGGCCAGCGCGACAACGAGCTGCACTCACTGCTCGGCACTCAGGTGCGGAACCTCTCACCCCGCCTGGAGCGCTACTACCGCCGTTACTTCCGCGACCGGCAGGCGGTCGTCGGCGCGTTCGAGAGCTACCACCAGATCTTCACCGCGCTCGAGCAGCGTCACGACGCCCTGCGGGCCCAGCTCGACGCGCTCGACGCCCAGCTCGACGACCTCAACCACCGGTACGACGACGCCAAGGCGCGGGCGGTCGACCTGCGCGGGCAGATCGAGTCACTCCGGGCGCAGGGGCGCATCGGCGAGTCCAACGACCTCGTCCCAGCGCAGAACGCGGCCGCCGACGAGGTGAACGCACTCGTCGACCAGGGCGTCGCGCTGGAGGACCAGTACGACGCGGTGGTCACCGAGTACAACGCGGTCGTGTCGAGCGCACACGAGCTCTACGACGCGATCAGTGCCGTTCCCCCGACGGCACCGACGTCCTGATCGCCCGACCCGGTCGCGTACGCTCCTCGCCGTGACCACCGACGGAGGAGCGACCGTGGAGCCGGCCCCGGAGCGCGCGACGGCACCGCGCATCCTCGTGAGCTTCGACATCGACGGCACCATGGAGTTCGGTGACCCGCCCGGTCCGGTCTCCGCCGAGGTGGCGCGCGAGCTGGTCGGTCGGGGCTACATCGTCGGCGTGGCGTCCGACTGGCCCCGTTCGAGCCAGCAGCCGCTGTGGTCACGTCACGGCGTCGAGCCGGAGTTCGTCGGCGGGAAGCACCACCTCCACGAGGTGAAGGAGCAGTTCGCCGCCGACCGCTACGTGCACGTCGGCGACACCGAGGTCGACGAGCGCTACGCGCTGCTCGCCGGCTTCGAGTTCCTCCACGTGGAGCAGCTCGAGCTGCCGGTCGTGGCCGACTCGATCCACGATGCCGAGTGGACGCCGTCGGCCTGACCCGCCCGGCGCGCGGACTCAGCCGGCCGTCGTGTCCTCGAACTTCTCCATCGCCCGGAACGGGGGCACGCCGGGGTCACGGTCCTTGAACAGGAGGTCACGACCGTCGGCCAGCGCCTGCAGGTTCCACTTCGCGTCCGAGCTGATCTGGGTCGCCGGGCGCCAGCCGTCGAGGATCTGGGCGATGCCACCGCTGATCTTGAGCACCTGGCCGGTGACGCCCTCGGTGAGCGGCGACGCCAGCCACACCGCGCCGGCCGCGGGGTTGTCGGGCGACATCATCGGGTTGTCGGCGAGCTCCTCACCGCTGCCGACGGTGCCGAGCAACCGCGTCGCGGCAACGGGGGCGATCGAGTTCACCCGCACGCCCGAACGCCCGAGCTCGCGCGCCAGCACGATCGTCATGCTCGCGATGCCGGCCTTGGCCGCGGCGTAGTTCACCTGCCCCGCGTTGCCGTAGAGGCCCGACTCGGAGGCGGTGGTGACGACCGACGCGTTGGTGGGCTCGCCCGTCTCCTTGGCCTTCGCCCGCCAGTAGGCGCCGGCGAAGCGGATCGGCGCGAAGTGGCCCTTGAGGTGGACGCGAATGACGGAGTCGAACTCCTCCTCGGACATGTTGAAGCTCATCTTGTCGCGCAGGATGCCGGCGTTGCAGATGAGCACGTCGAGGCCACCGAAGGTGTCGATCGCCTGCTGCACCATGCCCTCGGCGCCGCTCCAGCTCGCACAGTCGTCGTAGTTCGCCACGCCGTCGCCGCCGCCGGCCTTGATCTCGTCGACGACCTGCTGCGCCGGCGTCTGGTCGGCGCCCTCGCCCGCGCCCGATCCGCCGAGGTCGTTCACGACCACGCGCGCGCCCTCGCTCGCGAGGAGCAGCGCCTCGGAGCGTCCGATGCCGCGGCCCGCGCCGGTGACGATCGCAACCTTGCCGTCGAAGAGTCCCATCGATCCCGTTCCCCTGTCGGTTCCAGTCCGGGCAGCGAGGCTAGCGACAAGTCCGTCGTCGTCACCACCGGCGGATACCGTCCTCCGATGGCCACGTCACCGGAGCTGCCCCGCGTGTCGACGCTCGCGGAGCTCCTCGACCTCGAGGAGCTCGACCGCGACCTCTACCGGGCGCACAACCCGCGCCGCCCGTTCACGGCGCACCTCTACGGCGGGCAGGTCGCGGCGCAGGCGCTCCGGGCGGCCGGGATGACCGTGCCCGAGGGCCGCTTCGCCCACTCGCTGCACGGCTACTACCTCCGGTCGGGCGAGGCCGACCACCCCACGATCATGCGGGTGACGCGCGACCGCGACGGCCGTTCGTTCTCGGCCCGCCACGTCGTCGCGCTCCAGCACGGTGAGGCGATCTTCACCGCGTCGGCGTCGTTCCACGTCGACGAGGAGAGCGGCGACTTCTCGGGCGTGCCGTTCCCCGACGACGTCCCGGCACCCGAAACCCTGACCGAGGAGGGCGGGAACGAGGACGTGATGTTCCGCATGCGCCCGGTGCTCGACGGGTCGCACGGTCCCGACGACCTGCGGGTGTCGCGTCGCATCTGGGGCCGAACGCGCGAGCCCTTGCCCGACGACCGCGAGGTGCACGCGTGCGCGCTCGTGTACTTCTCGGACATGAGCACGGGCTTCATCGAGCTCGACGTCCCCGGGCTCCCACGCGGTGGGACCAGCCTCGACCACACCATCTACTTCCACCGTCCGACGCGCGCCGACGACTGGTTGTTCATGGAGCTCGAACCGGTGTCGGCGGCCGGCGCGCGCGGCGTGTACCGCGGGTCGATCCACGACCGGAACGGACGGTTGGCGGCGACGCTGGTCCAGGAGAACCTGATGCGCCCACCACCGCCCTCGGGCTGAGGTCTCAGCGGGCGCCGATGTACCCGACGAGATCGTCGCGCTCGCCCTCGAGCTCGGAGATCCGGCTCTTCACCACATCGCCGATGCTCACGATGCCGGCGAGGGCACCGTCGGCGTCGACCACCGGGACGTGGCGGATGCGCCGCTCGGTCATCGTGCGGGCGAGGTCCTCGACCGACGTCTCCTTGGTGCAGGTCACGACGTCGACGGTCATGATCTCCGCGACCTGCCGGTCGAGCAGGGCCCCGCCGTCGTCCGCCAGCCGCCGGACCACGTCGCGCTCCGACACGATGCCGGCGATGGCGTCGTCCGCGGTGACGACCACGGCGCCGATGCGCTGCTCGGCGAGCAGGTCGAGCAGGTCCCGCACCGTCGCGGCGGGCGGGATGGTGGCGACGAAGTCGCCCTTCGCACGAAGCACGGTCACGATCAGCATCGCGTCCTCCTCCGGCTGTGGAGATTCCCCCTAGTGTCGCGCCATGCGCACCGCCCTGCTCACCATCCTGCTGGCGCTGGGCCTCTCCGCATGCCTGCCGCCGGGCCCGCCGGCACCGGCCAACGGCCGTCTCCCCGACAGCTCGCTCACCACGGTCACGCCCACGTGCCGGACCGCCAACGACGTCGCCGACCCCCTGCGGCGCCTGCTCGACGCCGCCGCGGCCGATGGCGTCGCGGTCAGGCCCGAGACGAGCTCCTACACCGCGCCGCTCCCCGGGCCACCGCGCATCGAGTCGTGCTACCGGTCGTTCGAGATGCAACAGTGGTGGCGCGACTTCTACTGCTTCTTCGGCAACTGCAGCCTGGCCGCGGTTCCCGGCACCAGCGTGCACGGATGGGGCCGCGCCGTCGACTTCGAGGACGCGGGTGGCGAGCTGACCTTCGACTCCGTCGGATACCACTGGTTGAAGGCGAATGCGGGGCGCTTCGGGTTCGTGCATCCGGCCTGGGCGGAGCCCGGTCAGTCCTCGTCCGAGGCCTGGCACTGGGAGCTGCCATGACCCGTCAGCCGTCGGGGATCATCTTCCGCGTCACGAAGCGCCAGCGGCCGTCGTCGCGCCGCAGGGTGTCCTCGTAGCGCCCCGAGATCACGAGCTTCGACTCGGCCGCGCCACCTGCCGTCGACCACATCTGCAGGTAGAGGCGCGCGGTGGCGTCGCTCCCCGTGCCCTCGATCGACACGTTCGTGACCAGGTGGCGGGCGCCCGGCGCCATGCTCGGGACGAGCGCCGCGAAGTCGCGGAGCTCGTTGCTGCCCTTCACGACGTTGAACCCGGTGTCGAGCGATCCGTCGTCGGTGAACAGCGCCGCGAACTCCTCGCCGTCACCGGCGTCGACGATGTGGTTGTAGTCGGCGATCAGCTTCTGGATCGCCAGGATGTCGTCGGTCGCCAGGGTCATGGCGCTCCTCCCAAATCGGTACCGGCCCGGCATTCTGCCACCGCGCGCCCGGCCATTGCGTCGCAGCTCGCCATGGCGATGAAGGTGGGCGGTCCCGCGTGCGGCTACTCGGCGCGCAGCGCGACGCTCGGCCGCGTCCTCCCGGCCATCCACGCGGGCACCGCGGCGACGATGCCGGCGAGCAGCAGGGCCGCCGGGATGGCCAGCAGGAACGGCACCCATGCCACCTGTGCTTCGGGGATGGCACCGAGGTCCTGGGCGAACACGTTCCAGGCGAAGCGCCCGAGCAGGGCACCGAGCGGGATGCCCACCGCCAGCGCGATCGCGACCAGTGTCGCGGTCTGCCAGAACACCGACAACCACACCTGGCGGCGCACGAACCCCATCGTCCGGAGCACCGCGAGCTCCCGGCGACGGCGGCGCACCGACGAGATCAAGGTGTGCGCGAGCGTTGCCACCGCCAGCACGACGAGCAGCGCGCCGAGCAACGCCGGCAACCCGCTGACCTCGGACAGCGCCTGCACCTCGCGCGGCTCGCCCGACGACCGCGTCGGTAACGGGTCGAGCGCCCGGCGCAGGTGCACGGTCTCGGCCCCCGGATCGGTGTCTCGGCGGTACCGGACGAGGAACACGTTCTGGCGCGCCTGGGGCAGCATCCGTTGCAGGCCGCGGTAGGTCATGTAGACGCCGTTGCCGAGGCCACCGGCATCGCCGAACTCGGGGAAGAGCCCGCGGCCGACGATGCGCAGCCCCGCCGCGGTGTTGCCGATCCGGAGCACCGCGATGTCGCCGAGCTGCAGACCGGCCCGCTCGAGGTTGCGCGCGCCGAGCATCACCTCGTTGGCGCGCCGCGGGATCCGACCTTCGACCACGGTCGGCGCCACCTGCCCCTGTTCCTGCTGCATGCCCATCACGTCGACCCGCTCGAGCCCGAGCTCGGCCTGCGTGATCGTCCCCGCCGCGAAGGCCGAGACGACGGGATCGTGCGAGAACGCGGGCACCAGCGCGGTGGCGATGTCGGGCAGCGCCGGCGCGCCGCTCTTGACGCTCCAGTTCCAGCCGTACAGCCGGGGCGAGTCGAGGACGTGTTGCAGGCTGACCTGGAACGACCACAGGCCGGCAAGCAACGCGATCGTGAGCGTGGCCCCGAGGACCGTCGTCCAGATCCCGGTCGACGTCTCACCCCGGCCCGGATCGAGCGCGAAGCGCACCCCGATGTCGGCGCTCGGTGACAGTCGGCCGTGCTCGAGCAGTCGGTTCGCGACCGAGCGATGACCGCCGGACGCGGTCGTCGACTGGGTGACGTTCACCCGCCACGCCGCCAGCAGGCGGAGCGCCACGATCCCGACCACGACCGCGAGCGCGCCCAGCCCGAGAAGCAGCGGGTCGACGTCGATCCCGTGGTGCAGGTCGGCGACGCGCGCGAGCCCGACGGGCATGAGCGGAGACATGAGGATGGCGACGACCACGGCGATGATCGCCGCGGTCACCCCGATCACCAGCCCGCGCCCGAGTGCGAGGAGCCGCAGCTCGTCGCGCTCCAGGCCGAGCGCGCGCAGCACCCGGTCGTCGCCCGCCTCCGCGAAGGCCTGCCGCACCAGTGCCTGACCCACCACGAGCAGGACGGCGAGCAGGGCCAGCAGCGCGACGATCCGCACCGCGGTCGCCTGGACGCGGATGGCCCGTTCGACCTTCGGCGTCTGCAGCGGCCGGCTCTGCACGAAGCCGGCGGGTTCCCCGTTCGGCCAGCCGTTCGATGCCCTTGGAGAACGCGTCGAGCTGGCCCGGGTCACGCAGGCGGACGAACAGCAGCGGGCTCGACACGACCTGCGATCCGTAGCGGTCCGCGAACGCACGGGTGAGGTGGAGCGGCGGCGCGAGATCGGGGCCCACCGGGGGGAACTCCGACGGCGAGGCCTCGATGCCCACGATGCGGAACGTCACGTCGGGCCCGTCGGCGAGCTCGTCGATCGCGCTGCTCGACGAACCCGGTGCCCCGGCCAGGCGGGCGCCGAAGTTGCTGAGCAGCGTGGCCGCGGCGGTGGCGAAGCTCGACGGGCGGAGGAAGCGCAGCCGGATCGTGCTGCCGGGGTGGAGGCCGAGCCGCTCCGCCAGCACGAAGCTGGCCGTCGCCTCGTCGACGGCCCGCGGGTCGGCCGCCCGGCCCTCCCGGACGTCCATCCGCTCGATCACGGTGCCCAACCGGTCGTCGGCCGGCAGCACGGGGAACAGGTCGACCGGCCCGACCCGGCGGCCGTCGCCGCTCCGCCCGGTGAACACCAGGCTCACACCGGCGCGGGCCGTGTCACGGACCTGGGGCAGCCGCTCGACGTCGTCGAGGTCGGCGGCACCGCCGAGACCGAAGGCGCTCCGCCCGGCGACGATGGCGTCGGCGGCGCGCATGGTGCGGCTGAAGTCCCGGTAGGCATCCCTGGTGCGCACCGCGCCGGCCAGGAGGCCGAGGATCCCGCCGCTCGCGATGCCGGCGACGAGCGCCACCCCGAGCCAGGGAAGCCACCGCTGGCGCACCTCCGCGCGGAGACGGAGGACGACTGCGGACATCGGGCAAAGCTACCGGGAGAGGTGACCGTCGTCGGGCTCGCCCAGACGCGAAACTACATGCCCGATTTCCGCACCTCTCACCCAGGAGAACCCAGCCGTTGCCGCCCCGAGATCCCCGTCGTCGCACCGAACTCAACGCACGCGCGTGGTTCTCGCGGGCGGGCGCGGCACTCGTCGCCGGCGCGCTCGCCTTCCTGGTGCCGGTGACCTCCACCGCGGCCCAGACCCTCTCGGTCCAGATGGCCGCCAAGAACTTCTCCGGCGCGCAGGTGCTCTCGCAGGCGTACGGCCAGGCCCTCGCGTCCCGGGGCGCACACGTGACCTTCTCCGACGCGGTCGGCCCGACGGAGGTCGTGTTCCCCGCGCTGCAGCGCGGCACCTTCGACGCGTACGCCGACTACCAGGGCACGTTGCTCACCTACCTCGGCGGCAGACCGACGTCCAACAGCGCCAAGACGCACACCGCGCTCGTCGCCAAGCTGCGCGGCACCGGCCTCACCGTGACCGACGCCGCGCCCGCGGTCGACGTCAACGGCTTCTTCGTCACCCGCCGCACGGCCCGGAAGCTCCACCTGAGCAAGGTGTCGGACCTGCGCCGGGTCGCACCCCGGTTGACGATCGGCGCGCCGCCCGAGTGCGCCAGTCGTCCGCTCTGTCTGGGTGACGCGTCGCAGCGGACCTACGGCCTGCGGTTCGGCAACGTGGTCCCGATCGACCCCAACGGTCCTGCGACCGAACGCGCCCTGTCCCACGGCGACATCGATGTCGCCGTCCTCTTCACCGGCAGCAGCGTCATACCACGCGACGCGGTGCTGCTCCGCGACGACAAAGGGCTGCAGCCGGCCGACAACCCGGTGTTGGTGGTGCGTGAGTCGATGGCGACGCCCGAGACGCTGCGGGTGGCGAACAAGGTCTCCGCGGCCATCACGACCGGCGTGTACAACGCGATGTCGCTGGCGGTCAGCCGCGACGAGCGGGACCCGACCGAGGTCGCGGCGCGCTTCCTCGCCGAGCACTCGCTTCCCTGACCGCGCGGCGGAGCGCGGTCGCCACCGTCGGCGCCACGCGATCGGCGCCGGCCACGGTGAAGTGCGTGCCGTCGGCCCGGATCGCAGGATCCGCCACGCCGCCCGGGCACATCACCGCGTCAAGATCGAGCAGGCGGACCCCGGTGCCCCTGGCCGCCGCCTGCCACGCGCCGGCGACGGCCTGCACCCGGGCGGGGTCGAGGTTCTCGGGCGCCTGCGGCTCGCCGCCCGGCAGCGTGTCGGGACCGAAGCAGGTCGGCTTCACCCCGACGATGGGGGCGCCGGTCGTCCCGAGGATGCGGAACAGCTCGCGCACGTCGGCGGTGTACTGCGCCGTCCACACCGGGTCACCGGGATGGATGACCCCGCCGTCGGGCGCGGCGACGTCGTAGAGGTCCCGGGCGCCGGCCATCACGAAGACCACGTCCGGCTTCGTCCGCTCCACCGCGGTGGTCCAGTACTGCTGCCAGTACCCGGTGCCCCCGCACCGGTTGGCGGCGTGCTCCCCGTCCGCGAGCACGAACGTGGGGACCGAGGAGATCGAGCACCCGAGGATGGTGCTGTCCCAGAGCGCGAGCCCCGGTTGGGCGACGAGGCCGTGGTGGTCCGGGGGCCGCGGGGCCCCGACCGCCAGCGTGCCGGCCTGCGACTCGCCCACCACCAGCACCCGGATCGGGTCGGGGACCCGTGCCCGCCCCCGCGCGGCCGCCGGGCCCGCTCCCAGCACCGCGAGCGAGCCGACCGCGACCAGCACCGCGAGCAGGGATGCGAGACGACGCATCATCGTCCAGAGGTTCGTCGCGCCACCGGCGGTGGGACGGCGTCGAGCGAGGCGAGGCGGTCTTCCCGCCAGGCGCGGACGGCGCACGACTGCCCCGCGGTGGCGAGGAGGGTGCCGTCCTCGGCCCACAGGTGCACCCGCCCGTGCCCGAACCCGTGCTCGACCGCGTGCACCTGCACGTCGACGAGCACCCATTCGGTCCGGACGAGCGAGCACACCCGCAGGGTGTTGTCGAGGCTGCTGCCGGTGACGAGCTCCCCCAACGCCTGACCCACGCCGAAGGGCACGTAGTCGCCGAGGATGGCGAGCGTCCCCGCCGACATCTCGAGCACGTCGGGCACGCGCGCCCACAGCGCCGCGTGCCCGTCGCTCGCGCGGCCGTCGAACTCGGCGAAGTCGCGCCCGATGGCGAGGCGCATCTCGAGGCGCTCCGACGAGCGAGTCGTCGACGGTGGAGGCCCGGCGGCGGCGCGGCGGGCACGCCTCCGGCGGGTCGACCGCCGGCATGGTGGCCCACTGGCCCGACCACGGCACGTCCCGCGCCCCCAACGCGGCGTTGACGGTGAGCACCTCCCGATCACCGACGTGTGCGACCGCCCGCGCCTGGGTGGTCCGGTGGCCGGTGACGGCGACGGTCACGTCGACGTCCATGATCTCCGGCGGTTGTGCGTTCGACAGGTACTGCGCGGCCGCCCACACGACCGGCCGCCCGGTGGTGCGCTCCAACGCCTCGATGGCGGCCCCGAGGCCGCAGCCGCCGAACAGGAACAGACCGTCGGTGCAGATGCCGGGCACGATCTCGAGGTACCACCGCAGCGGGTTGTGCGTCGCGCGCAGGCCGAGGAACTCACGGGCGTCCACCGCCCGCGATGGTAGGGGCGACGGAGCGCGCGCCCATCCCGTAGCCTGGGCCGATGACGCCGGTCACGATCATCGCCGAGGACACGACGACCGTCGACGCACACATCGAGGGCGAGCGCGTGCTCGTCTCGCCGTCGTCGTTGACGACCGCACTCGGATGGACGTTGAAGGCCGAAGGGCTCTGTCGCGACGACGTCTGCGTACCGGTCCGCGATCGCGACGCACTGCGTTCGGGCGAGCTCCTCGACGTCGCCGCGGTGGCGAGCGCGCTGGGACGCCAGTCGGTCGTCGACGCCGATGCCGGTCTGGTCGCCGTCGCGCTGGGCGCCGAGCAACGCCGCGACGCGCTGCAGATGCTGGTGGCCCCCGACTTCGAGCTCCCCGACCTCGACGGCGCGCCGCACACCCTGTCGGAGTGGCGGGGGAAGAAGCGGCTCCTCCACGCCTTCTCCTCCTGGTGAGGCTGCCGCTACGACCTGCCCGGGTGGCAGGCGCTGCAGGACGAGCTGGCCGATGCGAACTTCGTCGTCATCGCGGTCGCGCTCGACGAGTCGGCTGACGACGTCCGCCCGTGGACCGAGGGGATCACGCTCCCCGTCCTGCTGGATCGCCGGCACCTGCTCACCGAGCTGTACGCGATCAGCAACGTGCCCACCGTCATCTGGATCGACGAGGACGACCGCATCGTCCGGCCCAACAGCGTCGCGTTCTCCACCGACATGTTCGCCGAGTTCACCGGGGCGTATGCCGGGCCGCACCTCGACGCGTTGCGGGCGTGGGTGCGTGACGGCGTGGCGACGCTCTCGGCCGACGACGCGCGCGCTGCGGTCCCCGACCTCTCCGACGACGAGGTGCGCGCCCGCCTGCACTTCCGGATCGCCACCGAAGCGCGCCGCCACGGCGACGATGACGTCGCGCGCCGGCACTTCGTGCGCGCCGGCGAGCTGGCGCCGACCGACTTCACCATCCGGCGGGCCGCCATGCCGCTCATGGGTGGCGACCCCTTCGGGCAGGAGTTCATGGAGCTCTACCAGGAGTGGGAGCAGCTCGGCAGCCCGTTCCACGGGCTCCAACCGATGACCGACTGAGCGCGCGGCTAGCCCGGCGCCCTCGCTGGTTCGCCGGCTTCGGCGCCCACCGGGGTGGTGGGGATGCCGTTGCTCAGGAACAGGGCAACGAGGGCGAGCACCGCCAGGACCGAGAGCGACGCGCGCAGGCCATCGAGCCGGGCGTCCGCGTTCTCCGCGGCGATCGCGTCGGCCGTCTTCGGTGGCACCCCGGCGTCGTCGAGTGCCTCCTTGAGGTCGGCGTCGGAGATGAACGGCACGCCGCTGGTCAGCTCGGTCTGCGCCTTCGACGTCAGGTCCTTCGGCACCGCGGGGTTGCTCGCGATCCCGGAGAAGAACGACGCGGTGAGCGCGGACATGAGGATGGCGCCGGCCAGTGCGGTCCCGATCGAGATCCCGAGGTTGGAGAAGGTGTTCTGCAGGCCGCCGACCTCACCGCTCAGCTCGTCGGGCACCGACGACACCGTGACCGCGCCGAGCTGCGAGGCGAGCGCGCCGATGCCGAAGCCGGCCAGCAGCATCGGCCAGGTCACGATCTCGGGGCCGGCGCCGGCGTCGAGCGCGGCCACGAACACGACCAACCCGAGGAAGAGCATGAGGAACCCGAGCTGCGCGATCCGCCGCGGCGAAGCCTGCGGGAACACCTTGGGGATGCCGACGGCGGCGATCACCAGTGTGATCGACAGCGGGAGGATCCGGAGCCCGGTGTCGATGGCGGAGAGCCCGAGCGCGATCGACAGGAAGAGCGGTACCGCGAAGAAGAGCCCGGCTTGGAGCAGGTACTGGAAGAAGAACGCGGTGAGTCCGCTCCGCAACAGCTTGACCCGCAGCATGGCCGGGTCGAGCAACGCGGCGCGGCCGTGGTCGCGGCGTTGCTTCTCCCATTCGAGGAAGCCGAGCAGCACCGCGCCGCCGCCGAGCAGCAGCCAGATCACCGGCGACAGCCCCAACCAGGTGGGCGCGTCCGGCTTGGGTTGCACGAAGCCCCAGGTGCCCGAGCGCAGCACCCCGTAGACGATCAGGCCGAGCCCGAGCGCCGAGAGCGCGGTGCCGACGAGGTCGAGGCGCGCCCCCTCCTCCTTGGGCGTGTCGGCGGTGCGCCGGTTCAGCAGCAGGACCACGCCGATGATGAGCACCTCGCCCACGAAGACGTACCGCCACGACCAGTAGGTCGTGAACAACCCGCCGATCAACGGGCCGACCGCCACCGCGATCGCGCCGCCCGCGGTCACGATGCCGTACGCGCGGGGCCGCTCCGCCTTGACGAAGTTCGAGGCCACGAGGGACACGATGGCCGGCATCACGAGCGCGGCGCCGACGCCTTCGAGGAACGACCATCCGAACAGCAGCACCGGGAGGTTCGGCGACAGCGCGGTGGTCAACGAACCGCACGCGTAGATCACGCACCCGATCGTGAACGCCCGCTTGCGCCCGAGGATCGCGCCCATCTTCCCGCCGGTGATCATCAAGGACGCCATCACCAGCGTGTAGAGGGTGATGGCGGTCTGGATGCCGGTGACCGTCGTGTCGAGATCCTTCGCGACGGTCGCGATCGACACGTTCATCACCGACGAGTCGAGGATCATCACGAACTGCGCGGCGGCCAGCGTCACCAGTACGGCCTTGGCCGCCGCGCCCTGGCGCGCCGACGTCGCCGTCGCCGTCGCCTCCGTCATCCCCGCTCCCCTCCGTGGTCGCGCATGTCAGCCCAAGGCGGGCAGCACCTCTTCGGCGTACAGGCGCAGCGAGCTCCAGCCCTCGTCGATGGGCATGCCGCCCACCAACGGATGGAGGCTGCACGTGGCCGCGGGGCCCTTCCCCGCCAGCCGTTCCACCAGCTCGGCGGGCGTGACCACCTCGTAGATGCCCTCGGCGCGCAGCTCGTCGACGGTCGTAGCGTGCGAGTGCACCGCCGAGGTCTGTCCTGCGGGCTGCCAGGCGGAGTAGGTCGCGGCTTCCTCCATGAAGTGGTGACCGAGGTCGCGCCAGACCCGCTCCGGGTCGGTGGCGACGTGGGTCATGGTGGTGTGCTCCGGCGGCATCGCGCAGAAGCCCTGCGTGCCCTGCTCCTGGCACTGCTCGTAGTAGTACGCCTCCAGCTCGGGCATGTTGGCGGGCGGCATGTAGGGCAGCCCGAAGCGCGCCGCCCGGCGCACCGCGGCCTTGCTCGACCCGCCCAGCATGAGCACGGGGTGCGGTTGCGTGAACGGACGGGGCGTCACCTGCACCGTCGTCCCGCGGAACTCGAACGGCTCGCCGGTCCAGGCCTTGAGCATCGCGTCGATCGCCTCGTCCTGCAGCGCGCCGCGCTTCGACCAGTCCTTCCCGTGGGCGGCGTACTCGCTCTCCCGGTAGCCGATACCTCCCGTGACGATCAACCGGCCGCCGCTGGCGAGGTCGAGCACCGCGATGTCCTCGGCGATGCGGAGGGGGTCGTGCAGCGGGACGAGCAGCGCGCTGATCGTCGCCATGATCTTCTGGGTGCGCCCGAACACGAGTCCCGCCATCACGAGCGGCGACGGGCTCCACCCGTTCTCGGCGCCGTGATGCTCCTCCAGCGAGATCGCCTGGAGATCGTGCTCGTCGGCATAACCCGCCATCTCCACGAACGCCCGGTAGCGCTTCCCCATCGCTTCGGGCTCGAGACCGGGCTGGATGCAGTTGAAGCGGACCACGGAGTACGGCATGGCGGCGACCCTAGCTTTCTCGCCATGACGCCCGACGACGACCGCCCGACGCACGTGGTCGCCGACGCGATTCCCCTCGATGCGTTCCGGGTACGGTGAGCGCGTTCTCCCGCCCGAAAGGATCCTGCCGATGCCGCTCACCGGTGAGTACGAACCGAGCCCGTGGGACTGGGTCTCCGCGCAGGTGGAGCAGTACGAGGCGACGGGCGGCAAGGAGGGCGGCACGTTGGAGGGC
Organism: uncultured Actinomycetes bacterium; assembly: GCA_963809795.1. Lineage (GTDB taxonomy): Bacteria > Actinomycetota > Acidimicrobiia > IMCC26256 > DASPTH01 > DASUAS01. The sequence continues at coordinate 159,000 of CAWELN010000008.1, forward strand.
GCGCCGTGCGTGATCCTCACGACGAAGGGCCGCAAGACCGGCAAGCTCCGCAAGACCCCGCTGATGCGCATCGAGCACGAGGGCGTCTACGCGGTGGTGGCATCGCTCGGCGGCGCGCCGCAGCACCCGGTCTGGTACCTGAACCTCTTGGCGAATCCCGACGTCTCGCTGCAGGACGGCGACAAGGTGTTCGACTTCCACGCCCGGACCGCGACCCCGGAGGAGAAGCGGCACTGGTGGCCGCGCCTGACCGCGGTGTGGCCGCCGTACTCCGAGTACCAGTCGAAGACCGAGCGCGACATCCCGGTGGTCCTGCTGGAAACCCCGTCGTAGCTGTCAGTCGAGCGCGACCACCTCGGTCCTCGCCCGCAGGCGCGCCACGAGGAAGGCGTGCCCGACCGCCACGACGGTCAACACCGCGACCCCCTCGAGGAGGTCGAACCACGGGAGCTGCCACGAGGCGACCCCCGCGATCACCACGATCAGCGCGGTCGTGAGTCGCAGGAGGAGCAGCGGCCGGATCGGCCGGCGGCGCGTGCAGACGCCGATGCCGGCCAGCCCGAGGTACACGAGCGCAAGCGTCGCCATGATCTCGAGGATGTCTTCGGCGGGGAGCTGCTCGAAGAAGCCCAGCGCGACCAGCTTCGACACCCCGATGGCCGTGCCCGCGATGCCGAGCTGGGTCACCAGGTGGCAGGCCAGCCACGGCCCGGCCCGGCGCTGGTTCAATCCCGCGTGTGGGATGTCCTCGAAGTACGAGGCCCACAGCGCGAACGTCAGGACGAACTGGAACGCCAGTGCGACCACGTCGATCCCGTTCACCGTGCTGTCGCTCACCGCGATCGCGACCTTCACGAACGATTCGCCGCACACGATGATCGTGAACGCGCCCAATCGCTCGACGAGGTGTTCCTCGTCGAGGGTCGGGAATTCCGACAAGCGGCTCGACCGGGCGATCGCCGGCAGCACGACGACCGCGATCCCGACGGCGGCAACCGCGACGCGCAGCGCTTCGGGCAGCGGCGCGGCGACCACGAACAACGCGGCCGCCACCGTGTTCAGCGTCGCGAGGTGAGCCGCGAACGCGGAGTCGGAGCCACCCCGCCGCCACGCGCGCCAGTACATGACGGCGACGGTGCCGACGAGCGCGCCGTAGGTGAGCGCGAGATACCTCTCGTCCTCCACCACGCCGGCCCGGGCCTCGATGGCGATGAGCACCACCAGGAACATCTGCAGGAGGAGGAGCAGTCGATGGCCGAGGTCGGTCATGCGGAACCGGTTGGTGAAGACGGTGGTCGACAGCCAGATCCACCACACCGCGGCGAAGACGATCACGACCCAACCGATGCGTGTGCCGTCGTGCAGATGCGACACCGCCGAGCTGAAGACGAGGATGGCGGCGACGAAGACGAGGTCGTAGAACAGCTCGATCCAGACGCCCATCTGGGCGAGCGTGTGCGATGCGACTTCGCGAGGCGGATCGACGGGGCGCGATTCCGACATCGAGTGCGTCAGGGGGTGGGGCGGAGTCGATCGGCGAAGAACGCCAGCACCCGGTCGAGCGCCTCGCGGGTCGGGTGACCCGGCTCGTCGACGAGGTGCTGGGTGAGGACCGAGTGCGCGCCCCGCGGGATCCCGTGCGGATTTCCCTTGGAGGAATCGATCTCCACCGCGATGAACGCGTCGCCGAGCTCCCGCCGCAGCGTGTCGAACCGCGCCTCGGGCACCGCGGCATCGTGGGTGAACCGGAGCCCCATGAGGCAGGCGCCGGCCGCGGCCCGCTCCTTCACCCGGGCGAGGTCGGCGTCGCTGACGCCCACCGCGCGCCGTCGCGACCGGGTCACCCCGAACGGCAACGACGGCTGGCTCAGCACCGGCGCCAACATCGTGTCGTCGACCATCATCCCGAGCGCGAAGCCACCGGTGAAGCACATCCCGACCGCACCGACGCCGGGGCCTCCGCACTCGGCGTGGGCCTCGGCCGCGAGCCGGCGCAACCACCCGATCACCGGGCTCGTGCGGTCGAGCGCGAACGCGGTGAACTCACGCGCCACGCACACCTCGGCGAGGGTGCGCACGGTGTAGCCCGCGCTCACGTCGCGCCCCGGCGTGCCGAACAACGACGGCATCCGCACGCTGAACCCGGCGTCGACGACCCGTTGCGCGAACTCCACGACCCCGGGATGCAGCCCGGGGACCTCGTGGATCACGACGACCGCGGGACCGGCGCCGCCCGCGTACACCACACGGCTGATGCCGTCGTGCGTGAATGAAGACTGCGTGAACCCCGCGAGGTCGTGCGGCACCGTGTGAGACACTACGGCATCACCCGGATCTCGACGAGGAGCACGATGAGCGACGAGCAGGACGAACAGGGCGAGCTGGACGAGGTCGAGGTCGTGACCACCGCGGTCGGCGACGACGGCACGGTGGTGGTCGACGACCTCAAGGCGATCGTCGACGAGGACGGCAACGTGCTCGCGACCGACGAGACGATCGCGGTCGAGGAACCCGACGGCACCATCGTGGTCGACGAGGTGATCGCGGTCGCCGACGACGACGGCGAGCTGGTGCCGATCGAGGAGGACGTCGTCGTGGTGGAAGCCGACGACGACGACGACGCCTGAGGCGCCTCGCGACGGTCAGCGCGGGAGTTGCTTCAGCGCGTCGAGAGCTCGGTCCGCATGGACGCTCATGCGGATCTCGCTCTTGACCACCTCGACGACCCGGCGGTTCTGGTCGATGACGAACGTCACCCGCTTGGGCGGCCCCTTCTTCCGGGCGACGCCCATCATGGTGGCGACGGTGCCGTCGGCGTCGGAGAGGAGCGGGTAGTCGAACCCGTGCTTCTCGGAGAACTGGTGCTGCTTCTCGACCGGGTCGCGGCTGATGCCGACGCGCTGCGCGCCGACGGCGGCGAACTCGGCCGCGAGATCACGGAAGTGACAGCTCTCGCGCGTGCATCCGGTCGTCATCGCCGCCGGGTAGAAGAACAGCACCACGGGGCCGTTGGCGAGCAGGTCGCTCAACTTCCGTGGGGTGCCCGTCTCGTCGGGAAGCTCGAAGTCGTCGACCACATCTCCAACATCCATGCGGAGCACCGTACCGTGATCACGTCGCCGTAGTGGCGCAGCTCGACGGTGTTGCCGTCCGGATCGCGGACGTACAGCGAGGTGCCGTCGCCCCGCGCGCCGAAGCGGCGCGCCGGCCCGTCGACCACGTCGAAGCGGCCGGACGCCTTGACCGCGTCGAGGTCGACCGGGTCGATCACGAGGCACACGTGGTCGGCGTTCTCGCCGGTGCGGGGTGCGGCGAGGAGGTCGAGGATGGTGTGCACGTCGACGCGGGCCGACGGGAACGGCGCATCGCCCCGTCGCCACTCGTCCACCCGCTCCGGCTGCAGCCCGAGCTCGCCGCAGTAGAACGCCAACGAGCGCTCGACGTCGGCCACGTTGAGCACGACGTGGTCGAGGCCGACGACGCGCAGCGGCGGGGAGCCCACGCCCCCACGCTAAGAGATGGAGCGGAGCCGTGCCCGGAGACGCAGCGGAGCCGTGCCCGGAGGGCGGCGGAGCCGTGCCCGGCAGGAGATGGAGCGGAGCCGTGCCCGGGGGTCAGGTCGCGGGCGCGACCTCGACGAGGGGTACCAGCCGGAAGATGCCGAGTCGGCGACCGGCCACGACGGTTCCGAGCACCAGCGCCACCAGCGCGGTCGCGGCCAGCGAGGTGCGCAGCGCGGTCGAGATCTCGCCCTCGAACGCGGCGATGGTGGCGAGGTTGAGCAGGGCGTGCACGACGACCGCGGGGAGCAGGGCCCCGGTACGCAACATCGCGTAGCCGAGCACCATGCCGAGGCAGACGAAGGGCAGGGCGTGGAGCGTGTCGCTCATCTGGGCCACGTGGCCGGGGAGGACGGTGAAGATCACACCGGACGCGAGGATGGCGACGAGGCCGGGGCCCACGCCCCAGTCCTCGGCGTTCCGCCAGTTCCGCCGGCTCAACCGGGCCGCGAGCGCGCCCACCAGGATCAGCACCGCCAAGCGATAGACGACCTCTTCGTCGAGCGCAGCCAGGACGAGGCCGATGGCCTCGGCGAACCCGCCGAGGTGCGCCGAGTACTGCCACACGCCGAACAGCAGCGCGGCACCCGCGATCACGAGGAACTCGCGCCACGCGGCGAGGTTGGTGCGGTCGAGGCCGAGCCGCCGCCACCCCACCAGGGCGACGAGCAGCAGCTCGATCGGGAGCGTCGGCGAGACCGGCACCGCGCCGAGGCGGCCGAGGTTGAACCCGAGCCACGCGGTGCACACGTCGAAGCCGACGGTCAGGGCGGCGACCCCGACGATCGTGGTCGTGAGCGGCCACCGCGTCCACCGGCACCACTTCCACACGAACTCGACGCGCGGCGACGCCGGTTCCCGCCCCCGTTCAGCCGCCACCGTGGGAGTTTAACCACTCTGCGTGGTCTCACCGACCGAGGCGGCGGGTCGCCGCACCACGAAGGTGCCGGCGAGCCAGTCGCCCACCCGACGGTGACCAGGGGTGAACCAGGCGCTCCACAACGCGATGGGCAGGAGGAGCGCGATGCCGTCGACGACCCACGCCACCGCCCGGACGAGCGAACGCAGCGGACCGGCGGGGCTTCCGTCCGGCCGCACCACGCGGATCCCGAGCAGGGCCTTGCCCGGTGTGGCGCCGGTGATCCCCTGCACGACGACGAACAGCACGAGGTAGAGCAGCACCAGCACGCCGAAGAACACGAGGAACGCGCCCTTGTTGACGAGCAGGGCCTGGCCGTTCAGCGCGAGGCAGTTCCGGTTGCGTGGGAGCGGCGACGGGCAGTCGCCCCGGCGGAGGGTGGCGCGACCCACGATGGTGATGGTGAGGAACGGGATGACGGCGAGCAGGAACGCGTCCACCGTCAGTGCGACGCACCGTCGGGTGATGACCCGGGTGGGATCGTGCCCGTCGACGGACGCGAGCCGCGTCATCCGCGCGGTCGCGCCCGCCGGACGAGGACGCCGATCAGCACCGCGTTGGTGATGCCGACCGCGATCGCGAAGAGACCGAACACGGTGTCGCCGCTCGTGACCAGGATGACGCCGAGCACCACGAAGAACGTGGCGAGCAGCCCGCGCAGGATCAGGATCATGCGCAGCCGGTCCATCGCGGTCAGCGTACGCGGGGTGCGTCAGCTCCCGACGAGGACCCGCACGCGTCGCGCCTGCTCACCCTTGCGCCCCGGCGCGACCTCGAACTCGACCGCCTGCCCCTCCTCGAGGCGGCGGTCTCCGTCGCCCTCGATGGCGGAGAAGTGCACGAACACGTCGCTCGCGCCCTCACGCTCGATGAAGCCGAAGCCCTTGCGGCTGTCGAACCACTTGATGGTCCCACTCGGCCGGTCGCCGGTGGCGACCGGCGCGCTGACCACCGCCTCGGGCGCCGACGTCAGCGCCTCGATCGAAGGACGGTCGAGGCCGGGACGCTGGCCCAACTCGCGCTGGAACCGCGCCACCAGCCCCCGCTGCTCGGCGGGGACCAGCGACACCACGGTGCCCACGGCGCCGGCGCGGGCGGTGCGGCCCGAGCGGTGCGTGTAGTCCTTGAAGTCGGCCGGTGGGTCGAAGTGGAGCACGCAGGCGACGGCGTCCACGTGGATGCCGCGCGCGGCGACGTCGGTGGCCACGAGCGCACGGACCTTGCCGTCGGCGAACGCCGCGAGCGCGCGTTCGCGCTGGCCCTGCGACCGGTTGCCATGGATCGCCGCGCTGCTCACCCCGCGTTGGTCGAGCTTCTTCGCCAATGCGTCGGCGCCGTGCTTGGTGCGGCAGAACACGATGGTCGGGCCGATCGCGTCGACGACCTGGGCGGTCACGTCGACCCGCGTCGGCACGGTCCACGGACCAGAACCGGTGGGTGGCGGCGCGCTGGTCGGCCTCGGGCAGGAGGTGGCGGGAGGGGTCGCGCTGGTAGCGCTGCACGAGGCGGTCGACCGCGCCGTCGAGCGTCGCCGAGAACAGGAGCGTCTGGCGGGTCGCGGGGGTGCGGTCGAGCAGCTGCTGAACTGCGGGCAGGAAGCCCATGTCGGCCATGCGGTCGGCCTCGTCGACCACGACCAGCTCGACCTCGTCGAGGTCGACCTCGCCCCGCTCGATCAGGTCGGTGAGCCGACCCGGGCACGCGACGAGCACGTCGACGCCGCGGCGCAACGCCTTGAACTGCGCACCGAAGCCGGCGCCGCCGTAGACCGCGGCGACGCGCAGCTTGCGCGCGCGTCCGAGCCACTCGAGCTCACCGCAGACCTGCGCCGCGAGCTCGCGCGTCGGGACGAGGACGAGTCCACGCGGCCGACGCGCTCGTGCCTTGCCCACGCGTGCGACGAGCGGGATGCCGAAGGCGATGGTCTTGCCCGACCCGGTCGGCGCGCGGCCACACAGGTCGCGGCCGGCGAGACCGTCGGGGACGGTCATGGCCTGGATGTCGAACGCGTCGACGAGACCGTGCGCGTGGAGGGTGCCGACGAGGTCGGCCGGGACGCCGAGGTCGGCGAAGGTGGTGCTGGGCATGACGGGTTGTGCTCCTGAGGTTCGAGATTCGGTGTCGGGAGGGTGGACGAACCCCGAAACACCGATCCCTACGAACCGGGAGCGCGAGAGGACGCATACCCACTTACGAGAACCCGAGCGCGGAACTCACGACCACGCACTCGGTGACACAAGGGTAGCAGACGTCATGATGGTGCCATGGCCCCGCTCGAGGATCGACCAGTGGACGCGACACCGGTGCACACGAAGGACCTCCCCGCGACCCCTCAACGCGACCGCGCGATCCCCGCCACCGCGTGGATCGAGGCGCCGCCCGAGCTCCTCGCGCTCGGTCGCGATCTCGGTCACGACTTCGTCGCGTACATCCGCCGCATCGGGCCGTGGCTGATCTGGCGCGCCGGGCCGGCGACGCACAGCGATGCCCGCTACCTCGCGCTCGCGGCCGACGACCTCGCGACGCGTTTCACCTTCCGTCTCTACGCGTCGGGCGACGGTGAAGGGCTCGGCCCGGACGGTGTCGTCCACCATCGCTTCCGCGCCTGGAAGGAGTCGCTGCGCGATGCCGCGCCCGCGTGGCGCGAACGGGGTGTCGCGCGCGAATAGCGTGGTAGGTGATGGAACGGCAGGCAGGACTCGGCAGAAGCCTGGAAGACGTCCTCGATTCGCTGGCGCCGGTCGAGGCCGATCCGGGCGCGCCGGGCCGCGTCCTGTTCGAACCCCGAGACCTCGAGCGCCAGGTCGACCAGCTCGCAGCCGAGATCGGTGACGTGAGGGAGCGGGTCCAGCGCCTCGTCGGCCTGGTGTCGGACGCGGCGGTGGTGAACGGCACCACCAACGGGACGCACGACGAGGCGACCGACTCCGAGGGGGACACCGAGGCGACCGCAACGCCCTCGGCCGAGACGCCGAAGCAGCCCGTGCTGCTCGAGGCCGAGCAGCACAAGGACAAGAACAAGAACAAGAAGAAGAAGAAGAACAAGAAGGCGAAGGCCAAGAACAAGAAGGCCAAGAACAAGAAGAAGGCCGAGCAGCAGTCCGGGAACGGGTAGGGCACCGGAAACATCGGGACGGGCGCGTCGGTTCTCCTCCTCGTACGACGAAGGAGTCGAACCCCAGGAGGTCCTGATGTCGTTCTTCGGGCGCAAGCCCACGATGCCCACCGCCGAGCAGGCACTCGCCGGCCGGGCCGACGAGATACCGGTGCCCGCCACCCACTTCGTCAACGGCCACCCGCTCCAGCCGCCGTTCCCCGAGGGACTCGAGACCGCGGTCTTCGCCCTCGGGTGCTTCTGGGGCGCCGAGCGCGCGTTCTGGCAGACCGACGGCGTGTTCACCACCGCGGTCGGCTACGCCGGCGGCTTCACCCCCAACCCGACCTACCGGGAGGTGTGCAGCGGGCACACCGGGCACACCGAGGCCGTCCTCGTGGTCTTCGACCCTGCGGTGGTCAGCTACGAGGACCTGCTCAAGGTGTTCTGGGAGCATCACGACCCCACGCAGGGCATGCGTCAGGGCAACGACGTCGGCACGCAGTACCGCTCGGCGATCTACACGCGCTCCGATGCCCAGCAGGCGGCAGCCGAGGCCTCGCGCGACCGCTTCCAGGAGGTGTTGAGCGCCGCGCACTTCGGCGACATCACCACCGAGATCCGACCCTCCGCGACCTTCTTCTACGCCGAGGACTACCACCAGCAGTACCTGGCCAAGAACCCGGGTGGCTACTGCGGCCTCGGCGGCACCGGCCTGTCGTGCCCCACTGGCCTCGCCGAGACCGGCTGAAGTGAAGCGGAGCCGTGCCCGGAGGGCGGGACGGCGGAGCGGAATCGACCCGAGGTGCCGGAGATGAAGCGGAGCCGTGCCCGGAGGGCGGGACGGCGGAGCGGAATCGACCCGAGGTGCCGGAGATGAAGCGGAGCCGTGCCCGGAGGGCGGGACGGCGGAGCGGAATCGACCCGAGGTGCCGGAGTCAGCTCGCCGTCGCCAGCTCCGGGTCCGGCTCCGCCGGCTCCAGCCGCTCGACCGGCTCGTGCGCCGCCGGGGCCTGTGCCTCGGCCGCGCGAGCCGGCAGGAACCGCCAGGCGAGGAGCGCGCCCACGAGCGCCACCGCCGCGGTGACGAGCGACGCCCGCGACATCGCGTAGACGAACGACTGGCGCGCCGCGTCGGCGAGCGGGGCGCCGACGCGACCGAGCTGGGCGCTCACGTGCAATGCGGCGCCGACCGACTGGTCGGCCGCGGCGCGTACCTGGCCGGGCACGGTCGCGGGGAGCTTGGCGTTGAGGTCGGTCGAGTAGAGCGACGAGAGCATGCTGCCGACGATGGCGACGCCCAGGGCGCCGCCGACCTCGCGGCTGGTGTCGTTGACGGCCGAGCCCACGCCCGCCTGGTGCAGGGGGAGCGAGCCCATGATCGACTCCGTCGCGGGTGCGACCGACAACCCCATGCCCGTGCCCATCAGGATCATCGCCAGCATCACGCGCGGGTAGCCCGACGACACCGTCGAGGTGGAGGCGACCACGAGCCCGGCGGCGAACAGCACCATCCCCGTCACGACGACGCGCTTGGTCCCGAACCACTGGACCGTCTTCGACGACAGGGGGGCCATCACCATGAGCGCGAAGGCGAACGGCAACGTGCGGACGCCGGCGTCGAACGCCGAGTAGCCGAGCACGAACTGCAGGTACTGGGTGGCGAGGAAGATGAACCCGAACAGGGCGAAGAACACCAGCGTCACCGTGACGCTGGCGGCGCTGAAGCGCGCGTTGGCGAAGAGGCGGACGTCGAGCATCGGCTCGTCGATGTGGCGCTCCCACAGCACGAAGGCGGTGAGCGCGACGACCGCCACCACGAAGCCGGTGATGATCAGCGGGTCGGTCCAGCCATTGCTGGGCGCCTCGATGATGGCAGCAACCAGCGCGCCGAGGCCGACGATCGACAAGCCGGCGCCCACCAGGTCGAGCCGGGGCCGCTCCGGGTTGCGCGAGGTCGGCACGAGGAACCGGCCCGCGATCACCGCGGCGATGACGATCGGCACGTTCACGATGAACACCGAGCCCCACCAGAAGTGGTCGAGCAGGAACCCGCCGGTGACCGGACCGAGCGCGACCGCGATGCCGGCGACGCCCGACCACAGGCCGATGGCCAGCGCACGCTCGCGCGCGTCGGTGAACACGTTGGTCAGGATCGAGAGGGTGGCGGGCATGATCAGCGCGGCGCCGATGCCCATGACCGCGCGAGCGGCGATGAGCGGCGTCACGCCCCCCGCGAACGCAGCTGCGGCCGAACCGCCACCGAAGATGATCAGGCCGAGCGTGAGCGCGCCCTTGCGCCCGAACCGGTCGCCGAGGCTGCCGGCGGTGAGGAGGAGCCCGGCGAACACGAGCGTGTACGCGTCGACCACCCACTGGAGGTCGCTGATGCTCGTGCCGAGATCGCGCACGAGGGTGGGCAGCGCCACGTTGACGATCGTGTTGTCGATCACGATCACGAGGAGGCTCACGCACAGCACCGCCAGGGTGAGCCAGCGGCGGCGGTGGATCCGGGGGTCGGGAGCGTCGGTCATGGGGAAGACCTCACCAGTCGACGGGGTTATAACGTCGTCATATCCGTGTTACCGCTATAACGACGTTATAGCGGCTGTCAACCCGGCAGCCGCCGGATGGGCGAGACTGGACCGCGATGGCACGCACCCGGGACGACCAGGGTCGACGCATCCTCGAGGCGGCGAGCGGGCTGCTGTCGGAGGAGGGTGCGAGCGCGCTCAGCGTCCGGCGCATCGCCACCGCCGCCGGGTGCTCGACGATGGGCCTGTACAGCCGCTTCGGCGGCAAGGACGGCGTGGTCGACGAGCTCTACGCCGAGGGATTCGAGCGCCTGATCACGGCGATGAAGGCCAACCCGGTGACCGACGACACCCTCGCCGATCTCCGCCGGTGCGCCACCTGCTACCGCGAGACCGCGCTCGCCAACGCCACCCACTACATGGTGATGTTCGGCGGCGCGGTCCCGGGCTTCGTGCCGTCCGACGCCAGCCACGCGATCGCGCACGACGCCTTCGGCGGGCTGGTCGCCAAGGTGGCTCGCTGCACCGACGCCGGCGTCCTCGTCGGCTCACCCGACGAGATCGCCGAGGTGCTCTGGGGCTCGATCCACGGGTTGGTCATGCTGGAGCTGGTGGGTATCAACCCGCGGCTGAGCGATCCGGGCGAGCGCTTCGCGCGTGCGCTCGACGCCCTCTTCGACGGGTTCTCACATGGCTGACCAACTGAACCAGCGGGTGCGGACGTTGGTCGACGCCGCGCTCGACCGGGTCTTCGCCGAGCCATTCGACGTCCGCAGCGCCGCCGAGCTCGAGGATCTGATGGCGGCGGGCCCGATCGGCACCGGACCCGGCCCGGCGGCGACGAGCCTCGGGGCCTTTGTCGCCGCGGCGACGCCGTTGGCCCGGCGCGCGCTCGCGGTGGCCTCGAAGTCGTCGAAGGTCGCGACCAAGGCACCCCTGCCGTCGTCGAAGGCGATCAAGATCGGCCTCGCGTCCCTCCCGATCGCGTTGCGCCTGTCCACCACGACCCGGCACGGCATCCGCGAGATCCAGCTGCTCGCGTCCTACGTGATCGCGCGTCTGCGGGCTGCCGGCGTCGAGCCCGACCGGGGCCTGGTGCGCTCGCTGACCCTCTCCCTCTACGTGGAGCCCGCCCGGCGGCCGAACCTCGAGCCGCCCGGGTCGCGCACCGCCGGCGCCGTCGCCCGGCAGTGGGTGCTCCGGTCCCTCGGGGGCGACGCCGAGTCGGCCGTGCGGTCCCGTGCGCGCCGGGAGGCCGAGGCGCTCGACCGGCTGGACCTCCGTGAGCTGGGCCGGGCCTGGGCGGTGCGGCACGGGGCGATTGACGTGTAGTTGAAAGGCCCGGGCTCAAATGTCGGCCCGTGGATGCCGAGACACCTCGCATGTCCTCCCGACGCGCCCTCCGCCGCCCCGCGCTCGCGCTCGTCGCCCTCGCCGTCGTCGCCCTCGGGGCCACCGCCTGCCTCCCGCCGTCGACCGCCACCGCGCCCGCGCCGACCACGACCACGCCCGCGGGCACCGCGAACGCGACGATCGTGCACTGCCCGGTCGTGGGGTTCACCTACTCGACCGGCTTCGGCCCGCTCCCCGGTGGCGGGTTCCACTACGGCGTCGACATGGGCGCGCCCGAGGGCACGCCGGTGTACGCGGTGCGCAACGGGACGCTCTGGTACTGGAGCACCGGCGACATCGGCGGGTACTCCGTGTACCTGAAGGCCGACGACGGCAACACCTACTACTACACGCACCTCACGGCCTACGACCCGACCCTCGAGAACACGCAACACGCGGTGACGGCCGGCGACGTCATCGAGTCGGTGAACCACACCGGCAACGCGAACGGCTTCAACCACCTGCACTTCGAGGTCCGGTTGGGCGGACCCAACGGCACGAAGGTCGACCCGCGGCCGACCCTCGACGCCGCGGGGTGCAAGTGAGCCGAGCCGACTACTGCACCGGTCGCGCCTGGTCGGTGCCCTCCATCGGCGGCGTACCACCCCACGGGTCGTAGTACTTCCCGACCTCGTCGTGGTAGGCGGGCTCGTCGGTGCGATGACGGTCGTCGTCGTAGTCGGGGGCGTTCTTGATCTCGTCCTTGGTCATGTCGACGTAGGCCTTCTTCTCGTCGACGTCGATGGCGCTGACCACCCCGGCCGGGATCATGCGCTTCTTGCCGAAGATCCAGAACCCGGTGTCCACCACGAGGCAGGTCGCGCCCTGAGCCATGGTCGCTTCGTCGATCTTCCCGATGTGGCCGTCGCTCGCCTCGACGTCGAACCCGGTGAGGTCGGGCAGCGCGGGGACGACGACTTCGACGCGGAACGCGTAGATACCCATTGCGGCTCCCTTCGCGGACTGACCGTCCATCCGGATTACCCGATCCACTCCTCCGGGAACCGCGGCTCCATGCCCTCGACGCCCCGTCCGTAGCCACGCAGGCGCGGCGTAGCATTGATCGCATGGCTGCTGATCGACCCAACGTCACCGACGACCTGCCGGACGCGCCGCGCTGGCAGGGCATCAACCACCTGGCCCTCGTCACGCCCGACATGGACGCGACCGTGCGCTTCTACGTGGGCGTGCTCGGCATGCGCCTCGCGGCGACGACCATGGCCGGTCCCATGCGCCACTACTTCTTCGAGATGGGCCGCGGCAACACCGTGGCCTTCTTCGAGGTGGAGGGGGCCGAGACCTTCGCCAAGCCGGCCGGGGGTCCCACCGACCGCGCCATCCAGCTCGACCACATCTCCTTCGACGTCCCCGACGAGCACGCGCTCGAGATGCTGCGCAAGCGCCTCCTCGGGGCCGGGTCGGAGGTGACCACCGTCGTCGACCACGGCTTCATCCGGTCGATCTACTTCACCGACCCCAACGGCATCGCGCTCGAGGCGTCGTGGTGGGTCGTCGACGGCACCGGTCGGCCGACCGACTACACCGACACCGCGCTCTTCGGCGATCCCGACCCGGTTCCCGCGGTGGCCGAGCTGCGCGCCGGCGGGCTCGACGACCTGCCCCGCACCCGGCTCACCTGATCGACGCGGGGATCGACTCACCGTCGATCCCCAGCACGAGCTCGTCGGGCACCACGGTCACCTCGGCCCGCTCGTCGCGGCGACGGGCCCGCACGAACGCGGTGCCGAAGGCCAGCACGCCGACGATGGTGGCGATGCCGCCGAGGGCGAAGCCCCAGCGGGGCCCGAACACCTCGCTCACCCACCCGACCAGCGGACCGCCGATGGGGGTGCTGCCGAGCAGGGTGATCGTGTACACCGCCATCACCCGGCCGCGCATGACCGGATCGGAGCGGAGCTGGAGGAGCGAGTTGCACGTGGCGAGGAAGGAGATCTGCCCCGCCCCGACGACCAGCAGCAATGCGATGAACAGCCCCAACGACGGCGCGAAGGACGCGACGAGCATGGAAACGCCGAACGCCATGCCGGTGGCGAAGAGGAGCGAGCCGCGCGCGTAGGCCTTGTTGGCCACGAACAGCGCGCCGAACACCGCCCCGGCTCCCATCGCGATCGTCATCCAGCTGTAGACCTCGGCGTTGCCGCCGAACGTGATCTTCGCCAGGAGCGGCAGGACGACCGGGGAGTTGATCGCGAACGTCCCGACGATGAGCGTGAGCAGGAGCGTCGACCGCAGCTCGGGGGTGTGCCAGACGTAGCGGAGGCCTTCGCGCACCTGGCCCTTCTCGCGCCCGAGCGGCGCTCCGCGGTAGAGCTCGCCGGTGCGCATCATCAGCAGGGCGGCGACGATGAACACGAACGAGACCGCGTTGAGCGCGAAGCACACGCCGGTACCGACGGCGACGATCAGCACGCCGCCGAGGGCGGGACCGAGGATGCGCGCAACCTGGAAGATGGCGCTGCTGAGGCCGACCGCGTTGGGGAGATCCTCCGGCGGGACGAGCTCGGGCACGAACGACTGCCGCGTCGGGTTGTCGACCGCGAGCGCCAAGCCGAACACGAACACGATCGCGTAGAGCATCCAGAGCTGCACGACGTTCGTGAGGTCGACCACCGCGAGCAGCACGGCCACCGCGGCCATGGCCGCCTGCGTGACGAACAGGACGGAGCGCTTGTCGAAGCGGTCCGCGATCACTCCTCCCCACACGCCGAACAGGAGCGTCGGGATGAACTGGAGCGCAATGGCGAGCCCGATGGCGAAGCCGCTGTTGTGCGAGAGGTGCAGCACCAGCCAGCCCAGGGCGATGGTCTGCATCCAGGTACCGCACTGGGAGATCAGCTGACCAACGAAGAACAGCCGGAAGTTCCGGATGTGCAGCGACTCGAACGTGCCCCGCAGGCTCACTGGGCGTCGTCCTGGAGTCGTTCGAGGAGTGGCAGCGCGCGGGCGAGGAGGGCGCGCTCGGTGTCGGTGAGCTCGGCGATGCGCCGGGCGAGGTACTCGTCCTTGCGAGTGCGGCTGCGCGCCAGCAGCTCGCGACCGGCGTCGGTGATGAGGGCGCGCGCCACCCGCCGGTCGGCGGGGTCGACGACGCGGGTCGCGTAGCCCCACTCCTCGAGCCGGCCGACGATGCGGGTCATGCTCGGCGGCTGCACCTGCTCGACCGCGGCGAGCTCGCCGAGGGTGACCGGGCCCAGCCGCTCGATGGTGGCCAGCGCGCCCTGCGTGGACGCGGTGAGCTCCTCGCCGGTGACCGCGGCCTGCTGGCGGATGCGGCGCGAGAGCCGGGCGACGGCCAGCCGCAGCTGCGACGCCAGCTCGGCGACCTCGGGGCTCTCCGGGCTCTCGGTGGCGGCGGGGGTGGTCACGGCGAAGAGGTTAGCATCGCTAATTAGCGTTGCGAAATACTTCGCCTCAGCGCCGGGCCCCCACGGTGACGGTGACGGTCGAGCCCTCGGCGGCGGTCCCGCCCGCCGGGCTCTGGGCCAGCACGATGCCGTCCTGGCGGCCCGACGAGACCGGCGTGGTCGCCACCTGCACCGCGAAGCCGGCGTCCTCGAGGTCGGACACGGCGTCGTCGCCGCTCTTGCCGACCGTGGATTCGACGTTCACCTGCTTCGGCCCCGACGAGACGGTGATGGTGATGGTGTCGCCCCGCACCACGGTGGTGCCCGCGCCCGGGCTCGACTTCAGCACCGTGCCGGCCGGACGGGTCTTGCTGCTGGCGGTCTGCACCGCGACCACCAGCCCGTCGTCCTGCAGGAGGTTGGTTGCGGTGCGCTGGTCGACGCCCACGACGTCGCGCAGCTCCACGTGCGGGTCGGCGGCAACCACGACCTCGATGGCGGCGCTCTTGTCGGCCTGCAGGTTGGCACCGGGGTTGGTGCGCATCACCGTGCCGACGTCGACGTCATCCCGGTAATCAGGGGTGACCGTGAGATTGAGGAACCCTCGCTTCGCCAGCGCGACCTTGGCGTCGCCGAGGCCCATGGTGACGACGTAGGGCACGGTGGCGCGGGTACGGGAGACGGTGAGCCTGACCGTCGAGCCCTGCTCCAGCTTCTTCCCGTTGCCCGGGTCCTGGTCCAGGATCGTGCCGCCCGGACGCGCGCTGTCGGCAGCCACCGAGTCGACCTCGAAGCCGGCGCTCTTGAGGATGGAAGCGGCGGAGAACACGTCGCGGTCCACGACGTCGGGCACCTTGGCCATGGGCGCGTGCTCGGTGAGCTTCGCGTAGGCGATGGCGCCGCCGACGACGAGGAGGAGCGGGGCGGCGAGGATGACCGCCCAGTGCCGGGCCTTCCAGGTGCGTTCCCGCTTGGCCGGCGGGGCCCCGGGGGGCGCCGGCGGGCCCAGGGCCGACTTCTGCGCCTTGCGCGTGGGCTTCGGCGGCTTCGGCGGCTTCAGGGGTTTCACCGGCTTGGCGGCCTTCGCCACCTTCGGATAGGTCGTCTTGGCTCGTCGGAACCGGCGGCGTTTGACCGCGGGGCTCGGCGGACGGGGCGGCGGCGGGGTGAGCGCGGTCGCCACCGCGGTCGCGGCCGGGAGCACGGCCGTCGCCCCGGCGCCCGTGGCGCGCGCGGTGGCGTTGCTGTCGGCGTCGGCGTCGGCCGCGTCGGCGTCGGCGTCGACCGTGACCGCCACCGCGGTCAGCGGCCCGGCGGCGCGTGGCGGCGGGATGGGCGCGGGCGCGAGTGGGGCCCGCGCCGCCGCCGGAGGGGCGAGGTCGACCGCGCGCAGCTCGTCGCGCAACTCGGCTGCGAGCTGGTGACGCCCGCTGGGGTCGGCGGCGCGGGCGCGGGCGATGATCCGCTCCAGGTCGGTGGCCGGCGCCGGCTCGCCGCCCGTCGGCCGTTCACCGGTGAGCAGCTCGTTGAGGACGATGCCGAGCGAGTACACGTCGCTGCGGGCGTCGGCCGGCAACCCGGCCACCTGCTCCGGGGACAGGTAGCCGACGGTGCCGAGCACCACGCCCGGCTCGGTGAGCGCCTCGCCGACGGCCGACTGCGCGATGCCGAAGTCGGTGACCTTCACGCTCCCGCCCGGCGTGAGCAGCACGTTGCTCGGCTTCACGTCGCGGTGGACGACACCGTGGTGGTGGGCGTGCGCCAGCGCGTCGGCGATCTGCGCGCCGACCGCGGCCACCTCGGCCGGCGGCAACGGACCGCGCTCCTTGAGCTCGGCCCGCAGGCTGCGGCCCTCCACGAACTCCATCACGATGAAGGGCTCGGTGCCGCCGCCCCAGTCGTAGACGCCGACCACGTTGGGGTGGTTCAGGCGCGCCGCGGCACGGGCTTCGCGCTTGAACCGCTCCGCCGAGGCCGCGGTGAGGGTGGTGGTGGGCACCTTGACCGCCACCGGCCGTTCGAGCAGGCGGTCACGGGCGCGGTACACGTCGCCCATGCCGCCCGAGCCCAGCAGCACCTCGAGTTCGTAACGGTCAGCGAGGAGCTCCGCGACCGACGCCACCCGCCAAATCTACCCAGCGACGAGGCCCGTATTCCGTCGGTGCCGCCGCGGGGGTGGCACCCGGCGAGAAAACCTCCTTGAGCGGTCGGGATTCTTGTCGTACCTTCGTCCCGCCACGACCCGAGGAGCGCGCCATGTCCGACAGCTGGGGATTCGAGACCAAGCAGGTCCATGCGGGCGCGTCGCCCGACCCGACCACCGGGGCGCGGGCCGTCCCCATCTACCAGACCACCAGCTTCGTGTTCCGCGACACCGCCCACGCGGCGGCCCTGTTCGGGCTCGAGGAGCTCGGCTACATCTACACGCGGATCATGAACCCGACCCAGGCCGTGTTCGAGGACCGCGTCACCGCGCTCGAGGGCGGTGTGGGTGCGCTCGCGGTCGCCAGCGGGCAGGCGGCGCAGTTCGAGGCGCTCATGAACCTGGCCGAGAACGGCGGGCACATCGTCTCGTCGGCGTCGCTCTACGGCGGCACCTACAACCAGCTCCACTACACGTTCCCCAAGCTGGGCGTCGAGGTGAGCTTCATCGACGACCCCGACGACCTCGACGCGTGGCGCGCCGCCATCCGGCCCAACACCAAGGCGTTGTACGGCGAGACCATCGGCAACCCGAAGGGCGACATCTTCGACTTCGAGGGCGTCGCCGGGGTCGCCCACGACGCCCGGATACCGCTGGTGATCGACAACACGCTGGCGTCGCCGTACCTCTCGCAGCCGTTGCGCTGGGGCGCCGACATCGTCGTGCACTCGGCGACGAAGTTCATCGGCGGTCACGGCACTTCGATCGGCGGCATCATCGTCGACGGCGGGAAGTTCGACTACGCCGGCAGCGGGCGGTTCCCGGGATTCACCGAACCCGACCCGAGCTACCACGGCGTCGTGTTCTCGCAGCTGCCCGAGGAGCTGCGCCCGGCGCAGTACATCCTGAAGTGCCGGTTGCAATACCAGCGCGACGTCGGGCCGGCCATCGCGCCGTTCAACTCGTTCCTCTTCCTGCAGGGTTTGGAGACGCTGTCGTTGCGGATGGAGCGTCACTCGCAGAACGCGTTGGCGGTCGCGCAGTGGCTGGAAGCCCGCGACGAGGTGCAGTGGGTGAAGTACCCGGGGCTGACGTCGAGCCCGTGGCACGAGCGGGCCCGGAAGTACCTCCCGAACGGCCAGGGCGCGATCGTGTCGTTCGGCATCGAGGGTGGGCTCGAGGCGGGCCAGAAGTTCGTCGACGCGCTCGAGCTGCACAGCCACCTCGCCAACGTGGGCGACGTGCGCAGCCTGGCGATCCACCCGGCCACGACCACGCACTCGCAGCTCGCGGGCCTGGAGCAGGAGTCCACGGGCGTCACGCCCGACCTCGTGCGCCTGTCCGTCGGGATCGAGTCGCTCGACGACATCCTCGCCGATCTCGAGGCCGGGTTCCGCGCCGCCAAGTCCTGAGCAGGCGAGCGTGAGCGTCAGCGAGCCGTTCCCGGTCACGGGAGCGTGGCGGCCGGGCGACGAGCCCGGCCGCCGGCAGTTCGCCCACTTCGCCGACGGCCTGAAGCTGGAGGCCGGCGGCGCGCTCGAGACGGCGACCGTCGCCTACGAGACGTGGGGCGAGCGGGCGCCCGACGCTGCGAACGCCATCCTCGTGCTCCACGCGCTCAGCCTCGACAGCCACGCCGCCGGACCCGCCGGACCCGGGCACGGCGACGTCGGGTGGTGGGACGGCACCGTCGGTCCCGGGTGCGCGATCGACACCGACCGCTTCTTCGTCGTCTGTCCCAACGTGCTCGGCGGGTGCCAGGGCACCACCGGACCGTCGTCGGACGCCCCCGATGGCCGTCCCTACGGGTCGCGCTTCCCGGTGACGACGATCCGCGACCAGGTCGCGCTCGAGGTCGCGCTCGCCGACCAGCTCGGCATCGACCGGTGGTACGCGGTGATCGGCGGCTCGATGGGGGGCATGCGGGTGCTGGAGTGGGCCGTCGGCCAGCGCGACCGCGTCGAGCGGGCGGTGATCATCTCAGTCGGTGCGCAGGCCACCGCGGAAGAGATCGCGCTCTGCCACGTGCAGATGCGCGCCATCCGCGCCGACCCCAAGTGGCGCGGCGGCGACTACTACGACGCCGAACCCGGCGACGGGCCGCACGAGGGCCTCGCCGTCGCCCGCGGCATCGGGCACATCAGCTACCGGACCGAGCTCGAGCTGGCCGCCCGGTTCGGACGCGACCACCAGCCGGGAGAGGAGCCGTTCGTCGGTGGCCGGTACGCGGTGGAGTCGTACCTCGACTACCAGGGCGACAAGCTGGTGCGGCGCTTCGACGCCAACACCTATCTCGTGCTGTCGGAGGCGATGAACCACCACGACGTCGGGCGCGACCGAGGCGGCATCGCCGCCGCGCTCGCCACCGTCACCGCCGACGTCACCATCGCCGGCATGTCGTCGGACTGGCTCTATCCGGTGCGGCTGCAGCAGGAGCTGGGCGAGCTGATCCCGACGTCGTCGGCAGTCGAGATCGTGCAGACCATCTCCGGCCACGACGGCTTCCTCGTCGAGACCGAGCTGCTCGGTCGCATCATCCGCCGCGCGCTCGCGTGATGATTCCGAACATCCGGCAGTTGTCTGCCACATGCGAGCGCGTACTGACGGATGTTCGGTCAGGGGAGGGTCAGGGGGAGGGGCGCGTCGCCGTTCGAGACCGCGTCGAGCGCCTGGTGGAGGTCGGCGACGAGGTCGTCGGTGCTCTCGATGCCGACCGACAGGCGGATCAGCGCGGGATCGACCGCGAGCGGCGAGTCGATGGCCGACGCGTGGGTCATGCGCGCCGGGTGCTCGATGAGCGACTCGACCCCGCCGAGCGACTCCGCCAACGTGAACAGGCGGGTGCGGGACACCAGCTCGAGCGCCGTCTCCTCGCCACCGAAGACCAGGAAGCTCACCATGCCGCCGAAGTCGCGCATCTGGCGGCGCGCGATCTCGTGGCCGGGATGGACGGGGATGCCCGGGTAGAGCACGGTCGACACCGCGGGGTGCACCAGCAGCAGCGTGGCGACGGCCTGCGCGTTGTAGCAGTGCCGCTCCATGCGGACGGCGAGCGTCTTGAGCCCGCGCAGCACCAGGTAGCAGTCGAACGGGCTCGGCACCGCGCCGACCGCGTTCTGCAGGAACCCGAGGCGTTCGGCGATCTCGGGGTCGTTGGTGGCGGCGAACCCGCCGATGACGTCGGAGTGACCGCCGAGGTACTTCGTGGCCGAGTGCACCACGACGTCGGCACCGAGCTCCAACGGCCGCTGCAGGAACGGGGTCGCGAACGTGTTGTCGACGACGACGCGCGCGCCGCGCTCGTGTGCGACCGCGCACACGCCCAGGATGTCGACGATCGTGAGCGCGGGGTTGGTGGGCGTCTCGACCCACACCAGCGCGGTGCCGTCAGGCCAGTCGTCCTCGAGCGCCTCGAGATCGGTGAGGTCGGCGACGGTCCACTCGACGCCCGCGGGCGCCAGGACCTTCGACACGAGGCGGAACGTGCCCCCGTACGTGTCGTCGGGGATGATCACCCGCTGGCCGGGCTCGAGCAGGCGCAGCACCGCGTCCTCGGCCGCCATGCCGCTCGCGAACGCGAACCCGTGCGTCGCGCCTTCGAGCGACGCCAGGCACTCCTCGTACGCCCGGCGGGTCGGGTTGCCGCTGCGGGCGTACTCGTAGCCCGCGTGCTTCCCGACCTCCTGCTGGACGAAGGTCGACGAGAGGGTGATCGGGGTCACGACCGCGCCGGACCCGGGGTCCGGAGCCTGCCCGTCGTGGATGGCGCGTGTCTCGAAGCCGTCGACCATGGAGTCCTTACGAGGGTGCCCGATCGGCCAGGAACGCCAACACGTCGGAGCGGGTGAGCACGCCCACCGGGTGCCCGCCGTCGAGCACCAGCACCGCGGTGCAGGACTCGAGCCGCTCGACGACGTCGGTGACGGTCTCGCCGATGCCGAGCATCGGCGGCGCGGGCTCCATGAGCTCGCGGGCCGGCCGGTCGAGCACCGAGGGATCGCGGAACGCCTTGTCCATGAGCGGCAGCTCGGAGAGGGCGCCCGACACCTCCTTCGCCGCCAGCGGCTGGTCCGTGGTCGTGGCGACGACCAGCTGCGAGACGCCCAGCGAGCGCATGCGCGCGAACGCGTCGCGCACCGGCGTGTCGGCCGTGATCACCACGAGGTCCGGGATCGAGCCGTCCTTGGCCGCGAGCACGTCGCCCGCGGTCGGGCCCTGGCTGCGCAGGAAGCCGTAGCTCGTCATCCACCGGTCGTCGAAGATCTTGGAGAGGTAGTTGCGACCGGAGTCGGGCAGCAGCACGACGACCACCGCGTCGGGCCCGAGCTCCCGCCCGACGACCAGCGCCGCGTGCACCGCGGTGCCGCACGAGCCGCCGATGAGGAGTCCCTCCTCGGCGGTGACGCGCCGGGCCGCCGCGAACGACTCCGCGTCGCTGACCATCACCGTGCGGTCGACGGTCGACGGGTCGAACGTGGTGGGCCAGAAGTCCTCCCCCACGCCCTCGACGAGGTAGGGCCGGCCGGAACCGCCCGAGTACACCGACCCTTCGGGGTCGGCGGCGACGATCTGCACGTCGGGGTTCTGCGCCTTGAGGTAGCGGGCGACCCCGGTGATCGTGCCGCCGGTGCCGACGCCGGCCACGAAGTGGGTGACCCGCCCGTCGGTCTGCCGCCAGATCTCGGGTCCGGTCGAGCGCTCGTGCTCGGCCGGGTTCGCGGGGTTGGAGTACTGGTCGGGCCGGAACGCGCCGGGCGTCTCGCGCGTGAGGCGGTCGGCGACCGAGTAGTACGAGTCGGGGTGCTCGGGCGGCACCGCGGTCGGGCAGACCACCACGTCGGCACCATACGCGCGCAGCAGCGAGACCTTCTCCTCGCTCATCTTGTCGGACATCACGAAGATGCACCGGTAGCCGCGCTGGGCGGCGACGATGGCGAGACCGGCGCCGGTGTTGCCGGAGGTCGGCTCCACGATGGTGCCGCCGGGCTTCAGCCGCCCGTCGCGCTCGGCGGCGTCGATCATCGCGACCGCGGGACGGTCCTTCACGCTGCCGCCCGGGTTGAACAGCTCCACCTTGGCGAGGAGATCGCACTCGAGGTCGCGCCCCACGCGCCCCAGCCGCACGAGCGGCGTGTTGCCCACCAGGTCGAGCAGCGAGTCGGCGACGTCCATCGTCATGACAACCGGTCGATTCCGCTGCGGCGTCCCGGCCTCCGGCCACGCCTCCGCTGCATCTCCATCACAACCGGTCGATTCCGCTGCGGCGTCCCGGCCTCCGGCCACGCCTCCGCTGCATCTCCATCACAACCGGTCGATTCCGCTGCGGCGTCCCGGCCTCCGGCCACGCCTCCGCTGCATCTCCATCGCTCCGACGTTACCGGCCGTCGTCCGGCGGCTGTTCCAGCGACCGGCGGAGGGTCTGGTACACGGCCTCGGGCGTGAGCACGCCGACGAAGCGGTCGCCGTCCAGCACCGAGACCCAGCCCTCGTGCGTGAGCAGCATGGTGGCGAGCGCGTCCTGCAGGTCGTGGTCGATCGGCACCCAGGTCTCGATGCGCTGGAGGCGCTCGGCGACTTCGCCGTCGCCGCCCGCGTGCTCGTCGTCGACGTAGCCGTGGAGGACGCCGTCGGGCCCGACGACCGCGACCCAGCCCGCGTCCCACTTCGCGATGGCGGTGCGGGCGTCGGCGACCGACGCGTCGGGCGAGACGGTGGGCGGGTGCTCGAGGCACTCCTCCTCGATGGGCGTGACCCGGAGCCGCTTGAGCGCGCGATCGGCGCCCACGAAGTCGCGCACCATCGACGACGCCGGTCGGCCCAGGATCTCGGCGGGAGTCGCGTACTGCTCGAGCACGCCGCCGATATTGAGGATCGCGATGCGGTCGCCCATCTTCACCGCCTCCTCGATGTCGTGGGTGACGAACACGACCGTCTTCTGCACGTCCGACTGCAGCCGGAGGAACTCGTCCTGCAAGCGCCCGCGCGTCACCGGGTCGATGGCACCGAACGGCTCGTCCATCAGGAGGACGGGAGGGTCGGCGGCCAGCGCACGCGCGACGCCGACCCGCTGGCGCTGCCCGCCGGAGAGCTGCGCGGGATACCGCGACCGGTAGTCGGACGGGTCGAGCCCCACCAGGTCGAGGAGCTCGTCGACGCGCGCGGTGACGCGGCCCTTCGGCCAACCGAGCAGGCGGGGGACGGTCGCGACGTTGGTGGCGATGTCCTGGTGCGGGAACAGCCCGACCTGCTGGATCACGTACCCCATGTGGCGGCGCAGCTCGACGGGGTCGGCGTGGGTGACGTCGTTGCCGTCGAGGAAGATGCGGCCCGACGACGGCTCGATGAGCCGGTTGACCATCTTGAGCGTCGTGGTCTTGCCGCAACCCGACGGTCCCACGAGCACGCAGATCTCGCCGTCGGGAACATCGAGCGAGAGCTCCCGCACGGCGAGCTGGCCGTTCGGGTACCGCTTGCTGATCGCGTCGAGGCGGATCATCGGCTCGGAAGTGATCCGCGGACGTTAGCCCCCACCCTCCTCCCGGTCGGCTCCGATGCGGGTCGCGTAGCCTGACCCGATGGGCCCGCTCTGGGTGCTCGCCGAGGACATCGGCCCCAAATGGCTCTACTGGCCCTGGGTGCAGGACCACACCGACGAGATCCGCCAGCGGCTGGTGGAGCACATCGAGCTCACCGTGCTGGCGGTGCTGTTCGGGCTCGCCATCGCCCTGCCGCTCGCTCTGCTCAGCGTCCGCTACCGCCGACTCTACGGACCGGTGCTCGCGATCACCGGTGTGCTGTACACCATCCCGTCGCTGGCGCTGTTCGCCCTGCTCCTGCCGCTCACCGGCCTCTCGCGCACGACCGCGTTGATCCCGCTCACCCTCTACACGTTGCTGATCCTCGTCCGGAACACGGTCACCGGCCTCGACGGCGTGCCGGTCGACGTCACGGACGCCGCCACGGGCATGGGGTACTCACGGTCGCGGCGCCTGCTGCGCGTGGAGCTCCCGTTGGCGCTGCCCGCCATCATCGTCGGCATCCGGATCGCGACCGTCACCACCATCGGGTTGGTCACGGTCACCGCGCTGATCGGCCAGGGCGGGTTGGGCGCGCTCATGCTCGACGGCCTGCAACGCGACTTCCGCACGCCGCTCACCGTCGGCATCGTGCTCTCCCTGGCCCTCGCGATCGTCGCCGACCTGCTGCTGGTGCTCGCGCTGCGCCTCGCCACCCCGTGGCAGCGCGCCGGCAGGCGCACGCGCCGTACGGCGGGGGCGTGATGGGATTCCTCGGCGACGTCTTCGACTTCCTCACCAACCACGACCAGTGGCACGGCAACGAGAGCATCCCCACGCTCGCCGGACAGCACCTGCAGCTGACGGTCGTCTCGGTGCTCGCGGCGGCGGTCGTCGCGCTCCCGATCGGCATCGTCCTCGGGCACGTACGCACGGGGGGCGCGGTGGCGGTGAACATCGCCAACATCGGCCGCGCGCTGCCCGCGCTCGCGCTGCTCATCCTGTCGGTGCAGTGGGTCGGCATCGGCGACCCGACCGGCATCCTCACCCCGGTGCAGTCGATCCCGGCCTTCATCGCCATGTTCGCCCTCGCGGTCCCGCCCATGCTCGCCAACGCGTACGTCGGCATGGCCAGCGTCGACGACGAGATCCGCGAGTCGGCGCGGGGGATGGGCATGAACGCCCGCCAGATGATCTGGCGGGTCGAGCTGCCCAACGCGGTGCCGCTGGTGATGGCCGGCGTGCGCACGGCCGCGGTCGCGGTGGTGGCGACGGCGACGCTCGCGGCCTACGTCGACGCGGGTGGGTTCGGCCGGTACATCGTCGACGGCTTCGCCGTGAACGACAACGTCAAGGTCTTCGCCGGTGGCTTCCTCGTCGCGCTGCTCGCCATCGCGATCGAGCTGGTCCTCGCGCTGGTGCAGCGAGCGCTGACGTCGCCGGGCATCCGGAGCGAAGGCCGGATCAAGGTCCGGGAGCTGGCGACCGACCGTCTCGCGCCGGCCACCGGGCCCGCCCTCTGAGCGTCGCCGGGACCGACCCGACAAAAGCCGACCGGTTCACTAAGGTTTCGCTCGCACGTCCGGGGGTAGGCAAACGGCTCTTCCCACTCAACGAAGGACTCTTGGCATGATCCATGCTCGTTCCCGCCATACGTGGGCGCTGCTCACGGCCGGCGTGCTCACCCTCGTGGTGGGCCTCACCGCCGGCGGCGTCGCGTCGGCCCAGACCAAGTCGCTCACCGTGGGCTCGAAGGACTTCTCGGGGGCCCAGGCCATCGCGCAGGCCTACGGGCAGGCGCTCGAGAACAAGGGCGACGACATCACGTTCAAGGACAACCTGGGCGCGACCGAGATCGTCTACAAGGCGCTCGAGAACGGCGACCTCGACGGCTACGCCGACTACCAGGGCACCCTCCTCACCTACCTGGGCGGCGAGCCGACGTCGAACTCGGCCGAGACGTACAAGGCCCTCCAGGCGAAGCTCGCCGGCACCGGCATCGTGGCGAGCAAGCCGGCGCCCGCGGTCGACGTGAACGGCTTCTACGTCACCAAGGCCACCGCCAAGAAGTACAAGCTCAGCAAGCTGTCGGACCTCACCAAGGTCGCCCCCAAGCTCGTGTTCGGGACGACACCCGAGTGCGAGGAGCGGCCGCTCTGCCTCGGCGACAAGTCGCAGCAGCTCTACGGGCTGAAATTCAAAGAGGTCAAGAAGCTGGACGAGGGTGGCCCGATCACCGTGCAGGCGCTCGAGGACAACGACGTGCAGGTCGCGCTCCTCTTCACCGGGAGCAGCGTGATCCCGAAGGACGCGGTGCTGCTCACCGACGACAAGGGTCTCCAGCCCGCCGACAACCCGGTCTTCGTCATCAAGAAGGACAAAGCCACCGCCGCGACGATGAAAACGCTGAACGCGGTCTCGGCGAAGCTCACGACCGCGGCGTACAACAAGATGTCGCAGGACATCAGCGAGAACAAGCAGGACCCGTCCGACGTCGCCGCCGCCTTCCTGAAGAAGAACGGCCTCGGCTGAGCGCAGCCGTTGACGGCATCACGTGCGCCGGGCTCCTCAGGTGTTGAGGAGCCCGGCGATCACGTTCACCGTCGTCGCCAGGATCACCGCGCCGAACAGGAACGACACGAGCGCGTGCCGGAGCACCTGTCGCCGCATCTCGCGACTGGTGATGTCCGTGTCGGACACCTGGAACGTCATGCCGATCGTGAACGCCGTGTAGGCGAAGTCCACGTAGTCGGGTTCTTCGCGCCGCATCTTGAAGTCGATGCCGCCGATCGGCGGCGTGTAGTACAGGTGCGCGTAGCGCAGCATGAACACGGTGTGCACGAGCAGCCATGAGCTCGCGATGGTGGCGATGCCGGTCCCCTCGAGCCAGATCTCGTTCTGGTGGGTCCCGTTGTTCGCCTTGAGGAACGCGAGCACGACTCCGACCAGGCTCACGAGCGCGGCGCCGAGGAGCAGGAAGTGCGTCTGCGCCCGCGTGCTGTCCTCGCGCTGCGCGAAGTCTCGTGTCTCATCAGGGGTGAAGGGCCCGATGGCGAGCCAGACCGTGCCGACGATCGAGACGGCCACCACGTCCCAGCCCACGAGGACGGTGAGCTGCCACGGCGCGAACCACGCGACGACGAACGCCACCACGGCCCCCGTGGCCACGGCCATCAGGACGCGCGAGCGACCCGTCTCGGCCTGCAGGAACCACTCCCTCAACCCCACCAACGGAGTCTCGCGCCGCATCGACGAGGGTCTGGTGGCAGACTGTTGTGATGGCATCGGTCGTCACGCTCTCGGCGTCGTTCGGAGCGGGTGGGAGCGTCATCGGGCCGCGGGTCGCCGAGGAGCTCGAATTGCCCTTCCTCGACCGCGCCATCCCGGTGGCGGTCGCCGAGGCGCTGTCGGTGCCGATGGCCGACGTCATGGCGCACGACGAGCGGCGCACGTCGGGCCTGGGGCGACTCTTCGCCAGCCTGGCCCGGGCGGCGGCCGCGCCCGACACCGCGTTCGGCTCTGCCCCCACCGCGGCGCGCGCCTCGCTGGGCGACCACCCCGAGCAGGCGTTCCGCGACCAGACCGAGCGGGTCATCCACCAGGTCGCCGACACGACCGGTGGGGTCATCCTCGGCCGGGCCGCGGCCATCGTGCTACGCGACCGGCCGTCGGCGCTGCACGTGCGGTTGGACGGGCCGAGCGAAGCACGCATCCAGCGTGCGGTCGGCCTCGAAGGCGTCAACGAGGAGCAGGCGCGCAAGCTGCTCGAGGAGACGGACCGTGCGCGCGAGGCGTACGTGAAGCACTTCTACCGGTGCGACGCCCGCGAGGCGACCCACTACCACCTGGTGCTCGATTCCACTGCGCTCGAGTTGGATGACTGCGTCGAGCTGATCCTCGCGGCCGCCAAGGCCCGCAACCTGACCCCCTCGTAGGCGCCCATAAGTGTCACACCCTCGTGGTTTGATCGGTGCATGTTCGAGATCGCCGATCACCTCGACGAGCTGCGGTGCTGGCCGACGGATCGGTTGGTGGCGCGGCGCGACGAGTTGATCGGTGTGCAACGCCAGGCGCGGGTCGAGGAGCTCGCGATCGTGCGGATCCTCGACGAGCGGGGGCGGATCGATCCGACGCTGGGTGATCATGGTGAGTCGGCGCGGACGGCGCGTGACACGGTCGAGACCGCGCGACGGTTGGAGTCGTTGCCCGAGATCGCGGCCGCCGCGTACGAGGGGGCGTTGAGTGCGGAGCAGTTGAGCGCGGTCACCAAGCTGGCCGACGAGGACTCCGATGGGGAGTGGGCGCGGCGGGCACCGAACGTGGCGCCGGTCGAGCTGGCCCGACTGGCGCGCAACGCGGTCGAAACCGTCGACGGAGGATTCGCGGGCGCGGTACGAGGCGCGGTCGTTGCGGATGTGGTGGACACCCGACAAGGGCATGCTGCACCTGCACGGCCAGTTGCCCGACGTGCTGGGCGCCACGTTCGAAGCCACGATCCAGCGCTGACCGAGCAGCGGAAACCGGCCAAGGGCCAGGCGTGGGACAGCTTCGAACACCGCGCCGCCGACGCGCTGGTCAGCTTGTGTGAGCAACCCGACGCGGGGGACGAGACGCCGTCGTTGGCGTCCCGGCCGGTGGTGCAGACGCTGGTCCCGTTGTCGGGCCCGGCGGAGATCGCCGGGGTACCCATCGCCGACTCCGTGTTGGAACAGCTGCGCGCCAACGCCACCATCGAACCGGTGCTGGTCGACGACCACGGCACCCCGATCGCGATCGGGAAACGCTTCCCCGCCCTGTCCCCCAAGATCGTGCGGGCGGTGCTGCTACGCGATCACCGCTGTCAGCTCTGCGGCCGCCGCCACGGACTCCAGATCCACCACCTCCGACCCCGCTCCTGGGGCGGCACCGACGACATCTCCGACCTGGCCGCGGTGTGCACCACCTGCCACCCCGACCTCGTCCCCCACGGCCCCTACGCCCTGGTCGGCAACCCCAACCAGCCCGGAGACCTCCACAAGGTCCACCTCGACGACCTCACCCCCCAACAACGCCAACAGATCGGCCTCCCACCACGCCGCGCCGGACCGCACGCCGCATGACCGCCGCCGTACGATCCCGGGCGATGTCGGTCGACGTCCTGCCCGTTCCCTACGGTGAGCCGGCGGCGCGCGCGTTGTTCGACGCGGTCGTGGCGGCCAAGGGCGGCGACCCGCTGGCGCCGGTCACGGTGGTGGTGCCCACCAACTACGTCGGTGTCGCGGCGCGTCGGCTGCTGGCGCGCGGGACGCTGGGGAGGATCACGCCCGGCGGGGACGGTGTCGCCGGAGTGACGTTCCTCACCGCGTACCGGCTGGCCGAGCTGCTGGGTGCACCCCGCCTCGCGGGCGCGCACCGGCGCCCGGTGTCCACCCCGGTGCTCGCCGCGGCCGTGCGCGCGGTGTTGGCGACGGCACCGGGGATCTTCGGCCCGGTCGCCGACCACCCCGCGACCGAGGCCGCGCTCGTCGACGCCTACCGCGAGCTGGCGGCGATCGACGACGCCGCGCTCGATGCGCTCGTGCACACGGGACGGCGCGCCGCCGACGTCGTGCGGATCACGCGACGGGCGCGGGCCGCGCTGGCGCCCGAGTG
This sequence comes from uncultured Actinomycetes bacterium, assembly GCA_963809795.1. Taxonomy (GTDB): domain Bacteria; phylum Actinomycetota; class Acidimicrobiia; order IMCC26256; family DASPTH01; genus DASUAS01. Next base: position 188,153 of record CAWELN010000008.1, read on the forward strand.
GTACGACGAGCGCGACCTGATGGACGCCGCGGTCGACGCCGTCGGCGCCGGGATGCCGCTGCTCGACGACCTCGGCACCGTGGTGCTCCACCTCCCCCAGGAGGTGTCCGCACCCACCGCCGCGCTCGTGCGCGCGCTCGGCGAACGCGTGCCGGTGACCGTCGTCGCCGGACTCACCGGGTGCGAGCGGGCCGACGCGCCGGTGCGCGAGGCACTCGCTCGTATCGGGGTCACCGTGCCCGAGGTCGGTGTCGCGTTGCCCGCGGCGACCCGCGTCGTGTCGGCGTCGGACCCCGACGACGAGGTGCGGGCGGTGGTGCGCCTGGTGATCGACGCGGTGCGCGAGGGAGTGCCACTCGAGCGGATGGCGATCCTGTACGGCGCGCCCGAGCCGTACGCCCGCCTCGTGCACGAGCAGCTCGATGCCGCCGGCATCACCCACAACGGCGCGGCGGTGCGCGCGCTCGCCGACAGCGTGCTGGGACGTGGGCTGCTGGGCCTCCTTGCCCTCCCCGATCGCGACTTCCAGCGCCACGACGTCATGCGCCTGCTCGCCTCGGCACCCGTGTTCCGTCACGGTCGGCCCGCCCCCGCAACCCGCTGGGAGAAGATCAGCCGCGTCGCCGAGATCGTGCGCGGCGCCGATCAATGGCACCAGCGGCTCGAGCGGTACGCCCGCATCCAGGAGCACGAGCTGGCGGCGGAGCGGGCGGTCACCGAGCGCGACCCCCACCCCGAGCACTTCGAGGCCGAGCTCACCGCGACACGCGAGCTGCAGGCCTTCGTCGCCACCCTGGTCGACGACCTCGCGGTCGACCCCGCCGCCGGGTGGCAGGAGCTCGCCGCCTGGGCCGAGGGGCTCGTGCGCGACCATCTGGCGCCGGAGACCCGCCGGGCCGACTGGCCCGAGGTGGAACGCCAAGCGGCCGAGAAGATCGAAGCCGCGGTGGCCCGGCTGGCGGGGCTCGACGCGGTCGAGGCCGCGCCCGGGGTGGCGGTGTTCCGGCGCACGCTCGAGCTCGAGCTCGACGCCGACCTCGGACGCGTGGGCCGGCTCGGCGACGGGCTGCTGTTGGGCCATGTGGCGCTCGGTCTCGGGCTCGACCTCGACCGCGTCTTCGTGTGCGGCCTCGCCGAGGGCCTGTTCCCGACCCGCGTCCGCGACGACTCGCTGCTGCCCGACGCCGACCGGCGCGCCACCGACGGTGCGCTGGCGTTGCGGTCGGCGCGGGTCGACGACGACCACCGTCGCCTGCTGGCGGCGCTGGCGAGCGCGTCACAGGAGCGCATCCTCCTGTTCCCCCGCGGCGACCTGCGCCGCACCACCGAGCGGGTGCCGTCGCGCTTCCTCGTCGAGAGCCTCGCCGCGGTGAGCACGGAGCGAGTCCCCGACGATCTCGCCGAGGTCCATGCCGACTGGTACACGCCGGTGCCGTCGTTCGCGGCCGGGCTCGCGCGCGTCGAGTTCCCCGCGACCGAGCAGGAGCACCGGCTCCGCACGCTGCTCGACCACGCCCGGGCCGGCGGCGTGGTCACCACGCACGAGCTGCGCGGCGTCGACGTCGCGTTGCGACGCGGGGTCGACGCGGTGGTGGCGCGCCGCGGTCGCGACTTCACGCGGTTCGACGGCAACCTGGCCGGCTGCGACGCCGGGCGCGTGACCGACGGCGACGTCGTCGTGTCGCCCACCCGCCTGCAGACCTACGCCACCAACCCGTTCGAGTACTTCCTCGACTACGTCTTGCGCGTCGACATCCCCGAGCTGCCCGAGGAGCGCTACGAGGTGTCGCCCCTCGACCGCGGCAGCCTGGTGCACGAGACGCTCGACGCGTTCCTGAGCGAGGTGCTCGAGCGGCCGGGTGGTGCGCCCACGCCCGAGGAGCCGTGGACCGACGCCGACCGCGACCGCCTGCGCGAGATCGCCGAGGCCCGGTGCGGGGTCTACGAGGCGCAGGGGCGCACCGGCCGCCGGCTGTTCTGGCACCGCGACCGGCGACGGCTGCTCGCCGAGCTCGACCGGTTCCTCAGCGAGGACACGAGGGCACGCGCCGGCTTCGGTCTCCGCACCATCGCCACCGAGCTGCGCTTCGGCTTCCCCGACGCCGCGCCGGCCGTCGACCTCGAGCTCTCCGACGGCCGCGCCCTGCGGTTCCGCGGCGCCGCCGACCGGGTCGACCGCACCGCCGGCGGCGGCCTCTGGGTGATCGACTACAAGACCGGCCGCCCGAACGGCGTCGACCCCGAGGACCCGACCGCGGCCGGCCGGATGCTCCAGCTCCCCGTGTACGCACACGCGGCGCGGGCGTCGTTCGGCGATCCCGACACGGCCGTGGGCGCGGCGTACTGGTACGTCAGCACGCGGGGCCAGTTCCGTTGGGCCGAGCTCGTGCTCTCCCCCGAGGTCGACGCCCGCGTCGACGAGGTCCTGCGCGTCATCGCCGACGGCATCGACGCCGGGGTGTTCCCGTGCCGGGTCGACCCCCCGACGACCTGGACCCGGAGGATCCGCAGCTACACCGACCCCGACGCCCGTGGCACCCGCGACCGTTATCGCGAGTGGCAGCGCAAGCGGGTGGCACCGGCGTTGCGCGGCTATGTCGCCCTCGCCGAACCCGAGGTCCTCGCCGAGGACGACGACACCGAAGGTGCCGGCGATGACCGTTGAGCGGAGACGCAGCGACGCCGTGCTCGGAGAGCGGGACGGCGGAGCGGAGTCGACCATCGAGACGAGGCCCAGCGACGCGGTGCAGCAGAGCTTCCTCGATCTCGACGAGGACCTCGCCACACGCGACGCGATCGTCGAGGCGCTCGACGAGACGCTGTTCGTCGAAGCCGGCGCGGGCTCGGGCAAGACCAAGGCGTTGGTCGACCGCGTCGTCGCACTGGTGACCCGGCGCGGCGTGCCGATGCGCGAGATCGCCGCCGTCACCTTCACCGAGAAGGCGGCGGCCGAGCTGCGCGACCGGATCCGGCGCACGCTCGAGGCCGCGGCCCGCGGCGGCGAGGCGGTCGCCGCGGCTCGGGCCGCGCTTGCGCTCGAGGAGCTCGACGGCGCCGCGGTGTCCACCCTGCACGCGTTCGCGCAGCGGCTCCTGGCCGAGCACCCGATCGAAGCCGGGCTCCCGCCGCGCATCGAGGTGCTCGATGACATCGCGTCGCAGCTCGCGTTCGAGGAGCGCTGGACGCGCTTCGTCGACGAGCTGCTCGACGACCCCGCGATCGAGCGCACGCTGCTCCTCGCGCTCAACGCCGACACCACCCTCAACGTCCTGCGCACGCTGGCGCTGGCGTGCAACGCGAACTGGGACCTCGTCGCCGAGCGCATGGGACCCGAGCCCGACCCGCCGCCGCTCGACGGTGCCCTCGCGCCGGTCCTCGTCGCGCTCACCGAGCTGCACGAGCTCACCGGGCACTGCCGGGCGGCCGACGACAAGCTGCTGGGACTGCTCGGGAGCCTCGCCTCGTGGCACGAGGAGCTCGTCGCCGCGCCGGACGAGTACGAGCAGCTGCGCCTCCTCACCGTGGGCACGCCGAAGGGGAGCGTCACCCAGGGCCGCAAGGACAACTGGCCCCGAGCGTGCCCGGTGGAGTCGGTGCGCGACCGGGTGAAGGCGCTCCGGCTGCTGGTCGACGAGACCGCGGCGAAGCTCGCCGAGGTCGTCCTGCGGCGCCTGGCGTGGGAGCTCGCCCGGTTCACGCTGCGCGAGGCCGAGGAGCGCCGCCGCCACGGGCAGCTGGAGTTCCACGACCTGCTGGTGCTGGCCCGAGCGGTGCTGCGCGACCCGGAGCACGGGTGGGACGTCCGGCAGCGACTGCGAGCCGCGGTACACGCGCCTCCTGCTCGACGAGTTCCAGGACACCGACCCCATCCAGTGCGATCTGGCCGCGTTGCTGGCATCCGGGGCGCCCGACGCGCGCGCGCACCGCTGGGACGAGCTGCCGGTCGACCCGGGCCGCCTGTTCGTGGTGGGCGACCCCAAGCAGTCGATCTACCGGTTCCGGCGCGCCGACATCGCGGCATTCCTCCGGGCCCGCTCCGCGTTCGGCGCCGCGCCGCGCCGCCTCACGCGGAACTTCCGCACCGCCCGCCCGGTCATCGACTTCGTCAACGCGGTGTTCCGCGATCTCATCGTCGCGGAGCCGGAGTCGCAACCCGAGTACGTGGCGCTCGAACCCGTGCGCGAGGCCGCGCCGGTGGGGCCACCGGTCGTGCTCCTCGGTGTGACCCCCGAGCTCGAGAAGCCCACCGCCGACGAGCTGCGCGAGCGCGAGGCACGCGACGTGGCCGAGGTCATCGGGCGTGCGCTGCGGGAGGGCTGGCAGGTGTCGCAGCGCTCCACCGACGGGATCGAGCAGTTCGCGCCGTGTCGACTGGGTGACCTGTGCGTGCTGCTCCCGGCGCGCACCTCGCTCGGCCAGCTCGAGGACGCGCTCGACGCCGCCGGCATCCCGTACCGGGCGGAGACGTCGTCGCTGGTCTACAGCACACGCGAGATCCGCGACCTGCTCGTCGTGCTGCAGGCGGTCGACGACCCCACCGACGAGCTCGCGCTCGTGAGCGCGCTGCGATCACCTGCTGTTCGGGTGCGGCGACGACGACCTCTTCACCTTCAAGGTGGAGCACGGCGGCCGCTGGAACCACCAACGCCCCCTGCCGGAGACGTTGCCGCCCGACCACCCGGTCGGCGACGCGATCCGGGTGCTCGCCGGGTGGCACGACGCCCGTCTCTGGCTCTCGCCCAGCGAGCTGCTCGACCGCATCGTGCGCGAGCGGCGCGTGCTCGAGGTCGGCTTCGCCCACGGCCGACCGCGCGACCTGTGGCGGCGCGTGCGGTTCGTGATCGAGCAGGCGCGCGCGTTCTCGGAGGCCGAGGGTGGCAGCCTGCGCGACTTCCTCGCCTGGGCCGACCTCCAGGGCAGCGAGGGGGCGCGTGTCGTCGAGACGGTGCTGCCCGAGACCGACGACGACGCGGTCCGCATCCTCACCATCCACGGCGCCAAGGGGCTCGAGTTCCCGGTGACGATCGTGTCGGGCATGACCACCAAGGCACAGTCGCGCACCGCCGGTGTGCAGCTGCGCTTCCCCCACGACCGCGACACGTATGCGCTGCGGGTCTCCTCCCGGGTCACGACCGAGGAGTTCGAGCGCTACGCGCCGATCGACGAGCAGATGGACTTCCACGAGAAGCTGCGGCTCCTCTACGTGGCCATGACCCGCGCCCGCGACCACCTCGTGGTGTCGGTGCACCGGGCGGCGAAGGAGCCGGGCGAGGACCGGACCACCTGGACGCACGCGCAGCTGCTGTGGCACGCCGCGGCCGACGCGCCGGAGTGGAGCGCGTTCGTCGCCGATGCGGCCGCAGTGCCGCTCACGGTGACGCAGCCGGTCGACGGCACCCGGGGCACACCCCCGCCGTGGGCCGAGTGGCGACGCGAGCGCGACGACGCGTTGGCGCGCGGGGCCCGCCGCAGCGTCCGCTCCGCGACCGCGATCGCCCGGGAGGTCGCGGAGGAGGCGGCGGTGGACCCCGGGCTGCACAAGGGCCCGCGCGACCTCGAGCTGCCGCCCTGGAACAAGGGCCGCTACGGCACCGCGCTCGGCCGTGCCGTGCACGCGGTCCTGCAGACGATCGATCTCGCCACCGGTGACGGGCTCGACGACACCGCGGCGGCGCAGGCCGCGGCCGAGGGCATCATCGGACGCGAGGACGCGGTGGCGGCGCGGGCGCGGGTGGCGTTGGCGACGAAGACGGTGCGGGAGGCGGTGGCGCACGGCTTCCGCCGCGAGATGTACGTCGCCACACCGGTCGGTGCCACGACGCTCGAGGGCTACGTCGACCTCGTGTACCGCCGATCCGACGGCCTGGTCGTGGTCGACTACAAGACCGACGCCTGGCGCGACGACGCCGACCTCGACGCCAAGGTCGCCCGCTACCGACTCCAGGGCGCGTCGTACGCGGTGGCGCTCGAGCAGGCGACCGGCGAGCCCGTCGCCGAGTGCGTGTTCGTGTTCCTCGGTGAGCGTGACGCGCGCGAGCGGCCGGTCAGCGATCTGCCGACGGCGATGCGTGAGGTACGAGCGCTTCTCGCGGGGTCTGGCGCAGCCGCCACCACACCAGGACCCCTCCGATCGGGCCGGTGAGCACGACCAGCACGACGTAGCCCCACGTCCAGCCGATGTCGGGCCGGATGATCACGACCATGGCGACGAACGACAGCCAGACCAGCCCGTGGAAGAACCCGACCACCGCCTTGATCCCGTCGTTGGGCACGACCAGCCAGAAGTACGCCAGGAGCAGGTAGGTGAAGCTCTCGAACAGGGCCATGAACTTGAGCGCCTTGGCCTTGCGCTCCAGCTCGCTGCTCTGGTCGTCGGCGAAGTCGGGCACGCCTGGAGGCTACCTGGGCCCGTAGTCGGTATTCTGGCCGGGTGAGCGAGACCACCACTGCCCCGCCGCCCGTGATCGCGCCGGTGGAGACGCCGGTCGAGCGCCCCGTCCCCGTCGACACCGACGACGGCGACCACGACCGGTTCGCGCACTACGCGCGCAAGGACGACGTCGCCCGCGCCTACGTGACCGGGGAGGCGATCGTCGCGCTGTGCGGCAAGAAGTGGGTGCCGACGCGCGACCCGTCGCGCTACCCGATCTGCCCGACGTGCGTGGAGCGCAAGGCCGCCGGCTGGACCCTCTGAGTCTGGGCGCGCGGAGTCGGCGCGGCCATCAGCCGCGCAGCGGCGCGAGGGCAGCGGCGAGCTCGTCGAGCGCGTCGGGTGTGTGCGGCGGCTGGAGGTACACGATGCCGAGGTCGAGACCGGCGTCGCCGTAGCGCTTCGCCTGCTCCACGACGTCGTCGGCGCCGCCCCGCAGGTGCGTCGACACGGTGATCTCCGACGGGTCGCGCCCGAGGTCGTCGCAGTGCCGGCGCAGCACGTCGAGCTTGGCCGCGAACTGCTCGACCGGACCGCCCGGGTAGTTCCAGTGCTGCGCGAAGCGCGCCACCGAGCGAAGCGTGCGGCGCTCGCCGTACCCGCCGATGCAGATCGGTGGGTGCGGGCGCTGCACCGGCTTCGGGTTGCAGTACGCGTCCACGAGCTGCACGTAGCGACCGTCGAGCGTGGTGGTCTCGTTGGTGAGCAGGCCGATGACCGCCTCGCAGCCCTCGTCGAAGGCGTCGAAGCGCTCGGTGAGGGTCGGGTGCAGGTCGATGCCGTAGGCCTTCGCCTCGACCTCGTTCCACCCCGCGCCGATGCCGAGCTCCAACCGGCCGCCGGACACGATGTCGAGCGCGGCTGCCATCTTGGCGAGCACCGCCGGGTGCCGGTACGGCATGCCGGTGACGAGCACCCCGACGCGCAGCCGGCGCGTCGCCTGGGCCAGGGCGGTGGTGGTGACCCACCCCTCCAGGCACGGGCCGCTGATGTCGTCGGTGAAGATCGGGTAGAAGTGGTCGAAGGTCCAGGCCGACTCGAAGAGCTCGATCTCGTCGGCGGCCTGCCAGACCGCGAGCATGTCGGCCCAGGTGGTGTTCTGAGGTGCGGTCTTGAGTCCGAAGCGCATGCCGGGAGTCTCGCGCGCCTCGTACCGCAGGCCCGGAGCGGGACGCGAAGGGGACGCGTCACCCGCTCGGTAGCATGCGTCGATGCCGTCGCAACCGGAGTGGAGCGCTTCGCGCGGGCGACGAGGGGCGGAGCGCATGCGGCTCTACCGCCGCAACCTGGCCACGTTCTGCGTGGTCGTCGCCCTCCTCACACCTCTCGCGGTGGCGTCGCTCTGGGTGCTGAGCAACGTGGAGAGCTCCACCGCAGGGAACGCCGACGTCGTGGTCGAGATCCAGCAGGGGTGGAACCCGACGCAGGTGGGCGACGCGCTGCAGCGGACGGGCGTGATCGACTCGTCGACGGCGTTCCAGCAGGTCGCCACCAGCGCCGGGTTCGCCGGTGGCTACGTGGCCGGACGGTACGACTTCGTCGAGAACAGCACGCCGCGGGAGGCGCTCGACACGTTGCGGGGCGGGCCCCGCCGGATCGTGCCCGATCTCAAGCTCCTGCTCCCGCCCGGGCTCACCCTCGGCCAGATCGCCGAGCGGGTGGGCAAGCTCGAGGGGAAGAGCGCGCAGGCGTTCCTCGCCGCCGCCGCCTCCGGCACCGTCCGCTCGAAGTACGAGCCGCCGCTCGTGAACTCGCTCGAAGGGCTCACGTGGCCCGACACGTACTTCATCGGGGCCAACGACGACGAGGCGCAGATCCTGCAGAAGATCGTCAGCCAGTTCGATGCCAAGGCCGACGCCCTCGGCCTCGCCGGATCGGGTCCGGCCAACGGCGGCCAGTCGCCGTACCAGGCGATCGTCACCGCGTCGCTGATCGAGGCCGAGGCCGGGAGCGTCGACGACGCGCCGCTCATCTCGGCGGTGATCGCGAACCGCCTGAAGGACAACACGCCGCTGCAGATCGACGCCACCCTCTGCTACGCCAAGGGCGGGTGCCCGCCGGTGCCGACCGACGCCGACCGCAAGATCGACTCGCCGTACAACACCTACAAGGTCACCGGGCTGCCGCCCACACCGATCAGGACGGTCAGCGAGGTGGCGCTGAAGGCCGCGCTGGCACCGGCACCGGTGCCGTACAAGTACTACGTGTCGGACGCGAACGGGAAGACCTACTACGCGACCACGCTGCAGGAGCACGAGAAGAACGTCGCCAAGGCCCGCAATGGGGGTTGACGGCGAGCCGTCGCAACCGGTGACGGTCCCCGGTCACCGGTTCGTGCGGGCGGTGGAGTGGGTCACCGAGCTGCACGGCGCCCAGGCGCGCAAGGGCGGCGACGTGCCGTACGTCGCCCACCTGCTCGAGGTCAGCGCGCTGGTGCTCGAGGACGGCGGCACGGAGTCCGAGGCGATCGCCGGCCTCCTCCACGACGCGATCGAGGACGCGCGACGTGAAGCCGAAGAAGATCCGGAAGCGGTTCGGGCGCAAGGTGGCGCGCATCGTCGAAGGTTGCACCGAGACCCTCGACGGCCGGTTGCCGACGAAGAAGCACGCCGGCCCGCGCGACTCGTCCACCTGGCGGGCGCGCAAGCAGGAGTCGCTCGCGCACCTGCGCGACCCCGACACACCGACCGCCGTGCTGCGGGTCAAGGCCGCCGACGCGCTGGCCAACGCCCGGTCGATCGTGGCCGACCTCCGGCGGCACGGCCCCGAGGTGTGGCAGCGCTTCCACGCCGGCGCGGTCGACCAGCTCTGGTACTACCGGTCGCTCGCGCTCATCCTCGCCCAGCGCCACCCCGGCCCGGTCACCGACGAGCTCCGGGCGACGGTGCGCGACATGGAGCAGCTGGCCCGGTGGTGGTTCGACGTGGGCGACCCGCAACCCGGCGGCGACTGACCGTCGAGCGCGGATGAGGCACTCCAGCAGGGCGTGCCTAGCATCGCCGCATGTCCGACTGGAACTTCGCCGCGGTGTGGGACGGCATCGCGGCGATCGTTCCCGACCGCGAGGCGCTCGTGTGCGGCGACCGCCGCATCCCGTGGGCCGGATTTCGCGATCGCGCCACCCGCCTGGCGCGCCACCTCCAGTCCTCCGCCGACGTCGGGCCCGGTGACCGCGTGGCCATCGATCTCACCAACCGCCCCGAGTACCTCGAGGCGTTCTACGCCGCGTTGCTGCTCGGCGCGGTGCCCGTGAACGTCAACTTCCGCTACACCGCGAGCGAGCTCCGCTACCTCCTCGACAACTCCGACGCCAAGGCGATCGTGCACGGGCCCGAGTTCGCGGTCGCGGTGGACGCGGCGGTCATGCAGCTGGAGCAGGGCCGCCGGCCGGTGCGGCTCGAGGCGGGTGGTCCCTACGAGCAGGCACTGGCGGCATCGTCGGCCGGCGAGTGGTCGCCGCGACCACCGAGCGGTGACGACCTGATCTTCCTCTACACCGGCGGCACGACCGGGATGCCCAAGGGTGTCATGTGGCGCAACGACGACCTCTACGTCGCGCTCTGGGTGTCGGCGCATCCCCGCGTCCCGGATCCACCCGACCCGTGGGCGGCGGCGCGGGCGGGGAAGCGGGCGGCCACGCTCTTACCGGCGGCGCCGCTGATGCACGGCACCGGGCTGTTCGCAGCGCTGGCGGCACTGGCCGGTGGCGGCACCGTCGTCCTCGTCGACCGCCAGGGGCTCGACGCCGAGGTGATCTGGGACACCGTCGCGCGCGAACACGTCGAAGTGCTCACCATCGTCGGCGACGTCTTCGCGCGTCCGCTGCTCGACATGCTCGACGCGCATCCCGACCGCTGGGATCTCACCGCGTTGCGCGCCATCACCTCGTCGGGCGTGCTGTTCAGCCCCGCGGTGAAGCGCGGGCTGCTCGGCCACCTGCCCGCCCTCACGATCGTCGACTCGCTCGGCGCGTCGGAAGGCCTCGGCCCGCGCAACGCGGCGCGGGCCGACGACGAGACCATCGCGCCGGCGCGGTTCTCGGTGAACGACCGCATCCGCGTGGTCGACGAGGACACCGGGCGCGACGTCATTCCCGGGAGCGACGAGATCGGGCTGGTCGCGATGGGCGGCCGGATCCCGCTCGGCTACTTCAAGGACCCCGAGAAGAGCGCCACCACCTTCCGGGTGTTCGACGGCGTGCGCTACTCCGTCCCCGGCGACTACGCCACCGTCGACGCCGACGGGACCGTGCGGCTCCTCGGTCGCGGCTCGGCGTGCATCAACACCGGTGGGGAGAAGGTGTACCCGGAGGAGGTCGAGGCCGAGCTGCACCGCCACCCGGGCGTGTTCGACTGCGTCGTGGTGGGCGTGCCCCACGAGCGCTTCGGCGAGCAGGTGGTCGCGCTGGTGCAGGTGACCGACGGCGACAGCCTCGAGGAGGCCGAGCTGACCGCGTGGTGCCGTGACCGGCTGGCCGGGTACAAGGTGCCGCGCCGCTTCCTCCTCGTCGACTCGTTGGAGCGCTCGGCCGCGGGCAAGGCGCACCATCGCGAGCTGCGGGCGCGGGCGGAGCGGTTGCTCGCCACCGACCCCGGCTGAGCCCGGGAGCGGCGGACGGGGCTCAGGCGCCGCGGGCGAGCGGTGCCGACCAGCTGAGCACGGGCGGGGGCGCCATCTCGAGCCCGCGCCCGGAGCTCGCCACGCGATCGCGACCGGTGCGCTTGGCCTCGTAGAGCGCGGCGTCGGCCGCGGCCATCAGGCGCTCGGCGTCGGCGGCGTTGTCGGGCATGGTGGCGATGCCGCCGCTGATGGTCACCGGCGCCTCCCCCACCTGGCGGGCGATCTCGTTGCGGACGCGCTGGGCCACGCCGATGGCGTCTTCGCGACTGCAGCCGGGGAGGAGCACGACGAACTCGTCGCCGCCGTAGCGGGCCGCCACGTCGAAGTTCTTGGTGTTGGTGACGAGCGCGTCGGCGACGTCGCACAGCACGTCGTCACCGGTCTGGTGGCCGTAGCTGTCGTTCACCTGCTTGAAGTGGTCCACGTCGAGCACGAGGAGGCTCAACGGCGAGCCGAGCCGCTGCGAGCGCGCCGCCTCCCGGCGGAGCGACTCGTCGAACAGGCGACGGTTGGCGAGGCCGGTGAGCGAGTCCCGCGTCGCCAGTCGCTCGATCTCGTCGAGCAGACGGGCGTTGCGCAACGCCAGCGCGGTGTGCATCGACGCCTGGGCGAGCGCCTGCACGGTCGACGTGGGGATGCGGGCGTCGGCGCCGCCACCCCACTCCGCCACCGCGATGCCGAGGTCTTCGCCGTCGACCGCGACCGGGGCGACGACGACGTTGTGCGCGTTGGGCAGCACCAGGTCGAGGAGGTCGTCGTCGACGACCCGCACGAGCATCGGCGTGCCCGATGCCCAGGCCGCGTGGACCAGCGGCGCCGGCCGGTCCGGAGAGTGCAGCCGCACCACGACCGCACCGTCGTCACGGACGCCTTCCCACACCTTGCCGGTGCGGACGAGCACCACCGCGCGGGCGAACCCCAGGCGCGCGCACGAGTGCCGGACGAGCGTCGCCACCACGTCGTCGTGGCGGAGCGCGCGTTCGAGCTCGGCGCCCAGCTCGACGAGCAGCTCGAGCTGCGACCGGCTGTGCCGCAGCGCCCGTTCGTTGACGGCGGAGAACAGCGCCGCGCTCAGTGCGAACAGCAGGAAGGTGGCGGCACTGACCACCGCGATCCGGTCGTCGACGACACCGTGTTCCTTGATGATGCCGGCGTCGGCCGCGGCGTGCGCGAGGAGCAGCAGCAGCGCGCACCAGAGCGCCAGCTTGAGGCCGGTGCGGTACGAGGCGACCAGCGTCACCGCCATCACGTCGAGGAACACCAGGAACAGCAGCGGGCTGTGGTACCCACCGGTCACCGCCACCGCCAAGGAGACCGCGGCGCCGTCGACCAGCACCGTCCACGACATCAACGCGGCCATGCGGTGGGGCGCCAGCCGCCGGGCGACCTCCACCGCGGCGACGAACACCAGGTACACCAGCGCGATCGCCACCGGTGCACCGATGGCGGTCCCCGCGGCGGCGGGCACCACGAGGAGGGCGGCGACGATCAGCAGCCGGACGAATTGCAGGACGAGCAGACGGTCGGAGACCGGCGAACCCTGGGCGCGTTGCTCGGCGCTCACCGGAACCGGGCGACGTCCGGCCCCGCGTTGACCGCGGTCAGCTTCGGATCGCTCCGATCGACCCGCCGGTGGATCGAGAGGAACAGGAGGATGGCGCCGAGCAGCGCGAGGACGACCGCGATCGGGCGCCCGGTGCCGGTCGACAGCAGCGTGCGGGCCACCGAGCCGTCGGCCACCGTCGACCCGACCTTGCCGATCGAGCCGAGGTCGGGCAGGCCGCCCAACGCGACCGACGCGTTCCCCGTTGCCGGCGTGGTGACGATGGCGGCGACCGGCGCGGCCACGGGCGCGGCGACGGACGCCGCGGGCGTACCGCCGCCGCCCACCGCCGGCACCAAGGCCGGCGCGATCACCTGCTCGGCCGGGGTGGAGATGGGCGCCGCCGCGACCGCGTCGGGGGCGGGTCCGCTCGCGGTCGCTGGCGGCGCCTCTGCGGGTGCCGGCGGGGTGCCGACACTCGATCCTTCGACGCCACTCCCACCGTCGCCACCGGAGCTCCCGGTGGGGCAACAGGAGTGCCCGTCGATCCACGTTCTGCCGTCTCCGGCCGAGCCGGTGGCACCCGAGCCGGTGGCACCCGAGCCGGTACCGCCCGAGGCGCTGGCGCCCGAGCCGCTGGCGCCGGTCCCACCGGCGTTGCCCTGCCCCTGCGCCTGCCCCTGGCCGGCGTCACCGGACCCGTGGTCGCTCCCCTGGCCACCCGCGGACGCCGACGCGTCCTGGGCCGCCACGCTGGATGCGGCCGCTCCCGAACCCGCGGGCGCGTCCGAACAGGCTGCGGCGACGCCCGCGGACGCGACAAGCAGTCCGAGGGCCAGCAGAGCCAGAACGAGCGACGTGCGCCGGGGTCCCATGTGTCTCCTGCCGTGGGTTCAGGAAGTGGGAGTCTTCGGATATGGACCAGGTGAGGTGACGTTGCCCGTGGCGGGGCAACTGCTCACTCTCAGCAATCATACGACTACCTAGAGTGAAACTTGTCACACTGAGGCGGATTTTTCAAGGAAAGCGACGGCCAAATGACGGCCGGGTACTTCTTGTGTCGTCGTTTCCCGGCCCGACCCTGAGGGCCTTTCTCCGGCGGTACGGTGCGGGATCCGGTGCCGGGCGGCCGGCACCGACGCGATCGGAGGTCCTGCGATGAACGCCGAGACGGTGCCCGTGGTGAACGCCGAGGAGGGCCACGAGCTCGTGGACGCGGGCGCCCTGCTCCTCGACGTGCGTGAGGCCGACGAGTGGGAGGCGGGGCACGCGCCGGAGGCGACCTGGATCCCGATGGGCGAGCTCACCGCGCGAGTCGGCGAATTGCCGCGGACCGGGCGCATCGTCGCCATCTGCCGCTCCGGGAGCCGGTCGCACGCCGTCGCCGCCGCGCTGGTGCAGGCGGGGTACGACGCGGTGAACCTCGACGGCGGCATGCGCGCGTGGGCCGCCGAGGACTACGACGTCGTGGCCGCCGACGGCCTCCCGGGCGTCGTCATCTAGCGCGCGCTCCCCGCACCCGATCCTCAGCGAATCTTTACCCGGCGCGGCGACAATGGCCGGCATGGCGCGTCGGAAGCTCAGCGTGCAGGGCAAGGTCGCGGCGGCCGGGGTGAGCGTCGCGGTGGCCGGGGTGCTCGCCGGGTTCATGGCCGCGGCCGACCACCACGCCGACGCCACGCCGACGTCGTCGGGCACCTCGTCGTCGGGCACTCGTCGTCGAGCTCGACGCTCGACCCGTCGTCGACGCCGAGCGGCAGTGACCGCGGTGCCACGCCCTCGCTCGGGAGCGGCACGAGCGGCTCGCAGTACCAGCCCCAGCCCCAGACCCGGACCGGCGGCAGCTAGGTGGCCTCCCACTTCTGGTGGTACGTGGCTCGCGCCAGCGGACTGGTCGCGTGGGGTCTGGTGGTGGCCTCGTGCACCTGGGGCCTCCTGCACGCGCTCCGCACGTTCGGCCGTCGACCGTCGCCGGCGTGGATGCTCTCCGTCCACCGCTACCTGAGCGCGCTGGCCATCGCGTTCGTCGTGGTCCACGTGGTCGCGATCCTCGCCGACGGCTTCGTCGACTTCGGCGTCGCCGACGTGCTCGTGCCGATGGTCTCGACGTGGCACCCGCTCGCGGTGGCCTGGGGCATCGTCGGCATGTACGTGCTGCTCGTGGTCGAGGGCACCTCGCTGGCCCGTCACCGGTTGTCGCCGCGGGTGTGGCGCGGCACCCACATGCTCAGCTACGTGCTCCTGGCGCTGGTGACCGTCCACCTGCTCACCGCGGGGACCGACGCCAACGACCTCCTCCCGACCGTGTCGGCGGTCCTCATCGGCGTGGCGACGGTGTTCGGCTGCGCCATGCTCCTCACCTGGCGGACGGCGCCCCGCGTCCGCCCGGCGCCGAACGGCCGGGATCTGGTTACCAGCCGGTAGCTTGGCCGGGTGACCAGCCGGTCCACCGATGGCTTCGAGCGCGCCGCGTCGCTGGCGCGTCTCGGCGAGGAGCGGTTCGACCTCCTCGTCGTCGGCGGTGGGATCACCGGGGCGGGCGTGGCGCTCGACGCCGCCAGCCGCGGACTGCGCACCGCGCTGGTGGAGCGGGACGACTTCGCCTCCGGCACCAGCTCGAAGAGCTCGAAGCTCGTGCACGGCGGCCTGCGGTACCTGCAGCAGCGCGAGTTCCGCCTGGTGTACGAGGCGCTGTACGAACGGCAACGGGCGCTCGAGAACGCGCCCCACCTCGTGCGGGTGCTCCCGTTCCTGGTCCCGATCCTGGCCCGGGGTGGGGTGATCGACCGCCGCCTCGCCCGGGTGCTCGGCACCGCGCTCTGGATGTACGACCTGACCGGCGGCCTGCGCATCGGGAAGCGCCACCATCGCATCCCGGTCGACGCCGCGCTGGCGCACATACCGACGCTCGCCCGTGACCGTCTCGCCGGTGCGTACGTGTACTACGACGCCCACGCCGACGACGCCCGCCTCACGCTCACCATCGCCCGCACCGCGGCGGTGCACGGTGCGGTGATCGCCAACTACGCGCCGGTGCGGGGGATCGAGAAGGACGACGACCGCGTCGTCGGCGCGCGCGTCGAGGCCGACGGGCGGGAGCTCGTCGTGCGAGCCCGGGTCGTCGTGAACGCGGCCGGCGTGTGGGCCGACGACGTCCGGGCGCTCGACGAGGGCACGGACCCGGCATCGATCCGACCGGCCAAGGGCATCCACATCACGGTGCCGTGGTCGAAGGTCCGCAACGACATCGCCGCCATCGTGCCGGTGGCGGGCGACCGGCGCTCGGTGTTCGTCGTGCCCTGGGGGGACACCACCTACATCGGCACCACCGACACCGACTACGACGGCCCGCTCGACGACCCGCCGTGCACGCCCGCCGACGTCGACTACCTGCTCGCGGCCATCAACGCCGTCACCGACGAGAAGCTCACCGAGTCCGACGTGATCGGGACGTGGGCCGGCCTCCGGCCCCTCCTGCGCAAGGGCCACGGCACCCGCACCGCCGACCTGTCGCGGCGGCACTCGGTGCGCACCGCGCCGAGCGGCGTGGTCACCGTCACCGGCGGCAAGCTCACCACCTACCGGCGCATGGCCGCCGACGCGGTCGACGCCGCGCTCGCGGTCCTCGGTGAGCGCGGCCGCCCGTCGCGGACGAAGCACCTGCGCCTGTTCGGCGGCGAGGGACTGGCACCGCCGGTCGCCGCGCTGGAGCCGAGCGCGCACGAGCACCTCACCGGCCGCTTCGGCACCGAGGCCGAGGCGGTGCTCGCCCTCGTCGCCGACGATCCCGACCTCGGCGAAGCCCTCGTACCCGGCCTGCCGTACCTGCGCGCCGAGGCGCGCTACGCGGTCCGCCACGAGATGGCACGCACGCTCGACGACGTGCTCAGTCGGCGCACGCGGGCGCGGCTCCTGGCTCGCGACGCCTCGGCGGCCGCGGCCGACGACGTGGCCGACCTCCTCGCGGTCGACCTCGGCTGGTCGCGCGACGAACGCGACGCCCAGGTCGCCGGGTACCGCGCCGCGATCGCCACCGAACGCGGGGCGCTGTCGTGAGCGCGAGCGTGAGCGAGGCGGGTATCCCGCCGAGTAGCGAACGACCGATGGTGGCGGCGTGAGCGTGAGCGAGCCGGGGAACCCGCCGAGGAGCGAACGACCAATCGAGGAGGGGTGAGCCCGCTCCACGGCACCGTCGCCGAGGTCCCGGCGGCGGTGCTCGACCGGCTGGCGGCGCTCTGCCCGCTGGAGACCGCACCCGACGCGGTGGCCGCCGTCAGCCGGGACTGGTGGCCGCTGGCGATGATCTGGGAGCAGGACGGCACGCAGGTCACCCCGCCGGCCGCGGTGGTTCGACCGACCACCGCCGACGGCCTCGCCGCGGTGCTGCGCGTCTGCAACGAGGCGCGGGTGCCCGTCACCGCGGCCGCCGGCCGCAGCGGGGTGTGCGGCGCGAGCATGCCGGTGCACGGCGGCGTCGTCCTCGACCTCACCGCGCTCACCGGGATCGTGGACGTCGACGACACCGCGCTCGTGCTCGACGTGCGGGCCGGTACGTTCGGTACTCCCTTGGAGGCCACGCTGCGCCGCGATCACCACGTCACCCTCGGCCACTGGCCCCAGTCGATCGACCTCTCCACCGTCGGCGGCTGGTTGGCGTGCCGGAGCGCGGGCCAGATGTCGACCCGCTACGGGAAGATCGAGGACATGGTGCTGGGGCTCGACGTCGCCCTCGCCGACGGCCGGATGGTGCACACCGGCGGCGCGCCACGCGCCGCGGTCGGGCCCGACCTCACCCAGCTGTTCGTGGGCAGCGAGGGCACGCTCGGCGTGATCACGGGCGCCCGCCTGCGCGTCCATCCGGCGCCGGCCGGCGAGGTGCGGGCGGCGTTCCGGTTCACGCGCTTCGAGGACGGCCTCGACGCGTGCCGCCGCATCCTCCGACGCGGCGCGACCCCCGCCGTCCTGCGCCTCTACGACGCGATCGAGGGCGAGCGGCACTTCTCGAGCGGCGACGCGGCGGTGCTCCTGGTCCTCGACGAGGGCGACCCCGCGCTCGTCGACGCGGTGTTGCAGGTGGTGCGCGACGAATGTCGCGACGCGACGCCGGACGACACCGCGCTGCTCGACGTGTGGCTCGAGCACCGCAACGACGTCTCCGCGCTCGAGCACTTCATCAGCACCGGCTTCGTGGTCGACACGATGGAGATCGCGGCGCGCTGGTCGGCGCTGCCGCGCGTGTACCGCGGCGTGCTGGCCGCGTTCCGGGGTGTCGACGGCATGGTGCTGGTGTCGGCGCACCTCTCGCACGCGTACCTCGACGGCGCCTGCCTCTACTTCACCTTCGGCGGTCATCCGCCGATGGACCAACGTGAGTCGTTCTACCGCCGCGCGTGGGACGCCGGCATGGAGGCGACGCTGGCCGGCGGCGCGGCGTTGAGCCACCACCACGGTGTCGGGCTGAACCGGGCCCGGTTCGCGCCGCTCGCGCTCGGGGAGGCGTTCGCGGTGCTGGCCGCGACCAAGACCGCGCTCGATCCGCACGGCATCCTGAACCCGGGCAAGCTCGGCCTGCCGAGCCCATGGGGCGAACCCGCCTGGCCGTGAAACGACTCGTCCTCGCGCTCTTCGTCGTCGTGGTGCTCGGCGCGCTCGCGCTGCCCGCCGGCTCCGTGCCGGAACGGCAAGGTCGGGGCAAGCCCGGGCCGTCGACCACCACGACCACCACGACCAGCACGACCACCACGACCACCTGGCCCCCGCTGCCGGCGTTCGACGCCACGCTGTCCTGGGCCGACTGCGGCGGTGGCTTCCAGTGCGGCACGCTGACCGTGCCCACCGATTGGACCGGCTCCGGGCCCGAACGGGGAGCAGGGCGATCGCCGACCGACACGGTGCCGCTGGCGCTGCTCCGCCATCCGGCCGAATCGCCGGCCGAGCGCATCGGGTCCCTCGTCGTGAACTACGGCGGTCCCGGTGAGTCAGGCGTCGACTACCTGCGCGCGACGTGGTCGCGGCTCCCGCCGGAAGTGCGAGCCCGCTTCGACGTGGTGAGCTTCGATCCCCGTGGCACCGGTGCGTCGCGCCCGGTCGACTGCGTCGACGACGCGTTCCTCGACTTCGGGAACGCGCTCCCGCCCGTTCCGACGACAACCGCACAGCTCGACGTGGTGCACCGCTACAACGAGCAGTTCGCGGCCGGATGCGTGCAGCGCATGGGCGCGTACGCGACCGAGGTCGGCACCCGCAACGTCGCGCGCGACCTCGAGGCGATCCGCATCGCCCTCGGCGAGCCCAAGCTCGACTACCTCGGCTACTCGTACGGGACGATCGTCGGCATCACGTACGCGCAGATGTTCCCGACCACCATCCGGACCATGGTGCTCGACGGGCCGCCCGACTACTGGCTCCGCGCCCGCGACTACGGGTACCAGCAGGCGCGCGGCTTCATGAACGCGCTCAACGCGTTCCTCGACTGGTGCGACCAGGCCCGCTGCTCCCTCGCGTCGACCGGCTCGCCGCGCGACCTGCTGCAGCAGCTCATCGGGCGCGTGAACGAGGCTCCGTTGCCCGCGACGTACACGGCCAACGGTGTGACGCGCGAGGGGACGCTCACGCCCACCCTGCTCGAGAGCGCGGTGCTGTCGATGCTCTACGACCGTTCCCGCGGCTGGCCGATCCTGGCCGACTCCCTCGCCCAGGCGGTGCAGGGGGGCTCGGGTGCGGCGTTGCTGCAGCTCGCCGACCAGTATCTCGGCCGGCGTCCCGACGGCACGTGGCAGCCGCTGGTGGAGGCCAACGCGGTCATCAGCTGCGTCGACCGTCCGGCGAAGAAGAAGGTGCCGAGCGAGGCCGCCGAGCTGGCCGACGTCGCCACCTTCCAGGCCCAGCTCCCGCCGTGGGGCGGCGCCTGGGCGACGACCGTCTGCGTCGGCATGCCCAAGCCGGCCAAGGGCGACGCGCTCGGTGACGTGCACCGTGCGCGCGGCCCCGCCGGTCCTGGTGATCGGGACCACCGGTGACCCGGCCGCGCCCTACGCGGGTGCGCAGTCGATGGTGGCTCGCATCGCCGGCTCGCAGCTGCTCACGTTCGACAGCACCGAGCACACCGCCTACGGCCGCGCCATCAGCACGTGCATCGACGACGCGGTCGACACGTACCTCGTGAGCGGCGCGATGCCGCCCGTGGGCGCCCACTGCGCGCCCGACTGACGCGCATCAGCTCTCGAAGCGGCCGGTGCCGTCGAACTCGAACCGCCGCCGACCGAGCAGGATCTCGCCGTAGACGTGGTCGGGTGTCTCCCACTCGAGGTCGAAGCCGACGGCGACGCGCTCGCCGCGGTCGCTCGCCGCCGCTTCCGCCTCGTCGGCGAACTGCACCCCGAAGGCCTCGAGCCCGAAGCTCCAGTGCTCGCCGGGGGTCTCGCAGAGGAGCTCGGCCCAGAGGCCCTCGGCCCGCACGACCAGCTGCGCGCCGCGCGGCGGGGGCACCTCGTCGTCGTGCACCACGACGACACCCTCCCCGGGCAGGGTCACGCGGGCGGTGAAGGTCGCCGCCGCGTCGTCGTCGGGGATCGTGAGCCGGAGGGACCCGGCGACTCCATCGGCGTCGGCGAACTCCAGCGACCACGCCCTCCCCACCGGGCGCTACCCCGGGACCAGGCCGAGGTTGCGCACCTCGTCGCGCTCGTCGAGCAGCTCCTTGCGTCGTGACCTCGATCTTCCCGCGCGCGAAGTCGTCGTGCTCGATGCCCTCGACGACCGACCACGACGAGCCGTCGCTGCGCACGGGGAAGCCGAACTGGAGCCCCTCGGGCACGCCGTACTCGCCCGAGCTGCTCACCGCCAGGGAGTGGAAGTCGTCGCCGGGCGTGGCGAAGTGCACGCTGTTCACCGAGTCGATGGCGGCGTGGGCGGCCGACGCGGCCGACGACGCGCCCCGCTTCTCGATGACCGCCGCGCCGCGCTTCTGCACCGTCTCGATGAACGCACCCTGCAGCCAGGCGGTGTCGTCGATCACGTCGGGCACCGGCTTCCCGTCGATGCGCGGCGTGCGCGAAGTCGGGGAACTGCGTGGCCGAGTGGTTGCCCCAGATGGCGACGTTCGTGACCTGGCGGTTCTGCACGCCGGCCTTCTTCGCCAGCTGCGTCTTGGCCCGGTTCTCGTCGAGGCGGGTCATGGCGAACCATCGGTCGGCGGGCACGTCGGGAGCGTTCGACCGGGCGATCAGGCAGTTGGTGTTGCACGGGTTGCCGACCACGAGGACGCGCACGTCGGCGGCGGCGTGGTCGTTGATCGCCTGGCCCTGCGGCTTGAAGATCCCGCCGTTCACCGAGAGGAGGTCGCCGCGCTCCATGCCCGCCTTGCGCGGGATCGAGCCGACGAGCAGCGCCCACGACGCGCCGTCGAACGCGGTCTTGAGGTCGGCGGTCGCCTCGATGCCGACGAGCAGCGGGTGCGCACCGTCCTCGAGCTCCATCACCACGCCCTCGAGCGCGGGCAGGGCGGGCTCGATCTCGAGCAGCCGCAGCACCACCGGCTGGTCGGGACCGAGCAGCTGACCGCTGGCGATCCGGTGGACGAGCGCGTAGCCGATCTGGCCCGCGGCGCCGGTGACGGTGACGTGGAGGGGGTCTGCAGCCATGCGGGCGAAATTACCCGGCGGCTCCCGATCCGGCCGAAGCCGACGGCGTGGTCGACGCGATCACGTTGAGCAGGAGCTCGCGGGCCTCGGTGAGCTCGGCGATGCGCTCGGCGGCGCCGGTGCTGCCCGCGCCGTGGTCGGGGTGCGCGAGCCGGACGAGCCGCCGGAACCGGCGCTGCACGTCGTCGCGCTCGATGGCCAGGCCGGCGTGGAGGCCGAGGACCTCCATGGCCCAGCGGCGCTCGGACGGGATGCCCGCCCATTCCTCCGACCCGCCGCCGACCGTCGTCGTCATGCCGGGACCGGGTGGGCGCGCCCCCGGGAGCCCTTCGTAGCGGCGGCGGACGTCCAGTCCCTCGGGCAGCACCCCCGGTCGCGCCACCGCGGCGTCGACGAACCGGAACGCCACCGTCCGGCCCGACGGCGGCAGCTGCGACGCGGCCATGAGGGCGCCGATCACCTGGGGCGCGGCGGGGCCGTGGAGATCGAGCTCGAGGACCGGCCGCACCGAGCCCCGTTCCACCGCCGCGCTGATGATCCGGTGGCGGGAGAGGTCGAGGCCGTGGGTGTCGCGCTGGAGCCGGTAGCGCAGGGCGATGCGGGGCACCGTGAGCCCCCGGCGGGCCACCTCCACCAGGCGGTCGAGGGCGTCGAACTGCTCTTCGTCGAGCCCGGGGACGTGCTCGGCGATGACCGCCCCGATGAGCACCCCGCCGAACGCGGGACCGCTGGTGGGGAGGTAGCCGTTGTCGACCGCCACCCGGCGCGTCGGCATGTGCCTGCGCGTGTGCCGGATGTTCAGCTCGGCGAGCAGCACGTTCGGGGCCCTCCGCCTGGATCTTCGGCGCCGGACGCCGAGCGGATGCGAATTCTAGATGGCGTCGATGACGGCGTTGAAGGTCGGGCTCGGACGCATGGCGGCGATGATCAGCTCGTCGTCGGGGAGGTAGTAGCCGCCGATGTCGACCGGTGAGCCCTGCACCTCGTTGAGCTCACGGACGATCTGCTCCTCGTTGGCGCCGAGCGCCTCGGCGATGGGCGCGAAGCGGGCGGCGAGCTCGAGGTCGTCGGTCTGCACCGCCAGCTCCCGGGCCCAGTAGAGCGCGAGGTAGAAGTGGCTGCCGCGGTTGTCGAGCTCGTGCACCTTGCGCGACGGCGACCGGTTCTCGTCGAGCACCGAGCCGGTGGCACGGTCGAGCGTGTCGGCGAGCAGCTGCGCGGTCGCGTTGTCGGTCGTCTGCGCGAGGAACTCGAGCGACGCGGCCAAGGCGAGGAACTCGCCGAGCGAGTCCCAGCGCAGGTGGTTCTCCTTCACGAACTGCTGGACGTGCTTCGGCGCCGAGCCGCCGGCGCCGGTCTCGAACAACCCGCCGCCGTTCATGAGCGGGACGATCGAGAGCATCTTGGCGCTGGTGCCGAGCTCCATGATCGGGAAGAGGTCGGTGAGGTAGTCGCGCAGCACGTTGCCGGTGACGGAGATGGTGTCCTCGCCGCGGCGGATCCGCTCGAGCGAGTACCGGCACGCGTCCGCGGGCGCCATGATCTCGATGGTGAGGCCCGACGTGTCGTGGTCGGGCAGGTACTGCCGCACCTTGGCGATCAGCTGCGCATCGTGCGCGCGCGTCTCGTCGAGCCAGAACACGATGGGCGTGCCGGAGAGGCGGGCCCGCCGGACCGCGAGGCCGACCCAGTCCCGCACCGGCGCGTCCTTCACCTGGCACGCGCGCCACACGTCGCCCGCCTCGACCTCGTCCTGCATCACGACCTCGCCGGCGCGGTTCACGACCCGCACGGTGCCGTCGACCGGGATCTCGAACGTCTTGTCGTGCGAGCCGTACTCCTCGGCCTGCTGCGCCATCAGCCCGACGTTGGGCACCGACCCCAGCGTCGCCGGGTCGAACGCGCCGTGGGTACGGCAGTCGTCGACGACCGCGGCGTAGACGCCGGCGTACGACGAGTCGGGGATGACGGCCTTGGTGTCCTGCGAGGTCACCGGCCGCGTTCCACATCTTCCCGGAGTCGCGGATCATCGGCGGCATGGACGCGTCGATGATGATGTCGCTCGGGCACGTGCAGGTTGGTGATGCCGCGGTCGGAGTCGACCATGGCCAGCGCGGGGCCGGTCTCCAGCGCGGCGGCGACGTCGGCCTCGATCGCGGTGCGTTCGGCCTCGGGCAGCGCGGAGACGCGGGTGAGCAGGTCGGCGAGGCCGTCGTTGGGATTCACGCCGATGCGGTCGAAGGTGTCGCCGTGCTTCGCGAACACGTCGGCGAAGTACGTCTTGACCGCGTGGCCGAAGAGGATGGGGTCGGAGACCTTCATCATCGTGGCCTTCAGGTGGATCGAGAACAGCACGCCGCTCGCCTTGGCGTCGGCCATCTGCTCGGCGAGGAACCGGTCGAGCGCCCGCGCGCTCATGAAGGTGGCGTCGACGATCTCACCGGCCAGCACCGGGATCGACTCCTTGAGCACGCTGGTCGTGCCGTCGCGGGCCACGAGCTCGACCTTCAGGTCGTCGGCGGCGGCGAAGGTGACCGACTGCTCGTTGGAGCGGAAGTCGTGGGCGCCCATGGTGGCGACGCGGGTCTTCGAGTCCGGCGACCACGCCCCCATCCGCGGCGGGTGGGACCGGGCGTACCGCTTGACCGAGAGGGGGGCGCGGCGGTCGGAGTTGCCCTGGCGCAGCACCGGGTTGACCGCCGATCCCTTCACCTTGTCGTACCGGGCCTGGACGTCGGCCTCCTCGGGGGTCGACGGCTCGTCCGGGTAGTCCGGCAGCGAGTAGCCCTTCGCCCGGAGCTCCTCGATCGTCGCCTTGAGCTGCGGGATCGACGCCGAGATGTTGGGCAACTTGATGACGTTGGCCTCGGGACGGTTCACGAGCGCACCGAGCTCGGCGAGGTCGTCGCTCACCCGCTGGTCGTCGGTCAGCGCCCCGGGGAACGCGGCGAGGACCCGGCCCGCGAGCGAGATGTCGCGCAGCTCGACCTGCACCCCGGCGACGTCGGTGAACGCGTTCACGACGGGGAGCAACGACCTGGTCGCCAGTGCCGGGGCCTCGTCGGTGTGCGTGTAGATGATGGTGTGACGGTCGCTGGGCATGACCTTGGAAGCTACCTCAGCGGACGGCGAGGACGATCAGCAGCACGACGACGTAGATCGCGAGGAGCGCGGCCGCCCAGCGCCACACCGAACCGCGGGTGAAGGGCTCGGGCCGGCCGCCGATGCCCGCCAACGTCATGTTGCACTCACGGCAGCGCTCGTCGGCCGGTGCGACCGGCGCGCCGCAGAGCGGGCACACCGCCGGCGGCGGCGCCACCGGCTGCGGGTCGGGCAGGCTCATGCGCTCAGACCGTCCGGCTCTGGCGGCGGGCGGCGGCGGTGCGCTCCGCCGCCTCCACCGCGTTGCGGAACAGCATGGCGATGGTGGTCGGGCCCACGCCGCCGACCCGGGGCGTGATGGCGCCCGCGACGGCCTCGCACGCCTCGTCGACGTCGGGCAGCAGCTTCCGGCCCTCGTACCGCACTCCTCCGCCCACGACCACCGCCCCCGGCGAGATGTGCTCGGGCTGCAGGATGCCGGGCACGCCGGCGGCGGCCACGACGATGCCGGCCCGCCGCGTGTACTCGGGCCAGTCGGGGACGCCGGTGTGCACCACCGTGACCGCGGCGTTGGCCGTCGGGCGCTTCTGGGAGAGGAGCAGCGCCAGCGGCCGCCCGAGGGTGGTGCCGCGCCCGAGGATGCAGACCTCGTGCCCGGCGACCGGGATGTCGTAGAACGCGAGCAGGGCCTCGATGCCCGCGGGCGTGGCGGGCACCGGCCCCGCCATCATCAGCGCCAGCCGGCCCATGTTGACCGGGTGCATGCCGTCGACGTCCTTGTCGGGATCCATCGCCAGCAACGCGGCGTCGAAGTCGATGTGCGGAGGCGTGGGGTGCTGGATCAGGAAGCCGTCCACGAGCGGGTCGTCGTTGAACGCACGCACCGCGGCCAGCACGTCGGCCTGGCTGGCCGAGTCGGCGAGGTGCTGGTGGGGCGCCGACCACCCGAGCTCGCGCGCCTTCTCCATCTTCATGCCCACGTACCGCGCGCTGGCGCCGTCGTCGCCGACGAGGATCGTTCCCAGCCCGGGGGTGTGCCCGTTCTCGATGAGCTTCTCGCTGCGCGGCACCAGGTCCTCGAACACCGCGTCCGCGACCGGGCCTCCGGGCATCATCTTGGCGGCCATCTGCAGCTCTCCTGGTGACGGGTCTAGTGGAGGAAGTGTCGTTCGCCAGTGAACACCATCGCGACGCCGAGCTCGTCGGCGCGTTCGATGTTCGGTTCGTCGCGCATCGAGCCGCCGGGTTGCACGATCACCGCGACGCCGGCGGCCGCGGCCGCCTCGATGCCGTCGGGGAACGGGTAGAACGCGTCCGACGCGCACGCGCCGCCGGCGGCGCGACCGGCCGCCTTCTTGGCCGCGATCTCGCCCGACTCCACCCGGTTCTGCTGCCCGGCGCCGATGCCGACGGCCTGGCCGTCCTTCACCAGCACGATCGCGTTCGACTTCACGTGGCCGCAGATGCGCCAGGCCAGCTCGGCGTCGCGCCACTCGGCGTCGGTGGGCGCGCGCTTGGTGACGACCCGCCAGTCGTTCCGGGTGGCGGCGAAGTGATGGGCGTCCTGCACCAGGAACCCGCCGCTGATCTGGCGGAAGTCGAGGGTCTGCGGCTCCGGCGGGCCCGCGCTGAGGAGGCGCGTGTTCTTGCGCTTCCCGATCAGCGCGTCGATGGTGCCCGGTTCCCAGCCCGGTGCCAGCACGAGGTCGGCCTGGGGGCCGGCGACCATGCGGGCGGCGGTGGCGGCGTCGACCGGGCGGTTCAGCGCGACGATGCCGCCGAACGCGGACCGCTCGTCGCACTCGAGCGCGCGCTGGTAGGCGGTGGCGAGGTCGTCGGCCAACGCGACGCCGCACGGGTTGGCGTGCTTGATGATGGCGACCGCGGGGCCGTCGGCGGCGCCGGTGGAGTGCAGGTCGTGCACGAGGCGCCACGCGGCGTCGGCGTCGTAGAGGTTGAGGTACGAGAGCGCGAGGCCGGCGTGCTGCTCGACGCCGTCCCACCAGCTCGCGGTGCCCGCGATGCGGTAGCGCGCCGCGTGCTGGTGCGGGTTCTCGCCGTAGCGCAGGGCCTCGCCGGTGCGCTCCAGCGCGAGGTCGATGTACTGGGGCAACTCGTCGTCGCGCTGCAGCCAGGCGACGATCTGGGCGTCGAACGCCGCGGTGCTGGCGAAGGCGGCGACGGCGAGCTCGCGGCGGGTGTCGTCGCCCACCGTGTTGTCGTTGGCGTCGAGCTCCTCGAGCAACGGGGCGTACTGCGACGCGTCGGTGACGACGGTGACGAACGCGTGGTTCTTCGCCGCCGCCCGCACCATCGCCGGGCCGCCGACGTCGATGGTCTCGATGCCGGGGTCCCGGGCGAACGGATAGAGGTTCGAGACCACCAGGTCGAAGGGCCGGATGCCGTAGGTGGCCATGTCCTCGTCGTGCGACGCCTTCGACCGGTCGGCCAGGATCCCGCCGTGGATCTTCGGGTGGAGCGTGACGACCCGGTGGTCGAGGATGGGCGGGACGCCGGTGATGTCGTCGACCGCGGTCACCGGGATGCCGGCCTCGGCGATCGCCGTGGCGGTCCCGCCCGACGACACCAGCTCGATGCCGCGCTGCTGGAGCTCCCGGGCGAACTCGACGATGCCGGTCTTGTCGTACACCGAGAGCAGTGCCCTCGTGATCTTCGTGCGCATCAGGCCTCTCCCGCTCGCGCGTCCTCGTCGGCGATCAACGCCCGGAGCACCTCCGGGTAGATCCGCCGTTCGACTTCCTTGATCCGTTCGTGCAGCGACTCCACGGTGTCGTCGGGCAGGACCGGCACCGCCTCCTGCGCGAGGATCGGTCCCTCGTCGACCTCGAGCCGGGCCAGGTGCACCGTGCACCCGGTGACCTTCACGCCCATGGCCAGCGCGTCGTCGACCGCGTGCCACCCTTTGAACGCCGGCAGCAGCGCGGGATGGGTGTTGACGATCTTGTCGGGGTAGGCGTCGTGGATCGGCTTCGACAGGATGGTGCCGAAGCCGGCCATGGCGACGAGGTCGACCCGGTGGCGGGCGAGGGCGTCGAGCACCTCGTGGGTGTAGGCGACGCGGTCGAAGCTCGCGCCGAACGTGGTGCGTTCGACCAATTCGGTGGCCACCCCGGCCTCGTCGGCGATGCCGAGGGCGCCGCACGGGCGATCGGCGACCACGACCGCGATGGGGAGATGGGCGTCGAGCATCGAGCGGAGGATGGTGCCACTTCCGGATGCCAGCACTGCGATGCGGCCCACGCACCGAACGTAGCCGAGGGGCCTCCGGCCGGCCTGACCATCACGCTGCGTGGTCGAGGATCCTTGCAATCGGAGTCAAGCCATGGTGGGCTAGTTGCCGATGTGCCCCAGAGCGGGCCGCACCGCGCAGAAAGAGGTAGGTCTTGGACCTCAAGAAATTGACACCGGGGGAGACGACGACCGCGGTCTCCGGCGTCGTGCTCCTGATCTTCAGCTTCTTCCATTGGTACAGCGTCGACCTCGGTCCTTTCGGATCGGTGAGCCGCAACGGTTGGCAGAGCCCGGACGCGTTCTGGAGCGTGATCGCCATCCTGATCGGGATCGTGCTCGCGGCCCACGTCATCGTCGAGAAGATCGGCGGGGTCGAGCTCCCCGAGCGCCTCGGCAGCGTGGGCTGGGGCATCGTGCACCTCGCGGGGGGCGTGATCGCCTTCCTGTTCATCCTGATCAAGTGGCTGTCCAACACCGACTTCACCGCCTTCGGCCTCTACGTGAGCCTGATCGCGGCGGCCGGCCTGGCCGTCGGTGGCTACCTCATGGCGAAGGAGCGGGGCGACCTGCCGGGCACGCTCGGTGGCGCGAAGGGCGACTCCGCCCCCCCGCCGCCGCCGGCGCCACCGACCGCGTGACCTGACCGACCAGAGTGCCGACCGGCCCCGCTCTCGAGCGGGGCCGGTTCGCGTTTCGCTGAGCACACGATCCGGATGTTCGAGGAGGGGCGGACATGACCGACACGCTCGGACCGGTACGACCCGGACTGGCGGGCCGACTCCGCTGGCGGGCGGAACGCCGGCCCCGACCGGGCTTCGCGCACGTGCTCGGTGCCCTCGCCTCCTGGTTGGCGCCGGTCCTCGGCGAGCCGGACGACGGGTACGAGCCGGTCCCGCCGCCCACGGTGCCGCCCGGCGGCGACTCCGCCACCACGGCGCTGCCCGACGCCGCAGCCGCCTGACGCAGCCCGCCGCGGGGAGCTCCACCCATCTCCCATTTCCCGTCGGACCGATTCGCCGACCGAATCGGCGCCGCTGACAGCGAATCGCCGACCGAATCGGCGCCGGTGACATCGAATCGCCGACCGAATCGGCGCCGGTGACAGCGAATCGCCGACCGAATCGGCGCCGGTGACATCGAATCGCCGACCGAATCGGCGCCGGTGACATCGAATCGTTGGGCGATTCGATCCCAGGTGAAAAGACCGGTAGGTGGGGTCTCCGCCCGGGATTGCGTGTCACACCGCCGCGGCATGCTGGCACCACCCGCCGCAACTTCGCAGTCGTTCTTCCCCGATCGTCGTCGGCCAGGAGGAACGAACGGTGCCCACTCATCAACGTCGTCTGCTGCGGTATCGCGACCGACCCGCGCTGTTGGAGCGCCAACAGCATCTTTCGGACGCCGCCGCCGCGATCGATGCGCAACAGCGTTCACTCGCCGCACAGTTCGGCGAGATCCGCCACGAGCTGGTGTCGCTCCGAGAGCGCCTGTGGCCCCGTCGGCCGGGCCGCGCGCTGCGGAACGTCCGACGTCCGCGAGTGGGCGGCCCGCCACCCATTCCGCCGCCGGCGCCGACGGCCGTGCCGGTCAATGGACGCGACCTCCGGTACGCCGCGCTCGGCGTCCTCGTGCGCGCCGGCACACCCATGTCGCTGCCCGAGATCCACCGGGCGTTGCACCTCAGCGGGTATCGGATCGCGGGACAACGCGCGGTGAAGCGCCTCGGCGACGCGCTCGCGTACGAGTGCACCAAGGGGCGCGTGGTGCGCGTCGCGCGTGGCACCTACGCGCTCGGCGAGCTCTCGCCGGCGCGGCGGCGACGCGCCCGGGCGACCTAGAGCTTGGCGACCACCTGGGCCATGAGCTCCCCGGCCTCGGTGGGGTTGAGGCCCACCTCGACGCCGGCGTCGCGCAACGCTTCCATCTTGGCCGCCGCGGTCCCCTTGCCCCCGGACACGATGGCGCCGGCGTGGCCCATCTTCTTCCCGGGCGGCGCGGTCACGCCCGCGATGTACGAGGTGACCGGCTTGGTCATCGACGACTTGATGAAGGCGGCGGCCTCTTCCTCGGCCGAGCCACCGATCTCGCCGATCATCATCACCGCCTTGGTCTCGGGGTCGGCCTCGAACGCGCGTAGGCAGTCGATGAAGCTGGTGCCGGGTACCGGGTCGCCGCCGATGCCGACGCAGGTGGTGACACCGATGTCCTTCTGCTGCAGCTCGTAGAGCGCCTGGTAGGTGAGCGTGCCCGAGCGGCTCACGATGCCGACCGGGCCGCCCGCCTTGGCGATGTGCCCGGCGGTGATGCCGATGTTCGCCTTCCCGGGGCTGATGATGCCCGGGCAGTTGGGGCCGAGCAGCCGGGTGTCGGGGAAGTCCCGCCGCAACTTGTTGAAGAACCACGCCTCGTCGTGGGCGGGCACCCCTTCGGTGATGCACACGATGAACGTGATGCCGGCCTCGGCCGCCTCGATCACCGCGTCCTTCACGCCCGGCGCGGGGATGAAGATGCACGACGCGGTGGCGCCGGTGGCCGCGATCGCATCACCGACGTTGGCGTACACCGGGATGCCGTCGACGTCGGTCCCCGCCTTCTTGGGGCTGGTGCCGGCGACGACCTGGGTGCCGTAGTCACGGTTGAGCAGCCCGTAGAAGCGGCCCTGCGATCCAGTGAGACCTTGGTAGACGACCTTCGTGGTCTCGTCGACGAAGATGCTCATTTGGCGATGCCTCCGGCGAGCTCGACGGCCGTGCGGGCGGCGTCGAGCATGGTGGGCTGGAGCTGCAGCCGGTCGGACAGATGAGGTTCGAGGATCTTGCGGCCCTCGTCGGCGTTGGTGCCGTCGAGCCGGATCACGATCGGCGCGTCGATGTGGACCCGGTCGAGCGCCTGGACGATCCCGTTGGCGACCTCTTCCCCCTTGGTGATGCCGCCGAAGATGTTGATGAAGATCGAGCGCACGTTGGCGTCGCTCACGATGACCCCGAGCGCGCCCGCCATCACGTCGGCGTTGGCGCCGCCCCCGATGTCGAGGAAGTTGGCCGGGCTGCCGCCCACCTGGTTCACGATGTCGACGGTGCTCATCGCCAGGCCCGCTCCGTTGGCGATCACCCCGACCGATCCCTCGAGGCCCACGTACTGCAGTCCCTGCTGGTGAGCGAACTCCTCACGCGCGTCGCGCACCTGGGTGGCGTCGTAGTCGACGTAGTCCGGGTGCCGGAAGGTGGCGTTGTCGTCGAGCGTCACCTTGGCGTCGAGCGCGTGCACCCGGCCGTCCGGAGTGAGGATGAGCGGGTTGATCTCCACCAGGTCGGCGTCGCCCTCGACGTAGGCGCGGTACAGGTGCATCAGGATCTCGACCGCGCCCTCGGTGGCCGCGGGGTTCAGCTTCGCCGCCGCCACCCACTCCCGGCACTGGGCCTCGCTGAGCCCGTCGACCGGGTCGACGTGGATGCGGGCGATGGCGTCGGGGTTCTCCTCCGCCACCTGCTCGATCTCGACGCCACCCTGCGCCGAGAGCATCCCGAGGTGCAGCTTGGCCGCCCGGTCGAGCGTGAACGAGGCGTAGTACTCCTCGGCGATGTCGCTGGCCCGCTCGATCCAGACCACCTTGACGACGTGGCCCTTGATGTCCATCCCGAGGATGGCCTCGGCGTGGGCCTTCGCCTCGTCCGAGTTGGCCGCCAGCTTGATGCCGCCCGCCTTGCCCCGGCCGCCCACCTGCACCTGGGCCTTGACCACCACCGGGTAGCCGATGCGGTCGGCGACCTCCACCGCCTCCGGCACCGTGGTGACCGGTGCGCCGTCGGACACCGGGATGCCGTAGCGCGCGAACAGCTGCTTGCCCTGATATTCGAAGAGATCCACGGGTGCGCATGGTGGTCGATCCAGCAGGCGCACACAAACCGGGGGATTCGCAGGCCGGGTGGTACACCTTTGCCGTGCCCGCCTCGCGATCGGACGCCAAGCTGCTCATCGTGGCGACCGGCGCCGTGGTGCTCGCCGGTGTGCTCGTCGCCGCGGTGCTGCTCCTCGCCACCGGCCGGGCGTCGAGCCCGACGAAGTACCAGCCGTTCGACGCCGGCGTCGCGTCGTCGATCAAGCAGCAGCTGAAGGACGGTGGGCCCTACTTCGTGCCCGACCCGTTCGGGGGGAACCGCAACATCCTCCTCGCGTTGGAGAGCGGCAAGGTGGTGGCGCTGTCCGACATCGTGCCCGGGTCGAAGGACTGCCGGGTGCGGTGGCGGGGCTCGATCAATTCCTTCGTCGACTGCCACGACGACAAGCTCAAGAGCACCGACCTCGAGCGGTACCGCACCGAGATCGGCCTCAGCGGCGCCAGCAAGGGTGAGCTGCTGATCGACCTGCGGCACCGGGAAGCGGCGCCACCCGCGGCGTAGGCCGCTCAGGCGCTGATCTTCTCCAGCGGCGCCCAGGCCAGCAGCAGACGCTTCTCCCCCACGTCGCGGAAGTGCACGACCGCCTCGGCCTTGTCGCCGTCGCCGACCAGCTCGAGGATCACGCCCTCGCCGAACTTGTCGTGGCTCACGTCGTCGCCCACCCGCAGGCCCAGGCCCTCCGCGCCCCGCGCGCCCGTGGGCCCGCTCGGGGCCGACGGCGCCGGACGCATGGCCGCCTCCGCCACCGCCTGGCGGTGCTCCACCGGGTCGCGCCGTCCCGACGACGTCCGCCGGCCCCGCTCGGCACCCGCGCCGAGCACGTGCGTCAGCTCCTCGGGGATCTCGGACAGGAAGCGGCTCGGCGGGTAGTAGTCGGTGGCGCCGAACAGCATCCGGCTCCAGGCATGGCACAGGTACAGGCGCTCCCGCGCCCGGGTGATCCCGACGTAGCAGAGCCGTCGTTCCTCCTCGAGCTCGTCGGGATCACCGAGGCTGCGGGCGTGCGGGAACACGCCGTCCTCCATGCCGGTGAGGAACACGACCGGGTACTCCAGCCCCTTGGCCGTGTGCAGCGTCATCAGCGTGACCGCGCTCTGGTCGCCACCGTCGCCCTCGGCGGTGTCGAGGTCGGTGACCAGGGAGATGGCCTCGAGGAACGCCTGGATGCGGGCCAGGCCCTGCGGGATGACGACGTCGCCGGTGGTGGTCTCCGCCGTGCCCACCCCGGCGATGCCGGGCAGGCCCGAGACGTCACCGGCGTCGAGCGCCTGGTCGAACTCGCGGCAGACGCCCACGAGCTCCTGGAGGTTCTCCACCCGGCCCCGGGCCTCGATCGACCGCTCGGCCTCGAGCTCGGCGAGGTACCCGGTCTGCTCGAGGATGGCCTCGACCGTCGGCGAGATGCCGCGCACCGCGACCTCCTCGAACTGGAACATGAGCTCGAGCAGGTCGTTGATGCCGCCGAGCGCCTTCCCGGTGACACCCGCGGCGACCCCGCGTGAGAGCGCGTCGCGGAACGTGATGCCGGCACCCTGCGCGTACGCCGACACCTTGTTGACCGACGTGTCGCCGACCCCGCGCTTGGGCGTGTTCACCACGCGGCGCCAGCTGACCTCGTCGTCGGGGTTCACCAGCGCCCGCAGGTACGCGAGGATGTCCTTGACCTCGCGCCGGTCGTAGAACTTCACGCCCCCGACCACGCGGTACGGCACCCCGGCGCGCACCAACGTCTCCTCGATCACGCGGCTCTGGGCGTTGGTGCGGTAGAAGACGGCGACGTCGCCGAAGCGGTAGTGCTCGGTGTCGACCAGGCGACCGATCTCGTGCACCACGAACGCGGCCTCGTCGTGCTCGTCCTCGGCGTGGTACCGCGTGATGAGCTCGCCACCGATCTGCTCGGTCCAGAGGTGCTTGGGCCGGCGCGCCGCGTTGTTGGCGATCACCGCGTTGGCCGCGTCGAGGATGCGCTGGCTCGACCGGTAGTTCTGCTCCATGACGATGATGGTCGCCTCGGGGAACACCTCCTCGAACTTCAGGAGGTTCCGGAAGTCGGCCCCGCGGAATTTGTAGATCGACTGATCCTGGTCGCCGACCACCATCACGTTGCGGTGCTCCTCCGTGAGCATCCGCACCAGCTCCCACTGCGCGACGTTGGTGTCCTGGAACTCGTCGACCAACACGTGGCGGAA
Source organism: uncultured Actinomycetes bacterium (assembly GCA_963809795.1). Taxonomy (GTDB): domain Bacteria; phylum Actinomycetota; class Acidimicrobiia; order IMCC26256; family DASPTH01; genus DASUAS01. Next base: position 221,830 of record CAWELN010000008.1, read on the forward strand.
TCGCGAGCTCCACCGCTCCCGGGCGTCGGCGTGGTCGCGGAAGAGGTGCACCGTCTGCACCAGTAGATCGTCGAAGTCGAGCGCGGACGCCTCCAGCAGCCGGCGCTGGTACTCGCGGTACACGTCGGCGACCCGCTTCTCCGGCGGCGTGAACGCCCGGTCGGCGGCCTGCTCCCACGAGACCAGCTCGTTCTTCAGCGCCGAGATGGCTCCGTGCAGCCGGCGCGGCGGGAAGCGCTTCGGGTCGAGGTCGAGGTCGCGCCGCACGTAGTCGACCAGGCGGACGGCGTCGGCCTGGTCGTAGATGGAGAACGACGACCGGTAGCCGAGCACCGGCGCCTCGCGCCGCAGGATGCGCGAGCACATCGAGTGGAAGGTCGACACCCACATGCGCTGCGCGACCGGGCCGACCAGCTCGGCGACGCGCGTCTTCATCTCGCCGGCGGCCTTGTTGGTGAACGTGATCGCGGCGAGGCCGAACGGGGACACGCGCTGCTCGGCGATCAGGAACGCGATGCGGTGCGTGAGCACGCGGGTCTTGCCCGACCCCGCGCCGGCGATGACCACGATCGGCCCGTCGGGTGCGGACGCCGCCTCGCGCTGCACCGGGTTCAGACCCTCGAGCACCGCGTCCGACGAGATCACTCCCGCATCGTACGCGTGTTCGGTCGCGCGACGAAGGTGTTCAGTCGCCCGAGGTGTCGGGCTGCAGCTCGAGCTCCTTGGTGGGCTCGGGCTCCTCCCGCCACGCCCGCAACAGCCGCGTGTGGTCGGCGTTGAGGGCGACGGTGAACGCCCCGGCGGCGTCGATCTCGAGCCCGAAGTAGGGCTGCCACTCGCTGTCGAGCGTGATCGACGAGGGATCGACCCCCCGCGGGAGGCGGCAGAAGCGCATCCGCTCGGTGTCGAACATCCAGGTGCTGTGGGCGGAGTCGATACGTCGCATAGAGAGTCTGCTTACCCTAGCCGTGACCCGCTGAGACTTCGAGAAGTGGTCAGCTGGCCGCCTTCTCCATGTCGGGCGTGTACGTCCCCGACCGGGCGGCGCTGTTGAGCTTGGCCCGGTGGAGGAAGGCATCGCGCCCGGCGTCGACGTTGGCGGACTCGCCCTTCCACGCCTTGAGCGCCGGCGCCTGCAGGGCCCGCCCGTAGGAGAAGCTCAGCTCCCACGGGTGGGGACCCAGCTTGTTCATGGCGTTGAGGTGGGCGGTGGCGAGCTCGTCGGACTGGCCGCCGGAGAGGAACACGATGCCGGGGACCGCGGCCGGGACCATGGCGCGGAGGCACCGCACCGTCGCCTCCGCGACCTCCTCGACCGTCGCCTTCTGTGAGGAGCCGTAGCCGGGCATCACCATGTTCGGCTTGAGCAGCGTGCCCTCGAGGCGCACCCGCTGCACGTACAGGGCCTCGTACAGCGCGTCGAGCACGTCGGAGGTGACCTGGCCGGCGCGCTCGATGGTGTGCTCGCCGTCCATCAGCACCTCGGGCTCGACGATCGGCACGATGTCGGCCTCCTGGCACAGCGCGGCGTAACGGGCCAGCGTGTGCGCGTTCACGTCGATGCAGTCCGCGCTGGGAAGGGCGTCCGAGATCGAGTACGTGGCGCGCCACTTGGCGAAGCGCGCGCCCAGCCCGCGGTACTCGGCCAGTCGCTCGCGCAGTCCGTCGAGGCCTTCGGTGACCGTCTCACCCTCGCTGAGGGCGAGCGGCTTGGCACCGAGGTCGACCTTGATGCCGGGGATGATGCCCTGGTCCTCGAGCAGCTTCACCAGGAGGGTGCCGTCGGCCGCGGTCTGGCGGATGGTCTCGTCGAAGAGGATCACGCCGCTGATGTACCCCGAGATGCCCGTGGCGGTGAACAGCATCTCGCGGTAGTCGCGCCGGTTGCTCTCGGTCGACTCGGTGCTGATCGAGTCGAAGCGCTTCTTGATCGTGCCGCTGCTCTCGTCGGCGGCGAGGATCCCCTTGCCCGGTGCGACCAGCGCCGTGGCGGTGGCGGAAAGCGTGGCGATGTCCATGGATCGGTGTCTCCTGGTCTCGGCTATCGGCCCATGCCGATGCCCTGGGCGCGCTGGAGCGCCTTGCCCTCGGTCTGCAGCGACGGCGCCACCATGACCTCGGCCTTCTGGAACTCCTTGAGCGACTCGTAGCCGGTGGTGGCCATCGACGTGCGCAGCGCGCCGAACAGGTTCAGCGTGCCGTCGTTCTCGTGCGCGGGACCCACCAGGATCTCGGCGAGGGTGGCACGGTTGCCGGCGCGCACCCGGGCGCCGCGGGGCAGCGTCGGGTGGAACGTGGCCATGCCCCAGTGGTAGCCGCGACCGGGTGCCTCGTACGCGGCGGCGAGCGGCGAGCCGATCATCACCGCGTCGGCGCCGCAGGCGATCGCCTTGGCGACGTCGCCGCCGGTGCGCATCCCGCCGTCGGCGATGACGTGCACGTAGACGCCGGTCTCGTCGAGATGACGGATGCGGGCGCCGGCGGCGTCGGCGATGGCGGTGGCCTGGGGCACGCCGATGCCGAGCACGCCGCGGCTGGTGCACGCGTGGCCGGGGCCGACGCCCACGAGCACGCCCACCGCGCCGGTGCGCATGAGGTGGAGCGCGGTCGAGTACGACGCGCACCCGCCGACGATGACCGGCACCTCGAACTCACGGATGAACTTCTTCAGGTTGAGCGGCTCGGCCGTCTTCGACACGTGCTCGGCGGACACGACCGTGCCCTGGATCACGAGGATGTCGAGCTCGGCCTCGAGCACGTGCTTGGCGTACTGCTCGACGCGCTGGGGCGTGAGCGACGCGCAGGCGACGACGCCGGCGTCCTTGATCTCCCGGATGCGACGGCCGATCAGCTCCTCCTTGATCGGCTCGGCGTAGATCTCCTGCATCCGCCGGGTGGCCTTCTCGTTCGGGAGCTCGGCGATCTCCTCGAACAGCACGTCGGGGTCGTCGTAGCGGGTCCAGAGGCCCTCGAGGTTGAGGCACCCGACGCCGCCCAGGTGGCCCATCTCGATCGCGGTGCGGGGCGAGAGCGCGCCGTCCATCGCCGAGCCCATCACGGGCAGCTCGAACTTGAACGCGTCGAGCTCCCAGGTGATGTCGACGTCCTCCGGGTCGCGTGTCCGCCGGCTCGGGACGATCGCGATGTCGTCGAACCCGTAGGCCCGTCGCCCCGACTTGCCGATGCCGATCTCGACTTCCAACCCGGTACCTCCCGCAGCGGAGAAGCTCTCAGGTTACCCGGCGCCGCCACCCCCGACGGGTGTCGGGGTGGGCGGAGAGGGCGGCCCGGTCAGACGCGCGTCCAGTCGTCCCAGTCGCCGGTGATCGGCAGCCCGAGGACCTGGCAGAGGAACGCGGTCAGGATGCGCGCGGTGGCGCCCCAGACCGTCTCGTCCTCGAGCTCGTAGAACTGCATGGACCGCTCGACCATCCCCTCGCCGAACGACCACCGCTCCTCGTGGAACACGCCGTCGGCGAGCAGCTCGGTGAGCGGCACGTCGAACACGCGGTCGACCTCCCACGAGTCGGCGGTGATGACCGGCCGGCCGTCGGTGAGCCCGACGAAGGGGGTGATCGAGAATTGCCCCACCACCGTCGCCAGCGTGGGCAGGGTCGCGATCACGTCGACCAGCTCGCGGCGGAGGCCGATCTCCTCCTCCGCCTCCCGCAACGCGGCGTCGCGCGCATCGCGGTCGACCACCGCTTCCACCTTGCCGCCCGGGAAGGCGATCTCACCGCGGTGCGACGGCATGGTCTCGGGCCGCCGGGTCAGCACGAGGCGGACGTCGCCGTGCTCCTCGAACAGCGGGAGCAGCACCGCCGCCGCCCGGCCTCCGGGCGCGAGCGGAGGCCGCGGGGGCGGCACGTAGCCGGCGAATTGCTCGCGGACCCGGTCGAGGGTGATCGGACCGGGCCCCGACGCGAGTGAAGCCCAGGGCGCCGCCGCGCCCGCCCGGGCCGTCACCGGCCTCGGGATGCGCTGGCGGCCGCCCCGGGCCCCCGGATCGCGGGTCGTCAGCGCTACTTCTTCTTGCCGCTACCGGCGACGACCTTGGCGAGCACGTCGCGGCTCGAGAGCACGAGCAGGTCGTCCCCGTCGACGAGGATCTCGGTGCCGCCGTACTTCGAGTAGAGCACGACGTCGCCGACGGCCACGTCGACCGGGATCAGCTCGCCGGTCTGGTCCGAGCGACGGCCCGGGCCCACCGCGAGGACCTCGCCCTGCTGGGGCTTCTCCTTGGCGGTGTCGGGGATGACCAGGCCGCTCACGGTCGTCTCCTCGGCGTCGCCGGGCTTGACGACGATCCGGTCTTCGAGCGGTTGCAGACTCATGGACGTGCCTCCTGCAGCATGCAGACGGGGATGGAAGGTGGCCGGCGAGCGCTTAGCACTCGCCAACTGCGAGTGCTAAACGTACCAGGAGCTCTCCCTGCCCGACAAGTTGCCGGCGCGCTCAGCCGAGGCGGAGGTTCGGGTCGGCGCCGGCGTCGAGCGGGGTGGGGCCGTCGGACCGGAGCCGCCACCACGCGGTGGCGGCGATCATCGCCCCGTTGTCGGTGCAGAGCTCCGGGGAGGGAGGAACACCCGCCGCCCGGTGGCCTCGGCGGCCGCCGCCACCTTGGCCCGGAGGCGGGAGTTGGCGGCCACGCCGCCCCCGATGGCGAGCACGGGCGCGCCCGCGCCGTCCGCCGCGGCCAGCAGCTTGGCGACCAGCTGGTCGACCACCGCCTCCTGGAACGACGCGGCCACGTCCGCGACCGGCGCGTCGGGCTGCTTGCGGTGGTGATTGACGACCGCGGTCTTCAAGCCCGCGAACGAGAAGTCGGCCTCGCCCGGCATCGCCCGCGGGAAACGCACGGCCGCGGCGTCGCCGTCGCGCGCGAGGCGGTCGATCACCGGACCGCCCGGGTACCCGAGACCGAGATGGCGCGCCACCTTGTCGAACGCCTCGCCCGCGGCGTCGTCGACGGTCTGGCCGACCACGCGGTAGCGGCCGTGTGCCTCCATCACGATGGTCATGGTGTGGCCGCCGGAGACGATCAGCACCGCGAGCGGCGGCTCGAGGTCGGGCTCGGCCAGCCACGCGGCGTGCAGGTGCGCTTCCAGGTGGTTGACGCCCACGTAGGGCAGGTCGGCCACCAGCGCCAGCGCCTTCGCCGCGCTCACCCCCACCAGCAGCGCGCCGGCGAGACCGGGACCGTGGCACGCGGCCACCGCGTCGAGGTCGGAGAGCTCGACGCCGGCCTCGACCAGCGCCTCCGCGATGACGGGCGTGATCAGCTCCACGTGGGCGCGGCTCGCCACCTCGGGCACCACGCCGCCGAAGCGGGCGTGCAGGTCGATCTGGCTCGACACCACCGACGAGAGCACGAGGCGGCCGTCCTCGACCACTGCGGCCGCGGTCTCGTCGCACGACGTCTCGATGCCGAGGACGAGCGTCACCAGCGCCTCGCCTCCTCGACGACCGTCTCCCCCGGCACGGTGCGCTCGATCGACGCCAGCAGCTCCGCGTACGCGGGTTGGTCGACCTCGTTCGCCCACATCACGAGCGCGTCCTCGTTGACCTCCTGGTAGTAGTTCTTGCGCACGCCCACGGGCTCGAACCCGAACCGCCGGTACATGTCCTGCGCCCCGGTGTTCGACATGCGCACCTCGAGGGTGAGCGCGGTGGCACCGCGTCCGATGGCGTCGCGCGCGAGCACCAGGAGCAGGCGGGTCCCGATCTTCGCCCGGTGCCGCCGCGGATCGACGGCGATGGTCGTCACGTGCCCTTCGTCGAGCGTCATCATCAGGCCCGCGTACCCCACCAGCTCGCGACCGACGCGCGCGACGTAGTACGCGCGCGTCGCGCGCAGCGCGAGCTCGGACAGGAACAGCGACGAGCTCCACGGACGCGGGTACACCTGCTGCTCGATCCGCAGCACCGCGCGGATGTGACGGCGCCGCATCGGCTGGATGGTGACGCTCAGCGCCTCGACATCGGGTTCGGCGGCCATGATCCCGGCTTACCCCGCCGCCGCCCGGTCGCCCCAGGCGATCTCGGCGTCGCTCTGGCGGAGGTAGAGCGGGCGCAGCTCGGCCGGCAGCTCGAACTCCTCCCGCTCGGCCCGGGCGGTGGCGAGGGCCACGAGCGCGTCGACGCTCGGCGCCGCGAACTCGGTGCCGGCCACCTCGGCGTGCTCGAGCGCGCCGAATTCCTCCGGGAAGCGAGCCACGCCGTCACCCGCCAGGAGCAACCCGTGGGGCTCGACGCCGGGCTCGGCCGCGAGGTCGGCGACCAGCTCGGCGGGCGTGTGCACCGCGTAGTCGGAGACGCGTTGCACGCCACCGGGCACGGGCCGGTACCGCGCCGCGAACACCTCGCGGCGGCGGGCGTCGAGCACCGCGACGATCATCCGGTCGCTGTGACGGAGCGGGTAGGCGACGAGGTCGAGGCTCGGGATGCCGACCACGGGGATGCGGAGCGCCTGCGCCATCACCTTGCCGGTGGTGACGCCGACGCGCAGCCCGGTGAACAACCCGGGACCGGTGCCGACGGCGATGGCGGCGAGGTGGCCCAGGTCGATGTCGAGCTCACGGCGCAGGTAGTCGATGGCGGGCGCCAACTGCTCGGCGTGACGGCGGCCGCCGGCGAGCCGCACCTCGCCCAGCACCGCGCCCTGGTCGCCGAACGCCACCGACACCTGGGCGGTCGCGGTGTCGATCGCGAGCACGAGCACCTCAGTATCCCGAGACCGCGGCGACCAGCGGGTCGCGGCGCCCGGCCCACGAGACGCCCGTGGCCTCGAGCCACACCGACCGCTCGTCATCGTCGGCACCGAGCGCCAGGTGCACGTCGAGGCGGTCGGCGGGGAGCAGCGCGCTCACCCGGTCGCCCCACTCCACGACGGTCACCGCGTCGCTCCCCACGAGGTCGTCGAACCCGAGGTCGTGCAGCTCCTGGAGGTGGTCGAGCCGGTAGACGTCGACGTGCACGAGCGGCGTGGGGGCGTCGTACTCGCGCACGACGGTGAACGTGGGGCTCACGACCGGCTCGCTGATGCCGAGCGCGATCGCGATGCCCTTGGCGAACACGGTCTTGCCGGTGCCGAGCTCGCCGTCGAGCACCACGACGTCGCCGGCGCGCAGCACGGCGCCGACGCGGCGGCCGAGCGCGTGGGTCTCGTCGGCGGTGTGCGTCGTCGCCGACAGCTTCATCGGCTGCGTGTCGTGCGCGCGAGCGCGCGCTTGACCACGACGAAGTCGGCCCGCGCCTGGGCCAGGGCGGTGCCGCCGTTCCGCAACACCGCCGACGGGTGGAACACGGGGATGAGCACACCGTCGCGGTACGGGAACTCGCGGCCGCGCAGCTTGGTGATGCCCTCCTTGGTGGAGAGCAGCAGCTTGGTGGCGAAGTTGCCGAGCGTCACCACGACCTTCGGATCGATGAACGCGACCTGGGCCTCGAGGTAGGGCCGGCAGCTCTCGATCTCGGCGGGCTCCGGGTCGCGGTTGCCGGGCGGGCGGCACTTCACGACGTTGGCGATGTACACGTCCGTGCGGGTGAGCCCGATCCCCTCGATGAGGCTGGTGAGCAGCCGCCCGGCGCGGCCGACGAACGGCTCGCCGGTGAGGTCCTCCTGCTCACCGGGAGCCTCACCCACGAAGAGCAGGTCGGCGGTCGGGTCCCCGACCCCGAACACCACCTGGGTGCGGGTGGCCGCCAGCGGGCACTTGGTGCACGAGAGCGCCTCCCGCTCGAGATCGGCGAACGAGGCGAACGGAGATGGTTGGAGGAGCGACACGGTGGGACCCGGCCTGTCAGGGTGCCGCGCGATGGTACGCGACCGCATCGCGGATCGCCTCCGCCGTCACCTCGGTGACCATCACGCGGAGGCGATCGAGGTGTCCCTCGACCGTGCCGGTCGCCACCACGAACGCGAGATCGCCGTCGTGACGGGTGTGCGACGGGTGGATCGCACGCGCCATGCCGTGGTGCGCGCTGCGGGCCAACAGATGGCACTCGACCTTCGAGCACCGGGCGTTGGTGGCGACGAGCACCAGCGTGGTGTTGGTCCCGGCGCCCGACGCGTCCTCCTCGAAGGGCGCGGGGTCGGGGAAGCCCGGCGCGTCGGGCGGCGCGCCGGAGCCGACGAGCAGGCCGCCGTCGCTCCCCACGATGTCGCCGACCGCGTTCACCACCGCGATCGCACCGACCACCACGTCGCCGTCACGTGCTGACGCGCTGCCGAGGCCGCCGGTGGTGCCGTGCTCGGCCCCCCGCCACTTGGCCACCCGGGCGCCGCGGCCGGCACCGACGCGCCCCGTCGTGAAGACGGCGTCGGGATCCTGAGCGGCGGCGAGCGCGGCGCGGCCCTCGTCGGGCCCCGGCCGCACGCCGCCGGATGCGACGAGGTCGAAGATCGCCGCGGTCGGCACGATGGGCACCGGCCCGCCCAGCGTCGGGAAGCCCCGGCCCTGCTCGGCCAGCGCCTGCATCACGCCGTCGGCGGTGGCCAGACCGAACGCCGAACCGCCGGTGAGCACGACCGCGTCGACGTGCTCGACGGTGGCGAGCGGGTCGAGCACCGCGGTCTCCCGGGTCGCGGGGGCGCCCCCGCGGATCTCGACCGAGCCGACGGTCTCGGGTGGGAGCAGCACGACGGTCACGCCGGTGTCGGCGCCGGTCCAGTGCCCGGCCTGCACGCCCGGCACGTCGGTGATCACGTCAACCGGCCGAGGCGGCGGAGCTCTCGTCGAGCGCGCCGGCGCCGGCGCCGCCGGCCTGGCACTGGCGCGCGAACTCCATGATGAGCGCGTCGACCGCTTCGGTGCGCTCGTACATGAGCATGTGGCCGGCACCGGGGTACTCGACCAGGCGGGCTCCGGGGACGAGGTCGACGATGCGGCGCGAGTCGCGCGGCGGCGTCAGCGCGTCGGCGGTCCCCACCAGCACGAGGGTCGGCACGTCGATCGACGGCAGTCCCGCGGTGAGGTCGAGGCTGAGCAGCGCGGTGGCGGCGGCGCGGGTCGTGTCACGGCTGCACGCCGCGAGCATCTCGCGGGTCGCCTCGACGTGGCTCGGGTGCGGGTCGTCGCCGAAGCCGATCCGTGCCAGCAGGAACCCGAGGTTGCGGGGACGCATGAACGCGGTGAGGTCGGGACCCAGGCGCGAGAGCCGTTCGAGCGCCTCGCGCACGCGGCGGGCGTCACTGACCAGGTTGTGCGACGAGGTCGACTGCAGCACCAACCCGCACACGCGCTCGTGCAGCACGTCCGGGTGACGGATGGCGAAGGCCTGCACCGCCATCCCGCCCATCGAGTGCCCGACCAGCACCACGTCGCGCAGGTCGAGGCCCTCGAGCACGCTGCGAAGGTCGTCGGCCAGGTTGTCGATCGAGTGGCCGGTGTCGCCGGCCACCGACTCGCCGTGCCCGCGGGAGTCGAAGGCCACCGCCCGGAACCCCGCGGCGGGGAACGACTCGAACTGCTTCGCCCAGACGCGCGACGAGAGGGTGACCCCGTGGCAGAACACCACCGGCGGCCCGTCTCCCCGCGAGATGGTGTAGATCGTGCCGCCGTCGTGACTGTCGAGGACGCGCATGGCGTCGTACTCGGGGACGAGGGGCAGCCCGGCGTCGGGATCCTCGCGGTGGCGCAGGCGCGCCACGAGGGCGCGCTCCGTCGCGTAGGCGATGCCGACGGCGCCCGCGGCCACGCCGGCAACGATCCCGGTGCGCTTCAGCGCCCGCGGCGCCATCAGACCGGTCGATTCCGTCGCGGCGTCCCGGCCATCCGGCCACGCCGCCACTGCATCTCCATCACATGGACCCACCCGTGTAGCTGCGCGGCACGCGCGCGCCGATGCCGGTGACGATCTCGTACGAGATGGTGTCGAGGCGCGCCGCCCACTCGGTGGCGGTGACCTCGTCGTCGCCCTGGCGGCCGATGAGCACGACCTCGTCGTCGACGTCGGCGGGGGCGTCGCCGAGGTCGACGAGCAGCTGGTCCATCGTCACCACACCGACGATCGGGCGGCGCCGGCCTCTGACCAGAACCTCGCCGCCGGCGAGGCCGAGGTTGCGGGGCACGCCGTCGGCGTAGCCCGCGGGCACCGTCGCCACCCTTCCCGACGGCCCGACCTCCGACCGCAACCCGTAGGACACGCGTGCGCCGGGCGGCAAGGTCTTCACCATGGTGATGCGCGCCCGCAACGAGAGCGCCGGCTGCAGGGTGACCCCGGCGTGGTCGGCCAGCACGGGCGCGGGGGCAGGCCGTAGCAGGCGATGCCGATCCGCACGAGGTCGTAGCGCGCCCGCGGGTCGGTCAGGAGGGCCGCGGAGTTCGCCGCGTGCGCGAGCGGAGGGCGGAGGGCGCGCGCCGCCAGCGCGTCGAGGACCGCGTCGAACCGGCTCAGCTGGTCGGTGGTGTAGGGGTTCCCGGGCTCGTCGGCGACCGCGAGGTGGGTGCACACGCCGGCGAGGGCGAGCTCGTCACGCGCCGCGACGTGCATGGCCAGCGCCACCGCTTCTTCCGGAGTGCAGCCCACGCGGTGCATGCCGGTGTCGACCTTGAGGTGCACGGCGAGCGGCTCGGCGCGTCCGGCGTCGGCGACGGCCTTCGCCAGCGCGTCGATCCCCGGCTCGGTGTAGACGACCGGCGTCAGCCGTTGCGCGACGACCCGATCGGCGACCCTCGGCGCCGGCTCCGAGAGGAGCATCACCGGGGCGTCGATGCCGGCGGCGCGCAGCTGCTCCCCCTCGTCGACGCGGGCCACGCCCAGCCAGGTCGCGCCGGCACCCAGCGCGGCCCGCGCCACCGGCACCGCGCCGTGGCCGTACCCGTTCGCCTTGACGACCGCGAGCAGCTCGGCGGGCGCCGCCAGCTCGCGCAGGGCGCGGACGTTGGCGCGGATCGCGTCGAGGTCGACCTCGCTCCACACCGCGCGTCGGCGTCGGCGCTCATGCCTGCCCGCTCGTCGCGGCTCCGGGGCGCTCGGCCCCCGCTCCGCTGCCGCCGGGATACCCGGCTCGCGGCACTCCGCTCATGCGGCCACTCCCAAGGCCTGCAGCGTACGCGGCAGGCCCCGGACGAGGTCGCCGGCGACGAGGCCGGGGCCGTCGCTCGCCACCAACCGATCGGCGGTGGCCCCGTGCACCCACGCCGCCGCCGCCGCCGCCTCGAAGGGCGCCATCCCCCGCGCCAGGAACCCGGCCACGATGCCGGTGAGCACGTCGCCGCTGCCCGCGGTGGCGAGCTCGGCGCCGCCGGTCGGGTTGAGCGCCACCCGACCGCCGGGCGCGGCGACGACGGTGCCGGGGCCCTTCAGGAGGACGACGGCACCCGACCGCTCGGCGAGCGTGCACGCGGCCTCGATGCGGTCGTCGCCCACCGGTCGGCCCATCAGCCGCTCGTACTCGCCCGCGTGCGGCGTGAGCACCGCCGGCGCGCCCAGCGTGCGACGGGCGTCGAACGCGGCGAAGTCGCCCGTCAACGCGTTGAGCCCGTCGGCGTCGAGCACGAGCGGCGCACGCGCTTCCGCGACCAGCGCCCGCACCGCGAGCCCGACTTCCGCGTCGGGTCCGAGACCGGGACCGACGGCCAGCGCGCCGAACCGTCCGATCGCCGCCAACACCGGCTCCGCCGCGTTGCGGGCCAGGGCGCCGTTCGGGGTGGCGGGCAGTGGGCGCGTGATCACCTCCGTACCGGAGGCGGCGCGCGCGGCGTCGTCACCGGGCAACCCGCACCACACGATCCCGGCGCCGGCCCGCATCGCGGCGTGGCTCACGAACATCGGGGCGCCGGTCATGCCGCCCGAGCCGCCGACGACCATCACCCCCGACCGCCACTTGTGCGCGTCGGGTGCCCGGGGCGGGAGCCACGCCCGCACGTCGTCGTCGGTCACCAGTCCGGGGTGCGGCCCGGGCCCGAGGTCGATCCCGATGTCGGCGACCACGACCTCCCCGGAGTACGAACGCCCGGGCTCGAACACCACACCGGGTTTGCGCGCGGCGAAGGTCACCGTGCGGGTGGCGCGCACGGTGGGCCCGAAGACCAGGCCGCGGAGCCCGTCGACGCCCGACGGGATGTCGACCGCGACCGTGGGGCCGTCCCACGCGGCCAGCTGCCCGGCGACGAACGCGGCGTCGTCCGCCAGCGCCCCGCGGAACCCGGTGCCGAACATGGCGTCGACGGCCACGTGGGCGTCGGCCAGCGCACGCGTGAACGCGACGTGGTCGATCCCGTCGGCCAGCTCGAACACGCGGGTCCGCATGCCCCAGCCCGCGAGCACGCGCCCGGCCACGAGCCCGTCGCCGCCGTTGTTGCCCTTGCCGCACACGAGCACGACGCGCTGCCCATACGTCCCGTGCGTGACCCGTCGCACCTCCCAGGCCACGGCCCGCCCGGCGCGGTCCATGAGCACGTCGACCGGGGTGCCGGCGGCGATCGTGCGCCGGTCGGCCTCGTTCATCGCCTCCGGCGTGAGGACAGGCTCCATCGCGTGCTCCTCAGCCGAGGGCGAGCACCACCGCCATCGCGGTGGCGTCGGTGTGCGTCAGCGAGAGCTGCCAGGCCCGCACGCCGCGCTCGGCGGCGAGTGTGGCGGCCGCGCCGTGCAGTGCGAGCGACGGCGCGCCGGTGTCGTCGCGCACCACCTCGACGGCGCGGAACGCGAACGCGCCGAGGCCGGCGCCCAGCGCCTTCATGACCGCCTCCTTGGCGCCGAACCGGGCGGCGAGGCTGTGCACCGGATCGTGCTGGCCGAACGCGTACTCCTGCTCGCCCGCGGTGAAGAGCCGATCGGGCAGGCTGGCGCGACGCGCCAGCGCCTGCCGGAACCGCTCGATCTCCACGAGATCGGTGCCGAGGCCGCGGATCCCGAGCACCTCGTTCATCGACGGCCGTTCATCTGCGGGCGCTCGTCCGTGAGCGTTCGTGCCCTGATCGTCCGGCGCTGGTGCCCACGTCAGCGCCAGCGATCGGCGAGGACGTAGACCGGCTCGGTGAGCAGGTCGACCACGTCGAACCCGGCCAGGCGGCTGTCGTCGAACGTCGGCGTGGTCTCGGTGACCGCGTCGCGCAGGGCGCCGTACCGGCCCTGGTAGCCCTGCAGCACGGTGCGGGCGACGTCGGCCGGGAGGTGGTCGACGAAGCGCGCCTGGAGCAGCGTCACGCCCACGGTCTGGTTGTCCTTGACCTCGGGCACGATGATCACGGTGCGCTGGTCGCGGCGGCCGCGGGCGACGGTGACCTCGCGCTGGGTGGCGACGCGGTGCTTGGTACCCACGAGACGGGGGTCGTCGTCGGTGCGCGAGCGCAGGTCGAGGGAGATGCCGCCGCGGTCCACGACGTGGATGGTGGCGTCGTCGGCGTCGACGTCACCTTCGATGCGGTAGCGGGTGAAGCCGACGACCTGCTCGACCGCAGGGTCGAGCGCGACCAGCGTGCGCAGCGCGCGGTAGCTGAGCGCGTCGCGCGCGGCGCCCGCCGCCAGCACCTCGCGCGCCAGCGCGACCTGGAGCAGCTCCTCGTCGGAACGGGAGATGCCGACGGTGACCGTCTTCGCCTGGTGCTTGATCGCGTCGACCGGCCGGGTCAGCTCCTCGATGCCGGCGGTCAGCGCGGCGGTGAGGTCCTCGACCACGCGGCTCGGGGTGCCCACCGCGCCGTGTTCGACCTGGTACACGTCGAGGGGCACGATGCCGATGGCGTAGCGCAGCAGCGACGCGATGCGCACCGCGGTGCCGGCTTCGAGGTGGCCGTCGTACCCGCGGGCGCGCACGCCGTCGAGGAAGGCCGCCGCCGGGCCCTCGATGGCGGGTCGAAGGCGGGCGAGGACGTCGAGGCCGTCGTCGCTGGCCGAGACCGCGAACTGGATCGCGGCGCGCGCCTCGCGCAGCGGTCGCGCCGACGCGTCGATCGCGAGGGCGGCCTCGTACCCGAAGAGGTGGCCGGCCATGGCCGAGAGCACGAACGCGACGTCGGCGTGCACCACGGGCACCGGGATGGTCTCGAGCGCAGCGTCGAACCGGCGTTCGCCGTCGTTGGCGATCACGATCGGCGCCGCGCGGTGGGCGCGGTAGATCGCGATCTCCTTGGCCACGTCGTCGGCGTTCGACCCCTGCAGCCCCGCCGCGCACACCACCACCAGCGGCTCGGCCGACAGGTCGATGTGCTTCTTGTCCTCGGTGGCGTCGAACGAGATCGACTTGTAGCAGAGCTCGGACGCCTTGACCCGCACCTCCGCGGCGGCGATGCGGTTGCGGCCGTTGCCGACGACCGCCCAGTAGCGGCGCGTGGTGGCGTGCCGGCGGGCGATCTCGGCGATGGCGTCGCGCTGCCCGAGCACGCGGAGCATCGCGTCCGGGAGCGACCGCAGGGCGTCGAGCAGCTCGTGCACCCGCGCGCCGTCCAGCGTCGTGACCTCGCGCGCGAGGGCGACGGCGAGCAACGACCCGGCCGCGATCTGCGCGTAGAACGCTTTGGTGGACGGTACCGCCATCTCGACGTCGCGCCCGTCCGACGTGTAGAGCACGCCGTCGGACTTGTCGACCAGGTCGCTGTTGCGCCGGTTGACGATCGACACGACCCCGGCGCCGCGGGCGCGCGCCAGGTCCGCGGTGCGGTTGGTGTCCGTGGTGGTGCCGCTCTGGCTGATGGCGACGACCAACGTGTCGGACATGTCGTCGCGCAGCTGGAAGCCCGAGAACTCGGTGGCGACGACGGCCTCGGCGCGCAGCTGGTCGTTCGTGAGCGCCCCGAGGACCGCGGCCAGGCTCTGTCCGGCGATGGCGGCGGTGCCCTGGCCGATCACCACGACCCGCCGGATGCTGCCGTCGCGCAGGCGCGCCCGCAGGTCGTCGGGCAGCGTGTCGGGACCCAGGGTGACGTCGAGCTGCCCGTCGCGCTCGGCGACCTTCCCGCGCAGGGTCTTGCGGAACGACGCCGGCGCCTCGGAGATCTCCTTCAGCAGGAAGTGGGGGAAGTCGCCGCGGTCGATGTCGCGAGTGGTGATCTCGGCGTGCTGGAGCTCGTCGGGTGACACCGGCAGCGGCGTGCCGTCGAACGCGAAGCGCCGGATGCCGTCGAGGGTGCCGGCGTGCTCGGCGTCGAGGACCACCACCTGCCCGCGCGTGGCCGCCGCCCGCTCGGTGTCGGCCGGCGTCTCACCGTCCATGCGGAGGTACGTGGCCGTCTCCTCGACCACGCCGTAGGGCTCGCTGGCGACGACGAAGGCGTCCTCCGCCAGCCCCACGTAGAGGGCCTGGCCACTGCCGCGCAGGGAGAGCAGCAGCTCGTCGGGCGCGGCTGCGGTCTGTGCCGCGATCCCCATCGAGCCCGCCAGGTCGGCCACCGTGGTGCGGAACGCGTCGTCCACCGTCGCTCCCGCGGCCAGGCGCCGAGCGACCAGCGCCGGGATCACCTTGGCGTCGGTGGTGATCTCGGCCGGCACCTGGAGCTGCTCGAGGGCCTTGAGGTCGGCGTAATTGTCGACGTCGCCGTTGAGCGCGCTGACCACGTAGGGCCGTTCGTCGCCGTCGAGCTCCTCATTGTTGAGCGGGTGCGCGTTCGCCTCGGAGATGATGCCGACGCTCGCCCACCGCGTGTGCCCGAGCACCATCACCTCGGCGGCCGGATCGGCCAGCGCGAGGTGCAGCAGCGAGTCATCGCGGACGGCGTCGCGCAGGACCGCGGTGTTGTCGCCCAGCTCGCCGATCTCTGCGGCCGCCTTGTACACGAACGACATCACGTCGCCCATCGCCCGCACCGACCCCGAACCGAAGAGCGGGTCGTCGGCACGCAGCGCGACCAGGCGGCCCACCGCGGGTTCGTCGAGGTCGAGGCCGTGATGGCGCACCAGCAGGTGGAGCCCGGCGGAGTCGCGGCCGCGCACCTCGAGCCGGTCGATCGCCGACAACGCGACCTGGACCGACAGGGACGCCTCGATGGCGGCGATGGAGGGGTCGGGCCCGGCGAGGGCGCCGACCTCGCGCGCGGTGCGCAGGCGGTCGCGGCTGACGGCCCACACCGCGTCGCGCGCCCGGACCACGGTTGCGTTCACCTGCTCCAGCTCGGCGGGCACGAGGGTCGGGCCGAGGCCGCCGTCGAGCTCGGCCTCCACCCGGTCGAGCCAGGCGGTGAGCTGGTCGACGCGGTCGCCGATCAGCAGGGCCGACTGCGGGTCGCCCAGCAGCGCCCGCACGCCGGGCACCCCCCGGAGCTCGCGGTCGACCGCCTCGACCTGCGCCGCCATCTCACGGACCGTGTCGGTGAGGCCACCGTTCGCGATACCATCGCCGGCCGCGGCGAGGGCCTCGTCGAGCCGGCGCACCAGCGCGGCGGCGTCCGGCACCGGGCGGGTGGCGCGGCGGCGGACGACCCCGACGATGCCACACATGGTGGGAGAGGTTAGAGGTTCGAGGCGCGGCGGAGCGCGCTAGAACCGTGCGGGCGCGGCCCGTGACGCCGCGTGCTCGACCAGCTCGACCAGCCGGTCGGCGGCCTCGGCGGCGGCGTCGGCGTCGGTCGACTCCACCATCACCCGCACCAGCGGCTCGGTGCCCGAGGGCCGCACGAGCACCCGGCCGTCGTCGCCCAGCTCGTCGTCGACGTCGCGCACGCGGCTCCAGAAGGCGGTGTCGCCCCGGAGCTGGTCGGCACCGCCGACCGTGACGTTGCGGAGGACCTGGGGCACCCGGGTGAGCACCGCGGCCAGCTCGGAGAGCGACCGCCCGCGCCGGGCCATCGTGTCGAGGAGCACGATGCCGGTCAGGGTGCCGTCGCCGGTGGTGGCGTGATCGGCGAAGATCACGTGCCCCGACTGCTCACCCCCGAGGCTGAGGTTGCGCTGCTCCAGCACGTCGAGCACGTTGCGGTCCCCGACCGGGGTCTCGATCACCGCGACGCCGTACGGCTCGAGCGCCCGGCGCAGCCCGAGGTTCGACATGACGGTGGCGACGACCGCGTCGCCGCGCAACAGCTTGCGGTCGTGCAGGTCGATGGCGGTGATCGCCAGGATCTCGTCACCGTCGACGAGGACGCCGCGCTCGTCGACCGCGATCACCCGGTCGGCGTCGCCGTCGAACGCGAGCCCGGCGTCGGCGCGGGCCAGCAGCACCGCCTCCTGGAGGTCGCCGGGGTGCGTGGAGCCGCAGCCGGCGTTGATGTTCACGCCGTCGGGCGACGCGTGGATCACGTCGACGGTGGCGCCCAGCGCCCGCAACGCCGTGGGCGCGGCGCGGAAGGCGGCGCCGTTGCCGCAGTCGACCACCACGTGCAGACTGCTGAGCTGCCGGCCCTGCAGGGAGTCGACCAGCGCGGCCACGTAGTCGTCGAGTGCGCTGCGGTGCTCGCTCGACACGCCGACGCCCACGCCCTCGGGCCCGGGTTCCGGCTGGGTGACCGCGAGCGTGCGGAGCTCCTCCTCCACCTGCACCTCGAGCGACTCGGGGATCTTGCGCCCGCCGGCCGCGAAGAGCTTCACGCCATTGTCGCCGTACGGGTTGTGGCTGGCGGAGAGCACCGCGGCGGGGGCGCCGCGCTCACGGGCGACCTGGGCGATGCCGGGCGTGGGGAGCACCCCGACGAGCACGACGTCGGCACCCTCGGCGCAGAGCCCGGCCACGAGCGCGGCCTCGAGCATCGGACCCGAGCGCCGGGTGTCACGCCCGATGACGAAGGGCTCGTCAAGACCGAGCACGCGCACCGCGGCGCGGCCGAGCGCGGTGACGAGCTCGGGGGTGAGCTCCCGGTTGGCAACCCCGCGCACCCCGTCGGTGCCGAAGCGCAGCGTCATGACGTCGGGACCGCGCGTGCCTCAGCGCTTCGAGTACTGCGGAGCCTTACGGGCCTTCTTCAGGCCGTACTTGCGCCGTTCCTTCTCGCGCGCGTCACGCGTCAGGAGTCCCGCCTTCTTGAGCTGCGGGCGCGCCTCCTCGTCGAGCGAGATGAGCGCCCGGGCGATGCCGAGGCGCAGCGCACCGGCCTGCCCGCTCACGCCGCCACCGTCGAGGGTGGCGTCGACGTCGTAGACGTCGGCGGTCTGGGTGAGCCGGAGCGGCTCGAGGGCGACGACCCGGTGGGTGAGGATCGGGAAGTACTGCTCGAACGGCCGGCCGTTGACCATGATCACGCCGGAACCGGGGCGCAACCGCACCCGGGCCACCGCTTCCTTGCGGCGGCCGGTGCGCTGGATGAGGGGCTTGGGCACCTTCGACTCCTAGGAGAGATGAAGCGAAGCCGTGCCCGGAGGGCGGGACGGCGCAGTGAGATCGACCATCGAACGGGAGATCGCTGGAATCAGCGCTTCGACGCCAGCGCGCGCGGCTGGGGCTGCTGGGCCTGGTGGGGATGGGTCGGGCCGGCGTAGACCCGCAGCTTGCGGATCATCGCCCTTCCGAGGCGGTTCTTGGGGAGCATGCCGCGGATGGCGAGGCGCACGACCCGCTCGGGGTTGCGCCCGAGGAGGTGCTCGAGCGACTCGCTGCTGAGGCCGCCCGGGTAGCCGGAGTGGCGGTGGTACCGCTTGTCGGCGAGCTTGCGTGCGCTGAGGTCGAGCTTCGCCGCGTTGACGATCACGACGTGGTCGCCGGTGTCGACGTGGGGCGCCCAGATCGGCTTGTGCTTGCCGCGCAGCAGGGTGGCCGCCTCGGTGGCGACCTTGCCCAGCACCTGGCCCTCGGCGTCGATCACGTGCCAGGCGCGGTTGATGTCAGCGGGTTTGGGGGTGAACGTGCGCAACGGGTCCTCACGAAAGGTTGCGGTGGCGCCGACCGCCGAGACCGGGGTCGGGCGCGAACGGACAATCTAGTCCGCGGCCGGTCCCCGCGGCAATCGGAGCCGCGCCGCCGGACCGGCGGACCGGCCACTAGCTTCAGCCCCTCGCCCGAGCTGCCGATGTCTCCCCCGAGCCCCACGTCGGAAGAGGTCCCATGCGTCGCGCCCCCGCCGCTCGCTCCCGCCGCGCCCACCGCCCGCGCCGTCCCGCCCGGGTGCTCCTGGTCGGCCTCGTCGCCGCGTGCGCCCTCCTGGTCACCGGTTGCTTCGGCGCCGCCGAGCCCGGCGCGCCGGGGCTGATCACCTCGATCTGGGTCGACGGCCTCTCGCGGGCATGGGACCTGGCCTTCCTCCCGTCCGGCCTGCCCGTCTACACCGAGAACGACTCCGGTCAGATCTCGGCCCGCTTCGGCGACGGCGACCGTCACCACGCGCTCGGGCGGGTCTCGAGCTTCGACGGCGGGTTCAGCGCCTCCGGCGAGGGCGGCCTCATGGGCCTGGCGATCGACCCCGCGTACGGCACCGGGAACCTCCGCGCCTACGTCTGCTACTCGACCACGACCGACAACCGGGTGGCACGGTTCGACCTGAACCCGGGCGCCACGCCGGCGATCTCCAACTGGACGGTCATCATCCAGGGGATCCCGCACAACCCGGGCTTCCACAACGGCTGCCGGGTGCGGTTCCAACCGGGGACCGGCGCGCTCTTCGTGTCGACCGGTGACGCCGGGACCGCGACCGCGCCGCAGGACGACAACTCCCTCGGCGGCAAGATCCTCCGGGTGACCACCGACGGCACCGCGTGGCCCGGCAACGCCTCCGGGAAGCTCTGGTACTCGAAGGGTCACCGCAACCCCCAGGGCATCGCCTTCCGCCCGGGGAGCAACGACCCGTACTCGGTCGAGCACGGGCCCGATGTGAACGACGAGGTCAACAAGCTCGTGAACGGCGGCAACGCGGGTTGGAACCCGAACGACGGCGCCGGCGGCTACGACCAGTCCAAGCCCATGACCGGCCCCGGGGCGACCGAGCTCCCGACCTGGGTCTCCGGCGGCGTCACCGTCGCCCCGTCGGGGGGCACGTTCCTCGTCGGCGCGCAGTGGAAGACGTGGAACGGCGCGCTGGCCGTCGCCTGCCTCGACGGCAGCCCGTCGGTCGGCCAGCGCATGCTCGTGATGAGCCTCGACGGTCCCGGCACCAGTCTCACGCACCCCGCGGCATCGACGCTCGCGATCCGCCAGCGGCTCCGGGTACCGGTCGAGGGACCGGACGGCAACCTGTACGTCGTGACCGACGGCGACGGCGGCGGCGGCGGGATCTGGAGGGTCGTCCCGCTCTGACCGACCCGCGAGGCACTCGGGCGCCGGTCGCTACCCTGACGCCGTGTCCAGCCTCGATGCCGCGCTCGACGTGCTGCTGGATCGGCGGCTCGCACCGATCGTCGACATGGTGACCCGGCGCACGGGTCCTGACACGTACGAGGCGGCGAGCGCCGACGGACGGGTCGAGTTCCGGCGGGTCGACGACGCCGCCGCGGGCTACGTGCGGACCGGCGTGACGGGGCACGATCCGGTCGCCGACCAGTCCCCCGACCGGCTCGTCGGCCTCACCGCCGAGCTGGCCGACCCCCATCCCGCGCGTGACGCCAACTCGTACCCGTTCGCCTACGACCACATCGCGCAGCTCTTCGACCATCCGGCGGCGCCCGACCTCTGCGTGCTGCACACCGGCGCGCACAACTGGGAGGACCAGGGCGGCCATCGGGGCGAGCACGGCTCGCTCGGCATCGTGCAGGCGCGCGCGCCGTTCGTCGTCGCCGGGAAGGGCGTGCGCAACGACGGCCTCGTACCGCGGGTCGGACGCCTGGTCGACGTCGCGCCCACCATCGCCGAGCTCCTCGGTTGCGAGCGCGACGCGCGCGGCCACCACCTCGCCGGGCAGGACGGCGTCGTGCGCACCGACGTGCTCGATCCCGCGGCCGGGCGGCCCGCGCACGTCGTCGGGTTCCTGTTCGACGGCGTCAACCCGAACGTCCTCTACGCCATGGCCGCGGCCGGTGAGGCGCCCAACGTCGCCCGGCTGATCGAGATGGGAACCGCGTACGAGTGGGGGGCGATGGCCGGGCTCCCGACCGTCACGCTCGCCAACCACACGTCGATCCTCACCGGCCGTCTCCCCGGCCACCACGGGATCCTGCACAACGCGTGGTTCGACCGCGCCCGCGGCGAGCAGGTGATCACGAACTCCCAGGCCACGTGGCCGTGGGCGATGGAGCACCTCACGCCGGGGGTCGAGTCCCTGCACGACGTCATCCACCGCGCCCGGCCGGGCGCGTTCACCGCCTCGGTGAACGAGCCCTGCGACCTCGGTGCCGACTACTCGACCTTCGACTGGTTCCGCCGGGGCGAGGTGCCGCCGATCCCCGAGTCACCCGAGGGCCTGCCGCACACGACCGAGCGGTTCGTGCGCCCGTCGAAGGACTACTCGTGGTCGTCGGTCGTCGACCACATGGGCGCGGAGCAGGCCGTCGGCATCTGGGCGGGTCACTACCGCGACCTGTCGTTCCCGACGCCGACGTTCATGTGGTGCAACTTCACCCTCACCGACTCCGCGTTCCACGAGGGGGGCCCGTTCTCGGAGATCGCGGCGGCGTCGGTGCGCGACTCCGACGCGCGCGTCGGCGACGTGCTGACGGCGGTGGAACGGTCCGGCGCGTTCGACGACACCGCCTTCGTGCTGGTCGCCGACCACGGCATGCAGGAGACCGATCCTGCGGTGCGCGGCGACTGGGACGTCGAGCTGCGCGCCGCCGGGATCGAGTTCCGCGACGAGGGCTACTGCTTCCTCTATCTCGACTGAGCCCGTCGGGAGCTAGAGGGCCTGGCCGACGGCCTTGCCGATGCCGAACGTGATGAGCGCGACCACCGCCCCGATCAGCGCCATGCGCAACCCGGCGCGGCCGGCGTGGCGCCCGGTGAAGATCGACGTCGCCGCGCCGACGCCGAACAGCGCCACCACCGAGAGCACCGCGGCCACGACGGTGGGCGCCGCGCCGCTGCCGAACAGGAACGGGATCACCGGCAAGGCGGCGCCCAGCGCGAAGGCGGCGAACGACGAGATCGCCGCCGTCCACGGCGAACCGAGCGTGCTCGGATCGAGCCCGAGCTCCTCCCGCGCCAGCGTGTCGAGCGCGATGTCGTTGCGGTTCATGATCGTGTCGACCAGCGTGCGCGCGGCCTCGGGCGCGATGCCCTTGGCCCGGTAGATCATCTCGAGCTCGTCACGCTCCTCCGCCGGGAAGGCGCGCAGCTCCTCCTGCTCGATGCGCAGCTCGTTCTCGTAGAGCTCGCGCTGCGACCGGATCGAGATCCACTCCCCCGACGACATCGAGAACGCACCGGCGACCAGCCCGGCGATGCCGGCGAGCAACACGATGCTGTTGTTGGTGGTCCCGCCGGCGACGCCCATCACGAGCGAGAAGTTCGACACCAGCCCGTCGTTGATGCCGAACACGGTTGCCCGCAGCACCCCGCCGATCTCGGCGCGGTGACGACCCTCGGCGCGCGCGATGCGGCCACCCTCGGGGATGCCCTGCATCGCCGCGATGGTGCGGCCCGCGGCCGCCTCCTGCTGCGCCATGGCGTCGGTCGCTTCGGCGTCGGAGCGGTAGCGGTCGGCCTCCGCCGCCTCGGTGCGCAGCATGAGCGGGAGCACCGCCTCGGTGCCGAGGTGCCGCGCCAGGAAGCACAGCGCGCGCACCCGGAACGGGACGCGCGGCTGGCGCGGCTCGACCCCCGACTCGCGCAGCAGTCGCGCCCAGTGCGCGGCGTGACGTTCCTCGGCGGCCGCGAGTTGGAGGAACACGGCGCGTCGTTGGTCGTCGGCGTACTCGGCGAGCCCGCGGAACAGCGCGCCACCGTTCACCTCGTCGGCGTACATGTCGCGCAACCGGTCGATGCGCTTCGCGTCGATCGCCGCCTTCGCCACGACGTGAACGCTACCCACTCGCACCCGTTCGAGCATCCGTCAGTTCGCTGTCGTATGCGCAGGTGTACTGACGGATGTTCCGCGGTGTGGTGGGTCAGTAGCCGACTTCCCAGAGGCACAGTCCGTGAGGTGCGCCTACCCTTCCCGCCGCGTTGCGGTCGCGCGCGCGCAACAGCTGCAGGAGGTCACCGGCGCGGATCTTGCCCGCGCCGACGTCGACGAGCGTGCCCACGATCGAACGCACCATCTGCCAGCAGAACGCGGTGGCGGTGATGTCGTAGCGGAGCACGCCGTCGCCGAGGTCGTGCCAGCACGACTCGAGCACCCGGCGCACCGTGGTCGAACCGGCGGGACCCTTGCGGCAGAACGTGGCGAAGTCGTGCTCACCGAGGAACGGGTCGGCCCCCAGCCGCAGCAGCCTGAGGTCGAGCGGCTCGGGGAGCCACCACGCGGTGCGGGCCAGGAAGGGATCGGGCGCGGGCCGGTTCACGATCGTGTAGCGGTACGCGCGCCAGCGGGCGGAATGGCGGGCGTCGAAGTCGCGGTCGACCAGCGCCGCCGTGCGCACGACCACCTCGGGTCCCAGCTGGCGGGTCACCGCGTGGGCGACACGCTCGGGGTCGATGTCGGCATCGCCGTCGACCGGGACCGACACCACCTGACCCCACGCGTGCACACCGGCGTCGGTGCGCCCCGCGCACGACAGCGACAGGTCGTCGACCCGCAGCACCCGCCCGAGTGCGTCGCGCAGCACGCCCTCGACCGTGCGCGTGTCGGGCTGCGCGGCGAAGCCGTGGAAGTCGGTCCCGTCGTAGCGCGACGGTGAGCTTGAGGACCGACGGACCCGCCCGGAGCCGACGTCGGCTCGTCGAGCGAGAGCTGGTTCACACCAATTCGACGCGCGCCATGGGCGCGTTGTCACCGGGACGCGGACCCAGCTTCAGGATGCGCAGGTAGCCACCCGGGCGGTCGCGGTAGCGCGGGCCGATCTCGGCGAACAGCTTGTGCGTGACGTCCTGGTCGTGGATGGTCGCGATCACTTGACGCCGCTGGTGCACGCCGCCGGTCTTGGCCTTGGTGATGAGGTGCTCGGCGTAGGGCCGCAGTGCCTTCGCCTTCGCCACGGTGGTGACGAGGTAACCGGCCTCGAACAGGCTCGACGCCATGTTCGCCATGATGAGCCGCTGGTGGGCCGGGTCACGCCCGATGCGCGGACCCTTCTTGGGGGTCGGCATGGCTACTCCTTGGTCCGCAGGGCGAGGCCCCGCTCGTCGAGCTTCTGGAGCACCTCGTCGAGCGACTTCGAACCGAAGTTCGTGATCGCGAGGAGGTCGTCCTCGGTCTTCTGCACCAGCTGGCCGATGGTGTCGACCCGGGCGCGCTTCAGGCAGTTGCGGGGGCGCTCGGACAGCTCGAGCTCCTCGATCGGCAGCTCGAGGTCGGGTGACGCGGTCGACGGCGCGACCTCGCCCAGCTCGAGCCCACGGGGCTCGTCGCTCAGGTCGGCGACCAGCGCCACGAGGTTGCGCAGCGTGTCGCCCGCCGACGACAGCGCGTCACGCGGCGAGATCGAACCGTCGGTCTCGATCTCGAGGGTGAGCTTGTCGTAGTTGGTGGCCTGCTCGACGCGGGTCGGCTCGACCGAGAACGCCACCCGCCGCACCGGCGAGAAGATGGCGTCGACCGGGATGAGGCCGATGGTCGACGTGCGCTTGTTGCGCTCGGCCGACAGGTAGCCGCGGCCCTGCTCGACGGTGAGGTCGAGGGCGAGGCGGCCCTTGGCGTTGACCGTCGCCAGGTGCAGCTCGGGGTTGAGGACCTCGACGTCGGCGGTGGTCTGGATGTCGCCGGCGGTCACCTCACCGGGGCCGCGCGCGTCGAGGCGCAGGGTCACCGGCTCCTCGGCCGAACAGGTCAGCACGAGGTCCTTGATGTTGAGGATGAGGTCGGTGACGTCTTCCTTCACCCCGGGGAT
Source organism: uncultured Actinomycetes bacterium (assembly GCA_963809795.1). Lineage (GTDB taxonomy): Bacteria > Actinomycetota > Acidimicrobiia > IMCC26256 > DASPTH01 > DASUAS01. Next base: position 246,550 of record CAWELN010000008.1, read on the forward strand.
GACGTCGAACTCGTGGAGCGCTTCGTCGAAGCGCACCTGGGTGACGGCGGCGCCGGGGATCGACGACAGCAGGGTGCGGCGGAGGCTGTTGCCGAGCGTGTGGCCGAAGCCCGGCTCGAGCGGCGCGATCGTGAACTGCTGGAGGTTGCCCTCGGCCTCGCCGGCCTCGACTTGGGGACGCTGGATGATGAGCATGGGTGCATCGCCTCTGATCTGGTGATCTGGCCTGCCCGGTCCGCGGCCGCCGCGGACGGAGGGGACGGGGATTACTTGGAGTAGAGCTCGACGATGAGCTGCTCGCGCACGGGCACGTCGATCTGCTCCCGCAGCGGGAGGTCGCGCACCTCCGCCCTGAAGTCGGCGGGCGTGACGTCGAGCCACATCGGCACGCCCCGGTCGAGCGTGTCGACGTTGTGGCGCAGCACGATCATCTTCTGGGCCTTGGGCGACATCTGGACCACGTCGCCCTTCTTGACCTGGTACGACGGGATCGTCACCCGCTTGCCGTTCACGAGCACGTGGCCGTGGCGCACGAACTGTCGCGCCTGGTTGCGGCTGGCGGCGAAGGCGGTGCGGAACACGACGTTGTCGAGCCGCAGCTCGAGCATCCGCAGCAGGGTCTCGCCGGTGATGCCCTTCTCGCCGGCCGCCTCGGCGTACATGTTGCGGAACTGCTTCTCGAGCACGCCGTAGATGCGGCGGGCCTTCTGCTTCTCACGCAGCTGGAGCAGGTACTCGCTGTCGCGGATGCGACCACGACCGTGTTGACCCGGCGGGTAGGGCTTCCGCTCGACCGGGCACTTCATCGTGTCGCACTTGGGGCCCTTGAGGAACAGCTTCATCCGCTCGCGTCGGCAGAGCCGGCAGACCGGTCCGGTGTAACGCGCCATGACTCAGACCCTCCGCCGCTTGGGCGGCCGGCAGCCGTTGTGCGGGATCGGCGTGACGTCCTTGATGCCGACGACCTCGATCCCCGTGTTCTGGATCGTGCGGATGGCGGTCTCGCGGCCGGAGCCCGGACCCTTCACCACCACGTCGACCTTGCGCACGCCGTGCTCCATGGCCCGCCGAGCCGCGGTCTCCGCCGCGAGCTGGGCCGCGAACGGCGTGCTCTTGCGGGAGCCCTTGAACCCGACGTTGCCGGCCGAGGCCCACGCGATGGTGTTCCCCGACTGGTCGGTGAAGGTGATGATCGTGTTGTTGAAGGACGACTTGATGTGCGCCGTCCCGTAGGCGATGTTCTTGCGCTCGCGCCGCTTGGGACGTCGACCGCCGGCAGCCGGCTTGGCCATGCTTGCGTTCCCTCTTCTCTTCTCTTACTTCCGGGCCTTCTTGCGGCCGGCGACGGTCTTCTTCGGGCCCTTGCGCGTGCGCGCGTTGGTGCGCGTGCGCTGACCGCGCACGGGCAGGCCGCGGCGGTGCCGGAGTCCCTCGTAGCTGCCGATCTCGACCTTGCGCTTGATGTTCGCGGCGATCTCGCGGCGGAGGTCACCCTCGACCTTCAGGTTCTGGTCGACGTAGCTGCGGAGCTGCGCCACCTCGTCCTCGGTCAGGTCGCGCACCCGCGTGTTCGGCGAGATCGCCACCGCCTCGCAGATCTCCTTCGAGCGCGTGCGCCCGACTCCGAAGATGTAGGTGAGCGAGATCTCCAACCGCTTCTCGCGGGGGATGTCGACACCGGAGATTCGAGCCAACTCAGTACTCCTGCTTCTCGACTAGCCCTGGCGCTGCTTGTGGCGCGGGTTGACGCAGATGACCCGCACGCTCCCGTGGCGGCGGATCACCTTGCACTTCTCACAGATCTTCTTGACCGACGGACGGACCTTCATCGTGGTTCTCTCTCACTTGTAGCGGTAGGTGATCCGGCCTCGGCTCAGGTCGTACGGCGTGAGCTCGACCTGGACCCGGTCGCCGGGCAGGATCCGGATGTAGTGCATCCGCATCTTCCCGGAGATGTGCGCGAGCACCTTGTGGCCGTTCTCCAGCTCGACCCGGAACATGGCGTTGGGCAACGGTTCGACGACCGTCCCTTCGACCAGGATCGTGTCGTCCTTGGGCTTGGCCAGGACTCTCCCACCTACTTCGTGTCGGGCGCGCGGAAAAGGCGCGCAAAAGCTTCTAGGAGCCGACCGACCATGCTATATGGTCGGACCCCTGTCGAGCAATCGGACATTTCGCCCACGGCGTCGAACCGCTCGGTGCGCTACCCCGGGAGGGTGAGGACTTCGGGACCGTGGTCGGTGACCGCGATGGTGTGCTCGAAGTGGGCGGAGCGCCGGCCATCGGCGGTGACGACGGTCCAACCGTCGTCGAGGAGCCGGGTCGCGGCCGTGCCCGCGTTCACCATCGGCTCGATGGCGAGCACGTGGCCCTCCTTGAGCTTCAGGCCCCGCCCCGCCGGCCCGTAGTTGGGCACCTGCGGGTCCTCGTGCATGGCGGTGCCGATGCCGTGCCCGACGTACTCGCGCACGACCGTGAAGCCGGCCTGCTCGGCGATGCCCTCGACCGCGGCGCCGACGTCGCCCAGCCGGTGCCCCTCCACCACCTGGTCGATGGCCGCCTCGAGCGACCGCCGGGTGACCTCGATGAGGCGCTGGGACTCGTCGTCGATCTCATCGACCGGCACCGTCACCGCGGCGTCGGCGTGCCAGCCCTCGATGATCGCCCCGCAGTCGATCGACAGGATGTCGCCCGCTTCGAGCACGACGTCGGCGCTCGGGATCCCGTGCACGATCACGTCGTTGGGCGAGGTGCACACCACCGCGGGGAAGCCGTTGTACCCGAGGAAGTTGGAGCGGGCGCCGCGTCGCTGGAGGACCTCCCGGGCGGCGGCGTCGACGTCGAGCGTGGTGGCGCCCGGCTTCGCCGCCCGGGTGCAGACCTCGTGCATCTCGGCGACCACCCGACCGGCACGCCGCATGAGCGCGATCTGCTCCCGGTTCTTGCGGGTGATCACCGTCGTGAGGGATCGAAGCGCCCGTCGATCTCCTTGACCAGGCGCTCCTGGACCTCGTCGCCGCCGCCGACGCCGTCGACCACGACCAGCTTGCCGAGGTTGGCGTAGAAGTCGATGATCGGCACGGTCTGGCGGTCGTACACCTCGAGCCGCGTCGCCACGGCCTCCTCGGTGTCGTCGTCGCGCTGCACCACCTGCCCGCCGCACACGTCGCACGTCCAGTCGACGCCGGGGCGGTGGTTCACGTGGTAGGTGGCACTGCAGCCGACGCAGATCCGCCGGCCGGCGATGCGGTCGAGGATCGTCTCGGTGGGCACCTCGATGTCGAGCACGAGGTCGAGGGGGTGGTCGTGCAGCACCCGCTCGAGCTCCTCCGCCTGTACCAGGGTGCGCGGGAAGCCGTCGAGGATGAAGCCGTCCTCCAGCGGACCGCCGGCGGCGAAGTGCTCGTCGACCACGCGGATGACGATCTCGTCGGGCACCAGCTCGCCGGTGTCCATGAAGTGCTTCACCTCGAGCCCCGTCGGCGTGCCCTGCGCCACCGCGGACCGGAAGACATCGCCGGTGGACAGGTGCTCGACGCCGTAGTGCGCGGAGAGGAGCGCAGCCTGCGTCCCCTTGCCCGCGCCCGGCTTGCCGAGCAACACGAGGCGTACGCCGGAGACAGCCATGGTCAGGTGAGGAAGCCCTCGTAGTTGCGCATCATCAGCTGGCTGTCGATCTGCTTCATCGTCTCGAGCGCGACGCCCACCGTGATGAGGAGCGCGGTGCCGCCGAACGGGAACTGACTGATGTCCCAGAGCGCGAACACCAGCAACGGTACGACCGCGATCGTGGCGAGGAACAGCGAGCCGGGCAGCGTGATGCGGTTGAGCACCTTGGCCAGATAGCGCTCGGTGGGTGGCCCGGGTCTGATGCCCGGGATGAACCCGCCCTGCTTGCGGATGATGTCGGCCTGTTGGGCGGGGTTGAACGCGATCGCCGTGTAGAAGTAGGCGAAGAAGATGATCAGCACCGTGTAGAAGGTGATGTACCACCAACCCTGGTGGCTCACCAGGTTGTCGTTGATCCACTGCTGGAAGCCGGTGAAGTTGTCACCGAGCGCCGACGCGATCAGCGCGGGGAACGACAGGATCGAGCTGGCGAAGATCACCGGGATCACACCCGACTGGTTGACCTTCAGCGGGATGTAGGTGCTCTGGCCGCCGTACATCCGGCGGCCGACGACCCGTTTTGCGAATTGGACAGGGATCCGCCGCTGTCCCGACTCGACGAACACGATGCCGACGATCATGGCCACGCCGATGGCGATGATGGTGACGAACTGGATCTTGCTGCCCTGGCTCCAGATCGCGGCGCCCTGCGCCGGGAGGCGCGACACCACCGACGCGAAGATCAGGATCGACATGCCGTTGCCGATGCCGCGCTGGGTGATGAGCTCGGCGAGCCACATCACCATGGCCGTGCCGGCGGTCCAGGTGAGCACGATGAGCGCGGCGCGCCCGGCGTCGAAGTGCGGGATCAGGTCCTGGCCCTGGAAGCCGGAGAAGCCGAGCAGACCGCTCTTGCCCTGGTGCAGCGCGAACACGAACCCGGTCGACTGCACGAGCGCGAGGCCGATGGTGACGTAGCGGGTCCACTGCGTGATCTTCTTCTGACCGACCTGCCCCTCGTTCTGCCACTGCTCGAGCTTGGGGATCACGACCCCGAGCAGCTGCATGATGATCGACGCCGTGATGTACGGCATGATCCCGAGGAAGAAGATGGCGACGTTGGTGATGGCACCGCCGGAGAACAGGTCGAGGAAGCCGACCACGCCGCTGTTGTTGGCCTGGTCCTGCAGTTGCTTGATCGCGTTGAAGTCGACGTAGGGCACCGGCAGGTGGGCGCCCACGCGGTACACCGCGATGATGAAGATCGTGAAGAGGATCTTGTTCCGCAGGTCGGGCACCCGGAACATGTTCCGCAGGCGGGACAGCATTGGGAGCTCGACCTCCTCTCTCGGTGATGCGGCGGTGGGGAGCGGCAGCGCTCGGGGCGGGAGGCTGCGAGCTTATCGGTTGGTCAGGGCGTTTCCGCGAGCCGGCGGACGGCCCTCACCCCAGGGTGCCGGGATGATCTCGACCCGCCCACCGGCGGCCTCGATGGCCGACACCGCGCCCTGCGAGAAGGCGTGGGCCCGCACGGTGAGCGCCTTCGACACCTCGCCCCGGCCGAGGATCTTCACCAGCCCCCGCTTGGCCACCAGGCCGTGCGAGCGGAGCACGCCGGGGTCGACCACGTCGCCGGCGTCGAGCCCTTCGAGGGTGTCGAGGTTCACCACGACGTACTCGACCCGGAACGGGTTCTTGAAGCCCTTCGCCTTCGGGGTGCGGCGGTGCAGCGGCGTCTGGCCACCCTCGAACCGGGGGGCGATGTTGTTGCGTGCGCCCTGGCCCTTGCTGCCCCGGCCGGCGGTCTTGCCGCCCTTGCCCCCGATGCCCCGCCCGACGCGGCGGCGCGGCGTCTTGGACCCGGGGGGTGGTTGCAGATCGTGGACCTTCATCAGTTGACCTCTTCGACGTCGACGAGGTGCGGGACCCGGGCGACCATGCCGCGGATCTCGGGCCGGTCGGGCAGCTCGACGGTGTGGTTGATGCGACGGAGCCCGAGCGCGCGCATCGTGCCGCGCTGCTTCGGCTTCGTGCCGATCGTGGACTTGACCTGGGTGACGCGCAGCGTTGCCATCAGAACTGATCTCTCCGCTCCGCAGTCCCGCTCTCCGAGCACTGCTCCGCTTCGTTCATGTCACACGACCTCGGTGACTTCGGGCTTCTTCATGTTGCGCTCCCGATAGGCGCGCAACATGCCCGCGGTCGACACCTCTTCGGGCGACTTGCCGCGCAGCCGGGCCACCTCTTCGGGCCGGCGCAGCTCGCGCAACCCGTTGATCGTGGCGCGGGAGACGTTGATCGCGTTCGACGAGCCGAGCGACTTGGCGAGCACGTCGTGGACACCGGCCGCCTCGAGGATCGCCCGGGCGGCACCGCCGGCGATGACCCCGGTACCGGGGGCCGCCGGCTTCAGCAGCACGCGGGCGGCGTCGTGCTCACCGATGATGGTGTGCGTGATCGTGTCGCCGGCCAGCGGCACGTTGAACAGGCGCTTGCGCGCCTCCTCCATGCCCTTCTGGATCGCCGCCGGCACCTCCTTCGCCTTGCCGTACCCGAGGCCCACGTTGCCCGCGCCGTCACCCACCACCACGAGCGCGGTGAAGGAGAACCGCCGGCCACCCTTGACGACCTTGGCGACCCGGTTGATGGCGATGACTCGCTCTTCGTACTGGCCTTCGGCCATGGTGATCCCTCTTCCTGCTAGAGCGTGAGCCCGGCTTCGCGGGCGCCGTCGGCGATCCCCGCCACCCGGCCGTGGTAGCGGTTGCCGCCCCGGTCGAACACGACGGTCGCGACGCCGGCGCTCTTGGCGCGCTCGCCCACGAGCTTGCCGACCTGCTTCGCCGCGGCGACGGTGCCCGAGGCGCCGTCGAACGACTTCTCGACGGTCGACGCCGCGGCGAGTGTGGTGCCGCTCACGTCGTCGATCACCTGCGCGTAGATGTGCTTGTTGGAGCGGAACACCGCGAGGCGCGGGCGCGCCGCGGTACCCCGGACCTTCTTGCGGACCCGCCGGTGGCGGCGGTCCCGAGCGACCTGACGGTTCTGCATGTTGGCCTTCGTTCCTCGTCGCTACTTGGCCGACTTGCCGGCCTTGCGCAGCACGCGCTCGTCGACGTAGCGGATGCCCTTGCCCTTGTAGGGCTCGGGCTTGCGGATCTTGCGGATGTCGGCGGCCACCTGGCCGACGAGCTGCTTGTCGTACCCGCGCACGGTGATGCGGGTCGGGACGGGGACCTCGAACTCCACGCCCTCGGGCGCGTCGACCGCGACGGGGTGCGAGAAGCCGAGCTGCAGGTCGAGCCGGCGGGGACCGGCGGCGGCGGCGCGGTAGCCGACGCCGACGATCTCGAGCTCACGGCTGAAGCCCTCGGACACGCCGGTCACCATGTTGGCGATCAGCGAGCGGGTGAGACCGTGCAGCGCCCGGTTCTCACGCTCGTCGTCGGGTCGCGTGACGATCAGCTCGTCACCCTCGCGCGTGACCGTGATCGACTCCGGCACGTCGTGCTCGAGGGTCCCCTTCGGGCCCTGGACGGTGACGTGACCGCCGTCGAGCGTGATCTCGACACCGCTCGGGATGGTGATGGGCTTCTGGCCGATACGAGACATGGGAGAGACTCCGTTACCAGACCTGGCACAGGACTTCGCCGCCCACGCGGCGCTGACGCGCCTCGCGGTCGGTCATGAGCCCCTGGTTGGTCGAGAGGATCGCGATGCCCATCCCGCCGAGCACGCGGGGCACGTCGCTCGAGCCCGAGTACACCCGGAGGCCGGGCTTCGAGACGCGCCGCAGCCCGGAGATGGTGCGCTTGCGGTCGGGCGTGTACTTCAGCTCGATCTTGAGCTGCTGCCCCGGCTTGGCCGCGTCCTTCGACACGTCCCAGCCGGCGATGTAGCCCTCACGCTCGAGGATGCGCGCCAGCGCCTCCTTGAGCTTCGACGACGGCATCAGCACCTCGTCGTGGAACGCGGTGTTCGCGTTCCGCAGACGGGTGAGCATGTCGGCGATCGGGTCGGTCATCATGAGCGCACCAACCTCCTCACCACGACGCCTTGGTCACGCCCGGCACCTCGCCGGCGTGGACCATGGTGCGGAGGCAGATCCGGCAGAGACCGAAGCGCTTGTACACGGAGCGCGCGCGGCCGCAGCGGCGGCACCGCGTGTACCCGCGCACCTTGAACTTCGGCGTGCGCTGCTGCTTCTGGACGAGAGCCTTCTTGGCCATCTCTATTGCTCCGCTTCCACTGTCGATGGCTTCCGCTCGCTGCGGCTCGGGACTACCCGAGCCGCTCACGGTCGCTCGCATGTTGCTTCCGTTCGCTCTCGCCCGTCTCGGATTGGTGCCGTTCATGTCAGCTCTGCTCGTCGCGGCGGAACGGGAAACCGAGGGCGCGCAACAGGGCGCGACCCTGGTCGTCGGTGGTGCCCGTGGTGACGATGGTGATGTCCATCCCGCGGACGGTGTCGATCTTGTCGTAGTCGATCTCCGGGAAGATCAACTGCTCGGTGACGCCGAAGGTGTAGTTCCCCCGGCCGTCGAACGAGTTCGGGTTGAGCCCGCGGAAGTCACGGATGCGCGGAATCGCGACGCTCACCAACCGGTCGTAGAACTCCCACATGCGGTCGCCTCGCAGGGTGACCTTGGCGCCGATGGCGTTGCCCTCGCGGAGCTTGAAGCCGGCGATCGACTTCTTGGCCCGGGTCACGAGCGCCTTCTGGCCGCTGATCAACGTGAGGTCGGCGACGGCGCCGTCGAGCAGCGACTGCTGCTGCGTGGCGCGACCGACACCGCAGTTGAGCACGATCTTCTCCATGCGCGGCACCTGCATCACGTTGCCGAGCTCGAGCTCGTCCTTGAGCGCGGGCATCAGCTCGGTGAGGTACCGCTCCTTGAGGCGGGGCCGCTCGGCCGCGGTCTGCGGGCTCACAGGTCGGCTCCGCACTTGCGGCACACCCGGTGCTTCTCGCCGTTGGGATCGATGCGGTAGCCGACCTTCACCGGACCGTCCTTGCCGCAGACCAGCATCAGGTTCGAGACGTGGATGGGCATCGCCTTGTCCTGGATGCCGCCCTGCATGGTGGCCTTGGTCGGCTTCTGGTGCTTCTTGCTGACGTTGATGCCCTCGGAGCTCTCGACCACGACCTTGTTGCGCTCCGGGTAGACGCGCGCGATCTCGCCGCGCTTGCCGATGTCCTTGCCCTGGATGACCTGGACGTGGTCGCCCTTCTTCAACTTCATCTTCATCTTCGGCTTCGCACTCATGATTCTCCGCTCTCGGCGCTTCGCGCCGGGCCGCTTGGGCCCCGCTTCGTTGCGAGCCGGGATACCCGGCTCGCGGCCACTCCGCTCACGCTCACAACACCTCCGGTGCGAGCGACACGATGCGCATGAACCGGCGGTCGCGCAGCTCCCGGCCCACCGGGCCGAAGATGCGCGTGCCGCGGGGCTGCATCTGCTCGTTGATCAGCACCGCTGCGTTCTCGTCGAAACGGATGTAGCTCCCGTCCGGACGGCGGCGCTCCTTCTTCGTCCTGACGACGACGCACTTCACGACGTCGCCCTTCTTGACCGCTGCACCCGGGACCGCATCCTTGACCGTGGCGACGAAGATGTCGCCGATGCCTGCATAGCGCCGGCGGGTACCGCCGAGCACCTTGATGCAGAGCACCTCGCGGGCGCCCGAGTTGTCGGCCACCTTGAGCCGACTCTCCTGTTGGATCATGCTGACTCGCTCGCTCTCTGCGAGCCGGGATACCCGGCTCGCGGCCGTTCGCTCGCTGGCGAGCGCCCTCCGCAAGCTGCGGGCGCCGCGTCGTGCCGATTCATCGCGCCCTCTCGAGGACTTCCACGACCCGCCAGTGCTTCAGCTTCGACAGCGGACGGGTCTCCGAGATGCGCACGCGGTCGCCCTCGCGGGCGTCGTTGGCCTCGTCGTGGGCGTAGAGGTGGCTGGTGCGCTGCATGGTCTTGCCGTAGCGGCGGTGCCGCACGCGGTCGACCACGGCCACGACGACCGTCTTGTCCATCTTGGTGGAGATCACGAGGCCCTCCCGCACCTTGCGGTGGGTGGTCCGTGCCTCGGTGGTGTCGTCGGCCATGTGCCTACTCCTGCGCTTCCAGCTGCTCGGCCGCGGCGATCTCGCGCTCGCGCAACAGCGTCTCGATCCGGGCCACGTCGCGCCGCACCTGCGGGATGCGCGCGATGTTGTCGAGCTGGCCGGTGGCGTTCTGGAAGCGGAGGTTGAACAGCTCCTCCTTCGCCTCACCCAGCCGGTGCTCGAGTTCGGTGTCGTTGAGCTCTCGCAGCTCCGCCGTCTGCGAGCTCATGAGTCACTCCGTTGCGCCGTCGCGCTCTCCGAGCACGGCTCCACTGCGTTCCTTGCCATCTCTCGGCCTCTCAACCCTCGTCCTGACGGACGACGAAGCGGGTCTTGATCGGGAGCTTGTGCATCGCCAGGCGCATGGCCTCGCGGGCGGTCGGCTCCGGGACACCCGACAGCTCGAACATCACGCGTCCGGGCTTCACCACCGCGACCCAGTGCTCGGGGTTGCCCTTGCCCGAGCCCATGCGGGTCTCGGCCGGCTTCTGCGTGACGGGCTTGTCGGGGAAGATGTTGATCCAGACCTTGCCGCCTCGCTTGATGTAGCGGGTCATCGCGATACGGGCGGCCTCGATCTGTCGGTTGGTGATCCAGCCCGGCTCGAGGGCCTGGATCCCGTAGTCGCCGAACGTCACGCGCGTGCCACCCTTCGAGATGCCGGTCATCCGGCCTCGATGGGTCTTGCGGTGACGGACCTTGCGGGGCATCAACATCGTGTTCAGTCCTCGTCCCCGCGGGATGTCGGTGGGGTTTCGTGGTGCGTCGCAATTCGCATCGCGTTCAGTCCTCGTCCCCGTGGAACTTGGGAGTCTCGTGGTGCTGCCCCTGGCGGGTGCGGCGCTCGATCTCCTCCTCCTCGGCGAGGAGACGCTCGAGCTCGGGGTCGGCCTCCTTCACCAGCGGGGTGGCCTCGTCGGCCACCTCGTCGGGGGCACCGTCGACCTGCGTCGCCTCGGCCGCGGGGCGACGACGTCCACCACCGGCGCTGACCACGCGGCGCTGCGGGCCCTGGCCCGACGTCTCGCCGACGGCCATCGCCGCTTCCTTCTGGATCTTGTCCTCGGCCGCCGACTTGTAGGGCAGGATCTCGCCCTTGTAGATCCACACCTTCACACCGATGCGCCCGAAGGTGGTCTTCGCCTCGGCGTCGCCGTAGTCGATGTCGGCGCGCAGCGTGTGCAGCGGCACCCGGCCCTCGCGGTACCACTCCTTGCGCGACATCTCCGCGCCTCCGAGGCGCCCGCTGCACTGCACGCGGATGCCCTGGGCTCCGGCCTTCATCGCGGTCTGCACCGCGCGCTTCATGGCCCGACGGAACGAGACGCGGCCGGTGAGCTGGTCGGCGACGCCCTGGGCGATGAGGGTGGCGTCGAGCTCGGGCTGCTTGATCTCCTGGATGTTGAAGTGGATCTTCGGGTTGCCGGTGATCTTGAGCAGGCCGGCACGGAGGCGATCGGCTTCGGCGCCGCGGCGGCCGATCACGATGCCCGGGCGCGCGGTGTACACGTCGACGCGGAGGCGGTCACGGGTGCGCTCGATCTCGACCCGGCTCACCGCGGCACGCTCGAGCTGACGCTTGAGGTAGTCGCGGATCTTCCAGTCCTCGATGAGGCTCTCGCGGTACTCCTTGTCCTCGGCGAACCACCGCGACTTCCAGTCGGTGGTGATGCCGAGGCGGAACCCGTACGGGTTGACCTTCTGTCCCATTACTTCTTCTCTTCCTGGTCGCGCTCGCTCGCCGCCGGGGTACCCGGCGTCGCCCCTTCGGGGTCGCTCGGCTGCTCCGAACCTTCGGGCTTCTCGTCCGCCTCGGCCTCCGGCGCGTCCTCGGTCTCGGCGGTCGCCGTGTCGTCGGTCTCTTCGGTCTGTTCGGTCTCTTCGGTCTGTTCGGTCTCGTCGGTCTCGACCTCGGCCTCGTCGGCCGCTTCGGTCTCGTCGACCTCGGCCTCGTCGACCTCGGCCTCGTCGGCCTCGAGCTCGTCGCCTTCGACCTCGTCGGCTTCGAGCTCGTCGAGCTCCTCGTCGTGGTCGTGGTCGTGGTCGTGCTCGGCCTCGCGCGCCGCCTCCCGCTCGGCCTTGCGCTGGCTGGCCGCGACCCGGCGCCGGCGGCTGGCCCGCTGGGCCTGGGTGTCGGCCGCCTCGCGCTGACGGCGCCGGTCGAGCTCGACGTCCTCGTAGCGCGCCACCACGATCGTGATGTGGCTGGTGCGCTTGCGGATGCGGGTGCCGCGGCCGCGCGCACGCGGGCGCCAGCGCTTCATCGTCGGGCCCTCGTCGGCGAAGGCGCGGGTGACGAAGAGCTCTTCCTCCGGCACGTTGTCGTTGTGCTCGGCGTTCGCGATCGCGGAGTCGAGCAGCTTCATGACCGTCTCGGCCGGGCCGCGCTCGCAGAAGCGCAGGACCTCGCGCGCGTCGGCGACGTCCTTGCCGACGATCAGACGCAGGACCTGGCGGATCTTGGTCGGTGACGTCCGGTGGTGGCGCAGCCGCGCCGCGGTCTCGACCATCAGCGACGACTCGATCGCTCTTGGCCGGCGTGGTACCGGAACGTGCGGGTGGGCGCGAACTCGCCGAGCTTGTGACCGACCATCGCCTCGGTGACGTACACCGGGACGTGCTTGCGGCCGTCGTGCACCGCAAGGGTGTGCCCGACCATGTCGGGCGTGATGGTGGATCGGCGCGACCACGTCTTGATCACCTTGCGGTCGCCCGACGCGTTCATGGCGTCGACCTTCTTCTGCAGGTGGTCGTCGACGAACGGCCCCTTCTTCAGGCTGCGCGGCATCGATTACCTCCGGGCCCCGCGGCCACGGCGGCGGCGGATGATGAGTTCGTCGGACTTCTTCCCCTTCTTGCGGGTGCGCCCCTCGGGCTTGCCCCAGGGAGACACCGGATGGCGTCCACCGGAGCTCTTGCCCTCACCACCACCGAGCGGGTGGTCGACGGGGTTCATGGCGACGCCACGCACGTGCGGGCGCTTGCCCTTCCAGCGGTTGCGGCCCGCCTTGCCGATCTTGACCAGGCCGGCCTCGCTGTTGCCGACCGAGCCCACGGTCCCGCGGCAGTCGATCGGCACCCGGCGCATCTCGGTGGACGGCAGTCGCAGGGTGGCGAACTGGCCCTCCTTGGCCACGAGCTGGATCGCCGCACCCGCGCCCCGGCCGAGCTTGCCGCCCGCGCCGGGCTTCAGCTCGACGTTGTGCACGACGGTACCGACGGGGATGTAGCGCAGCGGCAGCGCGTTGCCGGGCCGGATCTCGGAGCCCTGCCCGCTCTGGAGCAGGTCGCCGACCTCGAGCGCCTGCGGGGCGATGATGTAGCGCTTCTCGCCGTCGAGGTAGTGCAGCAACGCGATGCGGGCGTTGCGGTTGGGGTCGTACTCGATGGACGCGACCTTGGCGGGCACGCCGTCCTTGTCGCGCCGGAAGTCGACCAGGCGGTACTTCTGCTTGTGACCACCACCGCGGTGCCGCGAGGTCATGCGCCCGTACGCGTTGCGACCGCCCGTGCGCGGCTTGGGCTTGGTCAGCGACTTCTCGGGCTTGTCGCGGGTGATCTCCTTGAAGTCGGAGACGGTCTGGAACCGGCGACCGGGGCTGGTGGGCTTGCGCTTGCGGACCGGCATCGTCAGCCCCCGAAGATCTCGATCGTGTCGCCCTCGGCGAGGGAGACGATGGCCCGCTTGGAGTCGGGGCGCGTGCCGTAGCCGCCGGTACGGCGATTGCGCTTGCGCTTGCCCTTGCGGTTCACGGTGTTCACGTTGGTGACCCGCACGCCGAAGATCGTCTCGACGGCGTGGCGGATCTCGATCTTGTTGGCGTCGCCGGCGACCACGAACGTGTAGATGTTCTCGTCGAACGCGGCGTAGGACTTCTCCGACACGACCGGCCGGATGATGATGTCGCGCGGGTCCTTGTTCGTCACTGGTCGTCACCCGCCTGCTCGTCGTCGCGCTCGCTCTCCGCCTGGGTGCCCGGCGTCGCCCCTTCCGGGTCGCGCGCCTCCTTCGATCCGAAGCGGGCGACCGCGGCCTCGAGCGTGGCCTTGCTGAAGACGAGCCAGTCGTTGACCAGCACGTCGTAGGTGTTGAGCTCGTCGGGGATGACGAGCTGCACCCGCTCACCGAGGTTGCGGAACGACTTCCACACTGCGGCTTCGTCGCGCTGCAGCACGATGAGGACCCGCTCGTCGCGCTCGCCGGCGGTGCGCAGGCCGACCGCGCCGAGCAGCTCGATCGCGGCCTTGGTGCGGGGCTCGTCGATGCCCCAGCCGTCGACCACGAGGACCTTGCCCTCCGCCGCCCGGTCCGAGAGTGCGGAGCGCAGGGCGAGACGGATCATCTTCTTGGGCGTGCGCTGCCGGTAGTCGCGGGGCTTCGGGCCGTGGGCCACACCGCCGCCGCGCCAGTGCGGCGCCCGGATCGAGCCCTGGCGGGCCCGGCCGGTGCCCTTCTGCCGCCACGGCTTGGCGCCACCGCCGGCCACCTCGGCCCGGGTCTTCGTGCTGTGGGTCCCGGCCCGGGCGGCCGCGAGCTGGGCGGTGACGACCTGGTGCATGACCGCGGTGTTCGGCTCGATGCCGAACAGCTCGTCGGGCACGTCGACGGTGCCCGCACCGGTGCCGGTGGGCGACTTCACGTCGAGCTTCATGCCGCACCGCCCGGCGCGGCCGGGGTGACCGGGCGCTTCGCCGCGTTCTTCACGAACACGAGGCTGCCGTTGGGGCCGGGGACGGCGCCCTTGATCAGGAGGATGCCGCGCTCGGCGTCGCCCTCGACCACCTCGAGGTTCTGGGTGGTGATGCGCGAGTTGCCGTACTGGCCTGCCATCTTCATGCCTTTGAACACCCGGGCGGGCGTGGCGCACGCGCCGATCGATCCCGGCGAGCGGTGCTTCTTGTGGTTGCCGTGCGACGCGCCCTGACCCTTGAAGTTGTGGCGCTGCATCGCCCCGGTGAAGCCCTTGCCCTTGCTGATGCCGGTGACGTCGACCCGCTCGCCGGCCCCGAACACGTCGGCACCGATCACCTGGCCCACCTCGAACCCTCCGAGGTCGTCGACCCGCAGCTCGGCGAGGTGCCGTTGCGCCGGGGCGTCGGCCTTCTTGAGGTGCCCGAGCTCGGGCTTCGAGAGGCGCTGGGGCTTGGTGTCGCCGAACGAGAGCTGGACGGCCGAGTAGCCGTCGCGCTCGGGAGTCTTCAGCTGCACGACGCGGCACGGCCCGGCCTCGATCACCGTCACCGGGACGACGCGGTTGTCGTCGTCCCAGATCTGGGTCATGCCGAGCTTGCGCCCGAGGATCCCTTTGGCAGACATGGTGCGTCCCGGTGTCCTTCTCGCTTCACGCGAACGCTCCGCCCGGAGGAAGGACCCCGGCGGAGCGTCGATCGGTTGTGCTGCGTGGTTCTGGGCCGGAATGGGCCCAGCCTGCGCAGACGTCGGTTGGCGAACTGGTCAGGAAAGGCGCCGGCGGCGGTGACGGGGGCCGACCGGCGAGCCAGAAGAGACTACAGGTTCGCCGTCGCCACTGCCAAGGCGCGGCTCGCCGGCGCGCGCGCAGGTTCCGTCGACCACAATGTGCCGACCCCGGAGGACACAGTGGCCTTGCACCGTGCGATCACCGACGACAGCCCCACCGACCTGAACCGGCTCTCCGCCGACCGGAACCGACGCCCGGCCCCCTTCGACCCGTCGAGCTCGCCGCGGCCCGACGGCCCCGGCCCGAGCTTCGCCCACTGACATGGGTCGCCTCGACGGCAGGTCGATCCTCGTCATCGGCGGCGCCCAGGGCATCGGCCGCGGCTGCGTGCTGGCGGCGGCGTCCGAGGGCGCGCAGCTGGTCATCGGTGACCTCAACGAGCCGGGCGCCCGCGACGTCGCGATGGAGGCCGCGGCGCGCGGCGCGAAGGCCATCGGCATGGGCGGCGATGTCGTCGACCGCGACCAGGTCACGGCCCTGGTCGACGCCGCGCTCTCGGCGTACGGTCGACTCGACGGGCTCGTCAATCTGGCCTACGCCCACGACGGCCCCGCGCCGTTGGCCGAGCTCTCGACGGAGTCGCTCGAGCGGGAGCTCCACGTCGACGTGGTGGGCGGGCTGATCGCGATGCAGGCCGTCTACCCGCATCTCCGGGGACACGGCGGCAGCATCGTGAACTTCAGCTCGGGCGCGGGGGTGGAGGGCCTCGCCGGCCGCGCCGCCTACTCCAGCGCCAAGGCGGCGGTCCGCCTGTTGAGCCGCACCGCGGCGCTCGAATGGGGCGCCGAGGGCATCCGGGTCAACTGCGTCTGCCCCTTCTCGATGTCGCCCAGCCTCTCCGAGGCGGTGCGCGCCGGCACCGTCGACCAGGCCCAGCTCGACGGCATCAGCCCCCTCGGACGCGCGGGCGACCCCGAACGCGACATCGGCGCCGGGGTCGCCTTCCTGCTCAGCGACGACGCCCGCTACGTGACCGGCCAGACGATCATGCTGGACGGCGGCGGGCTCGCGCTCTGACGCCGTCGCGTCACGACGCATGGGCCAGCCGCAGGCCCGAGCTCATCGAGGCGGCCTCGCGCAGCAGCTCGATGACGCTCGGCCGCACCTCCTGGCGCGACGCGAGCCGCAGCGCCCCCACGATGGTCGCCGGCTGGTGGTCGGTCCACTCGGCGAGGTTGTCGGCCGCGTCGCGACGCTGGTCGTCGCTCACGAAGTGCGACGGTGCCGCGAACTCGGCGAGGACGAGAAGCTCCTCGGAAGTGATGGGCGATCCCGAGAACACCTGGACGGTCTCGTAGGTCATGCCTCCAGAATTCCCGATCTCGACCGTGGTCAAACGGAACCGGACACACCGACCACCAGGGACGAGACGTACCCACTCGTCGCGTTCCCGGCCATGGACGGCGTCTGGAGCGACACCCCGTCGGAGAACACCATGTCGGAGTCGAGCGAGACGCGCGACAGGTTGCTGACGCTCTGCTCGTACCCACTGGCGGCGTAGACGGCCTCACAGACGTCCTCGGGCAACGCGAGCTGCGAGGTGACGAGCTTCCCGGTGCCGCTCGTCGCCGCGTCCACGCTCGGATACACCTCGAAGTGCACGTGCGGCCAGCGACCCGAGTAACAGGCGGGGAAGATGCTGGTGAAGCGGACGACGCCGTTGGTGTCCACCTCCTGCACTCCCCGCAGGTAGTTGGCGTCGGACGCCGTGTACATCGAGTAGTTGCCGTCGCGGTCGCAGTGCCACACGTACACCGCGGCGCCGGTCAACGGCTTGCAGCCGCGGTCGACGTCGACGACGGTGAACTGGATCGTGTACGGCACGCCGGCTGCGGTGCCGCTCGCGCCGTCGAAGCTCGTGCGGATGTCCGTGCGGACCACGCCGTTCTCGCTGAGCACGTCGGGACCGTTCGTGCCGTCGCCCGGGTACGGACCACCGGTCTCCTCCGGGATCACCGCACACGACGTGACCGTCGCGGTCGTCCCGGTGGTCGTGGTCGTGGCGCCGGATGTCGTCGACGTCGACGAGCTCGCGCCCTTCGTCGTCGCCGTCGCGCCGTTCGAGTCGTTGCCTCCCGAGCACCCCGCCACCGCCAGCCCCAGCCCACCGAGCAGCGCCAACGCACCCCGCCGGGACACGGGACGGGTCAGGACCTGGGATCCGGTCTCTTGCTCTGATGCCGTCATGCACCAAAGCTTGGCGTCTCGACCTTCACCAAGCCTGAGAGAACCTCGAGAGCGAGGCAAGAAGCCGAGGTATCCATTGTGCGATCGTGCGGAACGGCCACGAGAGCGACGGAGGGCGCGATGACCGAACACCATGACCGTGACGAGCTGGTGGAGCTCATGAGCCGCTACGCCAACGTGCCGGACACCCAGAATTGGGACGAGCTGCCGCGGTCGGTGTTCTGCGACGAGTTCACCGGGGACTTCAGCTCACTCGGCGCACCGGTCACGACGTTCAGCCGTGACGCCTGGTGTCAGCGAACGAAGCCGATGTTCGCCGGCTGGACGGCGACCCACCACGCGATCACCAACCATCGGATCACGGTCGACGGGGATCGTGCGACCATCTGGGCCCACGTCCGCGCCGAGCACTGGGCTCCCCCCGAGGTCGCGGCCGGCGGACCGAACTGCTGGCTGGTCGTCGGCTTCTACGACAACGTCGCCGTGCGCACTCCCGAGGGCTGGCGGCTGAGCACGGTCAAGCTGACCCTGACCCACCAGGAGAACGAGGCGCTGCTCGCGGCCTCGGTGGCGGCGGTGACGGGCTGACGTCGCCGCACGCACGTGGAGTCGTCCGTGAGGACGACCACGGCTCGCGCTATGACGCCTGGATCTTGATCTCGATGTCGACACCGGCAGGGAGGTCGAGGCGCTGGAGCGACTCCACCGTCTTGCTGGTCGGTTCGACGATGTCGAGCAGGCGCTTGTGGATCCGCATCTCGAAGTGCTCGCGCGAGTCCTTGTCGACGTGCGGCGAGCGCACCACGCAGAACCGGCGGATCTCGGTCGGGAGCGGCACGGGACCCCGTACCTTCGCCTGGGTGCGCACGACCGTCTCGACGATCTTCTTCGTCGACTGATCGATGATCTCGTGGTCGTAGGCCTTGAGCCGGATCCGGATCTTCTGACCCTGCGAATTCGCCATGTGCTCTGTGTCTCCGGATCCTGCTCGACGTGCCGGCTACGACTACTTGAGGATCTTGGTGACGACGCCGGACCCGACGGTGCGCCCACCCTCACGGATGGCGAATCGGAGGCCCTCGTCCATGGCGATCGCCTTCTGGAGCTCGACCGTCATGACCGTGTTGTCACCGGGCATCACCATCTCGACGCCCTCTTCCAGCTCGATCGAGCCGGTGACGTCGGTGGTGCGGAAGTAGAACTGCGGGTGGTAGTTGGCGAAGAACGGCGTGTGCCGCCCACCCTCCTCCTTCTTCAGCACGTACACCTGGGCGGTGAAGCCGGTGTGCGGGGTGATCGAGCCGGGCTTGGCCAGGACCTGGCCGCGCTCGACCTCTTCCTTCTTGGTGCCCCGCAGCAGGGCGCCGATGTTGTCGCCGGCGCGGCCCTCGTCGAGGAGCTTGCGGAACATCTCGACGCCGGTGCAGGTGGTCTTGGTGGTGGGGCGCAGACCGATGATCTCGATCTCCTCACCCACCTTCACCTGACCACGCTCGACCCGGCCGGTCACCACGGTGCCGCGACCGGTGATCGAGAAGACGTCCTCGATCGGCATCAGGAACGGCCGGTCGATGGCGCGCTCGGGCTCGGGGATGAACGTGTCGACCGCGTCCATGAGCTCGGTGATCTTCGGCGTCCACTCGGCGTCGCCCTCGAGCGCCTTCAGCGCGGACACGCGCACGATGGGCGTGTCGTCGCCGGGGAACTCGTACTCGTTGAGCAGCTCGCGCACCTCGAGCTCCACGAGCTCGAGGATCTCCTCGTCGTCGACCATGTCGGCCTTGTTCAGCGCGACCACGATCGACGGCACGCCGACCTGGCGGGCGAGCAGCACGTGCTCACGCGTCTGGGGCATCGGGCCGTCGGTGGCCGCGACCACGAGGATCGCACCGTCCATCTGCGCCGCACCGGTGATCATGTTCTTGATGTAGTCGGCGTGACCGGGGCAGTCGACGTGCGCGTAGTGGCGGTTGGGCGTCTCGTACTCGACGTGCGAGATCGAGATGGTGATGCCGCGCGCCTTCTCCTCCGGCGCCTTGTCGATCTGATCGAACGCGGTGAAGGAGTTGTTGGTGGGATCGTTTTCGGCCATCACCTTGGTGATCGCCGCGGTCAAGGTGGTCTTGCCGTGGTCGATGTGCCCGATGGTCCCGATGTTGAGATGCGGCTTGTTCCGCTCGAACTTCGCCTTGGCCATGGCTGTCCCTTACTCCCTTGCTTTCCGTGAGCTATTCGCCGCGTACGCGCTTGACGATTTCTTCGGCGATCGACTCGGGCACCTGCTGGTACGAGTCGAATTGCATGGTGTACGTCGCGCGACCCTGGGTGCGCGAACGGAGGTCAGTAGCGTAGCCGAACATCTCTCCGAGGGGCACTTGTGCCTTGATCACGTGAGAGGTGCCTCGCTGCTCCATCCCCTCGACCCGTCCCCGTCGCGAGGACAGGTCGCCGATGACGTCGCCCATGTAGTCCTCGGGCGTCACCACCTCGACGTTCTCGATGGGCTCGAGCAGCACCGGCTTGGCCGCCTTGGCCGCCTTCTTGAACGCCATCGAGCCCGCGATCTTGAACGCCATCTCGCTCGAGTCGACGTCGTGGTACGAGCCGAAGGTCAGGATGACCCGCACGTCGACGAGGGGGTAGCCGGCGATCACGCCGCCCTCCATCGCCTGCTGGATGCCGGCGTCGACCGCGGGGATGTACTCCCGCGGGATGACGCCGCCGGTGATCTTGTCGACGAACTCGTAGCCGCCGCCGGGGCCGGTGGGCTCGAGCGAGATCACCACGTGGCCGTACTGGCCCTTGCCGCCGGTCTGGCGGACGTAGCGCTCCTCGATCTTCTCGACCGGGACGGTGATGGTCTCGCGGTACGCGACCTGCGGCTTGCCGACGTTGGCGGCCACGCCGAACTCGCGCACCATGCGGTCCACGAGCACGTCGAGGTGCAGCTCGCCCATGCCGCCGATGATGGTCTGGCCGGTCTCCTCGTCGGTCCGCACCTGGAAGGTGGGGTCCTCCTCGGAGAGGGAGCCGAGCGCCCTGCCCAGCTTGTCCTGGTCGACCTTGGTCTTGGGCTCGATCGCCACCGAGATGACCGGCTCCGGGAACTCCATCCGCTCGAGCACGATCGGGTGCGCCGGGTCGCAGAGCGTGTCGCCGGTGGTGGTGTTCTTCAGGCCGACGGCCGCGACGATGTCGCCGGCGAAGACGGCGTCCTTGTCCTCGCGGTGGTTGGCGTGCATCTGGAGGAGACGACCGATCCGCTCCTTCTTGTCCTTGGTCGCGTTCAGCACCGGGCTGCCGGCGGCCAGCTTCCCCGAGTAGACGCGGAAGTAGGTGAGCTTCCCGACGTAGGGGTCGCTCATGATCTTGAACGCGAGCGCCGCGAACGGCTCGCTGTCGTCGGGATGGCGCTCGAGCTCGCCCTCCAGCCGCACGTCGGTGCCGGAGACCGCGGGGATGTCGAGCGGGCTCGGCAGGTAGTCGACGACGGCGTCGAGCAGGGGCTGCACGCCCTTGTTCTTGAACGCGGTGCCGCAGAGCACCGGGACCACGTCGCCGGAGACGGTGGCGGCCCGGATGGCGGCGCGCAGGTCGTCGGCGGTGATCTCCTCCTCGGAGACGTACTTCTCGAGCACGTTCTCGTCGTACTGGCTGACCACGTCGATGAGCTGGTGGCGCCAGTGCTCGGCGGCGTCGGCGAGCTGGGCGGGGATGTCGACGGTCTCGAAGCTCTCGCCCATGCCGTCGTCCCACACCAGCGCCTTCATGCCGAGCAGGTCGACGACGCCCTGGAACTCGCTCTCGGCCCCGATCGGCAGCTGGACGACCGCGACGTTGGCGTCGAGGCGGTCCTTGATCATGTCGAGGCAGCGGTAGAAGTCGGCGCCGATGCGGTCCATCTTGTTGACGAAGCACATCCGCGGGACGTTGTACTTGTTGGCCTGGCGCCAGACGGTCTCGGTCTGGGGCTCCACGCCGGCGACGGCGTCGAAGACCGCCACCGCGCCGTCGAGGACGCGCAGCGACCGCTCCACCTCGACGGTGAAGTCGACGTGGCCGGGCGTGTCGAGGATGTTGATCCACGTGTCGCGCCACTTGCAGGTGGTGGCGGCGGACGTGATGGTGATGCCGCGCTCCTGCTCCTGGACCATCCAGTCCATGACCGCGGCGCCCTCGTGCACCTCGCCGATCTTGTAGGTGCGGCCGGTGTAGTAGAGGATCCGCTCGGTCGTGGTGGTCTTGCCCGCGTCGATGTGGGCCATGATCCCGATGTTTCGGACGCGCGCGAGAGGCACCTCCCGGATCACCGGGCCACCCTTCGTCTTGACCTGACTCTCTTGTGCAGCCATCTCTTCGATTCTCTTCTTCTCATCTCCCCCGGGGGGACCGGAGAGAGCGAACTCCAAGTAAACGTTGTCGACCGATCAGGTGTTCCCCTGATGGGGAAACCCATGAGGCGGGCGCCGGGGACGGACGGTGACCGCTCGTGCAGTTGGCCCCGCCGAGCGAGACCCGCCCCGGAGGGGCGGCTTTCGCCGAAGGCGAAAGCCGCAGGGGCTCGCTCGGATGGAGGGGCCAGCACGAGCGGGTGCCGGCCGGCACCGGCGACCGCCGCCCCGAGGTCAGGGCAGCGTCAAACCAATAAGTACTTGAGCACGACCCGAGACAACCCCATCACCACCGATAGTGAGCGAACGCCTTGTTCGACTCGGCCATCTTCTGCAGATCGTCCTTGCGCTTGATCGACGCACCGATCCCGTTGCTGGCGTCCATCAGCTCGTTGGCCAGCCGCTCGGCCATCGTCTTCTCACGCCGCTGACGCGAGTACCCGACGATCCAACGGATCGCCAGCGTGGTCGCCCGGCGCGGCCGCACCTCGACCGGCACCTGGTAGGTGGCACCACCGACGCGCCGGCTGCGCACCTCGAGTGCCGGGCGCACGTTCTCGACCGCGCGCTTCAGCACCGCCACGGGGTCGCCGCCGGCGCGCTTCTCGATGTCGGCGAGCGCGTCGTAGACGATCTTCTCGGCGATCGAGCGCTTGCCGCGCTGGAGGATCTTGTTGACGACCTGGGTGACGACCACCGACCGGTACACGGGGTCGGGCATGAGGTCGCGCCGCGGTGCGGGTCCCTTGCGAGGCATCAGGCGTCCTTCTTGGCGCCGTAGCGGCTGCGGGCCTGCTTGCGGTTGGCGACGCCGCTGGCGTCGAGGGCGCCGCGCACGATCTTGTACCGCACGCCCGGGAGGTCCTTCACCCGGCCGCCGCGGACGAGCACGATCGAGTGCTCCTGGAGGTTGTGACCGATGCCGGGGATGTAGGCGGTGACCTCGATGCCGGAGGTGAGCCGGACCCGCGCGACCTTCCGCAGCGCCGAGTTCGGCTTCTTCGGCGTGTGGGTGAACACACGCGTGCACACCCCGCGGCGCTGGGGCGAGCCCTTCAGCGCCGGCGTCTTCGACTTCTCGGGCTTGGTCTCCCGCCCCTTGCGGACGAGCTGCTGGATCGTGGGCACAGGACTCCTACGCGCGTGGATTCATGGAGCAAGATCTCGGGGCGGCCGGAGTGCCACCGGACGGGTGACGCAGCCGGCGAAGGGCCGACAGATCAGGATAGCGGTTCGGCCCCGGCCTGCGCCACGCACCCGTAGGATCGGCCGGGGCCGGTGCACGCGGGCAGGAGGGAGTCGCACCACCATGGAGCCCTCGCCGCTCGACAACGCGGTCTGGTACGCGCTGACCACCCACCACACCGGGTTCGCCGAGGTCGTCGGGACCGCCCGACGGTACCGGCCGGACGTCTCGGTGTTCGGCGCCGTCGAGCACTTCGACGACGACGCCTGGCGCGACCTGGCGGCGCTGGTGGGGCCGGGCCGGCCCGCGGTGCTGTTCCGGCCCTCCCTCCCCGAGCCACCGCCGGGCTGGACCCGCCTGGGCGGGGGCGTCGGGCACCAGATGGTGCTGCGCGAGCTCGCCGCGGTCGACGTCCCCGACGCTCGATCCCTCGGACCCGACGACGCGCCCGAGATGATGGCACTGGTCGAGCTCACCCGGCCGGGGCCGTTCGCGGCGCGGACGGTCGACCTCGGCGGCTACGTCGGCGTCTTCGACGACGGGCAGCTCGTCGCGATGGCGGGGGAACGCCTCCGCGTGCCCGGCTGCTGCGAGATCAGCGCCGTGTGCACCCGTCCCGATCATCGCGGTCGAGGCCTGGCCGCCGGTCTGACCGCGCTCGTGGCGCGAGCCGTCCTGGCGCGTGGGGAGCAGCCGTTCCTCCACCACGCGTCGGACAACGACCCGGCGCGCCGGGTCTACGAGTCGCTCGGCTTCGAGTTCCGGCGGGAGGTCGAGTTCGCCGCGTTCGGCGCTCCCTCATGACTGGTCGATTCCGTTTCGCCGTCCCGCCCTCCGGGCACGGCTCCACTTCATCTCCTCATCGATGACCACCCGCCGGAACCCGGCCGACGTTCAGTTCCCGGCCGCGTCGCCCAGCTCGGCGTCGAAGTCGGCCACCGGGAGGCCGGTGACGACCTCCTCGACCACTTCCTCGGCCGCCGCCGGGGCCTCGATCACGTTGCCGAGGCCGGCCACGCTCAACCCGGCCGCCTCCGGCACCGCCGGTGATGCAGTCGTGCTGCTCGTGTCGGCGAGCCAGGCGGCGAGGTCGAGGTCGGACTCCATGTCGGTGTCCGACGAGTAGAACGGCAGCGGCTCGTAGTCGGGCGCGGCGGTGGCGATGTCGCGATAGCGCGGCATGCCGGTGCCGGCCGGGATGAGCTTGCCGATGATCACGTTCTCCTTGAGACCGTGGAGCCCGTCGCGACGGCCCTCGATGGCCGCCTCGGTGAGCACCCGCGTGGTCTCCTGGAACGACGCCGCCGACAGCCACGAGTCGGTGGCCAACGACGCCTTCGTGATCCCCATGAGCTCGGGACGACCCTCGGCCGGCTGCTTGCCCTCCGCCACCAACCGTCGGTTGGTGTCGGCGAACTCGCGGGCGTCGGCCTTCTGGCCCGGCAGGTAGGTGGAGTCTCCCGACTCCGACACCCCGACCCGGCGGAGCATCTGACGGACGATGACCTCGACGTGCTTGTCGTGGATCGACACGCCCTGCTCGCGATACACCTTCTGCACCTCGTCGCTGAGGTACTGCTGGGTCTCGCGGATGCCCTTGACCTCGAGGATCTTCTTCGGGTCGAGCGGGGTCTTGGAGTCACCGGTGAGCTGCTGACCGGCCACCACCTCGACGCCGTCGGCGATGCCCGGGAAGAGGTGCGTGCGGCGCATGACCACGTGCTCCTCCTCGGTGCCGTCGTCGGCGACGATGGTGAGCACGCGCTCGCCCTTCTCGTTCTCACCGAGGCGGACGACACCCGAGCTCTCGGCCATGATCGCGGCGCCCTTCGGCGTACGGGCCTCGAACAGCTCGACGACGCGGGGCAGACCGTGCGTGATGTCCTCACCGGCGATGCCGCCGGTGTGGAAGGTCCGCATGGTGAGCTGCGTGCCGGGCTCGCCGATGGACTGGGCGGCGATGATGCCGACCGCCTCGCCCTGGTCGACGAGCTTGCCCGTCGCCAGCATCATCCCGTAGCACGCCGCGCACACACCGCTGAGCGAGTCACAGGTGAGCACCGACCGGACCCGCACCCGCGACACGCTGGGGTCGGCGGCCACGCGACGGACCTCGACCTCACCGATCTCGGTGTTGCGGGGCAGGCTCGTGCCGTCGGACAGGGTCACGTCGTCGGTGAGCTGGCGCCCGAGGAGCTTCGTCTCCAGGATGCGGATCGTCTCCGGGTCGTCGTCGACGTTCTCGATCCAGATGCCGCGCGTGCTCCCGCAGTCGTCCTCGCGCACGATGACCTCCTGCGCGACGTCGACCAGACGCCGCGTCAGGTAGCCGGAGTCGGCGGTCCGGAGCGCGGTGTCGGCGAGACCCTTGCGGGCACCGTGGGTGGAGATGAAGTACTCGAGGACCGACAGGCCCTCACGGAAGTTCGACTTGATCGGGCGGGGGATGATCTCACCGCGCGGGTTGGCCACGAGGCCACGCATGCCGGCGATCTGCTGCACCTGCATGACGTTCCCTCGGGCGCCCGAGCCGACCATCATGTCGATCGGGTTGAACTTCTCCTGGCGCATCTCGGCCTGCATCGCGTCGCGGACGCGCGCGGTGGCCTCGCTCCAGACCTCGATCTCCTTCTGGCGCCGCTCGTCGTCGGTGATGACGCCGCGGTCGTACTGGCCCTCGACCTTGTCGGCCTCGGCCTCGAACTTCTCGAGCAGCGCCGCCTTGCTGGCGGGCGTCCGCACGTCGGAGATCGAGATGGTGAGACCGGAACGGGTCGCGAACTCGAAGCCGAGGTCCTTCAGCTTGTCGAGGCTCTCGGCCACGATGGCGCGGGGATAGTTCTCCACCAGCCGGCTGGCCAGCTCGGTGAGGTCGCGCTTCTTGACCGCGTCGTTGTGGAACGCGAAGTCAGCGGGGAATGCCTCGTTGAAGAGGAACCGACCGAGGGTGCTCTCGACGAGCACGCTCGCATCGCCGTTGTTGCCGCTGCGTCGCAGCACGATGGCGTCGGGGTGCTCCTCGTCGCGCTCCGGGAACTGGTCCGCGGGGAAGCGGGCGCCCGGCATCCGCACCTTGATCTTCGCGTGCAGCGAGAGCCGGTCGTCCTCCGGCGTGGAGGGCGCGAGACGCTCGTCGTACGCGAGCACCGCCTCGTCGAGCGACGAGAACGCCCGCGTGGCGGGAGCGTCGTCGGTGATCTCGGTGAGGTAGTAGGCGCCGATGATCATGTCCTGGGTGGGGACGGTGATCGGGCGACCGTGCGCCGGCGACAGGATGTTGTGCGCCGACAGCATGAGGATGCGGGCCTCGGCCTGCGCCTCCGCGGAGAGCGGCAGGTGGACCGCCATCTGGTCACCGTCGAAGTCGGCGTTGAACGCGGTGCACACGAGCGGGTGGATCTGGATCGCCTTGCCCTCCACCAGCACCGGCTCGAAAGCCTGGATACCGAGACGGTGGAGCGTCGGCGCCCGGTTCAGGAACACCGGGTGCTCCTTGATCACCTCTTCGAGGACGTCCCACACCTGCGGGCGGGCGCGCTCGACCATCCGCTTGGCGGACTTGATGTTCTGCGCGTACTCGAGGTCGACGAGCCGCTTCATGACGAACGGCTTGAACAGCTCGAGCGCCATCTGCTTCGGCAGGCCGCACTGCTGCAGCTTGAGCTGCGGGCCGACCACGATGACCGAACGGCCGGAGTAGTCGACGCGCTTGCCGAGCAGGTTCTGGCGGAACCGGCCCTGCTTGCCCTTCAGCATGTCGGAGAGCGACTTGAGCGCGCGGTTGCCGGGGCCCGTGACCGGGCGCCCGCGGCGGCCGTTGTCGAACAGCGCGTCGACGGCCTCCTGCAGCATGCGCTTCTCGTTGTTGATGATGATCTCGGGCGCGCCGAGGTCGAGGAGCCGCTTCAGCCGGTTGTTGCGGTTGATCACCCGGCGGTACAGGTCGTTGAGGTCGGAGGTCGCGAAGCGGCCACCGTCGAGCTGCACCATCGGCCGGAGGTCCGGCGGGATCACCGGGACCGCGTCGAGCACCATGCCCATCGGCGAGTTGATCTTGCGGTCGTCGTCGTCGACGCGGTTGAACGCCGAGATGACCTTGAGCCGCTTGATCGCCTTCGCCTTGCGCTGGCCCTTGGAGGTGAGGATGGTGTCCTTGAGGAACTGCTCCTCGGCCTCCATGTCGATGCGCGAGATGAGGTCCTTGATGGACTCCGCGCCCATGCCGCCCTGGAAGTACTCCTCGTAGCGGTCCTGGAGCTCGCGCCAGACCCGCTCGTCGTCGATGAGCTGCTTCGGGGTGAGACCCTTGAAGGTGTCCCACACCGTCTTCAGGAACTCGATCTCGGCATCGGCGCGGGCGCGGATGTCCTCGAAGTCCTTGTTCCGGGCCTTCTCGGCCCGCTCCAGCTCGTTCTTCTTCGCGTCGCGCTCCTCGAGCTCCTTGAGCTCGGCCTCGTACTCCTCGTCGCGCTTGCGGAGCTCGAGCTCGCGCTCGCGCTCCACGTCGCCGATCTCGGCGCGGATGTCGGCCTCGAGCTGCTCGAGGTCCTTGTGGCGGCGCTCGTCGTCGACCCACGTGATGATGTGGGCGGCGAAGTAGATGACCTTCTCGAGGCTCTTCGGCGCGATGTCGAGCAGGTAGCCGAGGCGGCTGGGAACGCCCTTGAAGTACCAGATGTGGGTGACCGGGGCGGCGAGCTCGATGTGGCCCATCCGCTCGCGGCGCACCTTCGAGCGCGTGACCTCGACGCCACAACGCTCACAGATGATGCCCTTGAACCGGACGCGCTTGTACTTGCCGCAGTAGCACTCCCAGTCCTTGGTCGGCCCGAAGATCTTCTCGCAGAACAGGCCGTCCTTCTCGGGCTTGAGCGTGCGGTAGTTGATCGTCTCCGGCTTCTTGACCTCTCCGTTCGACCACGTGCGGATCTGGTCCGCGGTGGCGAGCGCGATCGACAGCTGGGCGGAGTCGTTCACGTCGAGCACAGGTTCCTCGCTTCTCTTCGTCGTCTTCTCGTGCGTGCGTCTGGTCGGGTGGGGCTAGTAGGCGGGCTGGCGCCGGCGCTGCTCGTCTTCCTCGTCGGTGCCCCGTTCGGGCCGCGAGAGGTCGATGCCGAGCGACTCGGTGGTGCGGAAGGCGTCCTCGTCGAGCTCGCGGATCTCCACTTCCTCGCCCGCCTCGTTCATGACGCGGACGTTGAGGCAGAGGGCCTGCATCTCCTTGATGAGCACCTTGAAGCTCTCGGGGATGCCGGGCTCGGGGATGTTCTCGCCCTTCACGATGGCCTCGTAGACCTTCACGCGTCCGAGCACGTCGTCGGACTTGATCGTGAGGATCTCCTGCAGCGCGTACGACGCGCCGTAGGCCTCCAGCGCCCACACCTCCATCTCACCGAAGCGCTGGCCACCGAACTGCGCCTTCCCACCCAACGGCTGTTGGGTGATCATCGAGTACGGGCCGGTCGACCGGGCGTGGATCTTGTCGTCCACCAGGTGCGACAGCTTCAGGATGTAGACGTAGCCGACGGTCACCGGGCGGTCGTAGGCCTCACCGGTGCGGCCGTCGTAGAGCGTCGCCTTGCCGTCGGTGGCGACCAGGTGGCGGTTGCCCGCGCCGTCGGCGTGCATGGTCTCGAAGAGGTGCTCGATCGTGCCCTCCGGGCCCGACTGCTCCACCTCGTCCCAGTGCGCGCCGTCGAACACCGGCGTCGACACCCATACCGCGGGCTCGGTGACGGTGCGCGTCTTCTTCAGGGCGGGCGGCGCGGTGCGCGTGCCCTCCCATCCGTGACGGGCGGCGTAGCCGAGGTGCGCCTCGAGCACCTGGCCGACGTTCATGCGGCTCGGCACGCCGAGCGGGTTGAGCACGATGTCGACCGGGGTGCCGTCGGCCAGGTACGGCATGTCCTCGACCGGGAGGATCTTGGAGATCACACCCTTGTTGCCGTGGCGGCCGGCGAGCTTGTCGCCCTCGCTGATCTTGCGCTTCTGTCCGACGTAGACCCGCACGAGCTGGTTCACACCCGGCGGGAGCTCGTCGCCGTCCTCACGGGAGAACAGGCGCACGTCGATGACCTTGCCGTTCTCGCCGTGGGGCACCTTCAGCGACGTGTCGCGGACCTCGCGGGCCTTCTCACCGAAGATCGCCCGCAGCAGGCGCTCCTCCGGCGTCAGCTCGGTCTCACCCTTCGGCGTGACCTTGCCCACCAGGATGTCCCCGGGGCCGACCTCGGCGCCGACGCGGATGATGCCGCGCTCGTCGAGGTCCTTGAGGATGTCCTCCGACAGGTTCGGGATGTCGCGGGTGATCTCCTCGGCGCCGAGCTTGGTGTCGCGGGCGTCGATCTCGTGCTCCTCGATGTGGATCGACGTGAGCACGTCGTCCTTCACGAGACGCTCGGAGATCACGATCGCGTCCTCGTAGTTGTGGCCCTTCCACGGCATGAACGCGACCAGCAGGTTCTTGCCGAGCGCGAGCTCGCCCTCGTGGGTCGACGGGCCGTCGGCGATGACCTCGCCCTGCTTCACCGTGTCGCCGACGTCGACGCGCGGCTTCTGGTTGATGCAGGTGCCCTGGTTCGACCGGCGGAACTTCGACAGGCGGTGGGTGGTGCTGCCGCGCTGGCCCTCGTAGTCGACGACCACGGTGTCGCCGGTGACGTCGACCACGGTGCCGTCGCCCTTGGCCAGGATGACCTCGCCCGCGTCGCGGGCGGCGCGGCCCTCGACCCCGGTGCCGATGAACGGCGCGGTCGCCCGCAGGAGCGGGACGGCCTGGCGCTGCATGTTGGCGCCCATGAGCGCGCGGTTGGCGTCGTCGTGCTCGAGGAACGGGATGAGCGCGGTCGCCACCGACACGATCTGCTTCGGCGACACGTCCATGTAGTCGACCTCGTGCGGGTCGACGAACGCGAGCTCGCCCCGGCGGGCACGCACCAGGACGCGGTCGTCGAGGAACCGGCCCTTGTCGTCGATGTTGGCGTTCGCCTGCGCGATGACGTAGCGGTCCTCGTCGTCGGCGGCGAGGTACTCGACCTCGTCGAGCGCGACGCCGTTCTTCACCCGGCGGTAGGGCGTCTCGATGAAGCCGAACCGGTTGATCCGGGCGTAGCTCGCCAGGTAGCCGATGAGCCCGATGTTCGGGCCTTCCGGCGTCTCGATCGGGCACATGCGGCCGTAGTGGCTGGGGTGCACGTCGCGCACCTCGAACCCGGCGCGCTCACGCGACAGACCGCCCGGCCCGAGGGCCGAGAGGCGGCGCTTGTGGGTGAGCCCGGCGAGCGGGTTCGTCTGGTCCATGAACTGGCTGAGCTGGCTGGAGCCGAAGAACTCCTTGATCGCCGCCACCACCGGACGGATGTTGATCAGGGTCTGCGGCGTGATCGCCTCGACGTCCTGGGTGGTCATGCGCTCGCGCACGACCCGCTCCATCCGCGACAGGCCGACGCGCACCTGGTTCTGGATGAGCTCCCCGACGGAGCGCACGCGGCGGTTGCCGAAGTGGTCGATGTCGTCGGGGTAGTAGTCGGGGTCGTTGTTGTGGAGCTTCACGATGTACGACACGGTGGCGAGGATGTCGGCCTTCGACAGCTGGTAGTCGACCGGGCCGGCCTCGGGATCGGCGTTCGGGATCGTGAGGTCGTACTTCTTGAGCGGCAGCTTGGCGTACTCGTCGCGCAGCTTCTTCGAGACCTTGTGGCGCCCGACCTTGGCCATGTCGTAGCGCTTGGGGTTGAAGAAGAGGTTCTCGAGGAGGGCGCGCGCGGAGTCGGGCGTCGGCGGCTCGCCCGGGCGCAGCTTCCGGTAGATGTCGATGAACGCGGCGTCGGCGTCCTCGGTGTGGTCCTTGTCGAGCGTGTTCAGCATCGACTGGTACGGGTTGCCCTGCGCGTCGACGATGAGGTGCTCGAGCTCCTCGTTGGTGTCGCCGAAGCCGAGCGCCTTGAGCAGCACGGTGACGGGCTGCTTGCGCTTCCGGTCGATGCGGACGTAGACGATGTCCTTCTTGTCGACCTCGAACTCGAGCCAGGCGCCCCGGCCCGGGATCATCTTGGCGTCGACGACGTCCTTCTCCGGCGACGTCTTGTCGGGGTTGATGCCGAAGTACACGCCGGGCGACCGCACCAGCTGCGACACGACGATGCGCTCGGTGCCGTTGATGATGAAGGTGCCGCGGTCGGTCATCATGGGGAAGTCGCCCATGAAGACGGTCTGCTCCTTGATCTCACCCGTCTGCGCGTTCATGAACCGGGCGGTCACGAACAGCGGCCGCGCGTAGGTCATGTCGCGCTGGCGGCACTCCTCCTCGGAGTACTTCGGCGGGTCGAAGATGTGATCGGAGAGCTCGAGCTTGAGCTGGCCGGTGAAGTCCTCGATCGGGGAGATGTCGGAGAGGACCTCGGCGACACCCTGCTCGAGGAACCACTCGAACGACTCCCGCTGGACCGCGATCAGATCGGGGAGCTCGAGCACTTCGCGCAGCTTGGAGAAGGACAGACGATCGCGGGACGCGAGAGAAGCCAACGTCACTCCTGGAACTCAGAGGGAAGGGATGGAACGGTCGGGCTGAGGGCGCGCGCGAGCTCTCTGGAGAGACTCAACGAAGGCACGGCCGGGCAGACACGACTGTTCAACAGTGTAGGGTCTGATTTGTTCCCGTGCAAGAGCAGGCAACGTCAGACCCGAAGGGGCCTGCGTGCTGGCGGCAGGATACGACACCCCCTCCGGAAGGTCAAGGTTCTTCTCCGGGTCTGTGCAGAATTCTGTACAGTCCTGGGATGGACGAGCCCGAGCGATTGAGCGTCACCGAGGCCAGCCGGCGGGGCGTGGCCCGCCTGGTGGCCGACGCCGCCCACGGCCGCGAGGTGGTGGTGGAGCGCCACGGCCGCCCGGTCGCCGCGGTGGTCGACGTCGACCGGTTCGAGGAGGTGACCCGCCTCCGCGACGACCTGCGCGACCTCGCCCTGGTGATCGGCCGGTCGGCCGGTGACGACGGTCGCCGCACGCCGCTCGACGAGGTGGTCGACGCGTTCGGCCGCGCCCGCCGCGCCTGACGTGGCCGTGGTCGTGCTCACCGACCCCGCGGTCGACGACCTGCGCCGGGCCGGGCCCGTGGTCGCCGCGCTGCTGCTCGGGCGCCTGCGCATCCTCGCCACCGAGCCCGACGCCGGGGCACCCCTGGTCGACGCGCGCACCGGCTACCGGCTGGTCGACGCGCTCGGCGGCGCCGCCCGCATCGTGTTCAGCACCGACCGCGACGAGGTGACGGTGCACGAGGTGTGGGTCGAGGGCGCCCGCACCGACGGTGAGGCCTACGCCGAGGCGCTCGAGCGGATCCGGGTCGCCGACCCGTCGGAGCAGGTTGCGCTGGCTCGGAACCTCCGCCGGCTGGGCCGGCTGACCGGAGCCCGCCCGGTCCCGCAGGGGCGCCTGCGCGCCCCGGTCCCCGACTGGCTGGCCGACGCGCTGGTGACCCGGGCGGGCCGGGACCGCCTCGCCGTGGCCGCGCTGGATGCGGCCACGGCCTTCGCGGAGTGGAACCGGTTCCTCGAGGAGCGGGCGCCGCACGCCGGGACGTAGCGACGCCGCCGGCGCGCGTCGCTCCTACTTGAGCTCGACGGTGGCGCCGGCCTCCTCCAGCTGCGCCTTCGCCTTGTCGGCGTCTTCCTTGGAGACCTTCTCCAGCACCGGCTTGGGGGCGCCGTCGACCAGGTCCTTGGCCTCCTTGAGGCCGAGGCCGGCGACGAGCGCGCGGACCTCCTTGATGACCTGGATCTTCTTGTCGCCCGCCGCGGTCAGGATGACGTCGAACTCGTCCTTCTCCTCCGCGGGAGCGGCCTCGCCGCCGCCGGCAGCCGGAGCCGCCGCGACCGCGACGGGAGCCGCGGCGGTGACGCCGAACTCCTCTTCGAAGGCCTTGAGGAAGTCGTTGAGCTCGAGGACGGTCATGTTCTTGAACACGTCCAGCAGCTCGGGGGTGGTCATGGTTGCCATGGTTGCTCTTCCTTCTGGGTTACTCGGACTCGGTGGACTCGGGTGCGGCGTCCGGCGCGGGTGCGTCGGCGGCGGGCGCCTCGGTGTCGGGCGCCTCGGTGTCGGGCGCCTCGGCGGCCGGGGCCTCGACCTCGGTGGCCTCCGCCTCGGTGCGGGCGCCTCGGTGGCGGGCGCCTCGGCGGCCGGGGCCTCGACCTCGGTGGCCTCCTCGGCCGGAGCCTCCGGCTCGGTCGCCTCGGGGAGGACCTCGCCGGCGGCGACGCGCTCGTCGATCAGCGCCTGCACGCCGTAGGCGAAGTTGCGGGTGAACGCCTGGAACAGGCCGGCCGCCTTGGTCAGCGGGGCCTGGAACATGCCCGCGATCTGGCCGAGCATGACGTCGCGCGACGGCAGGTCGGCCAGCGCCGCGATCTCGGACGGGGTGATGACCCGCTCGCCGAGCAGCCCGCCCTTCACGACCAGGGCCGGGTTGTCGCGGCCGAAGTCGCGCAGGGCCTTGGCCGCGGCGGCGGCGTCGCCCCGCACGAAGGCGAGCGCGACCGGACCCTCGAACATCGAGGTGATCTCGTCGTAGCCCGCGCCCTCGATCGCCCGGCGGGCGAGCGTGTTCTTGAACACCTTGTACTCGGTGCCCGAACCCCGCAGCGACCCGCGCAGGTCGGCCAGCTCGTGGACGGTCAGGCCGCGGTACTCGGTGAGCACGGTGGCGTCGGCTTCCGCCAGCTTGGTGCGGATCTCGTCGACGACCGCGACCTTCTCGGGTCTCGCCATCTGGTTGCCTCTCGCAGAAACGGACAGGGACGTCGCCGCAGACACGCGGGACGTCCCGATCAGCACGAGAGCGCCTCGTCCGGCGGGGGCCTGCTCCCGGAGGAGCCGCCGCCCATTACCTCGTGGGAGACCGGAGGTCTGTGGCAGTTGAGTTGTGGACCGCGAGGATACTACGACGCCACCGACGCGTGCTCCTCGAGCCGGGTGGCGGTCGGGTCGAGCTTCACGCCCGGGCCCATGGTGGAGCTCGCGGTGACCGCCTTCAGGTACCGGCCCTTGGCCGAGGCGGGTTTCGCCCGCGTCAGCTCGTCGAGCACCGCGTAGTAGTTCTCGAGCAGCGCGGTCGTGTCGAAGCTGGCCTTGCCCAACGGAACGTGCACGTTGCCGTAGCGGTCGGTGCGGTACTCGACCTTGCCCGCCTTGAACTCCCCAACCGTCTTGCCCACGTCGTTGGTGACGGTGCCGGTCTTCGGGTTGGGCATGAGGCCGCGCGGCCCGAGGGTGCGGCCGAGCTTGCCGACCTGACCCATGAGGTCGGGAGTGGCGATCGCCACGTCGAAGTCGAGCATGCCGCCCTCGATCCGGGCGACGAGGTCGTCGGCGCCGACGATGTCGGCCCCGGCCTCCTGCGCCTCGCGGGCCGCGTCGCCGGCCGCGAACACCGCGACCCGCACGCTCTTGCCGGTCCCGTTTGGCAGCGACACCGTGCCGCGGATCATCTGATCGGCCTTACGGGGGTCGACGCCGAGGCGGAACGCCACCTCGACGGTCTCGTCGAAGTTGTGGGAGGCCATCGCCTTCACCAGGTCGAGGGCCTCGGTCGGGGCGAACACCTGCTCACGGTCGTAACGGCGCTCGGCGTCGACCAACTTCTTGCCGGGCTTGCTCATCGCATCGCTCCTTCTTGATCGGTCGACTCCGCTTCGCCGTCCCGGCTTCCGCCAACGGCTGCGCTGCGTCTCCAGTCTGATCGGTCGACTCCGCTTCGCCGTCCCGGCTTCCGCCAACGGCTGCGCTGCGTCTCCAGTCTGATCGATCGACTCCGCTTCGCCGTCCCGGCTTCCGCCAACGGCTCCGCTTCGCTCCTCGATCGGGGCTCCCTCGGTGGTCCCGGTTCCGCCGGCGAGGTCCTCCGGCGGGGGGTGACAGTGCGTCAGCCGCTGATCTCGATGCCCATCGAGCGGGCGGTGCCCGCCACCTGCGCGATGGCGCCGTCGAGGTCGATGGCGTTGAGGTCGGGCATCTTCGTCTCGGCGATCTGGCGCACCTGCGCGCTCGTGACCTTGCCCGCCTTGTCGGTGCGCGGGTTCGCCGCGCCCTTCTCGATGCCCGCGGCCTGGCGCAGCAGGAAGGGCGTGGGCGGGGTCTTGGTGACGAACGTGAACGAGCGGTCCTCGAAGATCGAGATCTCGGCCGGGATCACCATGCCGCGCTGGTTCTCGGTCGCGGCGTTGTACGCCTTGCAGAAGTCCATGATGTTGATTCCGTGCGGACCGAGCGCGGTACCCACCGGCGGCGCCGGGGTCGCCTGGCCCGCCGGGATCTGGATCTTCACGATCGCCGCCAGCCTCTTCTTCGCCATCTCATTCGCTCCTTCGTTGCGCCGCAGGGTACCTGCGGCGCGGGCACTCACTCGCTGGCGAGTGCCTCGTCTCGCTCCGCTCGCTCGGCACCGCGTGTGTTGCACATCATCGCTGGCGCGGGCCCGAGTCGGTCGTCGCTTCCTACAGTTTGGCTACCTGGCCCAGCTCGAGCTCGACCGGGGTCTCCCGCCCGAAGATGTTCACGAGCACGGTCAGCTTCGAACGGGCGACGTCGATGTCGGAGATCGCGCCGTTGAAGTCGGCGAACGGTCCCGTGGTGACCCGCACCTGCTCGCCCACCTCGTACTCGAGCCGCGGCCGCACCTTCTTCTCCTGACCCGGCTCCACCGCCGCGCCGGAGCCGAGGATGCCCTCGACCTCCTTGCGGGACAGCGGCGTGGGCCGGGCGCCGTTGCCGACGAAACCGGTCACACCGGGCGTGTTGCGCACCACGTACCACGAGTCGTCGTCGAGCGCCATGCGCACCAGCAGGTACCCGGGGAACACCTTCTTCTGCACGACGACCTTGCGGCCGCCCTTGAACTCGATGACGTCCTCCATCGGGATGACGACC
This sequence comes from uncultured Actinomycetes bacterium, assembly GCA_963809795.1. Lineage (GTDB taxonomy): Bacteria > Actinomycetota > Acidimicrobiia > IMCC26256 > DASPTH01 > DASUAS01. The sequence goes on from CAWELN010000008.1 coordinate 282,427, forward strand.
TCGAAGATCTGCTCCTCGACGTTCATCGACCGCACGCGGCTGGCGAGGTTCTGCTTGACCTTGTTCTCGTAGCCCGCGTACGTGTGCACGACGAACCAGTCGCCGGGCCGCTCGTAGGGGCTGGGCTCCCGCGGCGCGACCTCGGGCTCGTCGTCGAGGACGTCGAGCAGGTCGGCGTCGGCGAGGTCACCGGGCTCGACCACCTCGACGATCTCGACGATCTCGACGATCTCGTCCTGCTCGTCGCCGGTGTCGGCGTCGGCGATGGCGGCATCGAGCACGTCGGGCCCGTCGGGTGCTTCGGACGCGACGGCGCCGGAATCGACGCGGTCGACGGTGTCGTCGGCCTCGAGGGTGGTGTCGGAGATGTGGTCGGAAAAGGTCATGTCAGACGCTCAATCGAAGAGGAAGAGCACGAACTTGGAGGATGCGTAGTCGAAGCCGAAGATCAGCGCGGTCATCACCACGACGGCGATGAGCACGATGATCGTGGAGTTGATGACTTCCTTCTTGGTGGGCCAGGCGACCTTGCGGAGCTCGCCCTTGACCTCGGACAGGTACTCACGGGGACCGATCCTCTCCCGGGTGGGAGCGGCGGACGGGGGTCGCCGCTTCTCGCCGTCGGACCCGCGCGATTTGGGCTTGTCGGTGCCCTGCTTCGCCATCATGCGCTTGGTCTGTCGGTTCATCGCCACGGCGGCGCCGTCCTTGGGATGCTCGTGTTCAAGTCGTCATTCGCTGCAGGGCAGGAGGGACTCGAACCCCCAACCGCCGGTTTTGGAGACCGGTGCTCTACCAATTGAGCTACTGCCCTCCGGGCGCGGTCGGGCCGGAGACAAAAGGATAGCAGCGGGTGTGCGGGGCACCCGAGGCGTCGCCGGCGTTGGTGGGGACGGACCCGGGGCCCCGACGGCACTGCGCCGTCAGCTCGTGGCGGGAAGGGTGCGCCGCCGGGAACGGTGGAGGATCATCACCGTGGCCGCGGTACCGGCCGCGACCGCGGCACCTCCGATGGCACCGGCGTAGGCGAGGCGGCGGCCCGACAGGATCGAACGGACGGCCTGGCGCTCGCCGGCCTCCTCGATGGCGGCGAGGGTCTGCGCGAGCAACCCGGGCGCGGGCTCCAGGTAGCGGGTGCGGAGGAGCTGCAGGCCCCGGAGCATCTTGCGGTAGCGGGCGAGCTCGGCCTGGCAGCGCAAGCAGTGCTCGATGTGGCGTTGCACCGACAGCTCGACCGCGGCCCCGCCCTCGACCGCCTCCGGCAGGATCCGGGCGACGTCCTCACACCGCATGGTCCCACCGCTTCCCGTCCTGCGGCGCGTCCTCGTAGACCAGGTCGCGCAGGCGCTTGCGCCCCCGGTGCAGCCGGACCTTGGCCGCCGCCACCGAGATGCCGAGCTCCTCCGCGATCTCCTCGTGGGTCAGGCCGTAGACGTCCTTCAACACCACGAGCACCCGGAGCTTCGGGGGCAACTGCTCCAGCGCGCCCGAGAGCCGGGCCAGCGCGGCGGACTGCTCGGCCGACGCCTCGGGCTGCGCCTCGATGCGGGTCTCGACCGGCTCCTCGAGCAGGGCGTCGAGCGAGTCGGCGCGGTGGCGCCGGCGCCGCTTGACCGTCGTGTACGCGGTGTTCGCGGTGATCCGGTACAGCCAGGTGGTGAACTGCGCGTCGCCGCGGAAGCCCTTGAGACCCTTCCAGGCCCGGAGGTAGGTCTCCTGCACCACGTCGCGAGCGTCCTCCTCGTGGGCCGTGAGACGCATCGCGAGCGTGTACGTGTCGACGTAGGTCCGGCGGACCAGTTCATCGAAGGCCGGGCGATCACCGTCGCGGGCGGCGGCGACCAACCGGTCGAGCTCGTTCGGCTCCCTCGGCAGTTCGTTCGTGGTCATCTGTGACTCACCGAACGGCGCCGGGGTTACCAAGCCCGATCCGGGTGCGGATCAGCGGGTTTCCTTGTGCAGGGTGTGGCGGCGGTCGAAACGGCAGTACTTCTTCATCTCGATGCGCTCACGGTCGTTCGTCTTGTTCTTGACCGTGATGTAGTTGCGCCGCTTGCACTCTTCGCATGCGAGGGTCACCTTGACCCGCTTGTCGCTCGCCATCGTCGCTCCTGGTACCGGGGGTTGTAGCGGTGGCGGGACTCGAACCCGCGACGCCGCGATTATGAGCCGCGTGCTCTGACCAACTGAGCTACACCGCCTAGACAATTGCTTCGCTCGCTGCGCCGAAGGTTACCTGCGGCGCGGACGCTCGCTCCGCCGTGAGCCCCCTTACGGACTTGAACCGTAGACCCCTTCCTTACCATGGAAGTGCTCTGCCGACTGAGCTAAGGGGGCGGGACGGACCAGGATAGCAACGCCGGGGTCCGCGCTACCGTGCCCGGGTGAAGATGGAGCGCAGCCGTGACCGGACGGGCGCGACGGCGGAGCGGAATCGACGGTCGAAGATGCAGGAACGGCCCGACGGCGTGGAGATCCGCCTGGCCGAGCGGCGGGACGCCCCGGGGATCCAGACCATCTACAACCACTACGTCGCCGAGTCGACCGCGCTCTTCGACATGGTGCCGCGCACCCTCGAGGAGCAGGTCCGGTGGCTCGACGAGCACTCCGGGGGGCACCCGGCGGTGGTCGCCGAGCTCGACGGCGTCATCGTCGGGTTCGGGTCGCTCTCGCGGTTCCGGTCCCGGCCGGCGTACGCCACGACGGTCGAGGACTCGGTCTACCTGGAAGCCGGCTACCAGGGCCGGGGCATCGGGCGCCGCCTGCTCGACGAGCTGGTCCACCTCGCGGCGCGGCACGGGTTCCACGCGGTGATCGCCCGGATCACCGGCGGGAACGACGCCTCCATCCGGCTCCACGCCCGGTGCGGCTTCGAGGTCGTGGGGACCGAACGCGAGGTCGGCCGGAAGTTCGGCCGGTGGCTCGACGTGGTCGAGATGCAGCGCATGCTGTGAAAGCAAACGCCCGCCGGCGAGGCGGGCGGAATCGAGCGTCCAACTGGTGAGTGGGCCGGGTTGGATTCGAACCAACGTAGCTTGCGCAGCAGTTTTACAGACTGCCCCCTTTGGCCACTCGGGTACCGACCCGGGGCCGCGTACAGTATCAGGCCGCCAGTTCCCGGCTTCCAGTGTTCCGACCCTCCGGAGATCGCCATGCCCACCTTCGACGTCGTGTCCGAGCTCGACATGCAGGAGGTCCGCAACGCCGTCGACCAGGCGTCGCGCGAGATCTCGACCCGCTACGACTTCAAGAACACCGGCAGCTCCATCGAGCTGAAGGACAAGGAGATCGAGCTCAACACCGAGAGCGAAGCGCGCCTCACCGCGCTCACGCAGGTGCTCGAGGAGAAGATGGTCAAGCGGCAGGTCTCGTTGAAGGCCCTCGGCTACGGCAAGATCGAGGAGGCCTCGAAGGGCGCGGTGCGCCAGACCGTCAGCCTCAACGTCGGCATCTCGACCGACAAGGCGAAGGAGATCGGCAAGTTCATCAAGGATCTCGGGCTCAAGGGCGTGTCGCACCAGATCCAGGGCGACCAGCTCCGGGTGAGCGGCAAGAAGCGCGACGACCTGCAATCGGCGATCGCGGCGATGAAGGACCACGACTTCGCGGTGCCGCTCCAGTTCACGAACTTCCGCGACTGAAGCGCGCCGGGCGAGATCGACCCCGCCGGCCCCAGGGCGGTGCGGTCAGGAGCGCTCGGCGACGACGCGCGTGTGGAAACCGTTGGTCTTGACGTCCGACACGCGGAAGCCCGTCGATTCCACGATCGACACCATCGTCGCCGGCGAGAATCCCCACCACCAGTTGATGTAGCTCTCCTCGGCGTCGAACGGGGTCGTCAGACCGCCACGACTCGCGTCACTCCCCGACCCCGCGACTGCGCCGAAGGCGCGGTCGTAGGCGCGACGCTCCGCGTCCGAGAGCACCGGAAAGAAGACGGCACCGTTGCGTGATCCGGCAATCGGGGGAACTGTCGAGCTCCCGAGCACCAGCGTCTGACCGGTGATCTGCCGCAGGCATTCCACGGTGTGCACGGGATCGGGGCAGTGGTAGAGGACTCCCGTGCACCAGACGACGTCGTGGAGGCCGATCTCGGCCAAGACGTCCTCGTCGTGCAGGTCACCCTGGACGAAGCGCACCTTCGAGTCACGACGCTCGTGCTCGGCGAGGTATTCGTCGGTGGCGGACGAGAGGTCGACTGCGGTCACGCTCGACGCGCCGCTGCTCTCGGCGAGGAATGCGATCTTGCCGTGGACGTTCCAGAGCGCCCCCACGTCGACGAAGGACCTTCCGGTCGCGAGCTTCGGGAAGGCAGCTTCCATCGGGCCGAGCGGCCGCAGCAGGCGCTGCGCGTTCCGCAATCCGCGAGCGACCAGCAGCTGGGTCTCGAGGAGCATCGCCATGGGAATTGTCCGTTCCGGCGACGCGCCGTCACCTGAGGAGTACGCGCTTTCAGAGCGCGGTCAACCCACGAAACTGTGGGTATTTGGCGCAGAAGTATACCTGGCGACCGTGCCACCCTCGACGCCGGCGCGGGCTACGTCCCCGCAGCCGCGCGGCAGCGACGGATGCCCTGGGTGATGCGGTCGCGCACGAGCGCCTGTTCCTCGTCGGTCAAGGTCTGCTTGTTCAGGAGGGGCTCGACCTGCGGGTCGACGACCAGCCCGTCGGCGACGCACCGGGCGTCGGCGACCGGTGCGTGGTCGGCGACGAACTCGCGAACGAGCTCGTTGCGACTCGCCAGCGTCGCGACCGCGGCATCGAGCGTCGGCTGGTCGGGCGCGGTGGTGCCCTCGGTGTCGCAGGCGGTCAGCGTCGGCCCGCCACCTGCCCGACCGACCGTCGCCGCCCCCGCGGGCAGCGACGCAGCCCAGCGGTCCAGCGCGGTCCCGATCTCGTCGGTGTCGGTACGGGAGTCACCTCGGAACGCCACCCGGACGCATTCCTGCCGGTGGCCACCACGGGTGTAGGCGAGGTAGCGATCGCCTCCCCAGCCCTCGGCGGCGCGGAGGGCGGTCGCCGGCGGTAGGCGCGAGGCGAGGACGAGGTAGAGCCTCAGGGCACCGAAGTCGTCGGGCGGACCGTCGCGCCGCTCGCCCGGCCCGAGCTTCGGCACCGCGACCACCCGCGGACGACCGCCGCGCTTCGCCGCCACCGCGTCGATGATCTCCTCCTCGGACTGGGGCGGGTCGCGGAACGCGGCGTCGACCCGGGCCAGCCCGCCCTCGGCCTTCAGCGTGTCGAGGTACTGCGGACCGAAGACGTACGGCGCCGACTCGAACAGCTCCAGCACCGGCGGCACGTGCTCGGTCGACGGCGCGTCGGGTTGCGGGGACTGATCGTCGAACGACGCGTCGTACGCGTCCTGTTCGGCCCGGGGCAGCGACGCGACGTACGCGTTCTCCACGCTGGTCGCGTCGCCCTCGACCAGGGCGGTCTCGGCGAACGACTCGCCGCTCGTCTCCGCCTGACGATCGAGCGCGTCGAGATCGAACTTCTGGTCCTGGAGGGCGTGGGTGAGCTCGTGCACGAGCGTGACGCGGACGTCGGTGTCGCGGAGGTCCTCGCCGCGCACGAAGAGTGCGTGCTTCTGCTGGTCGTAGAAGCCGACGACGTCTGCGGCGTCGAGGTCACGCTCCGACTGGATGAGGTCGACCGGTCCCGCGATGAGCCCGAGCGCCCTCAGTTGGCCGGCGTAGCGCTCGGCCTCGGCGCGGTCGCGCTTGCTCACCTTGGGGTTGTCGCCCTGGTACGCCTTCACGAACGCCTTGGCGGCGAGGAACTTCACCGGCACGGGATGATCGAACGTGAGCTTGCGGTGGCGTTCCACGAAGCGGACGTACTTCGTCACCCGCGGATCCCACTTGGCCGGTGGGCTCGTCGCCGCACCGGCGGATGGCGCGACGCCGAGCGTCGCCGTCACCAGTGCGGCAACGACGACGCCGACGACGACGCCGGCCCTCGCCCGCCACTGCTGCACCGGGCGAGGGTACTGGTCGCTAGAAGCGCTCGGAGCGCAGGCGCTGGATCCGCTCCGCGGTCGGCGGGTGCGAGCTCCACAGCCCGGAGAACTCGAACTTGCGTCCGGTGAGCGGATTGACGATGTACGCCTGGGCCTGCGCCGGGTTGATGTCCATCGGCCGCTGCTTCACGTAGGCCTCGATCTTCTCGAGCGCCCGGGCCAGCGGCTCACCGTCGTGCAGCAGGTGGGCGCCGCTCTCGTCGGCCTGGAACTCGCGGCCGCGGGACAACGCCATCTGCATCATGTACGCGGCGATCGGCGCCAGGATCATCATGGCGATCGCGCTGAACGCGTTCCCACCGTCGCGGTCGTTGCCGCCGCCGAAGATCGCGCCCCAGACCGCCATGCGGGCGACGAACGTGATGCCGAGCGCCACCGCCGCCGCGACCGAGCTGATCAGGATGTCGCGGTTCTTCACGTGCGACAGCTCGTGGGCGAGCACGCCACGCAGCTCCTCGTCGTCGAGCACCTGGAGGATGCCCTGGGTGACGCAGACCGCGGCGTGGTTGGGACTCCGGCCGGTCGCGAACGCGTTCGGCTGCATCTCCGGCGAGACGTACAGCTTCGGCATCGGCATGCCGGACCGCTGGGTGAGGTCCTCGACGATGGCGTAGACGTTCGGCAGCTCGTCGCGGGTCACGGGCTTGGCCCGGGCCGCCTTGATCGCCAGGGTGTCGCTGAACCAGTAGGACCCACCGACGAACACCAGCCCGATGGCCAGGCCGATGACCAGCCCGCTGGTGCCGCCGATGGCGCCGCCGACCACTATGAACAGGGCGCCCAGCGCGGCGAGCAGGACGGCCGTCTTCACTGCATTCCTCATCGTTGTGTTCACCTCGTGAGCCCGGGAGATGGGCTCTGTCGTCGGTGGAACGCTACGCGGCGACCCCGCGTTCCCGGAGCCGCGTTCTCAGGGTCCTCGCAGCAAGTCAGTCGTAGTAGCCGCTGTGGAAGTAGATGCAGGGGACGCCCTCGGACCGGAACATGGCCACGTTCCGACGGTCGTCCTCGATGGCGAGGCGCAGCTCGAAGCCGTAGTTCCGCAGGTCCCACACCGAGGCCTGCTTGAAGTCGCGCGCCATCTCGTAGTCGCCCCACGGCCGCATGAGGAGGAGGTCCCACCGGATGCGGTACCGGCGCAGCCAGGCCTCGGTGAGGTGGTGCACGCGTTCGGGCCGGGCGGTGAGCAGCACGATGCGCAGGTCGGGGTCGAGGAGGTCGAGGAGCACCTTGACCTCCTCGATCACCGGGTCGTCCCCGCACGCCTCGAAGAACGCGTTCCAGTTGCGGCGCGGCGCCTCGAGGTAGTGCTGCCGGCTGGCGGCGTCGGAGAGCACGCCGTCGATGTCGACGGCGACCGCGGGCCCGGGCTCGACCTCACCCTCGTGCCAGGTCCAGTGATCGGGGACGTATCCCGTCCCGTACCGCGCCACGTCCCGCCGCGCCCTCAGTCGTCTTCGGTCGCGGCGGCGAGGTAGCGCGCCTTGATGCCCTCGACGACCGACGGGTCGGCGAGCGTGGTGGTGTCGCCCAACGCCTGGTCCTCGGCGACGTCGCGCAGGAGCCGCCGCATGATCTTCCCCGAACGGGTCTTGGGCAGGTCCTCGGTGAAGAGCACCGTCTTCGGCTTGGCGATCGGGCCGATGGTGTGGCCGACGTGGTCGCGCAGCTCGGCGACCAGCGCCTCGGTCGGCTCGTTGCCGGCGCGCAGGATCACGAACGCGCCGATGGCCTGTCCCGTGGTGGCGTCCTTGGTGCCGACCACGGCCGCTTCGGCGACCGCCGGGTGGCCCACCAACGCGTGCTCGACCTCGGCGGTCGAGATGTTGTGACCCGAGACGAGCATGACGTCGTCGACCCGGCCCAACAACCAGAAGTCGCCGTCGTCGTCGCGCTTGGCGCCGTCGCCCGCGAAGTAGCGCCCCGGGAAACGGTTCCAGTACGTCTCCCGGAACCGCTCGGGATCACCCCAGATGCCCCGCAGCATCGACGGCCACGGCCGGGTGAGCACCAGGTAGCCACCGCCCGGGATGTCGACGGGGTCCCCGGCGTCGTCGACGATGTCGGCACCGATGCCCGGGAGCGGGAACGTCGCGCTCCCCGGCTTCAGCGTGGTGATGCCCGGCAACGGGCTGATCATGATGGCGCCGGTCTCGGTCTGCCACCAGGTGTCGACGACCGGGCAGCGCTCCCCACCGATGTGGTGCCAGTACCAGATCCACGCTTCGGGGTTGATGGGCTCGCCGACGCTGCCGAGCAGTCGCAGCGTGGACAGGTCGTGGCGCTCGACGTACTCGGGTCCCCATTTCATGAAGGTGCGGATCGCGGTGGGCGCGGTGTAGAGGATGGTGACGCCGTACCGCTCGACGATCTGCCAGAGCCGGTCCTTGTCGGGGTGGTCGGGCGTGCCCTCGTAGATCACGCTGGTGGCGCCGTTCATCAACGGTCCGTACACGATGTACGAGTGGCCGGTCACCCAACCGACGTCGGCCGCGCACCAGTAGACGTCGGTGTCGGCGTGGAGATCGAACACGTTCTTGTGCGTCCACGCGACCTGGGTGAGGTAACCACCGGTCGTGTGCATGATGCCCTTGGGCCGCGCCGTGGTGCCGCTGGTGTAGAGCAGGTAGAGGAGGTCTTCGGCGTCCATCGGCTCGGGCGGGCAGTCGGCCGACTGCCCGGGCACGAGATCGTGCCACCACACGTCGCGGCCGTCGGTCATCGGGATGTCGTGCTCGGTGCGTCGCAGCACGAGGACCTTCTCGATGGTCGGGCACTCCGCGACCGCGAGGTCGGCGGTCTCCTTGAGCGGCACGATCTGCCCTCGGCGGAAGGCGCCGTCGCCGGTGATCAGCACCTTCGCCTCGGCGTCCTGGATGCGGTCGCGGAGAGAGTCGGAGGAGAAGCCCCCGAAGACCACGGAGTGGGCGGCGCCGATCCGCGCGCACGCGAGGAGCGCCATCGGCAGCTCCGGCACCATGCCGAGGTAGATGTTGACCCGGTCGCCCTTCTCGACGCCGAGGTCCTTCAGCGCGTTGGCGAGCTGGGCGACGTCGTGCAGGAGCTCGGCGTAGGTGATGGTGCGGGTGTCGCCGGGCTCGCCCTCCCAGTGGTAGGCGACCTTGTCGCCCCGCCCGGCGTCGACGTGCCGGTCGAGGCAGTTGTACGCCGCGTTCAGGCGTCCGCCGACGAACCACTTCGCGAACGGCAGGTCCCACTCGAGGACGGTGTCCCAGGGCTCGAACCAGTCGAGCAGCGCGCCGGCCTGCTCCGCCCAGAAGCCTTCGACGTCGGCCTCGGCCGCGGCATGGACCGCGGCGTCCGAGAGGAGGGCGTTGGCGGTGAACTCGGCGGGCGGTGGGTAGGTGCGGTCCTCCGCGAGGAGCGACGCGATCGTGTCGGACTTCCGCACCTCGTCGGCCATCACCCAACCCCCAGCTTCACGTGCTCGGCGGCGGTCAGGCTACCCGTGGGGTCGGAGGCTCAGCCCAGGGACCGCACGCACGCGCCGACGGTCAGCGGGTGAAGACGAGCACCCGGTGCGCGCCGAGGCCGGCGGGGTCGACGAGGGCGGCGGCCTCGGTGACGCGGCTGCGCTGGCGGACGGCCTCGAGGTCGCCGACGTGGGCCCGGGCCTCCCACGTCGCGCGCGCACGGTCCACGAGCGCTTCGATGCCGAGCGACGAGAGCCACTCGGCCTGGGTGACGGCGGCGGTGAGCTGGAAGCCGGCCCGGCTCGCGGCGTGCACGAGGTACTCCGCGGGCACGTCGACCGTGATGTCCTGATCGCCGGGCGCGACGAGCGGTGGACCGCCCCGCTCGTGCCCCCGGTAGGTGCGCAACCAGCCGTCGGGGCCGCGCTCGACCAGCTCCCGCGCGCTCGCGACGTAGTCGACCACGACCAGCACGCCGTGGCGGAGCGCGATCGCGCACGAGTGCAGCCAGTCCGTGATCCGGGTCGGGACGGGGAGCCGGGTGCCCACGGGCACCACCGCGTCGGCGGCCACCGCGTCCGCCTCCGCCGCCAGCTCGGCGAGCGCGGGAACGACCGTCTCGACGAGCTGATCGCCGTCGAGCGCGACGAGCACCTCGGCCCAACCGTCGGCCGTGCGCTCGACGATCCGGAACGGCAGGTTGTCGAGCAGCTCGTTGGCCAGCACGACCCCGTCGAGGGCGACGGCCGGGAGCTCGTCGAGCGCGGTGACGATCGGGCCCATGCCGGTGACCGGCAGCGGCGCGTCGTCGTCGGTGCGCACGACGGGGCCGAGCGCGTCCTCGAACGGCTCCACCCGGAGCAGCTCGTGCTGCGCGGCGCGGAGCGCCGGGGAGCGTTCGACCAGCACGTACCGGAGCGCCCGCTCGCACTCGGGCTCGGCGGCGAGCACGTCGCGCGCCAGCCGCCCCCGCCCGGCGCCGACCTCCACCACGAGGAAGGGATCGGGGGCGTCCAACTCGCGCCACCAGCCGTCCAGCGCGCGGGCGACCAGCGCACCGAACAGCGGGCCCACCTCGGGGCTGGTGACGAAGTCACGCCCGGCGCGCCCGGCGCCGCGGGCCCGGGTGAAGAAGCCGTCGTCGCCGTAGAGCGCGATCTCGACGAAGCCGTCGTAGGGGATCGGCCCCTCCCGTCGGATCCGCTCGACGATCCGCTCCGACGCGCCCATGGCGGTGCCTCCCTGCTCGGGGCGAGTGTAGCCAAGTATGCGGTGTTATTGTGTATATCCAATACCGCGCAATACTTCGCTATACTCGGGGGCGTGGACGCCCGCCTCAACCCCTACTCGCCCGGTGCCGGGGTGCGGCCGGTCCAGCTGGCGGGCCGGGACGCCGAGCTGGAGTCGTTCGACGTGCTGCGCGCCCGCGCCGAGGCCGGCCGCCCCGATCGCAGCACCCTCTTCTACGGGCTCCGCGGCGTGGGCAAGACGGTGCTGCTGAACGAGCTCTCGGAGAACGCCAGGGAGGCGGGGTGGATCGTCGCCAAGGTCGAGGCCGACCTGGCCGGTGACCGCATGCCGTTCCGCAGCCAGGTCGCGAGCGCGCTCAACCAGTCGCTGCGCCATGGTCAGCGCCGGGGCGCGGCCAGTCGGTTCTTCCACCGCGCGCTCCGCACCTTCAAGTCGTTCTCCGTCACCGCGTCGCCCGACGGGAGCTTCGCGGTGGGCATCGACGTCGAGCCCGAGCCGGGACGCGCCGACACCGGTTCGATCGTCGCCGACCTCACCGACCTGGCCATCGACCTCGGCGCGGCTGCCCACGACCTCGAGGTCGGGGCCGCGCTGTTCGTCGACGAGATGCAGCACCTCTCGCTCGAAGAGCTCGGCGCGCTGAGCCAGGCCTGCCACGAGACCAGCCAACGCAACCTGCCGTTCTTCGTGGTGGGCGCGGGCCTGCCCAATCTGCCGGGGCGCCTCTCGGAGGCGAAGTCGTACTCGGAGCGTCTCTTCCGCTACGTGCGGATCGATCGTCTCGATCCCGACGACGCCGCGGTCGCGCTGACCAGGCCGGCAGCCGACGAGGGAGTGGCGTGGACCGACGAGGCCGCGACCAAGGTGCTCGACGCCGCCGGCGGTTACCCGTACTTCATCCAGCAGTTCGGGCAGACCACGTGGAACGCCGCCGGCGAGTCGCCGATCGCCGTGCTCGACGCCACCGAGGGACTGCGCACCGGTTGGGACCTCCTCGATCAAGGATTCTTCCGGGCCCGCTGGGAGCGGGCGACCCCTGCCGAGCGGGACTACCTGGCGGCGATGGCCGTCGACGGCGAGGAGCCGAGCTCCACGGGCGAGGTGGCGGCACGGCTCGGCAAGAAGCTCACGTCGCTCGGCCCGACGCGCGCGAACTTGATCGCGAAGGGCCTCGTCTACGCGCCCGAGCACGGTTTGATCGCGTTCACCGTGCCGGGGATGGCGCACTTCATCGCCCGTCAGGCGAACCAGTGAACGACCGACCAGGAGCGAACGACCGCTGACCGTGAGCGAACGGCCGCGGAGCGGGTATCCCGCTCCGCCAGCGAGCGAACCTTCGAGCAGGCGGGTATCCCGCCTCGCAGTGAGCGAGCGAATGAGTCAGAACGCGAGCTCGCCGACCTTCGCGAAGATCTGCGGGTAGATGCCGACGCCGACGGTGACCGCGGCGCAGAGGCCGATGGCCACGGTGAGCGCGGCCGGGATCGGCCGCGGCGTGGTCGTGGCCTCGGGCGCCGGGTCGTGGAACCACATCGCCCGGGCCACTCCGGCGTAGTAGAAGAACGCCACCACCGACCCCAGCGCGGCGATGACCCCGAGCACGATGGCCGACGGGGAATTGGCGTCGAGCACGGCGCGGAACATGACGAACTTGGCGAACCAGCCCGCGAACGGCGGGATGCCGGCCAGCGAGAACAAGAAGATGGTGAACGTCACCGCCAGCCCGGGCGACGTGCTGCCGAGGCCGGCGTACGTGGCGATCTCGGCACTGCCGGTGCGCCGGGCCACCGCGATGACCACCGCGAACGCGCCGAGGTTCATCGCCGCGTAGATGAAGAGGTAGATGAGCACCGCCTCGAGCGACGCGACCCGCGCACCGCCGTCGCCCGCGACCGCGAGCGGCACGAGGATGAAACCACCCTGCGCGATCGACGAGTAGGCGAGCATGCGCACGATGTTGGTCTGGCGCAGCGCAACCAGGTTGCCGTAGATGATCGACGCCGCGGCCAGGACCCACAGCACCGGTTCCCACGAGTCCTGCGACGGCAGGAAGCCGAAGTTGATGATCGTGAGCAGGGCGACGAAGCCGCCCGCCTTCGACGCCACCGAGAGGAACGCGGTGACCGGAGTGGGCGCACCCTCGTAGGTGTCGGGTGTCCAGAAGTGGAACGGGACGGCACTGACTTTGAACGCGAACCCGGCGATGGTCAGGAAGATGGCGACGGCGAGGAGCGTGCTCGTGCCGTGGACCACGATGTGATCCGAGATGTCGCTCAGCAGCGTCGAGCCGCCGGTCTCGCCGTACACGATCGACATGCCGTAGAGCATGATCGCCGACGACAGCACCCCGATGATGAAGTACTTGATCGCGGCTTCGTTCGACTTCGAGTCGTGCTTGCGCCATCCGGCGAGCACGAACGTCGGGATCGTGATCGTCTCCAGCGCGACGAAGATGCTGATGAGGTCGCGCGCCGATGCCATCGCCATCATGCCCAGCACCGAGGTGAGCATCAGGAAGTAGAACTCACCCTGGTAGTAATCGCCCTCGGAGATGTAATCGGACGACATCAGCAGGACGATGTACGTGACGACCAGGAAGAAGCCCTGGAACGCGAGCGCGTAGTTGTCGACCACGAACGCACCGTGGAACAGCGAGCGCGTCGTGCCGTCGGCCGCCAGCGTGATCACGGGGATGAGCGCGGCCAGGACCCCGATCGACGCGATGCGCGAGCTGGTGAAGCGGGACCGCTCCGGCCAGATCAGATCCGCGATCAGGACGATGAGGATCGTCCCCGTGAGGACGAGCTCGGGCGCGATCGCATGGAAGTCGACGTGCGGGTTCACCTACAGCGCCCTCGAGAGCCCGTGGACCAGTTGGGTGACGGGGAGATCGGTCATCTTGAAGATCAGCTGCGGGTACACGCCGAGGGCGACGATGAGGAGCAGCAGCGGCGACCACGCGATCCACTCCGACACGTGGACGTCGTGGATGTGGGCGTGCTCGAACTCGGGTTTCACCTTGCCCATGGCCACTCGCTGGAACATCCAGAGCAGGTACCCCGCCGCCAACACGGTGCCGATGGCCGCGATCACCATGTAGATGCGGAACGTGGTGAGCGTCCCGTCGAGCCCGTTGAACAGGCCGAACGGCAGGCTGGGGTTGTAGGCCGAGAGGATCGCCGGGAACTCGCCCCAGAAGCCGGCGAGGCCGGGGAGACCGAGCGACGCCATGGCCGAGAACCCGAGCAACCAGCCGAGGTGCGGCGCCTGGGTGAGGAGACCGCCGAGCCGGCTCATCTCACGGGTGCCGTAGCGCTCCTGCACCGAACCGGCGATGAAGAAGAGCATGCCGGTGATGAGGCCGTGCGCCACCATGCCGAAGACGGCGGCGTTGATGCCGAAGTCGGTGAGGGTGGCGATGCCGAGCATCACGAAGCCCATGTGGGCCACCGACGAGAACGCGATCAGCCGTTTCATGTCGCGTTGCGCGAGACAACACAACGCGCCGTAGATGATGCCGATCACCGCCAGGAGGCCGATCCACGGTGCCCACGACTGCGCCGCGCCGGGAAGCATCGGGAGCGCGATGCGGATGAAGCCGTAGGTCCCCAGCTTCAGCATGATCGCGGCCAGGAGCACCGAGCCGACGGTGGGCGCTTCGGTGTGGGCGTCGGGCAGCCAGGTGTGGAACGGGAACATCGGCACCTTGATCGCGAAGCCGAGGAACATCCCCGCGAACACCAGGAGCTGGGTGCTGTGCACGATGCCGTCGCCGTGCAGGCGGGAGAGGGTCACCATGTCGAAGGTGTGGACCTTCGACAGGAAGAACAGCGCCAGGAAGCTCAGCAGCATGAGCGCCGAGCCGAAGAGCGTGAACAGGAAGAACTTGATCGACGCGTACTCGCGGTTCGGACCGCCCCACACCCCGATCATGAAGAACATCGGGAGGAGGACGATCTCGAAGAAGATGAAGAAGAGGATCAGGTCCTGGGCGACGAAGGTGCCGATCATGCCCGTCTCGAGGAGGAGCACGAGGGCGAGGAACGCCTTCGGGTTGTGCGGCTCGGGGAAGTGGTTCCACGAGTAGATGACGCAGCAGACGGTGACCAGCATGGTGAGGAGCACGAGCGGCAACGAGATGCCGTCGATGCCCACGTGGTACCGGCTGTGGATCACATCGATCCAACGCTCGTTGGCCACGAACTGCAGGTGGCCGTCGTCGAGGTTGAAGTTGGCGAGGATCCCGATGCCGACCGCGCCGGTCAGCACGGTGGCCAGCAGCGTGACCACCTTGATCAGGTTCTCCTCGGCCTTCGGGATCAACAGCACGATCACCATGCCGACGATGGGGATGAAGACCGCCAGCGTCAGGGCCCAGTTGTCGAACCAGTCCATTGGAACGATTCCCCTCGGATCAGAGATTGGCGAGTAGCAGGAAGAGGCTCAGCAGACCCACCGCCGCGAACAGCAGCAGTGCGTACCGTTGCACCCGACCGGATTGCAGGTAGCGCAGCAGTCCACCGCTCTCGCCGGTGATCGCGGCCACTTCGTTGACCGCGCCGTCGACGCCCTTCTGGTCGAGCTTTTCGTAGGTGAACTTCCCGGCGGCCCGCGCACCGCGGGCGGTGCCGTTGATCACCGCGTCGATCACGTTCTGGTTCACCCAGTACGCGGCGGCGGCGATCGGGCCCTTGATCGATGCGACGATGACGTTCTCGTACAACGCGTCGAGGTAGTACTTGTTGGCGAGGAACTCGTAGCCCACGTGCGCGAGCTTGTTGCGCTGGGTGAGGCCCTTGAACGGCCCGAGCTCCTCGTGCTGGAACCAGAGGTAGCCCGCGATGCCGATGCCGAGGATGGCGACCGTGAGCGAGATCGCCGCCGCGCCGTAGTCGAACTCGGGATGCACGAGCGCCGGGAACGCCACCCGGGGCTCGACCCACTCGGCGAACTTCTCCACGTGGATGGCGGCCGCGTTGAGGAAGCCGGCGAGGACCGCGAACACCGAGAGGATGATCAGCGGGACGGTGATCGCGGGCTCCGACTCGTGCGGCTGCCCGTGGCCGCGGTACTCGCCGAAGAACGTGAGGTACACGGTTCGCGTCATGTAGGCCGCGGTGAGGAACGCGCCGACCAGGCCGACCACCATGAAGAACTCGTAGCCCGACTTGCCCGCGGTGACGAGGATCTCGTCCTTGGACCAGAAACCCGCGAACGGGAAGATCCCGGCCAGCGCGAGCGAGCCGATCATGAACGTCCAGAACGTGATCGGCATGTACTTGCGCAGGCCGCCCATGTCGTGCTTCATGTCGAAGGAGTGGTGCGAACCCGAGTGGCTCACCGAACCGGCGCCCAGGAAGAGCAGGGCCTTGAAGAAGGCGTGGGTGAACAGGTGGAAGACGGCCGCCACCCACGCGCCCGAACCGAGCGCCATCACCATGTAGCCGAGCTGCGAGATGGTGGAGTACGCGAGGACCTTCTTGATGTCGTCCTGCACGAACGCGAGCAACGCGCCGATGATGATGGTGATCCCGCCGATCAGCACCATGAAATTGACGCCACCGGCCGCGATCGAGAAGCCGTTGAAGAACACGGGGTACAACCGGGCCCCGAGGTAGACGCCGGCGACGACCATGGTGGCGGCGTGGATCAGCGCCGAGACCGGCGTGGGGCCCGCCATGGCGTCGGGCAGCCACGTGTGGAGCGGGAACTGGCCGCTCTTGCCGATGATGCCGATGAACAGGCAGACCGCGGCGGCCAGCAGCGCGGCGTGGTCGGCGCCCGGGCTCAGCGCGTAGGCGTTCGACACGCCGATGTTGAAGCTGCCGACGGTGAAGAAGAGGATGATGATGCCGATCATCAGCCCGATGTCGCCGGTGCGGGTGGTGAAGAAGGCCTTCAGCGCGGCCGCGCTGTTCGCGCCCTCCTCCCACCAGTGCCCGATGAGCGCGAACGAGCACAGGCCGACGCCTTCCCACCCGACGAGCAGCAACAGGGTGTTGTCGGCCACCACCAGCGTGAGCATCGCCGCGGTGAACAGGCTGAGCATCGCGTAGTAGTGCGTGAAGCGGAGGTCGCCGCGCATGTACGCGGTCGAGTACACGTGGATGAGCAGCGAGATCAGCGTGACGACGAAGCACATCATCACGGCGAGCCCGTCCATGCGGATACCGACGCCGAACTCGATGCTCCCGTTCTGCCACCACGTGAGGTGGTGGACCACGGGGGTGACGACGGCCTCGCCGTGGCCACCTTCGGCACCGAACACGCCGCGACCGAGGGCCCGCAGGGCGCCCTCCTTCCCGCCGGTCGCGTTGTCGACCCGCTGGATCCACTGGTAGACGGCGACGCACGACAGCACGAACGACGCGCCGATCGCGAGGATGCCGATCTCGCTTCCCTTTCGCGGCAGGTGCTTCCCGAAGAAGAGGATCAGGAGGAACGAGACCGCGGGGATGGCCGGGATGATCCAGCCGTAATTCAGCACGTCGAGATCAGCCCTTCAACTGGTCGACTTCGTCGAGATCGACGCTGTGCGCGTTGCGGTAGATCAGCAACACGATGGCCAGGCCGACCCCGACCTCGGCGGCCGCGATCGTGATGACGAACAGCGCGAACACCTGGCCGCTGACCGCCTGGTGGAACGCGGAGTACGCGACGAGGTTGATGTTCACCGCGTTCAGCATCAGCTCGATGCTCATGAGGACGAGGACGGCGTTCTTCCGGGAGAGCACGCCGTAGATCCCGGTGCAGAACAGGAAGGCGCTGAGGATGAGGAAGTTGTTGAGCGCCACGGGTCAGTCCCTCCGCGCGATCACGACGGCCCCGACCAGCGCGGCGAGGAGCAGCATCGACACGACCTCGAAGGGCACGAGGTAGTCGCGGAAGATGCTGGTGGCGATGGTGCCCGACCGCCCGATCGTGACCAGCTTGTTCTGGAGCTTGATCTCCTTGCCGCCGTAGGCGTCGACCAGGAGCGCGGTGATGACGCCGAAGAGGAACAGACCGACGACGGCGGCGGCGACCCGCTGCCCGTTGTCCATGCTCCCCTCGCTGCGCATCGGCGCGCGGGTGAGCATGATCCCGAACAGGAACAGGATCACGATGGCGCCGATGTAGATCAGCACCTGCACCCAGGCGACGAACTCGGCCGCCAGCAGGATGTACTGCGCGGCGGCGCCGGCGAGCACGACCACCAGGTAGAGGGCGGCGTGCACGACGTTCTGCGACCGCACGACCCCGATGGCCGCACCGGCCATCGCGACCGCGAGGATCCAGAACGCGACGTTCTGCGCGACCACTACTTCTTGACCTCGGCGCCGATCTCGAGCGGCTCGGGCTCGGGTACGGTCTCCATCCACTCGCCCAGCTTCCGCTTGTCGTGCAGCAGCTTGGCGATGTTGGACTCGGAGTACTCGTAGTCGGGGCTCCAGAAGAGCGCGTCGAACGGGCAGACCTCGACGCAGATGCCGCAGTACATGCAGAGCGCGTAGTCGATGTCGAAGCGGTCGAGGACGCTGACCGTGCGCTCGCGGCCGCCCTCACGACGCGGCGGTCGCTTCTCCTTGTGGCCCTCGATGTAGATGCACCAGTCGGGACAGGAGCGCCCACACAGCATGCAGACGGTGCAGTTCTCCTCCTTCAGTGCGATGACGCCGCGCGCGCGGGCGCGGGGTCCTCGCGCTCGTGCGGGTACTGCACCGTGACCGCCGGCTTCAGCATCGTCTTGAACGTGATGCCGAGACCGCCGATCACACCGGGGAGCTTGGGCTTCTTCATGAGATGGCGACCTCCACCATGGCGTCGCTCACTGCGAGCCGGGATACCCGGCTCGCGGCCGTTCGCTCCGCGCCCACCTCTCGCGTCGACACGTTCCGCCTGCCCATCAGATGGCGACCTTGAACACGCCGGTGAGCAGGATGTTGAGCAGACCGATCGGGATGAGGAACTTCCAGGCGAGCGCCTGCAGCTGGTCCTCACGCAGGCGCGGGTACGTGAACCGCACCCAGAACATCAGGAACGCGACGCCCATGACCTTGGCGAACAGCACGAAGGGACCGAGGAAGCGCATCACGCCCAACGGGATGCCCCACGAGGCGGGGAGCGCCCAGCCGCCGAGGTAGATGGTGGCGGCGATGGCCGAGAACGCGAACGCGGTGCCGAACTCGCCGATGAAGAAGAAGAGGAAGCGGAAGCCGGTGTACTCCACCATGTACCCGGCAACCAGCTCGCTCTCCGCCACCGGCATGTCGAAGGGGGTCTGCGTGAGCTCGGCCTGCGACGCGACGAGGAAGAGGCCGAAGCCGATGAACTGGGTGAGGACGAGCGGGAAGCCGATGCCGTCGAAGCCGAAGATGGACCCGGTGCTCTGGAACGCCACGATGCCCTGCAGGCTCATGGTGCCGGCCTGGATGACGACGCCGACGACGGCGAGCAGCAGCGGCAGCTCGTAGGCGATCAGCTGCGCGGCGGCGCGCAGCGCGCCGAGGAGCGAGAACTTGTTGGCGCTCGCCCAACCCGCCATCAGCACGCCGATGACCGAGAGGCTCGAGACCGCCAGCGCGTAGAACACGCCGACGTTGAGGTCCTTGACGATGATGTCGGGCCCGGCCGGGATCACCAGGAAGACGAGGAAGGTCGAGATCACCACGATCGCGGGCGCCAACGCGAACACGCGCTTGTCGGCCTGCCCGGGGGTGATGTCCTCCTTCTGGATGAACTTGATGCCGTCGCCCACCAACTGGAACCAGCCGTGGAAGCCACCGGGGTCCATGGGCCCGAGGCGGCTCTGCATGTGGCTCATCATCTTGAGCAGGAACACGTAGCCGAGCAGCAGCGCGGTGAGCGGCACGATCGCCAGGATGATGATCGTCTTGATCGCGAGGGTGGTGCCCCATCCGATGTCGAGCGCGAGCAAGCCGTGGAGGGCGCCGAGCATGGGCGTCACCGGTCGATGTCCCCGAGGATGAAGTAGAGCGACGCCAGGATCGTGATCACGTCGGGCACGAACACACCACGCAGCAGCCACGGCAGGATCGAGACGTTGCTGAACGACGCCGAGCGGATCTTCACCCGGAACGGGCCGGTCGCGCCCTTGGAGATGACGTAGTAGCCCATCTGCCCGAGCGGGTTCTCGGTCTCGACCCAGGACTCGCCGTGGGGCACCTTGATGATGCGCGGGACCTTGGCCATGATCGGCCCCGCCGGCATCTGGTCGAGCATCTGCAGCACCATGCGGGCCGATTCGCGCGTCTCCTGCAGCCGCACCCAGTAGCGGGCGAACGAGTCGCCGTCGGGGTGCGTCCAGACCTTGAAGTCGAGGTCGGGGTACACGAGGTACGGCCGGCCGTCGCGCCGGAGGTCCCAGTTGACGCCCGACGCCCGCAGGTTCGATCCCGACACGCCGTAGGCGGCGCCGAGCTCGGCCGGGATGATGCCGATCGAACGGGTGCGGGCCTCGAAGATCTCGTTCCCGGCGACGAGGTCCTCGAACACGTCGCAGGCGTCGAAGACCGTCTTCATCGCGGTGCGGGTCTCGTTGACCCATCCCCACGGGAGGTCGTCCTTGATGCCGCCGATGCGGTTGAAGTTGGGGTGGAAGCGCCCACCGGTGGCGGCCTCGATGAGGTTCAGCACGTGCTCGCGGTCGCGGAAGCCGTAGAAGGCGGGCGTGAGCGCGCCGACCTGCAGCCCCATCTCGCCGAGGAACAGCACGAACGTCGCGATCCGGCTGAGCTCGGTGAGGATGGTGCGGATGTACTGCGCGCGCGGCGGCGCCTCGATGCCCATCAGGTGCTCGGCCGCGTCGATGAACGGCACCTCGTTGGCGAAGCTCGACAGCCAGTCGATGCGGTTGATCAGCGTGGTGATCTGCGGGTAGGTGCGGAACTCCACCAGCTTCTCGTAGCCGCGGTGCATGTACCCGATCACGGGGTCGGCCGAGACGACGCGCTCGCCGTCGAGCCGGACCACGAGTCGCAGCGTGCCGTGGGTGGCCGGGTGTTGCGGGCCGAGGTTGAGGATCATGTCGCCGGTGTCGAGCTCGACGCCCACCTGCGCGTCGGCCAGGTGGCGGAACGCGCGCGGGTCGATGTCGAACTCGGGCAGCGGCGGGTTCGTGGTGCTCACGTGGCGGCGTCCGTGGTCGCCGCGTCGGCGTCGGCGTCGTCGCCTTCACCCGGCATGGGCTCGACGTCGACGAGGCCGGGCCAGGGCTTCACGACGCGCGCGAGCAGCGGGTAGTCCTTGCGCAGCGGGTGCCCCTCGAACTCCGACGGGAGGTAGAGGTGCCGCAGCGCGGGATGGCCGTCGAACACGAATCCGTACATCTCCCACGTCTCACGCTCGTGCCAGTCGGCGCCGGCGTAGACCGGGACCCACGACTGCACGAGGAGCGACTCCTCGTCGACGTCGGCCTTGAGGGTGAGACCCCAGTGGCGGCTGGTCGACTGCACGCGGGCGAACACCTGGAAGCGACCGTCGGAGCCGGCCGCGCCGTAGGTGGTCTCCTGCGGCTGAACCGGTGCCGACGTGTCACTGCCGGCGTCGTCGCCACCCTCCTTCGGCGACGGCATCCAGTCGATCCCGGCCACGAACGAGAGGTAGTCGCACTCGAGCGCGCCCTTGGCGACCTCGGCGGCACGCCGCCACTCGACGCGCCGGACGCGCAGCACCGGCATGCCGAACACCGCGGCCTGGTCGAGGACCGCCTCACCCAGCTCGTTCCCGAAGCGCACGACCAGCTCCGTGTGCAGCTCGTCGAGCGCGTGCGGATCGGGAGCGACCTCCTCGGTCGGCTCCGCCTCGACGTCGGCCTCGGGCGTCTCGGTGCCGCTCACGTCACTCAACGACGATCGGCTCCCCGCGCCAACGCTGCTCGAGCTCGTGGTTGCCGATGCCCTCGTTCTGGATCCGCTCCTGGAGGAGCACGATGCCCTGGATGAGAGCCTCGGGCCGGGGCGGGCAGCCGGGCACGTAGACGTCGACCGGCACGATCTGGTCGATGCCCTTGGTGACCGAGTACGAGTCCCAGTACGGGCCGCCGCAGTTGGCACACGAGCCCATCGAGATCACGTACTTCGGGTCGGGCATCTGGTCGTAGAGGCGACGGACGGCGGGCGCCATCTTGTCGGTGACGGTGCCCGACACGCAGATGAGGTCGGCCTGGCGCGGGCTCGCCGGGAACGGGATGACCCCGAGGCGCATGACGTCGTAGCGCGGGCTCGCCAGCGCCGCTCCCATCTCGATCGCGCAGCAGGCGAGGCCCCACTGGAACATCCACAGCGAGTACTTGCGGCTGTAGTTGAGGAGCCAGGTGAGCGGTTTGAGCGCCGGCTTCGAGAGGGTGCCCTTCTCGACTAGGCCCACCGCAGCACTCCCTTCCTCCAGGCGTACACGAGCCCGAGGGTGAGGATCACGATGAACGCGGCCATCTCGACGAGCCCGAACACCCCGAGCGAGCCGGGCCCCGAGTCGAGCTTGACCGCCCACGGGAAGATGAAGACGGCCTCGACGTCGAACATCACGAAGAGGAGGGCGTACACGTAGTAGCGGACGTTCGACTGGCCGAAGCCCAGCACCGGGTCCGAGCCCGATTCGTAGGGCATGAGCTTCGCCGCGTCGGGCCGCTGGGGACGGAGGAGCCGGCCGACCCCGAGCATGGCGCCGACCATCAGCAGGGCGGCACCGATGAACACCGCCACCGCGAGATAATTCCTGTAGAACTCGCTCACGCGTGGGCCTCCCGCCCCCTCGCTGGAATGAGGCGTCGGTGTGGGGGGTTGGATTGCGGGCGCAGCATAGCTCCGGCTTTTCTGCGGTCGGCAAACCGTGCCTCGACGAGAATGGACCGCATGACAAGGGAATCCGACCGCCCGGTGGCCGTGTCGATCAGCCAGCTCCGCCAGCGTCTGGGACGTGATTCCCGCACCGCGTTCGTGCTCTCCGGCGGCGGCAACCAGTCGGTCGCGCAGGTGGGCATGCTGCGCGCCCTGCTCGAGCGCGACATCGTGCCCGACGTGATCGTCGGGTGCTCCGCCGGGGCGTTCAACGGCGCGACCATCGCCGCCTCGCCGAGCCTCCGAGGGGTCGAGCGGCTCGAGGCCACCTGGGAGTCGCTGCGCGGCGACGAGGTGTTCCCCGGGGGCCGGCTGTCGCGAGCGTGGAACCTCCTCACCCGGGACGACCACCTCTTCTCCAACCAGGGCCTGCGGGACATCTTCAAGCGGGGTGACACCGCCGCCACCTTCGAGGACCTGGTGATCCCCTTGCGGGTGGTGGCCGCCGACCTCGACACCGGCGACGAGGTGGTGTTCGCCCGCGGCCCGCTCCAGCCCGCGTTGCTCGCCAGCGCCGCGCTGCCGGGCATCTACCCGCCCATCCGCCACGACGGGCGCACCCTGGTCGACGGCGCCGTCGTCGACACCGTCCCGCTGTGGCACGCCCTCGCCGGGCCGATCGACCGGATCTACGTGATGAACGTCGCCGGCGACCTCATGGACCGCCCGCTGCGCTCCCCGATCGACGTCGCCGTCCGCGCCTTCGCCATCAGCCGCAAGCAACGCTTCGACCTCGAGTTGCGGAACGTGCCCGAGAGCGTCGAGGTCGTGGTGTTCCCCGCGCCCGTCGACGATCGCGAGCTGTTCGACTTCTCCGGTGCCCGCGGGCTCATGGACGACGCCCACGACCTGGCCGCGCAGGCGCTCGACGAGGCCGAGCAGGCCAAGCGCCGGCGGCGCCAGCTCCGCCGTCCGTTCTGGCGCCGCGACGCCGAGGTCGTCTGACGCGCGATTCAGTGTCGCTTCACGTCCGGAAACCGAACGCCACGCGACAGTGAATCGGCTCAGATGAGTGACGCGGCGTCGCGGGCGAAGTGCAGGAAGGTGCCGGGCAGGATCCCGAGCAGGAGCACCATGACGCCGGTGGCCACGAGCACGACCACCGCGGCCGCGCCGATCCGGCCGCGCCGGGCCGGCGGCGCCTCGCCGGCCTCGTCGTCACCGGCGAAGGTGACCACGATGACGCGCAGGTAGAAGAAGGCCAGCACGACCGCGCTCAGCACGCCGACCAGGGCCAGCCAGTACTCGCGGGCGTCGATCGCGGCCCCGAACACCTGCAGCTTGGCGATGAACCCGCCGGTGAAGGGCACCCCCGCCTGCGCCAGCAGGAAGAAGGTGAGGAACCCGGCCAGGACGGGAGAGCTCCGGGCCAGGCCCCGGTACTGGTCGAACCCGTGGCGGGCGTCGTGCGAGCGCCGGCCCACGAGGGTGACGACCGCGAACGCGCCGATGGTCATGAACGTATAGGTGAAGAGGTAGAAGAGCGCGGCTTCGAGACCGCGGTGCGCGGCGGCCCGGTCGTCGACCGAGGCGGCGGCGAAGCCGATGAGCACATAGCCCGCGTTGGCGATCGACGAGTACGCCAGGGCGCGCTTGAGGTCGGTCTGCACGACGGCGGCGACGGTGCCGACGACGAGCGTCACCGTGGCCAGCGCCATGATGATCGGACGCCAGTCGGTGCGGTAGAGCGGGAACGCCACCAGGAAGATGCGCAGGAAGGCCGCGAAGCCCGCCACCTTGGTGGCCGACGACATGAACGCGGTGATCGGGCTGGGCGCACCCTGGTAGACGTCGGGCGTCCACATGTGGAACGGCGCGGCCGAGATCTTGAACGCCAGCCCGACCACCAGGAGGGCGAACCCCGCCAGCAGGGTGCCGTTCTCGAACAGCGTGTTCTGACGGAGGAACTGCGCGATCCCCGTGAGCGACGCCGACCCGGTGGCGCCGTACACGAGCGCGACGCCGTAGAGGAACACCGCCGAGGCGAACGAGCCCAACACGAAGTACTTGATGCCCGCCTCTTGCGAGGCGAGCCGGCGCCGGTCGAACGCCACCAGCACGTAGAGCGGGATCGACAGCGCCTCGAGGGCGACGAACACCACGATGAGGTTGTTCGCCGTGGTCATCACGACCATGGCGGCCGACGAGAGCAACAGCATGGCGAAGTACTCCGGCGCCTCCAACCCCGCGGGCCGGATGTAGCCGAGCGACAGCAGCAAGGTGAGGAACAGCGCCGACACCACGAGGATCCCGAGGAAGATCGCGAACGGGTCGACCCGCACCATCCCGGCCATGGTGACGGTGGCGCCGTGATCCCGGACGTTGATCCACTGCCAGGCCAGCGTGCCGCCGGCGGCGAGGGTGCCGAGGAGGGCGACGACGGTGGTGACGGGCACGACCACGGGGCGCGTGCGCAGGAGCGCGCGCAGCAGCACCACCAGGACGCCGGCACCGGCCAGCGCCACCACCGGCGCCAGCGCCAGCCAGTCGACGTGCGGCCCGTGGATCGAGTCGGGGGCCACCGCGGCGAGGAAGCCGCCGCTCACTTCTCCGTCCCCTTCCGGACGTCACCCTTCGGCACCGACGGCGCGTTGGGGCCGCGGTTGGACACGCCCGGCTCGCGGTAGTCGGAGTGCTGTTCGACGTGGACGATCAGCGCCTTCACCGTCGGCTCGATGCGGTCGAGCACCGGCTTCGGGTAGAGGCCGAGGAACAGGCTGAGCGCGAGCAGGGGGACCACGCACGCCAGCTCGCGCAGGTTGATCTCCGGGAGCTTGCGGTTCTCTTCGCTCGGCTCGCCCATGAACACCCGCTGGTATGCCCACAGCAGGTACACCGCGGCCAGGATCACACCGATCGCGCCGATCACCGCGTACGGCTTCTCGATGATGAACGTGCCGATCAGGGCCAGGAACTCGCCGATGAAACCCGAGAAGCCGGGCAGGCCGATCGACGCGAACGCGGTGGCGAGGAACAACCCTCCGAGGATCGGCACCGTCTTCCACAGACCACCGAACGAACCGATGGCGAAGGTGTGCCTGCGGTCGTAGAGCATCCCGACGAGGAGGAAGAGCGCACCGGTGGTGAGCCCGTGGCTGATCATGGTGAAGATCCCGCCCTCGAGGCCCTGCGTGGTGAGGGCGAAGATGCCGACCACCACGAACCCGAGGTGCGCGACCGACGAGTACGCGACCAACCGTTTCAGATTCGGCTGCATGGTGGCGACGATGGCCCCGTAGATGATGCCGATGGTGCCCAGCACGAGGAGCAGGGGCGCGAGGTCGACCGAGGCCTGCGGGAAGAGCGCGAGCGAGAAGCGCAGGAACCCGTAGGTGCCCATCTTGAGGAGCACGCCGGCCAGGATCACCGACCCCGCCGTTGGTGCCTCGGTGTGCGCGTCGGGCAGCCAGGTGTGCAGCGGGAACAGGGGCACCTTCACCGCGAAGGCGGCGAAGAAGGCGAGGAACAACCACTTGGAGGTGCCCTCGTCGAGACCGCCGGGTGCCCACGCGGTGAGCGTCCTCAGGTCGAAGGTGAGGTGGCCGGTCGCGGACTGGTGCAGGAACCCGAGCGCGAGGAGGCCGACGAGCAGGAACGCCGAGCCCGCCATCGTGTAGAGGAAGAACTTCAGCGCCGCGTAGTTACGGCGGTCGTGACCCCACCCGAGGATGATGAAGTACATCGGGACGAGGACGACCTCGAAGAACACGAAGAACACGATGAGGTCGAGCGCCAGGAACACGCCGAGCAGCGCGGCCTCGAGGAGGAGCATCCAGGCGGTGAACGCCTTCACCCGGTTGGTGAGCTTCGCCGACGCGAGCAGCCCGATCGGGAAGAGCAGCGCGGTCAGGACGATCATGAAGAGGCTGATGCCGTCGACGCCGACGACGTACTTGACGCCGATCGACCCCATCCAGCGTTCGCTCTCGACGAACTGGTAGCCGGCGCGACCGGTCTGGAAGTGCCAGAGCATCCAGAGCGACAGGCCGAGGGTGGCGGCGGTCGCCGCGTACCCGACCGCGCGCACCGCCTCGACGCGCCCGGCCGGGATGAGGAACACGACCAGCGCACCGACCGCCGGCATGGCGATGATCGCGGTGAGGATGGGGAAGCCGCCGAAGGAGTCGTGCATCAGCGGGCCGCCCAGATCAGGAGGTACGCGAGCAGCGCGACGGTGCCGAGCACGACGCCGAGCGCGTAGTTGCGGACGAAGCCGCTCTGCAACCGACGGAGGCCGTCCCCGGTCTCGCGCACGAGCCAGCCCACGCCGTTCACGGCACCGTCGATGATGCGGGCGTCGAACACCCAGGCCAGCCAGTTGGCGAAGCCGCGCAGCGGGCCGCCGACGAGTCGCGAGACGCCATCGTCGTAGTAGTAGGCATGGCCGAAGAGCCGGCCGAAGAACCCGAGCCGCTCGTCGAACGGATCCCGGTCGACCGACTCCAGGCCGCGCCGGTAGAGCGCGTAGGCCACACCGAGCCCGATCAGGCCCATGAGGATCGCCAGCACCGACAGGCCGACCCCACCCAGGAACGACGGCGAAGCGATCTCGTGGTGCGCGTCGGCGAACACCGGATCCAGCCACTCGTCCAGCCACTCGATGCGCTGGAAGGGCAGGTCGAGCAACCCGCCGACCACCGCCAGGCCGGCGAGCAGAACCACCGGCGTCACCATGAGTCCGTTGCCTTCGTGTGGTGCATGGTGCAGCACCGGCGTGTGGGGCGGATCGCCGTAGCTCACGGTCGGCGAGGCGGGGTCGATGGTGACGACGTGCGCACCGTCGTCGTCGGTGTGCTCGGGTTCGGCGTCCTCGGCCGCCACCGCGTCCGTTGCCTCCCACCGCTCGTTGCCGTAGAAGACGAGGAGGACCTGGCGGGTCATGTACGCGCCGGTGAGGATCGCGGCGAGCAGGCCGACGATCCACAATGCGTACTGGTCGGCTTGGAACGCCTTCTCGAGGACGCCGTCCTTCGCCCAGAACCCGGCGAAGGGCGGCACGCCGGCGATGGCGAGGAACGCGATCACGAACGCGATCGCGGTGTACGGCATGAACTTGCGGAAGCGACCCATGATCCGCATGTCCTGGTTGTCGGCGTCCCCGTGGATCACGGTGCCGGCACCGAGGAACAACGTCGCCTTGAAGAACGCGTGGGTGATCACCAGGAAGATCGCGGCGCCGTACGCGCCGACGCCCAACGCGAGGAACATGTAGCCGAGCTGGCTGATGGTCGAGTACGCGAGCACGCGTTTGATGTCGGGTTGCACGAGCGCGACCGTGCCGGCGAGGAACGCGGTGGCGGCACCCACCCAGGCGACCACCGTCATCGCGTCGCCGCTCACCTCGAAGAAGGTGTGTGCCCGCGCCACCAGGAACACACCGGCCGTGACCATGGTCGCAGCGTGGATGAGCGCCGACACCGGGGTCGGGCCCTCCATGGCGTCGGGCAGCCAGAGGTGCAGCGGGAACTGAGCGCTCTTGCCGATCGCACCCAGGAAGAGGAGCAGCGCGATCGCGGTCGCAGTGCCGGAGTCGAGGCGGAGCGCGCCCGCCAACGCGCCGTTGGCGCCGGTGTAGTTCAGGGACCCGAGCTCGGCGAACATGAGGAACATCGCGATCATGAAGCCGACGTCGCCGACCCGCGTGGTGATGAACGCCTTCTTGCCCGCCTTGGCCGCCGACGAGCGCTCGAACCAGAACGCGACCAGCAGGTAGGAGCAGAGGCCGACGCCCTCCCACCCGAGGAACGTCATCAGGAAGCTGCTGCCGAGGACCAGGATCAGCATCGCGGCCACGAACAGGTTCATGTAGGCGAAGAACCGCGAGAACCGCGGGTCCCCGTGCATGTAACCGATCGAATAGATGTGGATCAGCGTGGCGACAGCGGTGACGAACAGGATGAACGCGATCGAGAGCGGGTCGGCGAGGAACCCGAACTCCACCTTGAGGCCGCCGGCCGGCAACCAGGTGAAGAGGTTCACCACGTGCTGGCGGTGCTCCGGCGGGAGGTCACGCAACGCGAAGAACATGACGACCGACACCAGGAACGCGAGGCCGAGCAACGCGCTGGCGATCCAACCGGCGATCGGCTCGCCGATGCGCTTGCCGAACAGCAGCAGGAACGCGGCGCCGAACAGCGGCAGCGCGGGGACGAGCCAGATCAGATCGAGGACGTCGCGCGAGCTCATCGGCAGGTCAGCCCTTCAACATCCGCACGTCATCGGCCGTGGCGTTTCGCCGGCGACGGAAGATCGCCACGATGATGGCGAGGCCGACGGCGACCTCGGCCGCCGCGACCACCAGGGTGAAGAAGACGAAGGCCTGTCCACGCACGTCGTTGAGCTGGCGGGCGAAGGCGACGAACGTGAGGTTCACCGCGTTGAGCATCAGCTCGATGCACATGAACATCACGAGCACGTTGCGCCGGACGAGCACGCCGACCGCGCCGATGGTGAAGATCATCGCCGCGAGCACCAGGTAGTAGGTGTCGGTGATCCTCACGGTGCCGACGCCTCCGGCTCACCCTCGAGCGTGTCGACGTCGTCGACCGAGTCGACCTCCTCCGGGACCAGCTCCACCGGCTGACCGCTCCGCCGGGCCAGCACCACGCTGCCGACGACCGCGATGACCAGGAGCCCGGCGGTGATCTCGAACGGCCAGAGGAAATCGGTGAAGAGCACACGGGCGACCCGTTCCACGTTGTTGCCCAGTCCGTGGTTGCCCCCCTTGAGCGCGAACTGGTCGGGCGCCTTGGCACCGGTGGCCCAGTTGTGGCCGGCCAGGAAGATCACCTCGGCCAGGGCGATGGCGCCGAGCGCGATCGCCGCCGCGCGCTGGTGCGGCAACGGGTCGTCGAGCGACTCCTCGCGGTCGACGCCGAGCAGCATGATGACGAACAGGAACAGCACGACGATGGCACCGGCGTAGACGATCACCTGCACCGCCGCGAGCAGGTGCGCCTGTTGCTGGATGAAGAAGACCGCCACGCTCACCAGCGTGATCACGAGCAGTAGCGCCGAGTGGACCGGGTTGCGCGCCAGCACCACGCCCAACGCACCGACGAGCGCCAGCGCGGCGAAGATGAAGAAGATCACCGCGGTCATGCGTCAGTGACCGCCGTGCTCGGTGTCGATGGTGGCGACCGGCTCGGCCGGCGCGGGCTCCGTGAACTCGCTTTCGTCCTCGGTGGCCGACTGCCCGACCTCCGGCGGCCGCACGCCGAACCCGAGCTCGCCGGACCAGCCGACGCGACCCTCGTACACCGCCTGGCCGGACGGCGCGGTGGCTCGCATCCAGCCGCTGGTGTCGTCGTCCTCGCCGCCGAGCCAGAGCTCCCACGGCTGCCGGCGGGCGCGGCCGTCGTCGTCGACGAGCAGCTCGGTCTTGGTGTAGATCGCGTCGTCGCGGTTGGCGAACGAGAACTCGAACAGCTTGGTCTCGGTGATGGCCTCGGTGGGGCACGCCTCGACGCACAGGTCGCAGTGGATGCAGCGGAGGTAGTTGATCTCGTAGACGAAGCCGTAGCGCTCGCCCGGCGACACCGGCGCGTCGGGCGGGTTGTCGGCACCCCGGACGTAGATGCACTTCGCCGGGCACACGCCCGCGCAGAGCTCGCAGCCGATGCACTTCTCCATGCCGTCCTCGTAGCGGTTGAGGACGTGGCGGCCGTGGAAGCGGACGCCCTTCGGCCGCTTCTCCATGGGGAAGCGCTCGGTGACCTTCGGGCGCCCGATCTGGCGCAGGGTGACCGCGAACCCGCTGAGCCAGCCCATCAGCCCAGATCCTGGTCGCGGGTCATCGGATCTCTTCCAAGACCTCACCGCGGCGGGGCACCGAGGCGTAGAGGGTCGCGCCCACCGCGAGGGCGGCGACGATCGCGGAGGGCAGCACGATCCACATCGACCAGCCCTCCTCCTTGGCGACGATCACCACACCGGAGATCATCACCCAGAGGAACGCGACCTCGATGAGGACCTTCCAGCCCAGCGACATGAGCTGGTCGTAGCGCAGCCGCGGCAACGACGCCCGCAGCCACACCGTGCCGAAGAGGAGCAGGATCACCTTGAACAGGAACCAGAACACCGGCATGATCCACGCGTTGAACCAACCGTTGGCGGGCAGGAAGCCGAGCCCGGGGCCATAGGGGCCGCCGAAGAACAGCGTGACCGCGATGGCGCACATCGTGATCACGTTCATGAACTCGGCCAGGTAGAAGATGGCGAACTTGATGCCGGTGTACTCGGTGAAGAACCCGCCGGTGAGCTCCTGCTCCGCTTCGACGAGGTCGAACGGCGGGTGGTTGGTCTCCGCCACCGCGGCGATCACGAAGATCACCAGCGCGACGATCGCCGGGAGCCAGTACCAGTCGCCGTTGAAGATCGACTTGAAGCCGTCCCAGCCCTGCTGGGTCACGATGGCGCGCGTCGAGAGCGTGTTCGACTGCACGAGCACGCCGACGATCGCGAGGCCGAACGCCGCTTCGTAGCTCAGGAGCTGCGCCGACGCCCGCACCGAGCCGAGCAGCGGGTACTTCGAACCCGACGACCACCCGGCCAGGAGCACGCCGTAGAGGCCGAGCCCCGACATCGCCAGCAGCCACAGGATCCCGAAGGGGAGATCGGCGAGCTGCAGGAAGGTCCGGTGCCCCGCGATCGTCACCACGCCGCCGATGGGGACGATGCTGAACGCGAGGAACGCGGGGAGCACCGCCAGGTACGGCGCGATGCGGAAGATGCGGCGATCGGCGGTGTTGGGCTCCGACTGCTCCTTGAAGAACAGCTTGATGCCGTCGGCCGCGCTCTGGAACAGCCCGAACGGCCCCGCGCGGTCGGGCCCGATGCGGTTCTGCATCTTCGCGATCACCTTGCGGAGGAACCAGATGTACATGAGGACCGAGACCAGCAGCAGCACGAACACGGCGATCGTCTTGCCGATGATGATGAGGACGACCGTGGTGTCGAGGCCGTGCTCGAGGAGCGGGTCCGTCACCGCGAGGAGCTGCGTTCACCGGGTCGTCTCCACCCGCAGCTCGGTCACCGGCGCAGTGATGTCGATCAGGTCGTTCGGGCCGACCGGGCCGCGCTGCGCGAACGGCATGAACGCGGTTCCGGGCGCGGTGGCGGCATCGGCGAGCACCGGCACGGTGATGGTGCCCCGCGCGCTGGTGACGCGCACGTCGTCGCCCTCCGCGCTCACCCCGAAGCGGCCGAGGTCGCTCGGGTGGACCACGAGCGCGAACCCGGTCGCCAGCGCGGCCAACGACGGGCTCGAGGCCACGATGCGTCCGGCGTCGTACAGAGTGCGGGCAGCCACGAGGCGGAGACTGTACGCGTCCGGCGGCGCCGGGGCAGGCGCTGTCGCCGCGCGGTCCCAGCGGTGCAACGGGGGCCGCGCCGCGAGCTCCTCGGCCGCGGACTCCACCGCCGCATCCGACGCCGCCGCGTCCTCGGGGGCGTCCCCCGAGACGAGCCCGGGCTTGATCGTCGTGTCGGAGCCGGTGCCGCTGGATTCGACGACGCCGGTGCCCAGTGACGCGAGGTGCGACTCGTCGGCGGCGACCCCGGGCTTGATCGGCTCCCACGACCGTCCGGTCGTGACCCCGAGCACGTGTTGGAAGGTGATCTCGTCGGGGAAGTCGGCCACCGGGAGGACGGCGCCGTCGCGTGCCCGGAGGATGAGCTCGGAGTCGACCCCCGCGTGCGCCGGGGCGACGCGCGCGATCTCGTCCTGGACGTCCTCGACGGTGTCGAACCCGAAGTCGGTACCCAGGCGCGCCGCGAGCTCCTGCGCGATCCGCCAGTCGTCCATGGTGAGACCTTCGGGGGTGACGAGCCGCGCCTGGCGCATGACCCGTCCCTCGAGGTTGGTCATGGAGCCGACCTTCTCACCCCACACCGTGGTGGGCAGGAACACGTCGGCGCGGGCCGAGGCGTCGGCCGCGAACGCGCCGACCGCGATCGTGAACCCGACCGCGTCGAGCCCGGCGCGCATGCGGATCCGGTCGGGGAAGTCCTCCTCGAGGTCGGCACCCAGCAGCACGAAGGTGCCGATCGAACCGGCGGCGGCGGCGGCGAGCACACCGGCGGTGTCGAGGCCGGGCTGCGCGGGGACGCTCCCCCACGCGTCGACGTAGTGCTCGCGGGCGGTGTCGAGCGTGACCCGGCCCGGCAGGAAACCGGGGGTGAGACCGAGGTCGATCGCGCCGCGCACGTTGCCGCGCCGGAGCGCGCTCAGGAACTTGACGTCGGGCAGCGCGGCCAGTGCGGCGGCGGCCTGCACCACCGACTCGGACGACTCGGCCAGCGACTGACGGCCGAGCACGACCACGATGTCGCCGTCGCGACCGTCGAGCGCACTGACCGCCTTCTCGATCGAACCGCTTCCCGAGGCGGTGCCGTCGCCGGCGAGCGCGCGTGCGAACTGCTCGGCCATCGCGCCGGCCTCGCCGGGCGCGTGGCGCAGCACCGCGGTGACGTCGCGCGTGAGCCCGCTCGCCCGTGGGGCGATCTCGATCACCGGCACGCCGAGGTCGACCGCGGCCCGGCGCACTCTCAGATGAAGGACGGGCAGCTCCTCGCGGAGGTCGGGCGCGACCAACACGACGGCCCGAGCCGTGTCGAGGTCGGCGATGGTCGCGCCGGGAAGGCCGAGCACGACCTCGGCGGGGAGACCGTCGGCGAGCTGGGCGTCGACGTTGTCCGTCCCGAGCACGCCCTTCGCGAGGCGCGCCCACACGTACGCATCCTCATTGGTCCCGCGGGCGCCACCGATCACCGCGATCGACGACGGGCCCGCGGTGTCGAGCGCCGCCCGCAGGCCGTCGGCCGCGGCGTCGAGCGCCTCGGGCCATGACACCTCGACCAGCTCGCCGTTCTTGCGCACCATCGGCACGCGCACGCGCTCGTCGGAGTGCACCCACTCGTAGCCGTAGCGACCCTTGTCGCACAACCAGCCCTGGTTCACCGGCTCGGAGTCGACGCCCAGCAACCGCACGATCCGGTTGGACGTGCTCTGCAGCGCGCCGCGGCACCCGACCGCGCACGTCTGGCACGACGTCTCGACCGTCTGGAGGTCCCAGGGCCGGGCGCGGAAGCGGTACGACGACGCGGTGAGCGCGCCCACCGGGCAGATCTGGACCGTGTTGCCGGAGAAGTAGGAGGTGAACGGCTCGTCGGGATAGGTGATGACCTGCGTCTCCGCGCCGCGCTCGCCGAAGTCGATGAGGGGGTCGCCGGCGATCTCGGCGGCGAAGCGCGTGCAGCGGCCGCACTGGATGCAGCGTTCGCGATCGAGGAGCACGAGATCGCTGATCGGGATCGGCTTGGCGAAGTGGCGCTTCTCCTCGACGAACCGCGACTCGCCCGGACCGAACGCAAGGGTCTGGTCCTGCAGCGGGCACTCGCCGCCGCGGTCGCACACGGGGCAGTCGAGCGGGTGGTTGATCAGCAGGAACTCGAGCACGCCGTCCTGGGTGGCCTTCACGTTCTCGGACTGCGTGTTGACGACCATGCCGTCGGTGACCGGTGTGGCGCACGAGATCTGCATGCCGCGCATGCCCTCGACCTCGACCAGGCACATGCGGCACATGCCCACCGGCTTCATCCGCTCGTGCCAGCAGAAGCGAGGGATGTACGTGCCGTGCTCCTGTGCGACCTTGATGAGGAGCTCCCCGCGCGGCGCCTGCACCTCCTTGCCGTCGATGGTGAGGGTCACGAGGTCGGGCCCCGGCGCGACGGGGATGACGTAGCGCTGCTCCGACGGCCACTGGCTCATCGGGACGGCGTCGGTGCTCATACGGCCGCCTCGACCACCGCGCTGACCGCCGGCTCGGTGCCCGCACGGACGGGGATCTCGCCTCGGGCCTCGGCGTCACGCGTCATGCGTTCCTTGATCTCGTCGTACCAGTAGTTCCGCAGGCTCACCGCCGGCGACATGGTGCTGGGCCCGAGCTGGCAGATCGTCGTCATGCCCGGGGGCCACGAGAGCCCCGGCGCGAGGTTGTTGCCGAATCCGAGGATGAGGTCGAGGTCCTCGGGGCGCCCGTAGCCGTGCGCCATGCGGTAGAGCACCTTCTCGAGCCAACCGGCGCCCTCGCGGCAGGGCGTGCACTTGCCGCACGACTCGTGGGCGAAGAACTTGGCGATGCGCCACGCGACCAGCAGCGGGTCGACGGTGTCGTCGTAGACCATG
The DNA here is from genome assembly GCA_963809795.1 of uncultured Actinomycetes bacterium. Lineage (GTDB taxonomy): Bacteria > Actinomycetota > Acidimicrobiia > IMCC26256 > DASPTH01 > DASUAS01. The sequence goes on from CAWELN010000008.1 coordinate 317,158, forward strand.
ATCGCCCCGGAGCCGAGCATCGTCTTGAGCTCGCTCTGCACCGAGTCCATGTCGAGCGGCGCGTCGAGGTGCTCCTCGATCAACCACGGCGACGACGCGCCACCGGGGATGAAGAAGCCGAGACCCTTGCCGCCCTTGATCCCGCCCGCGAGGTCGTAGATGAGCTCGCGGAACGTCATGCCGAGCTCGACCTCGTAGTTGCCCGGTCGCTCGACGTTGCCCGAGACCGAGAAGATGCGCGTCCCGGTGGAGCGGTTGACGCCCATCGACGCGTACCACTCACCGCCGCGATTGATGATGTGTGGCACGGCCGACATCGTCTCGACGTTGTTGACGATCGTGGGCGCCGCGTACACGCCCTGCACCGCGGGGAACGGCGGCTTGATGCGCGGCATGGCGCGTTCGCCCTCGAGGCTCGAGAGCAGCCCCGTCTCGTCACCGGCGATGTAGCAACCCGCGCCGCGGTGGAGCACGATCTCGAGGTCGAACCCGGAGTCGAGGATGTTCGTGCCGACGAAGCCACGTTCGTACGCTTCGGCGAGCGCCTGCCCGAGACGCTCGGCGCCCAGGGCGAACTCGCCCCGCAGGTAGATGAAGGCGTGGTGGCACTGGATCGCGTACGACGTGATCACGATGCCCTCGATGAGCTGGTGTGGGTCGCGCTCCACCAGCATGTGGTCCTTGAAGGTCGACGGCTCGCCCTCGTCGCCGTTCACCGCGAGGTAGCGCGGGAACACCTCCTTCGGCAGGAACGACCACTTCTGGCCGGTGCCGAAGCCGGCGCCGCCGCGACCACGGAGGCCCGACGTGGTGACCTCGGCGACGATGTCCTCGGGCGCCATGCCCAGCGCCTTGCGCAGCCCGTCGTACGCGCCGTTGCCGAGCGCGGCGTCGATGGTCCACGAGTCGTCGGGCCGCTCCTGCAGGAACTTCGTGATGATGCGCGTCTCGGCGACCACGGTCAGCTGCTCCGTCCCGATGGCTCGCTCGTGGCGGGCCGGGATACGCCGGCCCGAGCGGCCTCTCGCTCGCGTACCGGTGACCCGGAGATCGTGCGGGCCACGCGCCGGCCCGCCTTGTACTCGTCGATCAGGCTCTCGGCGCCCTCGCCGGTGAGCGGCCCATGGAACTCGTAGTTCACCTGCAGGACGGGCGCGAGGTCGCAGGCGGCGATGCACTCGACCTCTTCGACGGTCACGTCGCTGTCGGCCGCGTAGCGCCGCTGCAGGTGCTCGAGGAGATCAGGGCCGCCGTTCACGAGACAGCTCACGTTGGTGCACACCGAGACCAGGAGCTTCCCGACCGACTCGCGCTTGAACATCGTGTAGAAGGAGCACGTCCCCAGCACGAGCGCGGGTGTGAGGTCGAGCAGGTCGGCGATCTCCTCGATGGCCTCCGGCGTCACGTAGCCGTCCTGGTCCTGCGCAAGGTGCAGCAACGGAAGGACCGCCGACTTCTTCACCGGGTAGCGGGCGATGGTCTCGCGCGCCAGGTCGAGGGTGGCAGGCGTGAACGGCACTAGCGGTCGACCTCCCCCATGATCGGATCGATGCTCGAGATGACCGCGACCGCGTCGGCGAACATCCCGCCGGGCACCATCGCGTCCATCGACTGCAGGTTGTAGAACGACGGCCCGCGGATGTGCAGCCGGTACGGCTTCGCGGTCCCGTCGGACACGAGATAGCACCCGATCTCTCCGCGTGGCGACTCGACGGCGACGTAGGTCTCGCCCGGTGGCACGCGGAAGCCTTCCGTGAAGAGCTTGAAGTGGTGGATGAGCGCTTCCATCGACTCGTCGATGCGCGTCCGCGGCGGCGGTGTGATCTTGCGGTCCTGCACGCGGTAGTCCCCGGCGGGCATGCGCTCCACGCACTGGCGCACGATCTTGACGGACTCGAGGATCTCGTAGAGCCGGATCTGGTACCGGTCGAAGACGTCGCCGTTCTGCGTGTAGATCACGTCGAAGTCGACGTCGTCGTACGCGAGGTACGGCTGGGCTCGCCGCAGGTCCCACGCGAAACCGGTGGAGCGCAGGATCGGGCCGGTCGCGTTCAGGGCGATGGCCTGCTGCGTCGTGATCACGCCGACGCCCACGGTGCGCTCGCGCCAGATCGGGTTCTCGCTGAGCAGGGTGTCGTACTCGCCGACACCCCGTTCGACCTGGTCGCACAGCTCGAGGACGTCGTGCTCCCAGCCGTCGGGGAGGTCGGCCGCGACACCACCGGGCCGGATGAAGTTGTTGTTCATGCGCAGGCCGGTGATGTTCTCGAGCAGCCGGAGCGTGAGCTCGCGCTCCCGCCAGCCGTAGATGATCATCGACACCGCGCCGAGGTCCAGACCGTTGGTGGCCTGGAAGAGCAGGTGCGACGCGATCCGGTTGAGCTCGACGAGCAACATGCGGATCCAGACGGCGCGCTCGGGCACCTCGACGTCGAGCAGGCGCTCGGTCGCCATCGAGAACACCAGCTCGTTGGACAGCGGCGACGCGTAGTCCATGCGGGTCACGTTGGTGGACCCCTGGACGTACGTGAGCTCCTCACCGGTCTTCTCCATGCCGGTGTGCAGGTAGCCGATGATCGCCTTGGCCCGGAGGACGATCTCGCCGTCGAGCTCCATCATGATCCGGAGCACCCCGTGGGTCGACGGGTGCTGCGGCCCCATGTTGAGGATCATGGTGTCGTCGATGTCTTCGACCTCGGGCCACTGCCCACCGGTCAGCACCAACTCCCGCGTGCGGGCATCCATCGGCCGCAGCTGCTGGGCGCCCTCGTCGGTCTGCGCCTCGAGCCGGCGCTCCTCGGGGTCGTCCTCGATCTCGGGGCGCTCGAGGGGCTCCTCGTCGACGACCTCGATGAGCTCGTCCACGGAGTCCTTGGTCTGTTCGCTCATCTGTTCCCGCTCTCGGTGCTCCGCACCGGGCCGCTCAGGCCCCGCTCCGTTGCGAGCCGGGATACCCGGCTCGCAGCCACTTCGCTCATCGCGGCACCTCGCTCGTCCATCGCTGGTGCACCGACGACCTCATCGCGGGCCCGGATCACCCTTGAAGGTGACCGGTACGCGTGCGGGTGCGTCGTCCTTGCGCAGCGGGTACCCGTCCCAGTCGTCGGGCATGAGGATGCGCGTCAGGTCGGGATGGTCGGTGAACTCGACGCCGAACATGTCGTAGACCTCGCGCTCGGCGAAGTTCAGCCCCGGGTACAGGTTGGTGAGGCTCGCGACGGTCGGGTCCTCCGCCGGCACTTCGGTGATCACGCGGATGCGACGGTTGCGCGGGTGGGAGAGGAAGTTGGCCACCACCTCGAACCGTTCGGTGGCGACGCCGGCCGGCTCCGGACGCGAGGACGCGACGATCAGGTCGACCGCGGTCACGTCGAGGCATTGCGTGAACTGCTGCTCGTCCCGCAGGTAGGTCGCCACGTCCAACCAGACGGCGCGGTCCACGTACACCACCGCCTGCCCGTGCGAGTCGGCGAAGATCGTGCCCGGGAAACGCTCGAGCACCGCGGCGGCGACCTCGTCGCTCGGCCGCGGCTCGACTTCGTGATCTTCTTCACGAGGCTCGTCGTGGTCTTCGGCCATCTCGGCGCCGCGTTCCTCAGACCGGCGACGGCGCGCCGTCGCGCTGGTCGACCTGGATCTCCGCGCCCGCGCCCGTGGCCTCGCGGCGGCGGAAGATCTCGCCGTTCTGGATCTGCTCGTGCAGGGTCAGGATGCCGTGCATCAGCGTCTCGGGTCCCGGCGGGCACCCGGGCACGTACACGTCGACCGGCACCACCTGGTCGACGCCCTGCACGATCGCGTAGTTGTTGAACATGCCGCCGCTGCTGGCGCAGACGCCCATCGAGATGACCCACTTGGGCTCGACCATCTGGTCGTAGACCTGACGCAGCACCGGGGCCATCTTCTGGCTCACCCGGCCGGCCACGATCATGAGGTCGGCCTGGCGGGGACTGGCCCGGAAGATCTCCATGCCCCAGCGCGAGAGGTCGTAGTGCGCGGCGCCGGCGCCCATCATCTCGATCGCGCAGCAGGCCAGCCCGAACGTGGCGGGCCACACCGAGCTCTTGCGCGCCCAGTTGACGAGGTCCTCGACCCGGCCGGTGAGGAAGTTGTGGCTGACCGACTCGAGGCCCATCTACGCCGCCCTTCCCGGTTCGGTGGGCTCGGCGTCGTCGCTGCCCGCGCCGACCGCGGCCGGGTCGAGCCCGTCGCGCCCCGGCGCACCGACCGCGCGCAGCACGGTGGTACCGAGGCGCGTCGCGACCTGCTTGACCGGACCCCAGTCGAGCGCGCCGGTCGAGAGCAGGTAGGCGAAGGGCACCAGCAGCACGAGGAGGAACACACCCATCACGATGAGCCCGTACGCGCCGAGACCACGGAACACGGTGGTGAACGGGTAGAGGAAGATGATCTCGACGTCGAGCACGATGAACGCCATCGCGACCAGGTAGAACTTCACGGGGAAGCGCTCGGCGAGCTCGTATTCCGGCACGATGCCGCACTCGTACGGCGCTTCCTTCGCCGATGTCGGTCGCCTCGGTCCCAGGAGCTTCGAGGCGACGAACGACAGGAGCACGAACAGGACGACGAGCACGATCATGCACAGGATCGGCAGGTAGTCGCGCACGCCCGGCCACTCCTTCGTCACACGACAGGCGTTGGTTTCGCGCAGGCTATCCGAACCGTGCCCGACGATGCCTGCTCGTCGGGGCGCAGGGTCAGACGAGCTGCAGCGACTTCACCCGGTCGAATCGGTTCGCCACGTCGGGCCAGTTGACGATGTTCCAGAACGCCTCGACCCAGTCCTTCTTCACGTTCTTGTACTGCAGGTAGTAGGCGTGCTCCCACATGTCGAGCGCGAGCAGCGGCGGCCCGCCCTGCCCGACGTTCCCCTGGTGGTCGTACACCTGCTCGACGATGAGGCGCGTGCCCAACGGCTCCCACGACAGCGCGGCCCAGCCGGAGCCCTGGACGTTGTTGGCCGCCTCGCTCATCTGCGCGCGGAGGGCCTCGTACGACCCGAAGCTCTCCTTCACCGCCGCGGCCAGCTCACCCTCGGGCTCGCCGCCGCCGTCGGGCGACATGTTGGTCCAGAGCAGCGAGTGGAGGACGTGGCCCGAGAGGTGGAACGCCATGTTCTTCTCGAGTTGGTTGATGGTGCCGAAATCCCCCGAATCCCGCGCGTCGCTCAGCTTCTCGAAGGTGGTGTTGGCGCCGTCGACGTACGCCTTGTGATGCTTGTCGTGGTGCAGCTCGAGCACCTCGGCCGAGTAGTGCGGCTCGAGCGCCGAGTAGTCGTAGGGCAGTTCGGGCAATTCGTACAGTGCCATCGGGTCCTCCTCAGGACGCGGCCAGCGCCGCGTTGCGCCGAGCGCCGGCCCCCCTTCGACGCTACCTACTGGTAGCGTTCCCTGATCCCCGGGCTCCCAACCCCTGTTCGATGACCCTGCTTCGCCGCGTTCTCCTCGTCCTCATCGCCTTGGGGTGCATCTGTGGTCCCGCCCTCGCGGCCGGCGCGACCACGGAGGGCGACCTCGCCGCCGCGCGCCAGAAGCTCGACGACGCCCGCAAGCAGGGCGACGAGCTCGCGGCCGCGTTCACCGCCGCCGACCACAAGCTCGACGCGACGCAGGCGACCATCGCCAAGCTCGAGGACTCGATCGCGGCGACGAAGGCGCACGCCGACGACCTCCGGGCCGTCGCCCGGGCGCGGGCGGTCTTCGCGTACACGCACCCGAGCAACCAGCTCGAGGAGATCGCCGACTCGACCAACGCGGTGAACGCGATCCGGCGCAAGCAGCTGCTCGACCAGGCCAACCAGACCGACCACGACGTCGTGAAGAAGCTCGCGGCGGTGAACGACCTGCTCAAGAGCCAACAGGCGGATCTCGAGCAGCAGGAGCAACAGCAACAGGCGCTCAGGGACACGCTCCACGCCAAGCTGGCGGCGGTGCAGCAACAGCAGGCCGAGACGTCGCAGCTGGTGAGCGACCTGCAGACCCGGCTCGCCACCGAGATCGCGATCGCCGCCTTCGCCGATGCGACCCGGAAGGCGCAGCTCGAGGCCGAACGCGCCGCCCTCGTCGCGCAGCAGGCACCGGTGAGCGGCCAGGCGGGCCAGATCGTGGCCAGCCCGGTTCCGGGCCCGTTCTCGTGCCCGGTGCTGGGCGCCTCGTACAGCGACGACTACGGCGGCCCCTCCGGGCACCCGGGCATCGACATGCTCGTGCCGATCGGCACCAAGGCGATGGCGGTGAAGGCGGGCACCGTGACCTTCGCACCGAACGAGGGGGCCGGGGGCAACGCCGCGTACCTGAACGCGGATGACGGCAACACCTACTACTACGCGCACTTCTCGGGGTACGTCGGTGGCCCGCGGGCCGTCGCCAAGGGCGAGGTCATCGGCCTCACGGGGATGACCGGGAACGCCACCGCGCCGCACCTCCACTTCGAGATCCGGCTGGGCGGCCCCAACGGCAATCGGACGGATCCGTACCCGACACTCAAAGCGGCGGGCTGTTGAGCCGAAGCACCCGGTACGGCACGCGCTCCCGACCGCGCGGTCGCTGATACCGTGACCCGAGGAGGGTGCCCGCATGAGCGAAGCGATGGCGAGCCGGGTATCCCGGCGAGCGAAGCGGGGGCCGAGCGCCCCGGAGCACGCGAGCGAAAGCGGGCAGAGATGAACGAAGCGACCGCGAGCCACGACCGGAGTGCCCGGGTCCTCGATCCGGAGTACGTGGTCGACCTGGAGTCGACCTCGATCGAGGAGTTGCGGGCGAAGCATGCGGAGTGCCTCGAGCTCGAGACCGAGGTGTCGTACGTGCGGCGGCTCACGCAGGCCCGCATCGACATCCTCGACGCCGAGGTGCGGCGCCGTTCGACGGGCGGGTCGCTCGAAGAGCTCATCGACCAGCTGCCCCAGATCCTGGCCGACGCCGGCCCGCGCGGGAACCCGGCGTCGAGCCGCCTCCCGCTGCAGATGGCGCCCGAGCAGGACAGCGAGTGGGCGCCCGACCTCGAGCGCTTCGACGGGGTGCTGGCGAACCTGCCGACGCTCACCGACACCGAGCTCGAGGATGCCCTGGCCGGGCTGCGGCTGCTCGAGCGCGAGGTGTCCGACCAGCGCCGTGAGCTGCACAGCGTGATCGATCGCATCGACCTCTCGCTTGCCGCCCAGCTGCGCTGACCCCACCCGCGCCCCGCGCCGGTAGGATCGGCGGCGCTATGCAACGGGTCGCCATGCTGAGCGTGCACACCTCGCCGCTCGCACAACCGGGCACCGGCGACGGTGGCGGGATGAACGTCTACATCCGCGCGCTCGGGTCTGCGCTCGCGCGGGCGGGCGTCGGCGTCGACGTGCTGACGCGCGCCGAGCACGCCGAGCAGCCTCCGATCGTCGACGTCGAGCCCGGGTTCCGGGTGCTGCACGTCCCGGTCGGGCCGTGCGCGCCGGTGCCGCTGCGCGACCTCCCCGACCTCGTCGGTGACTTCACCGACGCCGCACACCGCGTGCTCGAACGCGCCGGCACCTACGAGGTGCTGCACGCGAACTACTGGGTCTCGGGTGCTGTCGGCCACCGCTTGAAGCACGAGCTCGACCTGCCGCTCGTCGCGACCTTCCACACGCTCGACCGTGTGAAGGCGGAGGTCGGACTGGCCGACGCGGTGTCCTTGCGCCCACGCGTCGAAGCCGAGGTCGTGCGCTGCGCGGATCTCGTGGTCGCGTCCACGCACGACGAGCAGGACCAGCTCGAGCGGCACTACGGCGCCGATCCCGAGCGGGTGGAGATCATCACGCCCGGGGTCGACCACCAGGTGTTCTCTCCGGGCGACCGGGCGACGGCCCGCCGACACGCGGGGCTCCCCGACGGGCCGCTCGTCCTGTTCGTCGGACGGCTGCAACCACTGAAGGGCGCCGACCTCGCGGTGCGCGCGCTGGCGGCGCTCGACCAGCACCGGGCCACGCTCGTGATCGTCGGCGGCCCCAGTGGTCCCGACGGCGAAACCGAGGTCGCATCGCTGCACGCGCTGGTCGCCGACCTCGGGCTCGAGCACCGCGTGCGGTTCGTCGCGCCGCAACCGCACGACCAGCTCGCCGACTACTACCGCGCCGCCGACGTGTGCGTGGTCCCGTCGCGCACCGAGTCCTTCGGTCTCGTCGCGTTGGAAGCCGCGGCGTGCGGCACGCCGGTGGTCGCGGCCGACGTCGGCGGGCTGCGGTACCTCGTCGACGACGGCGTCACGGGGTATCTCGTCGCCGAGCGCGATCCGTCCGCGTACGCCGCGATCATCGACCGGGTGCTGCGCGACGACTCCGACCAGATGCGAGCCGAGGCGGTGGCGCGATCGACGGGCTACCGCTGGAGCATCGCCGCCGCCCGCCTGCGTCGCCACTACGACGACCTCGCCGCGCGCGCGCCGGTCAAGTGCAGCTAGACCCGATCTCGGTCGATCAGGCGCACGAGCTCGTCGCCACCCACCTGGAGGGTCCGGTCGCGGCGGAGTCGTACGTCCAGGTGGTCGAGTACGACCCCGAGCTCCGGCGTTGGTACGTGCGCTTCACCTGCGAGGGGCGCGACGCCACGACCATCTACTTCGATCTGCACCAGAGGACGCTGCGCTACGAGGTGTACTTCCTGCCCCTCCCACCCGAGCACCACCTCGAGCTCTACGAGTTCCTGCTGAAGCGCAACCACACGATGTACGGCGCCCGCTTCTCGATCGGTCCCGACGGCGACATCTACCTGATCGGTCGCCTGGCGCTCGAGCACCTCTCGGTCGGCGAGCTCGATCGCATCATCGGGGTCCTCTACGAGCTCACCGAGCGGTGGTTCCAGCCGGTGGTGCAGCTGGCGTACGGGCGCCGGGCGGCCGCGGTTGCGTCCGACGACAAGTAGCGATAAGTTGTGTCAGCCGGTCCCGACGGGGACGGGCATGGTGTGGGCCCGAGGTGCAGGAGTGCCGTCCCGTTCGGGGAAGTGCGGGGTGGCGCAAGCGTTCCTCGGGCTCACCCGCGTCGGCCGGGCCGGGTGCGCTCGTACCCGGCGCCCGAATCACCACGGATACCCTGCCCGGATGCACCTGGCACTGCTCGGCGGCGGCCGCATGGGCGAGGCGCTGGCGGTCGGGCTGGTCGAGAGCGGCTGGGAGCCGGACTCGCTGGCCATCGGCGAGATCGATGGTGATCGCCGGCACGCGCTCGAGGGCCGGCTGCCGGGCGTCCGCGTCGCCCCCACCCCGGCCTGGGCCGCGGCCGACGCCGAGGTCGTGGTGGTCGCGGTCAAGCCCGCCGACGCGGTCGACGCGCTCGAGAGCTGCCTCGAGGCCCTGCGCGAGGGTGCGCTCGTCCTGTCCGTCGCGGCCGGGGTCACCCTGGCCACGCTCGAGGCGGCGGCACCCGGGCACCCGGTGGTGCGCGCCATGCCCAACACCGGCGCGCTCGTGGGGCGCGGCGCAGCCGCCATCGCCGCCGGCACCCTCGCCACCGAGCTCGACCTCGAGGTGTGCGAGCGGATCCTGGGTGGCGTCGGCACGGTGGTGCGGGTGCCCGAGACGCAGCTCGACGCGGTGACCGGGCTCTCGGGCTCGGGGCCCGCGTACCTCTTCCTGGTCGCCGAGGCGATGATCGAGGCCGGCGTGCTGGTGGGACTCCCCCGCGAGACCAGCGATCAGCTGGTGCGCCAGACGTTGCTCGGCGCCGCCGCACTGCTCGGTGATCCCGACGCGACCCCCGAGTCGCTGCGCGCCGCGGTGACCTCACCGGGAGGCACGACGGCGGCCGGCCTCGCGGCGCTCGAGGCGCACGGCGTGCGCGCCGCGTTCCTCGACGCGGTCGAGGCGGCGACGCGCCGATCCGGCGAACTGGGACGGCCGTGAGTCGCAAGCCGCGCTCGCGCCTTCCTCCGAAGCTGCCCGATCACACGAGCGAGCGCGCCGAGCAGTCACCGAAGCCGCCGAACCTGCGCGAGCTGCTCAAACAGGAGCATGTCGCGGGCCGGAGCACGCGCTTCGGGCGCGACGAGATCGTCGCCACGATGCGTCGACTCGCGCACGGCGCGCCCGCGACGCGCCTCGGTCTGCCCCCGTTCGACGCGCTCGAGAACCGGCACGTCGAGATCGCAGTCGCCGAGATCTTCGGTTGGGCGGGAGACGGGCCCCGCGCCCGCATCGCGCCCTCGCGCACCGTCGACGGCTTCACCGCCGCGTGCGAACGGATCCTGGAAGTCGCCGCCGCGCGTGGGCGCATCGCATTCGCGACGACGCGCCCGGCGTCGCTCCTGCCGCTCTACCGTCGACTGGTGGCGCGCGCCGGCGCGGCCGGCGCCGACGTGCTCGCCGCCGACGAGACCGGCGTGGTCGGGTTGTCGGGCCGACGGGTGCGCTGGATCGACAAGGTCGCGGTGCTCACCGATGGCGCCGCCCTCCTCGGCGACGACAGTGTCGACGCCGCCAACGAATGGCTGTTCACCCTCGCCCGTCCCGACCTCGTCGTCTGCGACCGCACCTACGCCGGGGTGGCCGTCGCCACCGGGCTCGAGGCAGTCGCGTTCGCCGACCTCGACGGGATCGCCCTCGCCGTCGCCGCGTGGCAGGGCCGGTCGCTGCGGATCGTGCCCCTCGACGACCACCGACCGCCCCGGGCCTACGCCGGGCTCCTCGATCTGCTCGAGAGCCTGGCCGCCGCCCCGAGGGACCCCTTCGGTCAGCCCACGGTTCCGGCGTCGACCGGCACGTAGCCCCTCTTTTGCAACACGAGCCGCAGGGGCCTACGCTCACCCCGCGGAGAAGCGGGGGAGACGGAAGGGGTGAGCCAGTGGCGCAGTCATTCGCCACGGCGCGGTTCCTGACAGTGCAGGAAGTCGCCGATCTCATGCGGGTGTCGACCATGACGGTCTATCGCATCATCAAATCGGGCGAACTGCCCGCGGTGCGCGTCGGGCGGTCATTCCGCGTGCGCGACGTCGACGTCGACACGTACCTCGGGTCCCGCTACACGCAAGCCGGCTGAGCCGGCCAACCGAGGGGCGGCGCCGCCGGCGCTGAGGGTCACTGCGTGCTCATCGCGTTCGCGTCCGACTACGGCCTCACCGACGAGTTCGTCGGCGTGTGCAAGGCCGTGATGCTCGGGCTCGCGCCCGACGCGCGCATCCTCGACGTGAGCCACGAGATCCCCGCGCACGACGTGCGCGCCGGCGCGCTGCTGCTGGTGCGCGCGGTGCAGTACCTCCCCGACGACTGCGTCGTCATGGCGGTGGTGGACCCGGGTGTGGGCACGGCGCGGCGACTCGTCGGCGTCGAAGTCGGCGGCGGCGTGCTGATCGGGCCGGACAACGGCCTGCTCGCACCAGCGGTGGCGATGGCCGGCGGCGCCCGCTCCGTCGTGTCGCTCGACAACACCGAGTACCACCTGCCCTCGCCGGGCCCGACCTTCGCCGGGCGCGACATCCTGGCGCCCGCGGCCGGCCACCTCGCGGCCGGCGCCCAGCTCGCCGAGCTCGGGAGCCCGGTGGACCCGTCGGGGCTCGTGCCCGGACTGGTGTCGCTGCCTGAAGTGCGCGACGACGGCGCCATCGTCGCCGAGGTGTGGTGGGTCGACCGGTTCGGCAACTGCCAGCTCAACGTCGACCCTGACGAGCTCCGCGCGGGTGGCGCGCAGCCGGGGCGCGCGTCGAGGTGCAGCTGTCCGGCGGGATCCGCGCCGCGCGCTGGGTCCACACCTACGCCGACGCCAAGCCGTCCGAGCTGGTGCTGGTGGTCGACTCGTACGGCCTGCTGGCACTCGCGTTCGACCGGGAGTCGGCCGCCACCGCGCTCGGGTTGCACGCCGGGAGCGGCGTCACCCTGGTGGCGGAAGGCGGCGCGGTCGAGCTGACACTGGGGCGCGGCGAATGAGGCCGGGCACGACGATCGCCATCGTGGTCCTGCTCTTCCTGATCCTCGCCGCCGCGACGGCGCAGTTCGTCTTCAGGCTGGGGTTCTGACCACACCGTCGCGCCACGCCAGCGCGACCGCGGTGCCGAGCGAACACCCGCGAACCGCCGGTCCCGACGCGGCGGCGAAGCGACCGGAGGGAGCGCAGCAGCTCGCCCGCGAGCGAGTGGCCGCGAGGCGGGTACCCCGCCTCGCAACGAGCGAGCGAATGAAGAAGGGGCTCCCGGCTGCGAATGCAGGCGGGCTTGGGGCGGGCTGGGAGGCTTCGTGGACATCGGCGAACCGATCTCCACGCCACCTGCACTCGCACACCGGGAGCCATCGAGCTTCCCCCCGGGGGACGCTCGTGCACCCAGGATCGACGGAGGCCCGAGAAAGCTTGAGTTAAAAGCTCACTCTCCGTGGGATTTTGCCACTTCCTGAAGCTCGTCCCGATCAGGAGCGGGCGCCCGGGCGCGGACCCGGCCGCTGGCGAGGACGAATCCGGCGTAGACGACGGTGATGCCCACCGCCAGGCTGAGCGCGAACGCCTCGTCGTGCCCGACCACGCCCTGGACCAGCCCGCCGCTCGACAGCACCAGCGTGCCCAGCGCGATCAGGGCGTTGGCGCCCGCGAGCCGCCCGTGGTCGGGCAGTTGCGGGTTCCGGGCGAAGCGCACCGCGGAGACCAGCGCGCCGGCGATGATCACCGTCGCGGCCACGCCGCTGCCGACGGCGGCCAGGATGCGCGGCAACGCGCCGAACACGTCCTTCCCGACCGGGATGGCGGTGCCGTGCACCGTCTCCATCGGGGCGCTCACGAGCACCCCGGCGGCGAAGCCGGTGAACAGCACGAGCCCCCACAGCACCCGCCGGGCCGTCCGCTCCCGGGCCAGGAGGTACACCGTGCCCATGGCCAGCCACGGGACGTTGACCACCGCCCCCAGGAGGTAGAAGACCCGGAAGGTGCCATTGTCCCAACCGGTCGACGATCCGGTGGCCAGGGCGGCCGACGCCAACGCGAACATCGCCAGGGCGATGGCCCAGGCGCGGTGCTGGGGCTGGTGCCCGGCGGTGTAGCGGACGAGCATGGCCTGGGCGAACAGGGACGACACCACGACCGCGACGAAGGCCAATCCCACGACCACCCGTCGAGCGTATGACACGGACACTTTGAGAAAACATGCACAAAGTCGGTACGCTGGCCGGTCGAGGCCCTCGGCCTCGACCCCGTCCGGCCGACGAGGAGGCTCCGATTCCCGACGTGCGCCGCATCCCGGAGGCGACCGTCGTCCGCCTGCCGCTCTACTACCGGGCGCTGCTCGAGACCGCGGATCAGGAGATCGGGACGGTCTCCTCGGAGCGCCTGGCCGAGCTGGCGGGTGTCAACGCGGCCAAGGTCCGCAAGGACCTCTCCTACCTGGGCTCCTACGGCACCCGGGGCGTCGGGTACGACGTGGAGCACCTCCTCCACGAGATCTCCCGCGAGCTCGGCCTCACCCACGACTGGCCCGTCGCCATCGTGGGGGTCGGGAACCTCGGGCAGGCGCTGGCGAACTACCGGGGCTTCGGCGCCCGGGGGTACCGCATCGTGGCGGTGGTCGACGCCGATCCCGAGAAGGTCGGCCAGACCGTCGGCGAGCTCACCATCGAGTCGCTCGACGAGCTGCCCGACATCGCCCGCAGCCGCGGCGTGGCCATCGGCATCATCGCCACGCCCGCGCACGCGGCGCAGGAGGTGACCGACCGCCTGGTCGACGCCGGCGTCACGTCGATCCTGAACTTCGCGCCGACGGTCGTGACCGCGCCCACCGGCGTGTCGTTGCGCAAGGTCGACCTGGCGATCGAGCTGCAGATCCTGTCCTTCTACCAGCAGCGGCGGGACTCGGCGCCGACGCGCGCGACCGAGTCGCGCAACGGCGAGGCCGCCGCCCCTGCGGGGCGATGAGCGACGAGCCGCCGGTCGGCCGACCGGCCATCACCGGGTACCCCGTCCAGCTCGTCGTCACCGGCCGGCGCTGCGTCGTGGTGGGGGCCGGTCGCATCGCCGCCCGCAAGATCGACGCCCTGCTCGCGGCCGGGGCCGACGTGCACGTGATCGCGCCGGACGTCGGCGACGAGGTGCGCGCCTGGGCCGGGGCCGGCCGGCTGGTCGTGTCCGAGCGGGAGTTCGAGCCCGCCGACCTCGACGATGCCTGGCTCGCCACCACCGCCACCGGGGTGCCCGCGGTCGACCACGCGGTGTTCGAAGCGGGCGAGGCCCGGAGGGTCTGGGTGAATTCCGCCGACGACCCCGCGAACTGCTCGTTCACCCTCACGTCGGTCGTGCGCCAGGGGGATCTCGTGGTCACCATCGGCACCGGCGGGCGCAGCCCCGCCCTGGCCGCGTGGCTGCGGCGGCGACTGACTGAAGAGCTCGGGCCCGAGTACGCGACACTGTTGGACGTGCTGTCGGAAGCCAGGGAAGAGCTGCGGTCCGCCGGGCGTTCCAGTGAAGACCCCGATTGGCAGTCAGCGATTGATTCCGGCATGCTCGACGCGATCCGCGCCGGGCGCGTGGACGAAGCCAAGGAGATCCTCCGGGCATGTCTCTGGTCGTAGTCGGCCTCAACCACCGCACGGTGCCGGTCGGCCTGCTCGAACGCATGGCGGTGGCCCCTGACGGGCTGCCCAAGGCGCTCCAGTCGCTGTCGGGGGCCGAGCACCTCGCCGAGGCCGTCCTGCTCTCCACCTGCAACCGCACCGAGATCTACGCCCACGCCACGCTCTTCCACCCGGCGATGCAGGAGGTCCGCGACTTCCTCGCCGACTCGTCGGGCGTCGACCCGGACGAATTCTCCGACCTGCTGTACACGTACCACGACGACGCGGCCGTCGCGCACCTCTTCGGGGTGGCCGCCGGCCTCGACTCGATGATCATCGGCGAAGGCGAGATCCTCGGCCAGGTGCGGGAGGCGTGGCACGCGGCCGAGCACGAGTCGGCCAGCGGGCCGCTGCTCTCGCGCACGTTCCGCCACGCGGTGGAAGTGGGCAAGCGGGCCCGCACCGAGACCGCGATCGGCCGGCACGCGGTGTCGGTCTCGTCGGCGGCGGTCGCGCTCGCCACCAGCCGGCTCGGGTCGCTCGACGACCGGCGGGTGCTCGTCCTCGGCGCCGGGACCATGGGCGAGGGCATGGCGCTCGCGCTGGCGGGGGCCGGCGTGCGCGAGATCGTCGTCGCCAATCGCACCGCGTCGCGCGCCGAGGAGCTGGCCATGCGGGTCGGCGGTCGCGCCATCACGCTCGAGGAGATCCCCGACGCCCTCATCGCCTGCGATGTCCTGCTCGCGTCCACCGGCGCGCAGGACCTGCTCGTGGAACGGAGCGCGATCGAAGCGGTCATGCAGACCCGCACCGGTCGGGCGCTGCTGGTCGTCGACATCGGCGTCCCCCGCAACATCGACCCCGGCGCGGGCGAGGTGTTCGGCGTGACCCTGCTCGACATCGACGACCTCCGCGCCTTCGGCGAGCAGTCGCTCGCGCAGCGGCGCCAGGAGATCGGGCACGTCCGCGAGATCATCGCCGAGGAGCTCGATCGCCACCGGTTCGAGCGCACCGCCCGCGAGGCCGCCCCCATCATCACCTCGCTGCGCGCCCACGTCGACGACGTGCGCACCGCCGAGCTGGAACGGCACCGCGCCAAGCTCGACGCACTCGACCCCGCGGCGCGCGAGACCGTCGAGCAATTGACCCGCGGCATCGTCAACAAGCTCCTGCACGAGCCGACCGTCCGCATGAAGGACGCGGCGGGCAGCGCGCGCGGCGCGCTGTACGCCGACGCGCTCGTCGAGCTGTTCGGTCTCCCCGAACCCGACGCCGACGCCGACGACTGATGCCCCGCCCGCTCCGCGTGGCGACGCGGGGCAGCGAGCTGGCCCGCTGGCAGGCCAACCGGGTCGCCACATTGCTCGGCGACGACGCGGAGCTCGTGATCGTCACGACGAGCGGCGACGTCCAGACCGACGTGCCCATCCACGCGGTGGGCGGGACCGGCATCTTCGTGAAGGAGGTGCAGCAGGCCCTGCTCGACCGCCGCGCCGACGTCGCCGTGCACTCGGCCAAGGATCTCCCCGCCTCGCCCGGCCCGGAGGGCATCGTGCTCGCCGCCGTCCCCGAGCGGGCCGATCCCCGCGACGTGCTCGTCGGCTCGACCTTCGACGCCCTGCCTGCCGGCGGGCGCGTCGCCACCGGGTCGGTACGGCGCCGCGCGCAGCTCGCCGCCCTCCGACCTGATCTCACGTTCGCCGAGCTGCGCGGCAACATCCCCACCCGGCTCGACCGCGCCGGCGAGTTCGACGCCATCGTGGTGGCGGCGGCCGCGCTCGTGCGCCTCGGCCGTGAGGACGCGGCCGCCGAATACCTGGAGCCGTCGGTCATGCTGCCCCAGGTGGGCCAGGGTGCGCTCGCGGTGGAGTGCCGCACCGACGACGCCGAGACCCGCGAGCGGTTGCACGCGATCGACGACACCCGCGCCCACGCCGCGGTCGGGGCCGAACGCGCGTACCTCGCGCACCTCGGCGGAGGTTGCGACCTCCCGTGTGGGGCGTACGCGACGCTCGACGGCACCGCGGTGGTCATCGAGGCGTTGCTGGCCGCGCCCGACGGCCACGTCGTGCTGCGCGCGAGCGCGCGTGATGCCAGCCCGGTGACCGCGGGAACGCGCGTCGCCACCGAGTTGCTGGAGCGCGGCGGCCGCTCCCTCCTCGACGGTGACGGCCCGGCGTGAGCGTGAGCGAGCCGGGTATCCCGGCGAGGAGCGAACGCCCAATGGAGACGGCGTGAGCGTGAGCGAGCCGGGTATCCCGGCGAGGAGCGAACGCCCAATGGAGACGGCGTGAGCGTGAGCGAGCCGGGTATCCCGGCGAGGAGCGAACGCCCAATGGAGACGGCACCGTGACCGTCTACCTCGTCGGCGCCGGGCCCGGTGATCCGGGCCTGGTCACCGTGCGCGGCGCCGAGCTGCTCCGGCGCGCCGACGTCGTGGTGTACGACCGCCTGGCGTCGCCCGCGCTCCTCGCCCTCGCGCCCGCCGGCGCCGAGCTGATCCCCGCCGGGAAGGCGCCGGGCCGGGTCGACCTCACCCAGGAGCAGATCAACCAGGTCCTGGTCGACCGGGGGCGGACGGCCGGGTGCGTGGTCCGCCTCAAGGGGGGCGACCCGTTCGTGTTCGGGCGCGGCGGCGAGGAGGCCGAGGCACTCGCCGCCGCCGGCATCGCCTTCGAGGTGGTGCCCGGCATCACCAGCGCCATCGGCGCGGCCGCATACGCGGGGATCCCCGTGACCCATCGCGGCGTCTCGACCCACTTCACCGTGGTGACCGGGCACGAGGACCCGGCCAAGGACCGCACCGACGTCGACTGGGCGGCGCTGGCCCGGGTCGGGGGCACCCTCGTGATCCTCATGGGGGCGGGGCGCCTGGCCGTGATCGCCCAGCGTCTGATCGACGGCGGGCGCGCGCCCGACACGCCGGTCGCGGCGGTGCGCAACGGCACCCGGCCCGACCAGCACACCGTCCGCGCCACGCTGGCCACCGTCGCCGACGCGGGCGTGCAGGCGCCGAGCGCGATCGTCGTCGGCGACGTGGCCGCGCTCGACCTGTCGTGGTTCGAGGCCCGACCGCTGTTCGGCCGCTCGGTGGTGGTGACGCGGGCACGGGAGCAGGCGAGCGAGCTGCGGACCCGGCTCGAGGACCTCGGCGCCGAGGTGCTCGAGCTCCCTGCCATCGCGATCTCGCCGATCGACTTCCGCGTGCCCGCGCTCGACGCCTACGAGTGGCTCGTGTTCACGTCGGTGAACGGGGTGCGCGCCTTCTTCGACCGCGGCCTCGCCCCCGCCGGGCTCGACGCCCGCGCGCTCGCAGGCGTGCGGGTCGCCGCCATCGGTCCCGGCACCGCGCGCGAGCTGGCGACGCGGGGCATCGGCGTCGACCTCGTCCCCGAGCGCTTCGTGGCCGAGGCGCTCCTCGACGCGTTCCCCGCGCCCGCGGCGACCGGCGCGCGGGTGCTGCTCGCCCGGGCCGAGCAGGCACGCGACGTGCTGCCCGACGGCCTCACCGAGCGCGGGTACTCGGTCGACGTGCTGCCGGTGTACCGCACGGTGCAGGCCGCGCCCGACGAGCGAGTCGTCGCCCGGGTCCGGGCCGGCGACGTCGACGCGCTCACGTTCACGTCGTCGTCGACGGTCGACAACTTCTGCGCCGTCGTCGATCCGCTCCCCGACCCGCAACCACTCGTCGTGTCGATCGGGCCCGTCACGTCCAAGACCGCGACTGCCCGCGGCCTGCGGGTCGACGCCGAGGCCGCCGACCACACCATCGACGGCCTGGTGAGCACCCTCCTCGCCGCGTTCGCGGTCAGCGGCGCGGGACCGCACAGGGACGACGCCAAACAGGTGGGCGGTACCATCCAAGGGTGACGTTCCCCGAACGGCGGATGCGCCGATTGCGCCGCACCCCCGCGCTCCGGCGGCTGGTCGCCGAAGCCCGCCTCTCCGTCGACGACCTGGTCGCGCCGTTGTTCGTGAAGGAGGGCCTCGACGCCCCCGAGCCGATCGTGTCGATGCCGGGCGTCGTCCAGCACACGCAGGAGAGCCTGCGGAAAGAGGTGCACGCGCTCGCCGACCTGGGTGTGCCGGCGGTGATCGTCTTCGGGGTGCCGACCACCAAGGACGCCCGGGGTTCCGGCGCCGACGACCCCGACGGCGTGGTCCAGGTCGCGTTGCGCAACCTGCGTGACGAGGTCGGGGATTCGCTCGTGCTGATGGCCGACGACTGCCTCGACGAGTACACCGACCACGGCCACTGCGGCCTGCTCACCGACGCCGGCGAGGTCGACAACGACTCGACCCTCGAGCGGTACGCGTCGATCGCGATCGCGCAGGCGAGCGCGGGGGCCGACGTGATCGCACCGTCGGGGATGATGGACGGGCAGGTCGGCGCGATCCGGGGCGCGCTCGACGAATCCGGCCACCACGAGACCGCCATCCTCGCCTACGCGGCCAAGTACGCCTCGGCGCTGTACGGCCCCTTCCGCGACGCCGCCGAGTGCGCGCCGCAGTTCGGCGACCGGCGCGGCTACCAGATGGACCCGCCCAATGCACGCGAGGCGCTCGACGAGACCGCGCTCGACGTCGCCGAGGGCGCCGACATGGTGATGGTGAAGCCGGCGCTGCCGTACCTCGACGTCGTGCGGGCGCTGCGCGACGCGTTCGACGTCCCGGTCGCGGCGTACCACGTGAGCGGCGAATACGCGATGTTGAAGGCGGCCGCCGATCACGGTTGGATCGACGGCGACGCCGCCGCGCTCGAGGTGCTCACGTCGATCAAGCGGGCAGGTGCCGACTTCGTGCTCACGTACCTCGCGCGCGACGTCGCCGAACGCCTCTCGTGAGCTCGCTGTTCACGCGCGCGCTGGCGCGCATCCCGGGCGGCGTCGACTCACCGGTCCGCTCGTTCGCGTCGGTGGGCGGCGAGCCGTTCTTCGTGGCCGGCGCCGACGGCCCCTATCTGGTCGACACCGACGGCCGCCGCTACGTCGACTACGTGCAGTCGTGGGGCGCGTCGATCCTGGGCCACGCCCACCCGGCGGTGGTCGACGCGGTGCAGCGGGCTGCCGCCGCCGGCACGTCGTACGGCGCGCCCACCGAACGCGAGGTCGAGCTCGCCGAAGCCATCGCCGCGCGCGTGCCGTCGGTCGACAAGGTGCGCCTGGTCTCATCGGGCACCGAGGCGGCGATG
Organism: uncultured Actinomycetes bacterium; assembly: GCA_963809795.1. GTDB lineage: Bacteria > Actinomycetota > Acidimicrobiia > IMCC26256 > DASPTH01 > DASUAS01. Next base: position 336,845 of record CAWELN010000008.1, read on the forward strand.
ACCGCGGTGCGGCTGGCCCGGGGCGCCACCGGGCGTCCGAAGATCCTGAAGTTCGCCGGCTGCTACCACGGCCACGTCGACGCGCTGCTGGTGTCGGCGGGGAGTGGCGTGGCCACCCTCGGGATCCCGGGCTCCGCCGGCGTCACCGAGGGCACCGTCGCCGACACCGTCGTCGTGCCCTACAACGACGAGGGCGCGCTCGACGAGGCGTTCGACCGCTACGGCACGCAGCTGGCCGCGGCGATCGTGGAGCCGGTCGCCGCCAACATGGGCCTGGTGGCGCCCGCGGACGGCTTCCTGGGCGGGCTGCAGCGGCGCTGCACCGACGCCGGCGCGCTGCTGATCTGCGACGAGGTCATCACCGGCTTCCGACTCGGGCCCGCCGGCGCGCAGGGCCGCTACAACCTCACCCCCGACCTGTCGATGTTCGGCAAGGTCGTGGGCGGCGGCCTCCCGCTCGCCGCGCTCGGTGGCCGGGCCGACCTCATGGACCAGCTCGCCCCGCTCGGTCCCGTGTACCAGGCGGGGACCCTGAGCGGGAACCCGCTCGCCACCGCCGCCGGTCTCGCCGTCCTGGGCCAGCTCGACGACGACGCCTACGCCGTCCTCGCCGCCCGGGCGACCCGCTTCGCCGACGGTCTGGCCAAGGCGCTCCCCGACGCGCAGGTGACGCAGGTGGGGACGCTCACCGGGATCTTCTTCCGCACCGCCCCGGTCACCAACTACGAAGAGGCGCAGCAGGCCGACCACGGGGCGTACGCGCGGTTCTTCCACGCCATGCTCGACGCCGGCATCTTCCTCGCGCCGAGTGGCTACGAGACCCTCTTCGTCTCACTCGCCCACACCGACGACCTCATCGACCAGACGGTCGAGGCCGCCGCCGCTCACGACTGAGGCGTGTCGTCGTCCTGGTGCAGGCGGTTGCGGCGGACGTGGTCCATGAAGAACAGCGAACCGGCGATGGCGACCACCATCACGACCATGAGCACGAACGCGAGACCACCGGAGCCGTCGCCCTCCTTCCCCGCGTCGACGAGCTGCTGAGCACCCGCCGGCCCCGCCAGCGCGAGCAGCGCGCCGACGGTGACGAGAGCCAGTCCGACGAGTGCACGGATCCGTCGCAGCATGGTCACACCTTCGTCAGTTCGGAGTCGTCCCGGGCGGGCACCGCCGCGGGCCCGGCCTTGGCCTTCGCCCGCTCCATCTCGTCCTTCTCCCGCCAGTGCAGCGCGAGCAGACCGAGCCCGAACAGGATCGCCGTGATCACGATCACGACGAACGGCGGGAGCCGGAGCGTGCCGTAGTCGAACGTGGCCACCACGAACCCGCGCTGCGCGTCGGCGCCACTCGCACATTCGGGCGGCAACGGGGGAAGCCCGAACGTCTGCGTCTGGGTGGCTGTCTTGCAGTACTCGATCACGGCGTACTTCTTCGAGTGGTTGAACTCGCCCTTCCAGAACTGCGGATTGCTCCCACCGAGCGTGTAGGTCTCGAGGACCATGAACTGCGTGACGTCGGCGAACTTGGCGAAGCGGTTGTCGTTGGGCGTCACCTGCAGGGTGGGCGTGCCCACCTTGGTGATGAGGGCGGCGTCGACCGAGGCGAGCACGTTGGACGCGTCGATCTGCGAGGCCTTGTTCTGCTTCTGCGCGATGTCGCGGACGGCCACGGTCTTGGCCTTGGTGATGTCGGGCACGTTCTCGATGACGCTCCACGACGCCACCCGGCCCTTCGGCGATTCGAGCGGCGAGGCGGTGGTGAGCCACAGGACGCTGAGGATCATCAGGAACCCCATGAGGGAGGTGAACGTCACCAGGAACCCCAGGCGGGCACCGAGGTTGGTGCCCAGCAGCAGATAGATCGAGCCGATGAAGAGCACGATCGCGGAGATCACGACGAGCACGCCGAGGATCGTCGGGTACCAGATGCTCGCGGTGACCAAGGAGGCTGCGAAGTTCAGGGGCACGTCGTCTCCGCTCCTACAGCGATCGCTCGTAGGCCATGATGTCTTCGATCTGCGACTTGGTGAGCACGGCGCCGAAGTGCGGCATGCGTCCCGACGAGATGCCGCGGATCCCGTAGGCCTCGTTGACCGGGACGCCGATGCTGATCCACTGCATCAGCTCTTGCTCGCCGGTGGGGGGCGGGAACTGGTTGTTCACGTCACCACCGGTGAGGTTCGGGCCGTACGCGCCTCCGCCCATGATCCCGGGCGGCGGGTTGGCTTCCGGATTGCTCGCGTCGAAGTACGACCACCCGCGCGTGTGGCAGCGCGCGCAGTTGTTCATGAACGAGATCGCGCCATCGGTGGGCGCCTGTGTGGTCTGCTGCCAGCCCACGGCCGCCTGGAGCGTCTCCTGCTTCTCCTGGACGAGCTTCGTGTCGGTCGCGACGTCCTGCGCGCTGGCGTTGGCGAGCAGGGTCCGAGCCGCCGCCAGGTCGGCCGTGGCGTCGGCGACCCACTTGTCGGCCGCCGCCCTGGTCGCGGGAGCAGTGAGCTGCTCGCGACCGACGCACGCGGCGCGTGTGGTGCAGCTCTGGGTCTCCTTGGCGTCGGCGGCCTGCGCCTTGTCCGAGGTGGTGGAGATGCTCACGACGTAGTTGACCAGGTCCTGGATGCTCTGCGCCTGGAGCGCGCCCTTCCCGGACGCGACCCCCCAGGCAGGCATCGGTGTCCCGGGTCTGCCATAGGTGATGATCTGGGTCAGTTGCGCACGTGAGTAACGCAGCGGCGCGAACTGAAGGTTCGGCGCCGCCCACGACACCTGCGACGGCAGGCAATAGGCCGGCGTCTGCGGGGTCGAGGCTGCGTTCGGATCGCAGCGGGGATCGTCGCTCTTCACCACGAAGGTCGCGACGCCGCCACCGCCGTCGACCCCGTGACAGTTCGCGCACAGCAGCGACTTCGTGCTGTCGTAGTCCTTCGACTGCGCGTTGGCGAACAGCGTCGCGCCGCGCTCGACCGATTGCGCGTGGAACCCGGAGGCCGCCGCCGTCTCCCGGAACGGCTCCCAGATGAAGTAGGCCAGCAGCCCCAGCACGACGACGACGAGCGCGATCAGCGCCACACCCAGCACGCGCTCGAGGTGCGCTCCCTCGAGCACGTCGTCGTCGAAGAACGGCGTGAGGTTCTCGGGCTCGGGCTCCGTGTTGTGCCGGAGCCGGAGGACGCGGAACCCGATGAAGCCGAGGACGCCGGCCAGAACGACGGCATTGATCAGGATCAGGGCGGTGCGGGAACTCATACGGGCTGGGCTCCAGGGCGCGCAGTCGTCGGTCGGTGGGCGTCAGACACAGAGCGGCCCTTCCGGGCTCTGGTCGATGGTGTTCGTGCCGATGGGCGGCCCGAGCACCAGGTTGCCGGTGTCGACGACGATGTTCCCGCCCGACACCTCGAGCACGAAGCGGTCGAGGCCGCGGGGCGCCGGTCCCCCGACCTTCTCACCGACCTTGTTGTACTTCGAGCCGTGGCACGGGCACTCGAACCACTGCGAGCTCTGACACCACGGCACGCGACAGCCGAGGTGCACGCACTTCTGGTAGAGCGCGACGAACCCGGCCTCCATCCCGGCGATGATCGGGGGGGTGTAGGCCGTCACCTTCTTCGCCTTCGGGAGGTCCGCCTTGGGGTAGGCGACGATGTAGGTCTTGGCGGTGGCGTTGTAGAACGGCATCTTGGCGCCGATGGCGGTGTTGGCGTCGGCCACCGAGCCGACGACGACCTTGCCGCCGAAGCCGCTGCTCGCGCCCGGCCAGAGGAAGGCGAGCACCGCGACGCCGAAGGCGCCGAGGCCCAGACCGGACCCCGCGAGGATCGCCCGGTTGAAGAACTGCCGCCGGGTGACGCCGATCTCGTCGAGGTCGACCGGCTCGTAGACCACGGGGGTCGCCGCGGCGCGGGGCTCGGGCACCGCGGAGCCGCCCGACTCGATGGCGCGACGGGCCTCGTCGGCCCGCGCCCGGCCCTCGTCGGTCGCCTCGGCCACCGACTCCTCGCCCGCGGGCGCGGCCGCGGACGCGACGGTCGAAGCACCGGCCGCCTCGTCCCGCGCTCGGGTCTCGCGACTCAGCCGACCGGTGGTGGCCCGCGACCGAGCCGTCACCAGAAGGCCGATCACGGCGAGCGCGATCACACCGACGATGGCGATGGCGATCCACATGACGACGTGCTCCTACAACTCGAAGAAGATGCCGTCCTTCCAGGGCAGGATGAAGTTGAAACCGGGGCCCCGGAAGAACGAACCGAGAATGACGAGAACCGCCCACATCAGGACGAAGATCGTGAAGATCGCGATGGCGAACTTCCGATCGCTCGGCTTCGACGAGGGGTTCTTGTCGATGAACGGCGCAAACATGAGCAGGATCAGTGCCACGCCGGGGATGAGCACACCCGCGATCTCCGGGTTGAACATCGTGAGCAGTTCCTGCAGCCCGAGGAAGTACCAAGGTGCCTTCGACGGGTTGGGCGTCTTGTTGAAGTCGGCGAGGCCGAGCAACGGCGCCTTCACCAACGCGGAGAAGATGAGCAGCCCCGCGGTGACGATCAGGATCGAGGCGAACTCGACCACCAGCAGGTGCGGCCAGGTGTGCACCTTGTCCTGGGCCTCGGCGCGGGTCTGCTGGATCGACCCCGACTTGACCACCGTGAGCAGCCGCTGGGTGTGACCGCCAGGGCCGGTGGTGGTCGGCGCGGGGAGCGTGGCGGTCGCCGCCGCGGCGGCGCCGGTACCCGCGGCCGCGACGTCACCGCCGCCACCGCCGGCGGCGGCCCGGCGGCGCTTGGCCCGCTCGAGCAGGTGGGCCGGGATCTTGGTGCCGCTCTCGGTCGTGACGTCCTCGGCCGGCGCCGACGCGGCGGGCGCCTCGGCCGGAGCTTCGGCGGCCGGGGCCTCCGCGGAAGCTTCGGCAGCCGGCGCGCCGGCGGCGGGCGCCTCGGCCTCGCCGCCCTCTTCGCCGGGCACGGGGAGACCGAGCGCCTTCCGGCGCTCCCTGCTCCGCTGGAGGAGGTGTTCGGGGATGTCGACCACGGCTCAGCTCCCCTCTACAGCGGCCCGGAGACGCCGCCGTCCTTCCGGACCCGCCAGAAGTGGACGGCCATGAAGATGACGATGACGAATGGCAACAGCAGCACGTGGAGCACGTACCAGCGGAGCAGGGTGTCGTTGCTGATCTCCTTGGAGCCGAGCAGGACGTACTTGACCGAGCTCCCGAACACCGGGGTGTAGCCCATCATGTTGGTGCCGACCGTCACCGCCCACAGCGCCAGCTGGTCCCACGGGAGCAGGTAACCGGTGAAGGAGAGCAGCAGGGTGAGCGTGAGCAGGATCACGCCGATCACCCAGTTGAACTCGCGCGGCGCCTTGTAGGCGCCGTGGTAGAAGACGCGGCTCATGTGCAGGAAGACGGTCAGCACCATGAGGTGCGCCGCCCATCGGTGCATGTTGCGCACGATCGAGCCGAAGGTGACCGCGGTCTCCAGCGTCTGGACCGAGGGCCACGCAGCCGCGGCCGTCGGCCGGTAGAAGAACATCAGGAAGATGCCGGTGACGGTCAGCAGGATGAACAGGAAGAAGGAGAGCCCGCCGAGGCAGAGCGTGTACGACACCTTCACCGCGTGCCGCTTCACCTTCACCGGGTGAAGGTGGTACAGCACGTTGTTCATGATCACGTAGGACCGGTTGCGGGGGCTGTCGGTGTAGCCCCGCCGGAACACCGAACCCGGGCGGAAGATGGCGGTCCACGCTTGCGAGCCGCGGACCTTCTCGTCGGTCTTCTCGAGCGCCTGGCCGACCTTGACCCCGATGCCGCCGTGCCCGTTGCTCCCGTTGCTGCCGTTGCCGTTGGCCACGAACCTGTCTCCTCGAAAACCTTGGCTCAGAACCGAACGCCGTACGAGTAACCGTGGCGGTTCGTACGGGTGTGGAGGTCGCCCTCGGCGATGTCGGGCTGGAGCTTGCCGAGGATGATCACGCCGGTGGGGCAGCGGTCGACGCACAGCGCGCACCGCGTGCAGATATCTTCGTCGACGATGAACGCGACGTGGTCGCGGGGGTCCTCACCGGGCTGCTCGGTGTTGACCGCGTCGCTGATCGCGCTCACCGACACCATGTGGATGCACTTCCACGGGCAGATGTCGACGCAGCCCTCGCAGAGGATGCACTCCGCCTGGTCGATGTGCAGGAACTGCTTCGGCTTCACCGACGCGGTGAGGTACGACGGGTCGACCTCCTGCAGCTCGTAGTCGGTGGCGAAGTCGGGCATGGGCGGATTGGCGTCGGTACGGGCCATCAGGCCTCACCCCCGTTCGTGGACGCACCCACCGAAACCGGCTCGGCCGGACGCCGACGCAACGGTCGGCCGAAGCGCGACCTCCTGGGGGTCGCCGTCTCCTCCTCCGGCTTCTCCTGGCCGCGCTTCTGCCACGCCACGAAGAGCCCCGCGTTGAGCCCGATCGCGATGCCGTAGATGACCACCACGATGATGTCGCGGATGTTGTGCTTGTCGAAGCTGAACGGCCAGTTCCACGGGAAGAACAGCATCTTCTGGTTGCTCCGGAAGACGAAGACCGTGGTGTCCCACTGCAGGTACTTGTCGGAGAACGTGATCCACTCGTGCGGGATGACCGCGTAGGCGAGCGTCATCATCCCGAAGACACCGACCGCGCCGGCGATGCACTCGGCCCACGTCGCCGGCCGATCGGGCTTCGGCCGCCGCATGAGGACGAAGATGATGATCAGCCCGATCAGGAAGAAGACGATCGACCAGATCAGCCGGCCTGCAGGCCGCATCCAGGGCAACCAGTCCGGGATCAAGTTGGGCATCGGGCCCGTGGTCCTCCGCGAGGCTTACGACGTCGGCGAGAGCGCCGAGCGGTTTCCTATCACGCTATCTGAGGGAGGTGCTCATCGTGGTGTCGTGCCGATCAAGTCGATCAATGGGTGCACCACGGGTTCGGCGCGCGACGATGCCCGGGTGAGAATCCGCCCGCGATCACAAGCGCACAAGCATGGATGAAGTGCGCGAACGTTGGGATGTGCTGGTGATCGGTGGCGGCCCCGCGGGGGCGGCGGCCGGGTACTGGCTCGCCGACGCCGGGCACCGGGTCCTGGTGGTCGAGAAGAAGCAGTTCCCGCGGGAGAAGACGTGCGGCGACGGGCTCACGCCGCGCGCCGTCCGCCAGCTCCACGACATGGGTCTCGCGGGCAAGCTCTCGGGCTCGCTGCGCTACGACGGGCTGCGCTCGATCGCCCACGGCGTCACCCTCGAGCTCGAGTGGCCCCAGCACCCCGATTTCCCCGACTTCGGGTACGTCGTACGCCGGCGCGACCTCGACGAGATGGTGGCCGGCGCGGCGGCCGGCGCCGGAGCCACCGTCTGGACCGGGGCGGAGGCGGTCGAGCCGCTGGTCGAGGACGGCATGGTGCGTGGTGCGGTCGTCCGGCGCGACGGTGGCCCGGAACCGGTGCGAGCCCGCTACGTCGTCGTCGCCGACGGCGCCAACTCCCGTTTCGGGCGGGCACTGGGCACGGCCCGCGACCGTGACTATCCCCTGGGCATGGCGGTGCGGGGCTACTTCACCAGCCCGTACCACGACGAGCCGTGGATCGAGAGCCACCTCGACCTGCGAGACCGCGACGGCAACCACCTGCCCGGGTACGGGTGGATCTTCCCGGTGGGCGACGGCACGGTGAACGTCGGCGTCGGCCTGTTGTCGACGTTCTCGGGATGGAAGTCGATCAACACCAGCGTGCTGATGGACGCGTTCGTCGAGACCGCGCCGGCACGCTGGGGCATCTCCCCGGAGACGTCGTGCGGGGCGCCCACCGGCGGCAAGCTCCCGACCGGCGGATCGGTCACACCGAACATCGGGCCCACGTGGCTCGTCGTCGGCGATGCCGCCGGCTCGGTCAACCCCTTCAACGGCGAGGGCATCTCGCTCGCGTACGAGACCGGGCGCATGGCCGCGGGCGCGGTCTCCGCCGCGCTGACCACCGGCGACGGGCTCGCCCTCACCCGCTACCCGCGGGAGCTGGAGGCGGCGTACGGCCTCTACTGGAAGGTGGCGCGGGCGTTCGTGCGGGCGATCGGCAACCCGGCGGTGATGCGCGAGCTCACACGGGTCGGGATGCAGTCGCGCCCGTTGATGGAGTGGGTGCTGCGGATCATGGCCAACCTCCTGCGCCCCGACGAGCTCGGTCCCGCCGAGGCCGCCTACAAGATGGTCGCCGCCCTCGTCGCCGTCGCCCCCGACCCCAGCTGATCGGACGCGGCGGCGGAGACGAGCGGAGCGAGCGCAGCCGGCTCGCCAGGGAGCGAACGGCCGCGAGCCGGGTATCCCGGCTCGCAGCGAGCGACTCCGAGCTCGACTGCCGCCGCCGCGTGCGCCGTCACTCCCGCCGCTGACGGGTGGGAGGACGGCGACCTCGTCGCCGTCGTGGAGAGGGGTGGCGTCGCCGTCGAGCGGCTCGTCGCCGTTGACCCAGACCCGTGCCCCCGCGAGGACGGCGGCGAACTCCGCGCCGTAGCCGGCGCGCAGGTCGTCGAGCAGCTGCCCGAGGGTGGCGGCGACGCGCTCGTCGTGCGACCGGCCTGCGGCCTCCCGGGCCTGGGCGAACAGCCGGACCCGCACGCTCAGGGCGCGGACCCCTCGGTGTCGACGTTCGTGCGCGCGGTGGGGAACGCATCGAGCCGGTCGGGGTCGATGGGCTCGCCGGTGACCTCGTCGACGCCGTAGGTGCCGTCGTCGACGCGCGCCAGCGCGGCCTGCAACTCGGAGAGCTCGTTCTCGAGCTGCTCCAGGATGGACAGGTCCTTCTCCCGCTCGAACGTCTCGGTGGCGGTGTCAGCGGGATGCTGGTCGTAGTCGGCGAGCTCGGAGATGTCCTCGTTCTCACCCACACCGAGCTCCGAGCGGAGCCCGCCGATCAGTCCCTCGACGCGCTGCTGCTCGGCGACGAGCCGTTCGCGGGCCTCCTCCGGTTCCATCCCGCTCAGGGTAGTCAGCCCCCTGCCAGGCGTAGCTCGAGCACCTCGGCGGCGTCGACGAGCAGTCGCTCGAGCTGGTCGAACCGCTGGCGGGGGTCGTCGAGCTCGAGCAGGCGCTGGGCGTCGAGCGGTCCGATGGGCGCCACCGCGGCCGCCTCGAACGACGCGCGCACCGGGTCGTCGTCGAGCTGCGCGGAATCCACCGGTGCGGCGCGCTCGCCGAGCTCCGCACTCATGGCCAGCACACGACCGAGCAGTCGCTGCACGTCGTGCCGCCGCATGGCGGCGTCGTCGGCGACGCGCTTGGGCTCGCCGATCACGTCGACCTCCGCGCGCGGGAACGGATCATCGTCGAGCCACTTCTTGATGCGAAGGCGCTCGGTGCCGATCGTCGCGAGCAGGTAGCGCCCGTCGGGCGTGCGCGCCGCCTCGACGATGCGCGCCACCGTGCCGACGTCGAAGCGCGAGTCGCCACCTCCGACCTCGTAGCCGCGCTCGATGAGCACGACGCCGAAGCGACCGTCACCGCGGAGGCACGTCTCGACCAACGCGCGGTATCGCTCCTCGAAGATGTGCAACGGCAGCACCGCGTGCGGGAAGAGGACCGTGCCGAGTGGGAACATCGGCAGCGGTTTGGCCATCACCCCAAGCTATCGAGTGCGCCGCTCAGTTCGCACGCGCTCGGAGGCGCGCCGCGGCCGCACCGGCCTTCTCGCCACCCTCGCCGGGCAGGAGGCGCGCGAGCACATCGAACTCGCGCGCGGCCTCCGCGAACTGCCCGAGCCGCCCCAACAGGCCGGCGAGGTCGCCACGCTGACTCAGGGTGATGCCCGGGATGCGGAGCCGCAGGCGCGTGACCCAGACGACCGCGTTCGGGTCGCGCTGCAGCAGCGTGTTCTGCAGGTTCCCGAGCATCCGCTCCACGATGGCGCGCGCACCGACCGGCATCAGGAAGTGGGGCCGGAACCGCGCGCCGTTGTAAGTGGAGGCGAACAACTCGGCACAGCCGGCCAGGTCGAGCCGGGCGCCGTCGTGGAAGGGGTCGAACCACACGCCGGCACCACCGCCCACGAGGAAGTGACCGGGCATACCCACGCCGTGCAACTCCAGCCCGGCGCGGCGGCCGACCTCCAGCATGAGGACGCTCAGCGTGATCGGGATGCCGAGATGCCGGTCGAGCACGTCGTCGAGGTAGGAGTTGCGTGGATCGGCGTAGTCGGACTCGTTGCCGGTGAATCCTTCGGTCACGAACAACCACGACGCCAGCTCGTCGACCGACAGTCCTGCGGCCGACTCCGCGAGCGCGTCGAGCTGCTGGAGCCGGGAGTCGAGATCGAGGGCGGGGTGCGCGTGCGCGGCGATGAGGAGCGCCGCTTCGTCGAGCGGGATCTCGGGTTCCGGGCGCGCGAGCAGCTCCGCGAAGCGATCGGTCAGGTCCAAGGTTCGACGGTAGCGCCCGCCCGGTAGGCTCGGAACCATGTCCGGCTCGACCGTCGATCCGTCCGTCGAGCAGGTGCGCGAGACCGTCGCCGCCCGCCTCAACGCCGTCGGGCAGCGACTCACCGCCAACCGTCAGTCACTGCTCGACACGCTCATCGCCACGCCGCGGCCGCTCACCATCCCCGAGATCCTCGACGACCGGCCCGGACTCGCGCAGAGCTCGGTGTACCGCAACCTCGTCGTGTTGGAGGACGCCGGGGTCGTGCACCGCGTCGTCGGCGCCGACGAGTTCGCGCGCTGGGAGCTGGCCGAGGATCTCGCCGGCCACCACCACCACCTCATCTGCGCGTCGTGCGGGCGGGTGGAGGACGTCCCCGCGTCGGCGGGCCTCGAGCGTTCGGTCGCCGCCGCCGCGGCCGCGATCACGCGCAGCACCGGCTTCCGCACCCAGCACCATCGCCTCGACCTCGTCGGGTTGTGCGCCTCCTGTAATTGAGTCGCTCACTGCGAGCCGGGTTCAGCTGCGGCGGCGGAGCCGAGCGGAGCGAGCGCAGCCGCTCGCCAGGGAGCGAACGGCCGCGAGCCGGGTATCCCGGCTCGCAGTGAGCGACCGAGACGATCAGGGGGCGGAGCTGCTGGCGCCCGACGAGAGCGGGATCGACGTGCCCGCCTTCAACGCCTCGAGGTCGGCCTTGATCTGGTCGATCGGCACCTCGCCGGTGGCGCGGGCGGCCACGGTGCCGTCGGGGTTCACCAGCACGAAGTAGGGATAGGCGCTCAGCCCGTACGCGGTCGCGGCGGTGAACTGCGGGCTGTCCGCCAGCACCGGGAACGGCCACTTCACGCCCTCGAGCCACGCCGACGGCGGATAGTTCGGATACGCGGAGTTCGTGCCGGTGGCAACGGCCGTGACCTCGACGCCGTCGAACACCCCCTGCTTCGCCAGGTCGACGAGCCTCGGGACCTCGGCCTGACAGTGGGGGCACCAGTGTGCGACGAACAGCACCATCTGCGGCTTACCGGTCGGCTTCACGGTGACCGGTTTCCCGTCCAGCACCGACACGCCTTCCAGCGTGGGGATGGTCTTGCCGATGCCCGGGTCGGGCGACTTCGTGGAGTCGTAGCTCGGGAGCGGCGTGCCGTCGACCGTGACCGCGTGGGTCTCGAAGGAGGTCGCCTTGGCCGAGCTGTCGTCACCGCCGCCGGACGCCACCACCGCGACGATAATCGCGACCACGACCACGACCGCCAGCCCGCCCCAGAGCGCGAGGCGGTTGCGCCGTTGGCGGGCGCTCGCCGCGTCCGCGGCGCGCTTGCGTTGGGCGATCGCCTCCGCACGGCGCTGGGCCTTGGTGCTCACACAGCCACCGTATCGGCCGGTTCCACGGGCTGGTACGCGCGGGATCCGACCACCAGGCACAGCATCAGCACGCCGATGAGGAGGAAGCTGCTCATCGCCATCCACGCCAGCGTGACGAAGCCCAGCTTCTCGAAGTACGGCGCGGTGCACGGCACCGTGACGGAGCACGAGCTGCTCTCGGCGAACGCCGGCACCCGCTCGACCAACCAGTGGTACAGCGACAGTGGCGCGCCGATCACCACGAACACGAGCACCGTCTTCCAGACCTGCACGTCGCGTCGCAACCACGCGACGCCGAGCACGATGACGAGCGGGTACATCACGATGCGCTGGTACCAGCACAGCTCGCACGGCACGAAGCCCGCGTGCTCGGAGTAGTAGAGGCTCCCGAGCGTCGTCACCGTGGCGACGATCCAGGCGAGCAACACCGACTGCGGGGCCACCGCGGCCGCGAACGACACCACCGCGGCCCGTGCCCGGGGCGACACCAGCGCGGCGATCGCGAGCACCAGCGCGACGACGACCACCGCGTCGGCCACCAGAGTGAGGACGAGGAAGAAGTTGGTGGTGACCTTGACGCCGGGCACGTCAACGCACGCTGAAGGGACTCACCAGCACCGCTTCGTCGGTCGGGCCGAGTTGCACACGGATGGTCATCTGCCACTTGCCGGGGTACGGGATGTCGTACAGCGGTGCGTAGTAGTGCCCGTTGCCGAGCTTCTGCAACGGCACGGTGAACGGTGGGAGATCCTCACCCGGTCGCGTCAACTGCACCGACATGTCGTCGATGGTCGCCGGTCCGCCGCCGGTCGGCAGCGCGGTGAAGTGCATGTCGTTCGGTCCGGCGATTCCGGGCGCGACGTCGACGTACACCCACACCTGTCGCGACTTCAGGGTCAGCGAAACCGGCTGCGTCTCGATCGCTCGGGCAGGCGCCGCGTTCACGAGCAGGGCGGTGATGGAGAGGATCACCGCCGCGATCACGACCTCGATGGCGACCGACCGGCGCAGCCGGCGCACCTCTTCCTCGTCGGTGGTGTCGTCGTCCCAGCCGCCGTCGTAGCCGTCGTCGTCGAACCTTCCCTGCCGTTCAGGCACGGAGCCGGCCGCGCGACCGCCAGACGACACGCCCACCGCGACCGGCAGGGGCTCCATCACGTATTCGTCGAAGGTGACGTCCTCGTCGTCGGGCGCGTAGTCCCGGAACCGGCGGTTCACCACCTCGCGTGAGAACGCGGCGGCCACGATGAGCGCCGCGAACACGACCAGCTTGGCGATCAGGAGGCGTCCGTAGTCGGTGCTCTTGAGCGCGTCGATGCTCCCGACCTGCCGCCACGCCTGGTAACCGCCGGACACGATCAGGGCCACGATGGCGCCGAGCGCCAGCGCCGAGTACCGGGGCAGCACGGCGCGCAGCTCGTCGGCGTCGCCCTTCGGGAGGACCGCGATGCACAGCACGACGAGACCGCCCAGCCAGCACGCCATCGCGGCGACGTGCACCATGTCGGCCGGGATCGCGAGCCCGGTCTGGATGCCGGTGCCCGCGTGACCCCCGAGGCCGGGCGTCACCGCGAGCCCGAGGCCGACGAGGCCGGCGGCGACCATCCACGATGCGCGCACGGGGTGCTCCTGCCCATCGTCCCGGCGGCGCAGCAGCAGCCGCAGCAGCGGGAACGCGACCACGAGCAGCGCCAGCCGCACCAGCGCGACCTTCCCGTAGCGGGTGTCGAGGACGTCGCGGAACACCGTCGGGTCGAACACCTTGGTCAGCGGCAGCCCGGCCGCGTACACGCCCTCCAGCGCGATGCCCAGCACGGTGGTCACCGCCACGCCGATCCAGCCCGCCCACACGACCCGGGCGGCGCGCCGGTCGTCACGACCGCGCGGCCACACCGCGACCAGGAAGACGACGCCGCCGATGAGGAGGGCCAGCGCCCCGAAGAGCACGGCCCGGTCGATCCCGTACACCACGCCGACGGTCTTGCTGCCACCCGTGCTCGCCAGGAGCGAGTCGGCGACACCCTGCGCGTTCTTCTTGCTGAGCGTCGCCCGGGTGCCGACCTGGAACGTGAACGCGCCCTCGACCGGGTGTGAGTCGGCTGAGATGACCCGCCAGGTGACGACGTACGTGCCGTCGTCGAGCCCGGGCAACGAGACCGCGACCTCGCTCTGCGTGCCGCCGGGGTGCTCGGGCGATCCGGTGACGACGCGGTCGCGGTCGGACGAGAAGACCCGGATGCCGCCGAGCGAGACCTCCACCGGTTCGCTGAAGCGCAGCTTCACCTGGCTCGGCGGCTTGTCGTACACACCACCGTTCTGGGGGTCGGTGGTGAGGAGGGTCGCGTGCGCCGACGCGGGCGCGGCCGCGACGACCACGAGCGCGACCACGAGCGCGCCCAGCGCCAGGAGTCGGCGGATCATGCGGTGAGCTGCACCGGTCGCGGCTCGGGCCGGCTGAGCAGCCACACGACGGCGAGGCCCACGAAGTCGAGGACGTGTTGCACCTCGCCGAACGCCGCGGTGTTCCCCGCCGCGATGTCGAGCAGCGAGGAGCCGACCAGGCACACGACCAGCGCGGCGACGACGGGCAGCAGCCCCGGGATGCGCGACGGCTTCCACGCCGCGTAGAGGAAGCCGACGCCGAGCGCGACGTCGAACGAGCCGATGTGCCGGGCGGCGTGCACCGGGAGCCCGGCGTCGGTCCCGAAGATCAGTGGCGGGATCGCCACCGCGATCTGGGCCACCGCGATGGCCACGAGGATCCAGCGCAGGGCGTGGTTGGCGTCGTCGGACGGCGCCGTCGCCGGCAGCCCGGCCGCGTCCCGCTCCTCGCCGATGGCGGCCAGGATCCCGGGTGTGAGGTCGGGGATCGCCGGCGCGGGCGCGAGACGTACGGTGCGGTGCAGAGCCTCGGCGTCGTGCGCGAACCCGCGGCAGTCGGTGCAGCCGGCGAGGTGGGCGTAGATGGCGGCGTCGTCCAGACCGGCGTCCTCGCCGTCGAGCCGAGCTGAGAACGCGTGGCGAATCTGCATACAGGTCATACGGGGTAGTCGACGCGGAGGATGGCGAGGTTCCCGCCAGTATCGTCGGTCGCCGTGGACGAGCTGACGCGGTTGTTCCTCGCCGCACGCGACGGAGACCGTACGGCGCTGCTCCAGGGGGTGCGGGCGGGCCAGGCCGACGTCTGGCGCCTGGCCCGGCATCTCGTCGGCCCCGACGAGGCCGACGACGTCACCCAGGACACCTTCGTCCGGGCGTGGCGGGCGCTGCCGGGCTACCGCGGTGATTCCAGCGCCCGCACCTGGCTGCTCTCGATCGCCCGCCGGGCCTGCGCCGACGCGGTTCGGCGCAACGTGCGCCGACGTCGACTGGTCGAGCTGGTCGCGGGTGGTGCGGGGACCGGTGCGTCCGCCGACGGCAGCGGTGCCCACGCCCTCGGCGCGCTGGTCGACGAGCTGCCGCGCGACCAGCGGGTCGCCTTCGTGCTCACCCAGATCGTCGGCTGCTCGTACGCGGAGGCGGCCGAGGCGTGCGACGTCCCGGTCGGCACCATCCGCTCGCGGGTGGCGCGGGCCCGCGAGCAGCTCGTCGAGACGCTGAGGGTGTCGGAGACCGGGTGACCGGCCGGCGGGGCGTGCGGGCCGTCGCGACCGTCGCCGCGGTCGTCGGCGGCTTCCTCCTCGCCAGCGCGGCACCCGCGGGGGCCCACGGGCTCGGCGGCCTCAAGCCCACCAACTACGAGACCGTGCTCCAGGGTGTGACCCCGCACGTCCCGGGCCTCGACCTGCGGATCCTCGACCTCGGCACCAAGGTCGAGCTCACCAATCACGGCCGCACCGACGTCGTGGTCCTGGGCTACGAGGGCGAGCCCTATCTGCGGGTGGGGCCGGACGGTGTCTTCGAGAACCGCCGCTCGCCGGCGACGTACCTCAACCGGGCGACCACCATCACCAGCAAGCCACCGGCGAGCGCCAATGCGTCGGCGCCGCCCGAATGGCGACGCGTCTCGAGCGACCCGACCGCGCGCTGGCACGACCACCGCGCGCATTTCATGGGCACCGCCGACCCACCGGAGGTGGCGCGCGATCCCGGCACCCGGCACGTCGTCGACAACTTCCGGATCCCGCTGCGCGTCGGCAGCGAGGCAGTTGTCGCGCGCGGCCAGATCGTGTACCAACCACCGCCGTCGCCCTGGCCGTGGGTGATCGGTGCGGTGCTGCTCGCTGCCCTCGTCGTCGTCCTCGCCCGTACGAGTTCGTGGCGCACCGTGTTCGCGGTGGTGCTCGCGCTGCTCACCCTCGCCGAGATCGTGCACGTGATCGGGCTGTGGGGTGGCTCGAGCGCGTCGGCCGGCACGAAGCTGGGCGAGAGCGCCTACTCGATCGCCGGGATCCTGCTCGGTCTGGTCGGCCTCGGATGGATGTGGCGCAAGGGTGCGGATTCGGCCGTCCCCCTCGTGCTCGTCGCCGCCATCTTCCTGTTCGTGGCCGGTGGCATGGCCGACGTCACCACGCTCGGGAACTCACAGATCCCCAGCACGCTGCCCGCGGGAGTGGCGCGCCTCCTCGTGGCGCTGACGCTCGGGTTGGGCGCGGGCCTGGCCCTCGCCGCCGCGCTGCGGTTGCGGCCGACGACGCCGGTGGCCCCGGCACCGCGACGACCGCGCGCGCGCGTCACCAGTTGAGCTCGGCGCACCCCGCGTGGTCGTCGGGTTCCACCTGGATGGTGGCGTGGGCGATCTCGTGCTCGAGCAGCAGGACCCGCGCCTGATCGAGCACGCCGTGCGCGTCGGTCCCGGGTGCGATCATCACGTGCGCGCTGGCGACGTCCATCTCCGAGGTGAGGGTCCAGACGTGCAGGTCGTGCACGTCGACCACGCCCGGGAGCGCCAGGAGGTCGCGACGGATCCCGTCGAGGTCGACGTGCGCGGGCGCGACCTGCAGCAGCACGCGCAACGCGCTCGCCGCCAACCTCCACGCACGCGGGAGGATCCAGACGCCGATCACCGCGGCGACGATCGGGTCGATCGGTGTCCAGTCGGTGATCTCGATCACGAGCGCGGCCACGATCACGCCCACCGAGCCGGCGGCGTCGGCCATCGCGTCGACGTAGGCGCCGCGCACCGCGAGGCTGTCCTGCGCGCCGTCGCGCAGCATGAAGAACACGACGAGGTTCACCACCAGGCCCGCCACCGCGACCACGAGCATGGGCCCGGCGTCGACGCTGGTGTCGCCGTCGACCAGACGCAGGGTCGCCTCCACCAGCACGTAGCCCGCCACCGCGAAGGTCAGCACCGCGTTCAGCAGCGACGCCAGGATCTCGAGCCGGAACAGCCCGAAGGTGCGGGACCCGTCGTGCGAGGCCCGGTTCGCCACCACGATGGAGCCGAGGGCGAGGGCGATGGCCACGCCGTCGGTGAGCATGTGGGCGGCGTCCGAGAGCAGGGCCAGGGACCCGGTCACGAACGCGGTGACCGCCTCCACCACCACGAAGGTCGCGGTGAGCGCGAGCGCGACCCAGAGTCGCCCGACGTTGCGGGCGGCGGTGCGGCGCAGGGCGTCGCCGTGGTCGTGACCGACGTGCGGGGTCTGGCGCTGCCCGTGATCGTGGGCCATCCCGGCATTCTCGCTCCCCCGGGTGCCCCCGCCCTACTGAACGGGCATAATGAGAATCATGCTCAATTCTCCCGACCCGGTGCCCGAGGGCAACGAGGCGGTCCCGCCGCCCGGTCCGGTCGTGCTGGCTGCACGCGACGTGTCGTTCGCGTACGGAGCGGAGCTCGTGCTCGAGCAGGTCAGCCTGGAGGTGCGCGCCGGTGAGTTCGCCGCGCTCGCGGGCCCGAACGGCTCGGGAAAGTCGACGTTGCTGCGGATCCTGCTCGGGCTGATGACGCCACAGGCCGGCGCGGTGACCGTGTTCGGCACGTCGCCGCACGAGCTGCGCGACCGCTGGCGGGTGGGGTACGTGCCTCAGCGCCCGCGCATCGCCCCCGACCTGCCGGCGACGGTCGAGGAGGTGGTCGCCACCGGGCGCCTCGCCAAGCAGGGGTGGTGGCGTCGCCGCCGCGCGGCCGACCGCGACGCGGTCGACCACGCGCTGCAGGCGGTGGCGCTGACCGAGCACCGGCGCAAGCGGCTCCACGAGCTCTCCGGTGGTCAGCAGCAGCGGGCGTTGATCGCGCGGGCCCTCTCCGCCGACCCCGAGCTCCTCGTGCTCGACGAGCCGATCGCCGGCGTCGACGTCGAGTCCCAGCAGCTGTTCCGCGACTCGCTCGTCCACCTCGTCCAGGAGCACAACACCGCGGTGCTGCTCGTCTCGCACGAGCTCGGTGCGGTGGCCGAGGACCTCGAGCACGTGATCGTGCTCAAGCGCCGGGTGCTGTTCGACGGCCCGCCGTCCGACCTGTCGGCGGCCGGCGTGCGCCTCGGCGTGCACCGCGACCACCTCCCGCTCTGGCTCGAGGAGCTCGGTGATGGAGTGCGGAGGCCGGGACGCCGGAGCGGAATCGACCGTGACGGAGATGCAGCGGAGGCGTGGCCGGAGGCCGGGACGCCGGAGCGGAATCGACCAACGCTGATGGACGTCCTACCGGGGATGCCGTGGGGGCTGCCCTGGCCCTTCGACCGCAGCTACATGCAGCTGGCGCTCATCGCCGGCGTCGTGGTGGGCGCGGCGGCGCCGCTCATCGGCGTGTTCATCGTGCAGAAGGGCCTGTCGCTCATGGGCGACGGCATCGGGCACGTCGCGGTGGCGGGCATCGGGGCCAGCCTCCTCTTCGGCACGTCACCCACGTGGACCGCGCTGGTCGTCGCCATCATCGCCGCGCTCGTGATCGAGTTCCTCCGCGCCCGCGGCAGCGCGACCGGCGACCTCGCGCTGGCGTTGGTCTTCTACGGCGGCATCGCGGCCGGCGTGGTGCTGGCGAGCCGCTCCGCCACCAACACGAACCTGCAGCCCTACCTGTTCGGATCCATCCTCACCGCCACCGCCAACGACGTGTGGACGGTGATCGCGCTCGGTGCGGTGATCGTCGTCACCATCGGGTTCACCGGACGGGCCCTGCTCGCGGTCGTGCTCGACGAGGACTCGGCGCGGGTGGCCGGCATCCCCTCGCGGGCACTCAACGCGATGCTCGCGGTGCTGACCGCGGTGACCGTGGTGATGGCGATGCGCATCGTCGGGGTCCTGCTCGTCGCCGCGCTCATGGTGCTCCCCGTCGCGACCAGCCGCCTCCTCGCCCGGTCGTTCCGCGGCACGCTCCTCGGCGCGGTCGCGGTCGGCGTGGTGTCGGCGGTGCTGGGGCTGTTCGCCGCCCGGCAGTGGGCGTTGGCCGCCGGCGGTGCCATCGTGCTGGTCACGGCGGCGCTCTTCGCGCTGGCGTCGATCGTCGCCGGCGCCCGGCGGGCCGGCGCGCAGGCGAACTCGGTGCTCGCCGGTCCCCACTGAGACTCGTCGATCCCGCTCGGGTGCATCTCCGCCGACGTCGGTAACGTCGGCCGGATGGCGTACATCGTGACCCGTATCCAGGTCGGCGACTACGACACCTGGAAGGCCCTCTTCGATCAGGACGTGCCCGGCGCCCGGCGCGACGCGCTCGGTCACCAGGTGCTGCGCAACGTCGACGACCCGAACGAGGTGTACATCCTCATCGAGTTCGCCACGCGCGACCAGGCAGCCGGAGCCGCGGCGCGACTGGTGGAGTCGGGCGTGCTCGACCGCTTCCCTCATCATCACGGACCGACGGTCGTCGAGGCCGCGGAGTCCGTCGACGGCCCCGGCTGACCCGGCCGGCCCCGGGCGGCCCTCGCTAGCCTGGCCCGCATGCCGACGCTGTTCACCCGCATCATCGACGGCGAGATCCCCGGCGTCTTCGTGTGGCGCGACCCGGAGTGCGCGGCGTTCCTGTCGATCAACCCGATGCACCCGGGCCACACGCTGGTCGTGCCCCGCGCCGAGGTCGACCACTGGATCGACCTCGACCCCGAGCTCGCGGCGCACCTCTTCCAGGTCGCGCAGACCATCGGAAAGGCGCAGATGGCGGCGCTGTCGGCGCGCCGCATCGGCATGTTGATCGTGGGCGACGAGGTCCCGCACGTCCACCTCCACGTCGTGCCGTTCGACTCGGTGTCGGAGCTGTCCTTCGCGCACGCCGATCCGAACCCGCCCGAGGGCTCGCTCGAGGACGCGGCGGGGAAGATCCGCGCCGCCCTCCGCGACCTCGGGGCGGACGCCGTCGCGGAGTAGTGGATGGGCCGCCACGACGAGTGGGTGGCGCGCGACGCCGCGGTCGTGTGGCACGGCTTCACGCAGATGGACGCGTTCGCCGAGAACGCGCCCGTGGTCGTCGAGCGGGGTGAAGGCCACGAGCTGATCGACGTCGACGGCCGCCGCTACCTCGACGCCATCTCCTCGTTGTGGGTCAACACCCTCGGCCACGCGGTCCCCGAGCTCGACGACGCCGTCCGCGAGCAGCTCGAGCGCGGCGCGCACTCGACCATGCTCGGCAACGGCAACGTCGCGGTGGTGGAGCTGGCCGAGGCGTTGGCACGGGTCGTCCCCGTCGACGACCCGCACTTCCTCTTCGCGTCCGACGGCGCCGCCGCGGTCGAGCAGGCGTTGAAGATCGCGTTCCAGTACTGGGTGAACCGCGGGGCTGCCGGCCACACGCAGTTCCTCGCCTTCGGCGGCGCGTACCACGGCGACACCATCGGTGCGCTGTCGGTGGGTGACGCCGCCTTCGGCACCGACCTCTTCGACCCGCTGCGGTTCCCCGTGCTGCGGGCGCCGCAGTTCGGCGAACCCGGATGCTTCGACACCGCGGTCGCCATGGTCGCGGCGCACGCCCACGAGCTCGCGGCGGTGATCGTCGAGCCGCTCGTCCAGGGCGCGGCGGGCATGCTGCTCGCCGATCCCGACGGGCTGCGCGCGCTCGGCGCCGCGTGCACGGAGCACGACGTGCTCCTCATCTGCGACGAGGTCGCCACCGGGTTCGGGCGCACCGGCACCTTGTTCGCCTCGGAGCAGTGCGACCTCCGACCCGACCTGCTCGTGCGTGGGGAAGGGCCTCACCGCCGGCTACCTGCCGATGTCGGCGACCGTGGCCCGGGGGACGGTGTTCGACGCCTTCCTCGGCCCCGACCTCTCCGAGCGCACGCTGTACCACGGGCATTCGTACTCGGGGAACGCGCTGGCGGCCGCGGTGGCGCTCCGGCACCTCGAGCTGCTCGACGCGTGGTCGGTGCTCCGCACCGTCCGCACCCGCTCCGACGAGTTGCGCGCGCTGCTCGTCGACCGCGTCGCCCCGCATCCCGCGGTCGCCGAGGTGCGCCTGTGCGGGCTCATGGGCGGCGTCGAGCTGGCCCCACCACACGAGGGCATGCGATGGGGCCGGCGGGTGTGCGCGGGCGCGGTCGACCGCGGGGTGCTGCTGCGCCCGCTGGGCGACGTGGTCGTGCTGATGCCGCCGCTGACGGTGACGTCGGCCGAGCTGCACCGCATGGTGCAGGCGCTCACCGAGGCGCTCGACGAGGTCGTCGCATGACGACCGGAGCCGACGGCGGGAGCGACCGGAGCGACTGGAGCGACTGGGCCGACGGCGAGGCGGCGGGCATCGAGGCCGCAGGTCAGTGGCGGGCACCCCGCGCGTTCGACCCGTCGGACCCGCACGCGCTGGTGTCGTTCGCGTCGAACGACTACCTCGGGCTCACCCAGCACCCCGCGGTGCGTCGCCGCCGCGCACGCGGCCATCGACCGCTGGGGCACCGGTGCCGGCGCGGCACGCCTCATCGTCGGCTCCCGACCGGTGCACGACGAGCTCGAGACCGAGCTGGCGGCCTGGAAGGGGACCGACGCCGCGGTCCTCTTCAGCACCGGGTTCGCCGCCAACCTCGGGGTGCTCGGCACCTTCGCCGGCCCCGACACCCTCGTGTGCTCCGACGAGCTCAACCACGCCTCGCTCATCGACGGGCGACGGCTGTCGGGCGCGCCGCTCGCCGTCTACCACCACGGTGACGCCGCCCACGTCGACGAGCTGCTGCGCGCCCGCACCACCCCGCGCGCCATCGTCGTGAGCGAGACCGTCTTCTCGATGGACGGCGACGTCGCGCCCGTCGACAAGCTCGCCGAGGTGTGCGCGCATCACGGCGCCCTGCTCGTGCTCGACGAGGCGCACGCGGTGCTCGGCCCCACGCTCGACGAGACGATCCTCGCGGGCACCGCGCACCTTCGGGTCGGGACGCTGTCGAAGACCCTCGGCGCGCTCGGCGGGTTCGTCGCCGGCCCGGCGCGGTTCACCGACCTCCTCGTGAACCGCGCCCGCTCCTACATCTTCACCACCGCGTCGACGCCCGCCGACACCGCCGCCGCGCTGGCCGCGTTGCGGGTGCTGCGCTCCCCCGAAGGCGACGAGCTGGTGGCACGGTTGCGCGCCAACGTCGACCGCCTGCGGCCGGGGCACGGATCGCCGATCGTGCCGTTCGTGTGCGGCGCCGAGGCGCGGGCGCTGGCGGCGGCCGACGCCCTCGCCCGGCGTGGGCTGCTCGTCACCGCCATCCGGCCGCCGACGGTGCCGCCGGGGACGTCGCGGCTGCGGGTGGCGCTCTCGGCCGCTCACACCACCGACCAGGTCGACCGGTTGGCGACCGCGCTGGCCGAGCTCTTCCCGGACGGCTCGTGACCCGACCGCGCACGCTGGTGTTCGTGAGCGGTACGGCCACCGAGGTGGGGAAGACATGGTGGACGGCGGCGACCGCACGCGAGCTGCGGGTGGCGGGCGCGCACGTCGCCGCCCGCAAGCCGGTGCAGTCGGGTGAGCCGGGGGCGGTCACCGACGGCGAGGTCCTCGCCGCCGCCACCGGCGAGGACCCGTACACCGTGTGCTCGCCCCACCGCACCTACCCCCTCGCCTGGGCGCCACCGATGGCAGCACGAGAGCTCGGCGAACCCGGTTTCACCGTCGCCGACCTCATCGGCGGGATCGTCTGGCCCGAGGGCATCGACGTCGGGCTGGTCGAAGGCGTCGGCGGTCCGCGTTCGCCCATCAGCGACGACGGCGACAACGTCGACCTCGCGCACCAGCTCGCACCCGACCTCGTGGTGGTGGTCGGCGACGCCGGTTTGGGCACGATCAACGCCGTGCGTCTCTCGGTCACCGCCTTCGCCGACTTCCCCGTGGTCGTCGCGCTCAATCGCTTCACCACCGAGCCGTTGCCCGAGCGGAACCGGGCGCACCTCGTCGAGCGCGACGGCCTCGACGTGGTGACCGAACCGCGCGTCCTCGCGGCGCGCCTCCGCCTACCGTCGTGAGATGAGCAGGCGCCGGCACGACCTCGCGGCCGCCCTCCTGGCGGTCACGGTGGTCGGGACCGCAGTCGTCCTCGTCAGCGGCTTCCGCGTCGCGTCACCCGAACGCGCCGCGGGCGTCGGCCTGGCCAGCGTCGCCCTCGCCACGGTCGTGCTCGTCCCCTGCGCTCCGGCGCGCGCTCACGCTGCCGATGGTCCTCACCGCGACGCTCGTCCTCCTCACGATCGCGGTCGTCGCACCACCGGCAGAGTCACACGATCTCTACTCCTACGCGATGGACGGCCGCATCGTCGCGCACTACGGCGACAGCCCCTACACGCACGCGCCGGCCGACTACCCGCACGACCCCGTCCTCCGGGAGGTCGCCCGCGGGTGGCGGCACACGCCGTCGCTCTACGGTCCCGCGTTCACCGCGGCGTCGGCGGGCATCGCGTCGGTGGCCGGCACCGACCTCCTCGCCAACCGGCTGGGTTTCCAACTGCTCGCCGCCGCGTGCGTGCTCGCGCTGTTGCTGCTGCTGTACCGGCGCACACGCGACCCGGTCGTGGTCGCGCTCATCGGCTGCAACCCCGTCGTGCTCATCGAGGTGGTGAACCCCGGTCGCAACGACGCGCTCGTCGGGCTCGCGCTGCTCGCCGGCATCCTCCTCGCCTCCCGCCGCCGTCTGGTCGCGGCCGCGGCGGTGGTCGCGCTCGGTGCCCTGGTGAAGATCAGCGTGGTGGTGGCGCTCGGTGCGCTCCTGGTGTGGATGTGGCGCCGCCACGGCTCCCGCATCACCGCCGCGGCCGGCGGGGCCGCGGCCGCGGTCCTCGTCATTCCGTACGCGATCGTCGGCGGCATCCGCGCGCTGAAGCCGGTGACGGACGCGGCGGACCGCATGACCCGGGCCTCGATCTGGCAGCTCACGCGTCGCGACGGGATCGAGCACCTGCTGGGCCTGCACAACGCGGCGCGGGTCGGCGCGGTGATCGGCACCGTGGGCCCGGCGGCGGTGCTGGGCGTGGTCGGGCTGGTCGCGTTGCTCTCGCTCTCGCGGCTGGACGATCCCAGCCCCGAGCTGGTCGCCCTCGGCGCCATCGCCGGCTTCCTCCTCATCGGCAGCTACGTGCTCGCGAGCTACGCCATGTGGGCGCTCCCGCTCGCGGCCTGGCGGTACCGCGCGGGGGTGAGCCGGGCGGTGTTGGTGTGGTCGGCGCTCCTGACCGTCGCCTACCAGGCCGTGCGTCCCATGCCGACCGGCGTCGGGGACCTCGCGGTGTGGCTGGTGTCGAGCGTGACCCTGCTCTTCGCGGCGGTGTCGATCGTGGCGCTCGCGGTGGCCGCGGTGAAGCGCCTGCGGCCGTCGGCGCCCGACACCAGCCCGACCGCGACGATGCCGGTCCCGGTGGCGAGATGACCGAGCCCCAGGTCGTCGGCGTGCCCCGCGAGCTCAAGGAAGGCGAGCACCGCGTCGCGATCACACCCGACGGGGTGCACGAGCTCACCGTGCACGACGTGCCCGTCCTCATCGAACGCGACGCGGGCGCGGGCTCCTCCATCTCCGACGACGACTTCCGCGCCGTCGGCGCGGAGATCGTGCCCACGGCCGACGACGTGTGGGGCCGCGCCGACCTCGTGTTGAAGGTCAAGGAGCCGCAGGTCGAGGAGCACGACCTCCTCCGCCCGGGCCTGGTGCTGTTCACCTACCTCCACCTGGCCGCGTACCCGGCGGTGGCCGACGCCCTGCTCGAGAAGAAGGTGACCGGCATCGCGTACGAGACGGTGCAGGCCGAGACGGGCGCGCTGCCGCTGCTGGCGCCGATGAGCGAGGTCGCGGGCCGGATGGCGCCGCAGGTGGGCTCGCACTTCCTCGAGCGGGAGCACGGCGGCCGGGGGGTGCTGCTCGGCGGCGCGCCCGGGGTCCGGCCCGCTCGGGTCGTGGTGCTCGGCGCGGGCAACGTCGGCTGGAACGCGGCGTGGATCGCCCAGGGCATGGAGGCGGAGGTGCTGCTGCTCGACCGCAACCTCGACCGGCTGCGCTGGGTCGACCAGATCCACCGGGGCCGGATCATGACCCTGGCCAGCAACCGGCTCGCGGTCGAACGGGCGGTGGGCGACGCCGATCTCGTCATCGGCGCGGTGCTCGTGCCCGGCGGGCGGGCCCCGGTCGTGGTCACCCGCGCCATGGTGGCGTCCATGCGGAAGGGTTCGGTGATCGTCGACTGCGCGATCGACCAGGGCGGCTGCGTCGAGGGCATCCACGAGACGTCCCACGCCGATCCGGTGTACGAGGTCGACGGTGTCCTGCACTACGCCGTCGGCAACATCCCCGGCGCGGTGCCGCACACGTCGACGTACGCGCTCACCAACGCGACGCTGCCGTACGTCGTCGCGCTCGCCACCCAGGGGGTGGCCGACGCGACCGCGCGCGATCCGGAGCTGGCCAAGGGCGTCAACACCGCGGGCGGCGCGGTCACGAACCCCGCGGTGGCCGAGGCGCTCGGGCGCGCGTCCACGCCGCTCACCGACGCGCTGACGCTGACGCGCTGACCGTCGGTTACGGCGCGCGGCCGGCGAGGCCGGCCAGACGGTCGGCGACCGGCGCGTCGTCGGGCACCGCGACCGGCTGCCCGAACATCCCCGCGTTCCGCAGGTCGTCCGAGAGCATGCCCTGCGCCACCTGGTAGGCGATGCCGGCGACCTCGGGGTCGAGGTCGGTGCTCTGGCCGGTGGCCTTGGCGAGATCCCAGGCGTGCGTGGTGACGTCGAAGATCGCGATGTTCAACGCCACCCCGGCCGGCATCTCGCCGAACGGCAGCTTCACCACGCGCTCCATCGCCCCGGGGATCGTGAACGACTCGTTGGCGGCGTCGGCCGCGCGGTGGAACGCGCCCTTGTAGTCGTCCCCGAGGTTGTCGCCGGTCATGAGCTCACCGAGCTTCTCGTCCGGCACCGAGCCGTCGCGCACGCACAGTGCGAACATCTCGGCGCCGCCGGTGATGTGGTTGAGCACGTCACGCACCGTCCACTCGGTGCACGGTGACGGGTTGTCGAGCTGGTCGGGCTCGATGCGGTCGACCACCTGCCCCGTCAGCGCAATGACCCTGCTCATCGTCGCGGCCTCGTCCATGTTCCCCTCCTGCGGTCGTCACAGCCCTTGCCGGTAGGTCATTCGTCGACGGCCGCCATCTGGATCAGTTCGTCGACGCGGAGGCTGCCGGGCCGCAGCCCTTCCCGTGCCGCCCGGGCCGCGGTCTGCTGCAGCAGCAGGTTGACGGGGGTCGGCACGCCGTGGATCCGGCCGAGCAGGACGATCTCGCCGTTGAGGTAGTCGGCCTCGATGGAGCCCGTGCTCCGGGCCAGGCTCTGCCACGACGAGGAGCCCGGGCGCGATCGCGCTGCGCTCCCGCCCCACTGGAAAAGGTCGCCGCGCCGGGCGGCGTCCTCCTCGGGGGTGACCGCGTCGATGCCCGCGGCCGCCAGGCACTCGGCGCCCTCCTCCCGCGCCCGCCGTTGCAACGGCCGCGCCTCGGGGTCGGGACCGCACAGCGCATCGACCGCGTTGCCGAGGTTGTTGAGGAGCTTGCCGTACTTCCACCGCATGATGTCGGGCCGCGCCACCGACTCGAAGGTCGACGCGGCGAACGCCGCCGCGATGGAGTCGGACCTCTCGTCGACCCCGTGCGGGAACCGGCCGACGTCCAGGATGCCGGTGATCGGCGCCGCGTGCGCCTCGACCACGCCGGGTTCGAGGTGCAGCGCGGGGCACACGACGCACACGCCGTAGACCGCCTCGAAGAGTCGCAGCGCCGCCGGCTCGTTGGCGACGCCGTTCTGCACCGCCACCACCGCGATGCTCTCGGGTGCGGTGGCGGCGAGCGCGCTGAGCGCCTTGCCGGTGTGCTGGCTCTTCATCGCGAGGAGCACGACGTCGTCGTCGCGGAAGTCGATGCCCGCCGGGTGCGACACGACCGGGATGGAGAGCGTCACCGTCTCCTCATCCGGCGTCGTCAACCGCAGGCCGCCGTCGCGGATCGCGTCGTGGTGGTCGCCCCGCGCGATCAGCAGCACGTCGTGCCCGTGTTGCGCCAGCCGGCCACCCACCACCCCGCCGATGGCGCCGGCGCCGTAGACCACGAATCGCATGTCGCGCAGCCTCGCACACCGGGCAGGCTCGGGTGGGAGGTGATGCAGGGAGTGGTGCCCTTCCGTTCGCTCGGGTCGTCGACGGTTCCCCGGCCCACGGTGAGAAGCGCGCCGGAGCTCAGCCGGTCGGGAGCACGAGGCGGGCGACGGTGCCGCCGCCGTCACGCTCCTCGAGCGCGACCGTGCCACCGTGGAGCATCGCGATCTGCGCGAC
Organism: uncultured Actinomycetes bacterium; assembly: GCA_963809795.1. Lineage (GTDB taxonomy): Bacteria > Actinomycetota > Acidimicrobiia > IMCC26256 > DASPTH01 > DASUAS01. The sequence continues at coordinate 364,271 of CAWELN010000008.1, forward strand.
GATCGACAAGCCGAGACCGGACCCCGGCAACGTGCGGGCGCCGGTCGCCCGGTAGAAGCGGTCGAACACCCGCGCGCGGTCCTCGGCGTGCGATGCCGGGGCCGCGGTCGGCGACCTCCAGCGTCGTGTCGCGCACGGTCACCGTCACCGGCGCACCGTCGGGGCTGAACTTCAGCGCGTTGTCGACCAGATTCGAGATCGCGCGGTCGAGCATCGCCCGCCGGCCCTCGACGACACCGGCACCGTCGGCGTCGACCACGATCTCGTGGCCGGTCCGGCGCCGGAACCGCGCCGCGACGTCGTCGGCCACCTCGGCCAGCGGTACCGGCTCGACCGGTTCCTGGCTCCGGACGTCGGTGGCCAGCTCGACCATCTCGCTCACCAGGTTGGTGAGCTCGTCGAGCTCGAGCCGGGTCTCGGCGATGAGCTGCGCGCGCTGCTCGGCGTCGAGCGTCGTGGCGTGGCCGAGGAAGTCGATGTTGGTGCGGACCGCGGTGAGCGGCGTGCGCAGCTCGTGACTGGCGTCGACCACGAGGCGCTGTTGCTGCTCACGCGAGGTGTCGAGCGCGATGAGCATCGTGTTGAAGCTGGCGGCGAGGCGGCCCACCTCGTCGTCGCCCCGCACCGGGATCGGCGTGCCCAGGTCCTGGGTGGCGGCGATGTGCTCGGCGGTCTCGGTGAGGCGCTCGATGGGCCGGGTGGCGCGCCGCATCACCAGCCAGGCCGCCAGCGCGGCCAGCGCGATCCCGGTCAGGGCGATCAGCACCAGTCGCGTGCGCAGCACGTCGAGGACGTCGTGGGTCTCCGACACCGGCCGGGCGATCTCCACCGCGCCGCCGTCGCGCAGCGGGGCGGTGATCATGCGGTAGTCCTTCCCGCCGACGGTGACGTCGCGGATGCTGGATGACGATCGACCGGATGCGATGGCGCGGTCCTGCGCGTCGATTGGCAGCGACGGTTGGCCCGGCAACGTGTTCGTGACCTTGCCGTTGCCGTCGATGGTCTGCTGCACGGCGTCGAACTCGAAGGAGGGACCGTGGCGATCGTCGGCATCGTGTTGTGGCGCGCCGCCGAAGTCACCGCCGAGGGCCCCTGGTTGCAGGTCGACGATGCTCGCGGCCCGGTCGCGCAGGAACTTGTCGGTCTCGCTCCGCAACGCGTTGCGCGCGCTCACCTCCGCCGCCCACGCGCCGCCGACCACCGCCACCGCCACGATCACCGCCACGACGACGGTGAGCCGGGTACGCAGGCTCACGACGGTCGGGCCGTGTACCCGACTCCTCGCACGGTGTGGATCAGTCGCGACTCGCCCGCCTCTTCGGTCTTGCGACGCAGGTAGCTGATGTAGACGTCGAGCGACTTCGACGACGTCTCGAAGTCGTAGCCCCAGATGCGCTCGTAGATCTGCTCCCGGGTGAGCACGATGCCGGCGTTGTAGAGGAGCAGCTCCAGCAGGTCGAACTCGGTCTTGGTGAGCTCGAGCGATCGGTCGCCGCGGCGGACCTGACGGCGTGCGGGATCGAGCGAGAGATCGCCCACCCGCAGCACCTCGTCGTTGCCCGACATGCTCGTGCGGCGCAGGAGCGCACGAAGGCGCGCCAGCAGCTCGTCGAGCGCGAACGGCTTCACGAGGTAGTCGTCGGCGCCGGCGTCGAGCCCGGCCACCCGGTCGCTCACCTCGTGGCGGGCGGTGAGCATGAGCACGGGCGTGCGATCGCCCCGCTCCCGCAGGCGCCGGCACGCGGTGAGGCCGTCGACGTGCGGCATCAGCACGTCGAGCACGATCACGTCGGGCTGCGACTCCAGCACCGCCATGAGCGCCTCGGCGCCGTCGCCGGCGCTGACGACGTCGTAGCCCTCGAAGGTGAGGGCCCGCACGAGGGAGTCGCGCACGCTCTTGTCGTCCTCGGCCACGAGCACCCGGCCCGCGGGGCCGTGCTTCCCGCTGGGGCTGAACGACATGTCGTTGCTCCACCCTCGGTCGACGGGTCGGATCGCGGGAAGCTCGTGCACGCACCGGTTGTACGGGCGGCCGGTAAGAGGGAGGTTAGAGGCGGGTCGCGCGAAGCGTGAGAACTCCGGGGCGTGTGCGCCGTTGCACACACCCCGGAGTCGCGAGCGAGCTGGGGAGAGGTGTCAGCTCGACTGCACGCACTGGGACGGCCCGTTCCGGAATCCGTCCCGGAACGCGGCCACCCGGTCGAACGCGGTGCCCCGGTCGGCGTTGCCCTGGCCGGCCGACACCAGCACGGTGACCGCTTCGTCGAGGTCGCCGGGCGACAGCGACGACGCGCTGGCGGCGGCCCAGGCGCCGGCCAGGCACTCGGCGCCGCGGCGGGCGGTGTCGGTGCCGAGTTGCACGCCCAGCTGGTGCTCGACCGACGACGACCACGCGGTCGCCAGGAGCAGTCCGCCGGCGAAGTCGCCGATCGAGTCGTGCACGTTCTGCAGCGCCGCCGCGTCGTAGTGCACGGTGTTGGTCGACGGGTCGTAGACGACGCCGTCGGTGAGCACGCCACCGTCGGTGCCGTTCCCGGCGTCGACGCCCCCGGCGGTCACGGTCGGGGCGGTGACCTTCGACGACTGCGAGCCCCAGTACTGGTCGAGGCTCTGGGTGACCGTGGCGGTCATCTCGTCGAGGGGCAGGTTGCCCCCGGTCGCCTGGTCCTGGGAGCTGGTGTAGCCGGTCTCGGTGATCGAGGGCGGGTTGTTCTGATAGTCGGCGCACGCCTGCGCGCCGCCCTCGTACCCGTCCTGGAACACGCTGACCCGGTCGAAGCCGTTGCCGTGCGCGCCGTCCTGCGAGCCGTCGATGCCCGACGGGTCGCTCAGTGTGAGCAATCCGGCGAGCGCGGTGTCGAGGTCGCTGCGCGCGAGGTGGACGTTCGAGTCGTTGCTGTCGGCGACGTGCTGCGCCCACGCACCGGCGAAGCAATCGGCCTGCTGCTCGTAGTAGACGGTCGACGGCGGGTTGTACCCGACCCGCGCCTGCACCGCGTGGCCGAGCTCGTGAGCGAAGACGAGGCCCACCGCGAACTCACCGAAGTTGTCGCGCAGCTTGGGCAGGAGGCCCTGCTCGTCGTAGGCGACGAAGTCGCCGTTGCTGCAGTAGAAGGCGTTGCCCGCGACCTGCTCGTACGGCGCCTTCGTCTGGCCCCCGTCCTCGCAGTTCGGCGGCGGGTTGTCCTGCGAGTACGGGTAGACGCGGTCGGTCGGGATCGCTTCGTATTGCTGCCCGTAGACGGTCGGCATCGTCGAGGTCCAGAAGGCCTGGATGTCGGCGATGGTCGAGTCGATCGAGGCGTCGTACTTCGACGACACCTGGGCGCCGGCATCGCCGGCCGCGACCCCGGCGATGACGCCGAAGGCCAGAACCGTCGCCATGGCGACGCCGACGAGCCTGTTCCTGAAGGTGTTCGGGTTCCTGTCCATCGGTCGTTGAACGACGGACGCGCGGCGCCGGTTCTCCGCCGCTCTCAGCGACTGCTCAGCAACCTCGGTGGTGGGAGCTCAGGAGATCAGGAGATCAGGCGCCGGCCTCCCGGGCCCTACGCCTCGTCCTCGGCGCCGTCGCGGGCGTCGTCCTCGGCGTAGGTGAGGATCTCGCAGCGGACCACCTGCCACGCCGGGAGCCCCGCCTCCACCGCGGCGTCGTGGAACACGTCGAGCGCCTCCTCGAGGACCTGGACCGGGTTCACACTCTCGGTGTCGTACGAGAAGCGAGCACCGAAGCGGTCGTGCGCCTCGCTCCCGGCGACCGCGCCCCCGTGGGGCTCGAGCGCCTGTTCGAACTCGACCAGACGGTCGTCGTAGTGCTCGTCGGCGAGCGCGGGGTCGCCCGCGGCATCGATGTCGATCGTCCAGCCCTGATCCATGGCCGGGCAGCGTAGGCCGGTCGCGCGCCCGCGATCAGACCCACGCGACGCCCGCCGCGAGCCGCCGCCATGGGTGGCCCGACCGAGCCGACGCCGACAAGAAATTCGTCCCGCGCCGAAATGCCGGCGGCGGTGCCCGTGTTGGCACCCCTACGGACCGATGGCGCTGCGGATCGAGACCACGGACCGCACCCGGACGCCGAGTCAGCCTCGGAGGTCTCGATGGACGAATACCTGAGGGTTGAGGTGCATCGGGGGGACGGGCTGACCGCCGTCAACGCCGCCGGTGAGATCGATCTGGCGACCGCACCCGAGTTCCGGGCGGCACTCGAGCGGAGCACCGGGCGGGTCGTGGTGCACCTCGACGAGGTCACCTACCTCGACTCGAGCGGCATCGCGGTGCTGGTGGCGCAGCAGCACCGACTCGCGTCCGACGACGGGGAGCTCGTGCTGCGACGACCCAGCCCCTTCGTGCGCAAGACCTTGGAGCTCACCGGTCTCGGGGACTGGATCGACGGCTGACCGGTCCGGTGCGGTCAGCGGCCGCGTGCCTCGGCCGCCTCGCTCGGGAGCTCGAGCTCGAACCAGACCGTCTTCCCCACCGCGGTGCGCCGGCTGCCCCAGTCGTTCGCCATCGCGTCGACGAGAAAGACCCCGCGGCCGTGCTCCGACGGCGGGCGCACGTGCCGGACCGCGGGCGGCTCCGGACTGCGGTCGTCGACCTCGATGCGCAGCGCCGACGTCGCGCGTGAGACGCGCAGCGTCATGGGCCCGCCGACGTGACGAACCACGTTCGTCACCAGCTCGCTGGTGAGCAGGGCGGCGACATCGAGCAAAGCCTCGAGCTGCCACTGCCCGAGCGTCTTCCGCACCGCCGCGCGTGCCAATCGGGGTGCACCGGGGGCGGCAGGCAGATCCAGTTCGACCGTGTCCAAGAGGGACCCCCGGCGTCAGTGCGGACCCATCGTCAGGCTGCCCCGTGCGGCCCGGCTGGAAACTGGCGCGGGTGGAGGTCGGCCTGGGGACGCCATCTGTGCACCCGCAGCTTCGCACGCCCGGGCCGCCCGAAGGCCGACCCCGATCTCGCGGTCCCGTCGGAGACCGGTTCACTCCGTGACGGTGACGTCCACCCAGACCGTGGTGTCGCGGTCGGATCGGTCGACGCCCCACGCGGTCGCCATGAACTCCACGAACCGCAGGCCGCGGCCGGCGCCGGCGGTCACGTCGACGAGGCGCGGCAGCGGACCGTCGACGCCTCGGTCGACGACTTCGCACCGGTACCCCGACGGGGTCGGCTCGAGCACGACGACGATCGGGGTCCCGGCGTGCACGACCGCGTTGGTGACGAGCTCGTCGATCATCAGGACCGCGTCGTTGACGGCCTGGTCGGACAGCGCCGAGCCGTCGAGCGTCTCGCGCACCCAGCGGCGCGCGTGCGCGGGCGCGTCGGAACTCGGCAGCATCCGCAGCTCCGCCCGTTGTCGAGTCGCCATGCCGACCGTTTCCTTTCGTCGGTCGGGCTGGGACCTTGCCCGCGCCCATCATGCCGCACGGGCGACGGGCGCTACGACGACTCGCGGGCGCGCCGGCGTTCGAAGGGCGCGGTCGACCGCAGCATCTCGATGTCGCACCGCGTCTGCTCCGACTCGGCCCGGAGCACCGCGGCGCGGCGGCGGAGCACGTCGGATTCGCGACGGGCGGCTCGTTCCCGACGGGCGGCCGCCGAACCTACGGGTGACAGCTCGGCTCAGGGTCGCGCCCGTGGCCGCTTCTCGATGAGCACCAACCACTGGTAGATGTGCACCGCCGCCACCGAGTCCGCCGGATCGTTGGGTGCGTCACCCAGACGCTTCACCATCTCCATCGACGTGCCCGGAGTTCCCGGCCCTCCGCCGCCGAATTCCTCCAGGTACGACGTCTGGGTGTCTTCGATCGCGTAGCTGCCTCCGGGCGCGAGGAGGGGCCAGAGGATCCCGAACGTGGCGACGACGTGCGCGTTCATGTGCGAACCGTCGTCGATGACGAGGTCGAACGGGCCGTACTCGCGATCGAGGTCGTACAGGAACCGGGGGTCCGTCTGATCGCCGGCGGCGGTGGTGATTCGCGGTTCTCGGAAGTCGCGCGGCTGGAGATCGACGCCGACGACCTGGGCGCGCCGGAAGTAGGTCCGCCACATCCTCAACGACGCGCCACCTGACCTGAGGCCGCCGTTGTAACCGCCGATCCCGATCTCGAGGATGCGCAGCGGCTCGCGCCGTCGGTGGCGGAGGTGGTGCTCGTAGACGTGCGTGAACGCCTGCTTCTTACTCGCCTTGTTGGTGCCGTACCACCGACCGAGGCGCGTGAGGTTGCGGCCGAACAGCGGCGCCACGATCGTCTTGATCCGTGCGACCTGCTCGGGACCGAGGCGTTCGCGGATGGCGTCGCGTGTTCCCAGGATCCGGAGCGTAGGGCGCGCCCGGAGCCGAGCCGGTGGGCCGCCAGGGACTCGAACCCGAAGCCGACGGGTTGGCGGAGAACACCTGTTCCTACGCGGTGACGTTGGTGCTGGTCAGCACAGGTGAGCATGCTGCGAGGTGTCAGCACGTGTCGGCGTCGCCGGAATTTCTGTGACCACGATGTGACCACGGTGTGACCACAGCGGCCTACCTCGACGAGCGCAACCGCGCACGCTGGCAGCCGCAGCTGGGTGCTGACTGATGTCAGCCCGGATGAGCAACACGACCCGCAAGGATTGAACCCTGCCTCCGTGCCTATGGGTGCTCACGCCACGGTCGCGAATCGCAGTGCTCGGGCAGACGGTCAGGACGCGGCGCGGGACGGCTCCGCCAAGTGTGCGCGGCTCCCGTATCAGCGGGACGGGACCGGGGCTCTAGGCCTTTGCGGGAGGCATGCCTGCACGCGCCCGACGTTTGTTTGGGACCGCTCCCGGCCGGGCGTCGGGCGCGTGCACGGATCGTCCACCCTCCCGCAGTCCCGTCGAGTTCGAGCTGTGCGAGATCGGCCTCGGACACGGTGCCGTTCGGGAGATGCACGGTGACGGTGCCGCTTACCACACCCGACGCGGAGACGAGAGGGGCTCGACCCCTCGTCTGGTCGCAGCCCTGCGGGCCGCCGACCTGCGGGCCGCCACCTGACGGCCGAACGACGAATTGCGCGGACGACACATCGGACGCAGCCCGCAACGCTCGGTGCCTTCGACGTGGTCGTGGAGCGGAAGCGCGCCTCTTGCCCATTGGCTGCTCGGCTGTCACGCTTTTCGCAGGTCGAACTGAAGGAGGTGTCGGCATGTACG
>CAWELN010000009.1:0-185000 GCA_963809795.1 uncultured Actinomycetes bacterium
CCGGGAGGCGGGATCGGGCACCGGGATCGCCGCCAGCAGTGCCGCGGTGTACGGGTGCGCGGGCCGCTCGTAGAGCTGGTCGGGCGGGCCGACCTCGCAGAGCTTGCCCAGGTACATCACCGCGACCCGATCGCTCACGTTCTTCACCACCGCGAGGTCGTGGGCGATGAACAGCATGGTGAGGTCGTACCGCTGCTTCATCTCCTCGAGGAGGTTGAGGATCTGCGCCTGCACCGACACGTCGAGCGCCGACACCGGCTCGTCGCAGATGATCAGCTTCGGTTCGGTGATGACGGCGCGTGCGATCGAGATGCGCTGGCACTGACCGCCGGAGAACTCGTGCGGTCGCCGGTTGCGGGTGCTGTCGGGATCGAGGCCCACCGCGCCGAGCATCTCGTCGACGCGTGCCCGCCGCGAGCCGGCGTCGCCGACGCCCCAGATGACGAGGCCCTCGGCGACGATGTCGCCGACCTTGCGGCGCGGGTTCAGCGACGAGATCGGGTCCTGGAAGATCATCTGCATGCGGGGCCGGGTCCGCCGCAGGGCGTCACCCTGCAACTCGGTGAGCTCGACGCCGTCGAATCGGACCCGGCCCGAGGTGGGGCGGGGGAGCTGCATGATCGCGCGGGCGGTCGTCGACTTCCCGCACCCGGACTCGCCGACCAGGCCGAGCGTCTCACCCTCGACGATGTCGAGGCTGATGCCCGACACCGCCTTCACCCGGCCGCCTTCGGCGTGGAACTCGACGACGAGATCCTCGACCCGGAGCAGCACGTCGCTCTCGGCGCGGAGGTGGGCGGTGCCGGTGCCGGCCATCAGAAGTCGATTCCGCAGCGTGGTCGATTCCGCTACGGCGTCCCGGCCTCCGGCCACGCCTCCGCCACGCCTCCGCTCCATCTCCATCAGCTCAGGCCACCTCGTGCCGTGCGCGATCGGCCTCGTTGCGCGCCCGCGCCGCCTCGCCCTCGGGCGTGCCCACCGGGAACCAGCAGCGGAACTCGTGACCGGGCGTGTTCCCGGGCCGCAACGGCGGCTGCTCCTCGAGGCAGCGGTCCTGCACGTAGGTGCACCGCGCCGCGAACCGGCATCCGGTCGGCGGATGCACGAGATCGGGTGGGCGGCCGGGGATGGCGGACAGCCGGGTGTGGCTGGGCTGGTCGATCGTCGGGATCGAGTGGAGCAGTGCCTCGGTGTAGGGCATCTTCATGTCGGAGAACAGCGTCGCCGTGGCGGCCTTCTCCACCACCTGGCCCGCGTACATCACGATCACCTCGTCGGCCCGGCCGGCCACGACCCCGAGGTCGTGGGTCACCAGCACGAGCGCCATGAACCGCTCGCGCTGCTGCGCCTCCAGCACGTCGAGCACCTGGGCCTGCACGGTCACGTCGAGCGCGGTCGTGGGCTCGTCGGCCAGCAGCAGCTGCGGGCCGCACGCCAGCGCGACCGCGATGCACACCCGTTGGCGGAGGCCGCCGGAGAGCTGGTGCGGGTACTCGTCCATGCGGCGCTGCGGGTCGGGCACGCGCACCGATTCGAGCAGCGACAGCGCGAGCTCGCGCGCGAACGTGCGGCTCACGTCGAGGTGGGTGTGGATCGCCTCGGTGATCTGATGACCGACCTTCATCACCGGGTTGAGCGAGGTCATCGGGTCCTGGAACACCATGCCGATGTGCGCCCCCCAGTACTTCCGCATCTGCCTGGGCGACGCCGACCCGATCTCCACCCCCTCGAACCGGATCGAGCCCTGGCGCCGCACGCCCGACTTGGGCAGGAGGCCCATGATCGAGCGCGTGAGCACGGTCTTGCCCGAGCCCGACTCGCCCACGATGCCGACGGTGCGGCCGCGCTCGAGGGTGAACGAGACGCCGTCGACCGCGTGCACCAAGCCGCGGTCGGTCTCGAACCAGGTGGCCACGTCGCGTACCTCGAGCAGTGGGGTGGCGCCGCCCGGCGCCTCGGGTCCGGGCCGGATCGCGCTCACAACGCGGCTTCCCGCACGTCGAAGTGCGCGAGGACGGCATCGCCCAGGAGGTTCAGCGACAACACGGTGAGGAAGATCATGAGCGCGGGCTCGAACACGACATGCGGCGCCAGCGCGATGACCTGCCGGCCGCCGGCGATCATGTTGCCCCACGTCGGTGTGTCGGCCTGCACACTCGCCCCGAGGATGCTGAGCGTGCCCTCGGCGACGATGGCGACCGCGATGCCGAGCAGCGCGATCGACAGCATCGCCGGCAGCACGTTCGGCAGCACCTCACGCCAGACGATGCGAAGGTTCTTCGCGCCCTGCGCGCGCGCCGCGAGCACGAACTCGCGCTCGGACCACGACATCGCGCTCGCCCGCGTGATTCGCCCGAGCACCGGGATCGACACGATCCCGAGTGCGATGATCAGCGCCAGCTCGGGATCGAGCCCGGCGGTCGCCCGGCCGGCGGTGGCCGCGGGGCGCGCAGGATGGTGACCAGCGCCAGCGCCAGGATCACCGCCGGGATCGACAGGAACACGTCGAACAGGCCCGACATGATCGTGTCGGTCCGCCCGCGGAAGTAGCCGGCGAGCAGCCCGAGCACACCGCCGATCACGAAGCCGATGAGCACGGCGACGGTGGCGATGACGAGCGTCGTGCGGCCGCCCCAGAGCAGGCGCGAAAGCATGTCGCGCCCGTTCGGGTCGCCACCGAGCAGGTGCCCGGGCGCGGTACCCGCCTTGGCGAACGGGCCGCGCCGCGCGATCTGCGTGATCGAGGCCTCCGGATCGTCGAGTGGGAGGTACGGCGCCAGGATCGCCCCTCCGACGACGAAGGCCATCCACGCGAGCGACAGCCACGTGCCGACGCGCAGCGCGCGCCGGCGCTTCCCGCCTGCCTCCGGGCCCGAGGTGACGGCGGCGAAGTCGACGGTCGCGGCGTCGGCCGGCGTCGCGCGGTCGGCCGCGTCGCGAGCGATCTCGCCCAGCGCGGTGGACGACGGTTCAGGCTGCTCGGGCACGACGGATCCTCGGGTCGAGCACGATGTACAGCGTGTCGATGGCGAAGTTGATGAGCACGTAGCCGATGGCGATGATCGCGATGTAGCTCTGGAGCTCGACGTACTGGCGCGCGCTGATGGCCTGGTAGATGAGCTGTCCGATGCCGGGGATGCCGAAGATGATCTCGACCGCGACCGCCCCACCGACCAGCGTGCCGAAGTTCAGGCCGGCCACGGTGAGGAGGGTGAGGCTCGACGGCTTGAACGCGTGACGCCAGAGGATGCGGCGGTTCGAGAGCCCCTTCGCCCGGGCCATGGTGATGAAGTCCTCTCGCAGCGTGGCGATCATGTCGGTGCGCAGGAGACGCATGTACACCGCGATCAAGCCCGCGGCCAGCGAGATCGTCGGCAGGAGCATCGTCGCGAAGTGGTGGCCGAGGTTGCCCGTCGGCCGCCCGAACACGCCTTCCAGCCAGCCCGGCGAGTATCCCCCGGCGGGGATCTGGCCGAGCCAGGGTAAGTGGGGTTGCCATTGCACCCCGACGAAGTACGCGAGCACGAGTGCGAGCACGAAGCTCGGGAGCGCGAGCAACGCGAAGGCACCCACGTTGATCGCGGTGTCGGTCTTCGTTCCCGAGCGGTAGCCGGTGAGGACACCGAGCGGGATGGCGACCGCCAACGCCATCAGCTGCGCATAGAGCATGAGCTGGAGCGAGACCGGCAGCGCGTTGCGGATCTTGTCGCTCACCTCGAGATTGTTGGCGTAGTCCTTGCCGAAGTCACCGTGTGTGAGGTTGCCGAGCCAGGTGAAGTACTGCTCGAAGAACGGCTTGTCGAGCCCGTTGTCCTTGTTGAACTGGGCGCGTTGCGCCTTCGTGCCGAACGGGATCGCGGCCTCGGCCGCGCTCCCGGGCAACAGCCGCAACAGGCTGAACGTGAACAGCGTCGCCAGGATGACGACCACCACGAGCCGGACCAGCCTCCTGGCGAACAGTCGCATGCAGCCAGTCCCTTCCGGCCGACCTCATCCGGGAACCGCGCCCGCGCGAGTGCGAGAGCTCTACTTCTTGATCCAGAGACCGACCACTGGGTGCTTGCCGAACACGAACTCCGCGGTGCCGCCACCGTCGGGGAGCGGCGGCCCCATGAGACCTTGCACCTTGGGGTTCGACGCGATGTCCCACTGTTCCCAGTACGCCCAGAGGTTGTAGACCTGCGTCGCGAAGATCTTGTTCACCTGTTCGTAGATGCCCGTGCGCTTCTCGGGGTCGGGCTCCGAACGACCCTGGTCGAGCAGCGTCTGCAGCTGCGGGTCCTTGAACTTGCCGAAGTTGATCGGGGACGCTTCCGTCCACCAGACGTACTGCGTGTCGGGGTCCTCTCCCGGGTGGTTCCGCCACAGGAGGAGGCTGAAGTTCCCGCCGAGCGCGGTGTTCACGAACGAGGCCTGGTCCTCCTGTTGGAGCGTCGCGTTGATCCCGGCCTGCGAGAACTGCCGCTTGATGAGCTGGGCCTCGCCGCTGTTCTCGGGATCGTTGGTGCTCTCGATCACCACGTCGAACTGCCCGTTGTGCGCGTCCTTGTAGGCCTTCACCATCTTCTTCGCCTTGGCGAGGTCGTGCTTCGGGTACCCGGGATTCGCGAGATGGCCCGGCACCTTGGTGTCGAACGGCTGGTCGGCGACCTGGAGCTGGCTGTCGTTGCGGATCACGTTGATCTGGTTGGTGTCGAGTGCGTACGCGACCGCCTTGCGGGCGTTGATGTCGTCGAACGGAGGCTTGGCCGCGTTGAGGAGGTAGTAGCGCACCTCGCGCTTGCCCGCCTTCTCGCGCATCTGGTTCAGCGAGCTGATGCCGTCGAGCTGGGTCATCACCTGGCCGCTGGTCGTGTGCATGATGTCGAGCTGCCCGGCCTGGAGCTGGTTCAGGCGTTGCTCGGCGTCGGGGTTGGGCTTGAACGTGATCTTGTCGAGGTAGGGCAGCTGCGTGCCGTTCTTGTCCTTCTGCCAGTAGTGCGGGTTGCGGGTGGCGACGAACTCCTGGTTCTGGATCCAGTGGCCGGCGCCGTTGTAGATCATGAACGGCCCGGTCCCGATCAGGTTCGTCGGGCACGTGTCGGGATTGGCGAGCTGGGCGGGCGCGGCGATGCCGACGCGTCCGGCGAGGTACAGGAAGGCGTCGAAGTCGACCCAGGGGACCTTGGTGGTGACCTGGACGGTGAGCGGATCGACGACCGTGGTGTCGGCGATGTTGGTGAAGACGAACCCGAGGAGCCGGCCCTTGCGCCAGGCGTCGATGTTCTGCTTCACCGCGTCGGCGGTGAGCGGCGTGCCGTCGTGGAACTGCACGCCGTCACGGAGCGTGATCGTCCACTTGGTGTAGGTGGGGTCGTGCTCCACCGACTTGGCGAGGTACGGAACGATCTTGCCGGTGGAGTTGGGCACGGTCAGCGTGTCGTAGATGGCGCTCGCCACCATGATCCCCGAGATCACCAACTGGGCCTGGGGGATGCACCAGCCGCCGTTCGTCTCGGCCTCGAGGCCGTAGGTGACCGATCCTCCGCGTGTCGGCTTCGCGGCCGACGGTGCCCGTTCCGGCCCCTGGGCGCCGGCCGTGCCGACCAGCACCGCGCTGGTGACGACGATGGCCGCGCTGAGCGCCGCGACCCGACGGAGACGTTGCCTGCCTGCTGCGCGTAGGTTCACTCGAACGGCCCCCCCGGGCGTCGCCCATCCGTCAGCTACTGATCGGTACCCTACCGGAGTGTGACGCAATCAAGCGCGCGCGAACCGGCCACGGAGCGTGCGCGATTGCGGATCACGCCGACGTGCGTGATCCGCCTCGACGAGCTCGAGTGGCGCACGACGGGCTCCGGCGGACCGGGCGGACAGCACGCCAACACGTCCGACACGCGCGTCGAGGTGCGGTTCCCGATCGCGACGTCGACCTCACTCGGACCGCGCCAACGGGCGCGGCTGCTCGACAAGCTCGGCCCGGTGGCCCGCGCCACCGCGTCCGACAGCCGCTCGCAGGCCCGCAACCGCGAGCTCGCCCTGGAGCGGCTCCGCTCCCGCTTGGCGGCGGCGCTCCGGGTCGACCCGCCGCGGCGGGCCACCGCACCGAGCCGGTCGGCCAAAGAGGCGCGGCTCGACGCCAAACGGCGCCGGTCGCAGCGCAAGCAACAGCGCCGACGCCCCGCCGGTGACGACTGATCCACCGATCGCGTCCTGGCGTCATCGGCGCGTCGCACTGACGCGCGAACGACGCAAGAACGACGGCGATCGCCGGCCGTCTGCCAAGCTGCACGGCCATGCACGTGGTCACCGCCGTCCTGTGGTTCGCCCTCGGGATCACGTTGGTGCTCCTCGTGTTCGACTCGGCCCTGCGTACCTTCGTGCTCCCGCGCGGGGCCACTCCCGTGGTGTCCCGGGCGACGTTCATCGGACTCCGGATGGTCTTCAACGGGCTCGCGCGAGCGGCACGGACCTACGACGGGCGCGACTCGGTGATGGCGCTGTACGGGCCGGTGGGGCTGCTGCTCCTGCCGGTGGTGTGGATGGTGATGGTGGTGACGGCGTACACCGCGATGTTCCACGCCCTCGGCGTCAGCGGATTCGAACGTGCCTTCGAGATGAGTGGTTCCTCGCTGTTCACGCTCGGCTTCGTGCGACCGCCCGACCTGCCCACCAACATCCTGGCCTTCGCCGAGGCCGCGACCGGGCTCGGGCTCCTCGGTCTCCTGATCGCGTACCTCCCGACGATCTACACCGCGTTCTCGCGCCGCGAGGTGCGGGTCGCGCAGCTCGAGGTGCGGGCCGGGCAGCCGCCGGCGGGGGTGAACGTGCTGGTCCGTGCCCAGCAGATGGAGCGCTTCCACCTGCTCGACGACTTCTGGCGCACCTGGCAGGAGTGGTTCACCGAGCTCGAGGAGACGCACGTGTCGATCGGCGTCCTGAGCTTCTTCCGCTCCCCGGTCGGACACCGTTCGTGGGTCACCGCGAGCGGCGCGGTGCTCGACGCCGCGTCGCTGCGGCTTGCCGCCGTCGACCTGGGCTTCGACCCGGAGGCGGGCATCTGCGTGCGGGCCGGCTTCTTCGCGCTCCGGGCGGTGGCCGACTACTTCGGCATCCCGTACGACCCCGACCCGCATCCGGGCGACGCGATCAGCATCACCAAGGACGAGTTCCTCGAGGCGTGCGACCAGCTGGCGGCGGCCGGGATCCCGGTGCGGGCCGACCGTGACGCGGCGTGGTTCGACTTCACCGGGTGGCGGGTCAACTACGACGTCCCGCTGCTCGGCCTGGCCGGCTTCGTGATGGTGCCGTACGCGCCGTGGTCGTCCGACCGGTCCTTGCGCTACCGGCGGGCCACGATGCGGCCGGGCCGGCGGCGCCCGATCGAGCCGTCGAACTAGAGCAGGCCGCTCTCGGCCTCGGCGTCGCCGTCGTCGAGGCGGATGAACCACTCGAAGCCGAAGGCCCGCCGGAACGCTTCGTCGTCGATGCTCAGGAAGAACGAGTCGCCAGGGATCTGGCTCGGGTGCGCGGCCATGGCGGCACGCTTGCGGTCGAGCGCGGGGGCGACGTCGATGCGCGTGGTGATCGACGCCTCGGGCACGCCGAGGTCCATCGCCTCGGGGTCGGGGGCGTCGACCCCGTCGGGCACGCTCTCCCGCATCAGGTCCGCCAGGTCGAGGTAGTACTCGCGACTGACCGTCGCCGCGTAGACGCGTGGCGTCCGGGCGAGCTCGGCGGCGCGCACTCCCACGTGGTGCACCTGGATGTGGTCGGGGTGCCCGTACCCGCCGTGCTCGTCGTAGGCGGTGACGACCGCGGCCTGCTCCTCGCGGAGGATCTCCGCCAGCAGGCTCGCCGCCTCGTCGACGTCGGCGCCGGTGAACGCGCCGGGTCGGTCGTTGGTGGGCTCCCCGGCCATGCCCGAGTCGACGTAGGGGAGGAACTCCACCCGCGCCACGCCCAGCACGTCGGCGGCCGCGCGCGCCTCCACCTCGCGCCGGTCGGCCAGCGCCTCGTCGGGCGCCAGCACTCCGTCGGCCACCTCGCCGAGGTCGCCCCGGGTCGCGAACACCAGCACGGTGCGGTGGCCGGCCTCGGCCGCCAGGGCCAGGGTGCCGCCCACGAGGATGGCCTCGTCGTCGGGGTGCGCGTGGAAGGAGACGACGGTGCCGGGCATGCCCCGATGGTCGCACATCGCATGCGCAAGGGCGGTAGCAGGGGCGCCGGACGGCTGCTACCGTTCCCCGGCAATCGCTACACGCAACACGCGCGTGCAATAGGCAAGGAGCAAGGCGTTGGCAACAGGCAGCGTGAAATGGTTCAACGCGGAGAAGGGCTACGGCTTCATCTCCCGTGAGGACGGACCCGACGTGTTCGTCCACTTCTCGGCCATCCAGGGCACCGGCTACCGCACCCTGGAAGAGGGCCAGCGCGTCGAGTTCGACGTCGGCCCCGGCCGCAAGGGTGAAGAGGCGCAGAACGTCCGCGTCGTCTGACGCATCACCGCGCCGGCCCTGGTGAAGGGGCCGGCACCCTTCAGTCCCGTCCGAGGAGCGGCAGGATCCCGGTGAGGTCGCGGATGCGCGCAACCGGGACGGCGGACGTCTCCGCCGGTCTCGTCGCGTCCGGCCAGTGCCCGTCCCGCTCGAGGTAGGCCGGCCGCATGCCCGCCGCGAGCGGGCCCTCCACGTCGGGTGCCCACGTGTCGCCGACGAACAGCACGTCGTGGGGATCGAGGGCGGCCTGCTCGAGCAGGTAGCGGTAGATGCGCGGGTGGGGCTTGCGCGCGCCCGCCCACGCCGACGACACCACCGTGTCGAAGCGCCCGGCCAGGCCGGCCTCGGCGATGGCGGGCTCGAGGTCCCAGTCCCAGTTGGAGCAGATGACCAGGCCCAGGCCGCGCTCGCGGAGGTCGTCGAGCACGCCGGGCACCTCGTCGTAGGCCTCGAGCACCCGGGCCGCCCGGCCCGCCTCGAGGTCGTCGAGGATCTTCTGGTGCTCGCCGGGGTGGACGTCGGCCTCGTGGAGCATCGCCAGCAGCCGCTCCCGCTGCCAGGCCCGGTAGTGGTCACGGCTGCGCGACGGCTCGACGTGCTCGTGGCCGTCGATGTCGCCGCTCCACCACATCTCCTGGAGGTGCTCCGGGATGGTGTAGCCGTGCCGGGCCAGGATCTCGTCGAGACCGACCGACGGCGGTGGCCCGGGCCACGGTGCCGAAGAAGTCGAGGACCACGGCCCGGACCGGCCGTCCCGAGGTGCACATCGGACGATTCTCGCGCGACCCCTGTGACCTGCGACCCATGTGCTCAACTAGCGGTCTCCCCCCGCCGACGAAAGCCAGTGATGTCGACGCACTTCGAGATCCCGCGGCTCCGTATCCTGGCGCGGCACGCCCTCCCGAACGTGATCGAGGGCACCCTGATCCCGGTCGGGCTCTTCCTCGTGATGCTGCAGGTCCTGGGGCTCTGGGGTGCGATGGCGGTGGGCCTCGGCTGGTCCTACGTCGCGATCCTCCGCCGGGTGGTCGCCCGCCGGCGGGTCCCCGGGATCATGATCCTGGGGTCGGTCACCCTCACCGCCCGCTCGCGCGCTGGCCTTCGCCACCGGCAGCTCGTTCCTGTACTTCCTCCAGCCGACCCTCGGCACCGCCCTGGTGGCCACGGCCTTCCTCCTGTCGGTGCCGTTCGGCCGGCCGTTGGCCCAACGCCTGGCCGCCGACTTCTGCCCGATCCCGCCCCACGTGATGGCGAACCGGCACGTCCGGCGGTTCTTCCTCCAGATCTCGCTGCTCTGGGCGTTCATCGGGTTCCTCAACGCCTCGGTCGCCCTGTGGCTCCAGTTCAGCCAGTCGGTCGGCACCTTCGTGCTCGCCAAGTCGCTGACCTCGGCGGGGATCACCGTGACCGCCATCGCCATCTCGGTGTTCTGGTTCAAGCGGTCGATGACCCGCCACGGCGTGCTCGCGGCGCGTGCGATCCCGGCACGGGTCGGGGTCTCCGCCTAGCCTCCGGGGGCATGATCCTCGTCGTCGACGACGACCTCGACCTCGTCGACGTCGTCCGCACCGCGCTCGAGCGTGAGGGGTACGCGGTCGACGACGCCGGTGACGGCGCGACCGCGCTCGACAAGATCGCCGACGATCAGCCCGAGCTCGTCGTGCTCGACCTCGGTCTCCCGAAGGTGCGCGGCCTCGACGTGCTGCGACAGGTGCGCGCCGACAACGCGGTGCCGGTGATCGTGCTGAGCGGGCACAGCGACGAGGCGGACCGCATCATCGGGCTCGAGCTCGGCGCCGACGACTACGTCGTGAAGCCGTTCTCGCCGCGCGAGCTCGTGGCGCGCGTGCGCTCGGTGTTGCGGCGTTCGCGCGACCAGCGTCGGCACGTGAACCTCGCGTTCGGCGACCTCGTGCTCGACCTCACGACCCGTGAGGTGTCGGTGCGCGGCGAGCATGTCGAGCTGCGTCGCCGCGAGTTCGACCTGCTCGCGTTCCTGTGTGCGTCACCGCGCCAGGTGTTCACGAGGGAGCAGTTGTTGCGCCACGTGTGGGACTCCGAGCCCGAGTGGCAGGGCGTCGGCACCGTGAGCGAGCACGTGCACCGCCTGCGCGCCAAGGTCGAGTGCGATCCCGCGCGCCCGTGTCACATCGTGACCGTGCGCGGCGTCGGCTACCGCTTCGTCCCGTAACCCGCGCGACGGGTGGTTCAGGCGGCACCGTCGAGGACGGTGTGGACCGCGTCGAGGAGCTCGGCGCGTCGGAGCGGCTTGGCGACGAGCGGCGCGCCGCGCAGCGACGGTGAGCCGGCGGGCACGAAGCCGGAGACGAAGAGCACGCGCGTCGAGGGCGAGCGGTCGGTCACGCGTGCCGCGAGGTCGGTGCCGCTCATCACCGGCATGACGACGTCGGTCACGAGCAGGTCGACGCGTTGGTGCGCCCGTTCGAGCAGTGCGATGGCGGCGTCACCGTCGGGGGCGGCGATCACGCGGTAGCCCGACCCGCGCAGGATCTCGGCCACCAGCGAGCGCACGTCGGACTCGTCGTCCACGACCAGCACGGTCGGGGCGTCGTCACCGTGCTCGCCGGTGAGGTCGAGCACGTCGGCGTCGGCGTCGCCCGCGCCGGCGTGGGCGCTGGAGACCAGTGCGGGGAAGGTGAGCGTGAACACCGTGCCCTGCCCGCGCCGGCTGTCGACCTGGATGGTGCCGCCGGCGCCGCGCACGATGTCGTCGGTGGTGGAGAGGCCCAGGCCGGTGCCGAAGCCCGGCGGCTTGGTGGTGAAGAACGGCTCGAAGATCCGCGCCCGCGTCGCTTCGTCCATCCCCGCGCCGGTGTCGCTCACGGTGAGGACGAGCGCGCACGCCGGTGCCGGCTCCGTGCGGGTGGCGATGGTGACGCACCCACCCGACGGCATCGCGTCGCGAGCGTTCACGACGAGGTTGAGCACCGCCTGCTCGAGGCGGTTCGGGTCGGCGACCAGCGTGGGGGGCGCGGCGTCGAGCTCCAGCTCCAGCGTGACGCCGGCACCGAGCACCTGGTGGAGCAGCTCCTGGAGACCGAGCAGCAGCTCGTGCACGTCGAACTGCTCGGGCTCGTCGACCCGCTGCCGGCTGAAGGCCATGAGGTCGTCGGTGAGCGCCGCGGCGCGGTCGGTGGCGCGCTGCACCGAGTCGATGCGCCGGCGCGCGGACTCGAGGACCTCGAGGTCGTCCTGCAGCAGCTCGACTTGTCCACGCATGACCGCGAGCACGTTGTTGAAGTCGTGCGCGATGCCACCGGCGAGGCGGCCGACCGACTCCATCTTCTGCGCGTGGAACAGCTGCTGCTGGAGCGTCTTCCGTTCGGTCACGTTGCGGAGCACGACCACCTGGAGCTCGGCCGGGGCGTCGAGGCGGCGCAGGCGCGACTCGCTGATCTCCACCCACACCGACTCGCCTCGGGCGTCGACCAGCCGGGTCTCGCTCGGCTCGTTCGGCCCGGCGACGGCCGTGCCCGGACGGATGACGTCGTGCTCCCCGGTGTCCTCGGGCCGGTAGGAGCGCAGGTTGGAACCCACCAGCCGGTGGTCGGCCTGGCCCAGCAGCGCGCACAGCGCCCGGTTGGTCTCGACGATCCGGCCGTCGAGGCTGGTCACCGCCATGGCGACCGGAGAGTCGTGGAAGGTGCGGCGGAACCGCTCGGTGGCGGCGGCACGCGCGGCCTCGGCGTGGTCACGCTCGTCGAGCGCCAGCGCCAGGCCCAACATGGCGAAGAACGTGATGGCGACGAACACCTGCAGGACCGTCGCGGCGTCGCGCCCGTCGACCACGTTCGTGAACGGTCCGGTGGCACGCGCCGCAGCCCAGTCGGCCGCGGCCACCATCACGATGCCCGACCACGCCACGCCGCGCGGACCGAAGCGCAGCGCGGCCCACACGAGCAGCAACGTGGCGGAGAACGCAAGGGCATCGTTCCAGTGACCGAGGGCGAGCACGCTCACCGTGATGACCGCGATCCCGAGGGCCACCGCCTCGAGCGCGTTGCCGCGGATGCGGGGACGGGGCGCCGGTGCCGTCGCGGTCAGCATGGCGGCGCTGACGACGACCATGCCGACCGCGATCGCCACCGCGCTCGGCCAGGCGTCGCGCCAGAGGGCGTCGACGCTCGAGGTGTTCCCGATCGCGCGCGCGACGGTCTCGATCGCGGCGCCGAGTGCGCCACCGACCGCGGCGGCGGCCGCCAGGGCGCACAGCTCCCGTACGCGCTGCAACCGGAACGCACCCGCCGCGTACCAGCGAAGCAGGAGCGCGGTCGCGAGCGCGGCGGCGGCGGTCGCCAGCGCGCGGCCGACGACGAGCTCGGCGGGGGCGTGGTGGCGCGCCGCGACGAGGCCGACGGCGAGCGCGGCCGCGGCGACCGGGCCGGGCCAGCGGCGCGGCACCAGCAGGAGCAGGACGCCGAGGAGCACGCCGGCCGCCGGGGCGGCCGCGCCCTCGAGCACGCCGTGGGGGTGCAGCCACCAGGTCCATTCCGCGGCGGCGGCGCACAGCACCGCGACCAGGACCGACGGCCCGTACGCGCGCACGCCGCGCCGGGCCGCCGACGGAGGATCCGCCGCCGTGCTCGCGTTCGACATCGACATGACGTCGGCCAAGGAGTCCTCCGGGCCCGGCGGTGGCTCGGCGCGACGCTACCAAGCGCCGTCACCGGGGTCGGCGGTGGCGGAGGGCCGGGAGGCAGAGGCATGGAAGTTGGTGACCGGGCTCGCGGGCAGGACGAGCCCGGTCACCACCGGGGGTAAGGCGGGGACCCACCCCCGACGTGCCGGGTAGGGGCGGCTACCTGGCAATGCCCACAGGGTGGTGGGGCAAGTTCCGCTCGCGATCCCACGGTCGTCAACGGCGCGTCAACTCGCCCGTTCGCTCAAGCCCGGCGCCCGCGGCTCCGACAAGGGATCGTGGGGAACTCCTTGGTGGTCGTCGCCGCCGTCGCCGCGGTGGTGGCCGTGGTCGCCACCGCGCTCGCGTGGCGGGCGGGGCGGCGGGCGCGGCGCGCCGCCGACCTCGTCGCCCGGCTCCTCGACCCGCCGGTGGTGGAGAGCCCGGTGGTGGAGAGCCCGGTGGTGCGAGAGCCCGGTGGTGGAGAGCCCGGTCGTGGAGGCACCCGTCGAAGCCGCGCCGCGGATGGGCGAGGCGGAGCCGGCACCCGCCCCCGCGCCGTTCGCGCCCGAGCCGCCGGGGTTCGAATCCCCGCCGCCCCTCCTGGCGGAGGACGCGCCGCCCGTCGCGGAGCCGCCGCCGGCCGGGGCGCCCGAGCTCGTCGACGCCCCGGCGGTCGGCGATCCGTTCGTGACGTCGCCGCCCGCGCGCCCCATCGGGCCGGACGGCCCCCGGACCGTGCCGACCGGCACCGAGGGCGATTCCGGCCCCGCCCGCATCCCGGTCCTCGACCTCGACCGGCTCCGCACCTGGCTCACCCTCGGGGACGTGCACCTGGGCCGCCTGGCGGTCGTGTCGGTGGAGCTCGACAACCTCAACTTCGTGCAGGAACGCCTCGGCTACGCCGCGGGCGCCCACCTGCTCGAGGCGATCACGCAGCGACTGCGGACGGTCACCCGCCCGCGCGACGTCGTCGCCCACGTGAACCGCGAGCGGTTCGTGCTCGTGTGCCGTGACGTCCCCGACCGTGCGGCCGCGGAGTCGCTGGGCGAGCGCATCGCCATGGGCGTCGCCCACCCCTCGGTCGTCCTCGCGGGTGTGGCCGAGGTGACGGCCAGCATCGGTGTCGCGCTCGCCAGCCACCTCGACGAGCGGCCCGAGAGCGTCCTGCGGCGCGCCATCAAGGCCGGCAACCACGCCCGGTCCCTCGGCGGAGCGCGCATCGAGATCAGCGACGCGCCGGCGTCGACCACCCTCAACGAGGGCGAGCTGGCCACGGCGATCGCGCGCGACGAGTTGCGGCTGCACTACCTGCCGATCGTCAGCTGTGCCACCGGTCGGGTGGCCGGCTTCGAGGCCCTCGTGCGGTGGGAGCACCCGGAGCACGGGCTCCTGCTCCCGGGGGAGTTCCTCCCCGACGCCGAGGCGACGGGCCTCATCGTGCCCGTCGGCAACTGGACGATCGAGCAGGCGTGCCGGCAGATGGCGGAGTGGCACGGTGGCACGGGGCCGACGCTCAAGCTGAACCTCAACCTCTCGGCCCGCCAGTTCGGCGAGCCGACCCTCCCCGCGCAGGTGAAGCGGATCATCGGCGACACCGGCCTCGCGCCGGGTTCCGTGTGGCTCGAGGTCACCGAGGCCACGCTGCTCGACGACCGCGACGCGAGCGACGTCACGTTGCGTCAGCTGCGCGAGATCGGGGTGCGGCTGGTGATCGACGATTTCGGGACCGGCACGTCGTCGCTCGTGTCGCTGAAGCAGTTCCCGATCGATGCGATCAAGATCGCCTCCACGTTCGTCGCCGACCTCGGTCGTGACCGCGACAGCGACGCAATCTGCAGCGCGATCGTGGACCTCGCGCACTCGTTGGGCCTCGGTGCGATCGCGGAGGGCGTCGAGACGCTCGAGCAGTTTGCGTCGTTGCGGGCGCTCGAGTGCGAGATGGCCCAGGGTCATCTCTTCGGTCCGGCGCGGCCGGCCGAGGACTACGGGACGCAACCGTCGGCCACCCTGGGCGTCGTCCACGCTCCTGACGGTCTCGCGCCACCGATCTAGTTCTGTCGACCGCGTGAGGCATCCTGGCGCGATGCGACTCGTCCGGACCGCGCGCGCCTGCGCGGTGCTCCTCGTGACGTGCCTCATGCTGGGGGCCGGGGGCGGCGTCGGGAGCGCCGCCGAGCCGCACGCGAAGGCCATCGCCTGGCACGCGTGCGAGGACGGGTTCCAGTGCGGGACGCTGACCGTGCCGCTCGACCCTGCGGCGCCCGCGGGGCCGACCATCGACCTGGCGGTGATCCGGAAGCGGGCGCGCGACCCGCGCCACCGCATCGGCTCGCTCGTGTTCAACCCCGGCGGGCCGGGCGCGCCGGGCGTGTCCTTCCTCACCGGGATCGCGTCGAGCATGCCGGCCGCGCTGCGCGACCGGTTCGATCTCGTCAGCTTCGACCCGCGCGGCGTCGGCCACAGCAGCCCGATCCGGTGCGAGGACTCGCTCGATGGGCTCTTCGACCAGTCGTTCCAGCCCGCGACCAGCGCGGCGCGCACCGGACTCGTCGACGGGGTGACCGCGTTGGCGCAGGCGTGCGCGGCGCGGAGCGGCAACCTGCTCGCGCACGTGTCGACCGCCGACACCGTGCAGGACCTCGAACGGCTCCGCGTCGCGCTGGGCGAGGATCGGCTGTCGTTCGTCGGGTACTCCTACGGCACGTTCCTCGGCGCCAGCTACGCCGACGCGTACCCCGAGCACGTGCGCGCCTTCGTGCTCGACGGCCCGGTCGACCCGACCCTCAGCGCCACGCAGGTGACGCTCGGCCAGGCGCGTGGCTTCGAGCGCGCGATCGACGACTTCCTCGCCGACTGCTCGAGCCACCCGGGATGCTCGTTCCACAACGACGGTGAGGCCGCCACGGCGTACGACGCGCTGCGCGCCCGGGCCGCTCACGCCCCGCTGGCCGCCAACGATCCCGACGGGCGGCGCCTGAACCAGACCCGCTTCGACGCCGGGGTCCTCCAGCTGCTGTACCAGGGCCGGCCGGCCTGGCCGGAGCTTGCCGACGCCCTCGACGCGGCCGACCACGGCGACGCGTCGACGCTGCTGGGGTTGGCCGACGCGTTCGTCGGGCGCGACGGCGAAGGTCACGAGGACCACGCGCTCGAGGCGTTCTGGGCCGTCACCTGCCTCGACGGCCCGGTGGTCGGTGACGTCGCCGCCGCCACCGCGCTCGAGCATCGGGCCGTGGCGGTGGCGCCCCGCATCGGCGCGTTCATCGTGAACAACAGCCTCCCGTGCTCGGTGTGGCCGGTGCCGCCCGAGCCGCCGCCCGGGCGCATGACCGCCGCCGGCGCACCACCGATCCTCGTGGTCGGCACCACCCGCGACCCGGCCACCCCGCTGGTGCAGGCCAAGAGCCTGGCGCGGCAACTCGACCGGGGCCGCCTGCTCGTCGTCGACGGCGAGCAGCACACCGCGTTCGGCCAGGGCAACCGGTGCGTCGACGCCGCGGTGACGCGCTACCTCGTCAGCCGGCGGGTGCCGCAGGCCGGCACGCGGTGCTGAGCTCGGCTCACGCCTTCCGGACCACCCACACCTGTTCCGCCGGCCACCGCCGTGCCCAACGCGGGTCGAAGTCGGGGTAGCTCGTGCTCGCGTGCTTCGGTGCGCGCAGCTCGATCAGGTCGTCGACCACCAGCGCGTGCCGCCGGAAGCAGCGGATCCAGTCGCCGTACGGCAGTTGGAAGTCGATCGTGCCCTCGCCGTCGCCGTCGTCGAACCGTCGCATCCCGAAGTAGGGGCGGCGCAACCGCCGGGTGACCCGCTCCTGTTTCGGGCTCCAGGCGAGGTACGGCCATGGCGTGGTGTGCGCGAACACCAGGCGCCCACCGCGCCGGAGCACGCGGGCCACCTCGGCGACCGACCGCTCGGGCTCGCAGAACGACATCGCGCCGTGGTCGCAGAACACGAGGTCGAAAGAGCCGTCGGGGCAGGGGATCGCCTCGCCGCTCGCGCAGAGGAGGGGCACGGACGCGCCACTCGCGGCGACCGAGGCGCGCGCATGGCGGAGCTGCCCCCGCGACTGGTCGAGCGCGACGACTCGCGCGCCGTCGGCGGCCAGCGCGATCGACCATTGTGCGGCACCACACCCGAGCTCGAGCACGTCGAGCCCGCGTGCGTCGCCGACCGCGCCGACCTCGACATCGGGGATCCGCCACACACCCCACGCGCGCGGCGTCGACGTGAGCGCGTCGGCGTGCTCGGCCTGGTAGTCGTCGGCGTCGGCGTCCCAGAAGTCCCGGTTGCGGCGCTCGTGGTCGGACACCCGTGTCGAACGCGCGCGGGACCGCGTCGCGGTATGGACCATCAATCGAGCGGGAGCACGAGGAAGGCGATGGCGAAGTAGTGCAGCAGTGCAGCCAGGATCACGAAGACGTGGAAGATCTCGTGGTAGCCGAAGGTCTCGGGCCAGGGATCGGGTCGCCTCGCCGCGTGCACGATGGCGCCGATGGTGTACGCGAGGCCACCGCCCGCGACCAGGCCGATGCCCAACCACCCGGTGGTCTCGTAGAGCGGGACGAACGCGAACGCGCCGATCCACCCGAGGAACATGTACACGCTGGTGACGTAGCCCCGCGGGGCCGGGATCGGCATCCACTCGAACACGATGCCGGCCGCCGCGACCAGCCAGACCGCCGACAGGGTGATCACCTGCTCGGGGCCGTCCATCGCCAGCAACGCGATCGGGGTGTACGTGCCCGCGATGAGAAGGAAGATCGCGGTGTGGTCGAGCTGCAGCAGCCGGCGGGCCACGGGCGGTGACCAGTCGCCCCGGTGGTAGAGCGCGCTGGCGGCGAACATCCCGACCAGGGTCGTGGCGTAGACCGCGGCACCGAACGTGGCGAGCCCGGCCGGCGCGGTTGCCACCAGCACCACCGCGGCGACGACTGCCACGAACAGCGCGTAGAAGTGCGACAGGCCGCGGTAGCGCGGTTTCGGGAGCTGCGCGAGCGCGTGCACGCTGACCGGGGTCTGCATCGGGCGTGAGTCCGCGCTCACGATCCACCGGCCTGCTCGCGCCGCGCGGCCAGGGCGCGCACCTCCGCCCGACGGGTGTACCGCGCCGCGATCGCGCCGATCACCAGCGCCACCACCGCGGTGATGCCCCAGGGCACCCCGAAGAAGAACCCGAGGACGAAGAGGGCGAGGAACGCGACCGCGCTGTCGACCCCGAAGTGCACGAGCAGCGAACGGGGCGGGCGGTCGGGGAGCGCGGGCGGCTGGTCCGTCACGGTGGGGTCAGCGTACCGGCGGTCGCCGGACCGTGGCCCCGATCAGCCGAGCACCACCAGGCGGGCCTCGGTCATCTCGTGGACGGCGTAGTGGGGGCCCTCCCGGGTGTTGCCGCTGTCGCGCACGCCGCCGTACGGCATCTGGTCGGCCCGCCAGGTCGGCACCTCGTTCACCAGCACGCCGCCGAAGTCGAGCTCGCGCGCGGCACGCAGGGCGAGCGGCAGGTCGCGGGTGAAGATGGCGGCCTGGAGGCCGTAGCGGGTCTCGTTGGCCAGGTCGAAGGCGTCGTCGACCTCGGTGTAGGTCTGGACGGCCACCACCGGGCCGAACACCTCCTGGCTGCACACCTTCATGTCGGGTTGGACGTTCGTGAGCACCGTCGGGGCGAGCACGCCGTTGCGCTCGGTGCCGCCGGCTGCGACCTTGGCCCCGGCGGCGACCGCCTCGTCGATCCACGACTCGACCCGATCCCGCTCGCCCCGGGAGATCAGCGCCGACACGTCGGTGGCCTCGTCGAGCGGGTCGCCCACCACCAGCGCGTCGACCCGCGGGAGCAGCACGTCGAGGAACGCGTCGGCGATCTCCTCGTGGAGGTAGATGCGCTGGGTCGAGATGCACGACTGCCCGGCGTGGCTGAAGCCGGCCACCGAGATCTTGGTGGCCGCGGTGGTGACGTCGCCGTCGGGTTGGACGATGACCGGCGCGTTGTTGCCGAGCTCGAGGCCCACCTTCTTGTGCGGCGCGCGCGCCCGGATGCCCCACCCGACCTCCGGCGAGCCGGTGAACGTGATGAGCGCGATGTCGGGGTCGTCGACGATGGCGTTGCCGACGGTGCCGCCGCCGCCGGTGACCACGCTGAGGTGGCCGGCGGGGAGGCCGCACTCGTCGAGCAGCAGCTCGGCCAGCGCGATCGCCGACAACGGCGTCTGCGAGGCCGGCTTGAGCACCACCGGGCACCCGGCGGCGATCGCCGGCGCCAGCTTGTGCGCCACCAGGTTCAACGGGAAGTTGAACGGGCTGATGGCGCCGACGACGCCGACGGGAACGCGCAGGGTGAAACCGAGCTTGCCCTCGCCCACGTCGGCCGCCTCGAGCGGCACCATCTCGCCCGCCAGCCGCCGGGCCTCGGTGGCCGCGAACGTGAACGTCGACACCGCACGGTTGGCTTCGACGCGTGCGGTCTTGATCGGCTTGGCGGCCTCCTCGGCGATGATGCGGGCGAACTCCTCGGTGCGTTCCCCGAGCAGCCGCGCGGCGCGGTCGAGGATCTCGGCCCGCTTCCACGGGGGCAGCGGACCGGCGCGGTGCACCGCCACCGCGTTCGCGACCGCGCGCTCCACCTCGTCGCGGCCGCACGCCGGGACGCGTTCGATCTCGTGACCGTCGTAGGGCGAGCGCACGACGATCTCGTCGCCCGTGGTGGAGGCGCCGACCCGGTCGTCGCCGATGGGAAGGGTCCGCATGGCAGCCAGCCTTTCGTGGTCAGCCCATCGCAGGATGGGTCGTGAGCTCGAGCTCGCGGTCGATCACCTTCTCGAGGAGCGCACGCTTGCGGCGCGCGCCCCAGACCTCGAGCTCGGCGTCGTCGAGGGTCCGTACCCGCAGCAGCACCAACGACGGGGTGACCATGGCGTCGAGCCCGTACACGTTCTGGTTGCGGCTGCGGTCGAGGCCGTCGGCCACCCGGAGGAGCGCGGCGAGGACGCGCACCCGCTCGACCGCGTCGGCGTCGAGCAGCGGGAACTCGTCGCTCACCCGCGGCTCGCCGCGCCGGTGCCAGCGCACGACGGCGGCGAGCAGCTCGATCTGGGCGGGGGAGAAGCCCCGGAGCTGACCGTTGCGCACGAGGTACGCGCCGTGCTTGTGGTGACCGCTGCTGGCGACGTGCTCGCCGATGTCGTGCAGCAGCGCGGCGAACTCGAGCAGCTCCCGGTCGGCGTCCCCGAGGCCGTGCACGGGCGCGGTGACGTCGAACAGGTCGAGCGCGAGCTTCGCCACCTGGCGGGCGTGGGGCTCGGCCCAGTTGCAGCGCCGGGCCAGGCCGAGGACCGCGCTGCGGCGGATCGCGTGCGGGTCGTCGGACCAGTCGGCGGGATCGTGCCGCCCGACGGCGTCGAGGACGATTCCTTCGCGGAGCGCCCACTCGCTGATGGTGAGCTGGTCGAGGTCGAACAGCTCCATCGCGGTCGCCAGCACCATCGACCCGGCCACGATGAGGTCGACGCGGCGGGCGTCGAGGCCCTCGTACCGGAGGCGATCGGTGGCCCGCGACGAGAGCAGCTCCTTGTGCAGCGTGAGGAACTCCTGACGCGTGATCGCGAGCTGGTTCAGCGTGGCGGGGGCATCCTCGGCGCGCCGCGCGGTCACCATCTCGGCCAGGTTCTCGAGCGTGCCGCTGCTGCCGACCGCGAGCTTGGGTTCGAACGTCTCGACCTCCGCGACGACCGGCGTGAGCGCCTCGACGATGCGCGCCCGCAGCGCGCGGCGGTCGGGCTTCGAGATCGGATCCGAGTGGACGCAGTCGGCGGTGAGGCGGGCGACCCCGAGCGGCACGCTGGTTGCCCACATCAGGCTGCTGGCGTCGCCCACCATGATCTCGAGGCTGCCGCCACCGAGGTCGAAGCACACCGCGGGCGCGGGATCGAGCACGACCGAGGCGCGGAGCGCGCCGAAGATCAGGCGCGCCTCCTCCTGGCCGCCGATGACCTCGACGTGCACGCCGGTCTCCGCCCGGATGCGGTCGACGAGCTCGCCGCCGTTCGAGGCCCGGCGGATGGCGCTGGTCGCCTTGGCCAGGAACTCGGTGGCGCCGGCCGCCTCGCCCAGGAGGCGGAATCGGCGCACGGTCGCGATGGCCTGGTCCGCCGCGGTCGGTGGGATGACGCCGCGGCGGCTCACCACGTCGCCGAGGCGGAGCATCTCCTTCTCCTGGACCAACGGGTCGATGTGCCCGTCGGCGTGCACGTCGGCAACCAGGAGGTGGAAGGAGTTCGACCCCAGGTCCATGGCGGCGACGCGCATCGCCCCCACGCTACGGGAGGACGCGGGGTGGGTCGGTCACGTGCGCCGCAGCCCGCGCACCGGGCTTCTCGTAGGGTTTCGCCGTGAACGGAGGCGTGCTCGCACCACCGGCGCGGTTTCGGGCGATGGGCACCGACGTCGAGGTGTTGGCGGTCGGGGCCGACGCCGCCGCGATGGCCGAGCTCGGCGAGCTGGCGGCCACCGCCCTGGAGGCGCGCGAAGCCCGGTGGTCGCGCTTCCGGCCCACCAGCGAGCTGTGCCGGGTCAACGACGCCGGCGGCGCGCCGGTCGTGGTGTCGGCCGACACCTTCGCGCTGATCACCCGCGCCGTCGACGCGTGGCGCGCGACGGGAGGTCGCTACGACCCGACGGTGCTCGCCGCCCTCGAAGCGGCGGGCTACGACCGCGACTTCGACGCCGTCGCGCGCGCGGGCGACCCGGTGACCGAGCCTGCGCCCGGGGTCCCGGGCTGCGAGGGCGTGGAGCTCGACGGCCTCGTGTCCGCGGTGCGGTTGCCATCCGGCGTCGCGCTCGATCTCGGCGGCATCGGCAAGGGATTCGCGGCGGACACCGTCTCGACCGAGCTGCTCGGCGCCGGGATACGGGGTGTGCGCGGCGTGCTGGTCAACCTGGGCGGCGACCTGCGCGCCCGCGGGGACGCACCGCTGCCGCACGGCTGGGTCGTGGCCGTCGACGATCCGCTCGCCACTGGACGCACCGGGCTGCTCGCCTTCGGCGAGGGCGCGGTGGCCACGAGCACGCGCACGCGGCGGGCGTGGTCGCGGGGCGACGTCGAGCTGCACCACCTCATCGATCCCCGCACCGGCGCGCCGGCGCGGTCGGGGCTGGCGTCGGTCACGGTCGTGGCCGGCGAGGCGTGGCGAGCGGAGGTGTTGGCCAAGGCGGCGTTCGTGGCCGGTCCCGACGAGGGCGCGCGCCTCGTCACCGACGCCGGTGCCACCGGGCTGCTCGTGACCGACGACGCCGAGGTCGTCGAGCTGGCCGGCCTCACCGCCTTCCGTCCGTGACTAGCCTCGGGGGTGCACGCCGCACCGCACGAGGAGCGTTCCGATGACCGACACGCAGCGCGAGACGGCCCGCGACGACCGCTGGTACCTGCCGAAGTACGACACCGTCGAAGAGGAGCGCCAGCACCGCAAGCAGCGCCTGGCCGCCGGCCTCCGGATCTTCGGGAAGTTCGGCTTCGAAGAGGGCGTCGCCGGCCACATCACCGCGCGTGATCCGGAGCGGCTCGACCACTTCTGGGTGAACCCGTTCGGGATGAGCTTCAGCCACATCCGCGTGTCCGACCTCCTGCTGGTCAACTCACGCGGCGAGGTCGTCGAGGGCGAGGGCAGCGTGAACACCGCGGCGTTCGCGATCCACTCGACCCTGCACGAGGCCCGCCCCGACATCACCGCCGCGGCGCACTCGCACTCGATCTACGGCAAGGCGTGGTCGTCGCTCGGTCGTCTCCTCGACCCGCTCACGCAGGACGCGTGCGCGTTCTACGGCGACCACGCGCTGTTCGACGACTACACGGGTGTGGTGATCGACCCGGAGGAGGGCAAGCGCATCGCGCACGCTCTCGGCGCCATGAAGGCGGTCATCCTCCGCAACCACGGGCTGCTCACCACCGGCAACTCGGTCGACGAGGCGGTGTGGTGGTTCGTCACCATGGAGCGCTCGTGCCAGGCCCAGCTCCTCGCCGAGGCGGCGGGCACGCCGATCCCCATCGACGCGGAGATGGCGGCGCTCACCAAGACGCAGGTGGGTGAGCCGGTGTCGGGCTACTTCAACAGCAAGCCGCTGTTCGCCAAGATCGTGCGTGAGCAGCCCGACCTGCTCGACTGACCTCCCCCGTCGTTCGCCTCCGCTCACTCCGTCACGTCGGCGGACGGGCGGAGCCGCTCTCGACGCGGATGCTCGCGGCGGTCAGCGCGCGAGCTCGCGCGGTGTCGAGCGTGTGGTCACGCCACCAGGCGAGCTCGCGGCCGGTCTCGTCGAACGCCTTCTCCCACGCCAGCTGCAGCATCACGCCGAGCAGGCACAGCGACCACTGACGCTCGAACCACGGCGCGGTGTCGACGTCGTGCCGCTCGAGCGTGGCGCGGTAGGCCTCGACGGTCCCATCCTTCTCGAATCCGTGCGGCAGGCGGGCCCGGTTGAGCGCGAGCGAGTGCGCGATCTCGGTGAGCGGCGGACCCGCGCCGGTGATCGACCAGTCCACGCAGACCGTGCGCCCGTCGGGCAGCGTCCCGAGGTTCGAGAACTTGGTGTCGCCGTGGAGCAGGGTCCTGGGCGTCTCGGCCAGGGCGTCGAACAGCGCCCAGGGCGCCCGGCGGAGCGGTCGCAACGCCGCGGCCAGCTCGGGGGAGGCGTCGTCGAGCCGCTGCCAGCCCTCGGTGGCGATGCGCGGCACCGGTTGCGGGAACCCGAGCGCCGCCTCGGCGTCGAGCGCGTCGGGGCCGAAGAACGAATAGCGGTTGCTGACCGGCACGAGGCCGACGTCGTCGTGCCAGCCCCAGCACGCCGCGTGCAGCGTGGCGAGGTGGTCGAGGAGCCGGAGGTGCTGCTCCTCGTCGACCGGCGCGTCGCCGGCGGGAATCAGCCAGCGACCGACGTCGCGCATCAGCACCGCGCCGTGCCCCTCCTCGCGGGCGGCGCCGACGGTGGCGTGGTCGATGCAGTCGGGCAGCAGGTCGAGCACGCCGGACTCCCAGACCCGTACCGGGATGCAACCGACGTCGCCGGTCTGGCGCATGATCCAGTCGTCGCGGTGATCGACGTGCTTGAGCACGAACGGCTCGTCGTCGATCACCACGCGCTCGAAGCGGGCGCCCGACCTCGAGTCCTCGACCGCCATCGGCACCCGGCTCGACGCGCCCGCGACCAGGTCGTCGACCGACGCCGCCACCGGTCGTGGACGCATCACGTACCGCCACCGGTACCGGCGCAGAACTGGCCGAGGTCGACGACCACCTGTTGGGGGGCCGACCCGCATCCGGCGTCGGTCCCGCCGCTGGCGACGACGGTCCACGCGCCCGCGCCGCCGTGGAGGATCACCGTGAGCGGCGTGAAGGTCGCGCCCGGCTTCGCCGCCAGCTGCACCGCCGCCCACGTCGGGTCGGACGGGGCGAGGCGGCACGACGCCACGTCGGCGTCGGCCTCCGCGTCGGCGACCCCCGCGTCGACCGCGGCGCGGACCGGTCCGGTGTCGGCCCCGCACGGTCCGGGCGGCGCGTCGGCGGCCGGCGCCGTGGTGGTCGCGGTGTCGGTGGTCGGGCCGGCAACCGCAACCGTCGTGGTCGGGGCGCCGGTCGTGCTCGTGGGCGCCGCGGTCGTCGACGTCGTCGGCCCGGTCGTCGTCGTGGTGGGCGCGGGTGCGGCGGTGTCGTCGTCGCGGATCGCGTGCGCCGCGAAGACCGCGGCGACCACGAGCGCGACGGCGACGATCCCGGTGAGCACCCAGCGTCGGGCCATCGCGCCAGTCTCGCGGGCCGAGCGGCCGACGGGGCTACATTCCCGGCATCGCTGCCGATCCCGCGCCCGACCTCGCGACCGACCTCGCGTTCGCGCATGCGCTCGCCGACGCCGCCGACGTCCTCACGATGCGCCGGTTCCGAGCGCGCGACCTGACGGTCGAGACCAAACCCGACCTCACGCCGGTCACCGAGGCCGACCGCGCGGTCGAGGAGATGATCCGCGACGAGCTTGCGCGCGACCGCCCGGGCGACGCGGTGCTGGGCGAGGAGTTCGGCACCACCGGGACCAGTCGCCGGCGATGGATCGTCGATCCCATCGACGGCACGAAGGGGTACGCCCGCGGGATCCCGGTGTGGGCCACGCTCATCGGGCTCGAGGTCGACGGCGATCTCGTGGCCGGCGTCGTGTCGGCACCGGCGCTCGGGTCGCGCTGGTCGGCGGCGCGCGGCCACGGCGCGCAGCGCGACGGCGAGCCGGTCACGGTGTCGAAGGTGGCGCGGATCGAGGACGCCCACCTGGCGTACGACTCGGTCGATGCGTTCGAGTCGGTCGGGCTCGAGGCGGAGTTCCTCGCGCTCGCCCGCCGGTGCTGGCGTGTGCGCGGCTTCGGTGACTTCTGGGCGCACATGCTGGTCGCCGACGGTTCCATCGACATCGCGGTGGAAGTCGGCGGCCTGAAGGTGTGGGATCTCGCGGCGGTGTGGGTGGTCGTCGAGGAGGCGGGTGGGCGCTGCACCGATCTGCGCGGCGAGTCGCGCATCGACGCCGGCGACGTGATCTCGACCAACGGGTTGGTGCACGACGACGTGGTCGCCGCGTTCGCGCCGTTGCGCTGAGCGCATCGAGACAGGGAGACGGGATGGGCACCGAGGTCACGGTCGGCATCGACATCGGTACCTCGTCGGTCAAGGCGATCGCGGCCGACGGCGACGGCAACGTCGTGGCGCGCGCCCGGGTCGCCCACGAGGTGCGCGTGCCTGCTCCGGAGCGCTTCGAGCACGATGCCGCGGTCGCGTGGCACGACGGTCCGCTCCGCGCGCTGGCGGAGCTCGGTGACCTCGACGTGCGCGGCGTGAGCGTGGCGGCCATGGTCCCGTCGCTCACCGCGGTCGACGGCACCGGCACGCCGGTCACCCCCGGGTTGCTGTACGGCGACGACCGCGGCCGCACCGGCGAATCGGACGGAGGCGGAGGCGGCACCGACGACGCGTCGGGTGGGTTCCTCGGGTTCGTCCGCTGGCTGGCCGGGGAGGCGCCGGGCGCGCACGGCCTCTGGCCCGCCCAGGCGGTGGCCAACCACGCGTTGAGCGGCGAGGCGGTGCTCGACACGACCACGGCCGCGCTCGCGCACCCCCTGTTCGACTGGGTCGGGTGGGACGAGCAGCTCGCGCACCGGCTCGGGATCCGGACGGCACAGCTGCCGCGCCTCGTGCCCACCGGGTGGGAGGCGGGCCGCATCGGTGACGACGGGCCCGCGCTCGCGTCGGGGTGCGTCGACGCGATGGCCGAGCAGCTCGTGGCCGGGGCCGACCAGCCGGGTGACGTGCTCGTGCTGTTCGGCACCACGCTTGATCGTCTGGGTCGTGGCCGGCGAGGCGGCCGAGGTCCCCGGATACGTGAGCATCCCGCACACCGCGTCGGGCAACTTCCTCGTGGGCGGACCGAGCAACGCGGGCGGCATGTTCCGGGACTGGGTGATGCGCCTGTTCGGGCCGACGACGCATCGAGTCCTCGATCCCGGTGCGATCCCGGTGTGGGCGCCGTACCCGCGCGGCGAGCGCGTGCCGCTCAACGACCCGACCCGCCGCGCGGTGCTCGAAGGCCTCGACCTCACCCACGACCCGGCTGCCGTGGTGCGTGCCGCCGACGAGGCGTCGGCGTTCGTGGTGAAGCGCGCGCTCGACGCCGCGGTCGCGCACGCCGGCGTCACCCCGAAGCGCGTCGTCGCATCGGGTGGCGGGACCAGGGTCGCGGAGTGGGTCCAGGCGGTGGCCGACGTCACCGACCTGCCGGTCGACTGCGTGGCGGTGCCCGACGGCGGCGCGCTCGGGTCCGCGTGGTTGGCCCGCATCGCCGCCGGGCTCGAGGAGCCGATGGCCATGACCGAGGGTCGCCGGTGGGCGCGCACCGGGCGGCGGCTCGAGCCGCGCCCGGCGTGGAACGCGGCGGCGGGGGAGCGCTACGAGCGCTTCCTCGCGCTCAGCTGAGCGCCGGGAGGGTCACGACCTCGCCCGGGAAGATCAGGTTCGGATCGCCCGACGCGAGCGCAGCCCGGTTCCGTTCGCACACCGCCACCCAGTAGGGCGCGATCTCGGCGTCGGCGACATCGGCCGGTGCGATCCCACGGGTTGCCGCGAGCCGGCCCGCGGCCAGCGCCCAGAGGTCGTCGCCCGGCGCCACGACCACCTGCACCTCCATGCCGCCCGGTGGCGGTGAGGGCGCGGCCGGCGGGACGGCCGCCGCGGTCGGCGCGCTCGGCGCGGTCGGCGCGGTCGGCGCGGTCGGCACGGTCGGCGCGGTCCGCACGGTCGGCGGGACCGCAGGAGGGTTCGGGGCGGCCGTGGTCGCGGGCGGGAGCGACGCCAGGTCGCCGCCGCGACCGTCGCGCACGAACGTGGTCGGCGGCGGACCGGCGACGCGCGCGCCGCGCGCCGGCCGGCGCCAGCACCGCGCCGCCGACGACGGTGGCCGCGAACGCGGCGTCCACCACCCGCCGGACCGGTGGCAGCGCGGCCCAGCGCACCGCGCGCACCGCCGCGGGCACGCGCGTCACGGCCGCCGCGACGTAGAGCAGGGTGCCGGCGAGGAGCCACCAGGCGCCCAGCAGCGCCACCCAGCGCAGGCCGGCGACGAGCGCGTCGGCGGGCGGCGTGACCGCGAGCCAGTCGTCGAGGCGCGTGAGCGGAACCCGGAACGCGGGCTCGCGACCGATGGCGGTGAGCATGACGATCGCCGCACCCTCGGCGGCCACCGTCGTCATCGTCGCGACCGCCGCCGACAGTCGTCGTAGGGCAATCATGACAAAGGTACGATATGCACCATTCGCCGGGAAGGTCAACCCACCGGAGGTCCGTGCCCCGAATCGTCAAGGGTGTTATGTTCCGGCCCGCACCAGCGAGGGGAGAGGGGTAGACGCATGGCGCTCGCCGACGTGATCATCATCATCAGCCGCAACGGAGGGGCGTTCCTCTCCCGGTGGGCCCACGTCGTGGCCGGCATCACCTGGATCGGTCTCCTGTACTACTTCAACTTCGTGCAAGTGCCATCGTTCGCGGAGATGGACGCCGCGGCTCGCAACAACGCGATCGACAAGCTGGCCTCCCGGGCGCTGTGGTGGTTCCGCTGGGCGGCCGCCGCCACCCTGCTCACCGGCGTCCTGATCCTCATCATCCAGAAGAACGGCGACAAGTCGCAGCTGTTCTCCGGCGACTACATCAAGACCGTGCCGGGCATGGCGATCTACACCGGCATCCTCCTCGCGCTCACGATGTTCCTGAACGTGTGGCTCGTGATCTGGCCCAACCAGAAGAAGGTCATCGCGAACGCCCGGAACGTGCAGGCCGGCGGCGAGCCCGATCCTGCCGCGGCGGCCGCCGGGCGCAAGGCGGCGATGGCGTCACGCCAGAACACGATCTACTCGTTCACCATGCTGCTGTTCATGGTGGGCACGTCGCACTTCTTCCTGCCGGGCAAGTTCAAGTTCGCGCCGAGCGGCGGCGACCGCGCCACCTACTGGATCATCGTCGTGGTGATCTGGGGCCTCTTCGAGCTCAAGGCCCTGGGCGTCGGTGGCACGAAGCCGGGCGGCCTCAACACGATCTACGACACCCACCAGGTGGCGATCGCCACCGGCCTGGTCCTGGTGGTCGTCTACTACTTCGTGTTCT
This sequence comes from uncultured Actinomycetes bacterium, assembly GCA_963809795.1. Taxonomy (GTDB): domain Bacteria; phylum Actinomycetota; class Acidimicrobiia; order IMCC26256; family DASPTH01; genus DASUAS01. Next base: position 28,795 of record CAWELN010000009.1, read on the forward strand.
ACCTGGTGCTCAAGGCATAGAGATGCAGCGGAGCCGTGCCCGGAGGGCGGGACGGCGCCGCGGAATCGACCGGTCAGGCAGGACCTGAGCCCTCGGGCGCCGGTATCGCGCCGTGCTCGTCGATCTTCTCGAGCACGGCGCGCTGCAGGTTGCGTTGCTGCGTGTAGTCGGCGATCACGCGCACGTCACGCGCGAAGCGGCTCATCTCGCCCGAGAACATGTCCCGGAACTGCTCGCGTCGCTCGGGGTCCCAGCCGCGCCGGTCGAGCTCGGTGAACACCTCGACCAGGCAGCGCTGGATCTCGTCGAGGCCGTGGGCGTAGAGGCGCGCCACCTCGACCAGCACCTCGTCGGGGATCGCCAGCTTCCCGAGGTCGGCGAAGCTGCGCAGCACGTTGACGTCGTCGGCGTCGTAGGCCGAGCGCCCGTGCTCGGCCGGGTCACGGAGCAGCCCGACGTCGGTGACCGCGTCCACCAGCTCGGGTGAGACCCCCGCGACCTCGACCAGCTCGTCACGGTCGAAGGTGGCCTCCTCGGAGCCGACGAGGAGACCGGCGAGGGCACCCGGGTCCTCCTGCTCGAGCAGGGCCCGGATGGCCGCGAGCGAGAACCGCCGCGACTGCAACGCCCGGATGCGCTCGAGCCGCTCGAGGTGCTCGGGGCCGAAGCGGCGGGTCCGCCCGTTGCGCTCGCCGCTCGGCAGCAGGCCCTCGCGCTGGTAGTAGCGGATCGTGTCGACCGCGATCCCGGCCCGCTGGGCCAACTCGTCGATCCGCCAGTCGCCCACGATCTCACGCCTTCTCTGCCGCCCTCCGCCTTCCGCGGGGGGAGAACCTGGGAGAGTTTGACAAAGATTACTCCGGAGTAGATACTCTGAGCGTTCACACCTCGAAAGTCGGCTCGACCTGAACGAGCGCCCGTGTTCTCGGCTCCGTGCCGGATTCCCGGTGAGCGCCGTAGCATCGACCCTTGTCCGCCCCCCTGGACAAGGGTCGTTGCGCGTTCGTGGCCGGGACCGGGGACAACGGATGGCCGGCGCGGGGCGCACGCCCCCTGAGGAGAGGACAGCGGCGGGGTGCGAACCGTGGTCGTGGTGGGCGCCTCACTCGCAGGGCTGCGGGCCACGGAGACGCTGCGGAGGGAGGGGTTCGACGGCCGGATCGTGCTGGTGGGAGCGGAGCCGCACCTGCCCTACGACCGTCCGCCGCTGTCGAAGCAGCTGCTCGCGGGGGAGTGGGGGCCCCAGGAGCTGGCGTTGCGACGCACGCCGTACGACGAGCTCGACGTGGAGCTCCGCCTGGGCGTGCGGGCCACCGCGCTCGATGCCGCCGGACGACTCCTGACCCTCGAGGGTGACGAGTCGCTGCCGTTCGACGGCGCGCTGCTGGCGACCGGCGCCGCGCCGCGCACGTTGCCGAACACGCCCGACCTCGACGGCATCTTCGTGCTGCGCACGGTCGATCACGCACTCGACCTGCGCGCCCGCCTCGACGCGCGGCCGCGCGTCGTCGTGATCGGCGCCGGCTTCATCGGGTCGGAGGTCGCGGCGACGTGCCGCATGCGCGGCTTGGAGGTGACGGTGCTCGAGGCGCTGCCGGCGCCCCTCGTGCGCGGTCTCGGCCCGGTGCTCGGCATGGTCTGCGGTGAGCTGCACCGCGATCACGGTGTCGACCTCCGCCTCGGCGTGGGCGTCACCGCCATCGAGGGCGACGGCAAGGTCGAGCGCGTGCGCCTCGATGACGGCGGCACCGTCGACGCCGACATCGTCGTCGTGGGCGTCGGGGTCGCACCGGTCACCGACTGGCTGGAGGGCTCGGGTCTCGTCCTCGACAACGGGATCGTGTGCGACGAGACCCTGCTCGCCGCGCCCGGCATCGTCGCCGCCGGCGACGTGGCGCGCTGGCCGAACCCGATGTTCGACGGTGAGGTGATGCGGCTCGAGCACTGGACGAACGCCGCCGAGCAGGGCGTGGCCGCGGCGCGTCGGCTGCTGGTCGCCGAGGGTGACGCACCGGAGGCCTACGCGCCGGTGCCGTTCGTCTGGTCCGACCAGTACGACCGCAAGATCCAGACCGTCGGGCACTTCCGGGGCGACGACGACATGGAGGTCGTGTACGGCTCGCTCGACGAGCGCCGCTTCGTCGCGGTGTTCGGGCGCAACGATCGTCTCGTGGGCGCGCTCGGATTTTCCATGCCGGCCAAGGTCATGCAGTATCGCAAGATGATCGAGGAGCGTGCGTCGTTCGCCGACGCGCTCGAACGCGCACGCTCGTCGTGAGCCGACGGCGCGACACCGCGCGCGAACCGCTGCTGACCCGTCGCTTCGTCGTGGTCGTCCTGTCCGGCGTCTTCTACTTCCTCGCGATGGGTTCCGTGCTGCCGGTGGTGCCCCGCTACGTCGACAAGCAGCTCGGCGGCAACGACGTCGCCGTCGGTGTGGCGGTGGGCGCGCTCGCCGTCGGCGCCATCCTGCTCCGACCGCTCGCCGGGCGCATCGGTGACCGCTTCGGACGGCGGGTGCTCATGGTCGGTGGCGCGTTCGTGGTCGGGATCACCGCCGCGTCGCGCAGGACTGGTCGAGTCGCTCGCCTGGTTGATCCTCACGCGCATCCTGATGGGCTTGGGCGAGGCGTGCTTCTTCGTGGGCGGCACCACGATGGCCACCGACCTGGCGCCGGAGTCCCGCCGGGGCGAAGCGGTGAGCTACTGGTCGGTCGCGGTGTGGAGCGGGCTGGCCTTCGGCCCCGCGCTCGGTGAGCTGCTCCTGGACCGCTCGCACTACGACCGCGTCTGGTTCGTGGCCGGAGCGTCGCGCGTTCACCTCCGCGCTGATCGCGCTCGCGACGAAGGAGACGCACACGCCGACAGCGCACGCCGAACGCGGTCCGCTGATCGCGCCCGCCGCCATCCGCCCCGGCATCATCCTGGCCGCCACGCTGCTCGGCATCACCGGGTTCAGCATCTTCCTCCCCCTCTATGGCCCCCAGGTCGGGGTCGACGACGTCGGCGCCGTGTTCCTCGTGTACGGGATCATCGTGCTCGGGGTCCGGATCCTCGGCGCGCGCCTGCCCGACCTGCTGGGCCCGATCCGTGCCGGCAGCATCGCCATCGCCGCCACCGCGCTCGGGCTCACGATCGTGGCCGCGTGGTCCACCCCGGTGGGGCTCGTCATCGGTGCCGTGATCATCGCGGTCGGCTCGTCGTTCCTGTATCCGGCCGCGTTGCTGCTCACGCTGCGCGGCGTGTCGGAGCAGCAGCGGGCGTCGGTCGTCGGGACGTTGAGCGCGTTCTTCGACTTCTCCACCGGCGCGGCCGGGATCGTCCTGGGCGGCCTCGCCGCGGTCTCGAGCTACCAGGGTGCGTTCGCGGGATCGGCGCTGATGGCGGGACTGGCGCTCGTGCTCCTGCGGACCGGCTTCGCGGGCCACGCCGAAGGAACGGTCCCGACGGTGGCGGAGGTCGCGCCGGCAACGGTCGAGCCCACGTCGATCCCGTGACCGCGCTGCTCGTCACGAACGACTTCCCGCCGAAGATCGGCGGCATCCAGTCGTACCTCTACGAGCTGTGGCGGCGGCTCCCGCCCGCCGACGCGACCGTGCTCACCACCCGTCACGAGGGCGACGCGGCCTGGGACGCGCAGCAGTCGTTCCGAGTGGTGCGCGCGCCGGAGCGCCAGTTCTTCCCGACCCCGTCGTTGACCCGTCGCATCGACGCGCTGGCGCGCGACCTCGGCGCGCGCGTGATCTTCGTCGACCCGTGGCTGCCCTTGGGACGGCTGGCGCCGCGGTCGCGCGCCGCGCCCTACGTCGTGATCGTGCACGGCGCGGAGGTCACGGTGCCGGGCCGACTCCCGGTGAGCCGCCACCTGGGCGGTGAGGTGCTGCGCCGGGCTGCGGGTGTCGTCGCCGCCGGCCGGTACCCGTTGCGGGAGGCCGAACGGGCCGCCGGTCGGCGGCTGCCCGGCGTGCTCGTGCCGCCGGGCGTCGACGTCGAACGGTTCCGCCCGCTGCCCGCCGACGGCCGGCGGGCGACGCGACGTCCACTTCGGCCTCGACCCCGACCGCGCCGCTGGTGCTCGGGGTGAGCCGGCTCGTGCCGCGGAAGGGGTTCGACGTGCTCATCGACGCGGTCGCAGGGTTGCCCGACGTGCAGCTCGCGATCGCGGGTGGCGGTCGCGACCGCCGGCGCCTGGAGGCGCACGCCCGGCGACGCGGCGTCGCCGCGCAGGTGCGGTTCCTGGGTCGCGTCCCCGACGACGACACCTTCCCGAGGCTCTACGCCTGCGCCGACGTGTTCGCGATGCCGTGCCGCGAACGTTGGGGTGGGCTGGAGGCCGAGGGGTTCGGGATCGTGTTCCTGGAGGCGGCCGCCGCCGGCGTGCCCGCGGTGGCGGGCCGCAGCGGGGGCTCGCACGAGGCGGTGGTCGACGGCGAGACCGGGTTCGTGGTGGAGAGCCGCGCCCTCGAGGTGCGTGCCGCACTCGCCCGACTCCTGGCCGACGAGTCCCTGCGGGCGCGGATGGGCGTGGCCGCCCGCGCCCGCGCCGTCGACGAGTTCGCGTACGAGCGGCTGGTGGCGAAGCTGGCACCGCTCGCCGCCGGCGACCTCGGCGGCCTCGGGCTCCTGGCATGACGGCCGGTACGCTCGACGCGTGCCCGACGGCGACCTCGACCTCGATCAACTGGCGCGCCAGGGTCGACGCATCATCACCGCGGGGTGGGTCGCCAACGCGCTGTTCGCGGTGACCGCGATCCCCGTCGCGCTGGGCGCCGACGACCTGATCGGGGTGGCGATCGGGGTCACGCTGCTGCTGTTCGTCGTCGCCATCGGCACGTTCGTGTACGCGTTCGGCGTCGGCGTGGCGCGCAGCGCCCGGGGCGACAACGTGGCCGTCGCCAACCTGTTCTTCCTCCAGGGCTCGGCGCCCAAGCCGGTGCGCCGGAAGTTCCTCGTGATGTTCCTCGTGTGCCTCGCCATCACGGTGGGCACCGTGGCGTGGGAGCCCTTCGGGGTCCTCGTCCCGATGCTGCCGATCGGGCTCGCCGGGGTGTGGGCCGCCCGCTACGGCGTGTTCCCACCGCGACCCACCGCGGGCCCGCGCCCGCGCACGTGATCGCTCGGGGTCGATGATGGACGAGGCGCACGAGCAGATCCACGTCGACGCGCCACCCGAGCGTTGCTTCGCGCGTCGCGTCCGCGTTCGACGAGTACCCCGAGTGGGCGAAGGACGTGAAGCAGGTGACCGTGCTCCTGCGCGACGCCGACGGTCGCGGCACCCGCGTCGAGTACCACGTGGCTGCGCTCGGACGGCGCGTGCGCTACGTCCTCGACTACGACTTCGCCGACGCGCCGCACGCGTTCTCGTGGGCGCTGGTCGAGGGTGAGATGCTGCGCGCGGTCGACGGGCGGTACGTGTTCGACGCTGCCGCCGACGGCACGCTCGTCGACTACACCTTGCGGGTCGACCTGGCGATCCCGTTGCCGGGCCTGATCAAACGGAAGGCGTCGGGCATGATCGTGGGGACCGCGTTGCGAGACCTCAAGCGCGTGGTGGAGAGCGGGGAGCATGAGCGGAGCGACCGCGAGCCGGGTATCCCGGCGAGCAGCGACGCGGGGCCTGAGCGCCGCGACGCCCGCCGAGAGCGGGGAAGCATGAGCGGAAGCGAACCGACGCCGCATCCGGACGCGGTCGACTTCGAGTCGGCCGGGACCGAGGAGCGTCCGCTCCCTCCGCCGTCGGTGTTGGAGAGCGTGATCAGCGAGCTGCTCGGCGCGGTCCCCGAGGTGCGGGACCACGTGCTGCAGGCGGCCGACGCGCTGCTCGACGCCGCGAAGGCGCTCCTCGACGCCGCCGATCGCGTGGTGCGCCAGCAGCGCGGCGACACCTGAGCGCGTGGGCATCACCGCGACCTTCGGGGTCGACCTCGGGGGGAGCAACCTGCGGGTCGCGTTGGTCGATCCGGACGGCACGATCGTCGAGCAGCGCCGGGCCGCGACGCCGGCGACGCTCGACGGGATCGTCGACACCATCACCGGCGCGGTACGGGCGTTCGCGCCGCTCCGGCCGGAGGCCCGCGCCCTCGGAGTGGGCGCGGCCGGGATGGTCGATCACGACGGCGTGATCCATTACTCACCCAACGTCCCGGCGTTCCTGAAGGCACCGGTGCGCGAGCGCCTGGAAGCCGCGGTCGGGCTCCCGACGATCGTCGACAACGACGCCAACGCCGCGGTCGTGGCCGAGCTCACGCACGGCGCGGCGTACGGAGAGCGCGAGGTGCTCCTGATCACGCTCGGCACCGGTCTCGGTGGCGGCATCGTCACCCGGGGCCGCGTGCTGCGCGGCGCGCACGGCTTCGGTGCCGAGATCGGGCACTTCCAGGTCGATCCCGACGGGCCCCTCTGCGCGTGCGGGCAGCGGGGTCACTGGGAGGCCAGCGCGTCGGGGAATGCGCTCGGTGCCATGGGGCGCGAGTGGGTGGCCGCGGGGCGGGCGCCCGCCGTGCTCCAGCTGGCCGGCGGCGACGAGGCCGCGGTCACCGGTCTCCACGTGGGGGAGGCCGCGCGCGCGGGCGATCCGGCGGCGATCGAGCTCATCGCCGAGTACGCCGGGCACGTGGCCGTCGGCCTCGTGGGGTTGGCGAACATCCTCGACCCCGCGCTCATCGTCGTCTCCGGCGGCCTCATCGACCTGGCCGACGTGCTCCTCGACCCGGTGCGCGCCGCGTTCGGGGGCCGGCTCGAGGGCGCGGCGTACCGTCCCGAGGTCCCGATCGTGGCCGCCGCGCTCGGGCGTCACGCCGGCGTCATCGGTGCCGCGGTGCTGGCGCGGGAGCTCTCGTGACGGTCAAGGTGGGGATCACGTTGCCGTCGTTCCGCGACGACGTCGGTACGGCACTGGCGGTGGCGGCCGCGGCCGAAGCCTCGGGGCTCGACGGCGTGTTCGCCTACGACCACCTGTTCCGGCGCGACCGCGCCGGTCGGCGCCGCCCCGCGCTCGAGATGTTCGCGTTGATGGGTGCGGTCGCGTCGGCGACGGAGCGGATCGCGGTGGGCTCCCTCGTGGCCCGCGCGACGCTGCGACCGTACGCGACGCTGGCCAACGGCTTCGACACGCTGGCGCGCATCCTCGGTCCCGAACGCCTCCTCGTCGCGATCGGCGCCGGTGACCACGAGAGCCGGGAGGAGAACGAGACCTACGGGCTCGACTTCGGCACGGTGACCGAGCGCGTCACCGCGCTCCGCGACGCGGTCGACGAGACGCGCGACCGCGGCTACCCGGTGTGGGTCGGCGGCAGCGACCCCGCGGTGCGCGAGGTCGCGGCTGCCCACGCCGACGGCTGGAACCGCTGGGGCGCCGGGCTCGAGCGGTTCCGGACCCAGGCCGCCAACCTGCGCGCGGCCGCGGCCCGCGCTCCGTTCACGGTGACGTGGGGTGGCCTCGTGATCATCGGTGACGACGACCGGGCCGCCGAGATCAAGGCGGAGCGGCTCGGGGCGGGCGACCACGTGCTCGTCGGCGGCCCCGAGATGATGGCCACCGCGCTCCGCGCCTACGCCGACGCCGGCGCCGAATGGCTCATGCTCGGGCCCGTCGACTCCTCGGATCCCGACAACGCGCGAATTCTGGGGAAGGAGATACTGCCCCGGTTGCGCTGACGGCCACGAAAGCCTCCCGAGGCTGAGAGGCAAGCTTCGCTACCCTTGTGGGAATGGAGTTCCGGCGGATCAACGCGCTCCCGCCGTACGTCTTCGGGATCATGGATGCCCTGAAGATCGAGGCCCGGCGCGCCGGGGTCGACGTCGTCGACCTCGGCTTCGGCAATCCCGACGTGCCGTCGCCCGACGTCGCGGTCAACAAGCTGGTCGAAGCGGTGCGCAACCCGCGCAATCACCGCTACTCGGCCAGCCGGGGCATCCCGAAGCTGCGGATGGCCGTCGCCGACCTCTACCAGCGGAAGTTCGGGGTCACCCTCGACCCCGACACGCAGGTGTGCAACACCATCGGCGCCAAGGAGGGCTTCTCCCACCTGATGTGGGTGCTGCTCGGCCCGGGCGACGCGGCGTTGGTTCCCAGCCCGTCGTACCCGATCCACATCTGGGGCCCGATCCTCGCCGGCGCCGAGGTGCGCCACGTGCGGCTCGGACCGGAGCAGAACTTCTTCGACAACCTGCTCGAGGCGTGGGAGGACTCCTGGCCGCGGCCACGCGTCATCGTGCTGTCGTTCCCACACAACCCGACCACCGCCTGTGTCGACCTCGATTTCATGCAGCGCATGGTCGACTTCGCCCGCGAGCACGAGGTGCTGCTCGTGCACGACTTCGCGTACGCCGACCTCGGCTTCGACGGCTACGACCCGCCGTCGATCCTGCAGGTGCCGGGCGCGTCCGACGTCGCGGTCGAGCTCTACACGCTCACGAAGTCGTTCTCCATGGCGGGATGGCGCGTCGGCTTCCTGCTCGGCAACGCCGACGTGGTCGCGGCGCTGGCCAAGCTGAAGAGCTACCTCGACTACGGCACGTTCCAGCCCATCCAGATCGCGGCGACGGTCACGATGAACGAGGCGCCCGACTACCCGATGGAGGCCAACGCGATCTACCGCGGGCGGCGCAACGCGTTGATCGACGGGTTGAGCCGGGTCGGGTGGGAGATCGAGCGTCCGCAGGGGACCATGTTCGTGTGGGCGCCCATCCCGGAGCCCTACGAGGAGCTGGGCAGCCTCGAGTTCGCCAAGCTCCTCGTGCGCGAGGCCAAGGTGGCGGTGTCGCCGGGCGTCGGGTTCGGGCCCGGCGGCGAGGGGTTCGTGCGCTTCGCGCTGGTCGAGAACGAGCACCGCATCAACCAGGCGGTGCGCGGCATCAAGCGCGCCCTCCCCAAGCTCGGCTGATCCGACCGCCAGATCGTCCGGCTGGTGGAGGACGACCGCGGCGCGACGGTGCCGGATCCCCGCTGACCACCGGCGCCGCCGTCGCCGAACGTGCGCGTTCTTCGCCGCATGCGGTCAATGGCGCGTGCCATCAGGCGTCGGGATCGACCCAATTGCGGGCCCGGTCGACGCCACGACGCCAGTCGGCCCGCCGTTCGTGGGCGCGGGGGAGCGGGGCGGGGAGGAACGCGGCGTCCTCCCGCCACGCCGACGCCGCTTCGGCCGGTGACGCCCACACCCCTTCGGCGATCCCGGCGAGGGAGGCGGCGCCGAGCACCGTGGTCTCGGTGGCCACCGGCCGCCGCACCGTGACCCCCAGCACGTCGGCCTGGAACTGGCACAGCACGTCCATCGCGCTGGCGCCACCGTCGACGCGCAGCTCGGTGAGCGGGATTCCGGCTGCCGCGGTGATGGCGTCGATCACGTCGGCGGTCTGCCACGCCATCGCCTCGACGACCGCACGCACGAGGTGCGCGCGCGTCGTCCCTCGCGTGAGCCCGAACACCGCGCCGCGCGCGTACGGATCGAAGTACGGCGAGCCGAGCCCCGTGAACGCGGGCACGAACACGACGCCGTCGGGGTCGGGCACGCTCGCGGCGAGCGGTCCGGCTTCCGACGACGCCTCGATGATGCCGAGGCCGTCGCGCAGCCATTGCACCGCGGCGCCGGTGACGAAGATCGACCCCTCCATGGCGTAGGTCGTGGCCTCGCCGAGCTGCCACGCCACCGTGGTGAGGAGGCCGTCGACGGGGGGCGGGTGCGAGTCGCCCAGGTTGACGAGCACGAACGAGCCGGTGCCGTAGGTGTTCTTGGTCATGCCGGGCGAGAAGCACGCCTGGCCGAACAACGCGGCCTGCTGATCGCCGGCGATGCCCGAGACCGGCACGCGGAGCCCCGCGGCGCGGTCGGGATCGGTGATCCCGAAGCGCCCGCTGCTCGGTCGCACGTCGGGCAGGCACGAGCGCGGCACGCCGAAGAGCTCGAGCAGCTCGTCGGACCACGCGCCGCGGTCGATGTCGAACAACATCGTGCGGCTGGCGTTCGACGGCTCGGTCGCGTGCACGCCGGCCAGGTTCCACAACACCCATGAATCGACGGTGCCGAACGCGAGGGCGGCGTCGGCGTCGACGCCGCCCTCGCGCGAGCAGCCACTCGAGCTTGGTGGCCGAGAAGTAGGGGTCGAGCACGAGGCCGGTGCGCTCCCGTATCAGCGGCTCCACTCCGTCGGCGCGCAGGTCGTCGCAGCGCGACGCGGTGCGACGGTCCTGCCACACGATCGCCCGGTGGCGGGGCCGACCCGTCACCCGGTCCCACACGACGACGGTCTCGCGCTGGTCGGTGATGCCGATCCCGGCGACCGTCTCACCGTCGAGCGCGGCGACGACATCGGTCAACGTCCCCTGGACCGCGCCCCAGATGTCGTCAGGGTCGTGCTCGACCCATCCCGGCCGCGGGAAGTGCTGCGGGAACTCGCGGTACGCGAAGTGGCGGGGGCGGCCGTCGGCGTCGACCGCCACCGTGCGCACGCCGGTCGTGCCGGCATCGATGGCGAGGACGACGGTCACCGCCGGTCACCGCAGCGCATCGGCGAGGGCGCGTCCCTCGTGGCGCCGGCGGGGACGGAACTCGAACACGTGCGTGTTCCCCTCCTGATCGCGCACCAGCACCTGGAGGAGGAGGCCGTTGCGTACGCGCACGACCTCGAGCGATCCCGCCGGTGCCTGCAGCAACACGTGGCCGCGGCGCGTCCGCACCACCACCTGGCCCTCGGTCACCGCCACGTGGTCGTAGTGGCGACCCGTGAACAGCAGACGACGGTTCGCTGACACCGTCGTGTACCACGCCCGCGTGCCTGCCGGGCGGGGCGCCGCGTCGCTCATGCTCCGAACCCTACCGACGATGCTGCACACTGGTGGTCATGCGCATCGGCATGCTCACCGGCGGGGGAGACTGCCCGGGGCTCAACGCGGTGATCCGCGCCGTCGTCCGCAAGGGCGAAGCCTTCTACGGCGACGAGATCGTCGGGTTCCGCCACGGCTGGCGCGGCGTGATCGAGGACGAACGCGTCGACCTCGCCATCGAGACGACGCGCGGGCTGGTGCATCGCGGCGGCACCATCCTGGGCACGTCGCGCACGAACCCGTTCCAAACCGGCGACGGCCCCGCGCGTGCGGTCGACACGCTGGCACGCGAGCGCATCGACGCACTCGTCGCCATCGGTGGTGACGACACCCTGGGCGTGGGCGCCCGGTTGGGCGACGAGCTGGGGGTCGCGGTGGTCGGGGTGCCCAAGACCATCGACAACGACCTCGCCGCCACCGACTTCACGTTCGGGTTCCACACCGCGGTGCAGATCGCGACGGATGCGATCGACCGGCTGCACACGACGGCGGAGAGCCACGACCGCGTGATGGTCGTCGAGGTCATGGGCCGCCACGCGGGGTGGATCGCGATCTACTCCGGAATAGCCGGCGGTGCCGACCTCGTGCTGGTGCCCGAGGTGCCGTTCGACATCGCCGAGGTGTGCGAGCGGATCGAGCACCGGCACCGCCGGGGTGCGAACTACTCGATCGTCGTGGTCGCCGAGGGCGCATCGCCCAAGGAGGGCACGATCACGGTGCAGAGCGGCGAGGTCGACCAGTTCGGGCACGTGCGCCTGGGCGGCATCAGCAACGTGATCCAGGACGAGATCGGCCGGCGCACCGGATTCGAGACCCGGGTCACGATCCTCGGGCACGTGCTGCGCGGGGGTACGCCCACCGCGTACGACCGCGTCCTCGCCACGCGGTTCGGCATCGCCGCCATCGACGCCGTGCACGACGGCGCCTTCGGCACGATGGTCGCGTTGCGGGGCGACCGGATCGAACGCGTGCCCATCGGCGATGCGGTCCACCAGCTGAAGACCGTTGATCCCGAGCTCCTCGAAGTGGCCTCCGTCTTCTTCGCCTGAGACCGGCAGGTAGCTTCACCCGATGGGTGCCCTCGACGACCTCGTGTCCCTGCTCGACCTCGAGCAGCTCGAGGTCAACCTGTTCCGGGGGTACAGCCGCGACCGCGACCGGGTGCGGCTCTACGGCGGCGAGGTCCTGGCCCAGGCCTTGATGGCGGCCGGGCGCACCGTCGACGCCGAGCGGCGGGTGCACTCGATGCACGCGTACTTCCTCAAGCTGGGCGACCCCAAGATCCCGGTCGTCTACGACGTCGACCGCATCCGCGACGGTGGGAGCTTCACCACGCGCCGCGTCGTGGCCATCCAGCACGGTCAGGCCATCTTCAACCTGGCCGCGTCGTTCCAGGTCCCCGAAGCGGGCCCCGAGCACTACGACCGCATGCCCGAGGTCCCGTCGCCGGACTCCCTGGCGGACCCCGGCCGGCTGACGGAGGAGGGGCCCGAGACCATCGACCGGCAGGGCGCGCCGCACGTGATCGACGCGCTCGACTTCCGTCACGTCGGCGACCCCTGGAATCCCGGCCCGAACCGGGGCACGCCGGTGCGCGATCCCGACCAGGACACCTGGTTCCGCACGCGCGGCCGTCTGCCCGACGACTCCCTGCTGCACTCGTGCGTGGTCGCGTACGCCTCCGACCTCACGCTGCTCGGCACCGCGACGCTGCCGCATCCCCTCGGCCCCGACGACCCCGGCTTCATGATGGCGAGCCTCGATCACGTGATGTGGTTCCACCGCCCGTTCCGAGCCGACGAGTGGCTGCTGTACCACGTGCACAGCCCGTCCGCGGGCATGGCGCGGGGCTTCGCGACCGGGCAGATCTTCTGCGCCGACGGCACGCTGGCGGTGAGCGTGGCCCAGGAAGGGTTGCTCCGGCCGATGCGTCGGGCGCGATGAGCGAGTCCGACGGCGTCGTCGACCTCCGCTCCGACACCGTCACCACGCCGACGCCGGAGATGCGGCGAGCGATGGCCGACGCCGAGGTGGGCGACGACGCGTACGGCGAGGATCCGACCGTCCGCCGGCTCGAGTCGCTGGCGGCCGGGCTGCTCGGCAAGGAGGCCGCGCTCTACGTGCCGTCGGGCACGATGGCCAACCAGCTGGCCCTGCGGCTGCTCGCCCGTCCGGGGACCGAGGTGCTCTGCGGCGAACGGGCCCACGTCTACCGCTACGAGCACGCGGCGGCGGCCACCAACAGCGCCGCGCAGCTCCGGCCGCTGCCCGATGCCGACGGCACGCTGGCGCCCGCCGACGTGGCGCGCGCCGCGGCATCGCAGCAGCACCACCTGCCCGCGATCTCCGCGCTGTTCGTGGAGAACACACACATGCCGGCGTCCGGGCGGCCCTGGCGCGTCACCGAGCTGGAGGCGGTCACCGCGGTCGCGCGCGACGCCGGCTTCGCGGTGCACTGCGACGGTGCGCGGATCTGGAACGCCGCCATCGCGCTCGGTGCTGCGCCGAGCGAGCTCACCGCCGGGACCGACACCACCATGTTCTGCCTGTCGAAGGGGTTGAGCGCACCGGTGGGCTCGTTGCTCTGCGGACCGCGGGCGTTGATCACCGAGGCGCGCGAGCAACGCGCCCGCCTCGGCGGCGGCATGCGCCAGGCCGGGGTGATCGCCGCCGCCGGCGTCGTCGCGCTCGAAACCATGGTCGAGCGCCTGGCCGACGACCACGCCCGGGCGCGCACGCTGGCCGACGTGCTCGCGGAGCTGTTCCCCGACTGCGTCGACCCCGCACTGGTCGAGACCAACATCGTGTGCGCCCGCGCGGCAGCCCTGCCGCCCGATCTCCTCGACGCGCTCCGGGTCGAGGGGGTGCTCGCGGGCACCATCGACGTCGACACCGTGCGGTTCGTGACCCACCGCGACGTCGACGACGCCGGGCTCGGCCGCGCCGTCGACGCGCTCCGCCGGATCGCACGTCGCGGCTGACGCCGGCGGCCCGACCACTACATTCGTGGTCATGGTCGCGTCCGACGAGAGGCCCGCCCGCGCGCTGGCCGTCTACGCGCACCCCGACGACCCCGAGATCTCGGCCGGGGGCACGTTGGCCACGTGGGCGGCGGCCGGCACCGAGGTGTGGGTGCTCATCACCACGCGCGGCGACAAGGGCTCCCAGGACCCCGCGGCCGACCTCGACGCGCTCGCCGCGCTGCGGGTCGAGGAGACGGCGAAGGCGGTGGCGCTCCTCGGCTTCGCCGGCGCCCGGCACCTCGGCTACCACGACGGCGAGCTCCCCGACGACCAGGAGCTGCGCGGTGCGATCACCCGGGTCATCCGCGAGGTCGCGCCGGAGGCGGTGCTCTGCCCCGATCCGACCGCGGTGTTCTTCGGCGACGGCTACTACAACCACCGCGACCACCGCGTGACCGGATGGGCGACCCTCGACGCGGTCGCGCCGTCAGCGGGCAATCCGCACTACTTCCCCGAGCACATCGCCGAGGGCCTCGCGGTCCACCACGTGCGCGACGTCTACCTGTCGGGCACGCTCGAACCGAACTGCTGGATCGACATCGGCGACGCCCTCGAGCGCAAGATCGACGGCCTGTTCTGCCACGCCAGCCAACTCGCCGACGCCGGCGACTGGTTCCGCGACTTCCTGCGCCAACGCGCCGAGGACGCCGGCGCCGCCGCCGGCATCCGCTACGCCGAGCCCTTCCGCAAGCTCACCTTCGGCCCCTGATCCACCACTCCGTCTCGGACGACGCGCGCGGTCAGGACGGGGGGTTCTGGCGGCGCCACTCGGCCATGGCCCGCAGCACGAGCACCGCGACGATGCCGACACCCCCGGCGCCGATCAGCGAGCCGATGAACGTGCCGATCAGGTGCGAGATGTCGGACTGCGAGCTCACGTCGGCGATGCCGTAGCCGATGATCCCGCCCAGGATCCCCGCCAGCACCACGCCGCCGAAGGCGAGCAGGAACGCACCGCGCGACGGGAGCATCGGCGGGGTCGGCGCCTCCGTCGGTTCGGGTTCAGGAGGATCGGCCATCGGCCGATGGTATTGCCATGCAGGAGCTTGCAACTACCTGGCCGGTAGGCTCGCCCGCGATGCGCGTCCTCGTGATGCTGCCGACGTACAACGAGATCGAGAACATCCAGGACGTGCTCGAGCGCACCCGCGGCGCGCTGCCCGACGCCGACATCCTGGTGATCGACGACGGCAGTCCCGACGGCACCGCCGACCAGGCGGAGAAGCTCGGCGAGCTGCTGGGTGGCATCGACGTGTTGCGACGCGCGTCGAAGTCCGGTCTCGGCTCCGCGTACCGCGCCGGGTTCCGCGTCGGGCTCGCACGCGGCTACGACGTGATGATCGAGATGGACGCCGACCTGTCGCACGACCCCGCGGTGCTCCCCGACCTGGTCGCGGCGGTGGAGCAGGGCGCCGACCTCGCCATCGGATCCCGGTACGTTCCCGGTGGTGCCATCCCGGACTGGAAGTGGCTGCGGCGGGCGATCTCGCGCGGCGGCGGTCTCTACGCCCGCACCATGCTCGGGCTCTCGGTGCACGACGCCACCGCCGGGTTCCGCGCCTACCACCGGCGCAACCTCTCGCAGATCGACCTCGACCGCGTCCGCGCCGACGGCTACGGCTTCCAGGTGGAGATGACCTACCTCACCGAGGGCAACGGTGGCCGCATCGTCGAGGTGCCCATCGAGTTCCGGGACCGCAGCCTGGGCCGGTCCAAGATGTCGGGTCGCATCGTCGTGGAGGCCTTCCTCCTGGTCACCTGGTGGGGCCTGCGCGACCGGGTGCGGAACGTCCGCCGCGCGCGACACTGAGGGCATGGCCCTCTCGGAGTTCACCGTCGCCGGTGCGCTCCTGGAGTCTCCCGACGGCCTGCTGTTGGTGCGCAACCAACGGCGCGGCGGCGCCACCGACTGGAGCACGCCGGGCGGGGTGATCGACGCCACCGACGCGTCCCTGAGGGCCGGGCTCGCTCGTGAGGTGGAGGAGGAGACCGGCCTCCGCGTCACCGAGTGGGAAGGACCGCTCTACGAGGTCCGGGCCACCGCGGTCGAGATGGGGTGGGTGATGCGGTGCGAGGTGCACCGCGCGCTCGCCTTCGAGGGTGATCTCGTGGTCGACGATCCCGACGGCATCGTCGTGGAGGCCGCGTTCGCGGCCGCCGACGCCTGTTCGGAGTTCCTGGCGTTGTGCGCGCCGTGGGTGCGCGAGCCCCTGGCGGACTGGATCGAGCACCGTTGGGGTCCCGAAGACCGGCGCGAATACGCGTACGACGTCTTCGGCACGGGCCGCGATGCACTCCGTGTGGTGCGCACCGGCACGACGTGAGCCCCCGCGAGGACGCGACCATTCTCCACGTCGACCTCGACGCGTTCTACGCGTCGGTCGAACAGCGCGAGGACCCGAGCCTGGTCGGTCGACCGGTGATCGTGGGCGGACTCGGCGGGCGCGGCGTGGTGGCGGCCGCGAGCTACGAGGCGCGCGCCTACGGCGTCTACTCGGCGACGCCGATGTCGCGGGCGCGCCGCGCGTGCCCGAACGGCGTGTTCCTCGCGCCCCGGTTCGACCTCTACCACGACGTGAGCACCGACGTCATGAAGATCCTGCGCTCGTACACGCCCGTTGGTCGAACCCATCGCGCTCGACGAGGCGTTCCTCGACGTCGCCGGCGTCCGCCGCGTCCACGGCCCCGGGCCCGACATCGCACGGGCCATCCGCGCCCGGGTGAAGGCCGAGACCAGGCTCACCATCTCGGTGGGCGTCGCCACCACCAAGCTGCTCGCCAAGCTGGCCAGCGATCTCGCCAAGCCCGACGGTCTCCTCGAGGTGGAGCCGGGCACCGAGCTCGGCGTGCTGCACCCGCTGCCGGTGCGCCGCCTCTGGGGTGTGGGCCCGGCGACCGAACGCCGCCTCGCCACGCTCGGCGTCGAGACCGTCGGCGACCTCGCCGCCATCCCCGAGGACACGCTCGTGCGCACCCTCGGCAACTCCTCGGGTCACCACCTCCACGCCCTCGCCTGGAACCGCGACGAGCGGCCGGTCGTCGCCGACCAGGAGGTGAAGTCGATCGGCCACGAGCAGACCTTCCCGACCGACCTCCACGACCACGCCGCGCTCGAGCACCAGCTCGTCGGCCTGGCCGACGGGGTGGCGTCGCGCCTCCGGGCCGCCCACGCCGCCGCCCGGACCGTCCAGCTCAAGGTGCGCTTCGGCGACTTCAAGACCATCACCCGCTCCCGCACGCTGGCGGCACCGACCGACCTGGCCGCCGACGTCGGCCGGGTGGCCCGCGACCTGCTCCGGTCGCTGGAGGTCGGCCCCGGCGTGCGCCTGCTGGGCATCTCCGCCCAACAGCTCGTGCGCCGGGACCCGGGCCGCCGTCCGGGCACGGACCCGGGCACGGAGCCGGCCGGCCGTTCGGGCACGGAGCCGGGCACGGAGCCGGGCGGGGCGGACCAGGGCACGCTCTTCCCCGATCCCGACCGCGGCGCCGACGAGGCCGGAGGCACCGCGACGCCTCCGGCCGGGGAGCGGCGCCAGGCCGCGCTGGAGCGTTCGGTGGACGCGGTCCGGGCCCGGTTCGGTCCTGGTGCCGTAGGGTCGGGACGGGCGAATAGCCTGCCAAGGGAAGGCCCCGGGCCCCTCTCGCGTTGAGTGGTCCTGAGGGGTGCGCGAGAATGGATGAGCACCACAGGATCGGGTCCGGCTCCGAGTCGGGGCCACCGGACCCGGGACGGGAAATGGGAGAGATGCCGCTTTCCGAGGACGAACAGCGGATCCTGCGGGAGATCGAGGAGAACCTGTCGGCCACCGACCCCAAGTTGGTGCAGCAGGTCTCCGACACGACGCTCTACCGGCACTCCGCCCGGGTCATCAAGTGGGCCGTGGTCGGGTTCATCGCCGGCCTGCTTCTCATGGTCTTCACATTCACGACCACGCTCATCCTCGGCGTGGTCGGCTTCCTCGTGATGCTGGGCTGCGCGCTCGCGATCGAGCACAACGTGCGCAAGCTCGGGCGCGCGGGGATGGAGAGCCTCACCGGTTCGATGCGCAACGGCGCGCTGAAGAACATGCTCGGGAACGCCGGCAATCGCTGGCGCGAGCGCTTCGGCCGCGACGACCCGCCGTCCTGAACCCGGCACTCCGTGGGCTACACCGCCATCCAGGCCGCGCGGCTCTCCGGGTGCAGCCCCGCCCAGCTCGACGTCTGGCGCCGCATCGGACTCGTCGTTCCCGACGACGCCGATCCCTCGGGGCCGTACTCGTTCCGCGACCTCGTGGCGCTGCGCATGGTGGCGTCCCTGCTCGACGCGGGGCTGCCGATGCCGCGGATCCGGCGAGCGGTGACCGAGCTCCTGCGCACCGGTGACGACATCACCGGCCTGCGCCTGGTCACCGACGGCGACTCGGTGTGGGCGTGCCACGACGACGGGCAGATCCTCGACGCGCTCCGGCACGGACAGCTCGCGTTGTTCGTCGCCGTCGACCGCTTCGCCGACGAGGTGGAGCACGAGGTGCGCGCGTTCGACGCCGACCGCGACGCGTTCGTCGCCGGGTTGCGCGCCGGCGACGGCCATCCCAGCCGCGGCGGCTGACGCTCACGCGCCGGCCCGGAGCGGTCGCGCGCGTTTCTGCTCGGCGTGACGTACGGAGTCAGCGTCGGGTGAAGGTGGAGAGCCCGAGACGGCGTCGCCACCGGCGCGCCCACGGCACGCCGTCGTCGAGCGCGCGCTCGAGGTCGTCGAGCGACGTCCACGCCTCGTGCGCGTCGTCGGGCCCGGTCACCGCGTCGCCGTAACGCGCCGCGCTGTACACGCGCGCGAGGTCGTGCAGCGGCCGCGCCGCGGGTGCCCCCGCGGCGCCGGGCACCGTGCGCGCGACCTCGATCGGGGTTTGCGCGGGATCGGGGGCGAGCGAGGCCTCGCGCAGCCGGTCGAGCGCCTCGTCCCACGCACCTGCGACCGCGACCGCGGGGTCGTCGGCGTCGCGACGGCGGGCGCGGCGACGGTGCTTGGCCATCAGCACGGCACCGACATAGGCGAGCACGAGCACCGCGAACAGCGCGAGCACGAGCACCACGATCAACCAGGGCCCGAGGCCGTCGTCGTTCGACGGTGCCGTCACGGTCGGCGCGACGGTCGGCGTCGCAGGCGTCGGCGCGGCCGTCGGCGCGGTTCCGCCGGTGCCGCCGCGGCTGGGCTGGGTGGGCGGCGCCGCGGTGCTGGGTGTCGGGGCCTGGGTCACCGGGGTGGCGACGTCGGCGTCGTTGGGCAGATCACTGCCACCCGGCGCGGGCGCCACGCCCTGTCGTGACGGCGTGGGGTCGA
This sequence comes from uncultured Actinomycetes bacterium, assembly GCA_963809795.1. Classification (GTDB taxonomy): domain Bacteria; phylum Actinomycetota; class Acidimicrobiia; order IMCC26256; family DASPTH01; genus DASUAS01. Next base: position 47,966 of record CAWELN010000009.1, read on the forward strand.
ACATGTGCGTCCAGCCCACACCGTTCAGGTAGATCTCGGGCCACGCGTGCGCGTCGTGGCTCGAGACGTGGAACGTGCCCTTCGCGTCCCGCGCGCCGGGGGTGAACCCGACCGCGACGCGCGCCGGGATGCCCAGCGTGCGCGCCATCACCGCGTACGCACTCGCGAACTGCACGCAGAACCCGCGCTTGTCGTGGAGGAACTGGAGGATGGCCGATCCGCTGTCGAAGCTGTCGACCGAGGTGTCGTAGACGAACCCGGACCCGCGGAAGTAGTCGCGCAGGGCCTTGGCCTTCGTGTACGGGTTGGTGGCCTGGGCGTCGCCGACGATCTGCTCGGCGCGCTGCTGGATCTGGTCGATCTCGGGCGTCCGGGTGAGCTGCGTGTACGGGCGGATGGCGGCGGGCACCGGCTCGCTCATGGCCTTGAGCTGCTGCGCGTCGAATTCGGTGCCGGCGGCCACCGGCAGGTCGGACACGACCTGGTAGCGCAGGTGGCTCACGTCGCCGGCGTCGGTGACGATGGTGTCGGAGGAGCGCACCACCAGGGTGTCGTCGAGGCTGATGGCGACGGGCTTGTACGCCGCGGGCAGCCACCGTTCGCCCAGCGGCCCGATCGCGAAGTGCTGCTCGAAGCCACCCGGCTGGTCGCTCGGCAGGCCGACCTGCACGCTGCCGTCGCCCTCGCGCGCTCAGCGTCCACTGACCGCCGCCCGCACCCGTGTACTGGTCGAGGGCGGCGATGCGCCAATACTCGGGTTGCGACGCCCGCACGGTGAACAGCTCCTCGTCGTTCACGTTGCCGAGCTTGGCGCCGATGTCGACGAACGGCGCCAGCGAGGGCCGGTAGCTGTGGCCCGCGGAATCGTCGCGACCGGCGTTGGCGACGTCGAGCAGCGGATCGGAGCCGGCGCCCGGGATCGCCGGGGCCACGACCAGGGCGACCAGCACCGCGGCGCCCCCGAGGAGCGCGGCCGGGGCCAACCACCGCGGGCGCGCCGCCTGCTGCGAGACCAACCAATGGCGACGCCGGTCGAGCACGGCGACGTTCTGGGCGAGGAGGAACGCGCCGGCCGTGACGCAGAACCCGACGGTGAGCAGGCACGCGCCAGTCGCTGGTGCCGAGCGTCGACGTCCACACGAAGAACACCAGCGCGGGCGAGATCGCGGCGAGCGTCGCTTGCCGTCCGAACGCCAGCCAGTCGGCGATCGCGGCCATGCACCAGACCGCGAGCACGGCGAGCAGGATGGCGCCGTCGGTGGTGGGCGCGGGCGCCGGCGCGGTGCGGAGCAGGTGCCACCCGCCGGTGAGCTGGCGGTCGAGCGCGCGCCACGTGTCGCCGCTCGGGAGTCCGAGCGTGGTGGTCGACGGCTCGAGCGCGAGCAGCACGAAGACCGCGACGCCGACGAGGGCCAGGAGCACGCCCACCCACACCGGCCAATTGCGCCGCCGCACCAGCGCGCCGAGGGCGTGCGGGAGGAGGGCCGCGCCCAGCACCGGGAGCGCGAAGCGGCCGGAGTCGACGACGCGCGCCAGCGAGAGCGCGGCGACCGCGCTCAACGCCGCCAGCGCGAACGGCGCTAGGAAGCGGGCGCGCCGAGCCATGGTGTGGTGCTCGCGCGGGAGACCGACGCGCGGGTGAGGGCCAGGTTCCATGCGGTCGCGAACGGCGCAGCCGACGCGTCGACCACGAGCCGGGACGCGGCGGCAGGGACGGCGGCGGGGCGGGTGAGCACGACCACGACGCCGATGCCTGTGAGCGCGGCGAGGGCGTGCAGCGTGTCGGGCAGGACCCGGCCGAGGATCACGACGACGAGGTCGACGCGCCGGTGCGCCCGCAGGTTCTCGAGCACCCTCGGCAGCCGGTCGCGCTCGTCGGGACCGACCGTGGCCAGCGTGTCGATCACGTCGTGCCGGGGGTTGCCGCCGGTGCCGAGCACCTCGCCCGCGCTGGTGACGACCTCGACCCGCCGACGCAACCGCACGAGGCGCGCGGTGACCGATGCCGCCGCCTCGACCGCGACCTCGAACGACTCCGCGTCGTGCGCGCCGGGGGTGCACGTCGAGCACCACCGCGGCGCGCGACCGCCACCGGGCCTCGTCCTGGCGGATCATCAGCTCGCCGGTACGGGCGGTCGAGCGCCAGTGCACACGCCGCAGGTCGTCGCCCACCTGGTAGTCGCGCAGGGTCACGAACTCGTCGCCGAGATCGCTCACGACCGCGCGCGCCGACGTCGCCTCGTGCTCGGCGCTGATGCGGCTCCCGACCGCGACCGGCGCCACGATCTCGTGCACGCGCGGGCGAACGACGAGATCGACCTCGCCCGCGCTCGGCTCACTTCGGCGGGCGAGACCGAACGGATCGGTGACCGACACCGCGAGGGGACCGACCCGGTAGCGGCCGCGTCGACGCGTCGGGATGCGGTACGCGGCGCGGGCGGTCCCGCCGGGCGCGAGCGGCGGGACGAGGAAGCGCGCCGCGCGCCGGCCCTCGTCGAACCAGTCGGTGGCGGCGAGCAGGGGAGTGGCCCGCCCGCCCAGGTTCTCGACCAGGAGGTCGATGCGGCCCTCGCTGCCGACGTGGAGGCGGTCCGGTCGTACCCGCCGGCTCACCGCCAGCTCGGGTGGGGTCTGGAACCGCAGCCACAGCGCGACCGCGATCACCAGCACGAACGCGGCGATCCCGAGCACCAGCATCTCGAGCGCGCCGAGGAGGAAGCTGCCGACCACGAGCCCCATCGCCGCGCCCAGCAGGGACCAGCCGCGTCGGGTCAGGGTGACCGCGCGCGTCGTCGAGGGCCCGGTGGGCGGGCCCGAGGTGGCCACGTCGCGAGTCTCAGCCGCCGCCCGCGCCCGGCACCGGCACCGACGTCATGATCGAGCGCACGACGTCGTGGGCGGAGACGCCGCGCAGCTGGGCGTCGGGCGCGAGCATGATCCGGTGCTCCAGCACCGAGGGGAGCACGCGCTTCACGTCGTCGGGGATCACGTAGTGGCGGCCGAAGCTGGCGGCGAGCGCCCGGGCGGCGCGCTGCAACGACAGCGACCCGCGGGGGCTCGCGCCGAGCACGAGATCCGGATGGCGGCGGGACGCCGCGACCAGGTCGAGCACGTAGTCGCGCACCTCGGCGGCGACGTGCACGGAACCGAGCAGACCGGTGGCGTCGGCGACGTCGATCGCGCTCGCCACCGGCGTCAGCGCGTCGACGGTGGCCGACGCGCTGGCCCTGTGCCTCCAGGATCGCCATCTCGGCGTCGCGCGCGGGGTACCCCATCGGGATGCGCATCAGGAAGCGGTCGAGCTGCGCCTCGGGCAGGGGATAGGTGCCCTCGAGCTCGATCGGGTTCTGCGTGGCGATCACCATGAACGGGCGCGGAAGGCGGTACGTGTGCGCGTCGACCGTGACCTGGCGCTCCTCCATCGCCTCGAGCAGCGCGGACTGCGTCTTGGGTGAGGCGCGGTTGATCTCGTCGGCCAGCACGATGTTGGCGAAGATCCCACCCGGGCGGAACTCGAACTCGTTGGCGGTGCGGTTCCACACCGACACGCCGGTGACGTCGGAGGGCAGCAGGTCGGGGGTGAACTGGATGCGGTGGCAGCTGCCGCCGATCGACGCCGCGATCGCCTTGGCCAGCGACGTCTTGCCGACGCCGGGGACGTCCTCGATCAGGAGGTGGCCCTCGGCGAGGAGGCACACCAGCGCGAGGTGCACCTGCTCCCGCTTGCCCTGGATCACACGCTCGACGTTGTTGAGCAGGGCGGAGAACAGGCGGCCGAACGACGAGTCGCGGCTCGGCACGGTGGTGGGCTGAACCACGAACACCTCCAGCGCGGGGCGTCCCGACGGTACCAGAGGGTCTCGGGCGCTCGGCGCCAGGTCGCACGGGCCGGGTACCGTGCGCCCACATGACGAACGAGCGCCCGGAAGGGTTGCCCGGTAAGGGCTTCTGGGCGAGTGCAGTGGTGCTCGTGCTCGTCCGCCCGTCGCTGTGGCCGACGGCCCTGGCCCAGGCGCACCGCCTCGCCCGCCCGCGCTGGTGGACGCGCCCGCCGTTCCTCCCGCTCCCCGATCGCGAGTACCTCCGCTTCCGCTTCGAGACCCAGTACGGCGGCGCCGGTCGCCCCGTCCCGCGCGACCTCGTCGCCTACCTCGAGTGGTGCCGCGACGGCGGGAACCCGGCCCGGACCGGCGGACGGTCCCGGTAAGCTCGCAGCGTTCCGATGACCGTGGAGGTCCCGACGCTTGGGAAGAGCCCTGCTGCTCAACGCCAGCTTCGAGCCTCTCTGTGTCGTGCCGATGCGGCGGGCCGTGGTGCTCGTGCTGAAGGAGAAGGCGGAGATCGTCGCGCGCAACGGCGCCGTCCTCCACTCTGAGCGAGCCGAGCTGCCCGTGCCCGCGGTGATCCGCCTGCACCACTTCGTCCGGGTGCCCTACCGCAACCGGGTGCCGCTCTCGCGCCGGGCCGTGTTCGCCCGCGACGGCCACCGCTGCCAGTACTGCAACCGGGCGGCCGAGAACATCGACCACGTGGTGCCCCGCTCCCGCGGCGGCCCGCACGCGTGGGACAACGTGGTGGCCTCGTGCCGGGCCTGCAACTCCCGGAAGGAGGACCGCCTCCTCTCCGAGGTCGACCTCCGCCTCACGCGCCTGCCCCGCGAGCCGCAGGCCAACCTCTGGATCATGGCGAGCGCCGGCTCGATCGACCCGGCCTGGGAGCCGTTCCTCCCCGCGTAGCCCACCACCCCGGTTCACTGTCGCGTCGAGGCCGGCTTCCGCGCCTGAGGCGGCAATGAATCCCGCATCCGCCCGCGAACGCGCCCTCCGGGGCGCGTTTTCGCGTCGGGGGCGGAAAAGGGAGCGATGTGGGTTGAACAGTGGTGCGGAGGGGTGTAGGGTGCCACGAAATGGAGTGAAGTGGTGACCGAGTGGTAGGCGAGGGAGGTCACCGCCCGGCGAGTGCCCGGCAGGTGGCGGACGAGACCGAGAGGCGAGGGGTTCCCGGATGTTCCTGGGAGAGTTCCAACACTCCCTGGACACCAAGGGGAGGGTGATCCTCCCGGCGAAGTACCGGGACCAGCTGGCCGACGGCGCGTTCGTCACCAAGGGCAGGGGCGGGTGTCTCTCGGTGTTCACGCCGGAGGAGTTCGAGACGGTGGCGACCCAGATCCGCGAGCAGTCGAAGCGGGGGCCCGAAGGAGCTCAATGCCGCCCGGGTGTTCTTCGGCGGGACGAGCGAGATCCAGCCCGACAAGCAGGGGCGCGTCGCGTTGCCGGCGAACCTCCGCACCTTCGCCCACCTCGAGCGCGAGGTGATGGTGGTGGGGCTCTACTCCCGCATCGAGATCTGGGACCGCGAGCACTGGCTCGAGCTCGACCGGATGGGCGCGGAGGCGCTCACCGAGTCCGACGACCTGCCCGACTTCGGGATCTGAGCGCAGCGAGACATTGACAACGGTGGGCCTGCGGGCCCGCCACCAGCCCCCCGGGCGGCGCGGCGCAAGCGCCCCTTCCGCCCGCTTCGCTTTCGTCGACGCGTCCGGGGGGCTGGTGGCGGTCCCGGGGAACAGGACGACGGGGCGGGAACGAGGCCGGGGGAGCGATGGACGAGGCCTTTCAGCACCTCCCGGTCATGGCGGCGGAGGTCACGGAGCTCCTGGCCGCCGTGCCGACGGGACTGGTCGTGGACGCGACGGTGGGTGGCGGGGGCCACGCCCGGGCACTCCTGACCGCCCGCCCCGACCTCCGGCTCCTCGGCATCGACCGGGATCCCGTCGCCGTGGCCGCGGCGGGCGCGGCGCTCGAGCCCTTCGGGGACCGGGTCCGCATCGTGCAGGGCGGCTTCGAGCACGTCCCTGAAATCGTCGGAAATGCCGACATCGTGGGAAACGAGGGAATCGTGGCGATCTTGTTCGACCTGGGCGTGAGCAGCCCGCAGCTCGACCGTCCGGTGCGGGGATTCTCGTACTGGGCCGACGCCGCGCCGCTCGACATGCGGATGGACAGCGTGCAGACCCTGACCGCGGCGACGGTGGCGAACGAGTACTCCGAGGCCGACCTCGCCGCCCTCATCGCCCGCAACGGTGAGGAGCGCTACGCGCGCCGCATCGCGGCCGAGATCGTCGCCGCCCGCCCCCTCGCGACCACCGGGGACCTCGTCGAAGCGGTGAAGCGCGGCATCCCCGCCGCCGCCCGCCGCCGCGGCGGCCACCCGGCGCGTCGCACCTTCCAGGCCATCCGCATGGAGGTGAACCGCGAGCTGCCGAGCCTGTCGGCCGGGCTCGACGAGTCGGTGCACCTGCTGAAGCCCGAGGGTCGCATCGCGGTGCTCGCGTACCACTCGCTCGAGGACCGCATGGTGAAGGAGCGCTTCGCCGACTGGTCGCGCACCGAGGAGCCGGGCTACCTGCCGAAGGGCCTCCCGCGCGCCAAGCGCAACGCGCTGACCCGGTTGCTCACCCGGCGCCCGCTGCGGCCGTCGGAGGCCGAAGTCGAGGAGAACCCGCGCGCAGCCAGCGCCCGCCTGCGTGCGGTCGAGCGTCTCGAGCCGTGACCACGGTCGCCGCGCCCACTCGGCGGACGCCGCCGGCGCGCGCACGCGCGCGCACGTCGTCGCGCCCCGCGGCGCGCCCCACCGCGCGCGGGGCAGCGCGCACGACGACGCGCGTCGCCGCCGAGACCCGCCACGTCGGGCGCTACGCGACTTTCTCGCGCTCTTCACCGTGTTCGCGCTGGTGAGCGCGGTGGTGTTCCACGTCGTCCTCGCGCAGCACCAGCTGCAGCTCGACCACCTCAATTCGCAGATCACCAAGGAGCAGCGCACCTACGAGCAGCGCCGGCTCACCGCGTCACTGCTGGCGTCGCCGCAGCGAATCATCCAGGAGGCCGAGCGCCTCGGGCTCGTCGTACCCCCCGACCCGCCGCAGTACCTCTACGTCGACAACGCGCCGCTGCCCGGCAACGACGACGGCTCCACCGCCGACACCATCGCGAACTGGTCGAAGACGAAGCCGAGCCTTGGCCCCCAGCAGCCGTGACCTGAGCGGGGGCCGCCGGAGCTCCTCGGCGCCGCGTCCCGCGCGTGTCCCGGCGCGCGCGCCCGCGGCCCGGCGTGCGCCTGTGCCCAACCGCCACGCGCGGCCGACTGCGCGCACCCAACCGGCGCGCCCGCGCACCATCCCGCGCCCGACGCGCATCGCGCGCCCGCTGCCGCCCATCCGGCTGCGCCTCGTCGCCATCCTCACCGTCATGGTGCTGGCGTTCGCCGCCATCGGGGTGCGCCTCTTCGACCTCCAGGCCCGCGACCGCTCGCACCTCGTGTCGCTCGGTCTCGGTCAGCGCGTGCGCACGGTCACCATCCCGGCGGAGCGTGGCAACATCTTCGACAGCACCGGCAAGCTCCTGGCGGTGTCGGTGCCGCAGACCACGATCGTCGCCGACCCGCGTGTGATCAAGAACCCGGCGGCGTACGCGGCCAAGCTGGCGCCGATCGTGCAGGTCGACCAGGCGCAGCTCGAGCAGCGCCTGTCGAACCGGAAGAGCGCCTTTGCGTACGTCGCGCGCAAGGCCAACGACGAGGTGACGCGCCAGGTGCGCAAGCTCAACCTCATCGGCATCTCGTATCAGGACGAGTCGCGCCGCTTCTATCCCAACGGCACGATCGCGGGGCCGGTCGTCGGGTTCGTGGGCACCGACAACGACGGCCTCGGCGGCATGGAGTACGCCTACGACAAGATGCTCACCGGCAAGCCCGGGAGCGTGCAGGTCGAGCGCGACCCGCAGGGCAACGACATCCCGGGGGGCGAGCGCCAGGTGTCGCCCGCGCAGCGGGGCCAGGACCTCGTGCTCACCATCGACTCGTCGTTGCAGTGGTACACCGAGCAGGCGCTCACGCAGGGTGTGCAAGCGATGAACGCCAAGGGCGGCACCGCGGTGATCGTCGACGTGCAGACGGGTGACGTGCTCGCGATGGCGTCGGTCGACGGCGCGACCGACCAGCACCCGGCGACGACCGCGCCGTCGACCGCCAGCAACCGTCCGATCACCGACGTGTACGAGCCGGGGTCGACGAACAAGGTCATCACCATGGCCGGCGCCATCCAGGAAGGGCTGGTGACGCCCGACACCACGCTCGACGACGTCACCCAGAGCGTCAACGTGGGTGGGACCGACTACGAGGATGTGGACGAGCACCCGACCACGATGACGGTGGCCGACATCCTCGCCCAGTCGTCGAACGTGGGCACGATCAAGATCGCCGACCGGCTCGGCGCGACCAACCTGTCGCACTACCTCGACGCCTTCGGCTTCGGGCAGCCGACCGGGCTCGACCTGCCCGGCGAGTCGTCGGGCTCCTCCTTCGAGATGAAGGACTACACCGACACGAGCATGGGCTCGATCCCGATCGGGTACGGCATCGCGGTCACGCCGATGCAGATGCTCGACGTGTACTCCACGATCGCCGACCACGGGATGGCCCGCCCGCCCCGGCTGGTGGCGGCGACGGTCGGTGCCGACGGCAAGCGCCACGACGCGCCGCTGCCCGCGCCGCACCAGGTGGTCTCGCCGGCCACGGCCGACGCGGTGACCAGCATGCTGAAGAAGGTGGTGTCGGACCCGCTGGGCACCGGCACCAAGGCCCAGATCCCGGGCTACCCGGTGGCCGGCAAGACCGGCACCGCCCGGAAGGCGCCCTACAACACCGGTGAGTACAACGCGTCGTTCGCCGGGTTCGCGCCGGCCGACAACGCGCGCCTCTCGGCGATCGTCGTGGTCGACTCACCCCAGGGCAGCATCTTCGGTGCTGACGCCGCCGCCCCCGTGTTCCAGCAGATCATGCGGTTCGCGCTCGCCTACGAGCGCGTGCCCACCACCACCGGATGACCCGGATGGCGGGTGCCCCCGTGCTCGGTCGGGCACAGGGCGACCGGTACTCTGCGATTCCCGTGACCGAGCCGAGAGGACGCGCACGCGTGCGTTGGGGCGACCTGCTCGCCGGTCTCGACGGGCCCGGGGGGCTCGGGGAGCTCGGCGGGTTCGAGCTCACCGGCGATCCCGACGTCGAGGTCGACGCCATCACCCACGACAGCCGCCGGGTCGAGCCCGGCGCGTGCTTCGCGTGCATCCCCGGCGCGCGGACCGACGGCCACGACCACGCGCCCGAGGCCGTCGCCCGGGGGGCGGTGGCGCTGCTCGTGGAGCGCCCGCTGCCGCTGGCGGTGTCGCAGGCCCGGGTGCCGAGCGTGCGCGCCGCGCTCGGGCCCCTCGCCGCGACCCTGCACGGCCATCCCTCGGCGGCGATGCGGGTGCTCGGTGTCACCGGCACCAACGGCAAGACCACCACCACGTACCTGCTCGAGGCGATCGGCCGGGGAGCCGGCGAGCGGGTGGGTGTGATCGGCACCGTCGGGGCGCGCATCGCGGGCCAGACGGTCGCGACCGAGCACACCACCCCCGAGGCGAGCGACCTGCAGGAGCTGCTGGCGCGTATGCGCGACGCCGCGGTCGCGACCGTCGCGATGGAGGTGTCGTCGCACGCGCTCGAGCAGCATCGCGTCGACGGCGTGCAGTTCGCCGCGGTGTGCTTCACCAACCTCAGTCACGAGCACCTCGACTACCACGGCTCCCTGGACGCGTACTTCGAGGCGAAGGCGCGACTGTTCGACCCGCGACGCGCGCGATCCGCGGCGGTCAACCTCGATGATCCGCGCGGCGTGGAGCTCGCCGCGCGCGTGCGCACGACCGACCTCGACCTCTGGACCTTCGCCGTCGACGACGACTCCGCCGACGTGACCGCCGAGGCGCCGTCGTTCGCACCGGACGGCACCGCGTCCACCCTCGTGGACCGTCGCGCGGGGGAGCGCGTCGCGCTGCACCTCCCCCTCGTCGGTCCGTTCAACCTCGCCAACGCACTCGCGGCCGCGACCACGGCGCGGGCGGCCGGCTTCTCCCTCGCCACGATCGCCGACGGGCTGGCGCAGCCCCTGGTCGTACCGGGCCGCTTCGAGCGGATCGACGCCGGCCAGCCCTTCACCGTGCTGGTCGACTACGCCCACACGCCCGATGCCCTCGGCCGCGTGCTGGCCGCCGCCCGCCCCCTTGCCGGCGCCGGCGGGCGGGTGGTGTGCGTCTTCGGGTGCGGGGGCGACCGCGACCCCGCCAAGCGCCCGTTGATGGGCGCGGCGGTGGGCGACACCGCCGACGTCGCGGTGCTCACCTCCGACAACCCTCGATCGGAGGATCCGCAGGCGATCGCCGATGCCGTCCTCCCCGGCCTCGCCGCGGGTCCGGCCTCGGTCACGGTGGAGCTCGACCGCCGCGTGGCCATCGCCACCGCGCTCGCCGCGGCCGCGCCCGGCGACGTCGTCGTCATCGCCGGCAAGGGCCACGAGACCGGCCAGACGGCGCAGGGCCGCACGCGCCCGTTCGACGACCGGGTCGTCGTGCGTGAAGAGCTCGGAGCGCTGGGGTGGAGCTGACCGCGCGCCAGATCGCGTCGCTCACCGGTGGGACGCAGCTCAGTGGCGACGCGGACGCGCGCGCGACGTCGTTCGCCATCGACTCGCGAGTCCTCGAGCCGGGCGCGTGCTTCGTCGCGCTCGTCGCGGCGCGGGACGGTCACGACTACGTGACCGACGCGGTGGCACGCGGCGCGACGGTCGCGCTGGTGACCCGCCCGCTCGCGCTCGACGGCGTCGCGGTCGTGCAGGTCGACGACGCCTTCGACGCGCTCGCCCGGCTCGGACGGGCGGCGCGCGACGCCCTGCGCGGCGCCACCGTCGTCGGCATCACGGGCTCGGCCGGGAAGACCGGCACCAAGGATCTCGTCGCCGCCGCCTTGGCCCCCAAGTTCCACGTGCACGCCAGCCCTGGTTCGTACAACAACGAAGCGGGCGTGCCGCTCACCCTGCTGGCCGCGCCGACCGCGACCGAGGCACTGGTGCTGGAGATGGAGCGCGCGCGCGCACGGCGACATCGCCGCGCTCTGCGCCATCGCCCGCCCCACGGTCGGTGTGATCACGAACATCGGGCTCGCCCACGCGGGTCCGCTCGGCGGGCGCGCCGGCGTGGCCAGGGCAAAGGGGGAGCTGCTCGAGGCGCTCGACGACCACGGCCTGGCGGTCCTCGACGCCGGCGACCCCGAGACGCCGGGGCTCGCCGCCCGCACGTCCGCCCGCGTGGTGCTGGTCTCGGCGGGGAGCGCCGACGCCGACGTCCGGGCCCGCGACGTCGAGCTCGACGCCGAGCTGCGCCCCCGCTTCCGGATCGAGTCGTCCTGGGGTGGTGGCCCGGTGACGCTCGCCGTCCGCGGCGTGCACCAGGTCGTGAACGCGAGCCTCGCCGCCGCGGTCGCGCTGGCGCGGGGTGTCGCCTTCGACGAGCTCGCGGCCGGGCTCGCCACCGTGCAACCCGCGCCGTGGCGCATGGAGATGGCGCGCACCCGTGCCGGCGTGGTCGTGCTCGACGACGCCTACAACGCCAACCCGTCGTCGATGGCGGCCGCGGTCGAGGCGCTGGCCCGTGTGCCCGTGCCCGGGCGCCGCATCGCGGTGCTCGGGGAGATGCTCGAGCTCGGTGACCTCAGCGCGTCCGAGCACCAGGCCCTCGGTGAGCTCCTGGGCGCGGTCTCGGTCGACGTCCTCGTCGCCGTCGGCCCGGGCACGGCGCCCATGGCGGCCGCCGCACGCGCGGCCGGCGTGGCGGTCACCGAGGTCGCCGACGCCGCCACCGCGCTCGACGCCGCCACCGGCGTCGCGCACGACGGCGACGCGGTGCTGGTCAAGGGCAGCCGGGCGGTCGGGCTGGAGCTGGTGGCCGCCGGGCTGCGGGGCTCGGGCGCGGACCCCGAGCCGCCGGAGCCGGCCGGATGATCGCGCTCCTCGTCGGCACCGGTGCCGCCTTCGTCATCTGCATCTTGACCACGCCCGCACTCATCCGGGTGCTGCGGGCCAAGGGCATCGGCCAGCAGATCCGCGACGACGGCCCCTTCGCCCACCCCCACGAGAAGAAGGCGGGCACGCCGACCATGGGCGGCATCGCCATCGTCGTGAGCGCGACGATCGGCTACCTCGTCTCGCACGTGAGCACCGAGCAGACCAAGTTCGCGCGCACCGGCATCACGCTCATGGCGCTCATCGTCGGCATGGCGGTCGTGGGCTTCGTCGACGACTACCTGGGCGTGCGGCGCGGTCGCAACCTCGGCCTGCGCAAGCGCGGCAAGACCGGCGGCCAGGTGATCGTGGCGGTCGGCTTCGCGCTGCTCGCGCTCGAGTGGGTGAACGTCTCGACGCACTGGTCGTTCACCCGCATGCTCGACCTCAAGATGGCGTCGAGCCTGTGGTTCGTGGTGGCCGTGCTCTTCGTGTACGGCTTCTCGAACGCGGTGAACCTCACCGACGGGATGGACGGCCTGGCCGCCGGCTCCGCGGCGATGGTGTTCGCCGCGTTCGTCATCATCGCGTTCTGGCAGTTCCGCCACCCGCACGTGTACCACGTGCTCGCCGCCGGCGCGCTCGACCTCGCCATCGTGGCCGCGGCGATGTTGGGCGCGTGCCTCGGGTTCCTGTGGTGGAACGCGGCACCGGCGCAGGTGTTCATGGGCGATGTCGGCTCGCTCGCGCTCGGCGCGGCGATGGCCGGCCTCGCGCTGCTCACCAACACCATCCTCCTGCTGCCGATCCTCGGTGGCCTGTACGTGTTCGAGACCCTGAGCGTCATCGCGCAGGTGATCTCGTTCCGGTGCTTCCACCGGCGGGTCCTGCGCATGGCGCCCATCCACCACCATTTCGAGGTCGGTGGGTGGCCCGAGTTCACCGTGATCGTGCGCTTCTGGCTGCTCGCCGGGCTCCTCGTCGCGTTGGGGCTCGGGTTCTTCTACGCCGACTTCATCCGCATCCCGGGGGTGCTCGACTGATGCGGGTGCTCGTGGTCGGCCTGGCGACGACGGGCGCGTCGGTCGTGGCGTACACCCGCGCGGCCGGGCACGAGGTGACCGTGCTCGAGGACCGGCCGCCGACCCCGGACGGGAATCGCCTCCAGCAGCAGGGCGGCTACCCGGCCCGGGCCGAGCAGGCCGTCGCCGCCGGCGCGCGGCTGGTGGAGGCGCCGACCGCCGACGAGGCCGCCGCCCTCGGCCGCGCCGCCGACCTCGTGGTGCCCAGTCCGGGCGTGCACCCCGACCACCCCGCGCTCGCCGCCGCCCACGCGGCCGGGGTGCCGATCCGCTCGGAGATCGACCTGGCCGCCGCCCGCCTGCGGGCCCGCCCCGACGCGCCCCGCCTGGTCGCGGTCACCGGGACCAACGGCAAGACCACCGTCACGACCCTGATCGACGCGATGTTGCGCGCGGCCGGGATCGCCAGCGTCGCCGCCGGCAACATCGGGCGACCGCTGCTCGACGCCGCCGGCGACCGGGTGGCGGTCGTCGTCGCCGAGGTGTCGTCGTTCCAGCTCGCGCTGACCGGCAACGCGTTCGCTCCCGACGTCGCCGTCCTGCTGAACGTCGCCGAGGACCACCTCGACTGGCACGGGTCGGTCGCCGCCTACGCCGCGGCCAAGGCCCGCGTGTTCGCGAACCAGGGGAGCCGGGCGCTGCTCGTGGTGAACCGCGACGACCCCGTCGCCGACGCCCTGGCCGCCACCGCCCCCGGCCGGGTGATCCGGTTCGGGATCGGCGCGCCGGCGCCCGGCGGTTACGGCGTGCGCGAGGGCGCGCTGGTCGGTCCGGCCGGGGTGGTGGCGCCCCTGCCCGAGTCGGGCGCGCCGCACGACGTCGCCAACGCGCTGGCCGCCGCCGCCGCGGCGACGGATCTCGGCGCCGACGCCGCCGCGGTGACGAAGGCCCTGACCGGCTTCGCCGGCCTCGCGCACCGCGTGCAGCTGGTGGGCGAGCGCGCCGGGGTGAAGTTCTACGACGACTCCAAGGCCACCAACCCGCACGCCACCGTCAGCGCGCTGGCCGGCTTCGAGCACGTCGTGCTCATCGCCGGAGGTCGCAACAAGGCGCTCGACCTCGGCCGCCTGCGCGCGCAGGCGAGCCGGGTCCGGGCGGTGGTCGCGATCGGTGAGGCCGCGGGCGAGGTCGAGGCCGCGTTCGCCGGCGCGGTCCCGGTGGTCCGGGCCGACTCGATGCGCGAGGCGGTGCGCGCCGCGTCGGCGCGCGCCCGCGCCGACGACGCGGTGCTGTTGTCACCCGCGTGCGCCTCGTTCGACTGGTACGACAGCTACGCGGCGCGCGGTGACGACTTCGCCCGCGAGGTGGAGCTGCTGGTGGAGGCGTCGCCTCCGTGCGCCAACGGAGGACCCGCATGACCGCGTTCACGAGTCACGTCCGCGCCCACCGCCACCGCGCGGCTCCCACGACCACGCGCCGCGCCGCGGGGCGCGGTCGTCGACGGCCATCCTGCTCGTGGCGACGGTCGCGGTGCTCAACGTGGTCGGCGTGGTGATGGTGCTGTCGGCGTCGTCGGTGGCATCGCTCACCGACTACGGGTCGCCCTGGTACTTCTTCCTCCGGCAGCTGATGTGGACGGTCTTCGGGCTGATCGCGTTCGTGTTCGCGGTGCGGTTCGACTACCGACGGTGGCGCGGCCTGGTACGGCCGCTGCTCGTCGTCAGCGTGGTGCTCCTCGTCGTGGTGCTCGTCCCCGGCATCGGGATCTACGTGTCGGGCTCGCGCCGGTGGCTCGGTGCCGGCTTCCTGCGCTTCCAGCCCAGCGAGATCGCCAAGCTGGCCCTCCTCCTCTACGCGGCCGACCTCGTGAGCCGGCGGGCCGGGGAGCTGCACGACTGGCGCCGGGTGCTGCGGCCGGTGGCGCTGGTCCTCGCCGGGTTCGCCCTGCTCGTGATGAAGGAGCCCGACCTCGGCTCGGCGATGGTGCTCGCCCTCGTCGTGCTCGCGGTGCTGGTGGCGGGGGGCGTGCGGAAGAGCCACCTCGCGATCGTCGGCGCCGCCGGCATCACCGCGGTGACGTTCCTGGCCATGGTCGAGCCCTACCGCCGGGCGCGGATGCTCACCTTCCTCCACCCGTTCGCCGACTCGTCGAACGCGGGCTACCAGATCTCGCAGTCGCTCATCGCCCTCGGCAGCGGAGGTCTCACCGGCGTCGGGCTCGGCGCCGGGCGGGCCAAGTGGAACTTCCTGCCGAACGCGCACACCGACTTCATCTTCGCCATCATCGGTGAGGAGCTCGGCCTCATCGGTTGCTTCCTCGTGATGGCGCTGTTCGTCGCCTTCGGGGTGCTCGGCACGCGCGCCGCGCTGCGCGCGCCCGACCGCTTCGGTGCGCTGATCGCCGCGGGTGCGACGATGTGGGTCGTCGGGCAGGCGGTCATCAACATCGGCGCGGTCGTGGGCCTGCTCCCGGTGACCGGCATCCCGCTCCCGTTCGTGTCGTTCGGTGGCTCGGCGCTCATCACCACGATGCTCGCGACCGGCATCCTGGTGAACGTGGCCCGCCAGGGTCGCGCCACGCCCGCCCGCGCGACGCGGCCCGCTCCCGCGCGACGGTGACCGCGGCCGACGTCCTCATCAGCGGCGGCGGCACCGGTGGTCACGTGTTCCCCGCGCTCGCGCTGGCGGAGGAGCTCGTCGCCCGCGGGTACGCCCGCGAGCGGGTGCGCTTCGTCGGCGCGCCAGCGCGGCCTCGAGGCGACCGCGGTCCCGGCCGCCGGCTTCGCCATCGACCTCCTGCCCGGTCGCGGCCTCCAACGGGGGTTCCGCCCCCGCCATGTCGCGCAGAACCTCCGCACCGCGTGGGACACCGTCGTCGCCGTCGCCCGGGCGGTGCGGCTGGTGCGGCGGCTGCGCCCGCGCGTGGTGGTGGGCGTGGGCGGCTACGCGTCGGTCCCGGCGCTGGTCGGCGCCCGCCTCTCGGGCGTGCCGGCGGTGGTGCACGAGGCCGACGCCCATCCCGGCCTGGCCAACCGGATCGCGGTGCGCCTCGGTGCCCGCCCCGCGGTCACCCTCCCCGGGACGCCGCTCCCCGGGGCGGTGGTCACCGGCAATCCCATCCGGCCCGCCATCGCCGCCGTGCGCCGGGCGCCGGTCACACCCCCGCTGGTCGCGGTGGTCGGCGGGAGCCTCGGGGCGCGCTCGCTGAACCAGGCGGTCCTCGGCCTCTACGACCGCTGGCGGGACCGGAGCGACGTCATGATCCACCACGTGAGCGGTGTCCGCGACTACGAAGAGTGCCGCATCCGGCTGGAAGCGCTACGCCGACCGGGCGACGCGCTCGGCTACCGACTGGTCCCGTTCGAGGAGCACATGGAGGCCATCTACACCGACGCCACGCTGGTCGTCTCCCGCTCGGGCGGGATGACCGCGGAGCTCACCGCGGTCGGCGTGCCCGCGGTGCTGGTGCCGCTCCCCGGCGCGCCCGGCGACCACCAGACCGCGAACGCGGAGGCGCTGGCCGCGGTCGGCGCCGCGGTGGTGGTGCGCGATGCCGCCCTCGACCCGGCCCGCCTCGACACCGAGCTCACCGCGCTGCTCGCCGACCCCGACCGTCGGCGCGCCATGGGCGACGCCGCGCGCGCGCTCGGGCGGCCGGATGCCACCGCCCGCTTCGCCGACCTCGTCGAGGAGGTCGCCGGTGCGCGGTGAACCGGCGGGCGACCTGGAGCTCGATCTCACCTCGCCGCGCTCGGTGCACATCGTCGGCGTGGGCGGCGCGGGCATGAGCGCGATCGCCACGGTCCTCGCGCGCATGGGTCACCGCGTGAGCGGTTCCGACCTCCGCGAGTCGCGCCCGCTCGAACGCCTCGGGCTGCTCGACGTCACCACGCACGTCGGCCACGCCGCCGAGCACCTCCCGACCGTGCTCGACGCGGTCGTCATCTCCACCGCGATCCCCGAGAGCAACCCCGAGGTCGTCGCCGCCCGCGAGCGCGGCATCCCGGTGCTGCGCCGCGCCGACACGCTGCGCGCCATCGTCGCCACCCGCACGACGATCGCGGTCGCGGGCAGCCACGGCAAGACCACCACCTCGTCGATGCTGGCGCTCATCCTGCGCGCCGCCGGCTGGCACCCGAGCTTCCTCATCGGGGGTGACCTCAACGAGGTCGGCACCAACGCGGTGTTCGACTCGGGCGAGTGGCTGGTGGTCGAAGCCGACGAGAGCGACGGCACCTTCCTGGAGCTGGCGCCCCACGACGCGGTCGTCACCTCGGTGCTGCCCGACCACCTCGACCACTACGGCGACTTCCCGGCCCTCGTCGACGCGTTCGACACCTTCGTGGCCCGGATCCCCGGCGTCTGCGCGCTGTGCGCCGACGACGAGCTCGCCGCCGCCATCGCCGCGCGCGCTCCCGGCGCCACCGTCACCTACGGGTTCGCCACCGGAGCCGACTACCGGATGGACGGCTACGAGGGCGGTCGCCGCGGCAGCCGGTTCACGCTCGCCCGCTCCGGCGAGCCGCTCGGCGCGGTCGAGCTCCCGGTGCCCGGCCGGCACAACGCGGTGAACGCGGCGGGCGCCGCCGCGATCGGGTTGGAGCTCGGGGTGCCCTTCGACGCGGTCACGAGCGCGCTCGGGAGCTTCGGCGGCGTCGCCCGTCGCTTCCAGTTCCGGGGCGAGCGCGACGGCGTCACCTACGTCGACGACTACGCGCACCTCCCGAGCGACGTCCACGCCATGATCCGTGCCGCGCGCGAAGGCGGCTGGGAGCGGGTGGTCGCCGTGTTCCAACCCCATCGCTACACGCGGACGGCGGCGCTCTGGCGCGACTTCGCCGACGCGTTCACCGGCGCCGACGCGCTCGTGCTCACCGACGTCTACCCGGCCGGGGAGCAACCCCAGCCCGGGGTCTCCGGGCGGCTCGTGCTCCAAGCCGTGCTCGACGCCCACCCCGAAGCGGCCGTCACCTACCTGCCGCGGCGCGCCGACCTCGTCGCCCACGTGCCCCGCCTCGCCCGCCCCGGCGACGTCGTGCTCACCCTCGGCGCCGGCGACCTCACCACCGCGCCCGACGAGTGGCTGGCGCCCCCGTCGTGACCGCGGGCCCGCCGGGTCTCGACCCCGCCGGGCTGGCGGCGCGTCTCGCGGCGGCCGGGGTACCGGTCGCGCGCGGCGTCCCCGTCGCCGACCTCACCACCTACCGGGTCGGAGGCCCGCTGGCGGTGTTGGCCCGGGTCGAGTCGCCCGCGCAGCTCGCCGCGCTCGCCGGGGCGCTGGCCGACGGCGTCCCGCCGCTCCTCGTGGTCGGGCGGGGCTCGAACCTGTTGGTCGCCGACGCCGGGTTCCCGGGGCTGGGGCTGGTGCTCGGTCCCGGGTTCGAGACGACCGACCTCGACTCGGATCCCGACGTCGTCCGGGCCGGCGCGGCGGTACCGCTCCCGGTCCTGGCCCGGCGCACCGCCGGGGCCGGTCGGGGCGGCCTCGAGTTCTTCGTCGGCATCCCGGGCAGCGTCGGCGGCGCGGTCCGGATGAACGCGGGCGGCCACGGGCGGGAGACCGCCGACGTGCTGATCGAGGCGGACGTCGTCGACCTGGCGGCCGGGGAGGCGGCCGGGCCCACCCCCGGCCCGCGGCCGACCTCGCCTTCGGGTACCGGCGGTCGGCGGTCGGCCCGACCGAGGTGGTCACCGGCGCGAGCTTCCGCACCACGGCGGGGACCGCCGCCGCGTGCGAGGCGATCGTCGCCGACGTCGTCCGCTGGCGGCGCGACCACCAGCCCGGCGGCTCCAACGCGGGCTCGGTGTTCGCCAACCCACCCGGCGACTCCGCCGGCCGGATCATCGACTCGCTGGGGCTCAAGGGCCTGCGGGTCGGTGGCGCGGTCGTGTCGGCCAAGCACGCCAACTTCTTCCAGGCCGAGGCCGGCGCCACCGCCGACGACGTGCACGCGCTCGTGGCCGAGGTCCGGCGGCGGGTGCTCGACGCCACCGGCATCGCCCTCGTTCCCGAGCTGCGCATGGTCGGCTTCGACGAAGACGGTCCCGGGGGAGGGGACGGGTGAGCACCCGCGCCGAGTCCCGCCCGACCCGGCCGGCCACGGTGGCGCCGCCGCCCCGGCGCCGAGCCCCGGCCCCGAGCGACGCCACGCCGACGCCGGCGTCGCCTGGCGATCGTGTGCGGCATCGTCGTGGTGCTGGCGGCGCTGGCGTGGGGGGTCTCGGTGTCGCCCCTGCTCGACGTCGACCACGTGCACATCCGCGGCCTCCACCACCTCACCGCGGCCGAGGTCGAGCGGGCCGGCGGGATCCACCCCGGCGACGCCATGCTGTGGCTCGACCCGAGCCGGGTGGTGCGCGACCTCGAGGCGCTGCCGTACGTCCGGCGGGCCACGGTCAGCCGCGAGTGGCCCGACACCGTCCGCGTCACGGTGCACGAGCGCCGGCCGGTGGCGTGGGTGGACGGGCCGACGGGCAAGGCGGTGGTCGACGGCAGCGGGCGGGTGGTCGAGACGGTGGCCGAGCCGCCCGTCGGCCTGCCCCAGCTGCTCGGCGTGAAGATGGTGACCGGCGTCGGGGGCACGATCGCGCCGCGTGACGGCGCGCGCGCGGCGGCCGGGCTCGCGGGGTTCGTCGCCGGCGGGACCGCGTCGGTCGAGACGACCGACCACGGTGTGGTCCTCCACCTCCGCACCGGACCGGAGGTCCGCCTCGGGCCGCCCACCCAGGTGGCGGTGAAGGTGCGGGCCGCGCTGGCGGTGCTCCAGGCGTCGGCGGGGACCCCGGTGGCCTACGTCGACGTCAGCGTCCCGACCAATCCCGTGGCCGGCTGAGCCGGGTGTGAGAAGTGGGGAGTTGACCATCGAATGGGGCAAGAGTAAAGTCTGGACCGGAAGTACAGCTTGACATAACTCTAAACCTCGACTGGAGGTTCAGGGTTAGGGGGGTCGAGGGTGAGACCGAGCCCCGAAATACCAGGGGTCGAGGCCGTCGGCCTCCACAATGAGTGGGGTCGAGTGGGCTCGGGACCCGGGATCACGAGCCACACACGAGCACTCGAGCACTCGAGGACTTCGAGCAAAGGACGCAGTTGATGTTGGGCGAGCCCCAGAACTACCTGGCGGTGATCAAGGTCATCGGGGTCGGCGGGGGCGGCTGCAACGCCGTCAACCGGATGATCGACGCCGGGCTCAAGGGCGTCGAGTTCATCGCGGTGAACACCGACGCGCAGTCCCTGCTCCTGAGCGACGGCGACGTGAAGCTCGACATCGGCCGCGACATCACCCGCGGCCTCGGTGCCGGCTCGGACCCGGAGATCGGGCGCCAGGCCGCCGACGACCACCGCAGCGAGATCGAGGAGGTCCTCAAGGGCGCCGACATGGTGTTCATCACCCTCGGCGAGGGTGGCGGCACCGGCACCGGCGCGGGCCCGGTGGTGGCCGAGGTGGCCAAGGCCGCCGGCGCGCTCACCATCGGCATCGCCACCCGCCCGTTCAGCTTCGAGGGTCGCCGGCGCGGCGTCCAGGCCGAGAACGGCATCCAGAAGATGCGGGAGAAGGTCGACACGCTCATCGTCATCCCGAACGATCGGCTGCTCAGCGTGGCCGACGAGCGCACGTCGATGCTCAACGCGTTCAAGACCTGCGACGAGGTGCTGCTCCAGGGTGTCCAGGGCATCACCGACCTCATCACGACGCCGGGGCTCATCAACACCGACTTCGCCGACGTCCGCATGATCATGAGCAACGCCGGCAGCGCGCTCATGGGCATCGGGTACGCCTCGGGCGACGGCCGCGCGGTCAACGCGGCCCGGGCCGCCATCTCCAGCCCGATGCTGGAGGCGAGCGTCGAGGGCGCCCGCGGGATGCTGCTCAACGTGTCGGGCCCGTCCGACCTCGGCCTCTTCGAGGTGAACGAGGCGGCGGAGATCGTGGCCAAGGCCGCGCACCCCGACGCCAACATCATCTTCGGGGCGGTGATCGACGACAGCCTCGGCGACGAGGTGCGCATCACGGTGATCGCGGCCGGCTTCGACCGCTACGACGGCGAGAAGCGTCCGTCGCGTGGGCTGACGTCGCTCGGGCTCGACGACGATGACGACGACCTCGGCGACGGCATCGACTTCTCGATGCGCGGCGACGACGACGCCGACGGCGACGATCAGTTCGACGTTCCCGAGTTCCTGCGCTGATCGGGCGCCGTTCCTGATCGAGCGTGCCCTTCCCGGCGCCCGGGTCGTCTTCACCGACCGGCACGGCGGCGTCTCCCGGGCGCCGTACGCCACCCTCAACCTCGGGGACCACGTCGACGACGATCCCGCGGCGGTGGCGGAGAACCGGACGCGCGCCGCGCGCGCCGTCCCCGGGTGTCCCCCCGACCCCCGGGCGTGGGTGTGGCTGCGCCAGGTGCACGGGTGCGACGTCGTCTCCGTCGACGCCCCGCCCGCGGCGCCGCCGACCGCCGACGCCGCGGTCACCACCCGCGTCGGGCTCCCGCTGGTGGTGCTCACCGCCGACTGCGCCCCCGTCGCCCTGGTCGCGCCCGACGCGGTCGCGGTGGCCCACGCGGGGTGGCCCGGCCTCGAGCAGGGCGTGCTCGGCGCCGCGGTCGCGGCCCTGCGCGTGCGGTCCGACGGCCCGATCCGGGCGGTGCTCGGCCCGTGCGTCCACCCCGCCCGCTACGAGTTCGGGACCGACCTCCTCGCCCGGCTGGTCGACCGGCTGGGTCCCGAGGTCGCGGCGCGGACCGACACCGGTGCGCCCGCGCTCGACATCCCCGCCGCGGTCCGCCGGTCACTCGAGCAGGCCGGGGTCGACGACCTCGACGACGTCGACGTGTGCACCGCCGCCTCGCCCGACCACTTCTCCTACCGGCGCGACGGCGTCACCGGTCGCCAGGCGCTGGTCGTGGTGCGGACGCCGTGAGCCGACCGTCCCCGTCCGTCGCGGCCCGGGTGGCCGAGGTGCGGGCGCGCATCGCCGGCGCCGCCGCCCGCGCCGGGCGCGACCCCGGCGAGGTGACCCTGGTCGCCGCGACCAAGACGGTCGAGCCGGCCCGGGTCCAGGAGGTCGTCGACGCCGGGGTGCCCGACCTGGGCGAGAACCGGGCCCAGGAGCTGCTCACCAAGACCGCGGTGACCGGCCCGCCGCCGGTCGGCGTGCGTTGGCACTTCCTCGGCCGGCTCCAGCGCAACAAGGTGCGTGCGCTCGCGCCGTGGATCGCGTGCTGGCAGTCGGTCGACCGGCCCGAGCTCGGCGCCGAGATCGCCCGGCGGGCGCCGGGCGCCCGGGTGCTGGTCGAGGTGAACCTCGGCGCGGAGCCGCAGAAGGGCGGCTGCCTCCCGGCGCGGGTCCCGGGCCTGGTCGACGACCTGCGGGCGGCGGGGCTCGACGTCGCCGGCCTCATGGCCGTGCCGCCCCACGCCGACGACCCCCGCCGCTGGTTCGCCGCGCTGCGGGACCAGGCTGCGGCGCTCGCGCTGTCGGAGCTGTCGATGGGCATGACCGACGACTTCGAGGTCGCGGTGGAGGAGGGGGCGACCATCGTCCGCGTCGGCCGGGCCCTGTTCGGCCCCCGACCGGGACACCCGTGACCCGGGTGACCCCCGTCCCGCCCCCGCCGCGCTCCATCTCATAGGCTCGGGGACGCGAGGAGGCAGACGCACATGGCTTCGATGTGGCGTCGGGCGATGGTCTACCTGGGTCTCCAGGACGACGACGAGCTCGAGTACGGCGGCGAGTACGAGTCCTACGGCGACTACGGCGAACCGGCCGAGGAGCCGCCGAACCCGCGCGCGCGCCGCGACCCGGGTCGGGACGACGCCGACGGCCGCGCCACCGCGCCCCGCGAGTCCGGGACGGTGCGGACCCGCCCCGAGCCCCAGACCGACTACGGGGCCGACTACGGCGCGCCCGAGCCGGCGCCCGCACCTCCCCGGGCCACCGCGCCCCGGGAGGAGCCGTCGGGCATGTCCTCCTCGCCCCGCCCGAGCGTCGTGCGCACCATCGGCCCGACCACCGCCGCCCGCGTCCACGTGGTCGAGCCGCAGGGCTTCAACGATGCCCAGGAGGTGGGCGACCGGCTCAAGGCCAACCAGCCCGTGATCCTCAACCTGCAGGGCCTGCCCCGCGAGCTGCAGCGGCGCCTGATCGACTTCTCGAGCGGCCTCGCCTATGCCGTGGCGGGCTCCATGCAGCGCGTCGCCGACCAGGTGTTCCTGCTCACGCCCAGCAACGTCGAGGTCTCCCAGGAGGAGAAGGACCGGCTGCAGGCGCGGGGCCTCTTCCAACCCTGACCGTGCGCGACATCCTCGCCATCCTGGTCACCCTCTACCTCGTCATCCTCGGCGGGCGGGCGGTCCTGTCCTGGTTCCCCGTGCGCGGCGGCACCTTCCTGGCCTCGCTGAACACCCTCCTCTTCGAGCTCACCGAACCGGTCCTCCGGCCGGTCCGCCGGGTCGTCCCGCCGATCGGCATGTTCGACACCTCGTTCATGATCGTCTTCTTCGTGCTGTTGATCCTGCGATCGGTGCTGGCCGCCGGCTGACCCGCGCTTGGGCCCCGCTCGGGCGGCCCTCCTCGCTACCATGGCCTGCCATGGACGTGACCCCTCAGGAACTCCGGAGCAGCGAGATCAAGGACTCGTGGCGCGGCTACGACCGTGACGAGGTCGACGATCTGCTCGAGCGGGCGGCCGTCACCATCGAGAGCTTGACGCAGAAGCTGCAGGAAGCTGCCAGCCGCCCCGCGCCCGCCGCCCCGCAGGCCGCACCCGCGGCTGCGGCAGTGGCAGTGGCGTCGGAGGTGCCGCTCCCGTCGAGTCGCGAAGACGCCGACATGCTGCAGCGCACGTTGCTGCTCGCGCAGCGCGCCGCCGACGACGCGGTGAACGAGGCGCAGGCGCGCGCGCGCCAGTTGCTGGAGGAGTCGGAGGCGAAGGCGCAGTCGCTCGTCAGCGACGCGGAAGCCACCGCCCGCCGCATCGCCGAAGGTGAACGCCGTCGACTCGAGGCCGAGATCCTCGACCTGTCGGCGCGCCGTGAGCAGTTGCGCGCCGACGCCGACGCGCTCGACGCGTACGCGACGGGGTACCGCGAGCGCATCCGCGCCGCGATCGAGTCCGACCTCGAGAACCTCACCGGCGAGGTCGAGCCGCCCGCGCCGCGGCCCGAGATCCACGACGTCGACCTGCCCGCGGCGCGCGGGCCGGTCGCGATCGCCGACCCCGTCGTCGAGCCCGTCCTCGATGCCGAGGCCGAGGAAGCGGTGCACGAGGTGCAGTCCGACCAGTCGGCGTGGGACCCGGGTCCCGACACGCGCGCGCTCGGCGCGGTCGACGCGCCGTCCACGTCGGGCTCGGTGTTCGCGGCCGAGGCATCCGCGTCCCCGTCGCCCGTCGCCGCGCCACCTCGACCGACGTCGGCGGAGAGCGCGCCGCCGGCCGCTGAGTGGCCGCCACCGGCGCCCGCGCCGGAGGCGTCGACCTCCGCGCCGCCGGCCGACTCGTCGTGGCTGCCGTCCGAGGACGACTGGGCCCCCGGAGCGCCCGCCTGGGATGCCCCCGCGCCCTGGGAGCGCGACACCGCGGCCCACGAGCCGTTCGCGTCCGACACGCCGATCGAGGCCAACGCCGATCGACACCGACTCGCTCGACGACGACGCGTTCTTCGCCTCGCTCCGCGAGGCGGTGCGCGACGACGCCCCCCTCGGGCCGCGCGACGACGAGCAGGCCTCGTTCTACGAAACCGAGTCCGAGCAGGACCGTCGGCGGTTCCGCCGGCGGCGCTGACGCCTCAGCGCTCCACCCGCTCCAGATCCACCGACACCGGCTCGCCGTCCACGTCGACGCGCGTCACACCGTCGGCGACCCCCGGCTCCACCACGAGGTCGACGGCCAGCACCTCGCGCGCGATCCAGTCGCGGTGCAGGTGGGCGGCGGCTTCGACCCGACCGGTCGCACCCAGGCGCACCCGGACGCGATCGGCGATGTCGAGCCCCGTGGCCTTGCGCTGCTCGTTGAGGAGCCGGATGAGGTCGCGCGCGATGCCCTCGGCGCGTAGCTCGTCGTCGACGGTCGTGTCGATGGCGACCGCGTACGCCGCCCTCTTGCGCGAGCGCGAACTCCTCGTGCGACTCGGCGCGCACCTCGACGTCGTCCGGGTCGAGCCGTACGGACGAGCCGTCGGCGAGCGCGAGGTCGTAGCCACCGTCGCGCTGCAGCGCGCGCTTGGCCACGGCGACGTCGACCGCGGCCAATGCGTCCTTCACCAGTGGCACCTGCTTGCCGAGCTTCGGTCCGAGGGTGCGGAAGTTCGGGTGCAGCCGCTCGTCGAGGAGACCCTCGAGATCGGTGACCGCCTCGAGCTGCTTCACGTTGAGCGCGTCGGCGACCTCGGCCGCGACCGCGTCGGAGAACGCGCCGCCGTCGGGCAGCAGCACCAGCGCGCGCCGCAGTGGTTGGCGCACCTTCAGCTTGGCGTCGTTGCGCGCCGACAGGCCGAGCGACACGACCGTGCGCGCCCGCTCCATCTCCGCCTCGAGCGCGTCGTCGCGCGCGGCGGGGTCGACCTCGGGCCAGTCCGCGAGGTGGACCGACTCGCCCGACGATTGCAGGTTGCGGTGGAGCTCGTCGGCCATGAACGGCGTGAACGGCGCCAGGAGGCGCGCGACGGTGGAGAGCGCCTCGTGCAGCGTCGCGTGCGGCGCCGGTTTCCGTTCGGCACGGAGCCGGCTTCCCGTTCGGGCACGGAGCCGGCGTCCGCGTTCCAGAAGCGCGCCCGCGAGCGACGTACGTACCAGTTGGAGAGGTCGTCGACGAAGCGCTCGAGGGCCTGCGCGCCGCGCAGCGCGTCGAAGCCGTCGAGGGCCTCGGTCACCGTGGCGATGGTGCCGTGGAGGCGCGAGCGCACCCAGCGGTCGAGCACGTGGGTCGACGCGGCCGTGTGGGTCACCGGTTCGGGCGTCCAGCCGTCGAGGTTCGCGTAGGTGACGAAGAACGAGTACGTGTTCCACAGCGTCACCAGGAAGCGCGCCGACTCGTCGATCGCCTCGACCGACACCCGCCGCGGCGTCCACGGTGAGCCGGCGGAGAAGAAGTTCCAGCGCAGCGCGTCGGCCCCGCGGGTGTCGAGCACCGTCCACGGGTCGATGACGTTGCCCTTCGACTTCGACATCTTCTGGCCGTCCTTGTCGACGACCAGCGCCAGGCAGACCACGTTGCGGTACGGGCTCTCGTCGAACACCAGCGTGTTGACCGCCAAGAGCGAATAGAACCACCCGCGGGTCTGGTCGATCGCCTCGCAGATGAAGTCGGCGGGGAAGCGCTGCGCGAACAGCTCCTCGTGCTCGAAGGGGTAGTGGAACTGCGCCGAGGGCATCGCGCCGGAGTCGAACCACGCGTCGAGCACCGGTTCGACGCGTCGCGCGCCCGGTTGCTCGCACTTCGGGCACTCGATGGTGACGTCGTCGACCGCGGGCCGGTGCAGGTCGAGGTCGGCGAGATCGCGGCCCGAGCGCTCGGCCAGCTCGGCCACCGACCCGACGCAGGTGTCGGTCCCGCAGTCGTCGCAGCGCCACACCGGCAGCGGGGTGCCCCAGAAGCGGTCGCGGGAGAGCGCCCAGTCGACGTTGTTCTCGAGCCAGTCGCCGAAGCGGCCGTGCTTGATGTGCTCCGGGTGCCACCCGATCGACTCGTTCTCGCGCAGCATCTCGGTCTTGTGCGCGGAGGTGCGCGCGAACCAGGTGGGCTTGGCCCAGTAGATGAGCGGCGTGCCGCACCGCCAGCAGTGGGGGTACGAGTGCGTGTAGTCGACCAGCCGCTCCAGTCGGCCCGCCGCCGCGAGCGCGTCGACGATCGCGGGGTCGGCGTCCTTCACGAACATGCCCGTCCACGGTGTGCTGCCCGCGGGGGTGTCGACGAACGTCGCCGCCGGCCCCACCGGGTTCAGCATCGGCAGGCCCTCGGTGTCGGCGACCTCGCGGTCGATCTCGCCGAACGCGGGCGCGAGGTGCACGATGCCGGAGCCGTCGTCGACGGTCACGAAGTCGGCGGCGACCACCCGCGCGCCGGACTCCGGGAGCGCGAGGAGCTCGAGGGGGCGCTCGTACCGGAGGCCGACGAGGTCGGACACCGCGACCGCGCCGACGACCTCGGCGTCGTCACCGAAGACGTCGGCGACGCGCGCCGCCGCCATCACGAGGTCGCGCCCGCCGGCGCTCCGGACCCGCACGTACTCGACCTCGGGCCCCACCGCGGCGCCGACGTTCGACACCAGCGTCCAGGGGGTGGTCGTCCACACGAGGAGGTCGAAGTCGCGGTCGACGACCGGGAAGCGCACGTAGACCGATGGGTCGGTGATGTCCTGGTAGGCGCCCGGTTGGCCGAGCTCGTGGCTCGACAGCGCGGTGCCGCAGCGCCCGCAGTAGGGCACCACCTTGTGACCCTCGTAGAGGTTGCCGGCGTCCCACATCTGGCGGAACAGCCACCACACGCTCTCGATGTACGAATTGTCGAGCGTCCAGTACGCGTCGTCGGTGTCGAGCCACATCCCGATGCGCTTGGTGAGCGACTCGAAGTCGGACACGTAGCGCTGCACCGATTCGCGGCACAGGCGGTTGAACTCACCGATGCCGAACGCCTCGACCTCGTGCTTGTTGTGGATGCCGAGCTCCTTCTCGACCTCGACCTCGACCGGGAGCCCGTGGCAGTCCCAGCCACCCTTCCGGGCCACGTGGCGCCCCCGCATGGTGTGGAACCGCGGGTAGAGGTCCTTGAACAGCCGGGCCCACACGTGGTGGATGCCGGGCCGGCCGTTGGCGGTGGGCGGGCCCTCGTAGAAGACCCACTCCGGGGCGCCGCTGCGCCGGCGCAGGCTCTCCGCGAACACGTCGTCGGTGTCCCACCGCGTGAGCACCGACTCCTCGAGCGCGACCAGGTCGAGTGAGGCGGCGACGGGTTCGAACGGCACTCCGGGATCGTACCGGCGGGCCGGTGTCGGTCCCGGCGCCAAATCGACCCGACGGCGGCCACCGCAACCGGCGCGCGGCCTCGGAGCGGGCCGGGAACAACGGCGGCAACCTTTGCGTTGCGACGGCCCGACCTGCCACTACAATCCGGCGCTCGCTCCCAGAGGAAGTCATGGCCAGAGCCGCTGCACCGAAGAAGACGACCAAGCCCAAGACGGCGGCGGTGCCGGCCAAGACGGCGCTTCTGGCGAAGAAGGGCGCGCCCGCGAAGGTGGCCGACAAGGTGCCGGTGAAGAGCCCCGCGGTGGCGAAGAAGGCCGCGCCGGCGAAGAAGGCCGCGGTCTCGGCCCCCGCCAAGAAGGCCCTTCCGGTGAAGAAGGCGCCCGCTCCGGCCGGGGCCAAGAAGGCCGCACCGGTCAAGAAGGCGGCGCCCACCAAGAAGGCCCCGCCGGCGAAGAAGGCGGTGGCCAAGCCGGAACCGGCGAAGAAGCCCGCCCGCAAGCCGTCGACCGTCATCTGCCCGCTGTCGGGGTTCGAGGTGAAGCCGGAGAAGCCCGGGTTGTCGCCCAAGACCGTCGAGCGCCTGCAGACCAGCCTGCTCGAGGAGCGGGCCCGCCACGTGCAGCAGGCCGACGAGCTCGCCGCCGAGGCCGAGCAGCTCGCGGCCGAGCGCGAGGGCGGCGACACGCAGTTCGACGAGGAGTCCGGCGAGGGCGACACCATCAACATCGAGCGCGAGCGCGACCTCCTGCTCTCGGCGTCGGCCCAGCAGATCGTCGACGAGATCGACCGCGCCCTGGAGCGCATCGAGAACAAGACGTACGGCCTGTGCCTGCCCGCGGGCCGCCGCATCAGCCTCGAGCGCCTCGAGGCGCTGCCCTACGCCGAGACCTGCGTCGACTGCAAGGCTCGTGCCGAGCGACGCCGCTAGCGGCACCGATCCCACGCCACCGTCGCGGCCCACGGGGCGACCGCTGCTCGCGACCGCGATCGTGCTCGGCGTCGTCGTGCTCGACCAGCTCTCGAAGCTCTGGGCGGTGCGTGACCTGGCCGACGGGCCGATCACGGTGATCGGCGACGACATCGGCTTCGCGCTCACCCGCAACACCGGCAGCGCGTTCAGCCTGTTCCAGGCGTTCACGCCGTTGCTCGCCATCGTCGCCATCGGGGTGGCGGTGCTGCTCGTGCGGGCGGTGCGCCGCACGCGCGACCCGCTCATGGTCGTCGGGCTCTCGTTGGTGCTCGGGGGCGCGCTCGGGAACCTCGTCGACCGCCTGTTCCGGGCGCCCGGCTTCCTGAAGGGTGCGGTCGTCGACTTCGTGCACGTCGGCAGCTTCCCGACGTTCAACGTCGCCGACTCCGCGATCACCATCGGCGCGGTCATCATCGTCATCTGGGCGGTGCGCACCGACCTGATCGAGCAACGCGCCGCGCGTGGTTGACGCCGGTGGCTGAGGAGTTCGCGGTCCCCGAGGCGCTGGCGGGGGAGCGGGTCGACCGCGCGGTGGCACTGCTGACCGGCTGGACCCGCAGCGAGGTGCAGGCGCTGGTCGAGGCCGGCTCGGTCCTCGTCGACGGCGAGCGGGTGGCCAAGAGCCGGCGGCTCGACGCCGACGACGTGATCGAGGTGCTGGCGGAGCCGGTGGCGCCCGGGCTCCCGCGACCCGATCCGACGGTCCCGGTCGTCGTGCGGTACGAGGACGCCGACGTCGCGGTCGTGGCCAAGCCCGCAGGCCTGGTGGTCCATCCCGGCGCCGGTCACCCCGACCGCACGTTGGTGAACGGCCTCCTGGCGCGCTACCCGGAGCTCGCCGACGTCGGCGATCCCGCGCGCCCGGGGATCGTCCACCGGCTCGACCGCGACACCAGTGGCCTGCTGGTGGTGGCGCGGTCGGCGCCGGCGTACGACGCGCTGGTGGCGATGCTCGCCGCCCACGACGTCGAACGCCGCTACGACGCGCTGGTGTGGGGCACGCCGGCGTCGGCGCGCGGTGTGATCGACGCGCCCATCGGCCGCTCGGTGCGCCGCCCGACGCGCATGGCGGTGCGGGAGGGTGGTCGGACCGCCCGCACCACCTACGAGGTCGTCGCCTCGTACCGCGAGCCCGGAGGTGTCACGGCTCGAGTGCCGGTTGGAGACCGGCCGGACCCATCAGATCCGCGTGCACCTGCAGGCGATCGGGCACCCCGTCGTGGGGGACGCCGCCTACGGGGGCAGCCGCCCGATGCTGGTGCTCGACCGCCCGTTCCTCCACGCCGGGGGACTGGCGTTCGCGCACCCGGTGTCCGGGGAGCCGGTGCGGGTCGAGGAGGAGCTCGGCGACGACCTCGTCGACGTCCTGAGCCGGCTCGTGGTGCGCTGAGGATCAGTCGTCGGCGTCGGCGCCCGGCGGGGTCGTGGTGACCGGCGTCGCGGCGGGGATGGCGTGCGCCTGGACCGTCGCCCGTCGCGTGTCGAGCCGCCCGACGGGGGAGTCGGGCTCGGTCACGCCGAACAGGCCGAAGTTGGCGCCCAGGCCCACGGTGGTCGCGAACGCGGTGATCGTCACCGCCCCGGCGGTTGCCAGCAGTCTGCGTCGTTGCACGCGGCTCGTCCTTGTACCTCGGCCGTTCCTGCGTGAGGACGGAACATCCTCCGCCGCCCTATCGACCGACGCGCGCTCCGGGTGAAGTCGTTGTGACGCACGACCCCGATCGACCGGAATTCTTCGTCAAGCAACGGCGGGATCCTGCCGACCCCATGTGAGGGTGCCGCCCACCGGAAAGTGCTGTCACCATGCGAGTCCTGATCGTCGAGGACGACGACGCCATCGCCCGACCCCTCGCCAAGGGCCTCGAGCGCGAGGGCCTCGACGTCGACCGGGTCGAGACCGGCACCGATGCGCTCGACCACAGCGCGACCGGTGACTTCGACGTCGTGCTGCTCGACCTCGGCCTGCCCGACCGCGACGGGTTCGACGTGTGCCGCGAGCTGCGCGCCCGCTCCGACGTCCCCATCATCGTGGTCACCGCCCGGTCCGAGGAGGTCGACCGGGTGGTCGGGCTCGAGCTCGGCGCCGACGACTACATCGTGAAGCCGTTCGGCTTCCGCGAGCTGGTGGCGCGGATCCGGGCCGTCGCCCGGCGTCGCGCTCCCATCCCCGCGCCCGCGGGAGACGACGCCGTCGCCGGCAACGGCAACGGGCACGGCGGCGAGCACGGCTCCGTGGTCGAGGTCGGCACGCTCACCGTCGACCGGCGGACGCGGCGGGTCACGGTCGACGGCAACCCGGTGGCGTTGACGCCGAAGGAGTTCGACCTGCTCGCCTTCCTCGCCGACGACGCCGGCGCGGTGCGCCCGCGGCAGGAGCTGCTCGAGAACGTCTGGGACCCGCACTGGTACGGGCCCACCAAGACGCTCGACGTGCACGTCGCGTCGTTGCGCAAGAAGCTCGGCGACCCGGGATGGATCGAGACGGTGCGCGGCGTGGGGTTCCGGTTGCGCGCCCTCACCGAGTGACGGCGGCTCCGTGAAGCGGCGCCTGCTCTTCAGCTACCTCTCCATCACCGCCTTCGTCCTCCTGGTGCTGGAGATCCCGTTGGGCGTGTCGTACGCCAACTCGGTCGAGCGCCGGCTCACCAGCGATCTGCAGCACGACGCCTTCTCGCTCGCCATCCGGTCGCAGGAGCCGCTCGACCGGGCCGACGCCGGCGCGGGCGCGGCCGAGACGCGCGCCCTCCAGGCGCTCGCCGACCGGTACCACTCGAACGCGGGTGGACGCGTCGTGATCACGGACGCGCGCGGGCGCAGCGTCGCCGACTCCGACACGTCGATCGCGATCGGGCGCGACTTCTCGACCCGCCCCGAGGTGCAACAGGCGCTCGCCGGGGCCGAGGTGAGCGGCACGCGCTCGTCGGCGACGTTGGGCACGAAGCTCCTCTACGTCGCGCTGCCGGTCGGATCGGCGGGCGGCATCCAGGGCGCGGTGCGCATCACGTATCCCGCCTCGGTGATCGACGACCAGATCCGCCACATCTGGTTGCTGCTCGCGGCGACCGGTGGCGTCGTGCTCGGCATCGTGTTCCTGGTCAGCCTCCTCCTCTCCGGCTCGATGACCAGGCCGCTCGCCGATCTGGAGAAAGCCGCCGGCGCGCTGGGCGCGGGCGAGCTGTCGGCGCGCGCCGAGGTGCCCAAGGGCCCGGCCGAGCTCACCGTCCTCGCCGAGTCGTTCAACGCGACCGCGGCGCGCCTGGAGCAGCTCGTGGGCGCGCAACGCGGCTTCGTGGCCGACGCGTCCCATCAGCTGCGCACGCCGCTCGCAGCCATGCGGCTGCGGCTCGAGAACCTCGAGGCCGACGTCGACGGCGCCGCCGCCGAGGACCTCGAGGGCGCGCTGGCCGAGGTGTCGCGGCTGTCGCGGCTCGTCGACGGCCTGCTCGTGCTCATGCGGGCCGAGCAGTCGACGTCCGATCCGGCGCCCATCGTGGTCGAGGACGTGCTCGACGGCCGGTGCGACGCCTGGGACGCGTTCGCGGCGGAGAAGCACGTGCACATCGACGCGTCGGTGGCGGGCACGCCGGTGGCGTCCGCGACACCGGGGCGCCTCGAGCAGGTCGTCGACAACCTCCTGAACAACGCGCTCGAGGTGGCGCCCCCCGGGAGCGCGGTGCGCGTCGTCGCCGGGAGCTTCGGCGACTGGGTCGAGCTGCGGGTCAGCGACCAAGGGCCGGGGATGTCGGCCGAGGAGCGCGCCCACGCGTTCGAGCGGTTCTGGCAGTCGGGCGAGGCCCGGCGCGACGGTCGCCCCAACGGTCACTTCGGCCTCGGGCTCTCGATCGTGCGCGAGCTCGTGGTGGGTGACGGCGGTGACGTCGCGCTGGCGCCGTCGGAAGGCGGCGGCCTCGAGGTCGTGGTGCGGATGAAGCGGAGCCACGACCCGGTGGCGCCGCGTGCCCGTC
The DNA here is from genome assembly GCA_963809795.1 of uncultured Actinomycetes bacterium. Lineage (GTDB taxonomy): Bacteria > Actinomycetota > Acidimicrobiia > IMCC26256 > DASPTH01 > DASUAS01. The sequence goes on from CAWELN010000009.1 coordinate 80,758, forward strand.
AGCTCTCGACGGCCTCGGCGACCTGATCGAGCGCGGCCGGGTCGACGACGTCGGGATGGCCGATGCGGGTCCGGTCGACGAGCTCGGCGAGCGTGAACCGCTCCAGGATCTGTCGGGTCTCGTCGGAGACGCCGACCCAGACCTCCTGCAGGATGCAGTGCCCCTCGCAGTGGTCGTGCTCGCCCATCAGGGTGGTGAGCGGGCCGTCGACCGCGGCGAGGATGTCGGCCAGCGTGATCTCGGCCGGCGGTCGCGCCAGCACGTAGCCGCCGCCGACACCGCGCTTCGACCGCACCAGCCCCGCGCCCTTCACCGCGAGCAGGATCTGCTCCAGGTAGGGCTGGGGCAGCCCGGTGCGCTCGGCGATCTCCTTCACCGACGTCGGCCGGTCCGACCCGTGCAGTGCGAGCGAGAGGAGCGCGCGCGCCGCGTAGTCGCCCCGCGTCGACACCTTCACTCTGGGCTCGCCGCCGCTCGCCGGATCTCCGCGTGCATCGTCCCATGATCGCGCGCGTGGGCGCTCGTGACCGTTCTGGTCCGCGTCCTCACTCGTAGGCTGGAGCGGTGGAGGCGGTCAAGCCGGACTACTCGGGGCCCAACGTGACCGGCGTGGTGCCGGCGCTCCTGGGCTCGCGACCCGTCTCCTGGCTCCCGGAGCCGGTCGCGGGGGCCCGCAGCACCGTCCTGCTGGTGCTCGACGGCCTGGGCTGGGAGGCGTTCAGCACCCATCCGGAGCGCCTCCCCGAGCTCGGGGCCTGCACCGGCGGACCCGTCACCACCGTGGTGCCGTCGACCACGCCCGCCGCCCTCACCTCGATCACCACCGGGCTGCCGCCGGCGCGCCACGGGATCACCGGCTTCCGGATCCGCCAGGAGCGCAGCGTGCTCAACGCCATCCGGTGGCAGCTCGCCGACGGGTCCCGACCGCCCGATCCCGCGCACCTCCAGAAGCACCCGGTGTTCGAGGGTCGAGCGGTGCCGGTCGTCACCAAGTCGATGTTCCGCACGACCGGGTTCACCTCGGTCCACCTGCGGGGGGTCGACTTCCACGGCTGGCAGACCACCTCGGTGCTGGTCGAGCACGTGCGCCGGCTGGTCGCCGAGGGCGCGCCGTTCGTGTACGCGTACTACCCGGGCGTCGACGAGGTCGCGCACGCGTACGGGCTGCACACGGCGTACTACCCGGCGGAGCTCGCCGCCACCGACCTGATCGTCGGCGCGCTGCTCGACGCGCTGCCGGCCGACACCGCGCTGCTGGTCACGGCCGACCACGGGCAGGTCCAGGTCGGACCGGACGGCTGGCTCGGGTTGCAACCGCTCCACCCGATGGTCGAGACCTACGCGGGCGACGGCCGGTTCCGGTACCTGCACGCGCGGCCCGGGGCCGCGGCCGACCTGTTCACGGCCGCGTCGGAGCTCCACGGCGGGGACGCGTGGGTGTTCCGGCGCGAACAGCTGCTCGACGAGGGGTGGCTCGGGCCCGACCCGGTGTCGGCCACGTACCGGCGCGTCGGCGACGTCGTGCTCGCGGCGCGCACCGGCGTCGGCTTCATCGATCCGACGCTGCCCTACGAGGCGCAGCTCGTCTCCGCCCACGGATCGCTCACCCCGGCGGAGATGCTGGTGCCGCTGGTCGCCTCACGCGGACGAGCACGACCCAGCCGCGCGCTAACGTCGGCGAACTACACCCGTGTGATTCATCCACAGCCCTGTGGAGGGGCTTGTGGACGAGGGAGAGGACCTCCGGGAGCAACGTTGGCCAAGTCGTTCGTGCACCTGCATCTCCACACCGAGTTCTCGATGCTCGACGGTGCGGCCCGCATCCAGGAGGTGGTCGCGACGGCGGCGGCCGACGGCCAACCCGCCGTCGGCATCACCGACCACGGGAACATGTACGGCGTCCTCGACTTCTACCGCGCGGCGCGGGAGGCCGACCTCACGCCGGTGATCGGCACCGAGGCCTACATGGTCACGACCAGCCGGCACGACCGGCCGCGGCGCGACCAGCACGACATCTACCACCTCACGTTGCTGGCGGAATCGACGCAGGGCTACCGCAACCTCATCAAGGTGTCGTCGCACGCGTACCTCGACGGGTTCTTCCAGAAGCCGCGGGTCGACTTCGAGCTGCTCGAGCAGCACCACGAGGGCCTCGTCGGCACGACCGGCTGCCTCGGCGGCGCGGTCTCGCAGGCGATCCTGCAGGACGACTACCAGCTCGCCCGGCAGCACGTCGAGCGCTTCCAGTCGATCTTCGGGCGCGACTCGTTCTTCGTGGAGCTGCAGGACCACGGCCTGCCCGAGCAGCTGCAGGTGAACCCGCAGCTCATCCGGCTGGCGCGCGACATGCGAGCGCCGCTCCTCGCCACCAACGACTCGCACTACACGCACCGCGACGACGCCGAGGCCCACGACGCGCTGCTCTGCGTGCAGACGGGCGCCGTGCGCGACGACCCGAAGCGCTTCAAGTTCGACGCCGACGAGTTCTACCTGAAGACCGCGCAGGAGATGCGCGACCTCTTCTCCGACTACGAGGAGGCGTGCGACAACACGCTGCTCGTCGCCGAGCGGGCCGACGTCGAGATCGAGTTCGGCAACTCGGTGCTGCCCACGTTCCCGACGCCGCAGGGGCACGACGAGGACTCGTACCTCCGCGAGCTCTGCATCGAGGGCGCCAAGGACCGCTACGGGATCTCGCCCGGTCCCGAGGTGCTCGAGCGCATCGAGTTCGAGCTCGGCGTCATCAAGACCATGGGGTTCTCGGCGTACTTCCTCGTCGTGTGGGACCTCGTGCGCTACGCGCGCACGCGCGGCATCCGGGTCGGTCCGGGACGGGGGAGCGCGGCGGGCTCGTGCGTCGCGTACTGCCTCCGCATCGTCGACATCGACCCGATCCGGTACGACCTGCTGTTCGAGCGCTTCCTGAACCCGGGGCGCAAGCAGATGCCCGACATCGACATGGACTTCGACTCCCGCTACCGCGGCGAGATGATCAAGTACGCGGCCGAGCGCTACGGCTGGGACCACGTGGCGCAGATCATCACGTTCTCCACCATCAAGGCGCGGGCCGCGGTGCGCGACTCGGCGCGGGTGCTCGGCTACCCGTACGCGGTGGGCGACAAGATCGCCAAGCTCATGCCGCCGCTCATCATGGGGCGCGACACGCCGCTGCGGGCCTGCTTCGAGAAGGTCACCGGGCACGAGGACGGCTACAAGATGGCCGTCGAGCTGCGCACCCTCTACGAGGCCGATCCCGACGCCAAGCGGGTCATCGACGTCGCCCGCGGGCTCGAGGGGCTGCGCCGCCAGGACGGCATCCACGCCGCCGCGGTGGTGATCACGCGCGAGCCGCTCACCGAGTACCTCCCGATCCAGCGCAAGCCGGAAGCGGGCGGGAAGATCGAGGACGCCCCGATCGTCACCCAGTACGAGATGCACGGGGTCGAGGACCTCGGCCTCCTCAAGATGGACTTCCTGGGGCTGCGCAACCTCGACGTGCTCGAGATCGCGCTCGGGCTCATCGAGGAGAGCACCGGCTCCCGCCCCGACATCGACCGCATCCCGCTCGACGACGCGAAGACCTTCGACCTGCTGCGGGCCGGCGACACCGTGGGCGTGTTCCAGCTCGAAGGCGGGCCCATGCGGGCGCTCCTGCGCTCGCTGATGCCGACCTCGTTCGAGGACGTCGCCGCGCTCATCGCGCTCTACCGCCCCGGGCCCATGGCCCAGAACTGGCACAACGAGTACGCCGACCGCAAGAACGGGCGGAAGCCGGTCGACTACCCGCACGCCGACCTCACCGAGATCCTGGAGCCCACCTACGGGCTGATGATCTACCAGGAGCAGCTGATGCGCGTCGCGCAGCGGCTGGCCGGCTACACGCTGGAGGAGGCCGACAACCTCCGGAAGGCGACGGGCAAGAAGATCCGCGCCCTGATCGCCAAGGAGCGCACGAAGTTCGTCGAGGGCTGCGTCGCGCAGGGACACGAGGCCGCGTTCGGCGAACGGATCTTCGACACCATCGAGCCGTTTGCCGACTACTCGTTCAACAAGTCGCACTCGGTCGGCTACGGCTTCGTCACGTACCAGACCGCGTGGCTCAAGGCGAACCACCCGGTCGAGTACCTCGCCGCGCTGCTCACGTCGGTCAAGACCAACAAGGACCAGACCGCGGTCTTCCTCAACGAGTGTCGCCAACTCGGCATCGAGGTGCTCGTCCCCGACGTCAACGAATCGGTCTCCGACTTCTCGGTGCGCGATCGGCCCGACGGCAAGGCGGTGCGCTTCGGGCTGTCAGCCGTCCGCAACGTCGGTGAGGGCGTGGTGGTGCACATCGTCGCGGCGAGGGAAGCGGGCGGTCCGTTCACCGACTTCTACGACTTCTGCGACCGCGTCGACCCGACGGTGCTCAACAAGCGCACCGTCGAGTCGCTGATCAAGGCGGGCGCGTTCGACTCCGTCGGTCATCCCCGTCAGGGCCTGCTGTTCGTGCACGAGACCATCATCGAGACCGTGCTCGGGCGTCGGCGCAACGAGGCCGAGGGCCAGTTCGACCTGTTCTCCGCGGTCGACGATCCCGCGCCGGAGTCGGTCGTCGGCCACCGCACCACCATCCCCGACACCGAGTTCCCGAAGTCACAGCGCCTCGCGTTCGAGAAGGAGATGCTCGGGCTCTACGTGAGCGAGCACCCGATGATGGGCGCGGAGCGGGCACTGCGGAAGTACGTCGACTGCACGCTGTCGGAGCTGCGGGAGGGCCGCGAGGGCGAGATGAAGACGGTGGGCGGGATCGTCACCGCGCTCAACCGCAAGTACACCAAGCGGGGCGACCTCATGGGCGCGTTCGTGCTCGAGGACCTCGGCGCCGCGCTCGAGGTGATGGTGTTCCCGAAGACGATGGCGGGCTACGGGCACCTGCTCGAGGACGACGCCATCGTGGTGGTGAAGGGCCGCCTCGACGTGCGTGACGACACGCCCAAGATCATCGCCATGGAGATCACCCGGCCCGAGCTCGCGGTCGACAGCGGGCCGCCGGTGCGGGTGAAGGTGCGGCTCAACACGCTCTCCGACGCCAAGGTCGGCCGGCTCAAGGCCATCCTCTCCGAGCATCCCGGCGACAGCCCCGTCTACGTGCACCTCGAGAGCCCGGAGAAGACGACCGTCCTCCGTCTCGGCGACGACCACCTCGTCGACGCCGGCACCGGCCTCTACGCCGAGCTCCGCATCCTCCTCGGCGCCGACTGCATCACCTGACCCCTCCCGCTCCCACGAACATCCGTCAGAACGCTGACGTCTGCGCACCTCAACTGACGGATGCTCGAGTCAGCGCGGCCGCCACCGAGTCGACGATCTGCTGATCGCCCGATCGTGACGTGAAGCGGAGAAGGTGGAACCCGAGGAGAACGAGGTCGTTGCCACGGGCCCGGTCGTGGTCGAAGGCCGAGCGGCCCGAATGGTGCTCCCAACTGTCGAACTCGATCGCGATCTGCTGCTCCGGATAGCAGAGGTCGATGCGATAGGTCTTGGCGCCCCGGCGCACTCGATGCTGCAACGTGGGCGCCGGCAGGCCGGCGCGTTCGAGCAGCCTGGCAATGCGCCGCTCGGGATCGCTCTCGCCGGGGTGGTAGCCCGGAGCCCGGTGCTCGAGGATCTCTCGCATGACGGTGCAGCGCAATCGCCCTCGACCCTCGAGGTCGTGGGCGACGCGCGTGAGGGTCCTGAGGTCGACGATCCTGCGCCGCAAGGCCTCGTCCACCGCGCGCTCGATCATCCATGGCCGGGCGACCGCGGTGAGATCGCACAGGGTCCGGGCGGCGGAGGCGACGGGAATGCCGTCCACGATGCCGAGGTGGAGGGGCCCGAAGACCGTGCTCTCGTGCACGATGACGCCCTCGAGCCGAGCGCGGTTGGATCCCGGCACCGTGATCTCGACGACGTCGCGCGGGAAGCCCTCCAGGTCCCAGAGCGCGGCCGCCGACCGGAACGACGCGTAGGCGCTCGGGCGGGCGAGACATGCGGCCAGGAGTGACTGTCGCCAGGTGTGCGGGGCACCGGCGACCCGGTAGACACCGCGGCGAACGGGTTCGAGCTTCCGGTCTCGAAGCAGACGCGCCAGCTGTGGCGCGGAGACGACGCCGCGTACCTGGTGGCTGGTGACGAGGCCGTGCTGGCGGCGTGCGATGGGTGCGATGCGGTCGTTCGGCATGGCTCGCACGATGCCTCGGGGGTACGACAACCAACCTCCGCCCCCACCATCCGTCAGAACGGTGACGCATTCGCACTCGTTCTGCCGGATGCTCGGGTAGGGGGCGGGCAGGTGGGGATCGGGGGCGGGGGTGTGCGAAGCTCGGGTGATGAAGATCGGCGTCTTGGGGGGAACGGGACCGGCGGGGCGCGGCATCGCGGCGCGCCTGGCCGCAGCCGGCCACGACGTGGTCGTGGGATCGCGGGACCGCGAGCGGGCGCGGAGCGTCGTCGACGCCCTGCGGGAGCAGTGGGGCGAGCGGGTCGCCGGCCTCGAGCCCGGCACCAACCACGACGCCGCCGACGCCGACCTGGTCGTGCTCGCCACCGTCTGGGATGCCGCCGTGCGCACCGCGCAGGCCCACGCCGACCAGCTCGCGGGCAAGACCGTGATCGCCATGGGCAACGGCCTCGAGAAGCGCGGGCGCCACTTCCACCCGGTCATCCCGCAGGAGGGCTCGCTCGCCGCCGCGGTGCAGGCCGCCGCGCCCGAGGCCCACGTCGTCGCCGCCCTGCAGCACGTGCCCGCCGCCGCCCTCGGCGACCTCGCCCACCCGCTCGCCACCGACGTCCTGGTGGCCGGCGACGACCCCGAGGCCCGCACCGCCGTGCTCGAGCTCATCGACGGCATCGACGGCCTCCGCGCCATCGACGCCGGGCCGCTGGCCAATGCGCTCGGGATCGAGGCCTTCGCCGCCGCCCTCCTCACCGCCAACCTGAACCACAAGGGTGAGGGCACGCTCCGGCTCGAGGGGCTCGGACCCCGCCGCACCACCCACACCGTGACCAACTCCCGCGCCATGACCGCACCATGACCATCAGGCTCTTCGACACCGCCCAGCGTGCCGTCGTCCCGTTCGAGGTCGGCCCGGTCGTGCGCATGTACGTCTGCGGCATCACGCCGTACGACTCCACGCACCTCGGCCACGCCGCCACGTACCTCACGTACGACCTCCTCATCCGCCGGCTCGAAGAGCTCGGTCACGAGGTGCGCATGGTGCGCAACGTCACCGACGTCGACGACTCCATCCTCCCCAAGGCCCGCGAGCTCGGCGTGCCCTATCTCGACCTGGCCGAGGCCGAGCTGGCCCGGTTCCGTTCCGACATGGAGGCGCTGGGCACGCGTCCGCCGCTCGCCGAGCCCCGCGCCACCGAGTCGATCGACGGCATGATCGACATGGTCAACGCGCTCCTCGACGACGGCCACGCCTACCTCACCCACGGCACCGTCTACTTCGACGTGTCGACGTTCCCGCGGTTCGGCGAGGTGTCGCACTACTCCCGCGACCACATGGTGCGCCTGGCCCGGACCCGCGGCGGCAACCCCGACGATCCCCACCGCCGCGACCCCCTCGACTTCGTGCTCTGGCAGCCGTCGCTCCCCGACGAGCCGGCGTGGCGCGCGCCCTTCGGCGTCGGCCGCCCCGGTTGGCACGTCGAATGCTCGGTGATGGCGATGAACGAGCTCGGCCCCACCATCGATCTCCACGGCGGCGGCACCGACCTCATCTTCCCGCACCACGAGTGCGAGGTCGCGCAGAGCGAGAGCATCACCGGTCAGCCGTTCTCCCGCCATTGGGTGCACTCGGCGATGGTGAGCTACGAGGGCGAGAAGATGTCGAAGTCGCTCGGCAACCTCGTGTTCGTGAGCGACCTCCTGAAGACGGCCGACCCGCGCGCCATCCGCCTCGCGCTCATGCAGCACCACTACCGCGCCGGCTTCGAGTGGCACGACACCGACCTCGACGACGGCACCGCGCTCCTGCATCGCCTGCTCGCGGCGGCCGAGTGCGAGAACGGCGCCGACCCGCGCCCGTTCGCCGAGCGGGTCCGCGCCGCCATCGACAACGACCTCGACGCCCCGCGCGCGCTGGAGGCGCTCGACGACCTCGCCAGCGCGGTGCTCTCGGGTGGCGACGATCCGACCGCGCCGGAGACCCTGCGCGAGCTCGGTGCGCTGCTCGGCATCGACCTCTCGCGGCCCGCCGGAGCCCAGCGATAACCGACGAGTCGGTCCGCGGCCCACTGATAACGTCGGCGGCCCATGCAGATCACGATCACGCTGCCCGACGGTTCGACGCGTGACTACGAGCAGGGAGTCACCGCCGGCGAGGTCGCGGCGTCCATCGGCCGTGGGCTGGCCAAGGCCGCGCTGGCGGCGAAGGTCACGGAGGACGGCGGCGCGGCCGAGTGGTACGACCTGTCGCGCCCGATCGAGCACGATGCCGCCCTCGCCATCGTCACCCCCGACACGTCAGAGGGGAGGGAGGTCCTGCGCCACTCGACCGCGCACGTGATGGCGCAGGCCGTCACCGACCTGTTCCCGGGAGCGAAGTACGCCATCGGTCCCGCGATCGAGGACGGCTTCTACTACGACTTCGAGCTCCCTGACGGCGCGCACTTCAGCGACGACGACCTCGGGCGCATCGAGGCGCGGATGCGCGAGATCGTGCAGGACGACGAGCCGTTCCTGCGCGAGGAGCTCGACCGCGAGCACGCCATCGCCACCTTCGCCGACCAGCCCTACAAGATCGAGATCATCGAGCGGGTCGACCCCTCCGACGCGGCGGAGATCGGCACCGGCACCACCATCTCCGTCTACCGGAACCCACGCGCCGGCACGTCGGAGTTCGGGAGCGACGAGTTCGTCGACCTCTGCCGCGGTCCCCACGTGCCGTCCACCAAGCGGCTCGGCGCGTTCAAGCTCACCAAGGTCGCCGGTGCCTACTGGCGGGGCGACGAGAAGCGTCCGATGCTGCAGCGCATCTACGGCACCGCGTGGGAGTCGAAGGCCGCGCTCGAGGAGCACCTGCATCGCCTGGAAGAGGCCGAGAAGCGCGACCACCGCAAGCTCGGCGCCGAGCTCGACCTCTTCTCGTTCCCCGACGAGATCGGCCCGGGCCTGGCGGTGTTCCACCCCAAGGGCGGGACCATCCGCCGGGTGATGGAGGACTACTCGCGCCGCCGGCACGAGGAGGCGGGGTACGAGTTCGTCAACTCACCGCACATCACCAAGTCGAAGCTGTTCGAGATCTCGGGGCACCTCGACTGGTTCGCCGACTCGATGTACCCGCCGATGGAGCTCGACGGCGAGAGTGACTACTACCTCAAGCCGATGAACTGCCCGTTCCACATCCTGATCTACCGGAGCGGGATGCGTTCGTACCGCGAGCTGCCGCTCCGCCTGTTCGAGTTCGGCACCGTCTACCGCTACGAGAAGTCGGGCGTGGTCCACGGGCTCACCCGCGTGCGGGGCATGACGCAGGACGACGCGCACATCTTCTGCACGCGCGAGCAGGTCGTCCCCGAGCTGCAGCGCGCGCTCGAGTTCGTCATCAGCGTGCTGCGCGACTACGGCCTCGACGACTTCTACCTCGAGCTGTCGACCAAGCCCGAAGGCAAGGCGGTCGGCACCGACGAGGAGTGGGAGGAGGCGACGAACGCGTTGCGCACCGTCGCCGAGGCCGACGACCTCGAGCTGGTGATGGACGAGGGCGGCGGCGCGTTCTACGGCCCCAAGATCTCGGTGCAGGCCAAGGACGCCATCGGCCGCACCTGGCAGATGTCGACGATCCAGCTCGACCTCCAGCTGCCGCAGCGCTTCGAGCTCGAGTACATCGGCGCCGACAACGAGCGTCACCGCCCGGTCATGATCCACCGGGCGCTCTTCGGCACCATCGAGCGCTTCTTCGCCATCCTCACCGAGCACTACGCCGGTGCGTTCCCCGCCTGGCTCGCACCGGTGCAGGCGACGGTCCTGCCCGTGGCCGACCGGCACGAGGAGTACGCGCACGAGGTCGCGGCGCGCCTCCGCGCCGACGGCCGCCGCGTCGAGCTGGTCGACGCGCACTCCGACTCCCTCGGGTCGCGCATCCGCCGGGCCAAGCTCGAGAAGGTCCCGTACGTGCTCGTGGTCGGCGACGACGACGTCGAGCACCGCACCGTCGGCGTGAACCGCCGGGGAAGTGACGCGCCCGAGCGGGGCGTCGCGGTCGACGACTTCGTGGCGCGTCTCGCCCTCGACGTCGACACCCGCGTGGTGGCATGAGCGTGAGCGAGCCGGGTATCCCGGCGAGTAGCGAATGCCCAGTGGTGGTGGCATGAGCGTGAGGCGTGGCGTGAGCGGGCCCGGGGGCCTCGATCGCCTCTGGGCGGGGTGGCGCACCACCTACATCGATGGGGTCGCCACCCAGGAACCGTCCGATGATCCCGAGGAGTGCCTCTTCGAACGGCTGGCGGCGGCTCCCGCCGCCGAGTCGCTCGTGCTGGCGCGCAACGAGCATGCCTTCGCGGTCATGAACGCGTACCCGTACACGTCCGGGCACCTGATGGTCGCACCGCTGCGGCACGAGTCGACCCTCGCCGACCTGACGCGCCACGAGGCGGCCGCGGTGATGGCCCTGGTGCAGGACGCCAACGTCGCCGTGATGGCGGCGTACCGGCCCGACGGCATCAACGTCGGCGCCAACATCGGCCGCGCCGCGGGTGCGGGCATTCCGGGTCACGTACACCTGCACGTGCTGCCACGGTGGGCCGGCGACACCAACTTCATGACCGCGGTCGCCGAGGCCCGGGTCCTCCCCGAACCACTCACCACGAGCTACGAGAAGCTCCGGGCCGAGTGGCCGACCTGAGCGACGGGGCAGGTACCGTCTTCGCGATGCCGGACGACGACGCACCCCCGATCCCCGGCGATCGGGTGCCCGACGACGAGGGAGACGAGCTCCCCGAGGACCTCGACGTCACTGCCTACGTCGGCCCGTACCTCTTCCCGACCATGGAACGCCGGCGCATCCCGGCGACGATGTACCTCGTGCTCGCGGCGCTCTGCCTGGTCGGCTGGCTGGTGTCGAGCAACGGTGGTCTCCTCGGCGCGGCGATCTTCCTCGCCCTCGTGGCTGCGTACCACTACGCGTGCGCCTGGCCGCTGACCATCGACCAGACGGAGGCGTTGCTGATCGCCTCCCGTACCGTCGGCTTCGCGGTCGGTCACTCGAGCGCGCAGCTGGCCTGGCACGGTTTGCGGGCGCGACCGGTCTGGCGCATCCTCCTCTACAGCGCGGAGTCACCCCCGGCGATGCGCGGCCTGGTGCAGATCGACGCGGTCGACGGCACGGTGATGGGGGAGTACACCGAACCGAACCCCGAGGACTGGTCGAAGTACGGCGTCGACGAAACGTCAGGTCGAGCACAGGAATGACCCCGACCTGACGCGACGAGGCGCTGGTTGTCAACGCACGTTGTCGAGGATGGGCTGTCCGTCACACTGCGGCGGCTCGAGATCGCCGCCCGTCGCGCCGAGGAGGTCCGGGAGGTCGCGAGTCGTGGCGCCGGTTCCGTGGGCGAGGCCGATCAGCCAGCGCTGCCCCGTGACCCAGCCTCCCGCCGACACCTTTCCGCGTCCGCACCAGTATCGATCGAACGTGGCCTGTCGATCCCGCCGTTGCTGTTCGGTCGCGTACACGTACATCTGCACGACGAAGTGATCGCCGGTGCACTCGCCGGCACTCGTGGCTCGGAGCGCCCCCGCACCGGTGAGTGGTTGGTACGAGCACTGGATGCCGTCCGCGTGCAGAGCCCGGGCGATGGCCGCCGCGTTCTCGTAGTCGGGCGCGTCGTGGTGAACCCGGGCGCTCGCGACGACGAATCCCAGCAGCGCGACGCACGCGACGAGCACGATCGCCTTCCTCGCTCGCGCCTTCGAGCCCGGCTGCGCGCTTCGATGCTCGAGTCGTGCGAGCTCGTCATCGGGGAACAAGGCTCGTGGATAGCCATGCATGGCCGCGTTGCCGCGCAGTTGCACGAAGACGAAGTCACCCCTGGTGATGACGGAGCGGACGAGCTCGTACGAGTAGCGGTGCGACGAGAGCGGACCGCTCACGACGAAGTCGTGTTCTTCGAAGCCGGACTGCCAGACCGCGCCCTCGGGCACTCGCCGTTGCATGACCCGCAGGTTCAAGAGGTACAACGCAGCCAGCACGACGCACCACACCGGTACGACCAGCACCACTGAGCGACCGGCCGCGGTGACGAGACGGTCGAGCGCTCCCGACCTCATGTCCGTAGCGTCGTAGAAGAGCGTTGTCCCGATCGCCAGCACGACGACGAATCCGAACCAGAACCGCCCGACGCCGCGCAACGTCATCAGGGCGCGCGTCATGGCGCGCGCCGTGCCCGCATCGGCGACGAAGCGACATTGGTAGGGCGCTTCCGTCGCGCCTGTGGTCACCGGCATCCCCACCACGGAGATGACGGCAGTGATGCCGGCGAACTGAAGTTCCGATCTCCGCCGGTCCGGCCGGAGCGTGACCCGCGCGGCCGGAGGCGACGAAGCCCCGGCCAGCGCTCGGCAGTAGCCGGGGCCTCAGCGTCGCGTGGAGGCGTGGCGAGTGTCGGCTCCCGCCGCCCCCACGTCAACCCAAAAATCGGGCCGTCGCGAAGGCGTGAGCATCCGCGGCCGGACACGCGGCGTGCGCGAGCATCGTGCGCGTGGGGCGGGCACCTCACCGGGGGGGTTCAGATGCCTGCGGGTCTCATGCGAGGAATGTGCGTGGCGCTGCTCTTCGACGCCGTCCTCGCCGCTGCCGTCTACCTGACCGGGAGCGCCGTCGGGCTCTGGTGAGCGCACCCGACGGGTGCGTACGGGGTCATGGCCGGACGCCGCGAGCGTCCCGCGATCACAGGAACGGCAGCAACGGGCCGAGGATCGGCGGCAGGATCGGCTTCGGCTGGGTGGTCGTCGTCGGCGCGGTCGTGGTGGGCGCCGCGGTGGTCGGGGGTGCCGTGGTCGGCGCCGGCTTGGTGGTGGGCGGCGCGGTGGTCGGGGCCGCGGTGGTCGGCGCCGGCTTGGTGGTGGGCGGCGCGGTGGTCGGGGCCGCGGTGGTCGGCGCCGGCTTGGTGGTGGGTGCCGGCTTCGTGGTCGTCGGGTCGGGCTTGGTCGTCGGCGGGCTCGTCTTGGTGGTCGGCGGCGAGGTGGCGAGGGCGGGTCCCGGCTTGGCGGTGACGACCGACGGCGAGGACCCGGGCGAGACGGTGGGTGCCGCCAGGAGGCCGAAGAGGCTCGGGGCGCCCGCCCGACGCCGGGCGGTGGTGACGGTGGGACTCGGCGCGGCGGTGCCCTTCGGCGCGGTGGGCGAGGTGGCCGACTCGCCCTTCACCACGATGGGGGGTTGCGGCAGGGTGCCGGGCGTCGTCGAGCCGGTCGCGGCCCGGTGCGGCCGGGTGGTCGCGGCGCCGAGCCCGCTCTGGATCGAGGGGTTCGAGGCCGGTTGCGAGGCGTACACGAGGATGACGGCCGCCCCGACGGCCAGGAACGCGAAGAACGCGATGACAACGATTCGTCGTTCGGTCACTGGGTTCCCCTCCCGGAGAGGTGCTCGCGCCTCCCCCGACTGCCCAGGTCGTCGGCGCGCGCCCGTGGCGCCGTGGGGAGGTGCAGGTGACTGCGGACCCGCTTGGCACCCATCATGCCCCGGCGCCCGGTCCGCCACCAACCCCTGATTCCGACCGACCGGTCGGAGTGCGACCCCGGTGGGGGAACCGGGACCGCAAAATGGCCCGCCGCGCAGGCGGAGGCAGGGAGGGGCAGGGCTCCCGTCATCGACGCCCGCGCCTGCGGGCCGAAGAGGGGAACCTCGCGGCGCGCCCGCCTATTCCCAGGTCAGCCTGCGCTGGCGGCCGCCCGCACCTTGTCGACCAGGTGTGTCGGCATCGGGTCGTAGTGCGAGTGCGACGCGGTGAACCGGCCCCGGCCACCGGTCATCGACCGGAGGTCGATGGTGTAGCGCAGCACCTCGGAGGTCGGGACCAGCGCCACCACCTCGACCTCGCCGTTGCCGACCGCGCTCGAGCCCTGGATGCGCCCCCGCTTCGAATTCAGGTCGCCCATGATGTCGCCCTGGTGGGCCTCGGGCGCGGTGACGACGAGCTCGCTGATCGGCTCCAGCAGGATCGGGTCGGCCTTCGCCATCGCCTCCTTGAAGCCGATGGAGCCGGCCATCTTGAAGCTCATCTCCGACGAGTCCACCGAGTGGTACTTGCCGTCGAAGCAGGTCACCTTCACGTCGACGACGGGGTAGCCGTAGACGCCGCCCTGCTCCATCGTCTCGTGGACGCCCTTCTCCACCGCGGGGATGAACTGGCGGGGGATGGCGCCCCCCACGATCTGGTCGACGAACTCGAAGCCGCCGCCGCGCTCGAGGGGTTCGACCCGCACGAACGCGACCCCGAACTGGCCGTGACCGCCGGTCTGCTTCTTGTACTTGCCCTCGGCCTCGGCCTCGTGGGTGATGGTCTCCCGGTAGGCGACCTTCACCTCTTCCGTCTCGACCTCGACGCCGAGCTTGCGGTGCAGGCGTTCCTGCGCGATCCCGAGGTGGGTCTCGCCCTGACCCCACAGCAGTGTCTGGTGGGTCTCGGCGTTGCGCTCGAGGCGGAGCGCGGGGTCCTCGTCGAGCAGGCGGTGCAGCGCGTTGGCGAGCTTGTCCTCGTCGCTCTTCGACTTCGCCCGGATCGCGATCGCGAGCACCGGTGCGGGCGGCTCGAACGGCTCGACGTCGACCTCGGCGCCGCGCGCACCGAGCACGTCGCCGGTGGTCGTGTCGGCGAGCTTGGCGACGGCGGCGATGTCGCCCGTCGGCACCTCGGAGATCGCCTCCTGCTCCTTGCCGCGGATCACCGACAGCTGATGCAGCCGCTCGTCGTGCATGGTGCGGCCGTTCACCAGCGTGGCATCGGTCTTCACCGTGCCCTGCAGCACCTTGAACAGGTTCACGTGGCCGACGTACGGGTCGACGATGGTCTTGAACACGAACGCGACCGGTGGACCGTCGCCCGCCGCGGGCTTGGGCGCGGGGCCCTCCTCGGTGATGAACGACGCCAGCCGGTCGACGCCGATGAGCTTGGTCGCGCTGCCGCACAGGACCGGAAACACCGCGCCCGAGGCGACACCGTCGGCGAGCGCGTGCGCGAGCTCGGCGGTCGGGATCGCCTCGTCGGCCAGGTACCGCTCCATGAGGTCGTCGTCGCCGACGACGATCCCCTCGATCAGCGCGTCGTGGATCGAGTGCTCCTCCATCTCCATCTCGGGCGGGATCGGGCCCTCGGTCGCCTTGCCGTCGAGGTAGTGCACCGCGTGGTCGTCGAGCAGCTCGACGACACCGTGGAACGCGGCTTCGTCGCCGATGGGCAGCTGCAACGGTGCGACGCCGGCACCGAACTTGTCCTTGAGCTCGTCGAGCGTCCGGGAGAACGACGAGCGCTCGCGGTCGAGCTTGTTGACGAACACCGCGCGCGGCAGCCCGAGCTCCTCGGCCATGCGCCACACGATCTCGGTCTGCACCTCGACGCCCTCGATCGCCGACACCACGAACACCGCGAGGTCGGCGGCGCGCAGCGCGGCGGCGACGTCGCTCACGAAGTCGGCGTAGCCGGGCGTGTCGATCACGTTGACCTTGTGGCCGTCGTGCTCGAACGGCGCCAGCGCCAGCGACACCGAGATGCGGCGGCGCGCCTCTTCGGGGTCGAAGTCGGTGGTGGTGCTGCCGTCCTCCACCTTCCCGAGGCGGGGGATCGCCCCGGCGGTGAAGAGGAGGGCCTCGGCGAGGGAGGTCTTGCCCGAACCGCCGTGGCCGACCAGGGCCACATTGCGGATCTTCTCCGTCGGGAACGTCTTCGCCGCCACCGGCACCCCCCGAAACTCGCAGGCTTTTTCGCAGTCTACGCAGGCCCGTCGGAGCGCCGCCCGGGGCCGCGGCGCCCGGAGTCCGGGAGCCTTGCAGCCCGGAGTCCGGGAACCCGGCGGCGGTGCGCCGTCCCGGGGGGACGAGGAGTGGGTGTTACCCTGATGGGGCACTCTCTCCCTGCAACCGTTCCCGACCGAGGACTTTCTGCGCATGCTCGACGGACGCTGGCGCGCGACAGTCGAGCGGGGACTCGAACCCGTCGGCCAGGGCCTGTACCGGGCCGGGATCACCGCCGACGGCCTGACCGTCATCGGGTTGGTCTTCGCCATCGGCACCGCGTTGCTGATCGCCGACGGCCACCTCCTGCTCGGGGTCTTCGGCGTCGTCCTCACCGGTCTGCCCGACATCCTCGACGGTTCGGTGGCGCGCCAGAGCGGCCGCGCCGGCCCGCGCGGCGCCTTCTTCGACTCGGTCTGCGACCGCGTCGCCGACGCGGCGCTGTTCATCGGGGTCGCGTGGTACCTCTCCGAGACCGAGGACGCGCACTACGCCGTGCTGGCGATGGCGGTGCTCGCGCTCTCGATGCTGATCACCTACGAGCGGGCGCGCGCCGAGTCGCTCGGCTTCCAGGCGCGCGGTGGCCTCATGGAGCGCGCCGAACGGCTCGTGCTGCTCGGCGTCGGGTTGGCGTTCGACATCCTCGTGCCGATCCTCTGGGTGATGCTGGCGCTGACCGCGCTCACCGCGATCCAACGGTTCGTGAAGGTGTGGCGCCAGGCCACGCCCGAGCGGCCCCGCCGCACGCGTCACCACCGCGGCTCGGGCACCGAGGAGCCCCGCGCGGGCAGCCTCGCGCAGTGGTGGGCGGCGCACCGCCCGCAGACCGAGCGCGCGGGCCGCTCGGGCTCCGCGTCCCGTCGCCGCTG
Source organism: uncultured Actinomycetes bacterium (assembly GCA_963809795.1). Taxonomy (GTDB): domain Bacteria; phylum Actinomycetota; class Acidimicrobiia; order IMCC26256; family DASPTH01; genus DASUAS01. Next base: position 97,610 of record CAWELN010000009.1, read on the forward strand.
ACCGACCACTCCCACCGCGTTGCCCGCCCTCCCGAAACGCACGCCGTACTACGCGTACCGCGCCGGTGCCGAGATCGCCCGCGTGCTGCCCGAGCCGCTGGGCGCCCCGCTGGCGCGCGAGGCGGCGGCCATGATCGGGAACGCATTCATGACCGAGCGGCGCGAACAGGTGGTACGCAACCTGCGCCGCGTGCACGGGCGCGGGTTCTCCGGCCCCGAGTTGCGGCGGGAGGTGACCGCGACCTTCGAGTCGTACGGTCGCTACTTCTACGAGCTGTTCCGCTTGCCCACCTACGAGCCCGCATGGATCGAAGGGCATTTCCGCTGCGTCGGCCTGGAGCACATCGCGGCGGGCGTGGCCGACGGCCGGGGCGCGGTGCTGGCGCTGCCCCATCTCGGGAACTGGGACTTCGCCGGCGCCTGGCTCGCGCAGCAGCAGGGGTACACCGTCACCGTGGTCGCGGAGCCGGTGGAGCCGCCCGAGCTGTTCGACTGGTTCGTCGAGACGCGTGCGCGCCTGGGGATGCGGGTGATCCCGCTCGGGCCGTCGGCGGGCACCGAGGTCCTCAAGGCGGTGCGCGCCAACGAGGTGGTGTGCCTCCTCGCCGACCGCGACCTCACCGGCGACGGCATCGCGGTCGAGTTCTTCGGGGAGTGCACCACGCTCCCCGGCGGCCCCGCGCTGGTCGCCCTCCGCGGCGGCGCGCCCTTGCTCGCGGCCGGGTGCTACTTCCGCGACCACGGCCGCCACGAGACGCACATCCTCCCGCCGGTGCCGGCGGCGCGTTCGGGACGCCTCCGGGACGACCTCGCCCGGGTCACCCAGGACCTCGCGCACCGGTTCGAGGACCTCATCCGGGAGGCGCCCACCCACTGGCACCTGCTGCAGCCCAACTGGCCCAGCGACCGCGGCTCCGACCCTGCCGCGGCGCGCTCCGGGGTGGGATGATCACGCGGTGGGGAGGGAAGCCCGTCTGAGGGTCATGCTGTCGTGCCCGTACTCGCTGACGCTGTTCGGCGGGGTGCAGGGTCAGGTGCTCGGGCTCGCCCGCGCCCTGCGCGAGGTCGGGGTCGACGCCCGCATCGTCGCTCCCTGCGACGGTCCTCCGCCCGAGCCGGGCATCACCACCGTCGGTCCGAGCACCCGGATGCCCAGCAACGGCTCGGTGGCGCCGATCGCCAGCGGCCGGGCCGTCGCCCGGCGCACCATCGAGGCGTTGCGCACGTTCCAGCCCGACGTGCTCCACCTCCACGAGCCGTTGTCGCCCGGCCCCAACCACGCCGCACTCGTCGGCACCACCCTGCCCGCCGTCGGCACCTTCCACTCCGCCCGCGCCGGCCGCAACGGCTGGTACGAGACCTTCCGGCCCGGCCTCAAGCCGATGATGCGCCGCCTGGCCGTGTCGACCGCGGTCTCCGAGGAGGCCAAGCGCCAGGTCACCCAGACCTTCGGCGGCGAGTGCGAGATCGTGCCGAACGGGGTCGACGTCCCCAGCCTCGCCACCGGCCCGGTGACGCCGTCGGTGGCGCCGGCGATCCTCTTCGTCGGCCGGCACGAGCGCCGGAAAGGCCTGGAGGTGCTGCTGGACGCGTTCGCCGGCCTCGAGCGCGATGCCGACCTGTGGGTCATCGGCGACGGCCCCAACCACGACGCGCTGCGCGGGCGGCGGGTGCCGCGGGTCGAGTGGCTCGGGCGGGTGTCGGAGGAGGAGAAGCAGGCCCGCTTGCGCGGCGCCACCATCGCGTGCTTCCCGGCGCTCGACGGCGAGTCGTTCGGCGTGGTGCTCCTCGAGGCCATGGCGGCCGGGACGCCGGTCGTGGCCTCCGACATCGACGGCTACCGCGCGGTGTCCCGCTCCGACCAGGAGGCGATGCTGGTCCCACCGGGCGACGCCGACGCGCTCCGCACCGGGTTGCGGGTGCTGCTCGACGATCCCGGTCGGCGGGCCGCGCTGGTCGTCGAGGGCCGTCGCCGGGCCGACGAGTTCTCCATGGCCCACGTCGCCGAGCGCTTCCTGCCCTTGTACGAACGGGCGCTGGCGGCGCCCCGTGCGTCGCGGTCGAAGCGAGCTCGGAGGCGGGACGGCGAGCGGAGTCGACCATCAAGCTGAGCGCCCGCAGGTAGAGTGCAGGCATGGTTGCAGTCATCGTGATCGTCGTGGTCGTGCTGCTGCTGTTGTTGTTCTTCTGGCTGGGCTACAACGGCCTGGTCAAGCGGCGGAACCAGGTCGACAACGCCTGGTCGCAGATCGACGTGCAGCTGAAGCGTCGGCACGACCTCATCCCGAACCTGGTCGAGACGGTCAAGGGCTACGCCGCCCACGAGCGCGGCACGTTCGAAGCCGTCACCGCGGCACGGGCCAACGCGATCAACGCGCAGAGCCCCGCCGCGCAGGCCCAGGCGGAGAACGTCCTGAGCGGCGCGCTGAAGAGCCTGTTCGCGGTGGCCGAGGCCTACCCGGACCTCAAGGCGAACCAGAACTTCCTGAACCTGCAGGAGGAGCTGACCAGCGCCGAGGACCGCGTCGCCTACGCGCGGCAGTTCTACAACGACAGCGTCCTCAGCTACAACACGCAGATCCAGAAGTTCCCCACCGTGTTGCTGGCCGGGTGGTTCCACTTCGAGAAGCGCGAGTTCTTCGACGCCGCGCCCGAGGACACCGAGACGCCCCAGGTCCAGTTCTAGCCAGCCTGCGCTGATCGGCGCCGCGCGCTCGACCCCCACGGGAGCGCCGCGGCGACGGAGCGCCATTCCTCAGACAGGTCGACTTCCGTGAACGAGCAGATCGCGCGCAACAAGCGGCGCACGTTCCTCATGCTGTTCGGCTTCGTCGTCATCATCACGCTGGTGGCGGCGGCGCTCGTGCTGCTCTTCGGTGGCGGCTGGGTCGGGGTGATCATCGCGTTCGTCATCGCGTTGGCGCTCGCATGGGGCTCGTACTTCAACTCCGACAAGATCGCGATCGCGGCCAGCCGGGCGCAACCGGCCGACGAGAACGAGTACCGCCGCTACCACAACCTGGTCGAAGGTCTCTGCATCGCCGCCGGGCTGCCCAAGCCGAAGCTCTTCGTGGTCGACGATCCCGCCCCCAACGCGTTCGCGACCGGTCGCAACCCGAAGCACTCGTCGCTGGCGGTCACGACCGGCCTGCTCGACGTCATGAACCGGGTCGAGCTCGAGGGCGTGCTCGCGCACGAGCTGTCGCACATCAAGAACTACGACATCCTCGTCACGACGATCGCGGTGACCGCAGTCGGCACGATCGCGCTGATCTCCGACATCGGCTTGCGCTTCGCGTTCTGGGGCGGCATGAGCGACCGGCGCGACAACAACGGCGACTCGGGGCCGATCGGGGCGATCATCGCCATCGCCTCGCTCGCGATCCTGCTGCTGGCGCCCTTCGCCGGCTACCTCATGCAGATGGCCATGAGCCGCAACCGGGAGTACCTCGCCGATGCGAGCGGCGTGCAGCTGACGCGGTATCCACCAGGACTGATCTCGGCCCTGGAAAAGTTGCGGGATGACCACGCGGTGGTGCACCACGCGACCAAGGCCACGGCCCAGATGTGGATCGAGCAGCCGCTCGAGACCGACGAGAAGAAGCCCGGTTCCCGGTTCAACAAGCTGTTCGACACCCACCCACCCCTCGAGGACCGCATCCGGCGGTTGCAGGAGATGTAAGTGAAGCACCGTCGATCATGGCATCTCGGAGGCATCGCGGCGGTTGCCGCGGCGGTGGCGCTGGCGGCATCGGCATGCGGGGGTGGTTCCGGGGCCGCGACCCCGAAGCGGACGACCACGACCACGGCGGCGACCACCACGACGGTGGCCGTCCCGGTCGCGCCGCTCACCGGCCTGGCCGATCCCAGTGGCGCCAGCCTCACCCGGCCCGCGCTGTCGGTGAAGGTGGAGAACACCGACGCCGCCCGGCCCCAGGCCGGCATCGACCAGGCCGACGTCCTCTACGAAGAGGTGGTCGAAGGCAACATCACCCGCTTCGTCGCCATCTTCAACTCCACCGTGCCCGACGTGATCGGCCCGGTGCGGTCGGTCCGCCAGGAGGACCCCGACATCGTCTGGCCCCTCGGCGGCGTCTTCGCCTACTCGGGGGGCGCGCCGGTCAACGTCGACGCCATCAACGCGGCGCCGGTGCACGCGGTCGACGAGGACGCCGCCGGCAGCGCGATGGTCCGCAACGAGCCGAGCCAGCCGCCCCGCGACGCGCCGCACAACCTCTACGGCCTCGGCCCGGCCCTCGTCGCGCTCGGCGGCGACCCCAAGCCGCCGAAGGCGCTGTTCCAGTACCTCCCCTCGGGCTCACCGGCCGTGACCGGTCGCAACGTGCTCGGCTTCCACGTCGGCTTCGACGCCGGGTACGACCCCACGTGGATCTTCGACCGCGCCACCGACACGTGGCAGCGGTCGATCGACGGGGCCCCGTCGATGGTCACGGGACCGGGTCGCATCGCGCCCACCAACGTGGTGGTGCAGTTCACGCCGTACAGCGGTGAGGCCGAGGGGCAGACCGTCGGCGAGGGCGACGTCTGGGTGTTCACCGACGGCACGGTGCGCCCCGGCCGGTGGGTCCGCCCCGACAAGACCCAGCCCGCCCGCTACGTCGACGCCACCGGCCAGCCCATCCTGCTGCGGCCCGGCCGCACCTGGGTCGAGCTGCTGCCGACCGACCGCACCGTCGACGTGACCGACGCCCCGGCGCCCGCCACCACGGTGCCGCCGGTGACCGCGGCGCCGGCCCAGGCGACCAGCCAGAGGAAGAAGCAGAAGTAGGCCGCGCCGGACCGGCCGGTACCATTGGTCCCATGACCGAACGCACCACGGGCACCGCACGCGTCAAGCGTGGTCTCGCCGAGATGCTGCGCGGCGGCGTCATCATGGACGTCGTCACGCCCGAGCACGCGAAGATCGCGGAGGACGCCGGTGCGGTGGCGGTGATGGCGCTGGAGCGCGTGCCGGCCGACATCCGCCGCGATGGCGGCGTGGCGCGCATGAGCGACCCGGCGATGATCGAGGGCATCCAGGCCGCGGTGACCATCCCCGTGATGGCCAAGTGCCGCATCGGGCACTTCGCGGAGGCGCAGGTGCTCGAGGCGCTCGGCGTCGACTACATCGACGAGAGCGAGGTGCTCACGCCGGCCGACGAGGCGCACCACGTCGACAAGTGGGGCTTCACCGTGCCGTTCGTGTGCGGCGCCACCAACCTGGGGGAGGCGCTGCGGCGCATCTCCGAGGGGGCCTGCATGATCCGGTCGAAGGGCGAGGCGGGCACCGGCAACATCGTGGAGGCGGTCCGTCACCTCCGGTCGATCCTCGGCGACATCCGCCGGATCACCGTGGCCGACGAGGCGGAGCGCTACGGCTGGGCCAAGGAGCTCCGGGCGCCGGTCGAGCTGGTGCAGGAGGTGGGGGAGCGCGGTGAGCTGCCGGTCCCCCTGTTCTGCGCCGGGGGGATCGCCACGCCGGCCGACGCCGCGCTGGTGATGCAGCTGGGCGCCCAGGCGGTGTTCGTGGGCAGCGGCATCTTCAAGAGCGCCGACCCGCCGACCATGGCCAAGGCCATCGTGGAGGCCACCACGCACTTCACCGACGCCACCATCGTGGCCAAGGTGTCGCGCGGCCTGGGCGAGGCGATGCGCGGCGAGGAGATCGACGCCCTCGACGTGAAGCTCGCCGACCGGGGCTGGTAGCGATCGTGAGGCCTCCAGGCCATGAAGGTGGGCGTGCTGGCCCTGCAGGGGGCGTTCCGCGAGCATCGTGAGGTGCTCGACGCGCTCGGCGTCGAAGCGGTCGACGTGCGCACGCCCGAGCAGCTGGGCGCGCTCGACGCGCTGATCCTGCCGGGAGGCGAGTCGACGACGATGAGCAAGCTGCTCGACACGTCGTCGCTGCGCGCGCCGGTCGCCGACCTGCTCGCCGACGGTCTGCCCGTCCTCGGCACGTGCGCGGGCATGATCCTGCTGGCGCGCGACGTGGTCGACGGCCGGGCCGACCAGGTGTCGTTCGGCGCCATCGACGTCGCCGTCCGCCGCAACGCGTACGGGCGCCAGCGTGACTCGTTCGAGGCCGCATTGGAGGTCGACGGGCTCACCGGCGGCCCGTTCCCGGGCGTGTTCATCCGCGCGCCGCGGATCGAGACCGCGGGCCCCGGCATCGAGATCCTCGCCCGGTACGAGGGCGACCCCGTGCTGGCGCGGCAACGACACGTGTGGGTCGCCAGCTTCCACCCGGAGCTGTCCGGCGACCTCCGGCTCCACGAGCAGTTCCTGTCGAACATCGCCTGACCGACCGCGCCCGACGTAGAAAGAGCACTCTCATGAGCGGACACTCCAAGTGGCATTCCATCAAGCACGCCAAGGGCGCGGCCGACGCCGCCCGCGGCAAGACCTTCGCCCGGCTGGCCCGGCAGATCGAAGTCGCCGCGCGCGACGGCGGCGGCGACATGGAGGGCAACCCGACGCTGCGCTCGATGGTGCAGAAGGCGCGTGACGCGTCGATGCCCAAGGACAACATCGAGCGCGCCATCAAGCGGGGCACCGGCGAGCTCGAGGGCGTCACCTACGAGAGCGTCACCTACGAGGGCTACGCCACCAACGGCGTCGCCGTCTACGTGGAGGCGCTCACCGACAACCGCAACCGCACCGGGGCCGAGGTGAAGAACGTGTTCACCCGGAACGGCGGGTCGCTCGCGGAGCCGGGTGCGGTGGCGTGGCAGTTCGAGCGCAAGGGGGTGATCATCCTCGAGAAGTCGGCGGCCTCGGAGGACGACCTCATGCTCGCCGCGCTCGACGCCGGCGCCGAGGACATCACCGACCAGGGCGACACCTGGCAGGTGACCACCGCGCCGACCGACCTCCACGCAGTGCGCACCGCGCTCGACGAGGCCGGGATCACGATCACCAGCGCCGACCTCACGATGCTGCCGACGACCAGCGTCGAGCTGGACGAGGCGGGCAAGGCGAAGTCGGTGCTGCGCGTGATCGACGCGCTCGAGGAGCACGACGACGTCCAGAACGTCTACGCCAACTTCGACATCCCCGACGACGTCCTGCAATCGGTGTACGCATGAACCTCGACGACGCGCTCGCGTTCGTGCGCGAGCAACACGACGCGATCATGCTCACCCACCGGCGCGACGGGTCGCCGCAGATGTCACCCGTCGCGTGCGGCGTCGACGCCGACGGGAAGATCGTGGTCAGCACGCGCGAGACCGCGCTGAAGACCAAGAACCTGCGACGCGACCGGCGCGTGTCGCTGTGTGTGATCACGCACGGGTTCTACGGCGACTGGATCCAGGTCGACGGCACCGCGGAGATCGTCTCGCTGCCCGACGCGATGGAGCGGTTGGTCGACTACTACCGGTCGCTCCGGGGCGAGCACCCCGACTGGGACGACTACCGCGCCGCCATGGTGCGCGAGCAGCGCGTCATCGTGCGGATCACGCCCGAGCGCGCCGGACCGGACCGCTCCGGTTGAGTGCCGCCGTCGCGATCCTGGCCGGAGGCCGGGGGTCGCGGCTCGGGGGTGACGCGTCGAAGCCGTTGCTCGAGTGGCGCGGTCGCCCCCTCGTCGCCTGGGCGGTGGACACCGCGTTGGCCTCCGGGCTCGCGCCGGTCCTGGTGGTCGTCGGGTACCGCGGCGACGAGGTCCGCGCCGCGCTCACCGGCCGCGACGTGCTCGTGGTCGACAACCCCGAATGGGAGGAGGGGATCGCGTCGAGCCTGCGCGCCGCGATCGCCACCCTCGAACCCGTTCCCGGCGTGGACGCGGTCGCCGTGGGCCTGGCCGACCAGCCGCTCGTGAGCGCCACCGCGTACGCCCGGCTCGCGGCCGCCGGCGGCGACGCACCCATCCGGGCCGCCCGCTACGACGGGCGGCCGGGCAATCCGGTGTGGCTGGCGCGTAGCCTCTGGCCCGAGGCCATGCAGTTGCGCGGCGACACCGGGGCCCGGACCCTCATGCGCGACGGCACCGTCGAGTGGATCGACTGCACCGACACCGGGAGCGCGGCCGACGTCGACACCCTCGAAGATCTCGAGCGACTGCAGCAGGAGGACCAGTGAAGATCGAAGACAGCTTCCGGGTCGAGGTGCCCGTCGAGGAGGCCTGGAAGGTGCTCCTCGACCTCGAGCGCATCGCCCCGTGCCTCCCGGGCGCGCAGCTCACCGAGGTCGAGGGCGACGAGTACCGCGGCACGGTGAAGATCAAGGTCGGCCCGATCACCGCGCAGTACAAGGGCGTGGCCAAGATCGAGGAGGCCGACGAGGCGAACCGCAAGGTGGTGCTCCAGGCCGAGGGCCGCGACACGCGCGGCCAGGGCAACGCGTCGGCCACGGTCACCGCCACGTTGGTGCCCGACGGCGACGGCACCACCGTGAACATCGACACCGACCTCAACATCACCGGCAAGGTCGCGCAGTTCGGCCGCGGCGTGATGGCCGACGTCTCGAGCAAGCTGCTCGGCCAGTTCGCCGACAACCTCAAGCGAGACGTGCTGTCCGGTGGCGCGTCGCAGGCCGCGGAGAGCCCGGCGCCCGGCGCGGCGGCGACTGCGGCCGGCGCGGACACCGCGCCGACGGAGGGAGGCGCCGGCACGACAGGCGTGAGGAAGGTCGAGAGCAAGGAAGCGGAGCCCATCGACCTGATGGACGCGGCCGGCGGATCGTTGGGGAAGCGGATCGGGCCGATCATCGCCGGCCTGGTGGTGCTGCTCGCGCTGCGTGCCGTCCTCAAGCGGCGCAAGCGCCGGAAGGTCCGCCACCCCGAGGCCTGACCCCTCTAGGATCGAACTCGTGTTCGATCCGTCCGAGAGGGAGGCGTCAGCCGGCGCGCCCCGGCTCGTCCTGGGCATCGACCCCGGCGTGTCCCGCTGTGGGTACGGCGTGGTGCGGCGTGACGGCTCGACGTTCCGGGCCGTCGCCTACGGCGTGATCCGCACGCCGCCGCGCGACGAGCTGTCGACCCGCCTGGCCACCCTGCTGCGCGAGCTCGACGCCCTCATGGTGGAGTTCCCGCCGATGGCGATGGCGGTCGAGCGGGTGCTCTTCCAGGTGAACACGCGCACCGCCATGTCGGTGGGCCAGGCGAGCGGGCTCGCGCTCGCGCTCGCCGGGCGCGCCGGGGTACCGGTCGTGCACTACAGCCCCAACGAGGTGAAGCTCGCGGTCGCCGGCGACGGCGCCGCCGGCAAGTACGAGGTGCAGCAGATGGTGACCCGGCTCCTGCAGCTGGCCGACGTGCCCGATCCACCCGACGCCGCCGACGCGCTCGCGCTCGCGCTCTGCCACTGGTGGCGGGCCCCGCTCGCCGCCGCCGGTGCCGGGCCCGCAGGCCACGGCGGCGCGCCTTCGCGCGGCGCGTCGCCCCGGCTGGCGGAGGCCATCGCGGCCGCGGTGGCCAGGGAGGAGGCGAGGTGATCGGGTCGGTGCGGGGAACCGTGATCGAGCGCACCGCCGCCGGCGAGGTGCTGGTCGAGGTCGGGGGCGTCGGGTACCGGGCGTTCGTGCCGGCCGGCGCGCTGCCCGCGCTGCACCCGGGCGATGCCGCGTTCCTGTTCACCCACCTGCACGTGCGTGAGGACGCGATGGTGCTCTACGGCTTCCCGACGCGCGACGAGCGCGACACCTTCGAGGCGCTGATCGCCACCACCGGCGTCGGCCCGAAGCTCGCGCTGGCGATGCTGTCGGTGCATTCGCCCGCCGGCCTGCGCCGCGCCCTGCTCGAGGACGACCTCGCCGCGCTCACGATGGTGCCCGGGGTCGGCAAGCGCACCGCGCAACGGTTGCTGGTGGAGCTCAAGACCCGCCTCGAGGTACCCGAGCTCGACCTCGCCGAGCGGGGGAACGCGCCGGCGCCGCGGGCGGAGGTGCGCGTCGCGCTGGCGGGGCTCGGGTACGCGCCCGACGAGGTGCGCGACGTCGTCGCCCAGCTGCCCGAGGAGGGCTCGGTGGAGGAGCTCCTGCGCGAGGCGCTGAAGCTGCTGGCGGTGACCCATGCGTAGGGAACGCAGCGGAGCCTCGCTCGCCGAAGGCGTGGACAGCGCGGAGCGGAGTGACCCAATCGAGTAGGGAACGCAGCGGAGCCTCGCTCGCCGAAGGCGTGGACAGCGCGGAGCGGAGTGACCCAATGGGTAGGGAACGGCAGCGGATGAGGGACGAGCTGATGCGGGGCTCGGCCGACCCGGTGGAGGAGGCGGAGGAGGTCACGCTCCGCCCCCGCCAGCTCGCCGAGTTCGTGGGCCAGCCGCGGCTCAAGGAGCACCTGCAGATCCTCCTCGCCGCCGCGCGCGGTCGGGGCCAGGCCGCCGACCACCTGCTGTTCGCGGGACCGCCGGGTCTGGGCAAGACCACGCTGTCGGGGATCGTCGCCGCCGAGATGGACGTCAGCCTCCGCATCACCAGCGGCCCCGCGCTCGAGCGCGCCGGCGACCTCGCCGCCATCCTCACCAACCTCGACGACGGCGATGTGCTCTTCATCGACGAGATCCACCGGCTGCCCCGCCCGGTCGAAGAGGTGCTCTATCCGGCGATGGAGGACTTCCAGCTCGACATCGTGATCGGCAAGGGCCCGGCGGCGCGCTCGATCCGCCTCGACCTCCCGCGCTTCACCCTCATCGGCGCCACCACCCGCACCGGCCTGATCACCGGTCCGCTGCGCGACCGGTTCGGCTTCATCGCCCGCCTCGACTACTACGACGTCGACGATCTCGTCGCCATCGTCGAACGGGCGGCGCGCATCCTCGGCGTCCCGCTCGAGCACGGTGGCGCGCTCGAGATCGCCCGGCGCTCCCGCGGCACCCCCCGCATCGCCAACCGGCTGCTCAAGCGCGTACGCGACTACGCCGAGGTGCGCGCCGACGGCCACGTGACCACCGAGAACGCGCGCATCGCGCTCGAGCTGTTCGAGGTCGACGAGCTCGGGCTCGACAAGGTCGACCGCGCCATCCTGGCCGCGTTGTGCGAGACGTTCGGCGGCCAGCCGGTGGGGCTGCACACGCTGGCGGTCGCGGTGGCGGAGGAGCCGGAGACGGTCGAGGAGGTCTACGAGCCGTTCCTCCTCAAGGCGGGCCTGTTGCAGCGCACGCCGCGGGGCCGCGTCGCGACCCCGGGCGCGTACGCGCACCTGCACCTGCCGGCGCCGCGGGTGGTGCCGAGCCTGTTCGCCACCGACGACTGACGGCGGTTTCCGCTCCTCCTCCGCTCCTCCTCGGCCCGGCGGCAGGGGCGATCGACCGGGCCCCGGGAGGTGGCGGTGGATGATGCCGCGGGGTCCCGGGCGGCCACTAGCATCCTCGTCCGGCCCATGAGCGTCCGTCACCCCCGGATGCCAGCGTCAGGAACGCCACGACTCCATGGTCATCATCGTCTACTTCGTCGTCATCGCCCTGGCGTTCTTCCTGCTCATCGTCCTGCCCCAGCGCCGCCGGGCGACCGCCCACCGGGCGTTGGTGGAGTCCCTGGGGGTGGATGACGAGGTCGTCACCATCGGTGGGGTCTTCGGCACCATCCGCGCGGTCGACAACGACCGGATCGAGCTCGAGGTCGCGCCGGGCGTGCTGATCACGGTCGCCCGCAACGCCATCGCCCAGGCCGCGAACCCCGCCCCTCCGGAGTCACCCGACCCCTCGCACGACGAGCACCCCGCCGACAACGGCACGGGTGACGACTGACCTGTGCGTAGGAACGTCGTCTTCCTGGTGGTGACGCTGGTCGTCGTGGTGGGGGCCTTCCTCGTCACGCTCATCGGCGACCACCAACCGGTGCTCGGCCTCGACCTGCAGGGCGGCACCTCCGTCGTGCTGTCGCCGGTCGGCAAGTACAAGTCCGACACGCTCGACGTCGCCATCGACATCATCCGCAACCGGGTCGACACCTTCGGCACCCTCGAGCCCGAGATCAGCCGCCAGGGCACCGACATCGTGATCGACCTGCCCGGGGTGAAGGATCGCGACAAGGCCATCGCGCTCGTCGGCAAGACCGCCGAGCTGCGCTTCCGGCCGGTGGTCGCGCCCCTGCCGTCCGAGGCCGCGCAGGCGAAGGCGGCGACCACGACCACCACGACCGCGCCCGGCGCGACGCCCACCACGACCCCGCCCCAGCCGAGCAACGCCGACGCCGCCAAGGCGGTGGCGTCGTGCGACGACGCCACCGTCTCCACGCTCACGAAGGTCCCCACCACCTCCCGGGCCGGTGACCAGCGCAACGTGTGCGTCGTGCTGCCCAACAAGCCCGGCGGCAAGGCCGCCCCCCGCTACTACCTCGGCAAGGCGGCCCTCACCGGGAAGGGCACCGTGAGCTCGGCCAAGGCCTCCTTCCAGTCGGGCCAGGGCTGGACCGTGCAGATGAACCTCACCAGCTCGGGTTCGAGCAAGTGGGACGCGCTCGCCCAGCAGCAGTTCCACAAGCAGGTGGCCATCGTCCTCGACGGCCAGGTGCAGTCGGCGCCGGAGATCCAGCCCGACCAACAGGCGTTCTCGTCGTTCGGCGGCACCGCGGAGATCTCCGGGAACTTCACCCAGGACCAGGCCGACAACCTGGCCAAGCTCATCAAGTTCGGCGCGCTGCCGGTCACCCTCAAGCAGGTGAACGTCGAGAACGTGTCGCCGACGCTCGGCAACGACCAGCTCCACGCGGGGATCCTGGCCGGCATCATCGGCCTCTCGCTGGTGGCCATCTACATGCTGATCTTCTACCGCCTGCTCGGCCTCGTGGTGATCGCCGGCATCCTGCTCAGCGGGATGGCGCTCTACTCGCTGATCGCCTGGATCCTGCCCGAGGTGCTCAACATCACGATCGTCCTGAGCCTCGCCGGGGTCACCGGCATCATCGTGTCGGTCGGCATCACCGTCGACTCGTACATCGTCTACTTCGAGCGCATGAAGGACGAGCTGCGCGCCGGCGCGTCGGTGCGGTCGTGCGTCGACCGCTCGTTCACGCGCTCGTTCCGCACCATCGTCGCCGCCGACCTCGTGTCGCTGATCGGCGCGGTGGTGCTCTACGCGCTCGCCATCGGGTCGGTGCGGGGCTTCGCGCTGTTCCTCATGATCTCGACGATCCTCGACCTCTTCGTGGCCTACTTCTTCATGCACCCGGTCGTCTCGCTCATGGCGCGCCGCTCCGCGCTGGTGCGGCTGCCCGGGATCGGCATGGCCGCGGGGCTGGACGCGCCCGCCGGGGTCACCACATGACGACCGCCACCGCCTCCCCGCCCGTCAAGCGGAACCGGCACACGTTCGCCGACCTGTACCACGAACGGACGCACTTCCAGTTCATCGATCGGTCATGGCGCTGGGGGGTCCTGTCCGGGACGCTCATCCTCATCTCGGTCGTCGCGTTCCTCCTCAGCGGCCTCAACCTCGGCATCGACTTCGAGGGCGGCACGCAGTGGCAGTTCACCGTGGCCGGCAGCAAGGGTTCGGCCTCGGTCGGCGACGTGCGCGACACGCTCACGCCGCTCGGCCAAGGCGACGCCAAGGTGCTCATCGTCGGGAACAACTCGGTGCGGGTGCAGACCAAGGACGTCAGCTCGGCCGAGCAGGCGAAGGTGACCGCCGCGCTGGCCAAGTACGCGGCCATCCCGGGCGCGCAGGTCAGCATCACCAGCGTCGGCCCCACCTGGGGCAGCAAGGTCAGCAGCAAGGCGCTCACCGCGCTGGTCGTGTTCTTCCTCGTGATCGCGCTGTACCTCACGTTCCGCTTCGAGTGGCGCATGGCGCTCGCCGCGATCATCGCGGTGATCCACGACATCATCATCACGGTCGGCGTGTACGCGGTGACCCAGTTCGAGGTGACACCGGCGACGGTCGTCGCGTTCCTCACCATCCTCGGGTTCTCGCTCTACGACACCGTCGTCGTGTTCGACAAGGTGAAGGACAACCAGGCGCGGCTCGGTACCGTGCGCGGCGACACCTACTCCACGATGGTGAACCGGTCGCTCAACCAGGTGCTGATGCGCTCGATCAACACGTCGATCGTGGCCCTCCTGCCGGTCGCGTCCCTGCTGTTCGTGGGCACCTACCTCTTCGGCGGGCTCGCCCTCCGTGACTTCGCCCTCGCGCTCTTCGTCGGCCTCATGACCGGCGCGTACTCGTCGATCTTCGTGGCCACCCCCATCCTCGCGTGGCTCAAGGAGCGCGAACCCAAGTACCGCGCGCTGCGGCAGCGCGCGGCCGCCGATCTGGCCAAGGCGCAGGCCGTCGCCCCGGTGGCGCCCGTCGCGCCCGGCCCCGCGGTGGACGTGCCCGTCGACGGCGAGGACGTCGAACCGCTCGACGACGACCTCGACGACGTCGAGGACGAGGACGGCGAGGACGTCCCGATCACCGCGCGGGCAGCACCCGCGGCGCCGGCGGCGCCGGTCACGCCGTCGGTGGCACCGCGGCCGGGGACCGCGAGCGCGTCGCGGGGCGCCGCCAACCCGCGTGGTCGCCAGCAGCGACGCCGCAAGCGCCGCTGACCCGTCGGGCGCCCGACTGGGCCGGGGAACACCCGGCCCGCCTGTAGGGTTGTCGCGCAGATGAGCACGACGGATCTGTCCGGAAGCGGACCCCGTGTGGAGGTTCGCACCGATCGTCGCTCCGTGCTGCCCTGGCGGCGGTCCCACACCGTCGACGCCGAGCTCGCCCCGCTCGTCAACGCCTACCGCGAGCGGCACCGCCGCGGCGACACGACCATGATCGAGCACGCCTTCGACATCGCGCGCGACGCCCACCGCGAGCAGGTCCGGCGCTCGGGGGAGCCCTACATCACCCACCCGGTCGGGGTGGCGCTGGTGCTGGCCGATCTCGGCCTCGACGACGTGACCATCGCCGCCGCGCTCCTGCACGACGCGGTCGAGGACACGACCGTCACCAAGGAGGACATCGAGCGCGAGCTGGGCGCCGACGTCGCCACCATCGTCGACGGCGTCACCAAGCTCGACCGCCTGCAGTTCGACTCCAAGGAGGCGCAGCAGGCCGCGACGCTCCGCAAGATGCTGGTGGCGATGGCGAAGGACATCCGGGTCCTGCTCATCAAGCTCGCCGACCGGCTCCACAACATGCGGACGATCGCGTCGCTGCCCGAGTTCAAGCAGCGTCGCATCGCCCAGGAGACGCTCGACATCTACGCGCCGCTGGCGCACCGGCTCGGCATCGCCGACATGAAGTGGCAGCTCGAGGACACGTCGTTCGCGGTGCTCCACCCGTTGCGCTACGCGGAGATCGAGCAGATGGTCGCCACCCAGGCGCCCGAGCGGGAGGAGTTCCTCGAGACCGTCCTCACCGAGCTGCGGGCCCGGCTCGACGAGCTGCACATCGACGCCGACGTGAACGGCCGCCCGAAGCACTACTGGTCGATCTACGAGAAGATGATCACTCGGGGCAAGCAGTTCGACGACGTCCAGGACCTCGTCGGGGTGCGGGTCGTCGTCGAGTCGGTGAAGGACTGCTACGCCGCGCTGGGGTCCATCCACGCGATGTGGAAGCCGGTGCAGGGCCGGTTCAAGGACTACATCGCGATGCCCAAGTTCAACCTCTACCAGTCGCTGCACACGACGGTCGTAGGGCCCTCGGGCAAGGCGGTCGAGGTGCAGATCCGTACGCAGGAGATGCACCGGCGCGCCGAGTTCGGCGTCGCCGCCCACTGGGGCTACAAGGAGCGCGAGCCGGCCGAGGACATGCTCTGGCTGCAGCGCATGGTCGATTGGCAGCAGGAGACCTCCGACCCCGGCGAGTTCATGGAGGCGTTGAAGATCGACCTCGAGGAGGACGAGGTCTTCGTCTTCACGCCCAAGGGCAAGGTCATCACGCTGGCGGCGGGCGCGACGCCGGTCGACTTCGCCTACGCCATCCACACCGACGTCGGCCACCGTTGCATCGGCGCGCGCGTCAACGGGCGCCTGGTGCCGCTCGACTCCGGGCTGGCCTCGGGCGACACGGTCGAGATCTTCACCAGCAAGGTCGAGGGCGCGGGACCGAGCCGCGACTGGCTGCAGTTCGTCCGCACGCCCAAGGCGAAGACCAAGATCCGCCAGTGGTTCTCGCGTGAGCGCCGGGTCGACGCCATCGACACCGGGCGCGAGGAGCTGGCCAAGGCGTTGCGCAAGGAGGGCCTGCCGGTCCAGAAGCTGGCGTCGTCGTCGTCGCTCCACGACGTCGCCGAGGCCATGCACTACGCCGACCTCGAGGCCCTGCACGCCGCCATCGGCGAGAACCACGTGTCGGCCAAGGCGGTCGTCCAGCGGCTGCAGAAGGAGCTGCGCAGCGGCGAGGAGCAGCTGCCGGTCACCATGGCCCGGCCGCCGGAGCGGGCCCGCCGGTCGGAGCGCCGCGCCACCGGCGTCCACGTCGAGGGGCTCGACGACGTGATGGTCCGCCTGTCGCGGTGCTGCACGCCGGTCCCCGGCGACGAGATCATGGGCTTCGTCACCCGCGGCCGGGGCGTCTCGGTGCACCGCACCGACTGCGCCAACGCCGCCGGGCTGGTGAACCACGCCGAGCGGCTGATCGAGGTCGAGTGGGACCACGACCAGCCGGCCACGTTCGTGGTGTCGGTCGAGGTGGAGGCGCTCGACCGGTCGAAGCTGCTGCGCGACGTGGCCCAGGTGCTGTCCGAGTACCACGTGAACATCCTCTCGTGCACCTCCCAGACCTCGACCGAGCGGGTGGCGAAGTTCCGGTTCGACTTCGAGCTCGCCGATCCCAACCACCTCGAGTCGATCATCTGGGCGATCAAGCGCGTCGACAGCGTCTACGCCGCCTACCGCGTGCTCCCGGGCCACGCCAAGGCGGAGAAGTAGCGGAGCCGTGCTCGGAGAGCGGGACGGCGCAGCGGATTCGACCATCGAAGCGGCGGAGAAGTAGCGGAGCCGTGCTCGGAGAGCGGGACGGCGCAGCGGATTCGACCATCGAAGCGGCGGAGAAGTAGCGGAGAAGTAGCGAACTCACCCGGTGTCCCGGGCACCCCCCGGTACGATTGCTCGGTGGCTGATGCGTCCGACGAGTCCTCGCGGTTCCGCGCGCCCGTCGGCACCCACGACGTCCTGCCGCCCGAGTCGGCGCGCTGGACCGCGCTGGTCGGCGAGTTCGCGGAGCGGGCCGGGCGGTACGGCTTCGACCTGGTGATCACCCCGATCTTCGAGCACCTCGAGGTGTTCGAACGAGTCGGCGAGAGTCACCGACGTCGTCCGCAAGGAGATGTACGACTTCGAGGACAAGGGCGGCCGCCGCATCGCGCTGCGGCCCGAAGGCACCGCCGGCGTCGCGCGCGCGTTCGCCCAGCACAACCCGGTGGTGCCCTGGAAGGTCTGGTACGTCGCGCCGCACTTCCGCTACGAGCGGCCGCAGAAGGGTCGCAACCGCCAGCACTGGCAGGTGGGCGCGGAGGCGCTGGGCGTCGACGACCCCGAGCTCGACGTCGAGGTCATCGCGCTCGCCCACGGCTTCTACCGGGCGCTCGGGTTGCGCGACGTCACCCTGAGCATCAACTCGATGGGCGACGAGGCCGACCGGGCGGCGTACGTCGGTGTGCTCCGCGAGTACCTCCTCGCGCATGCCGGCACGTTGGGCGAGACCTTCTGCGAGCGGGTCGAGGCCAATCCGCTACGCGTGCTCGACTCGAAGGACCCCGACTGGCAGGACGTGATCGAGCACGCGCCGCAGATCACGGCGCTGCTCGGTGACGCGGCGCGGACGCACTTCGAGGCGGTGCAGCGCGGTCTCGACCGGCTCGGCATCGCCCACGAGATCAACCCGCGGCTCGTGCGCGGGCTCGACTACTACACCAGCACCACGTTCGAGTTCAGCAGCCAGGCGCTCGACGCGGCGCAGAACGGCATCGGCGGCGGCGGTCGCTACGACAAGCTCGTCGAGCAGATGGGCGGGAAGCCCACGCCGGGCATCGGGTTCGGCATCGGCATCGAGCGCGTCCTCATCGCCTGCGCGGCGGAGGGCGTCGATCCCGGGGAAGCACCCGTGGCCGACGTCTTCGTGATCGGGGGGATGGACAACCCGAGCGAGGTCACGCTGCTCGTCACCGAGCTCCGCGAGGACGGCATGCGCGCCGAACGCACCTATGGTGACCGCTCGTTCAAGGCGCAGATGAAGGTGGCCGACCGTTCGGGCGCCCGGTTCGCGGTGATCCTCGGCAAGCAGGAGGCGGAGCGGGGCGCGGTCGCGGTGAAGGACCTGCGCTCGGGCGAGCAGGTGGAGGTGCCGCGCCAACTGGTCGCGGGATGGTTGCAGGAACGACGCGAGGCAGAGGACGAACCCCGATGATGCGCACCGATCGCGCCGGCGATCTCCGGAGCACCGACATCGACCGCGACGTCGTCGTGTGCGGATGGGTCGACAGCCGCCGCGACCACGGCGGTGTGGTGTTCCTCGACGTGCGTGACGTCGCCGGCATCGTGCAGGTGGTCGTCGACCCCGACCAGGAGGTCGGCGCCGACGTCCACCGCGTACGCAACGAGTACGTCGTGCGCGTCCAGGGCAGGGTCCGCCACCGGCCCGAGGGGACGGTCAACGACACGCTGCCGACCGGCGAGGTCGAGGTCGCCGCCACGGTGCTCGAGGTGCTCAACGAATCCGACACGCCGCCGTTCCCCGTCGACGATCGCATCGAGGCCGACGAGATGCTGCGGCTGCGCCATCGATACGTCGACCTCCGTCGGCCGCGGTTGCAGCGCAACCTCCGGGTGCGGGCCCAGGTGAACGCGGCGTTGCACCGATCGCTCGACGCCCAGGGCTTCACCGAGGTGGAGACGCCCATGCTCATCGCGTCGACACCCGAGGGTGCGCGCGACTTCGTGGTGCCGTCGCGCCTCTCGCCCGGCGAGTTCTACGCACTGCCGCAGAGCCCGCAGCTGTTCAAGCAGTTGCTCATGGTGGGCGGCTTGGACCGCTACTACCAGATCGCCCGCTGCCTGCGCGACGAAGACCTGCGCGCCGACCGGCAGTTCGAGTTCATGCAGCTCGACGCCGAGATGAGCTTCGCCGACGCCGACGACGTGATGGGCGTGATCGGCGAGGCGGTGCTCGACGCCGCCGAGGCGGTCACCGGGTCGCGTCCGGGACCGGTGTCGCGCATGACCTGGCACCAGGCCCAGGAGCGCTACGGCTCCGACAAGCCGGACGTCCGGTTCGGCCTCGAGCTGGTCGACCTCGGTGAGGTGTTCGCGGCCACCGAGTTCCGGGCCTTCCAGGCCGACGTGGTGAAGGGCTTCCGGCTGCCCGGCGAGGGCGGGATGTCGCGGGCCCAGGTCGACAAGCTGGTCGACCGGGCCAAGCAGCTCGGCGCCGGCGGCCTGGTGTGGATGCGCGTCGTCGACGGCGGCGCGCTCGAGTGCCAGGTGCTGAAGTTCCTGTCCGAGGCCGAGCAGATCGGCATCGTCGACACCCTGGGGGCGCACCCGGGCGACCTGTTGCTGGTCGCGGCGGGCCCGCGCCGGGTCGTCGACCACGTGCTCGGCACCTTGCGGGTCGAGCTCGGCCGCCCGCCCGTGCACGAGGGCGGCCTGCAGTTCCTGTGGGTGGTCGACTTCCCGCTCTTCGAGGCCCTCGACGACGACGGTCGGCCCATCCCCGCGCACCACCCGTTCACCATGCCGCACCCCGACGACCTGGAGATCCTCGCCCACGGGAAGGGCGAGGACCTGCTCGCGGTCCGGTCCCTCGCCTACGACCTGGTGCTCAACGGCTGGGAGCTCGGCTCGGGCAGCGTGCGTATCCACCGGCCGGACGTGCAGCGCCAGATCTTCACCCTGCTCGGCATCTCCGACGAGGACGCGCAGGCCCGCTTCGGCTTCCTGCTCGACGCCTTCCGCTACGGCGCCCCGCCGCACGCCGGGTTCGCGTTCGGCATCGACCGGCTCACCGCCATCCTCGCGGGCGAGGACAACATCCGCGAGGTGATCGCGTTCCCGAAGACCCAGTCGGGCACCGACCCGCTCACGGGCGCACCCACGGCCATCGACCCGGCGCAACTCAAGGAGCTCGGCCTCTCGGTCCTGCCCCGGCCGAAGAAGTAGGCGCGAAGCGCCCCGCCCCAGGGCCGTAGTGCAGGGCGGGGGCGACTACGGCAGGGGCGGGGCGATCGTGCGGGCTCGGGTTGGCCGACCCCTACGTCGCGAATCGTGGTCAGGGCAGCGCGAAGCTGACGTCGGTGTCGCCGTTGACGCTGATGCCGCCGAGGCGGCCGATCTGGCTGGCGGTGCCGTCGTTGGACTCCCACAGGTACGTGCCGGTGTAGGTGCCGGCGGGCACGCCGCTCGATCGCGTAGTTGCCGGCGCCGTCGACCGGGGCGCTGAAGCTGCCACCGTCACCGCTCAGCGACACCGTGACCGTCACGCCCGCCGGGATGTTCGACACCGTGCCCGACACCGTGTACCGCGCGGGTGGCGGTGGGGCCACCTCGGGCTGGGGCGCGGGCGGCGCCGTGGGGGCGGGCGCCGCATCCGCGCCCGGGTCGGCAGTGACGGCGGGGCGGCGGTGGTCGGGGGCGCGGCGGTGGTCGGAGGCGCGGTCGTGACCGGGGCCGGGATCGTGGTCGGCGCGACGGTCGTCGTCGTGGCCGGGCGTGGCGCTCGAGCTCGCGGTCTCGATGCGGTTGGTGCCGGAGCCCGACGAAGAGCCGCCGGCCGTGAGCGCGGCCACGCCCACGGCCAAGGCGGCGATCATGCCGAGCGCACCCGCGCCCTGCATGATCCGGCGCCGGCGCCCCATCTGGTGGGCGCGGGCGGCGACGGCGGCGCGCTCCCGCTCGCCCGGGACCGGGGGCGACGGGTCGCGCAGCTGGGAGCTGTCCCACTCGGTCACCGGCGCTCCCGGAGATCGCGGGCGTCGTCGACGCGCATCGCGCTGCGGAGGGCGGCGAGGCCGCGGCTGGCGTGCTGCTTCACCGACCCGACCGAGCACCCCAGCACCCTCGCCACGTCGGCCTCGGGCAGGTCGGCGAGGAAGCGCAGCACGATCACCTCGCGCTGGCGGCGCGAGAGGCCGTCGAGGGCGCGGTGGAGGTCGACGCGCTGGCCGGTGGGACCGGGCGCGCTCTCGGTGCGGCGTTCGGTGTCGGCGTCGGTGTCGACCCGCTGCCGCCCGCGCCAGGCGTCGATGGCGAGGTTCCCGGCGACCCGCACGACCCAGGCCTCGGCGTAGCCCCGGACCTTGCGCCAGCGCACGAACGCGCGCGCCAGGGTCTCCTGGGCGACGTCCTCGGCCTCGCTCCGGCGTCCGAGCAGCTGGTACGCCACCCCGTAGGCGCGGAGGTAGAGGTCCTCGAAGGCCTCCTCGAACACGAGGTCGATGGTGGCGGGGTCGAAGGACGGGGTGACCGAATCGTCCACCGGCTCGTCCACCGGCTCATCCACCAACTCGACCCTCCTGTCGAATCGCCCGACCGTGGGTCGATGAGCCTCGAG
Organism: uncultured Actinomycetes bacterium; assembly: GCA_963809795.1. Lineage (GTDB taxonomy): Bacteria > Actinomycetota > Acidimicrobiia > IMCC26256 > DASPTH01 > DASUAS01. The sequence continues at coordinate 119,020 of CAWELN010000009.1, forward strand.
TGTCGCTGTCACGGGAAGAATACGCTCGAGGGTGGGAGAAGGTTGACAGGCGGTCGAAGAAAACGACGAGGGGGGCCACGAGTCGCCTTCGCCGCCACCGAGCGCGCCCGCTCGGTCACGAGAGGTGGTATCGCGTGCCGCGCGCGGCGCGGTCGTACCATCGACCGGTGACCGACGACCTCTTCAGCGCCGCCGTCGCCGAGCGGCTCGAGCGCCGGGCGCCGCTGGCGGCCCGCCTGCGGCCGCGCTCGCTCGACGAGGTGGTCGGCCAGGAGCAGCTGCTCGGACCCGGCCGGCCGCTGCGCGTCCTCATCGAGGCCGACCGGCTCTCGTCGGTGATCCTCTGGGGACCGCCCGGCACCGGCAAGACCACCATCGCCCGCCTCGTCGCCGGCGCGACCAGCAAGGCGTTCGAGCCGCTGTCGGCGGTCACGGCCGGGGTCAAGGACGTGCGCGAGGTCGCCGAGCGCGCCCGCGCCCGCATGGGCGAGCAGGGTCGCGGCACCATCCTCTTCCTCGACGAGGTGCACCGCTTCAACCGGACCCAGCAGGACGCGCTGCTCCCGCACGTGGAGGAAGGGCTGCTCGTCCTGATCGGCGCCACCACCGAGAACCCGTTCTTCTCGCTCACCGGCCCGCTGCTGTCGCGCTCCACCCTCTTCCGGCTCGAGGCGTTGAGCGTCGACGACCTGCGGTCGCTCCTGCGCCGTGCCCTCACCGACGAGGAGCGTGGCCTCGGCGACGAGCACCTCGAGATCGACGACGACGCCCTCGACCACCTCGCCGACCGCGCCGAGGGCGACGCCCGTCACGCGCTCACCTCGCTCGAGGTCGCCGCGGCCCTCGCCGCCGAATCCGGTCGCCGCGTGATCACCCTCGCCGACACCGAGGCCGCGCTGGCGCTGCGAGCGCTCCGCTACGGCGACGACGAGCACTACGACGTGCTCTCGGCGTTCATCAAGAGCATCCGCGGGTCCGACGTCGACGCCGGTCTCTACTGGCTCGCCCGCATGCTGACGGCGGGGGAGGACCCCCGCCTGATCGCGCGCCGGCTCGTCATCCTCGCGTCGGAGGACGTCGGCATGGCCGATCCTCAGGGGCTCGTCGTCGCCGACGCCGCGGCGCGCGCGGTCGAGTTCGTGGGCATGCCCGAGGCGCAGCTCAACCTCGCGCACGCGGTGACCTACCTGGCCACCGCGCCGAAGTCGAACTCGGTCACGACCGCGCTCGGAGCCGCGATGCAGGACGTGCGCGACCAGCCCGCGGGCGCGGTCCCGCCGCACCTGCGGGACTCCCATTACCCTGGCGCGGCGAAGCTCGGGCACGGCGACGGCTACGTGTACCCGCACGATGAACCGGACGGATGGGTGCGCCAGCAGTACCGTCCCGACGATCACGACGACCCCTACTGGCGGCCGACCGGTCGGGGTGGCGACGTCGACCGGAGAGCGGCGGGGAGCGACCCGATCAAGTCGGATGAGGGTGGAGTGAGGTCGGAATGAGCGGGAGCGAGTGGGCCGCCGTCTTCGCGGCGCAGGTGTGCCTGGTGTTGCTGGTCGTGCTGGTGGTCGTCATCGTGCGGCTCGAGCGCGCCGCCCGCGACCTGCGCACCGCCGCGGCCGACTTCCGGGCCGAGGCCGAGCCCGCGCTCGAGGAGCTCCGGGCGGTCGTGCACGCCGCCGACTTCGAGCTCGACCGGGTCGACGCCATCGTCACCGGCGCCGAGCGGGTGAGCGGCCGGGTGGACTCCGCGTCCGACCTCGCGTACCGCACCTTCACCAACCCGGTGGTCAAGGCGCTCGCGGTCGGCACCGGCACCCGCCGCGCCGTCCAGCGGCTCACGGGTGACAAGCCGGAGAAGCCCGCGAAGCGCGACAAGCGGCGGGCGTCCTGATGTTCAAGCGCGCCACGTGGCTCGGGATGGGGTTCACCCTCGGGGTCGGCACCACCGTCGTGGCGGCGCGCAAGGCCCGCCAGCAGCTCGACCGCTACAAGGCCAACGCGGTGGTCGAGCGCGTCACCACGACGGTCAGCGGCAAGGCGTCGACCTTCCGCGACCAGGTCACCGCGGCCCTCAGCGAGGGTCGTGAGGCGGCCAAGACCCGCGAGGAGGAGTTGCGCGCGGATCGGCCGCGGCTCGGCGGACCGCGACCGACGAGTCCCTCGACGAGCTCGAGGCGCGCCGCAACCGCTGACGGCACGGGGAGCGCCCGGTCGGATCGCCGGAGACAGGCGGTACGATTTGTCCCGTGTCCCCGCCGCGAACCGCCGATGAGCTGCGCGCCGCCTTCCTCGAGTTCTTCGCGTCGCGCGGCCACACGCCGGTCCCGTCGTCGAGCCTGATCCCGCACGACGACACCCTCCTGTTCACGAACGCGGGGATGGTCCCGTTCAAGCCGTACTTCGTGGGCGACGAGACGCCGCCGTACCGGCGCGCCACATCGGTGCAGAAGTGCGTGCGCGCCGGTGGGAAGCACAACGACCTCGACGACGTCGGGCGCACCGACCGCCACTTCACGTTCTTCGAGATGCTGGGCAACTTCAGCTTCGGCGACTACTTCAAGCGCGAGGCGATCGAGTGGGCGTGGGAGTTCTACACCGACGTGCTCGGGCTCGATCCCGAGCGCCTCTGGGTGACGGTGCACACCACCGACGACGAGGCCGCCCTGATCTGGCGTGACGGCGTGGGCCTGCCCGCAGAGCGGATCCAGCGGTTGGGTGACGACAACTTCTGGCGCATGGCCGACACCGGCCCCTGCGGCCCCAGCTCCGAGATCTTCTGGGACCGCGGGCCCGAGTTCGGGCCGGCCACCGGTCCGGCGGAGAACGACGACCGCTACGTCGAGATCTGGAACCTCGTGTTCATGCAGTTCGACGCCAAGCCCGACGGCGAGCTGGTGCCGCTGCCGGCGCCGAGCGTCGACACCGGCGCCGGGCTGGAACGCAACCTCGCCGTCCTCCAGGACGCCGCGTCCACCTGGGACATCGACATCTGGCAGCCGTTGATCGCGGCGGCGGAGAAGGTCACCGGCGTCGAGTACGGCACCTTCCCGGGGTCGGCGCGCGATGTCTCGCTCCGGATCCTGGCCGAGCACGGCCGGACCATGACCTTCCTCGTCGCCGACGGCGTGGTGCCGTCGAACGAGGAGCGCGGCTACGTGTTGCGGCGCATCATCCGGCGCGCGGTGCGGCACGCGTTCCTGCTCGGCGCCGAGCAGATGGTCACGCCGGCGCTGGTCGACGCCACCGTCGACGTCATGGGCGGTGCGTACCCGGAGATCGTGCGGCAGCAGGAGCTGGTGCGCAGCGTCGTCAGCCGGGAGGAGGAGCGCTTCCGGCAGACGCTGGCGCGCGGGCTCGACCTGCTCGACGGCGTGCTCGGGCGCGGCGACGTCACCGGCGACGACGCGTTCTTCCTGCACGACACCCTCGGGTTCCCGATCGACCTCACGCGCGAGATCGCGGGGGAGCGCGGGCGCGAGGTCGACGTCGAGGGCTTCCGCGCCCTCATGCAGGAGCAGCGCACGCGCGCCAAGGAGGCGCACAAGGCCGCGGGCGGCAAGGGTGAGGGCGCGCCGCTCGAGCTGTACCGCGAGTTGGCCGACGAGCTCGGGCCCACCGACTTCACCGGGCGGCAGGAGTACGAGACCGTCGGGACCAAGGTGCGGGCGCTGGTGGGTGGCCGGGAGCGGCTGGCGCAGGCCGACGCCGGCACTGCGGTGAGCGTCGTGCTCGACCGCACGCCGTTCTATGCCGAGTCCGGTGGGCAGGTCGGCGACACCGGGGTGATCGAGACGTCGACCGGTGCCCGAGTGCGCGTCGACGACACGCAGTACGGCCTGCCGGGCCTGGTGCTGCACCGCGGCGTGGTCGAGGCGGGAACCGTCGCCGAGGGCGACGAGGCGGTGGCGCGCATCGACGGTCCTCGCCGCGACGCCATCCGCCGCAACCACACCGCCACCCACGTCCTCCACTGGGCCCTGCGCGAGGTGCTCGGCCCGCACGTGAAGCAGGCGGGGTCGCTGGTCGCGCCGGACCGGCTCCGCTTCGACTTCAGCCACCACGAAGCGGTGAGTCGCGAACAGCTCGACCGCATCGAGGCGTTGGCGAACGCCGAGATCATCGGCGACGCCCCCGTGCGCCACTACGAGACCACCAAGGAGCACGCGGAGTCGCTGGGCGCGATCGCGTTCTTCGGCGACAAGTACGGCGACCTCGTACGCGTGCTCGAGGCCGGCGAGCACTCCATCGAGCTCTGCGGTGGGACGCACGTGCACGCGCTCGGCTTCATCGGCCCGATCAAGATCGTGAGCGAGGGGTCGATCGGGGCCAACCTGCGCCGCATCGAGGCGGTCACCGGGGAGGGCGCGCTCGCCCGCATCCACGACGAAGAGGTGCAGCTGCGCGACCTGGCCGACACGCTCCGCGTCGCGCCCGCCGAGCTCCCCGATCGGGTCGAGCGGCTGCTCGAGCAGGTGAAGTCGCTGCAGGACGAGCTGGCCGCGGAACGGGCGCGTCAGGCGGGCGCGGAGGCGGCGACGTTGGCGGCCGGCGCGCACGACGGTGTCGTGGTGGTCCGGCGCGACGGGCTGACTCCCGGCGAGCTGCGCACGCTCGCGATCGCGACCCGCGACGCGATGGGCTCCGGGATCGTCGGGTTGCTGGGCCTCGACGGCGAGGGCGCCAAGGCGGGGCTCGCGGTCGCGGTGAGCAAGGACCGGGTCGACGGGGGTGCGTCCGCCGCCGACATCGCCCGCGACGCGGCGAAGGCGTTGGGTGGGGGCACCGCCAAGCACGCCGACGTGGTACAGGGCGGCGGCCAGAACGTCGGCGCGATCGACGACGCGTTCGGGCTCCTCGACTCGGCGGTGCGCGCCGCCGTCGGGTGACCGGCCGCGGCGGACGCGTCCTCGGGGTCGATCTCGGGTCGCGCCGCATCGGTCTCGCGGCGAGCGACCCGTCCGGGATCCTGGCCAGCCCGCACGCGACGCTGACGCGCGGTTCGTCGGTCGACGACGACCACAGGGCCATCCTGGCCGCGGCGCGCGCGGTCGGGGCCACCCGGCTCGTGGTCGGCCTGCCGCGCTCGCTGTCGGGCGACCTGGGGCCGGCGGCGCGCGGCGTCCTGGCCGAGATCGAGGCGCTGCAGGCGCGGGCGCGCCCCGAGGGCGTCGAGGTCGACACCTACGATGAGCGGTTCACCACGATGATCGCCCAGCGCAACCTCCGAGATGCGACTCCCCGGCGCACCCGTCGCCGGCGCGCCCAGCGCGACGACATCGACGCCTCGGCGGCGGCGGTGATCCTGCAGTCGTGGCTCGACGCTCGGCGGTCCGAGCCGCCCGGGTGACCCCGACCGACGACGGCGGCCACGACGAATCGTGGCTCGGCCGCTCCGCGAGCCCATCCACCCCCGAATTCCTTGGGACCGATTCGCCGACCGATTCGGCGCCCGGGTTCACCGAATCCGCCGATTCGCCGACCGATTCGGCGCGCCGGGTTCGACCGAATCCGCCGATTCGCCGACCGATTCGGCGCCCGGGTTCACCGAATCCGCCGATTCGCCGGCCGATTCGGCGCGTCCGGTTGCCGAATCGGCCACCGAATCGGTCCCACGGCGTAGAGGGACCACTGGTGGTACGCCGGCGCGGCGGCAACGGGCCCGGGTCCGCGCCGACCGGGCCCGCCGCCGACGCCGCACCTGGGCGGTCGTCGGCGTCCTCGCCGTCCTCGTCCTCCCGTTCCTCGTGGCGGGTGGCTGGTTCCTCTGGCAGCTCCACCCGCCCGGCGGTGAGGGCGCCGGCGTCGCCGTCGAGATCAAGCCCGGGTGGGGCACGAGGGAGGCCGGCGACGAGCTGCAGTCGCGCGGCGTGATCGGTTCCTCGCTCGCGTTCCAGGTGTGGGAGAAGGTGTCGGGCGCCGGTTCGTTCCAGGCCGGCACCTACCAGCTCCGCCAGAGCATGGGCGTGTCCTCCGCGTCGGACGCGCTGGCGCGCGGGCCGTCGACCGCGGCCGCGGGCAGCGGCGACCACACCGTCCTCGCCCTGCCGCCCGGTCTCCGCCTCGACCAGATCGCCGACCGCGTCGGTGCGTTGCCCGGTCACGACCGCGCCGCGTTCCTCGCCCTCGCGCAGTCGGGCCAGATCCGCTCGCGCTACCAGGGTGACCAGACCTCGGTCGAGGGCTTCACCTGGCCCGACACCTACTTCGTCGAGCACCAGACCGACGCCCAGATCCTCCAGACCATCGTCTCCGAGTTCGATCGTCATGCCGACGCGGTGAACCTCGCCAACGCACCCTCCGTCGGGCTCACCCCGCAGCAGGCGGTGGTGGAAGCGTCGCTGATCCAGGCGGAAGCGGGCACCGCCGCCGACGCCCCCAAGATCGCCGCCGTCATCGCCAACCGCCTGAAGCAGGGCACCGCGCTGCAGATCGACGCCACCCTCTGCTACGCCAAGGGCGGCTGCCCGCCCATCCCGACCAACACCGACAAGCAGCTCGACTCGCCGTACAACACCTACCGGGTCGACGGGCTCCCGCCGACGCCGATCATGACCGTCACCGAGCAGTCGTTGCGCGCCGCGCTCGCGCCCGCCGACGTCCCCTACCTCTTCTACGTGACCGGCAAGGATGGTGTGACGTACTACGCCACGACGCTGGCGGAGCACGAGGCGAACATCCGGGCACACGGGGTACGGGGAGAATGAACGTCGACGGCGCGACGAGGGTGACCGGGCTCATCGGTGACCCGGTGGCGCACTCGCGCTCGCCCGCGATCCTCAACGCCGCGTTCCGGGAAGCCGGCCTCGACTGGATCTACCTGGCCTTCCCGGTACCACGCGGCCGCGGCGCGGAGGCGGTGGCGGCGGCGCGTTCGCTCGGCCTCGCGGGCCTGACCGTCACCATGCCGCACAAGGCCGACGCGGCCTGGGCCTGCGACGACCTCACCCCCGACGCGGCCGCCCTCGGCGCGGTGAACGTCGTGACCGTCGAGGCCGACGGCCGCCTGGCCGGCTCGTCCACCGACGGTGAGGGCTTCCTGCGGTCGGTGCGTGACGAAGGCTTCGACCCCGCGGGCACGGACGTGCTCGTCGCCGGCGCCGGCGGCGCCGCCCGGGCCATCGTGCTCGCCCTGGGGGGCGCCGGCGCCCGGGTGACCGTCGCCGCCCGCCGACGGGACGCGGCCCTCACCGCCGCCGGCCTGGTGCCCGGCGGGCGCGGGACCCGGCTCGACGAGGTCGACCCCGGGGTGTTCGCCCTGGTGGTGAACGCCACCCCGCTCGGGATGCAGGGGGAGGCGGGACCACTGCCCGTGGAACGTCTCAACCCCGGGCAATTGGTGGTCGACACCGTGTACCACCCTATGGAAACGCCTTTCTCGCCGCCGCCCGCTCCCGCGGGATCCGAGCCGCCAACGGGCTGGGCATGCTCGTCCACCAGGCCGCGCTCGCGTTCGAGCGCTGGACCGGGGTCGAGGCCCCGCTCGCGGTGATGCGCACCGCCGCCGCCCGGGATCCCCGCGCATGACCGCCCTCCTCGTCGCCGCGTGCTCCGTGCTCGGCCTCGTGGTCGGGTGGATGCTCGATCCGGTCATCACCCGCGTCCCCCGCAAGCAGGCGCTCCTCGGCCCGCCGGCGCCCGACGAGCCACCGTCGCCCCGGGGCCGCCGGGTGACCGTCGCCATCGCCAACGCGGTGCTGTTCGGCGCCATGGCGGCGCGCTTCGACGACTCGTGGACCCTCGTCGCCTACCTCGTGCTCACCGCCGCGTTGCTGGCGCTGTCCGTCATCGACCTCGAGACGTACCTCCTGCCGAACCGCATCGTGTACCCGTTGACGATCGCCATGCTGGTGCTGCTCCCGCTGGGGCTCCTGGCCGACGGCGATCTCGGCGCCTACAGCCGCGGCCTGCTCGCGGCCGTGATCGCGTTCGCGGTGTTCTTCGTGGTGCATCTGGTGTCGCCGCGCGGCATGGGTTTCGGCGACGTGAAGCTGTCGTTCACCCTCGGTCTCGCGCTCGGGTGCATCGGATGGGGCGAGATGGTGCTCGGCCTGTTCCTCGGCTTCCTCTACGGCGCGGTGATCGGCCTCCTGCTCATCGTCACCAAGCTGCGGGGCAAGAACCAGGCCCTGCCCTTCGGTCCGTTCCTCGCGGCCGGTGCCATCACCGCGCTGCTGGTGGGGATTCCGATCCTCGACTGGTACCGGGGCAGCTGACCGGGCGCCGGTGCGCCGGCCGAATGAGCGAAGGGGTCGACGGGCCCGCCGGTATCGTGGACCGTCCCCTTCGGAGGTTGTCCGCGTGTTGCGTTACCTGACCGCCGGTGAGTCCCACGGCCCCGCGCTGACGGTGGTCGTCGAGGGGCTCCCCGCGGGCCTCCCGGTCACCGTCGACCAGATCGGTGACGAGCTCGCCCGCCGCCGCCTCGGCTTCGGGCGCGGCCCCCGGATGCGCTTCGAGCGTGACGACGTCGAGCTCCTGGGCGGCGTCCGCCACGGCCTCACCCTCGGCTCCCCGGTCGCCATCGTCATCCACAACACCGAGTGGCCGAAGTGGCAGGAGGAGATGTCGCCGGCTCCGGGGGCGACCGAGAAGCCCCTGCACCAGCCCCGGCCCGGCCACGCCGACCTGGTGGGGATGCAGAAGTACGGCTTCGACGACGCCCGCAACGTGCTCGAGCGGGCCAGCGCCCGCGAGACCGCCGCCCGGGTGGCCGCGGGCACGCTCGCCAAGCTCCTCCTCGCCCCGCTCGGCACCGAGATCCTGAGCCACGTGATCCAGATGGGCGCGGTGCGCGCCACCAAGGGGCTCCGGCCCACACCGGCCGACCTCGCCACCGTCGACGACTCCCCGGTGCGCTGCTTCGACCCCGAGGCCGAGACCGCCATGATCCGCGAGGTGGAGGCCGCGGCCAAGGTCGGCGACTCGCTCGGCGGCGTGGTCGAGGTCCTCGGCTACGGCGTGCCGCCCGGGCTCGGCTCGCACGTGCACTGGGACCGCAAGGTCGACGGCCTGCTCGCCCAGGCGCTGATGAGCATCCAGGCGATGAAGGGCGTCGAGATCGGCGACGGCTTCGAGGTGGCCGGCGTCCGCGGCAGCGACGCCCACGACGAGATCCTCTGGGACGACGAGGCCGGCGAGTACACGCGCGGCTCGACGCGCGCCGGCGGCACCGAGGGCGGGATGACCACCGGCGGGCTCCTCGTGGCGCGCGTCGCCATGAAGCCGTTGGCCACCCTCAACCGTCCGGTGCTCAAGACCGTCGACACCACCACCAAGGAGGAGACGGTCTCGTTCAAGGAGCGCACCGACGTCACCGCGGTGCCCGCGTCGGGCGTGGTCGCCGAGACGATGACCGCGCTCGTCCTCGCGCAGGAGGCCACCCGCAAGTTCGGCGGCGACTCGCTCGAGGAGCTCGTGCGCAACCACGCCGCGTACATCGCGTCGCTCCGGTAAGGCGTCATGGCGGCGCGGCACCTCGTCCTGATCGGATTGATGGGCGCGGGCAAGACCACGGTGGGGGAGCGCTGCGCCGACCTCCTCGGTCGTGCCTTCCTCGACACCGACCAGCTGGTCGAGGCCAACACGCGGATGGGTGTCGCCGACATCTTCCAGCACCACGGCGAGCAGCAGTTCCGCGTGCTCGAGCGCGACGCGGTCGCCGACGCGCGCCGCGTCGCCCGACCCGCTCGTCATCGCGTGCGGTGGCGGCGCGGTGCTCGATCCCGAGAACCGCCGCCGCCTGCGCGCCTGCGGCCTCGTCGTCTGGTTGCGCGCGTCGCCCGCGGTGCTCGGCGCACGCGTCGGCACCGGCGTCGACCGTCCCCTGCTCGCGGGGCGGCGCCGCCCAGCACCACCCTGGCGCGGCTCAGCGCGCAGCGCGAGCCTGCGTACGAGGCCGCCGCCGACGTGCAGGTCGACACCGAGGGTCGCCGCGTCGACGAGGTCGCCGCCGCGGTCGTGCAGGAGTACCAGGCGTGGAACGGGTGACGGTCGCGCTCGACGCGCCCTACGACGTCGTCGTCGGCAACGGTGCACTCGCCGGGGCGGGCACGCTGCTCGCCGGGCGCCGCCGGGTCGCGGTCGTGAGCCAGCCCGGTGTCGCCGACTTCCACGCGCCCGCGCTGTCCGCCGCCCTCCAGCGGGCGGGGGTCACCACCGACCTGTTCCTGATGGGGGAGGGCGAGGACGCCAAGTCGCTCGCCACCGTCGACGACCTGTGCTCGCGCCTCGCCGCCTGGGGTCTCCTGCGCGACGACGCGGTGGTCGCGCTCGGTGGCGGTGTGGTGGGCGACACCGCCGGCTTCGCCGCCTCCGTGTACCACCGCGGCATCGCGGTCGTGCAGGCCCCGACCACGCTGCTCGCCCAGGTCGACGCCGCCATCGGCGGCAAGACCGCGGTCAACCTCCCCGAGGGCAAGAACCTGGTCGGCGCGTTCCATCAACCGCTCGCGGTCTACGCCGACGTGAGCACGCTCGCCACGCTGCCGCCGCGGGAGTACCGCGCCGGGCTGGGCGAGGTCGCGAAGTACGCCTTGATGCCGGGTGGCGAGCGCGTCGCCACGCTCGTCCACGAGCACGCCGCCGCGGTCGTCGCACGCGACGTCGACGTCCTCACCGAGCTGGTGGCCGCGTGCGCGGCGATGAAGGCCCATGTCGTCGCGGCCGATCCCCTCGAGCGCACCGGTCTCCGCGCCACGCTGAACCTCGGCCACACGCTCGCGCACGCGCTGGAATCGGTCGGCGGCTACGAGCTGCTGCACGGCGAGGCGGTGGCGGTGGGCCTCGTCTTCGCGGGTGCGTTGGCGGGTGCGCTCGAGCGGATCGACGGCGAGGCCGTCGCACACCACCGCAACGTGGTCGCCGCGCTCGACCTCCCCACCGCGGTGCCCGGCCCGGCCGACCCCGAGGCGTTGCTGGCCTCGATGCGCCGCGACAAGAAGTCGGTCGGCGGCCTCACCTTCGTGCTGCCGGGCCCGATGGGCCTCGAGACCGTCCACGACCCCGACGCGCGCGCGATCGACGTCGCCTTCCGCGCGGTCGGGGTGGCGGCCGGTGTGGGAGGCTGAGGAACGTGCCCACGCCGACCATCCTCCTGCTGTCGGGACCGAACCTGAACCTGCTCGGCGACCGCGAACCCGAGATCTACGGCACCACCACGCTCGCCGACCTGGTCGAGCTGGCCACCAAGACCGCCGCCGACCACGGCTACGAGCTCGAGCACGTCCAGTCGAACCACGAGGGCGACCTCGTCGACGCCGTCCACGGTGCGCGCGGCCGGTGCGCGGCGATCGTCATCAACGCCGGCGCGTTCACCCACTACTCGTTCGCGCTCGCCGACGCGCTCGCCACCTTCGAGGGCGTCAAGGTCGAGCTGCACATCTCCAACCCCGAGGCGCGGGAGCACTGGCGCCACGAGTCCGTGATCTCGCCCTACATGACCGCCACCATGGCCGGGTTCGGTGCCGCCGGGTACCGCCTCGCGGTGGAGGGCGCGGTCGCCAAAGTGGAGTCGTCGTGAGCGTGAGCGAGCCGGGTATCCCGGCGAGTAGCGAACGACCAATGGTGGAGGCCACATGACCGTCGTCGCCCTCGACCAACTGCCCGCGATGGACGTGGCCGGCCGTGTCGCACGCGTGCGCGACCGGTTCGACGAGGCCGGCGTCGACGCCCTGCTCGTCACCCACCTCCCCAACGTGCGCTACCTCACCGGCTTCACCGGCAGCTCCGCGATGCTGCTCGTCACCGACGACACGTTGGTGTTCACGTCGGACGGCCGGTACCGCACCCAGGCCGGCGAGCAGCTCGCACAGTCCCACGTCGACGCCCGCATCGAGATCGGCGCCACCGTCGCCGGCCAGCGCGAGGCGCTCGCCGCCGCGCTCCCGTCCGCGGCGCGCGTCGGCCTGGAGGCCCATGCCGTGACCTGGGCCCAGCAGCGCGAGTTCGCCCACGTGCTCGACGGGCGCCAGCTCGTCCCGACCGACGGCATCGTCGAGCGGGTGCGGCGGGTCAAGGAGCCGGGGGAGGTCGCCCGGATCCGTGCTGCCTGCGCGATCGCCGACGACGCGTTGGGCTCGCTGCTCCCGCGCCTGGCCGAGCGGCCGACCGAACGCGACTTCGCGCTCGACCTCGAGGTCGAGATGCGCCGCCGGGGCGCGAGCGGCAACAGCTTCGACCCGATCGTCGCTTCCGGCCCCAACGCGGCGAAGCCGCACGCCCGCCCGAGTGACCGGCGGGTCGAGCCCGCCGAGCTGGTCGTCATCGACTTCGGCTGCATCGTCGACGGGTACTGCTCCGACATGACCCGCACCGTCAGCGTCGGCGACCCCGGGCCCGAGGCACGGCGCGTCTGGGACGTCGTGCGCGAGAGCCAGTGGGCCGGCCGCGAAGCGGTGCGCGCCGGCGTCGACTGCGCCGAGGTGGATCGCGCCTGTCGCGACGTGATCGTGGCCGCCGGTTGGGGCGACTCGTTCGTGCACGGGACCGGCCACGGCGTCGGGCTCGAGATCCACGAGGACCCCCGGGTGGCCGCGAGTGCCCGTGGTAGCTTGGAGCGCGGTTCGGTCGTGACGGTCGAGCCCGGCGTGTATCTCCCTGGCGTGGGCGGCGTCCGCATCGAGGACACGGTGGTCGTCACTCCCGACGGCGCCGACCCCCTCACCGAATTCCCGAAGGAACTAATTCTGTGAGCCTGCGTGCTGTGAGCCCCCTCCTGTGAGCATCTCGACCAACGACCTGAAGAACGGCATGGCGCTCAACCTCCCGTCGGAGGGCCTGGTGACGGTGGTCGAGTTCCAGCACGTGAAGCCGGGCAAAGGTGGCGCGTTCGTGCGCACCAAGCTCAAGAAGGTCGCCGGCGGCGCGGTGCTGGAGCGCACGTTCCGTGCCGACGAGAAGGTGCCGCTGGCGGTCATCGACAAGCGCGAGATGCAGTACCTCTACCGCGAGGGCAGCGCGCTCGTCTTCATGGACAACGAGTCCTACGACCAGATGAACGTCGAGACGTCGAAGCTCGGGAGCACCGTCGACTACCTCAAGGAAGGCGACTCCGCCGTCCTGCACATGTACAACGGCGACGTCGTGAGCGCCGAGCTCCCCGCCGCGGTCGAGCTCAGCGTCAGCCAGACCGAGCCCGGCGTGCAGGGCGACCGCGTGTCGGGCGCGCGCAAGCCCGCCACGCTCGAGACCGGGCTGGTGGTGCAGGTGCCCTTGTTCGTCGAACCGGGCGAGCGGATCAAGGTCGACACCCGCACCGGGGAATACCTGGCGCGCGCCTGACTCCGATGGCCGTCACGGGAAGCCGCCGCGAAGCTCGGGAGCGGGCCCTGGGCCTCTGTTACGAGCTCGAGGTGCGCGACCTCGGCGTCGACACGCTGATCGAGCAGCAACCGGCGCCGCCCGACGAGTACGCCGAGCGGCTCGTGCGTGGGGTCGAGGAGCACCACGCCGACGTCGACGCGCTGCTGCGCAAGTTCTCGGAGCACTGGGCGCTCGAGCGCATGCCCGCGGTCGACCGCGCCGTCCTCCGCCTGGCCGCCTACGAGCTCGGGTGGGAGCCCGACATCCCGAGCGCGGTCGTGATCAGCGAGGCGGTCGAGCTGGCCAAGCAGTACTCCACCAAGGACTCCGGCCGCTTCGTCAACGGCCTCCTGAGCCGCATCGCCGAGGAGCTGCGGCCGACGACGGGTTGAGCGTGTTGTCGTGACCGCGCCGATCGAGGTCCAGGAGCCCGAGCTCGAGGAGCTCACGCTCACCGACAAGCCGTGGATCGTGATCGTCTGGAACGACCCGGTCAACCTCATGAGCTACGTCGTGTACGTGTTCCAGAAGCTCTTCGGGTACTCGCGCAAGAAGGCCACGCGGCTGATGCGCCAGGTGCACGAGGAGGGCAAGGCGGTGGTGTCCGACGGCCCCATCGAGAAGTGCGAGGCCGACGTCGCCCGCCTCCACGCGCACGGGCTGTGGGCCACCATGGAACACCCCTCCTGATGGAGACGCAGTGGAGGCGTGGCCGGACGGCCGGGACGCCGCAACGGAGTCGACCCATCTGATGGAGACGCAGTGGAGGCGTGGCCGGACGGCCGGGACGCCGCAACGGAGTCGACCCTCCTGATGGCGAGATGGAAGCGGTTCCGGTCGGGACCGAACGACACGCTGGTGGTGTCGCTGGCCGAGGAGGAGCTCGGGTTGTTGCGCTCGCTGCCCGAGCAGCTGCGCGAGGTCCTCGAGGGTGCGGACGACGATCCGGCACGCACCCGCCTCTTCCCCACGCGCGTATCTCGACCCCACGGCCGAGAGCGAGGAAGCGGAGTGGCAGGAGCTCGTACATCCGGAGCTGCTGCGCGAGCGGCTCGACGCGCTGGAGCTCATCACCGGCACGCTGGGGCGGGCGTCGGTGCAGGGTGACTGGTGGGAGATCGGGCTGACGCCCGACGAGGTGCAGGCCTGGTTGGGCGTGCTCAACGACACCCGGCTCGTGCTCGGCACGCGTCTGGGCGTCACCGAGGAGGAGCGCGCGCTCGACCCGGCCGACCCGGAGGCCGGTGCGTACGCGCTCTACCAGTGGCTCACCTGGTTGCAGGGCGACCTCGTCGAGGCGTTGCTGTAGCTCTCAACCGGTGAAGCGGGTCGCGATATTTGGGCGTTGACGGCGAACGTACGTTCGGGTAGCCTGAGGGGACGCTTCGAGGGTCCGGCGTCGATGACCCTCCTTCCAAGTCCAGTTGGTTCGGGAGGAGGGTCGTGGCAGGTCTTCGTTCGCTTGCTGGTCAGTTGCAGGAGTTGCTGCGCGGCTTCGATCCCGGACTCTGGTCGGGCGACGACTGCGCGGCGATCGCCGAGGAGCTCGCGCTGCTGGAGAAGGCGTGCGCGACGGCGCGGGTCCGGGCGAGCGAGCGCGCGGTCGCGTGCAATGCGCATCGGCGACGCGGCTTCGGCAACGGCGCGGAGTGGATGGCGCGCACTGTTGGCAGCTCGCCTGCTGAAGCGCGCGCCGCGCTCGCGACGGTCGCCGCCGCGGCAGAGTGTCCCGCCACGGGTGAGGCGCTCGCGGCCGGCCACGTGTCGTTCGCCCAGGCGCGCGAGATCGTCGCGGCTGAGGCGGCGGTCCCGGGCTCGGAGCGCGCGTTGTTGCAGGTGGCGGCGACGAGCGGGTTCGCTGGTCTGCGCGAGGAAGCGCGACGTGTCACGTTGGGTGCCGTCGATCGCGAGGAGCTGCACGCCGAACAGCACCGGGCGCGGTCGGTGGCTCACTGGGTCGACGACCTCGGGATGATCGCGGGCCGGTTCCGGCTCCCGCCCGAGGTGGGCGTGCGCTTCGTGAACCGGCTCGACGCCGAGACGGATCGGGCGCGACGCACAGCACGGCGCAACGGGAGTGGGGAACCGCGAGAAGCGCACGCCGCCGACGCATTCGTGGAGCTGTGCGCCGGAGGTGGGAAGCGGACGGCGCGCGCCGACATCGTGTACGTCTGCGACCTCGCGGCTGCGGCTCGGGGCCACACACATGGCGACGAGCTGTGCCACGTCATCGGTGGCGGTCCGGTGCCGGTGAGCGTCGTGCGAGCCGCCGCCGTCGATGCGTTCGTGAAGGTCGCGGTGCGCGACGGCAAGCAGCTCCACACCATCGTCCACTACGGGCGGAAGATCCCTGCCGAGCTGCGCACCGCGCTGGAGCTCGGCGATCCCGAGCGGCTCGACGGCGCGGTGTGCACCGAGGAGGGGTGCGACCGCCGCTACGACCTCGAGCTCGACCACGACGATCCGGTCGCCAACGGCGGGCCCTCGAGCTACGGGAACATGCGGTGGAAGTGCTCGCCCCACCACTGGGACAAGACCGAGCGCGACCGCAAGGCCGGCCGGCTCGGCCCCCGGCCGGGCGACCGCGCACCTCCGTGAGGTCAGCCCGCGGTCGACGCCGGCGAAGGCGACTTCAGAGCCACTGGCCGCCGAGGTCGGAGAGGTCGGACGAGGACGCGCCGGGGTGGAAGACGCCGTTGAGGAAGTGGGGAGTCCACATGCTGGTGACGCCGCGGGCGTCGTCCCCGAGCCCACCGGTCTGCGCGAGCTTCATCGCGCTCGTGTGCGCCACGCCCCGGAGTGCCTCCTGCGCCGCGTCGGGGCTGGTCCAGGCGGTGAAGGTGTAATTGCGGCGGCCCACGGTGGCGAAGCACGTGCCGAGGTAGTGCTCGTTGCCGTGCTGCTCCATGATGATGCCGGTGACCGCGTCGACGAGGGGCATCTGGTGCTCGGGATCGACGTCGATCCAGGTGACGGTGAACGCACCCGGGATCGTGTCCCGGCCGGTCTCGACCCGGCCGCTGATGCCGAACTGCAGCATGCCGTCGACGTCGGCGGGGGAGATGTGGGCCTGCAGCCCGAGCTGGCCGAGCATGGTCGCGGTGTCGAAGTACCCGACCACGCGGCTCACCCGATCGGCGCTGGGGTCGTAGGTGAAGAAGTCGGCGCCGGGGAGGTCGAGCGGAGCGCCGGTGGCGGGACCACCCGGGAGCGGACCGGTGTTCGTGCCGAGCATGCGCCACTGCGCGCACGCGGTGGTGTCGCCCGTGGTGTCGACGGTGACCGTCTCGAACCGCACGTCGGGGAACCCGGCGTACACGCCGGCGACGTTCGCGGTGAGCTCGTCGCCCGAGAGCGGCCCGCCGGTGGTCGGGTCCTCGTAGGTCCCGTCGTCGGTCAGCGCCGCCACCACCTGCCCGGGCTCGTGGCTGTTCCACGCGTCGAAGTACCGGTGCAGGGCCGTGTCGATGCTCATGCCCACACCTTCGCCCTCCGGCCGGGTCGGATCAACTACGATCCGTAGGACCGTGAAGGGAGTCCCGTGAGGCTCCTACGGGAGGCTTGATGCGAGAGTTCCGCGCGAGTGTGTTCGACGCCGGCGATCTGCGCCGTGCCCACACCCGCATCGCGCACGAGATCGTGGAGCGCAACCACGGCGCCGACGACCTGGTGCTCGTGGGTCTGTACACCCGCGGCCCGGCGATCGCCCGCCGCCTCGCCGCCGCCATCGAGGGCTTCGAGGGCCGCGAGGTCCCGGTCGGCGCCCTGGACGTGGCCTTCTACCGCGACGACATCGGCCTGCGCACGGTCACGCCGGTCGGCGCCACCGAGATCCCCGTCGACATCAGCGGGCGGGTGGTCGTGCTGGTCGACGACGTGCTCTTCACCGGCCGCACCGTCCGCGCCGCCCTCGACGCCCTCACCGAGCTCGGCCGCCCCCGGGCGGTGCAGCTGGCCGTGCTGATCGATCGGGGGCACCGGGAGCTGCCGATCCGCCCCGACTACGTGGGCAAGAACCTGCCCACCGGCCGCACCGAGGACGTGCGGGTCCGCCTGGCCGAGGTCGACGGCGGCGACGACGGCATCGAGCTGTGGGACGCCCACGACGAGGGAGTGGGGGAGGGAATCGGATGAAGCACCTGCTGTCGATCGACGACCTCGACGTCGAGAGCCTCACCCGGCTGCTCGACCTCTCGGAGCAGTTCCTGGCGGTGAACCAGCGCGACATCCCCAAGGTCCCCGCCCTCCGGGGCAAGGTCGTCGCCTCCCTCTTCTACGAGGACTCCACCCGCACCCGCCTCAGCTTCGAGACCGCGGCCAAGCGCCTGTCCTGCGACGTCATGACCTTCAGCGTGGCGCAGTCGTCGGTGAAGAAGGGCGAGAGCCTGCGCGACACCGTGCAGACGATCGCGGCCATGGGCATCGACGCCGTCGTCGTGCGCCACCCCGCGGCCGGTGCGCCCCACCGCATCGTCGACTGGATCGACGCGTCGGTGATCAACGCCGGTGACGGCCGCCACGCCCATCCCACCCAGGCGCTGCTCGACGCGCTCACCCTGCGCCGCCACCGGGAGCTGGCCGGGCTGCGCGTCGCCATCGTCGGCGACGTGCGCCACTCCCGGGTCGCCCGCAGCAACGTCAAGGCGCTCAACCTGCTCGGCGCCGAGGTCACGCTGGTCGCCCCGCCCACGCTGCTGCCCGAGTCGCTCGAAGGCTGGCCGGTGCGCGTGAGCCACGATCTCGACGAGGTGATCTCCGAGGTCGACGTCGTGATGCTCCTGCGCATGCAGTTCGAGCGCCAGCGCGAGGCGCTGTTCCCGACCGTGCGCGAGTACACCGCCCGCTACGGGCTCACCGAAGCGCGCGCCGAGCGACTGAAGCCCGACGCCCTGGTGATGCACCCGGGCCCGATGAACCGCGGGGTCGAGGTCGCCGCCGCGGTCGCCGACGGTCCCGCCTCGCTGGTCACCGAGCAGGTCGCCAACGGCGTCGCCGTCCGCATGGCCGTGCTGTACTCACTGCTCGGAAGCGGTGCGAGCGTTGCGTGAGATCCTGATCACCGGTGGCGACGTGATCGACGAGCTGGGCGCTCGCCGTGCGGACGTCCGCGTGCGCGACGGGAACATCGTCGCCGTCGCGCCCGACCTGGTGCCGGGCGAGGACGAGACGTGCTTGGACGCCTCGGGGTGTGTGGTGAGCCCGGGGCTGGTCGATCTGCACGTGCACCTGCGCGAGCCGGGCGACGAGGAGGCGGAGACCATCGAGACCGGCACGCGGGCCGCGGCGCGCGGCGGGTTCACCGCGGTCGTGGCCATGCCCAACACGCGACCCGCGCTCGACGACGCCGCGGTCGTGAGCTCGGTCCTCGCCACCGGCGCCGCCGCCGGGCTGTGCGAAGTGGTGTCGTCGGGCTGCATCACCGTCGGGCGCGCCGGCGAGCAGCTCGCGCCGATGGGGGAGCTGTACGCGCTCGGCGTCCGCATCTTCACCGACGACGGCTCCTGCGTCGCCAGCGCGGGCGTGATGCGGCGCGCGCTCGAGTACGCGGCGTCGTTGCCGGGCGCGGTCGTCGCCCAACACGCCGAGGACGAGACCCTCGCCCGCGGTGGGCACATGCACGAAGGTGCGTGGTCGAGCCGGCTCGGGATCCCCGGCCGTCCCGCGGTCGCCGAGACGGTGATCGTCGCCCGCGACATCGAGCTGTGCGAGGTCACCGGCACCCCCGTGCACTTCCTCCACTGCTCGGCCGCGGGCACCGTCGCCCTCGTGCGGGCGGCCAAGGCGCGCGGCCTCCCGGTGACCGCGGAGGTGGCGCCCCACCACTTCGCGCTCACCGACGCGTGCTGCGAGGGGTTCGACCCGATGTTCAAGGTGCACCCGCCGCTGCGCACCCGCGCCGACGTCGAGGCCATCCGGGAGGGCCTCGCCGACGGCACCATCGACGCCATCGCCACCGATCACGCGCCGCACACGCCGGAGGCGAAGGAGCGTCCGTTCGAGGAGGCGCCGCCGGGCATGCTGGGGTTGGAGACCGCGCTCGCGGTCACCATCACCGAGCTGGTGGGGCCGGGGATCCTCGAGCTCGAGGACGCGCTCGCGCTCCTCTCCTGGAGGCCCGCGGCCATCGCCGGTCTCGCCGGCCAGGGGCGCCCGGTCGAGCCGGGCAACCCCGCCCACCTCGTGGTGTTCGACCCCGCGCACGAGTGGGAGGTGCGCGCCGACCGCCTGGCGAGCCGGGCCCGGAACACGCCGTTCGCCGGCCGCATCCTCCGCGGCCGCGTGAAGCACACGCTCCTCGCCGGCGACCCGGTCGTGATCGACGGGGAAGCGACCCGATGAGCACCGACGCGATCCTGGTGCTCAACGACGGCACCGAATTCGAGGGCGAGGCGATCGGCGCACTCCGGCAGGACGCAACGGGTGTCGCGGTCGGAGAGTGCGTGTTCAACACCGCGCTCTCGGGCTACCAGGAGATCGTGACCGACCCGTCGTACGCGGGCCAGGTCATCACCTTCACCTACCCGCACATCGGCAACTACGGCGTGAACGCCGACGACGACGAGAGCCGGCGTCCCTTCTGCGCCGGGGTCGTCGTGCGCGACCTCGCCACCCACCACAGCAACTGGCGGGCCGAGACCAGTCTCGACGACCTGCTCGTGCGCCATCGCGTGCCCGGCATCACCGGCATCGACACCCGCCGTCTCACCCGACACCTGCGCGACGCCGGCGCGCTCCCCGGCGCGTTCGGGACCGACGAGACCGCGGTGCGTGCCGCCGCGCGCGCCGCCACCGGCACCGACGGCATCGACCTGGTCGCCGGCGTCACCACGTCCGAGCCCTACACCGTCGGCGGCGAGGACGCGCCGTTCCGGGTCGTCGCCTACGACTACGGGATCAAGCGCACCATCCTCCGCCACCTGGTCGGCGTCGGTTGCCGGGTCGAGGTCGTTCCGGCGTCGACGACCGCGGCGGAGGTCCTGGCCCGCGACCCGGATGGTGTCTTCCTGTCGAACGGCCCCGGCGATCCCGCCGCGGTCGTCGGCGCGGCCGACACCGTGCGCGCGCTGGTGGGCGAGGTCCCGGTCTTCGGCATCTGCCTCGGTCACCAGATCCTCGGCTTGGCGCTGGGCGCCGACACCTACAAGCTGCGGTTCGGCCACCACGGCGGCAACCACCCGATCCGCCACGAGCCGACCGGTCGCGTCGAGATCACCAGCCAGAACCACAACTACGCGGTCGCGGCCGAACGGTTGGAAGACCGGGTGGAGCTCACGCACGTGAACCTCAACGACGGCGTGGTCGAGGGCTTCCGGGTGCTCGACGCGCCGGCGTTCGGCGTGCAGCACCATCCCGAGGCGGGTCCCGGTCCGCACGACGCCCGGTACCTGTTCGACGAGTTCACCACCCTGATGACGGAGGCCCAGCCCTCCGGGAGGAAGTGACGAGTGCCGCAACGCAACGACCTCGACACGATCCTCATCATCGGGAGCGGCCCGATCGTCATCGGGCAGGCCTGCGAGTTCGACTACTCGGGCACGCAGGCGTGCCGGGTGCTGCGCGACGAGGGGTACCGCGTCGTGCTGGTGAACTCGAACCCGGCGACGATCATGACCGACCCCGAGTTCGCCGACGCCACCTACGTCGAGCCGCTCGACGTGCAGAGCCTCACCCGCATCATCGAACGGGAACGGCCCGACGCGCTGCTCCCGACCCTGGGCGGCCAGACCGCGCTGAACCTCTCGATCGAGCTGTTCGAGGCCGGCGTGCTCGACGAGTACGGCGTGGAGCTCATCGGCGCCAGCGTCGACGCCATCCGCACCGCCGAGAACCGCCACGAGTTCAAGGCCGCGATGCAGGAGATCGGCCTCACCGTCCCCGCGTCCGGGTTCGCGTACACGCTCGACGAGGCGATGGAGGTCGCCGAGCAGGTCGGCTACCCGTTGATCGTGCGCCCGTCGTTCATCCTCGGCGGCGGCGGCACCGGCTTCGCCGTCGACACGGAGGAGATGCGGGCGGTCGCCGCGCACGGCCTCGCCACCAGCCCCGTGTCGGAGATCCTCATCGAGCAGTCGATCGCGGGATGGAAGGAGTACGAGCTCGAGGTCATGCGCGACCACGCCGACAACGTGGTCGTCATCTGCTCGATCGAGAACTTCGACGCCATGGGCGTGCACACCGGCGACTCGATCACGGTGGCGCCCGCGCAGACCCTCACCGACGTCGAGTACCAGCGCCTGCGCGACGAAGCGTTCGCGTGCATCCGCCGCATCGGCGTCGACACCGGCGGCTCGAACATCCAGTTCGCGGTGAACCCCGCCAACGGCGACGTCGTCGTCATCGAGATGAACCCGCGCGTGTCGCGCAGCAGCGCGCTCGGCGAGCAAGGCGACCGGGTTCCCGATCGCGAAGATCGCGGCGCGCCTGGCCGTCGGCTACCGCCTCGACGAGATCCTCAACGACATCACCGGCGAGACGCCGGCGTCGTTCGAGCCGACCATCGACTACGTGGTCACCAAGGTGCCGCGCTGGGCGTTCGAGAAGCTGCCCGGCGCGTCGCCGGTGCTGGGCACGATGATGCAGTCGGTCGGCGAGGTGATGGCGATCGGGCGCACGTTCCCCGAGAGCCTGCAGAAGGCGCTGCGTTCGCTCGAGACCGGGCGGTGGGGGCTCAACTGCGACCCCACCGAGCGCGAGTACGACGCGCACTCCGACGACGAGCTCGTGCGCATGGTCGCCCGGGCCACACCCGAGCGGCCCTTCCTCCTCGACGCCGCCCTCCGCCGCGGTGTGTCGGTCGAGCGCCTCCACGTCACCACCGGCATCGACCCCTGGTTCTTGGGGCACCTGGCCTCGCTGTCGCAGCTGCGAGCGTGGTTGAGCGGAGTCGCGCCGACCGGCTTGACGCGGCGCGAGTGGAAGCGCGTGAAGCGCGCGGGGTTCTCGGACGCGCAGCTCGCGTACCTGTGGGGGATCGACGAGCAGGAGGTGCTCGCGGCGCGGAACGCCGCCGGTGTCGAGGTCACGTACAAGACCGTCGACACGTGCGCGGCGGAGTTCGCGGCGCGCACGCCCTACCACTACGGGACCTACGAGGACGAGGACGAGGTCGCACCCCTCACCCGTCCCGCCGTCGTCATCCTGGGCAGTGGCCCGAACCGCATCGGCCAGGGCGTCGAGTTCGACTACTGCTGCGTGCACGCCGCGTTCGCGCTCTCCGACGCCGGCTTCGAGACGGTCATGCTCAACTGCAACCCCGAGACCGTCTCCACCGACTACGACACCAGCGACCGCCTCTTCTTCGAGCCGCTGTTCCCGGAAGACGTCCTGGCCGTCTGCCGACGACTCCAGGAACGCGCCACGGATGGGCGCGGGAGCCTGGTCGGTGTCGTGGTGGCACTCGGTGGCCAGACACCGCTGAAGTTGGCCCGCACCCTGGAGCGCGCCGGCATCCCGGTGCTGGGCACGAGCCCCGACTCCATCGACCTCGCCGAGGACCGCGAGCGCTTCCACGAGCTCTGCCGCCGCCTCGGCATCGCGCAGCCGCCCGGTGGCACCGCGACCACCAAGGAGCAGGCGCGCGGCATCGCCGCCGGCCTCGGCTTCCCCGTGCTCGTGCGCCCCTCCTACGTGCTCGGCGGCCGGGCCATGCAGATCGTCTACGACGTGGAGAGCCTCGACGCGGCGATGGACGAGCTCGCCGCCGCCGGCAGCCTCGGGCGCGAGGGCGGGCTCTCGGCGGAACGCCCGGTGCTGGTCGACCGTTTCCTCGAGGACGCGGTCGAGATCGACGTCGACGCCATCCGCGACGCCACCGGCGACTCGATCATCGGTGGCGTCATGGAGCACATCGAGGAGGCCGGGGTGCACTCCGGCGACTCCGCGTGCGCGATCCCGCCGCAGACGCTGAGCGCGGCGATGGTCGATCGCATCGAGACGCAGACCCACGCCCTGGCCGACGCCCTCGACGTCCGTGGCCTCCTCAACGTGCAGTACGCGGTGAAGGGCGACGAGCTGTTCGTGATCGAGGCCAACCCCCGGGCCAGCCGCACGGTGCCGTTCGTGAGCAAGGCCACCGGCGTGCCGCTGGCCAAGGTCGCGTCCCGGGTCATGGTCGGCGCCACCCTCGACGACCTGCGGGCCGAGGGCCTCCTGCGCCCACCGGCCGAGGGCGGCCACATCGCGGTGAAGGAGGCGGTGCTCCCGTTCAACCGCTTCCCCGACGTCGACACCGTGCTCGGCCCGGAGATGCGCAGCACCGGCGAGGTCATGGGCATCGACCGCTCGTTCGGGATGGCGTTCGCCAAGAGCCAGACCGCGGCCGGCAACCGCATCCCCCGCGAGGGCACGGTCTTCTTCTCGCTGGCCGACCGCGACAAGCCCGCCGGCCTGGTCGCCGCCCGGCGCTTCGCCGAGCTCGGGTACTCGCTGGTGGCCACCGCCGGGACCGCCGCCGCGCTCGAGGCCGAGGGCTTGAAGGTCGACGGCGTGGTGGGGAAGCTGATGGTCGCGGGCGAGCCCGGCGGGGCCGGGACCCCCGGGTTGGACGCGGTCGAGCTGCTGCAGTCGGGGAAGGTCGACCTGGTGGTCAACACGCCCCGGGGCCGGGGTCCCCGGGCCGACGGCGCCCACATCCGGCGCACCGCCACCGCCCGGGGCATCCCGTGCGTCACCACCGTGGCCGCGGCCCTGGCCGCCTCGGCCGGGATCGTGGAGTGGGAGTCCACCGAGGCCACCGTCCGCTCCCTGCAGGAGTACCACCGCGACGGTCAGCTCCGTCTCGACGTATGAACCGGCGCGACCGGAGCGTCGATCTGCGCGTCGAGCTGGGTCGACTCGCGCTCGCGAGCCCGATCCTCACCGCCTCGGGCACCTTCGGCCACGGCGCCGAGGTCGCCCGCCTGGGCGAGCCGTCCCGGCTCGGCGCGGTCACCGCCAAGTCGGTGAGCCCCGAGCCGTGGCCGGGCAAGCCCGCGCCGCGCCTGCACCTCGCGGCCGCGGGGATGCTCAACGCAGTCGGCCTGCAGGGCCCCGGCATCGCCGCGTGGCTCGAGCACGACCTGCCCGCGCTGCGCGCCACCGGGGCTCGCGTCATCGCGTCGGTGTGGGGTCACACCGTCGACGACTTCGCGCGCGCGGCGAAGATGCTCGCCGACGCGGACGCCGACGTGATCGCGATCGAGGTCAACGCGAGCTGTCCGAACCTCCACTCGATCCACGATCCGGGCGCGGTCTTCAGTCACGATCCGACCGCGACGAGTGAGGTCGTCGGCGCTGTCGTGCACGCAACGTCACTCCCCGTGTTCGCGAAGCTCTCACCGAATGTGACAGATCTCACGACGATCGCCCGCGCCGCGATCGACGCCGGCGCCGACGGGCTGACCCTCGTGAACACGGTGATGGGTCTGGCCATCGACGCGGAGACCCGGCGTCCGGTGCTCGGCGGGGGTGGTGGAGGCCTCTCCGGTCCGGCGATCAAACCGGTCGCGTTGCGGGCGGTGCACACGGTCACCTGCGCGCTCCCCGGTGTCCCGGTGATCGGCACCGGCGGTGTGCAGTCCGGCGTCGACGCGGTGGAGATGCTGCTCGCGGGCGCGAGCGCGGTCGCGGTCGGAACTGCGAACTTCCGCGACCCACGCGCGCCGTACCGCGTGCTCGACGAGCTGCGCGACTGGTGCGCGCGTCACGACGTCGGGCGCGTGCGCGACCTGACCGGACAGCTGCAGACGCAACGCGAAGCAGAAGTGGAGGAGATGTGAACGACGAACCGCGCGACCATCTCGCGCTCGCGCTCGACGTCGGCGATCTCGACGCCGCGGTCGCCGTGGCCCAGCGGGTCCAGCCGTGGTTCGGCGTGGCCAAGGTGGGCTTCGAGCTCTACGCCGAGGCCGGTCCCGCCGCCTTCGATGCCTTGCGGGACAAGGGCTTCCGGGTGTTCGCGGACCTGAAGCTGCACGACATCCCCACCACGGTGGGCCGGGCCGCCCGGGCGCTCGGGCGCCGCGGCATCGACTTCCTCAACTTCCACGCGGCCGGCGGTGTCGACATGCTGCGCGCCGGTGTGGAGGGTCTCGCCGATGGCGCGCGCGAGGCGGGTCACGCGCGACCGCTCGCGCTCGCGGTCACCGTGCTCACCAGCGACCCGAACGTCGACGCGCGCGATGAACGCATGCGCGCGGCTCGCGACGCACGGTGCGACGGTGTCGTGTGTGCGGGCACCGACGTCGGCGTCGCGCGCGCGCTCGGCCTGCGCACGATGGTTCCCGGCATCCGGCTCGCCGGCGGCGCCGCGCACGACCAGGCGCGGGTCGACACGCCCGGTGACGCCATCGAACGCGGCGCGGACTGGCTCGTGCTCGGCCGTGCGGTGACCGGCGCCGACGACCCCGAAAATGCGGCCCGACGAGATTACGCGCGCGGTGGCCGAAGCGCTCATCCGCCGCCCGGCCTGACGAGGTTGTCAGACGGGCACTGCTGCGTATACTGGCCGCCGCCGTCGTCCCGGAGGTAGCCGGATGCCACTGCCCCCTGCGCTCACCGCCGAGCAACGTCAAGCCGCACTGGAGAAGGCCGCTGAGGCGCGCCGCACTCGTGCCGAGGTGAAGGCGAAGCTCAAGGCCGGATCGCTCGGGCTCGGAGAGCTGTTCGACCAGGGCACGCGCGACGACGCGCTCGCCAAGCTCAAAGTCGTCAGCGTGCTCGAGTCGCTCCCCGGGGTCGGCAAGGTCCAGGCGCGTCGCATCATGGAGGAGCTCGACATCAGCGAGAGCCGCCGGCTGCGCGGGCTCGGTCGCAACCAGCGCGAAGGGCTGCTCTGCCACCCCAAGATCGTCCGCAGCGCCTGACCGTCGACCATCTCCCACCGCAACGCGCGCCGTGCTGCTCGTGCTCGCCGGCCCCTCGGGGGTCGGCAAGGGCACCATCGTCGCCGGGCTCCGCGCCCACGATCCCGCGCTCTGGGTGTCGGTCTCGTACACGACCCGCCCCGCCCGCGCCGGCGAGGTCGACGGGCGCGACTACCGCTTCGTCACCCGCGCCGAGTTCGAGGCCCTGCGCGACGCCGGCGGCTTCGTCGAGTGGTTCGAGGTCTACGGCGACCTCAAGGGCACCCCGCGGGGCCCGGTCCAGGAGCACCTGGCCGCGGGGGACGACGTCCTCCTCGAGATCGACGTGCAGGGGGCGCTGAAGGTCCGGGACGTGTTCCCGGACGCGGTGCTCGTGTTCGTCCGGCCCCCGTCGCCCGAGGAGCTGCGGCGGCGCCTCGCCTCCCGGGGCACCGAGTCACCCGCCGACCTGGAGCGGCGCCTGGCCGCCGCCGCCGCGGAGGAGGCCCAGGCCGACCGGTTCGACGAGGTGGTGGTCAACGACGACGTGGACCGAGCGGTGGCCCAGGTGGCTGGTATCCTTACCCGTTCCGGCAAACCCCGTGACGAGAGAGATCCCTGAAGGAGATCCCTGAAGATGGCGCAGCGTGCCTCGCTCATGACCCCCCGCATGGAAGAGCTCCTCGAGCGGGTGGACTCCAAGTTCACGCTGGTCACGCTCTCGGCGATGCGGGCGCGGGAGATCAACGACTACTACAACCAGCTCGGTGAGGGCCTGGGCAAGATCGTGCCGCCGCAGGTGACCTCGGTGTCGCGCAAGCCGCTCTCGATCGCCATGGAGGAGATCGAGGTCGGCAAGATCGAGTGGGTCCCGCTCCCCAGCGAGGAGGAGCTGGCCGCCGCCGCCGCCCTGGCCGAGGCCGAGGCTGCGGCCGCCCGCGAGGCACTCGCCGACACCCCGGACGAAACGGCCTAGCCCTGAGCGCGGTGCGAGGCTCGCGCATCGTCCTGGGCGTGAGCGGCGGCATCGCCGCCTACAAGGCCATCGAGGTCTGCCGGCGACTGGTCGACGGCGGGGCGCACGTCGCGCCGGTGCTCACGCAGGACGCCCTCCGCTTCGTCGGCGCGCTCACGTTCTCCGCGCTGGCGTCCGAACCCGCCCGCACGTCGCTGTTCGACTCGCCCGAACCCATTCCGCACACCCGGCTCGGCCAGAGCGCGGACCTCGTGATCGTGGCCCCGGCCACCGCCAAGGTGCTCGGGAAGTACGCGGCCGGGATCTCCGACGACCTGCTCACCGCCACGCTCCTGGCGACCCGCGCCCCGGTCCTGGTGGCGCCGGCCATGCACACCGAGATGTGGGAGCACCCGGCGGTCCGGGACAACCTGGCCACGCTGCGCCGGCGAGGCGTGCACGTGGTCGACCCCACGTCCGGTCGCCTGGCCGGCGGCGACGTCGGTGAGGGACGCCTCGCCGATCCCGCCGACATCGTGGCCGCGGCCGAGGCCGTCCTCGGCGCCGCCGGCACGCCCGGCGACCTCGCCGGGGTGCGGGTGCTGGTGACCGCGGGCGGCACCCGGGAGCCGATCGACGCGGTGCGCATCATCACCAACCGCTCCTCGGGCAAGCAGGGCTACGCCATCGCCGAGGTGGCCGCCCGGCGGGGGGCCGACGTCACGCTGGTCACCACCATCGGGCGGCCCGCGCCGCCCGGCGTCGAGATCGTCCCGGTGCAGACCGCGGCCGAGATGCAGGACGCGGTCATGGGCCGGGCGACGACCCACGACGTCATCGTGATGGCGGCGGCGGTCGCCGACTTCCGGCCCAAGGAACCGCCCGACCGCAAGCTGAAGAAGCACGAGGGCATCCCCGAGATCGTGCTCGAGCCCACGCACGACTTCCTCGTCGACCTCGGTCGGGCGAAGGGGCCGGGCCAGGTGCTCGTCGGCTTCGCCGCCGAGACCGAGGACCTGGTGGAGAACGCGGCCGACAAGCTGCGCGGCAAGCGGCTCGACCTCATCGTCGGCAACGACATCTCGCAGCCCGACGCCGGCTTCGAGGTCGACACCAACCGGGCGGTGATCCTGGACGCCGGCGGCGGGACCGACACGCTCCCGTTGCTCGCAAAATCCGAGCTCGCGGGGGTCATCCTGGATAAGGTCGCCCGCCTGCTGGACACGAAGCGGCGATCGCAGAGAGCGAGCGAAACAGCATGAGCAGCACCTTCACGTCGGAATCGGTGACCGAGGGCCACCCCGACAAGATGTCCGACCAGATCAGCGACTCCGTGCTCGATGCCATCCTCGAGCAGGACCCGCAGAGCCGCGTGGCGTGCGAGACGCTGTGCACCACCGGGCTGATCGTGGTCGCGGGTGAGATCTCCACCCAGGCCGACATCGACTACCAGCGCACGGTGCGCGACACCGTGCGCGGCATCGGCTACTCGAGCAGCGCCTACGGGTTCGACGCCAACACGTGCGCGGTGATCACGTCGATCGACGAGCAGTCGCCCGACATCGCGCAGGGAGTCGACAAGGCGAAGGAGATCCGCGACGGCCTCACCGACCACTACGACGAGGTCGGCGCGGGCGACCAGGGGATGATGTTCGGCTACGCCTGCGACGACACCGACGATCTCATGCCGATGCCGATCTGGCTCGCGCACCGCCTCGCCCGCCGGCTGACCGCGGTGCGCAAGGAGGGCCTGCTCGACTACCTGCGGCCCGACGGCAAGACGCAGGTGAGCATCGTCTACGACGACGGTCGGCCGGTGGCGCTGTCGACGGTGCTGATCTCGAGCCAGCACGCGCCCGGCATCGACATCGACGGCCAGATGCGCAACGACCTCATCGAGCACGTCATCAGGCCCACCGTGCCCGAGCAGTTCGCGGGCGACGACTACGAGGTGCTCGTCAACCCGACCGGCGCGTTCGAGCTCGGCGGTCCGCATGCCGACTGCGGGCTCACGGGCCGCAAGATCATCGTCGACACGTACGGCGGCATGGCCCGTCACGGTGGTGGCGCGTTCAGCGGGAAGGACCCGACGAAGGTCGACCGCTCGGCCGCGTACGCGGTCCGCCACGTGGCGAAGAACGTCGTCGCCTCCGGCATCGCGTCGCGCTGCGAGGTGCAGGTCGCGTACGCGATCGGTGTGGCGCACCCGGTGTCGGTGATGGTCGAGACGTTCGGCACCGCGCAGATCGACCCCGAGAAGCTGCCCGGCCTCGTGCACGACGTGTTCGACCTTCGCCCCGCCGCGATCATCGAGCGCCTCGACCTGCGGCGGCCGATCTACCGCAACACCGCCGCGTACGGTCACTTCGGTCGGAGCGACCGCGACTTCACGTGGGAGCGCACCGATCACGCCGAGGTGCTGAAGAAGGCGGCGGAGGCGATCGCCTGATCGTCCGGGTCCAACCCGACGTTCCGGCCATCCATCGCGCGTTCGACTACTCGCTGCCGTCCCAGCTGCTCGACCGGTTCGCCGGCGCCGTGCGCGTCGGCACGATGGTGCGCGTCCCGCTGCACGGGCGGCGGGTGCGCGGCTGGGTGCTCGACGCCGACGTCGTCGAGCCGGAAGCGACCGAGCTGCGCGAGGTGCTCGCGGTCGTCGGCGCGGGCCCGCCGCCCGCGGTCGTCGACCTCTGCCGCTGGGCGGCGTGGCGGTGGGCGGGCCCGTTGGCGAGCTTCCTGCGGGCGGCGTCGGCGCCGAACGTCGTCGCCGCCGGCCACGCGGTCGAGGTCGAGCAGGCCGTGTACCCCGGCGCGGCGCTGCACGGGGAGCAGCTCGAGCTGATCGGGCCGCGCGCCGCGATCGACGTGCCGATCGCGCCCGAGGGCTCCACCGTGGTGATCGACCCGTCGGGCGCGCGTGCGGCGCAGGTGGCGTCGCATCTCGAGCGCCAGGGTCGCGAGGTCGTGACCCTCGGTTCGGAACATGCCGACGCGGTCCGCACCGCGCACTGGGACCGCGCCCGCGCCGGCGCGTGCGTGGTGATCGGCGGGCGCGCCGCAGTGTGGGCGCCGGTGCCCGATCTCCGCGCGGTCGTCGTCGTCGACGAGGGCGACGAGGCGCTGGAGGACGAGCGCGCACCCACCTGGAACGCGCGCGACGTCGCCGTCGAACGCGCGCGCCGCGCCGGCGCGGCGCTGCGCGTCCTCACGCCCGCGCCGACCGTCGACGCGCTGGTCGCGGTGGGGGAGCCGGTCGGCCGGGCGGGCCGCTGGCCGCCGGTGGAGGTCGTCGACCAGCGCGACGAGGAACCGGGTCACGGGGTGTTGAGCGCGGCGTTGGCCGACGCGCTCCGCCACGCCGTCGGTCGCGGCGCGCGGGCAGTGTGCGTGCTGAATCGCCGCGGGCGGGCGCGGCTCCTCGCGTGCCGGACGTGCCGGGAGCTGGCCCGGTGCGAGCGGTGCGGCGCGACGGTCGAGCAACGCGACGACGGGTTCGTCTGCGCGCACTGCGACACCGCGCGTCCGTCGGTGTGCCTCCACTGCCACGGCAGCACGTTCCGCGCCGTCCGGCCGGGGATCACGCGCGTGCGCGACGACCTCGCCGCATTGCTGCCCCGCGTCGAGGTCGCTTCGGTCGACGCGTCGAACGACGCGGTCCCCGACGTGCCGGTGCTGGTCGGCACCGAGGCGGTGCTCCACCGCGTCGGCCGCGGACGGGTGGGCGCGTCCCCGCCCACCGCGCGGCCCATCGGCCTGGTCGCGTACCTCGAGCTCGACCAGGAGCTGCTGGCGCCGCGGGCCCGGGCCGCCGAGCAGGCGCTCTGGCTCCTCGTCCGCGGCGCCCGCCTCCTCGACGACCCCGGGCGGCTGCTCGTGCAGACCCGGCTGCCCGACCACGAGGTGGTGCGCGGCGGCGCGCCGGGGCGATCCGATGGTCGTGGCCGGCGCCGAGCGCACCCGGCGCGCCGCGCTCGGGTTCCCACCCTTCGGCGGGTTGGCCGAGGTGAGCGGCGCGCCGGAGGCGGTGGCGGCCGCGTGCGCGGCGGTGGCCACCGCGGGCGCCACCGTGCTCGGCCCGGTGGCCGACGGGTCCCGGGCGCTCGTGCGCGCCCCGAGCGTCACCGCGTTGTGCGACGCCCTGGCCGCGCCCGGGGTGGAGGCGGCCCGGACGCGGGGCCGCCTCCGCATCGACGTCGATCCCCGCCGCGTCTGATCACTCGGTCGCCCGCGGGTCGAGCAGGTACCTTGGGGGCATGTATCCGCTGCGACTCTTCGGCGACCCGGTGCTGAAGCAGCGCGCGCGCGAGGTCGAGGAGCTCGACGCCGACCTCGTCACCCTGGTGCACGGCATGTACGACACCATGGACCTCGAAGACGGCGATCGGGCTCGCCGCGCCCCAGGTCGGGGTGCGCAAACGGCTGTTCACGTTCGACCTGCACGAGGGCGACGGCCCCGCGGTCGTGATCAACCCCGAGATCGTCGAACGCGACGGTGAGGTGCTCTCCGACGAGGGCTGCCTCTCGGTGCCCGGCTACCGGTTCGAGGTGGTCCGGGCCGAGCGCGTCACCATGCGGGGCCTCGACCTCGACGGCACCGAGATCGTGCTCGAGGGCGACGACCTCATGGCCCGCATGATCCAGCACGAGATCGACCACCTCGACGGCGTGCTGCTGCTCGACCGCGTCGACCCCGACGTGCGCAAGGAGGCGTTGCGCGACATGCGCACGCGCGAGATGGGGGCGCACCAACCGACCCCGCGCTCGGGTCACGACCGCGGCCTGTAGCGATGGTCGATTCCGCTCCGCCGTCCCGCCGTCTTCCTGGTCGACTCCGCTGCGCCGTCCCGCCCTCTTCCTGGTCGACTCCGCTGCGCCGTCCCGCCCTCTTCCTGGTCGACTCCGCTGCGCCGTCCCGCCCTCCGGGCACGGCTCCGCTTCGTCTCCTCCGGGCACGGCTCCGCTTCGTCTCCTCCGGGCACGGCTCCGCTTCGTCTCCTCCGCGCACGGCTCCGTTCCATCTCCGCTAGGCCGGTCGAATCGGTGCGTCTGGTCTTCTTCGGCACGCCCGCCGACGCGGTGCCCGTCCTCCAGGCGCTGCCCGATGCCGGGCACGAGGTCGCGCTGGTGGTCACGCAGCCCGACCGTCGCCGCGGCCGGGGGACCGATCCGAGCGCGAGCCCGGTGAAGGAGGCCGCGGAGGCGCTCGGCCTGCCGGTGCGGACACCCGACCGGTCGCGCGAGGTGATCGACGAGGTCGCCGCCTCCGGGGCCGAGCTCGGCGTGGTCGTCGCCTTCGGCCAGATCCTCCCGCAGGCCCTGCTCGACGCGCTGCCGCGGGGGTTCGTGAACGTGCACTTCTCGTTGCTGCCGCGGTGGCGGGGCGCGGCGCCGGTCGAGCGGGCGATGCTCGCCGGCGACACCGAGACCGGCGTGTGCATCATGGCGCTGGAGGCCGGGCTCGACACCGGGCCGGTGTACTCGCGCACCGTGTGCGCCATCGGCTCCCACGAGACCGCGGGCGAGCTCCGGGCGCGGCTGGTCGCCGCGGGCACCCAGCTGCTCGTCGAGACGCTCCCGGCCATCCCCACCACCACGCCGCGACCGCAGTCCGGCGAGCCCACCTACGCCGACAAGCTCACCGTCGAGGAGTTCGAGCTCGACTGGACGCGGCCCGCGGCCGATCTCGCCCGCATCGTGCGCGCCGGCAACCCGCGCCCCGGTGCCTGGACCACCGACCACGGCACCCGCCTCAAGATCTGGCGGGCGCGTCCGCTGTCGGCCGGCATCGACGCGCCACCGGGCACCGTGTTCGGGCACACCCGCGTCGCGACCGGCGACGGCGCGCTGGAGCTGGTCGAGGTGCAACCCGAGGGCCGCCGGGTGATGCCTGCCAACGCGTGGCTCGCCGGTCGCCGGTCGCCGAGCACGCTGCTCGGGACGTGAACACGCCGGCAACGACGAGCCGCCTGCTCGCGCTCGACGCGTTGGTGCGGATCGAGGACGGCGCGTTCGCGCACGTGGTCGTGCCCGCGATGCTGGCGCAGTCCGATCTCGCCGACCGCGACCGCGCCTTCGCCACCGAGCTCGTGTACGGCTCCGTGCGCGCGCAACGCCGGCTCGACGACCTCCTCGCCCAGGTCGTGAAGCGGCCGCTGCGCCGCCTCGATCCCCCCGTGCGCGCCGGGCTGCGGCTGGGTGCCTACCAGCTCCTGCACGGCACGCCTCCGCACGCCGCGGTCGCGTCGACGGTCGACGCGGTGGGCGCGCGTTCACCCCGCTCCCGCGGGTTCGTGAACGCCAACCTGCGCGCGCTCACGCGTCTCCCGCAGCCCTTCCCGGTGCCGGCCGACGACGCGGTGGCGCTGTCGTACCCGGACTGGCTCGTCGATCTCCTCGGCGACGAGCTGGGCTCCGGCACCGCACGCGCCGCGCTGGTGGCGATGAACGAACCGGCGGCGGTCACCCTCCGCCCCGACCCGCGCCAGGTCACCGCCGCCGCCCTCGCCGACGAGCTGCGGTCCGCCGGCATCGAGGTGACCGCGGGCGCCCTCGTCCCGGACGCGCTCGTGGTGCGGGGCATCGGGGACCCCGCCCGCCTCCCCGCGGTGCGGGAGGGCCGGGCGACGCCACAGGACCAGGGGAGTCAGGCCGTCGTCGCGGTGCTGGCCCCGGCGCCCGGGGAACGGGTCGCCGACGTCGCCGCCGCGCCCGGGGGCAAGGCGAGCGCGATCGCCGAGCGGGTCGGGGCGAGCGGAGCGGTGGCCGCGCTCGACGTCGACGCCGGCCGTGTGCGCATGATCGACGGGGTCCGCCACCGCATCGGCCTGCCGCACCTGTTCCCACTGGTGGGCGACGGGCGCCGGCCGCCGCTGCGGGAGGGCTGCTTCGATCGGGTGCTGCTCGACGCGCCCTGCACCGGCATCGGCGTGCTGCGCCGCCGCCCCGATGCCCGCTGGCGGCTGGCACCGGCCGGGGTGGCCGAGCTCGCCGCGCTCCAGCGCGACCTGCTCGCCGCCGCGGCGCCGTTGGTGCGCCCGGGTGGCACGCTCCTCTACTCGGTGTGCACGCTCACCCGGGCGGAGACCGTCGGCGTCGACGACTGGGCTCGCACCGCACTGCCCGGCTTCACGGCCCGACCTCGCCCGGGCGCACCGTGGATCCCCCACGGCCGGGGTGCGCTGCTGTTGCCGCAGGCGGCCGGCACCGACGGCATGTTCGTCCTCGCCCTGCAGCGCACCGACTGAGCCGCGTGCCGATAGCGTGGCCGTGATGAAGCTGGCGCCGTCGATCCTGTCCGCCGACTTCGCCGAGCTGGCGGCCGAGGTCGAGCGGGTGCGGGAGGTCGCCGACCTCCTCCACGTCGACGTCATGGACGGCCACTTCGTGCCCAACCTCACCATCGGGCCGCCGGTGGTGGCGTCGCTGCGGGCGCGCACCGATCTGTTCCTCGACTGCCACCTCATGGTCGACAACCCCGCCGTCCTGCTCGACGAATTCGCCGACGCCGGCGCCGACCGCTGCATCGTGCACGTCGAGCTGGGCGACCCGCGCCCGCTGTTCGACGAGCTGCGCGCGCGCGACGTCGGCGTGGGCCTGGTGCTGAACCCGCCGACCCCGGTCGACACCGTGCTGCCGTACCTCGACCAGATCGACCTGCTGCTGGTGATGAGCGTCAATCCCGGTTGGGGCGGGCAGGCGTTCATCCCCGACGTGCTCGAGAAGGTGCGGGTGGCGCGGCGGGAGATCGACGCGCACCGCTGGCCGGTGGAGATCGAGATCGACGGTGGCATCAACGTCGACACCGCCGCCGCGGCCGCGGCCGCGGGCTGCGACATCCTCGTCGCCGGCAGCGCGCTGTTCCGGGCGCCCGATCCGGTGGCGGCGGGGCGTGCGATCCTCGCCGCGGCGGCGCAGGGGCGGGCTGCGTGAGCGGAGAACGATGAGCCCGGCCCCGGAGGTGTCGGTGGAGCTGGTGGCGAAGGTGCTGGTGGTGTCGGACGGCGTCCACGCGGGCACGCGCGAGGACCACGCGGGCCCGAAGGTGGTCAAGCGGTTGAACGACGCCGGGTGGGCGGTGCTCGAGCACGAGGTGACCGCCGACGGGATGGACGAGGTCGCGTTCGCGTTGCGCGACCTGGTGGCCGGGTTCACCGGGGTCGTGGTCACCACCGGGGGCACCGGGTTCGGGCCCCGCGACCTGACGCCCGAGGGCACCCGGATGATCATCGACCGCGAGGCGCCCGGGCTCGCCGAGGCCATGCGGCGCGCCAGCGACAGCCCCGGCCGCCCGTTCGGCATGCTCGGCCGCGGCGTGTGCGGCACCGTCGGCACCGCCATCGTCTGCAACCTCCCCGGCTCCAGCAACGGCGCGCTCGAGTGCCTCGAGGTCATCCTCCCCGCGCTCCCGCACGCGCTCGACCTGTTGAGCGGCGGCCGGCCCCACTGACGACGCCCGCGAAGCGGACGACGGAGAAGGAGTCAACATGCGTGCGGCGCTGTACGAAGCGGGCCAGCCCGACCTGATCCTCGACGAGGTGGACATCGCCGAGCCCGGCCCGGGCCGGGTGCGGGTGCGGGTGCACCACTGCGGCATCTGCCACTCCGACTACACCGCGCTGCACAGCGCCTACGGCGCGAGCCCGTCGGTGCTGGGGCACGAGGCGGCGGGGATCGTCGACGTGGTGGGGGAGGGCGTCACCATGGTCGCCCCGGGCGACAAGGTGGTGCTCACGCCCATCGCGCCGTGCGGCCGCTGCTACTGGTGCCAGCGCAACGAGCCCGGCTCGTGCGTGAACAACGCCGCGGTGCTCGGCGGTGCGTTCCCCGACGGCTCGACCGGCCTGTCGCGCGGCGGCACGCAGGTGTTCCGCGGGTTGGGCGTGGGCGGGTTCGCCGAGTACGCGATGACCAACGAGACCGGTGCGGTCAAGGTGCCCGACGACACGCCGCTCGAGATCGCGTGCGTGATCGGCTGCGCGGTGCAGACCGGTGTCGGCGCGGTGCTCAACACCGCCCGGGTCGAGCCCGGCGCGACCGTGCTGGTGCTCGGCCTCGGCGGCATCGGGCTCTCGGTCGTGCAGGGGGCGCGCGCGGCCGGCGCCGCGCAGATCATCGCCAGCGACCCCCTGGCCGGGCGGCGCCGAGCGGCCACCGACATGGGCGCGACCACCGTGCTCGATCCGGCCGCCGACGACGTCACCGCCGCCACCCGCGACCTCACCGACGTGGGCGCCGACTATGCGTTCGAGTGTGCGGGCGTGGCCGCCCTGGCCGCGGTCGGGGTCGAGGCCACCCGGGCCGGTGGCAGCACCGTCCTCGTCGGCGCGCCGGGGATCGACGAGAAGCTGGAGCTGGACCCGCTGGTGCTGTTCGGCATCTCGGAGAAGAAGCTCATGGGTTGCTTCCTCGGCAGCTGCAACTCGCTGCGCGACATCCCCCGCATGATCGCCATGTGGCGGGGCGGCCAGCTCGACCTCGGGGCGCTGGTCACCGGGCACCGCCCGCTCGACGAGATCAACGAGGCCTTCGCCGACCTCGCCGCCGGTGTCGGCATCCGCACCGTCATCGACCTGCCGGGAGCATGAGCGAGCCGGGCCTTCCGGCGAGGACCGCACGGCCGACGGTGCGGGACTGACCCCGTCGGGCCCGGCCTACACTCCCAATTCACAACGACACGCAAGCCCTCGGGGTTGGGTGCAAGTCCCGACCGGCGGTGGCCAGGTCGTACGCCTCTCGTTATAATGGGTGGCATTACAACCTGGGAGCCCGCGAGCCCACGGCATCCAGTCGTGTGGTCGACCCGGTCAGAAGCCGGGGCCGACGGTGAGAGTCCGGATGGGAGAGGG
This sequence comes from uncultured Actinomycetes bacterium, assembly GCA_963809795.1. Taxonomy (GTDB): domain Bacteria; phylum Actinomycetota; class Acidimicrobiia; order IMCC26256; family DASPTH01; genus DASUAS01. The sequence goes on from CAWELN010000009.1 coordinate 155,943, forward strand.
CGCAGACCACGACCGACGGTGCCGAGGCGCCGTTGCCTCGGCGTCCCGCCTCCCGACCCTCCCGGGGAGAACCGGAAAGGGAGACGGAGCGCAACTGGTGGCCGGAGACGCCGAGCTCATGCGCCGGGCCCTCGCCCAGGGCGACACCGCCCGGCGGCGCACCGCGCCCAACCCGTGGGTCGGCGCAGTCGTGGTGCGCGACGGCGAGGTCGTCGGCGAGGGCGCGACCCAACCGCCCGGTGGCGCCCACGCCGAGATCGAGGCCCTGCGGTCCGCCGGCGACCGCGCCCGCGGCGCCACCCTCTACACCACCCTCGAGCCGTGCTCGCACCAGGGGCGCACCCCGCCGTGCGCGGTCGCGATCGCCGAAGCCGGCGTCGCCCGCGTGGTCGTGGCGCTGCCCGATCCCGACCGCCAGGTCGCCGGGCAGGGCGTCGCCCAGCTCCGCGACCGCGGCCTCACCGTCGAGCTCGGCATCGGCGCCGACGACGCGGCCCGCGCCCTCGCCCCCTACCTGCTCCAGCGCCGCCTCGGCCGTGCCTACACGGTGGTGAAGACCGCCATGAGCCTCGACGGCCGCATCGCGGCCCGCGACGGCTCGTCGCGGTGGATCACCGGCGCGGCATCGCGCGCCGACGCCCACGCGTTGCGCGCCGACTCGCAGGCCATCGTCGTGGGCGCGGGCACCGCGCTGGCCGACCGCCCCCGCCTCACCGCCCGCGACGTGGACCCCCCGGTGGCCCGCCAGCCGCTGCGGGTGCTCCTCGACGCCACCGGCCGGGTCGCCGCCGACGGCCCGCTGTTCGACGCCGCGCTGGCGCCCACCCTGGTGGTCACCACCGAGGCCGCCGCCGACGGTGCCCAATCGGCGTGGCTGGCCGCGGGGGCCAAGGTCCTGACCGTGCCGCCGGCGGCGGGCGGCACCGGCGTCGACCTCGCCGCCACCCTCGAGGTGCTCGCCGAGCTGGGGGTCCTCCAGGCGCTGGTGGAAGGGGGTGCCGCGCTCTCCGGCTCCCTGGTCGAGGCGGGTCTCGCCGACCGGCTCGTCACCTACGTGGCGCCGACCATGCTCGGGCGCGACGGGCGGCCCGCGCTCGACTTCGCCGGCCCGGCCCGCATCGCCGACGCGGCGCGCTGGCGGCTGGTCGACGTCGCTCGCGTCGGCACCGACGTCCGCCTCGACTACGAGCCCCCGGAAGCCCCGCCTCCGTGGCGGAACGGCGAAGGCCCGCCTCCGTGGCGGAACGGCGAAGGCCCGCCTCCGTGGCGGAACGGCGAGGCGCCTGATGTTCACCGGCATCGTCGAGGAGCTGGGCGCGGTCCGGGCCGTCACCCCCAACGAGGGTGGAGCCCGCATCGAGATCACCGCCCGGCGCGTGCTCGACGACGCCGAGCTGGGCGCGTCCATCGCGGTCAACGGCTGCTGCCTCACCGTGGTCGAGCTCGGCCCGGACCACTGGGCCGCCGATGCGGTCACCGAGACGCTCGACCGGACGTCGCTCGGGAGCCTCCGCGCCGGCGACCCGGTGAACCTCGAGCGCCCGGTGCGGCTGGCCGACCGGCTCGGCGGCCACCTGGTCCAGGGCCACGTCGACGCGGTCGGGACCGTGCTCCACCGCGCCCCGCTGCCCGACGGCTCCACCCGGATGGCCTTCGCCGCACCCGCCGCGGTGTTGCGCTACGTCGTCGAGAAGGGGTCGATCACCGTCGACGGCATCAGCCTCACCGTCGCCGGCGTGGGGGACGACGCGTTCGAGATCGCGGTCATCCCGCACACCCTCGCCGTCACCACCCTGGGCGCCCGCCAACCGGGTGATCCCGTCAACCTCGAGGTCGACGTCGTCGCCAAGTACGTCGAACGTCTCCTCGTCGCGCTCCACCGAGTAGGAGTCATCATGCCCTTCACCGACATCGAGAACGCCGTCGCCGCGATCAAGCGGGGCGAGATCGTCATCGTGGTCGACGACGCCGACCGCGAGAACGAGGGCGATCTGATCATGGCCGCCGAGGCCATGACGACCGAGGCGATGGCGTTCATGATCCGCCACACCAGCGGTGTGATCTGCATGCCGGTCGAGGGGAGCCGCCTCGACGAGCTGCGGCTGCCGCTCATGGTCGCCGACAACACCGAGAGCCAGCGCACCGCGTTCACCGTGTCGGTGGACGCCCGCCTCGGGACCAGCACGGGGATCTCCGCCGCCGACCGGGCCACCACGGTGCACGCCGTCCTCGACCCCGCCACCAAGCCCGAGGACCTCGCCCGGCCGGGCCACATCTTCCCGTTGCGCTACCGCGAGGGCGGCGTGCTCAAGCGCGCCGGTCACACCGAGGCCGCGGTCGACCTCGCCCGGCTGGCCGGCATGCACCCCGCCGGGGTGCTCGCCGAGGTCGTGAACGACGACGGCACCATGGCGCGCATGCCGCGCCTGGAGGCGTTCGCGGCCGAGCACGGGTTGCAGCTGATCTCGATCGCCGACCTGATCCGCTACCGGCGCCACCGCGAGAAGCTGGTGCGCCGGGTCTCCGAGGCCCGCATCCCCACCCGCCACGGCGACTTCACCGGCTACGTGTTCGAGTCGTTGCTCGACGGCACCGAGCACATGGCGTTCGTGTGCGGCGAGGTGGCGGGCAAGGAGAACGTGCTGGTGCGGGTGCACTCCGAGTGCCTCACCGGCGACGTGTTCGGCTCGATGCGGTGCGACTGCGGCCTGCAGCTCGACGCCGCGATGGAGCTCATCGCCCGGGAGGGCACCGGCGTCGTCGTCTACCTCCGCGGCCACGAGGGCCGCGGCATCGGCCTCGGCCACAAGATCCGCGCCTACACGCTCCAGGACCAGGGTCGCGACACCGTCGAGGCCAACGTGGAGCTCGGGTTCCCGGCCGACTCGCGCGAGTACGGCATCGGCTCGCAGATGCTGGTCGACCTCGGGCTCTCGACCATGCGCATCATGACCAACAATCCCGCCAAGTACGGCGGGCTCGAGGGCTACGGTCTCGAGATCGTCGAGCGCGTGCCGCTGCACGTGCTGCCCAACGCGGAGAACATCCGCTACCTGCGCACCAAGCAGGAGAAGATGGGTCACCTGCTCGAGATCGAGGACGAGGGTCTCGGCACCAGCTAGAAAGCACCGTGCTCGCTGGTGCCGGTGAGCGGAGTGAGCGGAGCGAACGAGTGAACTCGCAGGAGCAAGCGAACGTCCCGGAGGGCGGCGCCGGGTGTCCCGGCGCCGAGTGAGCGCGACCAGGCGATGGGGACGTACCGGGAGTACGAGGGCGCGCTCGACGCCACGGGGATGCGCATCGCGGTCGTCGCGGGCCGGTTCAACGACCACATCACCACGCCGCTGCTCGACGCCGCCCTCGGCACGCTGCGCGACGCCGGCCTCGACGAGGTACCGGTGCACTGGGTGCCGGGCGCGTTCGAGATCCCGCTGGTCGCGCAACGGCTCGCGGCCGGCGGCGGGTGCGACGCGGTGATCTGCCTCGGCGCCGTCATCCGGGGCGACACGCCGCACTTCGACTTCGTGGCGGGGGAGTGCGCGGCCGGCATCGCCCGCGTCTCGCTCGACACCGGCGTCCCCGTCGTCTTCGGCGTGCTCACCACCGACGACCTCGACCAGGCCCGGGCCCGGAGCGGCGGTCCGGCGTGCAACGGCATCGCCTGCAACAAGGGCGAGGAGTCCGCGGTCACCGCGATCGAGATGGTCAACCTGCTCCGGCAGCTCCCCGCACCCACGCCGGCATCCCGAGAAAGCTGCGAGTGATGCTCCGCCTCGTCCTCCCGAAGGGCTCCCTCGAACGCGCCACCATGCAGCTGTTCGAGGACGCCGACCTCGCGGTCGTCCGCGGCTCCGACGTCGACTACCGCGGCAGCATCGACGACCCCCGGGTCGACGAGGTGCGCATCCTGCGGCCCCAGGAGATCCCGCGCTACGTGGCCGACGGCATGTTCGACGTCGGGATCACCGGGCGCGACTGGATCGAGGAGCGCCACGCCGACGTCGTCACCCTCACCGAGCTGCACTACTCGAAGGCCACCGCCCGGCCCATCCGGGTCGTGCTGGCCGTGGCCGCCGACTCGTCCGCCCAGTCCGTCACCGACCTGCCGTCGGGCCTGGTCGTCCACACCGAGTACCCGGAGCTCACCGCGCGCTACTTCGAGCAGCACGGGGTCGAGGCCGACGTGCAGCTCTCCTACGGCGCCACCGAGGCCAAGGTGCCCGACATCGCCGACGCGGTCGTGGAGATCACCGAGACCGGGCGCGCGCTGCGCGCCGCGGGGCTGCGCATCCTCGACACCATCCTCGTGTCGTACACCGAGCTCATCGCCAGCCCCGCCGCCCACGCCGATCCCGAGAAGCGCAAGGCCATGGAGCAGCTCCAGAGCCTGCTCACCGGCGCGCTCGACGCGCGTGGGCGGGTGCTGCTGAAGCTGAACGTCGACGGCGCCGACCTCGACCGCGTGATCGCACTGCTCCCGGCGCTGAAGTCGCCCACGGTGTCGAAGCTGTTCGGCGAGGACGGCTTCGCGGTGGAGACGGTCGTCGCCAAGAGCGAGATCAACACCCTCATCCCCGAGCTGCTCGACCACGGCGCCAACGGCATCATCGAGCTGCCGATCTCCAAGATCGTGCCGTGATCGCCGAGCACCTACGAATGGCGGCGCGGGCATGAAGGCCCACTACACCGGCCGGGTCGCGACCTTCGACGAGCACCGGGGCCGGGGCGAGGTCGAAGCGCGCGGAGGGATGCACTTCCCGTTCCACTGCACCGCGGTCGCCGACGGCTCGCGCGCCATCGCCCCCGACACCCCCGTGCGGTTCCGCCTGGTGATCGGCCCGCTCGGCGCGCTCGAGGCCACCGCCATCGCGCCGGCCGACTGAGCCGTGGAACGGCGGCGCCTGGGCGCGAGCGGGCTCGAGGTCTCGGTGCTCTCGCTGGGCGCGATGACGTTCGGCTCGGGCATGCCCCCGATCACCACCGTCGACGAGCGCGAGGCCCGGGCGATGGTCGATCGCGCGCTGGCGGCGGGCGTGAACCTCATCGACACCGCCGACGTGTACGCCGACGGGCAGTCGGAGGAGATCCTCGGTGCGGCGGTGAAGGGTCGGCGCGACGACGTGCTGCTCGCGACCAAGGTCGGCTTCGGCACGCGCGACCCGGGCGCGCTCTCCTACGCCAACGTCGTCGCCGCGTGCGAGGGCAGCCTGCGCCGCTTCGGCACCGATCGCATCGACCTCTTCCAGCTGCACCGACCCGACCGCACCACGCCGATCGAGGAGACCCTGCGCGCCCTCGACGACCTGGTGGCGCGCGGCCTCGTGCGTGAGACCGGCACCAGCAACTTCCGCGCCTTCGAGAACGCGGCCGCGGTGGCGCACCAGCGCGCCCTCGGCCGCCCCGCCTTCACCGCCGCGCAGCTCTACTACTCGCTGGTCGGGCGGGAGGCGGAGCACGAGCTGATCCCGCAGTGCCGGGCCGACGACCTCGGCGTGATCGTGTGGAGCCCGTTGTCGAGCGGGTACCTCACCGGTCGCTACTCCTCGGGCACCCGCGAGGGTGCGGCCGGCGGGCGGCGGACCACGTTCACGTTCCCGCCGGTGGATCCCGAGGTCGGAGCCCGTGGGGTCGAGGCGGTCGCCGCCGTCGCGGCCGCCCACGAGGTGTCGATGGCCCAGGTGGCGCTGGCGTGGGTGGTGGCGCAGCCCGGCATCACCTCGGCCATCGTGGGCGCCAGCAGCCTCGAGCAGCTCGACGACAACCTCGCCGCCGGCGCCCTGGCGCTCACCCCGGACGAGCTCGAATCCCTCGACGCCGCCACCGCATTGGCGCCGATCTACCCGGCGTGGTGGGATCCCGCCATGGGCATCCCCGGCCCCACCGAGCGGGCCCCGTCCCGGAGCGCCCGATCCAGAACTGAACTGGAGCAGCCGTGAGCGAGTGGACGAATCGCGACGACCGCCAGGCCGACGCCAAGGCGCAGTACGAGCACATCATGACGACGCCCGCGCCGCCCGCGGTCGGGGCCTACATCGACGCCGGCGTCATCGGCTTCGTGTTCGGCGAGATGTGGCGACGCGGGATGCTCACCCCGCGCGACCGGCGGTGGATCACGCTGGCGTGCGTGGGCGCGGCGGACGCGCCGATCCCCATGGAGACCCACACCTACGCCGCGCTCAACAGCGGCGACGTGACCACCGAGGAGATCGACGAGTTCCTGCTGTTCTTCGCCACGCAGATGGGGTGGCCGAAGGGCTCGGCCATGAACACCCACATCTTCACCGCCATGGCCAAGATCGCCGAGGAGCGGGGCGAGGAGCTCCGGCTCCCCGAATTCGTGCCCTGGGCCGATCCCGCCGACGACGACGTGCGCCGGGTCCGGGGCGAGGCCGCCTACGCCGACGTGCACGGTGTGCCGGCGCCGCCGGCGCCGACCGCGTTCCGGGGCCGGGCCTACCTCGACTACCTCTACGGCGAGGTCTGGACCCGCGACGCGTACCTCACCCGCCGCGACCGCCGCCTGGTCAGCATCTGTTGCAGCGCCGAGCTGGGCGTCGACGACGAGACCTCCGAGCACCTCGAGGCCGCGCTGCGCAGCGGTGAGCTCACCTACGAGGAGCTGCAGGAGGTCGTGATGCACGTCGCCGTGTACCTGGGCTGGATCGTCGCCCGTCATCTCGACGACCTGCTGGTGGACGCCGCCACCCGTACCGGGGTGATCCACGCCGGCTGATCCCGGCACGATCCTACGCATGAGCGTAGGATCCGGGGCATGGATGAGCTGGAACCCTCGGCCCGCACCCTCCGGGCCGCCACCGCGGTGCGACGGGCCACCGGCCTGCTGGCGCGACGCATGCGCCGGCAGGGCCGCGACCCGGCGCTGAGCCCGGGCCGGGCGTCGCTGCTCGGCCACCTCACGCGGGCTGCCGGACCGCTCACCCCGGGCGAGCTGGCGGCCGCCGACGGCCTGCAGCCGCAGTCGGTCACCCGACTGCTCGCCGATCTCGAGGGCCGGGGGTGGATCAGCCGGAGCCCCGACGCCCGGGACGGCCGCCAGGCCCGGATCGCCATCACCGCGGAAGGAAGGTACGCATTGGCGCGAGAAGCGGAGGCACGGGATCTCTGGCTGGCCCGGGCGATGACGCTCGAGCTGTCGCCCGCCGAGCGGGCGCTGCTGCGGGCGGCGGCCGACCTCGTGACCCGGTTGTGCGAGACCCCGGCGCCGCTCACCGCCGACGAGCTCCCGTCGTCGGCGGTGCCCATCCTCCCGACCCACGACGCCCGCCGCACCCGCGAGTGCCTCGTGCCGCTCGGCTTCGAGGTGCTCCCGGGCAGCGACGACGGGTACCTGATGCTGCGCCGCGACGGCCTCGAGCTGCACTACCAGCACGTCGACGACGTCGACCCGTTCCGCACCGCCGCCAGCGCGTTCGCGTGGGTGCCCGACGTCGACGCCTTCCACGCCCGGGTCCTGTCGTCGCCCGCGGTCGGCGCCGGCGTGCTCGCGGTCGTCGAGGCGCCCGCCGCCGGCGACGGCCGCGACGACGGATCGGCGCTCCGAGCCCGCTGGGCCGCGGAAGGGTCGGTGGCCCGCATCGGGTCGCCCGAGGACAAGCCGTGGCGGGTGCGCGAGCTCGCGCTCTTCGACCCGACCAACAACCTGCTGCGGATCGGTCACCCGATCGGGCTGAATCGCGAGCTCAGCCGTCGCCGGCGGACCGGGGCGCGCTGACCTGGAACCCGTCGGTGCCGGCGGCCCGGTGCAGCGCGGGCCGCGTGGCGCTGGAGATGTTGCCGGCGGTGTTCACCAGCGACACGTGGGTGAACGCCTGGGGGAAGTTGCCGAGCATGCGGCCCGCCGCCGGGTCGTACTGCTCCGACAGCAGCCCGACGTCGTTGGCCAGGCCGCCGAGCCGCTCGAACAACGCCCGGGCCTCGCGGTCCCGCCCCAACAGACCGAGGCAGTCGGCCAACCAGAACGAGCAGGGCAGGAACGCGCCCTCTCCCGGCGGCAGCCCGTCCACGCCGGCCGCCGAGTCGTAGCGGCGCACGAGCCCGTCCTGCATGAGCTCCCGCTGCACCGTCTCCACCGTCCCGACGACCCGTGGGTCGGAGGCGGGCAGGAATCCCACCAGCGGGATCATGAGCGTGCTCGCGTCGAGATTCTTCGACCCGTAGTACTGGGTGAACGTGTTCCGATCGGCGTCGAAGCCCTGCTCGAGCACCTCGCGGTGGACCTCGTCGCGACACGCCCGCCACCGGTCGACCGGGCCCTCGAGGCCGAACTCCTCGACCCCCTTCACCGCCCGGTCGAACGCCACCCAGGCCATCACCTTGGAGTGCACGAAGTCCCGCCGCGGCCCGCGGATCTCCCAGATGCCCTCGTCGGGGTCCTTCCACCCGGACTCGAGGTAGTCGAGCACCGAACGCTGCAGCGCCCACGCGTTCGGGTCCTCGGTGAGCCCCATGTGACGGGCCTGGTGCAGCGCGTCGAGCACCTCGCCCGAGACATCGAGCTGGTTCTGGCTGTAGGCGGCGTTGCCGACCCGCACCGGCGCGGATCCCTCGTAGCCCGACAGCCACCCGACCTCGTACTCGCTGAGGCGGCGTTCCCCGGTGGGGCCGTACATGATCTGCATCCTGGCGGGATCGCCGGCGACCGCACGCAGCAGCCAGTCGCGGAACGCGGACGCTTCGTCGGTGTAGCCCGCGCTCATCAGCGAGTAGATCGTGAACGTCGCGTCGCGCAGCCAGCAGTAGCGGTAGTCCCAGTTGCGGACGCCGCCGATCCATTCGGGCAAGGAGGTCGTCGGGGCGGCGACGATCCCGCCGCTCGGCGCGAAGGTGAGCGCCTTCAACGTGATGAGGGAGCGCTGCACCAGGTCGCGCCAGTCCCCGTCGTAGGTGGACTGCGCGGTCCATTCCTCCCAGAACGTCGTCGTGCGGGCGACGGCATCGTGCGGGTCGATCCGGGGGGGCGGTTCCTTGTACGACGCGTACCCGGCGAGCACGAACGGCACCCGGTCGCCCGCCTCCACCGTGAACTCGGCCCGATGTCGGAAGTCCCGGCCTTCGACGTGCACCGGCGTGGTCAGGCACAGCCCGTTGGGACCGGCGATGAACCGGATGTTGTCCCCGGTCGAGTAGACCCACGGCACCACGCTGCCGTAGTCGAAGCGCACCACCAAGTCCATGACCATCGGGACGCGGCCGCGCACGCCTTCGACGACCCGGACGAGGTCGACGGTCTGGTCCCGCACCGGCATGCAGTCGACGACCCTGACGGTGCCCTCGGGGGTGTCCCACTCCGTCTCGAGGACGAGCGTGCCGTCGCGGTAGGCGCGGCGGCTCGCCCGTCCTCCGGCCGCCGGTGCGAGGAGCCAGCGTCCGTTGCCGTCGTCCCCGAGGAGCGCGGCGAGGAACGCGCCGGAGTCGAAGCGCGGCCCGCACAACCAGTCGATCGACCCGTCGTCGGCGACGAGGCCGGCGGTCTGGGTGTCGCCGATGAGGGCGTACTGCTCGATGCGCGACGTCACTGTTGGGACGACACCTCGACGAAGGCCAGTCGCAGCTGGGTCACCGCCTCGCGGAGCGCCTCGTGGTGCGGGGCGAGGCGCTCGCCGAGGGCGTCGACCAGGGCCCCCAGGGCGTCGATGGCCAGGCCCGCCTCGACGAGCCGGGGCTCGGTGGGGCTGCCGTCGGGGCCGGGGTCGGGGATGAGGTGGATCACCGCCAGCTGCTGGAGGCCGATGGCGTGGTTGGCGATGATGTCGGCGACCGGGATGGCGGCCAGCTCGGCCCGGGCCCGGAGGAGCTCCTCGTAGTCCTCCTGCGACATGACCGGCTCGTCGGCGGCCGGGGGGACGGGCGCCGCCGCGGGCTCCTCGTCCTCGGGCCGGTGCTCACCTGATGGTGTCCAGAGGCTGCTCACCCGTGTATCCTGACAGGAAAACCGGACGCGTCCGGCAAGGACAACTGAAGAAATTCACAGGGAAGTGGGATCCACGCTCGGATCCCCACCCGGCCACCAGCACCACGCAACACTCCAGGTGCGCCGGGTCCGCATGTTGTGCGACCCCTCCTGCATCGCAGGGTGCCGGGTGGTCGTTTGATGGCGGACATTCCCGTGTCCGCCATCGTCGCGTCCGGGTCCAGGTTTCCTCCCCCCGGGGGAGGAAGTTCCCCGATGAAGCAGGTGACCACATAGCTGCACACGAGGTCAGGATCAACGACCGCATCCGAGCCCGCGAGGTCTTCCTCGTCGGCGCCGACGGCGAGCAACTGGGGGTCCGCCCCCTGCCCGAGGCGCTGGCCCGGTCCCGCGAACAGGAGCTCGACCTGGTCGAGGTCGCGCCCAACGCCAACCCGCCGGTCTGTCGCATCATGGACTACGGCCGGTACGTCTACGAGCAGGAGCAACGGCGCCGGCAGTCGAAGCGCAAGGCCACGAACGTCGTCATCAAGGAGATGAAGTTCCGGCCCAAGATCGACGAGCACGACTACACGACGAAGATGAAGCACGTGGTGCGGTTCCTCGGCGAGGGCAACAAGGTGAAGCTCACGATCATGTTCCGTGGTCGGGAGATGGCCCACCCCGAGCTCGGCATGAAGATCCTCCGCCGGGTCGCCGACGACGTCGCCGACTTCGCGGTCGTCGAGAGCGATCCCCGCCAGGACGGCCGCAACATGACCATGGTGCTGCACCCCACCCGCAAGGACGGCCGCAAGCCGTCGAGCAAGCCCGAACCGCAAGCCGCGGAATCCCCCGAGAGCGGAGCAGCGTGATGCCGAAGATGAAGACCCACCGCGGTGCCGCCAAGCGGTTCAAGGTGACGGGCACGGGCAAGATCACGCGCCGGAAGGCGTTCCGCGCCCACCTGCTCGAGAAGAAGCCCACCAAGCGCACCCGCCGCCTCGCGCGCCCGGCCGAGGTCACCGGCGGCGACAAGAAGCGCGTCGAGCGGTTGCTCGGGCGCGCCTGACGTACACCGTCGCTCGCCTCCGCTCGCTCCGTCCCCTGTAACAGCACGGCAAGCACATTCCGGACCAGGGAGTCCATGTCATGGCCAGGGTCAAACGATCCGTCCACAGCAAGAAGAGTCGCCGCAAGGTCCTCGGCAAGGCCGAGGGCTACCGCGGGTCGCGCAGCCGGAGCCTCCGCAAGGCCAACGAGCAGGTCATGCACTCCGGCAACTACGCCTACCGCGACCGCCGGGCGCGCAAGGGCGAGTTCCGCCGCCTCTGGATCGTGCGCATCAACGCCGCCTGCCGTGAGAACGACATCTCCTACTCGCGCTTCGTCGCCGGCCTGAAGGCGGCCGAGATCGACGTCGACCGCAAGATCCTCGCCGACCTCGCGGTGCGCGATTCGGCTGCCTTCGGCGCGCTCGTGAGCACCGCGCGCGAGGCGCTCGAAGCTGCCTGAGCAGCACGCCACACCGTCCCTCGGGCCGCGCCACCGCGCGGTCAAGCGGCTGCGCGAGCTGCTGCGCGACCCGCGGGCCCGGGCGGCGGAGCGGGCCTTCGTGGTGGAAGGGCCGCGCGCGGTCGACGCCGCCCTCGACCGCGGCGCGCGCTTCGACGCGGTGTACTTCGGGCCCCGCGCCGACGTCGCCTTCCCCGCGTTGACGGCACGGATCGCCGCCACCGGCACCGAGGTCGCGGTGCTCAAGGAAGGCGTGCTGGAGAAGGTGGGCAGCACCCGCACCCCGCAGCCGGTGCTGGCGGTGGCGAGCATGCCCACCACCGGGGGCGACGCGCTCGGGGCCGACGGCCTGGTCGTGGTCTGCGTCGCGCTGTCGGATCCGGGCAACCTCGGCACGCTGGTGCGCAGCGCGGAGGCGTCGGGCGCGGCGGCAATCCTCCTCGGGCCCGGATCGGTCGACGCGTACAATCCCAAGGTCGTTCGGGCGTCGGCCGGCGCGATCTTCGGGATCGCGGTGGTGGACGCGGAGTCGGAAGGGTGGTCCACGGTGGAGGCGCTGCACGCGCTGGGTCGGCTCGGTCGGCAGCGGCTGGGCGCCACCGCCGCCCGGGGCACGCCGTACGCCGAGGCCGACTTCACGCGTCCCACCGCGGTGGTGCTCGGCAACGAGGCCCATGGTCTGGGCGACGACGTCGCCGCCGGGCTCGACGGCCACGTGACCATCCCCATGGCCGGGTCCGCCGAGTCGCTCAACGTCGCCATGGCCGGCACCGTGTTGTGCTTCGAGTCGGGGCGGCAGCGCCGCGCCGGAGCGGGCGCATGAGCTCGTCGATCCCGCCGGAGCACCTCGACGAAGCCGGCGCGGCCATCGGTGCCGCCGCCGACGAGGAGGTGCTCACCGCCGCCGAACGTCGCTACCTCGGCCGCGGATCGTTGATCTCCGAGGTCAAGCAGAGCATCAAGTCGCTCGACCCCGCCGACCGGCCCGCGGCCGGGAAGCGCGTGGCCGACGCCACCGCGCACCTCAAGGAGCTGGTCGACGCCCGCCGGGCGGAGCTGGCGGCGGTGGAAGCGGCGGCGGCAGGGGAGCGTGACCGGCTCGACCTCACGCTGGGCGGCCACGGGCGGCGCCGCGGCCACCTCCACCTCGTCACCCAGGTGCAGCGCGAGCTCGAGGACATCTTCGTGGGCATGGGCTACCGGGTCGTGCAGGGGCCCGAGGTCGAGGACGACTGGCACAACTTCGAAGCGCTCAACATGGTGCCGGGTCACCCGGCCCGGTCGATGCAGGACACCCTCTACGTCGAGCTCGGCGATCCCGAGCAGGTGATGCTGCGCACGCACACGTCGCCGGTGCAGATCCGCACCATGGAGACGATGGCGCCGCCGATCTTCGTGGTCGCGCCGGGCCGCACCTACCGCAACGAGACCCTCGACGCCCGCCACTCGCCGGTGTTCCACCAGATCGAGGCGCTCGCCGTCGACCGCGGCATCACCCTCGCCGACCTGTTCGGCACCATCGAGACCTTCGCCCGCCGGCTGTTCGACGACGAGCGCATCCGCACCCGGTTCCGCCCCGACTTCTTCCCGTACACCGAGCCCTCGGCCGAGCTGGCGGTCAGCTGCATCTTCTGTGACGGCGCCGGCTGCCGGGTGTGCTCGCAATCGGGGTGGATCGAGCTCGGCGGCTGCGGCATGGTCGACCCCAACGTGCTCCAGGGCGTGGGCATCGACCCCGAGGAGTACACCGGCTTCGCCTTCGGCTTCGGGCTCGAACGCATCGCCATGGTCCGCTACGACATCGACGAGATCAAGACGTTCTTCGACGGCGACGTGCGCTTCCTGGCGCAGTACTGAGGCTCCGATGCGCGCACCGCTCTCCTGGATCCGCGACTTCACGCCGCTGGACGCACCGGTCGACGACATCGTCTCGGCGCTGAACCAGCTCGGCCTCGAGGTCGAGGGCGTCGAGCAGCCCGGCGCCGAGATCACGGGCGTGGTCTCCGCCCGGGTGCTCAACGTCGAGCGGCACCCGAACGCCGACAAGCTCTCACTGGTCGACGTCACCACCGGCGCGAACGAGACCCGCGTCGTGTGCGGGGCGCCCAACGTGGTCGCGGGCATGACGGTGCCGTACGCGCCGGCCGGCGCGACGCTGCCCGGTGGCTTCACCCTCGAGCGGCGCAAGATCCGCGGGCAGGTGAGCGACGGCATGCTGTGCTCGGCGAAGGAGCTGGGCCTGGGCGAGGACCACTCCGGGATCCTCGACCTCGACCCCGCGACCGAGCTGGGTGCCGACGTGCGCGAGGTCCTGGGCCTCGACGACGTGATCTTCGATCTCGCGATCACCCCGAACCGACCCGACGCGATGTGCATCGTCGGCGTCGCCCGGGAGCTCGCCGCGCACTTCTCGCTCGACTTCACCGTTCCGGAGCCGGTTGCCCTCGCCGACGCCTCGGTCGAGAACGACATCACGGTGGTGGTCGAGGACGCGGTGCGGTGCCCCCGCTACCTCGGCCGGGTCGCCCGGGTCACGATGGGCCCGTCGCCCGCGTGGATGGCGCAGCGCCTGGTGAAGGCGGGCATGCGGCCGATCAGCAACGTGGTCGACGTCACCAACTACGTGCTGCTCGAGCGCAACCAACCGCTGCACGCCTTCGACCTCTCCCGGCTGCGCGGGCGCGGCATCGTCGTCCGGCTCGCCGACGACGGGGAGACGATGACGACCCTCGACGGCGTCGAGCGCGTGCTCACCCACGAGGACCTGCTGATCTGCGACGCCGAGCGCCGGCCACAGGCCATCGCCGGGATCATGGGCGGGTCGACGTCGGAGGTGTCCGACGCCACCACCGAGATCCTCCTGGAGTCGGCCTACTTCGAGCGCATGGGCATCGCCCGGTCGTCCAAGCGGCTGAAGCTGCGCAGCGAGTCGAGCGCGCGGTTCGAGCGCGGCATCGACCCGGACGCGGTGGCGCGCAACGCCGAACGGGCGATGGAGCTCCTCGTCGACGTGGCGGGGGCCCAGGTCGCGGCCGACGCGTGCGACGTGTACCCCGCCCCGGTGTCGCGGACGCGTGTCCGCCTGCGCGCGAGCCGCGTGAACGCGGTCCTCGGCACCGAGCTCGACGCCGAGGACGTGTGGGACTCGCTGGCGCCGCTCGGGATCGAGCTCGACGCCGACCCGGCCGACGGCGCCGACCGGGACGCAATGGTGGCGCTGGTCCCGACCTTCCGGCCCGACCTCGATCGCGAGATCGACCTGGTGGAGGAGGTGGCCCGCCGCGTCGGCTTCGACCGCATCGGCCGGACCCTGCCCGACACCCACGGTCAGGTCGGCATGCTCACCGCCCGTCAGCAGGAGCGTCGTCTGGTCGCCGACGCACTCGTCGGCGTCGGGCTCTCCGAGGCGATCACCCTGTCGCTGGTCGCGCCGAGCGACCTCGAGCGCGCCGGTGCGCCGCTCGACCGGGTGGTGCGCGCCACCAACCCGTTGCGGGCGGAGGAGTCGGTCCTGCGCACCGCGGTGCTGCCGGGGCTGCTGCGGGCGGTCGCCGGCAACCGGGCCCAGGGTCTCGGCGACGTCGCCCTGTTCGAGATGGGCCGGGTGTTCCTCACCCCGCTCGGCCCCGCGCCGGCCGACGCTCCGCTCCCCGACGAGCCGGAGCACGTCGCCCTGGCGTTGGCGGGCACCGTGGTCCGCCGCCCGGTGGAGGACGACCGACCGGTCGACGTGTACGACGCGGTCGATGCCGTCACCGCGGTCGTCGATGCCCTGGGGATCCACGACGTGACGTTGGAGCCCGCGAACCTGCCCGGCCATCGCGCCGGGCGGGCGGCCCGGGTCGTGGTCGGCGGCCACGAGGCCGGCACCGTGGGGGAGGTCGCACCGGAGGTGCTCGCCGCGCTCGGGCTCGAGGCGCCGGTGGTGACGGCCGAGCTGGTGCTCGACACGCTCCTCGACGCCGCCCGCCGCGACCGCACGTTCCGCGCGCCGTCGCGCTACCCGGCGTCGACCGTCGACCTGGCGTTCGTGTTCGACGAGCGTGTCTCCGCTGCCGACGTCGTGCGCACGCTACGGGCCGCGGTCGGCGACGTGCTCGAGGACGTGCGCGCGTTCGACGTGTTCCGTTCGGACGCGCTCGGCGACGGGAAGCGGAGCCTCGCGTTCGCGCTGCGCTTCCGGGCGCCGGACCGCACGCTCACCGACGCCGACGTCGGCACGTTCCGCCAGCGCGCCATCGACGCGGTGACGACCGCGCACGGCGGCGAACTGCGCGGGTGACCTTCGTCCACCACGTCCGGCCCCGCTACGCCGAGGTCGACGCCCAGGGCGTGGTGTTCAACGCCCACTGGCTCACCTACTTCGACGAGGCCTCGACCCGGTTCTTCGAGTCACTCGGCTTCGAGCCCGCGACCGCGTTCTTCCGGGAGTTCGACGTGATGGTGGTGAAGGCGGTCGTCGAGTGGCAGGGCCCGGCCGGGTTCGACGACCACGTCGCGATCGCAGTGGCGCCGGGCCGGATCGGCACCAAGTCGTTCGACCTCGTCTACACGGCGACGGTGGCGGGCCGTCCGGCGTGCCTCGGCACCATCACCTACGTGTCGGTGACGCCCGGGACCCACGAATCGGCCGCCATCCCTTCCACGCTGCGGGCCGCGCTGCGCGGGGCGACGACCACCTGACCCACCCCGGGCATCGAGGCCGACGTCAGCCTCGGTTGCTGGACGACCGGCAGCACGCCGCCGACGTCGGGGCGGGGGCGCGCGGTGCTGCCGGACGGTACGTGGGCGGTGAGCCGATCGCCGATCCAGCAGTTCGTGGAGCCGGCGCAGGCGTTCCGTCGTTCCCCGATCCGAGGTCCTTGCGCTTCCGCCGTCGCTCGAAGAAGTGGTCGATGCCGAGCGCGGCGGCGAAGAGGAACGTCGCCACGACCGCGTCGAGCCAGTAGTGGTTGGCAGTGAGGACGATGGCGGCGAGCGTGATCACCGGATGGGCCAGCACCGCGAACCGCCACTTGCTCGCCGTCGCGATCAACACCGCCCACGCGATCACGAGCGCCCACCCGAAGTGCAGCGACGGCATCGCCGCGAACTGGTTGGCGAAGCCCTTGTACGGGCTGCCCGCACCGTAGGACGCGGGTCCGAACACCCGCGCGGTGTCGACGAAGCCGAGGTTCGGGAACATGCGGGGCGGCGCCAGCGGCAGCACGAGGTGCACGACCATGCCCGAGAGCGTGATCACGACCATCACGTTGCGGAAGCGACGGTAGGTCGGCGGGTGCCGCACGTAGAGCCAGAGGAACGCGGCGGCGGTCACCGCGACGTGCGCCACGAGGTAGTACACGTTGAGGAAGCGGATGAGCGTGGTGTCGCGCAGCACGAGGTCCTGCAGGCGCGCCTCGCTGAAGACCCCGAGCGAGCGCTCCAGGCTGATCACGTCGCGCGCGTTGTGCAGCGCGGTCTCGACGTGGCCCTTGGTGAGGAACCGGCCGTACTTGTAGAGCAGCAGCAGGACGACGACCAGCACCAGCTCCCGGAGGAACGAACCCCCGTAGCGGGAGTGCCACCAGCGCGCCGCCATGGCATGTTTCTACCCCGAGTGCGCCCCTTTGACCACGTCTTTTCGTCGCTACCTACGGCGGACCTGCCGCGGCGCCTCCCCTGGGTGCCAGAGGTCGATGATCATCCAGTCGTCGGCGACCCGGGCCAGCGAGGCGTCGGTCAGGTCGGCGCGGAACAGCGCCATCCCGCTGTCGGGCAGGGACTGGTCCAGACCCTCCACGAACCGCTGCCACGTGGGCCCGTCGTGGACGGGGATCGCACGGCCTCCGACCTTGGCGTCGCCGTCGACCATGGAGACGTCCGGGGCGCTGTGCAGGGAGAAGCGTGGGTCCCGGCGCAGGTCGTCGGCCTTGCGGGAGTCGGGCATCATCGCCAACCACAGCTCGCCGTCGCGGAAGTGCACTTCGAGCCCGGTGAGCCGCGGGGCACCGTCGCCTCGCAGCGTGCCGAGGATCGAGTGGAGGGTGCCGGTCAACCGGCGCTGGACCGCCGCCGCCAGGTCGGGAGCTTCCTGCTCGAACTGGGTCCACGACGCCACGGCGAGCAGTTTCGCAGCTGGCGCGTGCACAATGGGAGGCCGTGGCGATCCGACCTCCGCTGGGCGATCTCTACGAGGAGCTCGGGGTCGCCCGCGGCGCGACGCCGGACGAGATCTCCGCCGCCTACCGGACCCGGGCCAAGGAGCTCCACCCCGACGCGCGCCCGGACGACGGCACCGCCGCCGAGCGCTTCACCCGCCTCGGCGCCGCCTACCGGGTGCTCTCGAACCCGGAGGAGCGGGCGCGCTACGACGCCGCGCTCGCCCGCCCGGTCGTCACCGTCCGTCGACCGCCCTCGCCGGCGCCGGCGCCGGCGCGGGCCGCGGCACCGGCGCCCACCGTCACCGCGCCGAAGCCGTTCCGCCTCAGCGTGCGCAACGCCCGGTGGGCCGCCTGGGGTGGCGCCGGCCTGGTCGTGCTCGGCCTCGTGGTCGGCGGCTTCGTGTTCTCGTTGCAGCAGCACGACGCCGATCTCGAGGCCAACGGGGTCGCGGCGACCGCCACCGTCGTCCAGGTCAATGGTGACCGTCGGCTCGAGTTCGAGACCGCCGGTGGGCGGGTGGTCCGCGCCACCGAGTCGGTGAAGACGGGGGAGGAGCAGCCGCCGCTCGGCAGCACGGTCAAGATCCACTACGACCGCTCCGACCCGACGAGCATCGTGACCGACGACAGCCACACCGGGCGCAACATCACGCTCTGGATCGTGGCGATCAAGCTCGTCATCGGTGGTGCGGTCCTGTCCTGGTTCGGGGTCCGTCGCCTGCGGCGCGCCTGACCGGCCGCGCGCCCTCCGGTTCATGCGGCGTGCGGTCCGGCGCGGCGTGGTGGGAGGCCGATCTGTTGGCGTTGTTCGGGGGTGAGGTCGTCGAGGTGGATCGTTCGAGATCGTCGGGCAGGTTGGGGTTGCCGACCAGCGCCCACGGTCCGTGAGGGATGAGATCGGATGATGCACCGCTGCGCACCGCGGCCAGGTTCGAGAGGTCGTCGGTGCCACCCCAGGAGCGGGGGCGCAGGTGGTGGATCTGGAGGCTCCGTGGCGACGTCGCAGATGTCGCTACAGCGGCAATGCCGTCGCGGAGCAGCACCGCCCGAGCGATCTTCGGTGAGATGCCGGGGAAGCGTTTCCCGATCGAAGATCGGGGTGCCGTCGTCGTCGACCAGCACCGGTTCGATGGTGGCGTTGGCGCGCAGCTGCTCCAACAACGAGTCGGCGATCGGGTACCCCGGCGATCTCCGCCGGGCCGTGCACGGGCACGTGCACCTGCACCACCGGCCGGGGTGCCATGGTCGGGGTCTCGTCTCCCACCTCGGGTTGGTCGCACAGTTGCACGAGGGCGTCGGCGGCGCGGTGTTCGAAGCTGTCCCACGCCTGACCCTTGGCCGGCTTGCGCTGCTCGGTGAGCTTCTGGATCGTGGCTTCGAACGTGGCGCCCAGCACGTCGGGCAACTGGCCGTGCAGGTGCAGCATGCCTTTGTCGGGTGTCCACCACATCCGCAACGACCGCGCCTCGTACCGCTGACGCGAATCCTCCGTCGACGGCTTCGACACGTTGCGCGCCAGCCGTGCCAGCTCGACCGGCGCCACGTTCGGTGCCCGCCGCGCCCACTCCCCATCGGAGTCCTCGTCGGCCAGCTTGGTGACCGCGCTCAACTGCTCCGCACTCAACGCCCCCTCGTACGCGGCGGCCGCGATCTCGGGCAACGACTCCAACCGTCGCGCGGTCTCGACCGTGTCACGCGCCGTCCGCGCCGACTCACCATGATCACCCAGCGTCGGATCGATCCGCCCCCGCTCGTCGAGGATCCGCACGATCGCGAGCTCCTCGACCCGCGCCTGGCGTTGCACACCGATCAACTCGTCGCGCCGCGTCACCAACCGCTCCGTCGGCCAGCACCGCAGCTCGTCGAGGTGATCGGCGATCTCGAACATGCACCGATCAAACCATCGGGGTACGACACTTTTCGGCCGTGTCGCGCCTCGATGTCCAGAATCAGTGGCTCGTGGTCGAGCCGGCCGCGACCGACAGGAATCCCGCTCGCATAGATATGCAGCTCTGTGTATACTGCGGCGATGGCGTATCGAGCGGCCGTCGTCGGGGGATCCGGGTACACGGGAGCCGAGCTCCTCCGTCTCCTCGCCGGCCATCCCGAGATCGAGGTCTCCCTGGTCACCGCCGACGCCAACGCGGGCGCCGCGGTCGGCGACCTCTACCCGTCGCTGGCCAGCGCCTACGAGGGCGTGACCTACGAGGAGGTGGCCCCGACCGACCTCGCCGGCCTCGACCTGGTGTTCCTGTGCCTCCCGCACGGCCGGTCCCAGGCGCTCGCCGGTGACCTGGTCGACACCGTCGGCCACGTGGTCGACCTCGGCGCCGACTTCCGGCTCCCGATCGCCGAGTACGAGCAGTGGTACGGCGAACGGCACTCCGCCCCCGACCTGCTCGAGCGCTTCGCCTTCGGCATGCCCGAGCTCTACCGCGACGAGATCGTGCGGCGCGCGGCACGTCGCGTCCCCGGGCTGCTACCCGACGACGGCGTCGTTGGCACTGGCGCCGGTGCTGGCCGCCGGCCTGGTGGAACCGGCCGGCATCGTGGTCGACGCGGTCTCGGGGGTGTCGGGCGCGGGTCGCGGCCTGAAGGCCACCAGTCTGTTCGCGGAGGTGAGCGACAACGTCAACGCCTACGGGTTGCTCACGCACCGTCACACCGCGGAGATGGAGCTGGCGCTCACCCACGTCGCCGGGGAGCCGGTGCAGGTGTTGTTCACGCCCCACCTGGTCCCCATGAGCCGCGGCATCCTCGCCACCTGTTACGCGCGACCGGTGCCGGGCGTGCGCCTCAACACCGACGGCCTGCTCGCGGGCTACCGCGACTTCTACGCCGCCGAACCCTTCGTCCACGTCACCGACGGGTCACCGGCGACCAAGGCCACGCTCGGGTCGAACTCGGTGCACCTCACCGTCCGGTACGACGAGCGCACCGGTACCGTGCTCGCCATCGGCGCGCTCGACAACCTGGTCAAGGGCGCGTCGGGGCAGGCGCTGCAGAACGCCAACCTCGTGCTCGGCCTGCCCGAGACCACCGCGCTCCCCACGATCGGACTCATGCCATGAGCAGCCCGGTGCACGTGAGCGATCGGCCGCAGCCCGGGTATCCCGGGCCGCAGAGAGCGAGCCATCGGGCAGGTATCGAGAGCGGGCAGAGATGAGCGTCACCGCGGTCGACGGCTTCCGGGCGAGCGGGCTGGCGTCCGGCATCAAGGCGTCGGGCGCGCCCGACCTCGCCATCGTCGCGACCACCGACGGCGCCCCCGTCACCGCGGCCGGCGTGTTCACCGCCAACCTGGTGGCGGCGGCACCGGTCCAGATCAGCCGCCGGCACCTGGCCGACGGCCGCGCCGCGGCGGTGGTGCTCAGCTCCGGGAACGCGAACGCGGCCACAGGGGAGCGGGGTCGGGCCGACGCGCACCGCATGTGCGAGCTGACCGCGCAGGCAGTGGGCTGTGCGACCACCGACGTGCTCGTGGGCCAGACCGGCCTCATCGGCATCCCCATGCCCATGGACCCGGTCGAATCCGGCATCCCGAAGCTGGGGGCCGAGCTGACCACCGACGCCGCCGGCGGGCTCGCCGCCGCCGACGCGCTGCTCACCACCGATACCGTCCGCAAGCTCACCCACCAGCCCGTCGTGCTCCCGACGCCGGGGACCGCGACCATTGCCGGCATGGCCAAGGGTGCTGCGATGCTGGCGCCGTCGATGGCCACGATGCTCGCGGTGCTCACCACCGACGTCTCGATCACCGCCGGGCCGCTGCAGCGCGCGCTGCAGACCGCGGTCGATCACAGCTTCAACGCGCTGGTCGTCGACGCGTGCCAGAGCACCAACGACACCGTGCTCGTGCTCGCCAACGGCACGGCCGGCAACGAGCCGATCACGACGACGTCGGGCTTCGCCTACGCCGGCTTCGTCGAGGCGCTGACCACCGCGTGCGCCGACCTCGCCCACCAGATGGCCACCGACGCCGAGGGCGCGACCAAGTGCGTGACGCTCACGGTGCGCGGTGCCCGCAACGCGGCCGAGGCACGGCAGGCGGCGCGCACCGTCGCGAGCAGCCAGCTCGTGCAGTGCTCGCTCTACGGCAAGGACCCCTACTGGGGCCGGATCATCTCCGAGCTGGGCGTGAGTGGCGCGGTGTTCGATCCCGAGCGGGTCGAGATCGCCTACGACACGGTGACCGTGTGTCGCGACGGGATCGCCGCGCCGCACGACGCGGCCGCGGTGGCGGCGGCGATGGAGCAGCGCGACCTCACGATCACCTGCGACCTCGGGAACGGCA
The DNA here is from genome assembly GCA_963809795.1 of uncultured Actinomycetes bacterium. Taxonomy (GTDB): domain Bacteria; phylum Actinomycetota; class Acidimicrobiia; order IMCC26256; family DASPTH01; genus DASUAS01. Next base: position 177,805 of record CAWELN010000009.1, read on the forward strand.
ACAGCGAGGCGACGATGCTGTTCACCGACCTCACGCACGCGTACGTCGACGAGAACATGGGCACGTCATGACGAATGCGGAGCAAGCGTCCGCGGCCGCGGTATCCCCGGCGGCAGCGATCGACGCCGACGTGCTGCGGAAAGCGGAGATCCTCTCGGAGGCGCTGCCGTACATCCGCGAGTTCACCGGTCGCACCGTCGTGATCAAGTACGGCGGCCACGCGATGGAAGACCCTGCGCTCGCCGATCTGTTCGCCCAGGACGTCGTGCTCATGCGGTTGGTCGGCATGAACCCGGTCGTCGTGCACGGCGGTGGCCCCCAGATCTCCGACCTCATGCGCCGGCTCGGCAAGGAGCCCGTGTTCGTCGACGGGCTGCGCGTCACCGACGCCGAGAGCGTCGAGATCGTGCGCATGGCGCTGGTGGGCAAGGTCAACCGCGAGATCGTCGCCGCGTTCAACCAGCACGGTTCGTACGCGGTCGGGCTGTCGGGCGAGGACGCCGGGCTCATCACGGTCGAGATGCGCGACGAGCGGCTCGGGTTCGTCGGCGACGTCGCCAGCATCAACCCGGCGATCGTGCACAAGCTGCTCAACGAGGAGCTCATCCCGGTCATCGCCACGGTCGGGGTCGACGAGCTCGGCCAGGCCTACAACATCAACGCCGACGCGGTGGCAGCTGCGATCGCGCTGGCGGTCGGCGCCGAACGGCTGGTGTACCTCACCGACGTCGCCGGCCTCTACGCCGACTACCCCGACGAGTCGAGCCTCATCTCCGAGACCGACACCGCCGGGGTCGAGGCGTTGCTCGCCAACGGCAAGGCCGACGGCGGCATGATCCCGAAGCTGCGCTCGTGCGTCGACGCGTTGCACGGGGGAGTACGACGCGCGCACGTCCTCGACGGTCGCATCCCGCACGTGCTGCTGCTGGAGTTCTTCACCCGTGAGGGCATCGGCACGATGATCGACGCCAAGGTGGGCGAGTCATGACGCACCTCGAACCCAGCTCGTTCGACCGCATCCAGGCGCTCGACGCCGAGCACGGCATGCAGACCTACGGCCGGCTCCCGGTCGCGTTCGTGCGCGGCGAGGGCGTGCACCTGTGGGACAGCGAGGGCAAGGAGTACCTCGACTTCCTCGGTGGCCTGGCGGTGACGTCGCTCGGCCACTCGCACCCGGCCGTCGCCGATGCGCTCGCCGACCAGGCCCGCACGTTGCTGCACGTGTCGAACCTGTACTTCAACGAGTGGCAGCCGCAGGTCGCCGCGCGCCTGGACGCGCTGCACGGCGGGGGCGGCAAGGTGTTCTTCTCCAACTCCGGCGCCGAGGCCAACGAGTGCGCGATCAAGCTCGCCCGCCGGTACGGCCAGGCCAACGGCGGCCCCAATCGGTTCCACGTGCTCTCGGCGTGGGGGTCGTTCCACGGCCGCACCCTCACCACGCTCGCCGCCACCGGGCAACCGCAGAAGCAGGAGACGTTCCAGCCCCTGCCGGTCGGGTTCCGCCAGGTGGTGTTCGCCGACCTCGACGCGATGGCGGCGGCGATGGACGAGCGGGTGTGCGCGGTCATGCTCGAACCGGTGCAGGGCGAGGGTGGCGTGCAGCCGTCGCCGCCGGGCTACCTCGAAGGCGTGCGCGCGCTGTGCGACGAGCGTGAGGCGCTGCTGATCGTCGACGAGGTGCAGACCGGGCTCGGCCGCACCGGCCGCTGGTTCGGGTACCAGCACGCCGACGACGTGCGGCCCGACATCGTCACCATGGCCAAGGCGCTCGGCAACGGCGTGCCGATCGGCGCCTGCTGGGCACGGACCGAGGTGGCCGAGGCGTTCCGGCCCGGCGACCACGCCACCACCTTCGGCGGACAGCCCCTCCAGGCCCGGGCCGCGCTCACCGTGCTCGACGTGATGCAGGAGGTCGACGCACCCGGGCGCGCCGCCCGCGCCGGTGAGATCCTCACCAAGGCGCTGCTCGACGTCGCGGGCGTCGCCGACGTGCGCGGTGTCGGCCTGCTCATCGCCGCCGAGCTCGACGAGGGCATCGAGGCGGCCCCGGTCGCGAACGCGTGCCTCGACGCCGGGTTGGTCGTGAACGCGGTCACGCCGACCGCGCTGCGGTTCGCGCCGTCGCTGCTCGTGACCGACGACGAGATCGCCGCCGCGGTGGCCATCGTCACGCAGGTGCTCGGTGCAACGGGCGGTTCCGCATGAGCGCGCCCCGCTTCCTCGAGGTCGACGACCTGACCCCGGCCGGGTTCGCCGCCGTCCTCGACACCGCCGCCAAGGGCAAGGCGGACCCGTCGGGCATCCCGCAGGTGCTCGCGGGCCAGGGCGTGGTGCTGCTGTTCGAGAAGCCGTCGGCCCGCACCCGGACGGCGACGGAGATGGCGGTGGTCGGGCTGGGCGGTCACCCGATCTACGTGCGGCCCGAGGAGGTCGGCCTGGGGGTGCGGGAGTCGGTCGCCGACGTGGCCCGCACCTTCGCCGGCTTCTGCTCGGTGATCACGGCGCGCGTGTTCGACCACGCCACCCTGGAGGAGATGGCGGCGGTCGTCGACGTCCCGGTCGTCAACCTGCTGTCCGACCGCGCCCATCCCACGCAGGCGGTGGCCGACTTCCTCACCTTGCAGGAGCTGTTCGGTGCCCTCGACGGTCGCCGGCTGGTGTACGTCGGCGACGGCAACAACGTGACCGCGTCGTTGGCGTACGGCGCCGCGCTGAGCGGCGTCGAGCTCATCGTCGCCTCGCCCCCCGGGTACGAGCTCGACGAGCTCACGGTCGAGCGGGCCCGCAACCTCGGCGCCACCATCGAGCTCGTGGGCGACCCCCACGAGGCGGTCGCGGGCGCCGACGCCGTCTACACCGACGTGTGGACCTCGATGGGGCAGGAGGCGGAGCAGGCGGCCCGCCGCGCCGCCTTCGCCGGGTACACCGTCGACGACACGCTGATGGAGGCGGCGGGGGAGCAGGCGTGGTTCCTCCACTGCCTCCCCGCGCACCGGGGCGAAGAGGTCGCGGCGTCGGTCATCGACGGGCCCCGGAGCGTGGTCTGGCAGCAGGCCGCCAACCGCATGCACGCCGCTCGGGCCGTGCTCACCCATCTGGTCGCGCCGCAACGGAATCGACCTGCTTGATGGAGATGCAGTGGAGGCGTGGCCGGATGGCCGGGACGCCGCAACGGAATCGACCTACTTGATGGCGACGTTGGGGAAGCCGCAGCGGCAGCATCGCATCGCCCGGCTGCTGGAGGAGCAGGCGATCTCGAGCCAGGCGCAGCTGGTCGAGATGCTGGCGGCCGACGGCGTGATCGCGACCCAGGCGACGGTCAGTCGCGACCTCGAGGAGCTGGGCGCGGTGAAGGTGCGCATCCCCGGCGGGGCGATGGCCTACGCGATCCCCGAGCTCGCGACCGAGCGGACCGCGCCCGACGACCACCTGCGGCGGGTGATGGGCGAGTTCGTGGTGGAGGTCGCGCACAGCGGCAACCTGGTGGTGCTGCGCACGCCGCCCGGTTCCGCGCACGTGGTCGCCTCGGCGCTCGACCGCGCCGGCCTCGGCGACGTCCTCGGCACGGTGGCGGGCGACGACACGATCATCCTGGTGTGTGCGTCGGCGACCGGCGGTGGCCCGGTGGCCGCCGACCTCGCCACCCTGGCGGGACTCTGAACGACGAACGACTCTGCGAAGCAGCCGAACGAGTGGCCGCGAGCCGGGTATCCCGGCTCGCAACGAGAGAGGCAATGAAGATGGCAAACGAGAAGGTGTGAGCTGATGACCAAGCGAGTGGTGCTCGCGTACTCCGGCGGACTCGACACGTCGGTCGCGGTGAAGTGGATCCAGGAGGAGTGGGGCGCCGAGGTCGTCGCCCTCGCGGTCGACGTGGGCCAGCAGGCCGACGACCCGTGGGACGAGATCCGCGCCCGCGCCCTGGCGGCCGGCGCGATCGAGGCGAAGGTCGTCGACGCCCGCGGCGAGTTCGCCGACGAGTTCCTCGTCAACGCCATCCACGCCAACGCGCTCTACGAGGGCAAGTACCCGCTGGTCTCGGCGCTGTCGCGACCGGTCATCGCCAAGCACCTCGTGCTCGCGGCGCGCGAGTTCGGCGCCGACGCGGTCGCCCACGGCTGCACCGGCAAGGGCAACGACCAGGTGCGGTTCGAGGTGTCGGTGCGCGCGCTCGCGCCCGACCTCGACGTGCTCGCGCCGGTACGCGTCTGGGGCTTCACCCGCGACGACAGCATCGACTACGCGGCCAAGCACCACATCCCGATCAGCGTCACCAAGAAGAGCCCGTACTCCATCGACGAGAACCTGTGGGGCCGCGCCATCGAGTGCGGGATGATGGAGGACCCCTGGGTCGCGCCGCCCGACGACGCCTACGCGCTCACCCGCAACGTCGCCGACGCGCCCACCGAGCCGCGCGACGTCGTCGTGCGCTTCGAGCGTGGGGTGCCCATCGCGCTCGACGGCGTGGTGAAGCCGCTGCACGAGCTGGTGATCGAGCTCGGCGCGGTGGTGGGCGCCTACGGCTGGGGCCGCCTCGACATGGTGGAGAACCGCCGGGTCGGCATCAAGAGCCGCGAGACGTACGAGTGCCCCGGTTCGCTGGCGGTGCTGCTCGCCCACGCCGACCTCGAGTCGATCACGCTCGAGCGCGACCTCATGCGGGAGAAGGCGCGCCTCGAGCCCCGCTACGCCGAGCTCGTGTACGACGGCCTCTGGTTCTCGCCGCTGAAGGAAGCTCTCGACGCGTTCATGGGCCACGCGCAGAAGTTCGTCACCGGCGAGGTGCGCCTCCGGCTCGAGCCCGGTCGTTGCTTCGTGACCGGTCGCCGCGCCGACCGCGGCCTCTACAGCTACGACCTCGCGACCTACGACGCCGCCGACAGCTTCCGCCACGAGGACTCCGCCGGCTTCGTGCGCCTGTGGGGCCTGTCGGTGGAGACGTGGGCGCGCCAGCAGGGCGGTCCCGGGGAAGCGCCCGGCGCGTGACCCTCTGGCACGGGCGCTTCGCCGACGGTCCCGCCGACGAGCTCCTCGCGTTCACCGAGAGCCTGTCGTTCGACCGGCGGCTCGCGCCCGACGACCTCGCGGGGTCCCGCGCGCACGTCGCCATGCTGGCCGCGTGTCGGCGTGCTCACCGACGCCGAGCGCGACGAGGTGCTGCACGCGCTCGACGGCGTCGAAGGCGAGCTCGCCGACGACAGCGTTCGAGTTCCTGCCGTCCGACGAGGACATCCACACCGCCATCGAGCGGCGGGTCACCGAGCTCGCCGGCGCCGCCGGCGCCAAGCTGCACACCGGTCGCAGCCGCAACGACCAGGTCGCCACCGCACTCCGGCGGTTCCTCCGCCGGGAGGGCACCGCCGTCGCCGCGCACGTCCACCGGCTGCAGGAGGTGCTGCTGGCGCGCGCGCAGTCGGCGGAGGACGTCTATCTCCCCGGCTACACCCACCTGCAGCGCGCCCAACCGGTGCTGCTCGCCCACCACTTCCTGGCGCACTTCTGGGCCTTCGCACGCGACGTCGAGCGGTGGCGCGACGCGATCGGGCGGGCCGACGTCTCGCCGCTCGGTGCCGGTGCGCTGGCGGGCTCGAGCCTCCCCCTCGATCCCGACAGCACCGCGGCCGAGCTCGGGTTCGCCCGCCGCTTCGACAACTCGCTCGACGCGGTGTCGGACCGGGACTTCGTGGCCGAGGCGCTGTTCGTCGCCGCGCTCACGCAGGTCCACCTGTCGCGGCTGGGCGAGGAGGTCGTGTTGTGGACCAGTGAGGAGTTCGGCTTCCTCCGCCTGGCCGACGCGTACAGCACCGGTTCGTCGATGCTGCCGCAGAAGAAGAACCCCGACATCGCCGAGCTCGCGCGCGGCAAGGCGGGGCGGCTCATCGGTGATCTCACCGGCTTCCTCGCCACGCTGAAGGGCCTCCCGCTCGCGTACAACCGCGACCTCCAGGAGGACAAGGAGCCCCTGTTCGACGCGCTCGACCAGTGTCGGTTGACGCTGGCGGCGATGGCCGGCCTCCTCGCCACCGCCGAGGTGGTGCCGGCGCGCATGCAGGCCGCGGCCGACGGACAGCACGCGGCCGCCGTCGACCTCGCCGAGTGGCTGGTGCAGCGGGGCGTGCCGTTCCGCGACGCGCACGCCCGCGTGGGCGCGCTCGTTCGCCAGTCGGCGGAGCGCGGGGTGCCGCTCGACGAGATGGTGCTGACCGACCCCGACCTCGGGCCCGAGGCCCTCGCGCTCCTGGAGCCGGGGGCGGCGGTGCAGCGGCGCACCACGCCGGGCGGGGCCGGGCCCGGGTCGGTGGAGGAGCAGTTGGTGAAGGCGCGAGCGCGGCTCGAGGAGCAGGCGCGCTGGCTGCAGCTGCCCACGTGAGGCGCGGGCGCGTCCTGCCCCGCTCGTTCTACGCGCGCGACTCGCTGGCGCTCGCCCCCCAGCTGCTCAACAAGCTCCTCGTCCGCCGCACGGCCGACGGCCGTCGCCTGGCGGCGCGCATCGTCGAGGTGGAGGCGTACCGCGGATCCGACGACGCGGGCAGCCATGCGTTCCGGGGCATGACGCCGCGCACCCAGGTGATGTTCGGACCGCCCGGGCACCTCTACGTGTACTTCACCTACGGCATGCACTGGTGCGCCAACGTCGTCGGGATGAACCACGGCGACGCGGCGGCGGTGCTCCTCCGGGCGGCGGCGCCGGTCGAGGGCATCGAGGTGATGCGGGAGCGGCGGCTGAAGGCCCGGCGCGACCGCCAGCTCCTGGCCGGGCCGGCGCGCCTGACGCAGGCGTTCGGCATCACCGGGGTCGACAACGGCAACGACCTCGTCCGGGGTGACGTCCGCATCCTCGACGACGGCGTCGCGCCACCCGACGCGCCGGGCGTGTCGCGGCGCATCGGGCTCGCGCCCGGCCGCGGCGACGAGCGCCTCTGGCGCTATTTCGTCCCCGGGGACGAGAACGTCAGCCGGTAGCGTTCCACCGTCATGGCGGAGCGGCGACCGAACGCAGTGAGCGACGCCGACGTGCCGGAGCGAACGGCCGGCGGCCGGGTATCCCGGCCGGCAGTGAGCGACGCCGAGGTGCAGGAGCAGGTCCGCATCCTGCGCACGGGCGCGGTCGACCTCATCACCGAGGCCGACTTCCGGCGCAAGCTCGCCTCCGGCCGCTCGTTGCGGATCAAGCTCGGCATCGACCCGACGGCGTC
>CAWELN010000009.1:190000-567937 GCA_963809795.1 uncultured Actinomycetes bacterium
GTAGCGAACGAGGGGGGAGGAACCCCTCCGCCGAATGCCCAAGGGTTCCTGGGGAAGGCTCATCCGCCCAGGGTTAGTCGGGAGCTAAGGCGAGGCCGAAAGGCGTAGTCGATGCACAACAGGTTGATATTCCTGTACCACCATGTTCGCGCCCAACCCAATCCAGGTTGCTAAGGGGATGGCTTCGGCCGAACCGAACCACTTGGTGACGGGTAGCGAAGGGGGGACGCAGGAGGGTAGGTCTACCGGGCGCTGGTTGTACCCGGGGTAAGCAGGTAGGCGGTCCCATAGGCAAATCCGTGGGGCTCAACGCCGAGATGCGATGCCGAACCGATTCAGGTGAAGTGACTGATCCCATGCTGCCGAGAAAAGCCTCTAGCGAGCGAACATGGTGCCCGTACCCCAAACCGACTCAGGTGGGCACGTAGAGAATACGAAGGCGATCGGGAGAACTCTGGTTAAGGAACTCGGCAAAATGCCCCCGTAACTTCGGGAGAAGGGGGGCCTTAGTAGGGTGACGGACCTCGCGTCCAGAGCCCGAGGAGGCCGCAGAGACCAGGGCCAAGCGACTGTTTACTAAAAACACAGGTGCGTGCAAAGTCGAAAGACGACGTATACGCACTGACGCCTGCCCGGTGCCGGAAGGTTACGGGGAAGGGTTAGCCGCAAGGCGAAGCTCTGAACCTAAGCCCCGGTAAACGGCGGCCGTAACTATAACGGTCCTAAGGTTAGGAATTCCCCATGCAGGCAGAGGGAGCTGCCCCTCCTCGTGGGTGACCCTGAGGTGCGCAGTCGGCTATATGCTGGAAACTCCGAGTATCTTCCGGTACTCGTCGTTCAGTGTCACACCCTCTTCGAGGATTGTGGCAATGAGCAGTGACAATGTGCGAGTGCGGACAATCAGCAGGAAAGACTCACCACCATCGGTTGGCTGGTGGGTTTCGTCGATGGGGAAGGCTGTTTCAGCGCCCCCATCTTCCGACAACGCTCGATGTCACTCGGCTGGCAGGTCCAACCTGCGTTCGCAGTCGTCCAAGGCGCATCGAGTCGAGACGTACTGGAAGAGATGGTCAGTTCTTCGGTTGCGGACGTCTACATCAACCGTCGACACGACAACCATCGGGAGGATCTGTACCGTTATTACGTCTCCAGGTTCGGAGACTTGCGGGATATGATCGTTCCATTCTTCCAGGAGAACCCACTCAGAACGGCGAAGCGAGACAACTTCGCCAAGTTCGCGAAGATCATCGAGCTGATGGATCGCCGCCGGCACCTCACGGTGCCAGGTCTCATCGAGATCGCGGGGATCGCTCAGACGATGAACCATCGGAAGCCTTCCGAGGCGTTGAGAATCCTCAGAGACCATACGCCGACCCTCTTCTCGGTCTCGCGGGAAGAGGATGAGATGGTCCGTTCCCTACGGCGACGTAGGGAGGCTGACGGCAACGTCAGCCCGCCTATCGGGAGAAACGCCAGCCCGATCGGTCAACAAGTAACAGTGAAAAGCGAAATTCCTTGTCGGGTAAGTTCCGACCTGCACGAATGGCGTAACGACTTGGCTACTGTCTCAACCAGAGACCCGGCGAAATTGCAGTACGAGTAAAGATGCTCGTTTCCCGCAGAAGGACGGAAAGACCCCGTGGACCTTCACTACAGTTTGATGTTGGTTTTCGGTACATGCTGTGTAGGATAGGTGGGAGTCTGGGAAGCCGGGGCGTCAGCCTCGGTGGAGACGCCGTTGAAATACCACCCTTCATGTATTGGGAATCTAACCTGGGCCCGTAATCCGGGTCGGGGACAGCGTCAGGCGGGTAGTTTGACTGGGGCGGTCGCCTCCTAAAGAGTAACGGAGGCGCCCAATGGTTCCCTCAGCCTGGTTGGCCATCAGGCGTTGAGCGTAAAGGCACAAGGGAGCTTGACTGCGAGACCTACAAGTCGAGCAGGTGCGAAAGCAGGGCTTAGTGACCCGGCCGTGGCGTGTGGAAGCGCGGTCGATCAACGGATAAAAGGTACCCCGGGGATAACAGGCTTATCTTGCCCAAGAGTCCACATCGACGGCAAGGTTTGGCACCTCGATGTCGGCTCGTCGCATCCTGGGGGTGAAGCATCTCCCAAGGGTTGGGCTGTTCGCCCATTAAAGCGGTACGCGAGCTGGGTTTAGAACGTCGCGAGACAGTTCGGTCCCTATCCTCTGCGGGCGTAGGAGATTTGAGGGGAGCTGTCCCTAGTACGAGAGGACCGGGACGGACGCAGCTCTGGTGTGCCAGTTGTCTTGCCAAAGGCACGGCTGGTTGGCTACCTGCGGAAAGGATAAGCGCTGAAAGCATCTAAGCGCGAAGCCTGCCTCGAGATGAGATCTCCCACTGGGTTAACCAGGTAAGGCCCCTGGTAGACGACCAGGTTGATAGGCCGGAGGTGTACGCACGGTGACGTGTTCAGCCGACCGGTACTAATCGGCCGAGGGCTTGGGTTCTTTCTTCTCTTTGCGTACCCAGCTCGTGCTCGCTCTGGAGCTCTCGATGAGGGCTTTGACAACTGAATCTGTGCCCTCGTGGCACCAAGGTTTCCGGTGACAATTGCGGCGGGGAAACACCCGTTCCCATCCCGAACACGGAAGTGAAGACCGCCAGCGCCGATGGTACTTGGGGGGGAACCCCCTGGGAGAGTAGGTCGTCGCCGGGATTTCTCGGACGCCCCCGCCGCGCGAGTGATCGCATGCGGCGGGGGCGTCGTCGCGCCCGGGATCCCACGCGGGTCGGTACGCTCGGAAGCCCTCTCGACACGATCGGATCAGCACCGACATGGCAGACGAACGACGCGGCGGCAGCCGGCAGGGACGCCCACCGGCGAAGCGGCGTGGGGGGTCGGCCACCGGTCGCGGGAACGCGGCCGGCCGTGGAGGAAGCCAGGGCGGTCGCACCGGCGGCGCCGGCACACGGGGCCAGGGCCAAGGCAAGGGCAAGGGCAAGGGTCAGGACCCGGCCCGGCGTGGCGGCGCCGGCCGCTCCGATCGCACGGACCACCGGGACCGGACCGAGCGCGCCGGCGGCGGGTTCGGCCCGTACCCCGTCGACCGGCGCGACGAGGAGACCCGCGAGCGCCGGAACACCCGCGGGGGCGCCGACGCCCGCTCGGCGAGCGATCGGCCCGCGCTCCGGACCGTCGGCAAGCGCACCGAGCGCGACACCACCCCGCGCCAGTCACGGCGGGCCCAGCCGTCGGCGCCCACCCGCCGGCGGCGCAAGCGCGGTCCGTCCGACGTGCAGCAGGAGATGGCGAAGGTCGCGGGCCGCAACGCCAACCGGGCGCTCGGCACGCTCATGGCCGCCGCCGACGCCTTCGCCCACGACCGCGAGCGGGAGACGCTGCGCATCCTGCGCCCGCTGCGGGAGCAGCTGCCCGACTCGCCGAGCGTGCGCGAGCTCACCGGCCTCGCCCAGTACCGCATCGGCAACTACGCCGCCGCGGCGAAGGAGCTCGAGGCCTACGCCGATCTGAGCGACTCGGTCGACCAGAACCCGGTGCTCATGGACTGCTACCGGGCGCAGCGGCGGTGGCGCAAGGTCGAGGAGCTCTGGTTGGAGCTGGCCTCGGTGTCGCCGTCGGCCGAGCTCGTCGCCGAGGGCCGCATCGTCTACGCGGGCGCGCTGGCCGACCAGGGTCGCCTGCCCGAGGCGCTCGCCCTGCTCCGGAAGCGGGCCGAACCGGTGAAGACCCCGAAGGAGCACCACCTCCGGCTGTGGTACGCGCTCGCCGACCTCGAGGAGCGGGCCGGCAACCTGGCCCGGGCCCGCGAGCTCTTCCACCAGGTGCGACGCGCCGATCCCGCCTTCGCCGACGTCGCCGAGCGCCTCGCCACGCTCGGATGAGGGCGTGAGGCTCCCCGACGCCGCGCACCGGGACCACCCGTGGCGCATCCACGCCATCGCCCCGGACTTCACGGTGGAGGACGTCTGGGCCCTCCCCGTGCACGGTGATGCCGAGGACTTCCGGCGGCTCGTCGAGCTGATGGTCTCCTCGGATCCGGCCAACGCCCGGTCGCGCCCGACCCGCGCGCTCTGGCGGCTCCGCGACGGGCTCGGCCGGACGCTCCGGCTCGGCCGCATCGCCGCCCCGGCCGAGGCCGGCGGCACCCTCCCGATCCCCGGCACGCACGAGACCTCCCTGGCGCCGCGGCTCCCCGATGATCTGCGGGGCACGGCGGCCGGTGTCGAGTTCGTCTCGCTCCCATTCACACCCCTCTATCGCACCGACGTTGAGTTCGCGGCCGAGCTGTCGAACCCGACCGTCCACGGCGTGATGCACCTCGGGTGGGTCGATCAGGGCGACGGCCGACCCGACGGGCGGCGCTACCAGGGACGGATGGCGGTCTTGGTGAAGCCGCGCGGTCGGCTCGGCGAGGTGTACATGGCGCTGATCAAGCCGTTCCGGCACACGATCGTCTACCCGGCCCTCCTGCGCCAGATCGAACGATCCTGGGACGGTCCGGCGCGCGCCGCGCACGCGTCGGCGGCGGCGCGGCGCGCCGATCGATGACCGTCGTACCCCCGTCGTAGGGTCGGCACCGACCTCCCCGTCACACCTTCCCCCGCCGAGAGATCCGGACCCGGATCGGTTCCGAGGGGAAGGCCATGTCCTCGATCACCAACGTCACCGCCGTCAACCTGGGCGTGCTGTGCGGCCCGTGCTCGGCGCCGCCCGAGCTGCGCGTCCTCGAGTCGGGCACCCGCCTCGCCACCCTGGCGATCCGGTGCCCGGCGGGCCCCGCCGGCGACGAGCGCGCCACGTCGGTGCCCGTCACCGTCTGGGATCCGCCCGCCTGGATCGACACCCTGGAGGCCGGGGAGGTCCTCGTCGTGGTCGGGCGCCTGCGCCGGCGCTTCTACCAGCGGCCGGGCGGCGTGGGCTCGCGGGTCGACGTCGAGGCCGAGCTGGTCGGTCGGGCGCGTGATCGTCGCCGGATCGACGCTGCGCTCCGCAAGGCGCTCCGGGCGTTGGAGGTGCTGGAGTGACACCGGGCGCAACACGGGCGCGCGGGGCGCCCGCATCCCGGGACGGGCGCGCGCCCTCGGTACACTCGAAAGCACCACAACCATTTCCCACATGAGCCCACACAACGAGGTGAGGGACGCGTGACCGCGACACCCGAGACCAGAACGCTCGAGCCCGAGAGCCTGAACGAGGTCGTCATCCGGTTCGCCGGCGACTCCGGCGACGGCATGCAGCTCACCGGCGACCGCTTCACCGACGTCAGCGCGGTGTTCGGCAACGACCTGGCGACCATGCCGAACTACCCGGCCGAGATCCGGGCGCCGGCCGGCACCATCGCCGGCGTCTCCTCCTTCCAGGTGCACATCTCCGACCACGACATCGTCACGCCGGGCGACGCCCCCAACGTCCTCGTGGCCATGAACCCCGCGGCGCTCAAGGCCAACCTGGCCGAGCTGCCGCCGGGCTCCACCATCCTCGTCAACTCGGACGCCTTCGACGACCGCAACCTCACCAAGGTCGGCTACGACGCCAACCCGCTCGACAACGGCTCGCTCGCCTCGTACCACGTCGTGCAGGTACCGATGACGAGCCTCACGCTCGAAGCCTGCAAGGAGCTCGGGGTCAAGCCGCGCGACGCCGAGCGGTCGAAGAACTTCTTCGCCCTCGGCCTGATCTCGTGGATGTACACCCGGCCGGTCGACCCGACCCTCGAGTGGATCGAGCAGAAGTTCTCGTCCCGCCCGCAGGTGCGCGACGCCAACCTCGCCGCGTTCAAGGCCGGGCTGCACTTCGGCGAGACCGCCGAGCTGCTCGAGCACTACCAGATCCAGCCCGCGAAGCTCGACCCTGGTCGCTACCGCAACATCACCGGCAACCTCGCGGTGGCCTACGGCCTGATCGCCGCCGCTCAGCAGGCGAGCTTGCCGATCCTGTACGCCTCGTACCCGATCACCCCGGCGTCCGACATCCTCCACGAGCTGTCGAAGCACAAGAACTTCGGCATCCGCACGCTCCAGGCGGAGGACGAGATCGCGGCCGCCGCGGTCGCCGTCGGCGCCGCGTTCGCCGGTCAGCTCGGCATCACCGCCACCAGCGGTCCCGGCCTCGACCTGAAGTCGGAGGCGCTCGGCCTCGCGATCAGCCTCGAGCTCCCGCTCGTGGTGATCGACGTGCAGCGGGGTGGGCCGTCGACCGGCCTGCCCACCAAGACCGAGCAGTCCGACCTGCTCCTCGCGATGTACGGCCGCCACGGCGAGTCGCCGCTGCCGATCGTGGCCGCGTACTCGCCGAGCCACTGCTTCGCGGCGGCGTTCGAGGCGGTCCGCATCGCGCTGAAGTTCCGCACCCCGGTGATCCTGCTCACCGACGGGTACGTGGCCAACGGGTCCGAGCCGTGGAAGCTGCCCGACATCGACGCGCTGCCCGACATCTCGGTGCCGTTCGCGACCGAGCCCAACCATGACGGCGAGTTCTGGCCCTACCTGCGCGACGAGGAGACGCTGGCGCGGCCCTGGGCCATCCCCGGCACCCCCGGCCTGATGCACCGCATCGGCGGCATCGAGAAGCAGGACGGCACCGGCAACGTCAACTACGACCCCGCCAACCACGAGCTCATGACCCACATCCGGGCCGACAAGGTGGCGCGGGTGGCGGCCGACATCCCGCCGGTCGAGGTGGAGGGCGACGCCGACGCCGACCTGCTGGTGCTCGGGTGGGGGAGCACGTGGGGCCCGATCAGCGAGGCCGTCCGCCGCGTGCGGGCGACCGGCGCCAAGGTGGCGCACGCTCACCTCGCGCACCTCAACCCGTTCCCGAACAACCTGGGCGAGGTCCTCGCCCGCTACCCCAAGCTGCTCGTCCCGGAGATGAACCTCGGCCAGCTGTCGAAGCTGGTGCGGGCGGAGTACCTGGTCGACGCCAGGTCGCTGACCAAGGTGCAGGGCCTGCCCTTCAGCGCCACCGAGATCGAGCGCGAGATCGTGGAGATGATCGATGCCTGACAACGACGTCGACGGCAACGGCGAGCAGAACGGGTCCGCCACCGCGGTCAAGCTGAGCCGCAAGGACTTCCAGTCGGACCAGGAGGTCCGCTGGTGCCCCGGGTGCGGTGACTACTCGATCCTCGCCGCCATGCAGCTGCAGCTGGCCGACATCGGGGTGCGCCCCGAGAACCTGGTGTTCGTCTCGGGCATCGGGTGCGCGGCGCGCTTCCCGTACTACATGAACACCTACGGCCTGCACTCGATCCACGGGCGCGCGCCCGCGGTCGCGACCGGCGTCGCGCTGGCGCGGCCCGACCTCGACGTGTGGGTCATCGGCGGCGACGGCGACATGCTCTCCATCGGCGGCAACCACCTGATCCACGCGCTCCGCCGCAACGTGAGCCTGAAGATCATCATGTTCAACAACCAGATCTACGGGCTCACCAAGGGTCAGTACTCGCCGACGAGCGAGGTGGGCAAGATCACCAAGTCGTCGCCGTTCGGCTCGCTCGACACCCCCTTCAACCCGGTGTCGGTGGCGCTGGCCGCCGAGGCGACGTTCGTCGCCCGCACCCACGACATGGACCGCCCGGGGATGCTCGAGGCGTTCCAACGGGCCCACGAGCACCAGGGCAGCGCGTTCGTCGAGATCTACCAGAACTGCAACGTCTTCAACGACGGCGCGTTCGAGGGGATCACGGCCAAGGAGGCGCGCGCCGACATGCTCATCCAGCTGCGTCACGGCGAACCCATCCGCTTCGGCACCGACCACGAGCGCGGTGTCGTGCTCAACGCCTTCGGCGAGTGCGAGATCGTCGAGGTCGCCGACGTGGGGGAGGACGCGCTGCTCGTGCACGACGAGACCCGCGACGACCCGGCGTTGGCGTTCGCGCTGTCGCGCCTGTCGTCGTCCCCGACGACGCCGACACCGATGGGTGTGTTCCGGTCGATTCAACGGCCGACCTACGAGGCCGAGGTGCAGCGCCAGCTCGTGAACGCGGTGGAGCGTCAGGGGCCCGGCGACCTCGGCAAGCTCATCGGCACCGGCGCCACCTGGGACGTCAACTAGGAGATGCAGCGGAGCCGTGCCCGGAGGGCGGGACGGCGTAGCGGAATCGACCGTTTGAGCCGCCCGTCAGATCGTCGCCGACCTTCAGTCGAGGCTGCGGAACACCATCCCGGTGCGCGGCTTCGGCGCGAAGAAGGTGGTCTTCTCCGGCATGCGCAGATCGGCCGCGGCCGCGGCGCGGATGGTGTCGACGGTGACCGGTCGTAACAGCACCGCGGCGTCGGCGTCGCCCTTCTCGACCTGCGCGGCCACCGCGACCGCGTCGTTGCGGTAGGCGAGCGACACCCCGGGCACGGCGGGGAGCACCCCGGCGTCGAAGCGCGCCGAGTCGACGTCACGCAGCTCCTCGGGGAAGGCGTCCATGCGGGCCTCCAGCTCCGCCTCCGGGAGCAGCAGCGCCAGCCCGTCGCGGTCGACGAGGCCGAGCCCGCCGCTCTCGCGCATGGCGACCTCGAGCGCGGCCACGCCCTCGGGCGCGTTGGCGCCGGCCGCGTCGACCCGGAACGGGCCGGCCAGCGCGGCGCGCAGGTCGATCCCGCCGACGCCATCGAGCAGGCGGTGGATCGCTCGCACGCACAGCTGCCCGGGGGCGAGCTCCACCACCAGGGTCATGATCCCGTCGGCGCCGGGATCGTCGACGCCGGCGGCGCGTCGCTCGGCGCGGTACGTGGTGGCGGTCTCGAACCGGTGGTGGCCGTCGGCGAGCACGAGGCGGGCGCCGGCGACCGCGGCGCGGATCGCCTCCATGCGCTCCGGGTCGGTGATGCGCCACAGCGAGTGGTGGAAGCCGTCCTCGTCGGTGGCGGTGGCGAAGGGTGCGTCGGGGAGATCGGCATGGGCCTGCGCCAGCAGGGTCGAGAGCCCGGTGGCCAGGGAGAGCCCCCAGATCGGGTCGAGGTTGGCGCGGGTGGCGCGCAGCAGCTCGAGGCGGTCGCTCTTCGCCTTCGGCAGCGTGCGCTCGTGCGGCATCACCTCGCCGGGCTCGTGGCCGAGACCCAGCGCGCCGATCACCCCGGTGGTGCGCTGCGGGAGGCCGTCGTGACCGGTGAAGTCCATGCGGTAGAGGGAGAACGTCGGGGAGTCGTCGGTGACGAGCACGCCCTCGGCGCGCCACCGGCCCAGCGTCGCGGCGGCCCCGTCGTACGAGTCCGGGAGGATCAGCCGCACCGAATTGTGGGGGTCGCGCGCGGTGAGCGCAGCGCGCGCCTCGGGTTCGATCACGTCGTAGGGTGGGGCGCTGACGGCGGTGATGTCGGCGGCGGGGTAGCGGATTCCGGGGAAGGGAAGAAATTCGGGCACGGTCGCGATTCAGTCGGGGGACGGTCACCGGATTCTCGCACACCGATCCTCCGGATCCGGGTGCTCGGTGACCGACTGCACGCTCACCCCGACGAGTCTCGACCAGTGCGAGAGGAGCTCCCCATGCAATCGGCCTACGACGCGTTCCAAGAGGGCAACCGCCTGCTCGCGTCGCAGAACCCCCACGCGGCGGTGATCCCGCTGGAGCGGGCCCGCGACCTCGAGCCCGACAAGGGCTCGGTACGTGAGACGCTGGCCCGCGCGTACTTCCGCACCGGCCGCTTCACCCAGGCGAGCGAGGAATTCGAGCGCGCGGTCGAGATCGAGCCGGTCAACGACTACGCCCACTTCGGGCTCGGCCTGTGCCTGATGCGCCGGGGCGACCACATCGGTGCCCGCCGCCACCTCAAGCTGGCGGTGGCGATGCGGCCCGACCAGCAGGACTACCGGGCCGCGCTGGCGCGCGTCACCGACGACGCGTGACGGGCGCCGCCCCGCCCGTCGTGGCCTGCGACCTCGACGGCGTGATCTGGCGGGGCGACCAGCCCATCACGCCCGCGGCCGAGGGCATCGCGAAGCTGCGCGCCGCCGGATTGCGGGTGGCGTTCGTGTCGAACAACTCCAACTCACCGGTGACCGACGTGGTCGCCAAGCTCGCCCGCATGGGCGTGCCGGCGACGCCCCGCGACGTCGTCACCAGCGCGATGGCGGCCGCGTGGCTCCTCGCCCAGTCGCTCCCCGCCGGCGCCCGCGTGCTCGTGTGCGCCGGCCCGGGGGTGCGGGAGGCGCTCGCCGAGGTCGGCCTGGTCGCGGTCGACGCCGGCCCCGCCGACGCGGTGGTGGTGGGCTTCCACCGGGAGTTCGACTACGACGGCCTCGACCGGGCGTCGGCCGCGGTGCGGGCCGGGGCGCGGTTCGTCGCCACCAACATGGACGCCACCTATCCGGTCCCCGGCGGGCTGATCCCCGGCGCGGGCGCGTTGGTCGCCGCCGTCGCCACCGCGGCCGGGAGGCGGCCCGAGGTGGCGGGCAAGCCGGAGGCGCCGACCGTCGGCATCATCCGCGAGCGCTTCGGCACCTCCGGGGTGGTGGTGGGCGACCGGCCGTCGACCGACGGCGCGTTGGCGACGGCGCTCGGATGGCCGTTCGCGCTCGTCCTCTCGGGGGTCACCGCCGCGGTCGCGCCGCCGGGCGGCGAGGCGATTCCCGAACCGCCGCCACCGTTCGTGTGCGCCGACCTCGGCGCGCTCGCACCCGCGTTGATCACCGCGCTGGCCCCGTAGGCGACTTCGCCGCTCCGCTCCGCCGTCCCGCCCGTCCGGGCACGGCTCCGCTCCCTCTCCGGCATATCCTGCGCCGGTGACAGTGCGCCGGCGACTCGATGCCGAGCTCGTGCGCCGGGGGTTGCTCGGGAGCCGCCGTCAGGCGGTCGAGGCGATCGTGGCCGGACGCGTCCGCGTCGGTGGGAGCCCCACCCAGGCCCCGGCCCGGCTGGTGGGCGCGGGCGAGCCGATCCAGCTGACCGGCGACCCACCCCGCTTCGTCTCCCGCGGCGGCGAGAAGCTGGCCGCCGCGCTCGCGCACTTCGCCGTCGACGTGCGCGGGCGTCGGGTCCT
Organism: uncultured Actinomycetes bacterium; assembly: GCA_963809795.1. Taxonomy (GTDB): domain Bacteria; phylum Actinomycetota; class Acidimicrobiia; order IMCC26256; family DASPTH01; genus DASUAS01. The sequence continues at coordinate 200,959 of CAWELN010000009.1, forward strand.
CGACGCCGGGGCGTCCACCGGCGGGTTCACCGACTGCCTGCTGCAGGCGGGCGCCGCGCACGTGCACGCGGTCGACGTCGGGCGCGGGCAGCTCGCATGGTCGCTGCGCCACGACCCGCGCGTGACCGTGCGGGAGCGCACCAACGTGCGCGCGCTCGAGCCGGGCGACCTCGGCGGCCCGGTCGACCTCACCGTCGTCGACCTGTCCTTCATCTCGCTGATCACGGTCGCGCCCGCGCTCGCCCGCTGCACGCGATCCGACGGCGACCTCGTCCTCCTGGTGAAGCCGCAGTTCGAAGCGGGACGGGCGCGGCTGGGCAAGGGCGGGATCGTGCGCGACCCCGACGTCCACCGGGCGGTGCTCCACGAAGTGCGTGACGGCCTGCGCGACGCGGGCCTCCACGTGGTCGACGTCATGGCCTCCCCGTTGCGCGGCGCCGACGGCAACGTCGAGTTCCTCGTGCGGTGCGACGCCCGCGGCCCGGCCCTCGACGACGCCACCCTCGACCTCGTGGTGGTGGGCCCGTGAGCCTGCGCGCGGTCGGCCTGCTCCCGCACCCCACACGCGAGACCGCGGCCGAGCTGGCCCGCCACGCCTCGGCGCGGTTGGCCGCCCACGGGATCGACGTCCGCTGTCCTGCCGATGATGGAGCCGGCACCCTCGACCCCGAAGGCCTCGACGTCGTCATCTCGCTGGGCGGGGACGGGACCATGCTGCGCGCCGTCGACCTCGCCTACGAAGCCGGCGTCCCCGTGCTCGGGGTGAACGTCGGGCAGATGGGCTACCTCGCCGAGGTGGAGCCCGTCGACTTCGACGCGGCCCTCGACCGGCTGGTGGCGGGCGACTACGAAGTCGCCGAGCGCATGGTCCTCGAGATCACCGTGGTGTCCGAAGGGACGGCGCAGGGTCGCTGGTTCGCGTTGAACGAAGCGGTGCTCGAGAAGGTGCACACCGGCCGGCTGGCGCGCCTCGACGTGGAGATCAACGGCACCTTCTTCACGACGTACGCGGCCGACGGCGTGATCGTCGCCACGCCCACCGGCTCCACCGCATACTCGTTCTCCGCCCGCGGCCCGATCGTGTCGCCGCGCAACCGGTGCGTGCTGCTCACGCCGGTGTCGCCGCACATGCTGTTCGACCGTTCCCTGGTGCTCGCGCCCGAGGAGACGTTGCGCTTCAGCGTGTGCGACGACCACAGCGTGGTGCTCACCGCCGACGGGCGCGAGCTGGGCGAGCTCGCGGCCGACGACGCGGTGACGTTCCAGGGCGGCGGGCGCCCGGCTCGCATCGTCACGTTGTGGCCGCGCGACTTCCACCAGATCCTGAAGGCCAAGTTCGGCCTCTCCGACCGGTAGCGCATGCTCGTCGAACTGCACGTGGTCGATCTCGGGATCGTCGCCGACCTGAGCCTGGTGCTCGACGCCGCGCCGGGGATGACCGCGATCACCGGAGAGACCGGCGCGGGCAAGACCCTCATCGTCGAGGCGGTGGAGCTGCTCGTCGGTGGCCGCGCCGACGCCGCGCTCGTGCGCGACGGCGCGTCCGAAGCCAGGGTTGAAGGGCGCTTCGTGCACCCCGCGACCGGCGAGGAGACCGTGCTCGCCCGCGTCCTGCCCCGCGACGGCCGCAGCCGCGCCTACGTCGACGGCCGCCTCGCCACCGCCGGCGAGCTCGCCGAGGTCGGGCGCGCGCTCGTCGACCTCCACGGCCAGCACGCCCACCAGTCGCTGCTCGACCCCGCGGTGCAACGCGGCGCGCTCGACCGCTATGCGGGCGCGGCGGCGCTGGACGCACGGGCCCGCTACCGCGACGAACGAGCGGCGGTGCGCGCGCTCGACGCCGAGCTCGAGGCCCTCGGTGGGGACGCCCGCGCCCGGGCCCGGGAGATCGACCTGCTCCGCTACCAGGTGGAGGAGATCACCGCCGCCGGGCTCGAGGATCCCGCCGAGGACGTCGCGCTCGAAGCGGAGGAGGCGTTGCTCGCCGACGCGGTCGCCCACCGCGCCGCGCTCGCGCACGCGTACGAGGTGCTCGAAGGAGCGGCCTCCGACGCGCTCGGGGACGCGGTGGCTGCGCTCGACGGCCGGGCGCCGTTCGCCGGGCTCGCGGGACGGCTGCGGGGCGTGCAGGGCGAGCTGGCCGACATCGAGCAGGAGCTGCGCCACGAGGTCGAGCGGGTCGACGAGGACCCCGAGCGGGTCGAGACCGTGCGCGCCCGCCGCCACCAGCTCCACGAGCTCGGCCGCAAGTACGGCTCCACCCTCGCCGACGTGATCGCCTACGGGTCGGCATCGGCGGCCCGGCTCGCCGAGCTCGAGCGGTACGAGGAACGGGCGGCCTCGATCGAGGGCCGCCGGGCGGAGCACGCGGCGGCGGCGCAGGCCGCGGCCGCGGCGCTCACCGCCGCCCGCCGGGCGGCCGCCGAGCCGCTGGCCCGGGCCATCGAGGTGCACCTGCACGAGCTGGCGATGCCCCATGCGGTGGTGGAGGTCGTGGTCGAGGCGGGGGAGCCGACCGACGACGGTCACGACCGGGTGGTGTACCTGCTGGCCCCCAACCCCGGGGAGGCGGCCCGACCGCTCGCCCGGGCCGCGTCCGGAGGCGAGCTCTCCCGTGCGATGCTGGCGACGCGCGTGGTGCTGTCAGAGGCGCCGCCGACGCTGGTGTTCGACGAGGTGGACGCCGGGATCGGCGGTGAGGCCGGCGTCGCGGTCGGCCGTCTGCTGCAGACGCTCGGCTCGCGGCACCAGGTCCTCTGCGTGACGCACCTCGCGCAGGTGGCGGCGTTCGCCGGCACCCAGGTCGTGGTGGAGAAGACCGTGGAGCAGGTGGTCGCGGCAACAGCAGGACGGGCGGAGCGGACGGTGGCGTCCGCGTCGACCGTCGACGGTGACGCGCGCGTCGCCGAGCTGTCGCGCATGCTCGCGGGTATCGGTGACTCCTCCCACGCCCGCCGCCACGCCGCCGAGCTGCTCGAGACGGCCGGCGCGTCCGGTCCGGCGCGGCCGTCCCGGAAGAGCCGGCGCTGATGGCCCGCCTGCTGCGCCTCAAGAAGCAGCCCGAGACCTTCGCCGTGCAGGGAGTGGCCCGGGTCGACCGCCGCACCAAGGACATGATCCCGCGCCTGCAGGAGGGGGAGATCGCGATCATCAACCACCGCGACCTCGACCGCGTCGCCGCCGACGGGCTCATCGAGAAGGGCGTCGTCGCGGTCGTGAACTGCGCGCAGTCGATCTCCGGCCGCTACCCGAACGGCGGCCCGATCCGGGTGGTCAGCGCGGGCATCACGCTGCTCGACGACGTGGGCGTCGAGCTGATGGACCATGTGCACGAAGGCGACGTCGTTCGCATCGAGCAGGGTGAGCTCTGGCGCAACGGCGAGCTGCTCGGCCGCGGCACGGTGCTCGGCGTCGCCGGCATCGAGGCCGCGATGGAGGACGCGCGCGCGACCATCGGCACCGAGCTGGAGCGCTTCGCCGAGAACACCCTCGAGTACATCCAGAAGGAGGCCCGGCTCACCTTCGAGCCGTTGACCCTCCCGCCCATCCGCACCGACTTCACCGGACGCCACGCGCTGGTCGTCGTGCGCGGGCACGACTACCGCTCCGACCTCGCCGCGCTGCGCTCGTACATCCGCGAGTACCGGCCGGTGCTCATCGGGGTCGACGGCGGCGCCGACGCGCTGCTCGAGCACGGCCTCAAGCCCGACATCATCATCGGCGACTTCGACTCGGTGTCGGAGAAGGGCCTGGGATGCGGCGCCGAGCTGGTGCACCACGTGCATCCCGACGGGCGCGCCCCGGGGCGTGAGAGCCTCCTCGAATGGGGCGTCGACTACTTCGAGTTCGTCGCCGAGGGCACCAGTGAGGACGTCGCCATGCTCCTCGCGTACGAGTCGAAGGCGCAGCTGATCGTGGCCGTCGGGACCCACGCCACGATGGTCGAGTTCCTCGACAAGGGTCGCCCGGGCATGGCGTCGACCTTCCTGACCCGCCTGCGCCTCGGGCCGATGTTGGTCGACGCCAAGGGGGTGAGCCGGCTCTACGAGGGGCGCGTGCGCCGCCTGGACATCATCCTGCTCGTGGGCGCCGCGCTCATCGCGATGATCGCCGTCGGCATCGTCGCGGAACCGATCCACGTCTTCCTGCGCGGGCTCTGGGTGACGCTGAAGGACCTGTTCGACAGCTGATGATCAATTTCCGGTTCCACGTCGTCTCCCTCATCGCGATCTTCCTCGCCCTCGCGCTCGGGGTCGTGATCGGCGCGGGCGTGATCGACCGGGGGGTCGTCGACACCCTCAACAGCCGCCTCGACCGGGTGGAGGCGAAGTCGGACCGGATCCAGAGCGAGAACAACAAGCTCTCGACCGAGAACGGCCAGCTCTCGCAGGCGATCGCGCAGATGCAGCCCTTCGCGGTGAGCGGGCGCCTGGTCGGCGACGACGTGGGTGTCGTGGCCGTGCGCGGCGTGGACAGCAACAACGTCAACGACCTCGTCACCGCCACGCAGCAGGCCGACGCCACCGTCACCGGCAAGCTCTGGCTCGAGGACAAGTGGAAGCTGGACTCGAGCGACGACGTCAAGGCGCTCCAGGACGCGCTCGGTTCGACGACCAAGAACAAGACGAGCCTCCGCACCGAGGCGTGGAAGCAGCTCGCCGACCGCTTGAGCAACCCCGGCCCGGGCGGTGACGCCGCCAACGACCTGCTCGCGGTGCTGCAGCAGGCCGGGTTCCTGGGCTTCGACGCCATCGGCGGGAGCACGATCACCGCCTTCCCCGGCCGGAACGCGGGTGTGACGCTCGTGGTCGGGAACGAGGGATCGGTCCCACCCGCCGACGTCGCCATGCCCCTGGCGAGCGCGCTCCACTCGGCCGAGGTGCCGACGGTCGTGGCCGGGGTGTGGGTGGAGACCACCGACGGACCGGCCCGCGCCGACGCGGTCCAACCGATCCGTGACAGCGACCTGGCGCGCAGCGTGTCGACGGTCGACGACCTCGACCAGCCCCAGGGCCCGACCACCGTGGTGCTCGCCATGGCAGACCTCTTCCTCCCGTCCCCGATCGTCGGGCACTACGGCTACGGCGAGAACACCAAGCTGCTTCCGGACCCGGTCAACGCGTGAGCCCACGCGGGTGGCGGCGCGTCGGCGCGTCCGCGTTGGTCGCCGTCGTGGTCGGACTGGTCGCTCTCGTCGCTCTCGTCGCCGCCGCGCCCGCCGGCGCGGCCACGCCGGCGCGGGGCCGGGTGCTCGTCATCTCGCTGCCCGCGACCGAGTGGGCCGACTTCGACCACGCCACGCACGCCGAACCTCGATCGACTGTTCGCGCAGTCGGCCGTCGGCGCCATGGTCACCAACGGCGTCGACCGGCCGACGTCGCTCCCGAGCGGCTACGTCACCCTGGGCGCCGGCGCGCGGGCGGTGGGGAACAGCTCGACCGGCGGCCAGGGCTTCGGGGTCGACGAGCCGTTCGGGCGCGACCCCGCCGGCGACGTGTTCACCACCCGCACCGGCATCCCGGCCGGCAACGGGTTGGTGTACATGCCGATCACCGAGACCATCGACAGCAACGACAGCGAGCTCTACGGCGCCAAGGTCGGCCTGCTCGGTGACGAGCTGGCGCGCGCCGGCATCGCCCGCGGTGTCGTGGCCAACGGCGACGGGTCGGACCCGAGCACGCCCGAGACGCGTTCCTCGCCCTGGCGGCGCGCCGCGGTGGCGGCGCTGATGACCAGCGACGGCAAGGTGCCGCGCGGGAAGGTCGACCCCGCGCTGTTGCAGCCCGACGCCGCGGCACCGTTCGGTGTCCGGCTCGACCCCGACCGCGTGGTGCGCGCGTTCAACGACGCGTGGACCCCCGGTTCGGTGGTGTTGGTGGAGGGCTCCGACCTCGTACGCGCCGACCTCGCGTCGCGCTTCGCATCGGACGAGCAGGCGGTCCGGATCCGCGCCCACGCGCTGGAGGCGACCGACCGCATCGTCGGGCGGCTGCTCGAACACACCGACCGCTCCGACATGGTGATGGTGCTCGGGCCGAACCCGCCGAGCAGCCGCGACGCCTTGAACGTCGCGTCCGTCCGGGCACCCGGCTTCGCGCCCGGTCTCCTCCGTTCCACCACGACGCAACGCGACGGCTTCGTCAACCTCACCGACGTGGCGCCGACCGTGCTCACCTACTTCGGTCTCGAGCGCCCCGACGACATGGAGGGTCGCCGGATGGAGACCGGCGACGCGGGCGGCTCACTCGCGGCGCGCACCGAGTTCCTCGTCAACGTCAACGAGGACGGGCTGTTCCGCGACAGCCTCATCGGTGCGTCGATGGGTGTGGTCGTCGGCGTCGCGTGCGGGCTGACCGTCCTCACCGCGGTCGCCGATCGGTGGCGCCGGCGGTGGCTCCCCGGGTTGCTGGTGTTCGTCGCGCTGTGGCTGCTCGGATATCTCGACGCCACGTACCTCGCCGGTCCCGTGCACTTCGGACGCCACGGCGGGCTCGGCGCGTACTGGGCGTTCGTCATCGGCGTGGCCACGCTGATCGCGCTGGCGTGCATGCTCGTCACCCGACGGCGGCCGGTCGACGCGGTCCTGGTCGGCCTCGGCACCGTCGTCGTGCTGCACCTCGTCGACCTCGTCACCGGCGCGCACCTCGAGTGGAACACGGTGTTCGGGTACTCGCCGACCATCGGCATCCGCTTCGTCGGCGAGGGGAACCTGACCTTCTCGCAGCTCGCCGCGGCGGCGGCCCTGTTCGCGGGCCTGCTCGCGTGGCGGGTGCCGACGCGGCGCGGGGTGCGCGTCGCCATCGCACTGCTCGCGGTCACCGTGGTCGTCATGGTGGTGCCGTTCTGGGGCAACGACTTCGGTGCCGCGGTCTCGGCCGCGCCCGGCTTCGCGTTGCTCGGGTGGTTGCTGCTCGGGCGCGAGCTCCGCTGGCGCACGGTCTGGGTGCTCGTCGGTGTGCTCGTCGCCGCCGGCGTCCTCGTCGGCCTGCTCGACCTGCTCCGCCCGTCGGACGAGCGCACGCACGTGGGCAAGTTCTTCGAGAAGGCAGGGACCGACTTCGGCAGCGCCACGCTGGTGCTGCGGCGCAAGGCCTCCGAGAACCTCTCGGTGCTCCCGCACTCGTTGCTGCTCGGCTGCCTCATCGCGGTCGCGCTCTTGCTGCTCTACCTGTGGTTCGTGCCGCCGCGGTCGCTGCACCCGTTGCTCGAGCGGGTGAGCACCGCGCGCGACACCGCGCTGGCGCTGCTCGTGGTGGCGGTGCTCGGCTTCGCGTTGAACGACTCCGGCATCGCGATCCCGGGCATGATGGCGGCGGTGTTCGAGAGCGCGCTCGTGATCGTGCTGGCCCGAGTGGTGTTCACCGGGACCCGGAGCCGCTCGTGACGGTGATCGTCGCCCTCGCGGTCGGTCTGGTGACGGTGCGGTTCCTGCGGATCGTGAGCGGCGAGATCCTCTCGTCGCCCACGCTCGAACGGCAGAACTACCGCGGGCACACGCTGCCGACGGCCGGCGGGCTGTTCATCGTCCTCACCGTGCTGGTGATCGACGCCGGCCGCTCGGTGCTCGGCGCCCTCGGGGTCGGTCCCGAGAGCGGGCTGACCGAGGCCCGCTCGGCGGTGCTGTTCGCGGTGTTCGGCTTCGGCCTCCTCGGGCTGATCGACGACCTCGCCGCGGTCGGCGAGGACCGCGGCTTCAAGGGCCACCTGCGCGCGCTGCGCGAGGGACGGGTCACGACCGGGATGCTCAAGCTCGTCGGCGGCGCCGCGGTCGCGGTGGTGCTGGTCGCCACGCCGGGCTTCAAGTCCGGGCGCACGCTCATCGTCGACGCCTTGCTCATCGCCCTGGCCGCCAACCTCGGCAACCTGCTCGACCGCGCGCCGGGGCGCACCATCAAGTTCGGGCTGGTGGCCTACGTGCCGATCGCGATCGCCGTCGGCAGCGCACCCATCGGCATTGCGATCGCGCCGGTCATGGGCGCCGCCCTCGGCCTGCTCGGCGACGACCTGCACGAGCGCCTCATGCTGGGCGACACCGGCGCCAACGTGATCGGCGCAGTGCTCGGGCTCGCGGTCGTGCTCGGCTCCCGCGACAGCATCCGCCTCGGGGTGATGCTCGTGCTGCTCGCGCTCAACGTCGCCGCCGAACTGGTCTCGTTCAGCCGCGTGATCGACGCGGTCCCGTTCCTGCGCTGGTTCGACCGCCTCGGCAGCCGCCGCCCCCACACCCGAGCGTGACCCGATTCATTGCCGGATGACGGCCGGTTTCCGGCCGTGGCGCGTCAACGAATCGCGCCGCGGCGCTACGGAGATGCAGCGGAGCCGGGCCCGGACGGGCGGGACGGCGTAGCGGAATCGACCCGGCAGCTGGTTCGCTCGAACAGCGTGATGCGCGGACCGAAGTGGACCGGGGAGTAGCCCTCGGCCGCGAGCGCGTCACCGAGCCCCCGCAACCGTTTGAAGTGCGTCGGCGACGACGAGATCACGCCGCAGACGTCGCGCGCGGCCGCCGCCTTCGCCAGCGACGCGGCGGTGATCTCGTGGTCGTCGATGCGCTGGTACGACGTGTCGGCGAAGGCGCCCGGCGGCCGGTGGCCCGAGCGCCACACCCAGCCAGGGTCGTCGCTGATGAACTGCGCGTCGGACGGGAACCGCTCGAGGTGGTGCACCAGCGCGGCCTCGTGGCCGGTGTACCCGTCGGGCCAGAGGATCGACCGGTTGTTCGAGACGAAGAACGGCGCCGCCACGAGGCCGACCACGGCCAGCACCGGCCACGGCGCGGGCCGGAGCGCGGCGAGGAGCGCCATCGGTGGGACGAGGTGGGCGATGTGCGCCCGCCACATCGCCGGCTCCCACACCAGCAGCGCGAACACGAGCACGATCCAGAGCACGAGCCCGGCGACGACGATCGTCATCGCCCGGTCACCGGCCTTCCCGGCCTGCCCGGTCTTCCCGGCCTGCCGGCGCAGGAGGTACCGCACCAGGAACGCGATCGCGGCGAGGAGCAGCGCCAGGACCACGAGGAGGTCGCGGTCCCAGAGCGTGTCGAGGATCCTGTGGGCGGCCCCGCTGTAGGTGTTCACGCGGCGGGAATCCTGGTGGTACGTGTACGACTGGTCCCACACCCGGCTGATCCCGAACGGCAACGCGGCCACCACGTACACGGCCAGCGCGATCCCGGCGGAGGCGGCCGCGTCGCGCACGCGCCGGTGCGACAGCAGCACGATCAGGCCCGCGATCACCACCGCCGGCACCGACAGGGCCTTGATCGAGACCGCGGCGCCGGCCGCGATCCCCATGCCGACCGCGGTGCGGAGGCGCGGCTCGTCGCGGTAGCGGAGCGCGATCGCCACCGCCAGCACCGACAACGCGAGCGACGGGCCGTCGGCGTTCACCGGCACCGTCACCCAGAGGATCGACCCGCTGGTGGTGACGAGGCCCGCCGCGAGCAGCGCGTTCGCGCGCGTGGTGAGGCGCCGTGCGCACGAGTAGACCGCGATGGTGACGAGCACACCGGCGGCGACCGAGAGGATGCGGGGCGCGTCCATGGTGCGGAACCCGACGAGATCGGCGACCCACAGCAGGGGCAGGAACACCGGCCCCTGGCTGGAGAAGATGTCGCGGAACGGCACCTCGCCGGCACGCATCGCCAGCGCCGACGACGCGAACACGCCGTCGTCGAACACGAGCGAGCGGTCGGCGAAGAAGGCCGGGAGCCGGAGGAGGATGGCCACGACCGCGAGCACGGTGGCGTCGAAGCGCCAGTGCGAGAACCGCAGCGGGGTGACCGGGGGAGCCTCCGCCGTCTCGACCCTGGTCATCCCGGCACGGTACCGAACGGGAGGATCACACCGGTGCGCGGGTCGTCGGGGGGCGCATGGTACGGTCGCCTGCGGTCGGATTCGCGTGGGAGCGGAGCCCCGTACAGAAAGTGCTGAGGTCTTGGCGAAGCACATCTTCGTGACCGGCGGCGTTGCCTCGAGCCTCGGCAAGGGCCTCACCGCATCCTCCCTCGGGCGCCTCCTCAAGTCCCGGGGTCTCCGGGTCACGATGCAGAAGCTCGACCCGTACATCAACGTCGACCCCGGCACCATGAACCCGTTCCAGCACGGTGAGGTGTTCGTCACCGAGGACGGCGGCGAGACCGACCTCGACCTGGGTCACTACGAGCGCTTCGTCGACGTGCCGCTCACCCAGAAGTCGAACGCGACCACCGGGTCGATCTACCAGGACGTGCTCGCCAAGGAGCGGCGCGGCGCGTACCTCGGCCAGACCGTCCAGGTGATCCCGCACATCACCGACGAGATCAAGGACCGGATCCTGGCCCTGGCGGCCGACGAGGACGTCGACGTCGTGATCACCGAGATCGGTGGCACCGTCGGCGACATCGAGATCCTCCCGTTCCTCGAGGCGATCCGGCAGTTCCGCAAGGACGTCGGCCGCGACAACGTGTTCTACGTGCACGTCACGCTGGTGCCGTTCATCGGCCCGTCGGGCGAGCAGAAGACCAAGCCCACGCAGCACTCGGTCACCGAGCTGCGCAGCCGCGGCATCCAGCCCGACGCCATCGTGTGCCGCTCCGACCGCCCGATCCCGTCGCGGCTGAAGGAGAAGATCTCCCAGCTCTGCGACGTCCCCGAGGACGGCATCGTCTCCTGCGTCGACGCCCCGTCGCTGTACGAGATCCCGCTGGTGCTGCACGACGAGGGCCTCGACGACTACATCTGCAACACCCTCCACCTGTCGGAGCACGAGCCCGACCTCACCGACTGGCGCACCCTGGTCGCGCAGGTGGAAGCGGCCACCGAGCCGGTGCGCATCGGCCTGGTCGGCAAGTACATCAACCTGCCGGACGCGTACCTCTCGGTGGCCGAGGCGCTGAAGCACGGCGGCTACGCGTGCGGCGCGCAGGTGGAGATCGACTGGATCGCGTCCGACGACGCCGAGGGGCTCCTCGCCGAAGGCCGCCTCGCGCGACCTCGACGGCGTGGTGATCCCCGGTGGGTTCGGCTTCCGCGGCATCGAGGGCAAGATCGCGGCGGCCGGGTTCGCCCGGGAGCACGGCGTCCCGTTCCTCGGCCTCTGCCTCGGCATGCAGTGCGCGGTCATCGAGTTCGCACGCGACGCGTGCGGCCTCGCCGGCGCCAACTCGAGCGAGTTCGACCCGCACACGCCGCACCCGGTCATCGACCTGATGGACGCGCAGCGCAACGTCGTCGACAAGGGCGGCACCATGCGCCTCGGCGCGTACGCGGCGAAGCTGCTGCCGGGCACGATCGTGCAGGCCGCGTACGGCCAGGAAGTCATCTACGAACGCCACCGGCACCGCTACGAGGTCAACAACAAGTACCGCGGCCGGCTGGAGGAGTCGGGGTTCGTCTGCTCGGGCACCTCGCCCGACGACCGCCTGGTCGAGTTCGTCGAGCTGCCGGGTCACCCGTTCTTCGTCGGCACCCAGGCCCACCCCGAGTTCAAGAGCCGCCCCGACCGGCCGCACCCGCTGTTCGCCGCGTTCGTGAAGGCGGCCCGCGACCGGGCCGAGGGTCGTCTGCCGCGCCTGCCGCTGCCGATCGACGCGCCCGCCAGCGCCGGGTGACCGACCGCCCCGGGTTCCGGGTCGTCGGCTCCGAGCCGCTCCTCGACGCCGGCTTCCTGTCGGTGTCGCGCGTGCACGTCCGGAGCACCGACGGCGAGGAGTTCGACCGGCACGTCGTCCACCACCCGGGTGCGGTGGTGGTGGTCCCGGTGATCGACGACGAGGCGATCCTCGTGCGCCAGTGGCGCGTCGCCGCCGGCCGCGAGCTGCTCGAGGTGCCCGCCGGCAAGCGCGACGTCGAGGGCGAGCCCCCCGCCGTGACCGCGAACCGCGAGCTCGAGGAGGAGGTCGGGTACCACGCCGGCCGGCTCGAGCTGCTCTGCGAGTTCTACAACTCGCCCGGCTTCTGCGACGAGTACACCTACCTGTTCCTCGCCACCGAGCTCGAGGCGCGCACCCGGGGCGCGGTGAGCGCGGAAGAGGCCGCGATGTCGATCGAGCGGGTGCCGCTCACCGAGGTCGACGCCCTGATCCGCGACCGCGAGCTCGTCGACGCCAAGAGCATCATCGGGCTCCTCCTCGCCCGCCTCCACCTCGCCGGCGGGTGAGCCAGGGGTGGGCGACGAGCTCGACGGCATGCTCGCCGAGTACGAGACCTGGCTGAGGGTGGAGCGGGGCCTGGCCCCGAACTCGCTGGCCGCGTACCGGCGCGACCTGCGCCGCTACACCGCCTACCTCCGGCGGCGGGGCGTCACCGGTGACGTCGCGCACGTCGACGAGCAGGTCGTCGCCGGCTTCGTCGAGGAGCTCCAGCAGGCCCGCACCGACGACGGCCTGCGTCGCTACAAGGAGTCCTCGATCGCCCGCGCGCTCGCGGCGGTGCGGTCGTTCCACCGGTTCTGCCTGGAGGAGGGGCTGCTGCGCTCCGACCCCAGTGAGGAGGTCGGCGCGCCGCGCGTGCCCCAGGGCATCCCGAAGGCGCTGACGGAGGCGGAGGTGGAGGCGCTGCTCGACGCGGTGCCCGGCGACGGTCCCCGCCCGCGTCGCGACCGCGCCATCCTCGAGCTGCTCTACGCGGGCGGGCTGCGCATCAGCGAGCTGGTGGGCCTCGACCTCGGCGACGTCGACCTCTACGACGGCCTGGTACGGGTGCTGGGCAAGGGCAACAAGGAGCGCGTCGCCCCTCTCGGGCGCACCGCGCGCGAGGCGGTGGGCGACTACCTCACCACCGGACGCCCCGAGCTGGCCGGTCGCACCAGCACGCCTGCGCTCTTCCTCAACGCCCGGGGCGGGCGGCTGACCCGCCAGGGCGCGTGGTTGATCGTGCGGGCGGCCGGCGACCGGGCCGGCCTCCGGGGGCGCCTGTTCCCGCACGTCCTGCGCCACTCGTGCGCCACGCACATGCTCGACCGGGGCGCCGACATCCGGGTGGTCCAGGAGCTGCTGGGCCACGCCAGCCTGTCGACCACGCAGGTGTACACCAAGGTGTCACCGGAGCGCCTCCGAGCCGTCTACGAGGCCGCCCACCCCCGTGCGGGGGCCGGGAACCGGGGCCCGGCGCGGGAGGGCCGGCAGTAGACTCGACTCATGGCGGACACGTCCCACGCGGTGCTGCGCGACCAGCTCCAGGAAGAGCGGAGCCGCGTGCGCGAGCAACTGGCCCGCCTCGGGCACGGCGACGACGCCGACCTCGACTTCGACGAGAACTTCGCCGACTCCGGCCAGGTCACCGCCGAGCGCGGTGAGGTCGAGGCGCTCTCGGGCCAGCTGAGCGAGACGCTGTCCGACATCGAGGACGCGTTGGCCAAGTTCGACCACGGCACCTACGGCGAGTGCGAGTCCTGCCACCGGCGCATCCCCGAAGCGCGCCTGGAGGCCATGCCGGCGGCGCGCCTCTGCATCGAGTGCGCCTCGCAGCGCCGCTGAGCGACGAGCCCGCGCCTCCGTGCACCTCGACGAGCAGACGGTCATCTGGTTCGGCTGTCTCGTCGTCGCGGTCATCCTCCACGAGATCAGCCACGGGGTCGCGGCGCTGTCGTTCGGCGACCGCACCGCCAAGGAGGCGGGCCGGCTCACGCTGAACCCGATCCCGCACATCGACCCGTTCGGGTCCATCGTGCTGCCCGCATTGGGCGCGATCACCGGGCTGCCGGTGCTGGCGTGGGCGAAGCCGGTGCCGGTGAACCCGGCGCGCATGCGCCACCCGCGCCGCGACCTCGTCTTCGTGAGCCTGGCCGGGCCGGCCACCAACCTCACCCTGATGGTGACGGCGGCGGTCGGCGCCAAGGTCGCGTACGAGAACGCCGCGCCGGTCCTCTTCTACGACCAGCTGCCGCTCGGCATTCGCATCTTGTTCTCGTTCGCAGTGGTGAACCTCCTGCTGGGTCTGTTCAACCTGCTCCCCATCCCGCCCCTCGACGGCTCCGCGCTGCTCGAGCGGATCCTCCCGGCCACCTGGCTCCCGCAGTGGTACAAGTTCCGGCCCTACGGGTTCCTGGTGCTGTTCCTGCTCGTGTTCTCGACCGGTGTGATCTCGGAGTTCCTCGACCCGTTCATCAACCACCTCTTCGACTTCGTCTTCCGATGACGATGAGACGCAGCGGAGGCGTGGGCGGACGCCCGGGACGCCGGAGCGAAGTCGACCAAAGACGATGAAGGTCGCGCACCTCTCGGGCCGCTTCGTGCGGGCGCTGTGGCCGGGGCCGCCGCGCCGGGCCGACGTCGCGTGGGTCGAGTCGGTGCTCACCCCCGCGGGCTTCGTGCAGTTCCGCCGGCAACCGAACCACGACCAACGCCACGCGATCGGCGTCGCCCGCGACGTGCAGGCGCGCCTCGCCGGCACCGAGTACGCCGACGATCCGCGCTGGCTGTCGGCCGCGCTGCTGCACGACATCGGCAAGCTCGACTCGCGCCTCGGCGTCTACGGCCGGGTGGTGGCGACGATCTCGGGCGCGGCGGCGGGGCGCGAGCACGCCGAGGTGTGGTCGGAGTCGAGCGGCTTCATCCGCCGGGTCGGCCTCTACCTGCGCCACACCGAGCTCGGCGGTGACCGCATCCGCATCGCGGGGGAGCCCGAGGAGGCCGCGCTCTGGTCGGCCGCCCACCACGACCCCGGCAGCTGGGAGTCGCTGCCGATCCCGGAACCGGTGATCGTCGCGCTCGACGCCGCCGACAACGACTGACGCCGTCGCCTGGTTCGCCGCCCGGACACCCCGGCGCCGCGAGCAGGAGCGCGCGCTAGAACTCGGCCGCGTCGTTCGGCGTGACGAAGCGGCCGATGGCCCACTCGAGCGGGAAGATGAGCAGCCAGACGAGCAGCGCCCGGTCCGCGTCGAGGTAGGCGACCGGGATGGACAGGGCGAAGACCACGACCGGGGCGAGCGAGGCGAGCAGGTAGGCGCGGAAGATGTCGTCGCGCAGGCGCGCCCGCAGCAGTCCCGCCCGCTGCGCGTACCACAGCATCACCGCTTCGAGCAGGCTGGCGACGCCCAGCGTCACCGCGTACAGGGTGATGGTGATCGGCCGGTTGTTGTTGGTCCCGACGACGGCGGTGGGGAAGGGCATGAACGCGATCGCGGCCAGGTAGAACAGGTTGAGCTGCATGAACCGGTGGTCGACCGCGCCCAGCCGGGCGAAGAACCGGTGATGGGCCAACCAGAAGAACCCGATGACCACGAAGCTCAGGAAGAAGCTGAAGATCTCGCTGTCCTTGGCGCGGAGCGCGTCGTCGAGCTTCGACGCCCGGACGTGAGGGATGCCGATGCCCACGACGAGCAGCGTCATGGCGATGGCGAACACCGCGTCGCTGAAGAACGCCACCCGGTCGAACTCGAGCTCCTCCGACCGCCGCCGGTACCGCCTCGCCGGGGTCCCGTCGGGCAGGACGTCGTCGTCGGCGGTGTCGTCGGCCATCAACCGCGGGGGAGGAGCCCCACCGCGTCGCGCACCCGCGCCAGCACGCCTGCCGCGATGCCCTCGGCCCGGTCGGCGCCCGCCCCGAGGATGCGGCCGACCTCGCCGGGGTCGCGCTCGAGCTCCGCGTAGCGCTCCTGCAACGGTCGTACGAACTCGACCACCGCCTCCGCCACCGCGGTCTTGAGCGCGCCGTAGCCCGAACCCGAGAACTTCGCCGCCACGTCCGCGACCGGTTCGTCGGTGACCGCGCCGAGGATCTGCAGCAGGTTCGACACCCCGGGCTTGGCGTCCGGGTCGAAGCGGATCTCGTTGTCGGAGTCGGTCACCGCGCTCTTGATCCGCTTGGTGATGGCGGTCGGGTCGTCGAGCAGCTTGATCGTCCCCTGGGGCGAGTCGAGCGACTTCGACATCTTGGCGGTCGGGTTCTGGAGGTCCATGATCCGGGCACCGACGGGCGGGATGCTCGCCTCGGGCACGACGAGGGTGTCGCCGCACCGGTGGTTGAACCGGATGGCCAGGTCCCGGGCCAGCTCGAGGTGCTGGCGCTGGTCGTCGCCGACGGGCACGCGCTCGGTGTCGTACGCCAGCACGTCGGCGGCCATGAGGACCGGGTAGTCGAAGAGCCCCACGCTGACCGATTCCTGACCTTCGGACTTCTCCTTGAACTGGGTCATCCGGCGCAGCTCGCCGAAGGTGGCGATGCAGTTCAGGAGCCACGTGAGGTCGGTGTGCTGGTGGACGTGACTCTGCACGAACAGCGTGCAGCGCTCCGGGTCGAGCCCGGCGGCCAGCAGCAGCATCGCGGTCCGGCGGGTGCCCGCGGCGTAGGTGGTGGCGTCCCACGGGAGGGTGAGCCCGTGGAGGTCGACGACGCAGTACAGGGCCTGGTCCGGAGCGGCGGACTGCTCCTGTGCCGCGACCCAGTGCTGCACGGCCCCGAGGTAATTCCCGAGGTGGATCTCGCCCGTCGGTTGGATGCCCGAGAACACGCGCGGCATGGGGCGTGACACTACAAGGGGAGCCCGGTGGCCCCGGATGTCATTCCGCGGCGGTCGGCGCCGGTACGCTCGACCCCGATGTCGTACTCGGTGCGCACCCCGGTCTTCGAGGGCCCCTTCGACCTCCTCCTCCACCTGATCCTGAAGCAGGAGGTGGAGCTCTGGGAGGTGTCGCTGGCCGAGATCGTCGACGCCTACCTCGCCGAGCTCGATCGCATGGACTCGTTCGACCTCGACGTCGCCACCGAGTTCCTGCTGATCGCCGCCACCCTGGTGGAGCTCAAGGCCCGCCGCCTGCTCCCCGGCATCGAGGACCTCGAGCTCGACGAGGAGCTGCTGCGCTTCGAGGAGCGCGACCTCCTCCTGGCCCGGTTGCTCGAGTGCAAGACGTTCAAGGACGCCGCCCGCGCCCTCGAGGGCCGCATGCGCAAGGCCGACCGGAGCGTGCCCCGCACCGCCGGTCCCGAGGAGCCGTACCGCTGGATGGTGCCCGACCCGCTGGAACGGGTGCGGCTCGACGCGCTGCGCGCCGCCGCGCTGCGCATGCTCGCGGCACCCCCGACCGTCGTCGTCGACACCGACCACGTGGCCCCGGTGCGCGCCAGCGTGCGCGACGCGGTGGAGTCGGTCCTCCGGCTCCTGCCCGAGTCCGAGCCCATGAGCTTCCGGGCGCTGGCGTCGGGCGCGCCCCACCGGCTCGAGGTGATCGTCCGCTTCCTCGCCGTGCTCGAGCTCTACAAGCAGGGCATGGTCGACCTCATGCAGTTCACCAACTTCGGCGACCTGATGGTCCGGCGGCTGCAGGCGGGCGAGTCCGCGCTCGACGTCGCCAGCCTGGCCGACTGGGACGACGCCGCGATCGACGACGACGCCCCGCTGGCCGAGGAGTCGCTGGCATGAGCGTGAGCGAGCCGGGTATCCCGGCGAGTAGCGAATGCCCAATGGAGCTGGCATGAGCGTGAGCGAGCCGGGCGCGGTGAGCGAGCCGTCGGCGTCGGAGGTGGTGGCGCGGCGCGCCATCGAGGCGGTCGTCCTGGCGTCGACCGAACCGGTGGAGGCCCGCCTGCTGGCCCAGCTGGTGGAGCTCCCGGTCACCCGGGTCGAGGCGCTGTGCGACGAGCTCGGGCGCGAGTACGAGGAGTCGGAGCGCGGCTTCGTGCTCGCCCAGGTCGCGGGCGGTTACCGGTTCCAGACCCACCCGGATCTCTCGGCCTACATCGAGCGCTTCGTGCTCGAGGGCCAGCACGCCCGCCTCTCGGGGCCGGCGCTGGAGACCCTCGCCATCATCGCCTACAAGCAGCCGATCTCCCGCGGCCAGATGTCGGCCATCCGCGGCGTGAACGTCGAGGCGACCCTCACCACCCTGTTGCAGCGCGGCTACGTGCAGGAGGTCGGGCGCGACCCCGGCCCCGGCGCCGCGGTGCTCTACGGCACCACCCGCGAGTTCCTCGAGCGGCTCGGCCTGGCCTCGCTCGACGGCCTCCCGCCGCTGGGCGACTTCGTGCCCGACCCCTCGGTGGTCGAGGCGCTCGAGCGGGGGCTGCGCATCAGCGACGACCCGCAGGAGCCGGAGCCGGCCGACGCCGAGGCCGAGGCGGGCGCCGACGCCACCCCCGCGTCCGACTGACCCGGTCATGCCCGAGCGACCCGACGGCGAGCGGCTCCAGAAGGTCCTGGCGCGCGCCGGCCTGGGCTCGCGCCGGGTGTGCGAGGAGCTCATCGCCGACGGCCGCGTCACCGTCAACGGCGACGTCGCGGTGCTCGGGCGCCGGGTCGACGTCGACGCCGACACCATCGCGCTCGACGGCATCACCGTGGTGGTGCGCGACGATCTCGTCTACTACCTCCTGAACAAGCCCGCCGGGTTCGTGAGCACCGCGTCCGACCCCGAGGGACGCCCGACCGTCGTCGAGCTGGTGCCCGACACGCCGCGCGTGTTCCCCGTCGGCCGGCTCGACTACGAGACCGAGGGCCTCCTGCTCCTCACCAACGACGGCGAGCTCACCCAGCTGCTCACCCACCCGAGCTTCGGCGTGGTGAAGACCTACTTCGCCGAGGTGGAGGGCGACCCGGCGCCGGTGACGGTCCGACGCCTGCGCGAGGGCGTGGAGCTCGACGACGGCGTCACCGCGCCCGCGCGCGTGAAGGTGGTGCAGCGGCGCGCGACGTCGGCCGCGGTCGAGATCGGCATCCACGAGGGCCGCAACCGCCAGGTGCGCCGGATGTGCGAGGCGGTCGGTCATCCGGTGCGCCGACTGGTGCGCACGCGCATCGGGCCGCTGCACGACCGCCGGCTCCAGCCCGGCGAGTGGCGACCGCTGTCGGCGGGGGAGGTGCGGCGGCTCTACGAGGCGGCGGCGGCGAGCGAGGCGAACAGCCCCGGAGGCGAGAACGCACCGGGCTAACCTGCTTCTCCCGATGAGACTCCAGGCGCTCCGCGGCGCGATCACCTGCACCGAGGACTCGAAGGCCGAGATCGACGCCAAGACGGCGCGGTTGGTGAAGGAGCTCTTCGCCCGCAACGAGCTCGCCCACGACGACGTCGTCAGCATCATCTTCACCACCACCCCCGACCTCACCGCCGAGTTCCCGGCGAGCGCGGCGCGCACCGCCCTCGGCCTCGACGGCGTCGCGCTGCTCGGCGCCCAGGAGCAGGCCGTCCCGCACGGCACGCCGCACTGCATCCGGGTGCTCGTGCACTGCTACTCCGACCGGTCCCGCGACGAGCTGCGCCACGTGTTCCTCGAGGGTGCGACGGCGTTGCGGACCGACCTCGCCGACGCCGACTGACGTTCGCGACCCACATGTCAACCGCTCCGGAGTCCGTCGCGCTGATCGGCACCGGCCTCATCGGTGGCTCGATCGGGCTCGCGCTGCGCCGCGAGGGCGTCGCCGTGCGCGGCTTCGACCACGACCCGGCGCGGGCCAAGGCCGCCGAGGCCCTGGGCGCGGTCGACGCCCTCGCCGCCGACGTCGCCGACGCGGTGGCCGGGGCCGACCTCGTGGTGGTCGCGGTGCCGGTGGGCCACGTGGCCGAGGTCGTGCTCGAAGCGCTCGACGCGGGCGCGGTGCTGGTCACCGACGTCGGCTCGGTGAAGGCACCGGTCGTCGCCACGGTGGAGGCGGCGCGCCCCGACCTCGCGGCGCGCTTCGTCGGTGGTCACCCGATGGCGGGCTCGGAGCAGGAGGGCCTGGCCGGGGCCAGCGCCGACCTGTTCGTGGGCGCCACGTGGGTGCTCACGCCCACCGGGCGCACCGACCCGCAGGTGTTCGCCGAGGTGCGCGCGTGGGTGGCCGGGTTCGGCGCCGAGGCGATCGCGGTGGCGCCCGAGCTGCACGACGCGTTGGTCGCCGTGGTGAGCCACGTGCCCCAGCTGGCGGCGTCGACGCTGATGAACGTGGCCAGCGCCGGGAACGACGAGCACGCGGTGATGCTGCGCCTGGCCGCGGGCGGGTTCCGTGACATGACCCGCATCGCGTCGAGCCATCCCGCGATCTGGCCCGACATCTGCCTCGCCAACCGCGACGCGATCGTCGGCGCGCTCGACCGTTACCTCGACGAGCTCACCCGGGTGCGCGCCATCGTCGCCGCCGGCGACCGGCGCGACCTGCTCGCGCTGCTGGAGTCGGCCCGCGTCGCCCGGCGCAACCTGCCCACCGGCATCCCCGCCGACACCACGATGTACGAGCTGCGCATCCCGGTGCCCGACCGCGAAGGCGTGATCGCCGAGGTGTCGACCCTGGCCGCGCGCTTCGCCGTCAACATCGCCGACCTCGAGATCGCCCACTCGCTCGAGGGTCGCAGCGGTGTGCTGGTGCTGGTCGTCGCCGAGCGCGGGCTCGACGCGTTCGAGCACGCACTGCTCGAGCACGGCTACCACGTGTCGCGGACGCCGCTCTCGTGAGGATCACGGTGTGAGCGTGCCGACCGATCTGGCCCTCAGCGGCCCGCATCCGCTGCACGGGCGGTTACGGGTGCCCGGCGACAAGGGCATGTCGCACCGCGCGCTGCTGTTCGCGGCCATGGCCGACGGCCGGTCGCGCGTGGCGGGCCTGGCCGGTGGCGACGACGTGTTCCGCACCCGTGGAGCCCTCACGCGGCTGGGGGTGCGGAGCAGCATCGCGGGGTCCGCGGTGACCGTCTCCGGGCACGGGGTCGCGGCGTTCACCGAACCGACGGGCGTCGTCGACTGCGGCAACTCCGGCACCACCATCCGCCTGCTGAGCGGCCTGCTCGCCGGGCGACCCTTCCTCAGCGTGCTGACCGGTGACGACTCGCTGCTGCGGCGACCGATGGGCCGGGTGGTCGCGCCGTTGCGGGCCATGGGTGCGCAGCTCGACGGGCGCGCCGACGGCACGCTGCCACCGCTCATCGTGCGCGGTGGCGGCCTGGTCGGCGCCACCCACCTGTTGACGGTGGCGAGCGCGCAGGTGAAGACCGCGCTGCTCCTCGCCGGGCTGCAGGCCGACGGCACCACCGAGATCTCCGAACCCGCGCCCAGCCGTGACCACACCGAGCGGATGCTCGCCGCGCTCGGCGCGCCGATCACCCGGGTCGACGAGCGCGCGGTGCGGGTCACCGCCGGCGCGCCCCGGCCCTTCGACTTCGACGTGCCCGGCGATCCGTCGTCGGCCGCGTTCTGGGTGGTCGCGGCCACCATCACGCCCGGGTCCGACCTGGTGGTGGAGGACGTCGCGCTGAACCCGGCGCGCATCGCCTTCGTCGACGTGTTGGTGCGCATGGGCGCGGCGATCGAGATGGTGACGACCGGCGAGCGGCTCGGCGAACCGGTCGGGGAGCTGCGGGTCCGCGCCGCCCCGTTGCACGCCACCACGGTCGAGGGTGCCACCATCCCGTGGGTGATCGACGAGATCCCGGTCCTGGCGGTGGCGGCGGCGTTCGCCGACGGCGTCACCGAGTTCCGCGACGCCGGCGAGCTGCGGGTGAAGGAGAGCGACCGCATCGCCACCGTCGGCGAGCTCCTCACCCGCCTCGGCGTGGGGGTCGAGTCGGGTGCCGACCACCTCGTGGTGCGGGGCGGGAAGCCGACGCCGGCTGCGCTCGAGAGTCACGGCGACCACCGGGTGGCGATGGCCGGCGCGGTGGCCGCCAACGCGCTCGAGGGCGAGACGGTCGTGCACGACTGGCGTGCGGTGGCGAGCTCGTACCCGGAGTTCACCCACGACCTCGCCACCCTCACCGGGAGGCCCGCACGGTGAGCCCGGGTGCGCGTGTGATCGCGATCGACGGCCCCGCCGGGTCGGGGAAGTCGACGGTGGCGCGCGGGGTGGCCGCCGCGCTCGGGTTGCCGACGCTCGACACCGGCGCGATGTACCGCGCGGTGGCCTTGGCCGCGCTCGAGGCCGGCGTCGACCTGGGCGACGGCGATGCCGTCGCGGCGGTGGCGAGCGCGGCGCGCATCGACCTCGACGACGGTCGCATCGAGCTCGACGGCCGCGACGTGGCGAAGGAGATCCGGGGGCCGCGCGTCACCGGCGTGGTGTCGCAGGTGTCGTCGCATCCCGCGGTGCGCGCAGTGCTCGTCGACCGTCAGCGGGCGTGGGTGGCCGAGCACGGCGGGGGAGTGGTGGAGGGCCGCGACATCGGCACCGTCGTGCTCACCGACGCGCCGGTCAAGGTGTTCATCACGGCCCGCGACGACATCCGTGCGGCCCGTCGGCAGGGTGACGAGGTGGCGGCGGCGCGCCGCGTGAGCGTCGACGACGTCCAGCAGGCGCTCGACAGCCGGGACCGGGCCGACTCGACCCTCGGTCGCGCGACCCGACCCGAGGACGCCGCCGCCGACGCCATCGTCATCGACACCAGCGACGTCGCCGCCGCCGACGTGATCGCGCAGGTGGTCGCCCGGGCCGAGCAGGTCTTCGCGTGACGTTCTACCAATTCGCGCGCGGCATCGTGCTCAGCCTGTTCAAGGTGGTGTTCCGGGTGCGGGTGGTGGGGAGGGAGCGCGTCCCCAAGGAGGGCGCGTACATCGTCGCCCCGTCGCACCGGTCGATCCTCGACATCCCGTTCGCCGCCTTCATCACCGGCCGCACGGTGCGCTTCCTGGCCAAGGACGACCTGTTCTCGACCCCCTGGGGTCGCCGGCTGTTCGACGCGCTCGGCGCGGTGGAGGTCGAGCGGGGCACGGCCGACCGTGCCGCGCTCCGCGCGCTGGAGGACGCGCTCGCGGCCGGGTCGCCGGTGGCGGTGTTCCCGGAGGGCACCCGGAAATCGGGGCCCGAGATCGGCGAGCTCTACGCCGGCGCCGCGTTCCTCGCCATCAAGCTGGGCGTGCCGATCGTGCCGGTCGGCATCGGCGGGAGCGAGCACATCCTGCCCAAGGGCAAGCTCTTCCCGCGCATCCACCGGGTGGCGGTGTCGGTCGGGCATCCCATCCATCCGCCGGTGCTCGACGGCCGCGCCCGGCGTGCCGCGGCCACCAAGCTGACCGAGGAGCTGCGGGTCGAGCTGCAGCGGTGCTTCGACGACGCCGAGCGGCTGGCGCGCTGAGGCGCGTCAGCCCGCGAGGACGCCCGACGCGTCGACCCGTCGGTCCTCGGTGAACGCGCCGCCCGCACCGTCGGGCACCGCACCGCCGAACAGGACCGGGACGGCGACGTCGAAGGTCGTCATCAGCTCGCGCAGCTCCCGCGGCGGCGGGAAGTACTCGTCCTCCTCGGTGACGTGCACCGGGACGACACCCCCGCTCGGAGCGAGCCGGGCGATGACCGCCTGCACCAGGTCCTCGGGCGCGCTCGCGCCGGCGGTGACGCCGACGACGCGCGCGTCGCCGAGCGCGTCGGCGTCGAGCTCGTCGGGCCCGTCGATGCGCAGCACCGTCGGGCACCCGGCCGCGGTCGGCCACCTTGGCCAGCGCGAGCGTGTTCGACGAGTTGGCGCTCCCGATCACCACGATGGCGTCGGCCTCCGCCGCGATCGCCTGCAGCGCCGCCTGCCGGTTGGTGGTGGCGAAGCACAGGTCGTTGCGGGCCGCGGTCCACAGCTCCGGGTAGGCGGCCCGGGCGCGGTCCATGATCCCCTCCCAGTCGTGGATGGAGAGCGTGGTCTGCGCGAGGAGCGCGACCTTGGAGGGGTCGCCCACCTCGGGCAGCACCTCGGCGAGGTCGTCCTCGTGCTCGACCAGCCGGATGGCGTCGGGCGCGACCGCGAGGGTGCCGGTGGCCTCGTCGTGGCCGCGGTGGCCCACGTAGAGGACGGTGAAGCCCTTCCCCGCCCTGACCTTGGCCTCGTGGTGGACCTTGGTGACGAGTGGGCACACCGCGTTCACCACGAACCGGTCCCGATCTCTCGCCGCGCTGACGACCTCCGGCGCCGAGCCGTGGGCCGAGAGCATGAGGGGGGCGCCGGCGGGGACGTCGTCGATGTCGTCGACGAACACCACCCCGAGCTCGCGGAACCGGTCGACCACCAGCCGGTTGTGCACGATCTCGTGGTAGCAGTACACCGGCGGCTCGAAGACCCGGACCATCCACGAGAGGGCCTTGATGGCCATCTCCACCCCCGCGCAGAACCCACGCGGTTGGGCGAGCAGCACCTTCTCCACCGGCATGCGATCGAGGGTAGCGAACCCCTTCCCGTAGACTGGAGCGATGCCGACCGCCCGTGTGGTGGCGGTCGCGCCCGGCTCGCCGGCAGCCGCCGCCGGGCTCCTCCCCGGTGACGAGCTGCTCACGCTCAACGGCGAGATGGTGCGCGACGTCATCCGGTACCAGATCCAGGCCGACGAGCCGTGCGTCGAGCTCGAGATCCGCCGCGGCGGGCTCGAGCAGCTGGTGCTGGTCGAGAAGGACGCCGGCGTGCCCCTGGGGCTCGACCTCGCCAGCGCGGTGTTCGACCGCGTGCGCACGTGCGACAACCACTGCCCGTTCTGCTTCATCTACCAGCTGCCCCCGGGCATGCGGAAGAGCCTGTCGCTGAAGGACGACGACTACCGGCTGTCGTTCCTCTACGGCAACTTCACCACGCTGACCCGCTTCACCGAGGCCGATCTCGAGCGCGTCGTCACCGAGCAGCTGAGCCCGCTGTACGTGAGCATCCACGCCACCGATCCCGAGCTGCGGGCCCGGCTGCTGCGCAACCGGCGCGGCGCCACCAGCCTCCGGTGGCTCGCGGCGCTGCTCGACGCCGGCATCGAGGTGCACGGGCAGGTGGTGGTGTGCCCCGGCATCAACGACGGCGACGCGCTCGACGACACCCTGCTCGGCGTGCTCGACCGCTTCCCCGCGCTGGCGTCGGTGGGCGTCGTGCCACTCGGGGTGAGCGACCACACCACCGAGCCCGAGATGCGACCGCACACCCGGGCGGAGGCGGAGCGGGTCATCGACATCGTCGCCGCCTGGCAGCAGCGGTTCGTGGATGCGCTGGGCCGGCGCCTGGTCTATGCGTCGGACGAGTACTACCTGCTGGCCGGACGGCCGTTCCCGGCCCTCGACGCCTACGACGACCTGCCCCAGCACGAGAACGGCATCGGCATGGCCGCGCAGTTCGAGCGTGAGGTGCGGGCCGAGCTCGTGGGCCAGCCGGTCGACATCCAGGGGACCCGCACCGGGTTCTTCGCCTGGGTCGACGGCGCCCCGGCGGAGGGCTACCGCGCACCCCGTGTGACCGATTCGCCCACCGAATCGGTGCCGGGGCGCGCCGAATCGCCCACCGAATCGGTGTCCGAGTCCGCCGAATCGCTCACCGAATCGCTCACCGAATCGCCCGGCGAATCGGTGTCCGAATCCACCGAGTCCGGCGAATCGGCCGGCGAATCGGTGTCGGGGCGCGCCGAATCGCCCAGCGAATCGGTCCCACGGAAAATTGGCATCACCCTGCTCACGGGCGAGTACGGCGCCCGGGTCCTGGCGCCGGTGGCCGACGACCTCGCCGCCGCCGCCGGTGCACCGGTGCGCGTGGTCCCCGTCGCCAACCGGTTCTTCGGCGGCAACATCGCGGTGACCGGTCTCCTCACCGGCGCCGACGTCGCCCGGGCCGTCGACGCCACGCCCCCGGGCGAGCGCATCCTGCTGCCCGACGTCGTGCTCTCGAACGGTCGCTTCCTCGACGGCACCACCCCCGAGGACCTGCCGCGTCCGGTCGAGATCGTGGAGACCGACGGCGCGTCGCTGGTCCGGGCCCTCCGGTCATGACCGCCCCGCTCCCGGTGGTCGCGGTCGTCGGCCGTCCGAACGTCGGCAAGTCGACCCTCGTGAACCGCTTCGTCGGCCGTCGCGACGCCATCGTCGAGGAGAAGCCGGGCGTCACCCGCGACCGCAAGATGCTCGAGGCCGACTGGAACGGCCGCTCGTTCACCGTGGTCGACACCGGCGGCTGGCTCATCCCGACCTCGGGGGACGGCTCCGCCCCGCTGGCCCGTCAGATCAGCGGCCAGGCCGAACGCGCCGTCGCCGACGCCGACGTCATCCTCATGGTCGTCGACGTCAACGTCGGCATCACCGAGGAGGACGCTCAGGTCGCCCACATCCTCCAGCGGACGCAGAAGCCCGTGCTCCTCGTCGCCAACAAGGTCGACGACGAACGCCGCGAACACGAGGCCTGGGCGCTGAGCCGACTCGGGTTGGGCACGCCGCACCCGGTGTCGGCCATCCACGGGCGGGGGAGCGGCGACCTGCTCGACGCCCTGGTCGACGTGTTGCCGGAGCCTCCG
This sequence comes from uncultured Actinomycetes bacterium, assembly GCA_963809795.1. Lineage (GTDB taxonomy): Bacteria > Actinomycetota > Acidimicrobiia > IMCC26256 > DASPTH01 > DASUAS01. The sequence goes on from CAWELN010000009.1 coordinate 227,079, forward strand.
GAGGCGCCGGAGGCCGAGGACCCGGCCGACCAGCTGTTCTCGATCGCGATCGTCGGCCGGCCCAACGTCGGCAAGTCGACGCTGTTCAACCGGCTGGTCGGCGACGAGCGCTCGATCGTGCACGACCTCCCCGGCACGACCCGCGACGCGGTCGACACCGTGGTCGAGACCGAGGACGGCCCGCTGCGCTTCGTCGACACGGCAGGCATGCGGCGGCGGAGCCGCATCGACGAGCCGACCGAGTACTTCTCGCTCGTCCGCGCGCTGCAGGCCGTCGACCGCGCCGACGCCGCGCTGCTCGTGATCGACGCCCACGAGGGCGTGAGCCACCAGGACCAGCGGCTCGCCGAGCGGGTCGACGCCGCCGGCACCGCGATCGTCATCGTCCTCAACAAGTGGGACCTGCTCGACGCTGAAGGGCGGGCCAAGGCCAAGATCGACGTCGCCGACCGGCTCGCGTTCCTCGCCTACGCGCCCGTGCTCACGGTGTCGGCGTTGACGGGCAAGATGATGCAGCGGGTGCTGCCCGCGTTGCGTGAGGCCGAGGAGGCGTACCACCGGCGCGTCCCGACCGCGGCGCTGAACCGCGTGATCCGCGACGCGCAAGCGGCCCACCCGCCGCCGGCCTTGAAGCGGCACCGCCCGCGGATCCTGTACGCGACCCAGGGCGCGAACGACCCGCCGACCTTCACCCTCTTCGTCACCCACGAGCTTCCGCCGACGTACCTCCGCTACGTCGAGCGCAAGATCCGCGAGGCCTTCGACCTCGGCCCCACGCCGGTCAAGGTCCGCGTCCGCCGCCGCAACGGCTGATCCGGGCGCCGCGACGGGATTACCGAATCTTGTCTCAATGAATCGGCTGTGACTGCCGAGACTCGTCAGGGCGTGGGAAAGGCCTGACGTCGGACGAGAGAGCCAATGTTTCGTATCGGCAATGCCAGACGGGCGAGCGGAGAACGCGGGGCGGCCCTGGTCGAGACGGCGATCCTGATCCCCGTCGTCCTCATGATCACGTTCGGCCTGATCGAATTCTCGTCGGCGTACCAATCGTCGTCGACTGCGACGGCCGCGTCCCGTAGCGCGGCCCGAACGGCATCCGCGGAGGCGTTGCTTCCTACCTTCGCGACCGACGCGGCCGCAGCAGCCGCGACCGCGTTGAAGCAGGTACCCGCGGACGAGCCGGTCGAGATGTGGATCTACCGCGCCAATGACAAGGGATACCCAGGGGCGGACGGTTTGACCGGCTTCAGCACGTGCACGACCAAGTGCATCAAGTACAACTGGCTTTCGGCGACGCGGGCGTTCGATACCGCGAACCCTGCCGGCGGTGGTTGGCCCTACACCCAGCAGAACGCCTGCAACTCGGCGATGTGGGACTCCGTCGGCGTGTACATCAAGTTGAACCACAAGTTCCTGACCAGGCTCTTCGGGGCCAACATCACCCTGTCCGACCACGCGGTGTTCCGGCTCGAGCCCGCCCCGACCCAGCTGTGCCCGTAGCGGTCATGAACTCATTCGTGGACCGGGTCCGTCGAGGCGAACCGCGCGAGCAGGGCTTCTTCATGGTGTGGTTCGCGCTGACGTTCGTCGCGCTGACCGCCTTCGCGGGGCTGGCGATCGAGTACAACCGCTGGCAGCAGATCGCGACACGCGCGCAGAAGGCCGCCGATGCCGCCGCGCTCGCCGGCGCGGTGTTCATGCCCGAGAACGCAGGCAACAAGGCGTACACGACCGCGCAGACGGTCGCCACCGAGAACGGCTTCACCAACGGGAGCGGTGGGGTCACGGTCACCACCGCCCCCGGCCTGCTTCCCAACCAGCTCAAGGTCACGGTCGCGATCAACACCAAGAATCCTTGGGGCGCGATCGTCAACTACAACAACACGACGATCGTGCGCAGCGCGGTGGCCGAGTACCAGCTGCCGCAGAACCTGGGGAGCCCGCAGAACTCCTACGGGAACGACCCGGAGTCGGCCGCCGCCCAACCGCAGTTGTGGGGCAACGTGTTCGGCCCGTCGTCGAACAAGGACAAGGGCGACGCGATCCAGTCGGTGGGGGCGACGGCCAATACGACGCTCTGCAACGCCGACAACTGCAACGGTCCGGCCGCGGCACCCGTCAGTGGCCAGAACCGTGACTACGACGCCAACGGCTACTTCTACGGCATCGACGTGCCGACCGGGATGACCGGGGCCTTGAACGTGCAGGTGTACGACCCCGGGTTCGTCCACGTCGGCGACAACTGTGGTGGCAGCGACGCGAACGCGAACAACAGCCTCAACAACGCGGCGACGCTCACCGCGGCGCAGATCCCGGGTTACGCCACGATGTCCCCGACGATCACACCGGCGGTGCGCTACGCCTCGGCGGCCTCCAGTGCGTTCTGCAACGGCGACAACTACTACGGCGACGGCAGCAACACCGCCAACCCGTGGACCACGTGGACGCTGCGGGCCCCCGACGTCTCGACCTGGGATCCGACCAACAACCCGATCGTCTGCCAGGCCGAGTTCCCCGGCGTCTACCCCGAGACCACGAACGGGCAGCCCAACGGCACCATCGACGCCAACGCCTTGAAGACGCTGTTGCAGCAGTCGACCAACTACCCCGGCACGAATCCGGCCCGCACCTTTGCCTCGTTCTTCCGCCAGTGGGTGTCGATCTGCAGTGTCAACAGCCCGGTGCAGGGCACCTACTTCCTCCAGGTGCAGACGGGGAAGAAGATCGACGGCACCGCGGCGCCCAATGGCGGGGGCTCGAACCGGTTCTCGATCCGCGTGGGCGCGGGCTCGAACTTCTCGACCACCAACGGGCTCCACGTGTACGGCAACCAGAAGATGGGTGCCTACGCGAACGCCACCGGCGCGAACACGCAGTTCTTCCTCACCCGGGTGTTGCCGGGCGAGGCGGGCAAGACGCTGGTGCTGAACTTCTACGACACCGGCGACGCTTCGCAACCCGGGACGCTGGCCGTGCTCCCGCCCTCGGACTCGAACGTGACCGGCGGGGTGTTCGCGAACTGCCTGTTCACCCAACCCCCGGGCAACGCCAGCGGCCCGCCGTGGGGCACCTTCAGCAGCACCGGCTCCGGGTGCAAGATCACCGGCGTGTCGAACTCCGGGACGCCGAACTACAACGGCCAGTGGGTCACCTGGGAGATCCCGATCCCGGGGACCTACACGTGCAACTCCGCCGATCCGCTCGGCTGCTGGACGAAGTTGCAGTTCGTCTATCCCGGCGGGCACCAACGTCAGCGACACGACGACCTGGAGTGCCTACATCCTCGGGGAGCCCGTGCGCCTCATCCAGTAGTCGCGTGGTCCAATAGGGGTCGATGCCCTGGTGTGACGTCTGCGACCGGTTCCTCTCGCCGTCGACGGTGAAGGTCGACGGGACCTGCCCGTCCTGCGGCCGGGTCGTCGACGCCGGCCACGCCCACACCCCGGCACCCGCGCCGGAGCGGGCGCCCGACGACGACGAGGACCTCCCGCCGATCCCGTGGCACCTGTGGCTGCTCGCGGCGGCGCTGGCCGTCTACCTCGGCTACCGGGCGATGCAGGGCATCGAGTGGATCTTCGGCCACTGAGCCGACACCCACCTCCAAGCGCTCGGAGCGGCGCGAAGGCCTCCGTCTACACTGCCGTCCGCGGCTCAGGCCGTGTACGGGCTGTGGCGCAGCTTGGTTAGCGCGTTGGTCTGGGGGACCAAAGGTCCCGGGTTCAAATCCCGGCAGCCCGACGGAGAACACGCAGGTCAGGGCGACTCGAACGCGGACGGAACCCAGCCTCCTGCCATTGCCGGGACGCGGCCTGGTCCGACACGCCCTCGAGTCGCTCGTACCACGGCAGCGACGCCGCCGAGCTGCACCACATCACGACCTTGTCACCGGAGAGTCAGACGACGGTTTCCTCACCGGCCACAGCGGTGCGGTGCATCAGGCGACGCGACGAGAGTTCGTAGGGTCGCGCCCGATGCAGCATCCCGGTGTTGTCCCACACAACCAGGTCGCCAAGACGCCAGTGGTGGCTGAGCACGAAGCGAGGCTGGGTCGACCACTCGAGCAGCCGCTCGAGCAGACCGCAGCTCTTCTCGGACGACCAGCCGACGACCCGACCTGCCGTTGAACCGAGGAGCATGGACTTGCGGCCGCTGCGGCGCGACCACACGAGGGGTCGCACCTTCTGCGGTGTGTTCTCGAACACCTCGCGGGCCTTGTCGGAGAGCCCCGGGATCTCGCGGTGTGACGCGTTGGCATATCCGTACTCGACGAGCAGGCCATCGAGCTCAGCCTTGTCACCGTCCGGGAGCGCAGCGTACGCGGCGTAGGTGTTCGCGAACTCGGTGTCGCCACTGCCGTCCTTCGAGACCTCCCGACACGTCAACAACGTCGCCTTGTGCGGGAATTCCGAGGTCGTGCCGTCGATATGCCACGCGAACGTGCCGGGCTGGACCGCGGCCGCGGTGCTCAGGTCCGGGTCGAGGCTGACGATCGAGATCTCCGGGTGTCCCGAGTCTTCGCTGTTGGGCCGCTCGTGAACGGTCCCGAGCAGGCGACTCACGGCAACGAGGTCGTCGTCGGCGATGTTCGCGTCCCGGTACACGACCACGCCGTGCTGGTCGAGCAAGGCCTGGCACTGCTCGGCGACGCTCGGGGCGACGAACGCATGGCCATGCAAGCCCGTGATCTCGACACCGATCTCGGGCTCGAGGCGAGTGACGGTCACGCTCACAGCGACTCCTTCCGAGTGGAACCCCGGAGGCGACGGTCCGTGGGGATATCCATGGGGCAAACCTATTCGAGCCATCGGTGCGACGCCGCCGGACGGATGACGCTGGCCGCGGAGAACCAGGTTGTTGACAGCATCGGTTTGGCCGCACTGGAGTTGGGCGCGATCCGGACGACAATCTGCTGGAATTGACGATCTCCCCATGAGGAGGCGAGACGCGTGAGACCCGGTCCCGAGGAGCTGTTCGGCCCGGCGGGGACGCCGCGGGTCGTGGTGGTGGGAGCCGGGTTCGGTGGGATCGCCGCCGGTGTGAAGATGAAGCGCGCGGGGATCCACACCTTCACGATCTACGAGTCGTCGCTCGGGGTCGGGGGGACGTGGTGGGACAACACCTACCCGGGTGCCGAGGTCGACGTCGGCTCGCATCTGTACTCGTACTCGTTCAAGACCCACAACTGGACCCGCACTCACGCCCAGCAGGCCGAGCTGCAGAAGTACCTCGAGGAGACCGTCGACGAGTACGGGCTGCGTCCGCACCTGCGCCTCGGGGTGGCGGTCGACTCGGCGGCGTGGGACGACGACCGTCACGTCTGGACCGTGCGTCTCGACGACGGCACCACCGACGAATGCCACGTGCTCATCAGCGGTGTGGGGTTCCTGAACGTTCCCCGTTATCCCGACTGGCCCGGGCTCGACAACTTCGAGGGCCCCAAGTTCCATACGGCGCGTTGGGAGCACCACCACGACCTCACTGACAAGGTCGTCGCCGTGGTGGGCACGGGCTCGACGGCGACGCAGGTCGTCCCGGCCATCCAGCCCGTCGTGCGCCACCTGTACGCGTTCCAGCGCGAGCCGGGTTGGGTCCTGCCCAAGGGTGAGCGCGACTTCACCGACGAGGAGCGCAAGACGTTCGCGAACCCGTGGCCGCGCAAGCGGGAGCGACTCCGGCAGCTGTGGGTGATGGAGCGGAACATCTGGGGCGGGAACCTCTTCCGAGTCGGTGCGAAGGCGAACGTCGAGCGCCGCCAGATGTGCCTCGACTACATCGACCGGACCTTCGCGGACCGCCCCGATCTGAGGGAGGCCGTCACGCCGACGTATCCCTACCCGGGCAAGCGGCCGATCTTCGCCACCGGGTTCTACCCCGCGCTCATGGAGCCGAACGTCGAGCTGGTCCCCAAGGCGGTCGCGTCCTTGACCCGCACCGGGATCGTCGACGCCGACGGCGTCGAGCGCGAAATCGACGTGCTCGTGATGGCCACGGGTTTCCAGCCAGCCGACTACCTGGCCCGTCTGCAGGTGGTCGGCCGCACCGGCAAGACGCTCCAGGAGTACTGGGCCGGCGAGCCAAATGCCTTCCTCGGCATCACGGTCCCCGAGTTTCCCAACTTCTTCATGCTCTATGGGCCGGGAACCAACGGCGGCGACATCGTGACGATGCTCGAGGGCCAAGCGGAGTACGCCGTGCGCGCCCTGAGGCGCATGAAGCGCGAGCGCGTCACGGCCGTCGAGGTCCGGCCCAGCTTCGCTGCCCGGTGGGACCGGTGGCTCCAGTCGCAGATGAAGGGCATGTCGTGGACCGTGAGCAACAACTACTTCAAGGCGCCGAGCGGCAAGATCGTCACGCAGTGGCCGCTCAGCTGCTCGGTGTACCGAGTGCTCCTGAAGCTGTTCGGCCGCGTGAGCGAGACGACCCGCCGGCGCATGGTCTGAAGCTGCCCCTAGGAGCCGGATCACGATCGAAGGGATGAGTTGACCATGGCCAAGGAGCTCGCGGGCAAGGTCGCGATCGTCACGGGAGGCGCCAGCGGGATCGGCCGGGCCACGACCGAGCTGTTCGTGGAGGAAGGCGCGCAGGTCGTCATCGCCGATGTGAATCCCGAGCTCGGCGAGGAGGTGGCGGCGGCACTCGGCGCGGCGGCCACGTTCAAGCGCACCGACGTCGCCCAGGCCGACGAGGTCCAGGAGCTCGTCGATTTCGCGGTCGGGCACTTCGGCGGGCTCCACGTGATGTTCAACAACGCCGGGATCGGCAGCGCGTTCGACCGCTTCCTCGAGTACGACTTCGCAGACTACGAGCGCGTGATGGCAGTGAATCTGTACGGCGTCATGATCGGCAGCCAGCGCGCGGCGCGGCACATGGCGGCGCACGGCGGCGGCTCCATCGTCAACACGACGTCGATCGCCGCTCTCTCCGGCGGCGCCGCACCGATCACCTATCGTGCCTCGAAGGCCGCCGTCATCCAGTTCAGCCGCTCGATTGCGATCGACCTGGCGGAGCACGAGATCCGTGTCAACTGCATCGCACCCGGCCATATCGCGACCGCGATCACGAGCTACGACATGGGTTCGGTCATCCGGCTCACGCAGCCGCTCCAGCGCCACGGCTCACCGGAGGACGTCGCGAACGCGGTGCTCTACCTCGCGAGCGAGCGGTCGGCGCAAGTGACCGGGATCGTGATCCCGGTCGACGGGGGGACCGTCGCCGGTCCGCCGCCGAACGCGATGCGAGAGATCATGGCGCGAGGGAGAGGAGCAGCCGATCCCCGCTGACACCGGTCCCGCACGCGCGTCAGAAGCCGCTGTCGACCAGGAGATGGCGCTCGCTCCAGAGGAAACGGATCTCGCGGTCACAGATCCGCCACGAGCCGGTGCGCCGGTCGTAGCGATCCACGTACCGGATCACGTTGACGAACGCCGCCACGTCGTCAGGGTCCGTACTCAGGTGCCGGGCTGCACAGAGGAGCGTTCCCGTGGCGGTGGCTCCGTCCACGTCGACGAGGTGGTTCGTCATCTGGTGGGCGGTGCGCCCGAACATCTGGCGCATCGTGTCGGGGACAGAGGCCAGTTGCTCGTGACCGACGAGTTCGGCGAACGGCTCCTCGGCATCTGCCTGGTAGCTGCGCAGCCGCGCATCCGGGTCGAACACATCGAGGAAGGCGTCGACATCGCAGGCATCGACCGCCGCTGCGTAACGGTAGGCGAGCTGGTTGAGCTGGACGACGTCGGAATCAGCCATGCGCCACCATCTTGACACCTCCCCGCCGAATCGTCCGCTGCCACTGACCCAAGGCGGCCTCGCGAGCTACGGTGACTCGTCGCGACGATCGACGCGCTGTCGCGCGGTCGGGTGATCCTCGGTGTCGGCGCCGGTTGGTTGCCGGAGGAGTTCGCTGCGGTTGAGGTTGACTTCGCGACGCGGGCGAGCACCACCGATGCGTACCTCCGATGTCTCCTCCGCGCGTTCGAGGACGGCGTCGTCGACGGGATGACCGTGCTGCCGACAACGGTGCAACGACCGCACCCGCCGATCTGGGTCGGCGGGAACGGCCCGAAGGCCATGCGCCGCGCGGTCGAGTTGGCCGACGGCTGGGACGCGCCGTATGCGGACCCCGGGCAGCTCGGCCCGTCAATCGCCACGCTGCAGAGCCTCTGTAACGAGGTGGACCGCGATCCGACGACGCTCGGGCTGTCGGTGCGCGGGATCATGTTCGATGTTGTCGACGCCGATCTGCTCGCGAACTACGAGCACCTCGGGGTGACCGAGATTGGGGTGATGTTGCCGGTGGGCGACCCACCGCGCGCGTTCGACGCGCTGGCCGAGCTGGCGACCGTCGACGGAACAACGAGGGATTCTGGTAGACCGCCGTCATGACCGACGACACACCGGTGGACCTCCCGACCGACCGACACGAGCGTGCCGATGTCATGTTCCAGCGGGTGATGGGCACGGCCCCGCGGGTCCAGAGGGGAGAGTCCCTGACCCATGACCATGTGTTCGGCGACCTCTGGTCGCGGCCGAACCTCGACATCCGTACTCGGCGCGTCGTGTCGATGGTCTGCGCCGCGATGGTCGGCGCCGACCTGCCGTTGCGGAGCCATCTGGCCGCCGCCCTGCGTACCGGCGACATGACGATCGACGAGCTCCGCGAGGTCGGTCTCCAACTGGGCCACTACGGCGGCCTTCCGCTCGGTGTCAACTTCGCGATTGCCCTGCAAGCCGTCGAAGCCAGCTTCGAGCAGCCTGGCTGAGCCGTCTTTTGGCTCGTACCGACGCTTCTCCCCCGAAGCCGTCAGAGATTCCAGACGCGGGCCGCGTTTCCGCGACAGACGAGGTCGCGGTCCTCGTCGGAGACGCCGGCGAAAACGCGTTCGACGGTCGCCTGTGAGTTGGGCCAACTGCCGATCGGGTGCGGGTAGTCCGACGACCACATGACGTTGTGGACACCGAGGGTCTCGTGGGCGTGGCGGATCACGTTCGGCTCGTCGATGAAGGTCAGATGGACGTTCCGGTGGAAGTAGTCACTCGGGGCGTGCTTCAGCCCTGGGAAGCTGCAAGGACCTGCAGCCGTTCGCGGCGGCCCATCGCACGCGGAGCACCTCGTGCTGCGACGCCGTGAGGGGAGCACCGCGCTCGAGTTTGCCCTGGACTCACCACGGTGTGAAAGTCTGAGAGTGCGACAACGAAGCACGTCGGCGTGACCGCGTCGGTCAGCGGGCCGGTGTCGGGAGGGAGCCGCGGCCGGCCGTTCTCGATGCCCGAGGCCGACCTCGCCGCACGCGGCTATGTCGCCGAGGAGTTCTTCCTCGGGGGCACGGCGACCTCGTACCTGCCCGCGCCGGGAGCCACCCTCGGCGAAGACGGCAAGTGGGACGCGATCGAGGACGGCGTTGCGGAGTTCCGAACCCGCATCCTCGTCGTGCGCCCCGCCGATCCGGCACGGTGCAACGGCACCGCCGTCGTGCACTGGCTGAACGTCACCCCCGGCTACGAGAAGGGCACCGCCGACGACGAGGAACTCCTCTCGGACTTTGTGTGGGTCGGCGTGTCGGCACAGCAGGTGGGCATCGACGGCCGCGCGCCCGGCACGCCGACGTCCCCAGGGCGCGGCCTTCCGGGCGACCCACTCAAGACGTGGGACCCGCAGCGTTACGGGTCGCTCGCGCACCCCGGCGACGAGTTCTCCTACGACATCTTCTCGCAGGCTGGCGCGGTGATCAGATCCGGCGCCGTGACCGGCGGTTTCGCGGTTGACCGGCTGGTGGCGACCGGCCCGTCACAGTCCGGCGCGCGGCTCACGACCTACTCCAACGCGGTGCACCCACTCGTGCAGGTGTACGACGCATTCATGCCGACGATCACCGCAGCCGGTGGCACCGTCCTCGAAGCGGTTCCAGCCGATGTGCCGCTCTTCGACACCTCGCGGCGCCACATCCGCGGCAGCTTCCGCGATGACCTCGACGTGCCGGTGTTCGTCGTGAACAGTGAGCAGGAAACGGCCGCGTTCGGGCCGATGCGGCGACCCGACGGTGACCGGTTCCGGTTCTGGGAGGTCGCGGGTACGCCGCACACGCTCGCAATGACGCCGTCGCCCGAGCCAGTCCCTGTCGGCCGGGTCGACAATGTGTTGTCGCACCGACCGGTGCTCTCGGCGGCCGATGGGGCGATGCATCGGTGGCTCGTCGACGGCACCGCGCCGCCCGCGTTCGCGCCCATCGAGCTCGACGCTCGGGGCTCGATCGTCCGCGACGACCACGGCAACGCGCGCGGCGGCGTGCGACTCCCTGAGTTGGCCGCGCCGATCGCCGAGTACCACGGCCGTGACGACGACCTTCGCGGGCCGCTCATGATCTACGGATGGGCCCGGCCGTTCTCGCGCGACGAGCTGCGCGGGATCTACCCGTCCCGCCAGGCATACGCCGACGCGTACCGACGAGGCGTTGACCACATCGTTGCTGCCGGTGGCCTGCGACCCGGCGAAGTCGCCGACCGCTACGAGCTCGCGGAGAAGATCGCGACCGACCTCGACCTCTGAGCGACGTTGTGCTCCGCCGAATTTCGACCGCATCGTGGGAGCACGTGTGGATGCTCAATGCGGCGAGCGGCACCGTGTACGCGGGCACGTCGCAGGTGCAGCGCAACATTCTCGCGGGCTTCCGCGTCGGTGGGACGCTGAGCTGCGAGCGACCGCCTAGTTTCCTGCCATGACGGATCCCTTTGCTGACACGGCCGAGCGCGCCGAGCTGCGAGCGACCGTGCGCCGGCTCGTCGCCGAGGTCTCGCCACCCGACCGCACGCGAGCGCTCGACGAGGCTGAGCAGTTTGACGACGAGCTCCACAGCGCGCTCGCAGGCATCGGCGCGCTGGCGGTCGGTGCGCCAACGCACGTCGGCGGAGTCGGCGACGTGCGCGACCAACTCGTCGTTGTCGAGGAGGTGGCCGCTGGTCCGACGTCGATGGCGGCGTTCCTGATCGCGCAGTACGCCGTGACTCAGGTGCTCGCGACGTTCGGCAGCACCGACGAACACCGCGTGATCGTCGACGCGCTCCTCGCCGGAAAGACCAAGCTGTCGTTTTCTATGTCGGAAGCCGGGGGAGGCACCGACGTGGCCCGCGCGATGCGCACGAGAGCGGAGCGGCTCCCCGGCGGCGGTTGGCGCATCTCCGGCGAGAAGATGTGGACATCGGGCGCGACGCTCGCGCGTCATCTGGTCGTGCTCGCACGGACCGCGCCTATCGAGCGCAGCCCTATCGGCGGTGTCACGATGTTCCTCGTGCCAGCCGACGCCACTGGCGTGCACATTCGGGCACTCGACACGTTCGGAATCCACGGCATGTCGACCTGCGAGGTGATCTACGACGACGTAGTCCTCGGCGACGACGCCGTGCTCGGCGAGGTCGACGCCGGCATGCGGCAGGTGTTCGCCACCATCAACCGGGAGGGGCTCAACGCCGCTGCCGCGTGCATCGGCGCGGGCCGGGGAGCCCTCGACCTCGCGGTGCAGTATGCGAACGAACGGGAGGTGTTCGGTAAACCGATCGGCGCGTTCCAGACGCCGCAGCACTGGCTCGTCGACGGTGCGGTCGCGCTCGAAGCGGCACGCGGCCTCATGGGGCGCGCCGCAGAGATCGAGGTGGCCGGCGGCGATGCCGGCTCCCTCGCTGCCATGGCGAAGCTCGTCGCCTCGGAGGGCGCGGAGCGCATCGCTCGCAACGGCATGCAACTGATGGGCGGAGCGGGTTACAGCCGTGACCTCGCAATGCAGCGATACTTCCGCGACGTGCGTCTCTGGAGCTTCTCGCCCCTCACCAACGAGATGGTGCGCAACCGCATCGGCGAGCAGTTCCTCGGGTTGCCGCGATCGTACTGAGACCCCACCTCCGAACAGAGCGTCCCCCAGCCTCTCGGCGCCGATTCGGAGTTCAGTCCGGCCGTCGACCCCAGCCTGATACCAGGAGAGGCAGGACAGGAAACTCAGCACCGTCGAGGAGTGTGAGCGCGCGGGCGAGATCGTCTCGCGATACCAATCCACCTGCGACGAGTTCATCGCCGGTTTGGAGGAAGTTGGCGCGCATCGCGTCGATGCCGGCACTTGCGGCCTGGCCAACGACCAGGCGACCCTCAACCGAAACATCGGTCAGGCCCGCCGATCGAAGCAACTGGGGCAACCGACGCGCGTAGCGAGTGTCGGCGCCTCGCCGGTGAAGAAGTTCTTGCAGGCCGCGATGCACGCGGCGATATACCTGATCGTCGGGCGTCGCCGGCTCCCAGCCATCTTGGACGACATAGTCGAAATCCTCGATGAGGACGGAGCCACCCGGTCGTAGCGACCGGACAAGGGCGCGTAGTACCTCCTCTCGCTCGGGCAGGTGCACGAGTACGAGGCGTGCGTGCACGAGGTCGTACTCGGCCGTCGGGATCGGATCGTGCACCACGTCGTGACGCACGAAAGTGAGATTGGAAACACTGTCGTTGGGGAGCCGAGCGAGGTCAAGGTCCGTCGCAAGCACAGTGCCGGTCGGGGCTACCCGCTCGGCCAGCCAGCGCGCGATCGAACCACCTCCCGCGCCGACCTCCCAGCACGTCCAACCGACCCCGACACCAACGTTCGACAGATAGCGGATGGTGCTCTCGTCCCACAGACCCTCGAGTCCCGCGAACCGCATCGGCGTCTCTCCGCTCGCGTTGTCGAACAAGTAGCCGGCGTCTCCCATTCGCGAACGCTCCTCCAGGATCGGGCGCGGCGACCCGCGGTGTGATCATCGCATCGGCGAGGGATGTCACGCATCGGTCTCGACCAGCCGTCGCCTTGACGGTGTCACCTACTCTGGCGGGCGATGACGGATCGGAGGCCGTTGGAGAGCCCCGCGCAGGTCGCCGTCCGCGTGGGGGAGTTGACCGACGCGGCATGGGTGCTGAGTGCGATGGCCTCGGTCCTGGCGGGCGGCATGGACGTGCCGCTGCGTAGCGACGATCCCGCCGGGCGGGTGTTGGTCTCCTATGGGTTCTTCGAGGAGGCCGCCGACGGGCTGGTGCCGACGCCGGCGTGCACCCAGGCGCTGGGTGACCGGGCCCGAGCGTTCGCGGACGGCATCCGCAGCACGCTCGGCCAAGCCGCGACGGCGGCGTTCCGGGGGACCTCGGAAGCAGGCTGGGCTGCCTTCGGCGACGAGATCCTGCTGGCGCAGGGCCGCAGCGTCGGCGATGGGCGGCCGCATCACCGCCGCCTTCGCGCTGCCCATGTTGGAGGGACTCGCTGAGCGGTTCAGCGCCGCGCAAGGAGGGGTGTTCCTCGACGTCGGGGTCGGCGTGGCCGAGCTGGCGTGCGCGTTCTGCGAGGCGGTGCCACAGTCCCGAGTGGTGGGGCTCGATCCGCTGCCCCAGGCGATCGAGCTCGCCACCCGAACGGTGGCCGCGCACGGCCTCGGCGACCGCGTCGAGTTGCGGCACGAGGGTGTGGAGCAGCTCGACGACCAGGCCGTGTTCGACCTCGCGTGGGTGCCGTTGCCGTTCATTCCTTCGGCGGTCGTGGGGGAGGGGTTGGTGCGGGTGTGGCGCGCGTTGAAGCCGGGCGGGTGGCTGCTCCTGCCCGGTTCGACGATGGAGCCAGGCGCCGACGGCGACATTGCGCGCTGGCAGGTTCACCTCGCTGGCGGCACCCTGCTCGCGGAGGACGAACGTGCGCGAATGCTCGAGGGAGCGGGGTTCACGTCGCCCGTCCGCCTCGACACCCCGCCCGGGACACCGCGCATCCTGGCCGTCCGTCGCCCAGAGTGATCGGGCCGCGAGCGTTACGAGATCGTCGAGGTGGGCGCATTGACGCCAGAGCCTCCGGGCGCCACACTCCCCGCACCACCGACAATGAGGAGCGCGTCCATGGGTACCAAGGATCAGATCCAGGGTGTGGACGAGGCGTACGAGAAGGCGGTGGCAAATCAAGACGTCGACGCCATCGTCGCTCTCTACACGCCGGACGGATTCTTCCTGCCGCCGGACTCGCCGGTCGCGAAGGGATCGGACGCGATCCGGGCCGTGCTACAGGCATACATCGATGGTGGCGTGCAGTCGCTCGACCTCGAGACGACGGTGCTGGACGACCAAGGCGATGTCGTCATCGAGGTCGGCCAATACAAGCTCGGTGTCCAACCCCCCGGCGCCGATCCCGTTACTGACCTTGGGAAGTACCTGCAGGTGTTCAAACGCCAAGCTGATGGGTCGTTCCTCATCGCCTACGACGCGTTCAACAGCGACCAACCCGACTCGTAGGGCTGGCTCACATTCGGTCGTGAGCATGCCGAGAGATTGTCTCGGTCGAGGGGCGGCGCTAGAACCTGCGCGTGACCGACACACTGGTCCCGGCGACCCCGCACGACATTGCACCAGCGTGGCTCGAGGATGCGCTCTCGTCCCGCTATCCCGGCGTGCGAGTCGGCTCGGTCGATGTGACCGAGCTGCGCCAGGTGACCAACACGCATGCTCACTTGCGTGTGGCGTACGAGGAGCGCAACGGCGCGCCCACCGACTTGTTCTGCAAGATGCTTCCACTCGATCCGGCCCGACGCGAGGTGGTCGCGGCAAGCCGGATGGGCACGAAGGAAGTGTTGTTCTACGACCGAGTCGCGCGAGACCTCTCGCTACGCGTTCCCGAGGTGTACGTCGCACGGCATGATCCGAGCGACGAGTCATTCGTGCTGCTCATGGAGGACCTCAGCGTGTCGTCGTGTCGTGTCTCGGACGGCACCTGGGGGATCTCACCCGATTCGACGGCCACGGCACTGGAAGACCTCGCCGCGCTCCACGTCCGGTTCGAAGACAGGCACCGACGCGAGACCGAGGTGCCGTGGGCGCCGCTTGCGGAGGCAGTCCCGGCTCCGGGACGGTCCTTGCTTCGATACGGTCTCGACAACCATCGCGATCGGCTCAGCGACGCGTTCGCCGAGACCGCCGAGATCTACATCGAACACTGGCGGCGAGCTCGTCTCGCTCTGGGCGAACGGACCCGGGCCCGCCACCGTCGTGCACGGTGACCCGCACATCGGCAATCTCTTCGACGACGACGGACGCACCGGGTTCCTCGACTGGGGTGTCATCAACGTCACGACGCCGCTACGCGATGCCAGCTACTTCATCAACATGGCCATGCAGATCGAGGACCGGCGCGCGCACGAGCGCGACCTCTTGCGTCACTATCTCGAAGCCCGCGAGGCCTTGGGCGGCGAACCGATCGTGTGGGACGAGGCATGGCAGGCCCACCGGCTGCACGCGCTCTACTGCGTCGTCGCCGCGTGCTCGATCTCGACGTTCCCGGCCGACGCGCCCGAACCGCGACGCATCTTCGCCAATGCCTTCCTGGCCCGGGTAGAAGCGGCGATCGACGATCTCGAATCCCTCGACGCCTTGCAGCGTGCGCGTGACGCCTGACGCTGCTCGATCCGCAGGGATGTCTCGCGATTGTCGTCAACCGCCGAAGGCCTGTTGCCGTATCCGCGATCTCCCAGACCTCGGCGATGCGGCCATCGAGCAGCCGAAACAGGATGTTGTACTCGGTGTCGTAGTCGGTGCCGTCGAGGCGCTCGGCGGACCGGTTGTAATGCGCTGACACCAGGTCGCCGTCGGCGACCAGGTGATGGATGGTGAGGACGCTCGAGCCGGGCAGGAAGCCCTTCCACCCCGCGCCGCCCAGCCAGTCGATGTCGTCCCACCCCTGGAGCGGCCGATCGAGGCCGAACCTCCGCGACGCTGAGGATGGCACCCACCAGATCACGTCGTCATGCACCAACGGTCGCATGGCCTGCGAGTCGTCCTGCACGAGCGCGTGCAGGAACATTGCGACGAGCTCCTTGTGCGCTTCCATCGACATGCGTCGCAGAGCTCCGTTCGTCAGGATTGGCGGGGCCAACCGAGTGCCGGGTCGTTGCACCGCGGAGCGTCAGCCTCGTGGAAGACCCAACCCCCGCTGAGCGACGATATTGCGTCAGGGAGGCACCGTGAGCCGACACGAGGAGGTCAACCGATGGGGCGACTCGAAGGCAGAGTGGCCATCGTCACCGGCGCGGGTCGGGGCATAGGACGCGAGCATGCGCTGCTCCTCGGTCGCGAAGGAGCGGCGGTGGTCGTCGACGACGTCGGTGCGCGCGCGGGCGCTGACGCCGATTCCGTGGCCGCCGAGATCCGCGGAATGGGCGGGAAGGCAGTCTCCACGTCAGCGTCGGCGACGTGGGACGGCGCCGACGCGATCGTCGGTGCCGCCCTTGACGCCTTCGGGCGCGTCGACGTCCTGGTCAACAACGCGACCGCGGGCCGCAATGAGGACCTGTGGGCATACTCCGAGCCGGAGTGGGACCTCACGATGGACGTGAACTTGAAGGGCTACTACGCCGTGATGCGCGCCGCGATCCCGCACATGGCGCACCAAGGTGGTGGGGCGATCGTCAACACCAGCTCGGCCTCCGGTCTCGGCCACCCGTCGCACGCGGCCTACGCGACGGCGAAGGAAGGGCTCATCGGCCTGACGCGCACCGCGGCCATGGAGGTCGGCCGCTTCGGCATCCGCTGCAACGCCATCCGCCCCTTCGCGATCACCCGACAGGTTGCCGAATACAACGAGCACTCGGCCCGGTGGCGCCGACTCATGGACCTCACGATGGGGCCGAGTGCAACCGGGACGTCGGAGGAAGTCCTCGCGCCGAGCAAGATCGCGCCGTTCGCGGTCTGGCTCTGCACCGATGCCGCACAGGGAGTCACCGGGTGCACCTTCCTGCTCGTCGGCGACCGGGTGTCGCTCCTTGCCGAGCCGCGTCCGAAGCGCTCGATCGAGCAAGTCGGCGGATGGACGCTCGACGACCTCGATCGCGTCGCGCCCGAGGATCTCGTGCCCGGCATGGTCAACCGCTGGGCGCTCGCCGATCACCCCGACCTGCAGATCTTTCCGGACGAAGCACGGTGAGTCCGTGACGCTCTTGGTCGCAGGGACTACCACTGCGATGGCACGTTCGAGCGACCAACCGCATTGGGAAACACTCGGAGCGAGCGCGGTCAATCGGCAGACGGAATTGCGTTTCCGTGCGGACAGACATGTGGATCCTTCAGGAGCTCCGTGAGTGCATCGTCGACCTCGTCGGAGATGACGCTCGCGAGCCGTTCGGCTTCGCGCCCGAGGTCTTCGCTGGCCACGCCGACAATGGTGAAGAGGAAGTGCTCGGCGAGGCGGTAGCGCCGGAGCAGCATGGTTGCGCATTCGAGGCCATCCTCAGTGAGGGCGATGACGCGGTCGGCACGCACAACGAGGTAGCCGTCGCGCTCGAGGCGCTGGACGTTGGCGGCGATGGTCGACAGAGACGCATCGAAGTGCTCTGCCAGTCGTACCCTGAGAGGGACGACACCTTGTTCCTCGAGTTCGAGGATGGCTGGCAAGCAGCGCAGCGCTGGACGTGGACGATCCACGCGTGCTCCTTCGGACGGCGATCAGGTGGCACGTGAGCGCACGGTAACGCCGCGGGCCTGAACCGCCGATGAACCCGTCGTCGCCTCGCATTCGTGTCCGTGCTGTGTTTTCGGCACGCAGCGATTCAGCGCCTCTTCAGCGGATCGAGTCCACGCTTCCCCGTCGACTGACGCCCGGCGCGGCGGTGCAACAAGACACTCGCTTGGACCCGAGGCACAATGCCCCACGACAAGGGAGGGTCATCGTCAGCCTCGATCCGAAGTCAATCCTGGACTCGCTCAGCCCCTACGGCGAGATCGGACTCATCGTCATGATCTTCGCCGAGACCGGCCTCCTCATCGGGTTCTTCCTTCCCGGCGATTCGCTGATGTTCACCGCAGGTCTCCTGGCGAGCCAAGGGTCACTCAACCTCGCGGTGGTCCTCATTGGCTGCTTCCTCGCGGCCCTCATCGGCGACCAGGTCGGTTTTACGATCGGCGAGATCCTCGGACCCCGCGTCGGACGCAACCCCGACGCCAGAATCTTGAAACCGGAGTACATCGACCGAACCCACAATTTCTTCGACCGTCACGGCCCGAAAACCATCGTGCTCGCACGCTTCGTACCGATCGTGCGGACGTTCGCGCCGGTCGTCGCCGGCGTTGCGCGCATGCGCCGGTCGGTGTTCCTGAGATACAACATCGTCGGCGCAGGACTGTGGGTCGTCATCGCGACGCTGGCCGGCTACCTCCTCGCCGACCTGATCGGTGACTCGATTGACACGTACATCCTTCCCATCGTCGGCATCGTCATCGTCGTCTCGCTGATCCCGCCGTACCTCGAGTGGCGGCGGCACCGACACGACACTGGTGAGTCGGGCGCAGAGAGCAACGACTCGTAGCGCGACCGGCCAAGGTGGCTTGCCCGTTTCAGCGGTGGTTCAGTGCAGCCTTCCTACCGTCTCGAGCATGTGCGGAAGCACGGGTGACGGCAGCCAGTTCCAGGAGAGCCGGTCAGAGGCTCCGTCTCCGCTCGTTGTGGTTGTGCACCCCGGCCACGGCCAGGCAGAGCGCAACGCCGCTGAACACGGTGGCGGCCACACCGTCACCTTTGACCAGTGCGTAGGCCGCAGCCATCGAGCCGACCGCCACCCCGAAGCACGGCCCGAGCACAGGCCAACGCTCGGCGAGTGACTGCCGCCCTCCACCGTGGCCATCGCAGTCGCTCATGTGGCGAGTGTGGGGCGGGTCGGATGAACCGCCAATGAGGTGGTGGCGAAACGCAGGGTTCTCATGCAGCTCTAGCAATCGCCCGCGACGCTGGCGGCGATGACCGCCGAGACATCGGCCGGGCCCGCATGGTGGCCTACGACGACGTTGACGAACGCGCGAGCCGTCGGTGCCGCCCTGGTCGCGGCGGCGTCAGTCGTCCTCGTGCACGTTGTCGGGTGGACGGGCCCCGACGTTCCGGCGCAGCTCTACCGCGTGATGCTGTTCCGCACCTCCGGATTCGCGCTGTGGGACACCCACTGGTATGCGGGGCACGCCCTGCTGCCGTACTCGGTGCTGTATCCCGCCCTCGGCGCAGCGTTCGGCGTCTACGGCGCGGCTGCGCTCGCCGCCGCCGTGGCCGCGTGGTCGTTCGACCGGATCGTGCGGGAGGAATTCGGTACCTCGTCGTGGCTTGCGTCGGCGATGTTCGTGTCGGCCCTCGCCGTGCCCGTGATCGTGGGCCAGTTCGCCTTCCTCTGCGGCGAAGCGAGCGCCCTTGTCGCCCTGGTGCTGTGGCGGAAAGCGCGTGTGGCTCCGATGCTCGTCAGTGCGATCGCGGCGGCGCTGTTCAGCCCGGTCGCGGCCGTGTTGCTCATCGTCATCATGGGTGCGGTGGCGCTCGTGAGAGGCGGCGACCGGCGACAGCGCTCCCTCGTGGCGATCGCCGGGGCGGCGACGCCCCTCGTTGTCCTGACCCTCACGTATCCGAACCAGGGCACGTTCCCGTACAAGTCGAGCGACCTGGTCGTGACGCTGATCGTCGCCGCGTTGTTCGCTTGCGCCGCGCCGCGTCGCTACGCGGTCATCCGGGTGGCGGCGTGCGCATACGCCGTGGTGGCCGTGGTCGATTTCCTGGTTCCGAACGCGCTGGGTGCGAACTATGAACGCCTTGCTCTCGCGGTCAGCCCGGCGCTCCTCCTCGCGTTGGCGCGGCTTTCCGGGCGACGGTGGCTCTTCCTGGGCGTCGTCCCTCTGCTGGTCTGGCAATGGAGCCCTGCGGTGCCCGCGCTTGTGGCAGCTGGACCTGCGGGCAGCGACGCCGCCTACTACCGACCGCTGGTCCGCTACTTGCGGTCACAGCCCGGCGTCGGGCGGGTCGAGATCCCCTTCACCGCGGCGCATTGGGAATCGGTCTACGTCGCGCCGCACATCCCACTTGCTCGCGGTTGGGAGCGGCAGACCGATATCGCCAACAACCCGATCTTCTACGGGAGCAGCTTGTCCGCGACCGAGTACCAAAAGTGGCTCGTGGACCAAGGAGTGACCTGGGTTGCGCTGCCCGACGAACCGCTCGACTACTCGTCCACCGCTGAGGGACAGCTCTTGCGCGCGCGGCCGTTGCCGTTCCTCCAGCAGGTGTGGCAAGACCAGCACTGGAAGGTCTGGAGAGTGAGAGGCTCCCCGGGCATTGTGGCCCCGCCGGCGCGGCTCGTGACGCTGGGCATCTCGAGCTTCGTCGTGGACGTCCCCAAACCGGGCACCCTCACCGTGCGCGTGCACTACACGGATGCGTGGACGGTCACGAGCGGCGCAGCGTGCGTTGATGAGGCCCCCGGAGAGTGGACGCGCGTCATCGTGGCCCACCCAGGGCGGGTGACCGTCGCCGCCTCGCTGTTCGGTGCCGCAGGTTGTGAAGGTCCGGACCGACCCGCGTCGACACCGACGAAGAGTCCGCGACGGGGCCTCGTCCAGCGTGCTGCCGCTCCTCGACGCCCACCGGCCTGACTACGACAAGATGTCCTTGCGGCGGAACCACCACCAGGCGATGCCAAGGAAGAGGATCACGTAGCCGAGTTGCAGGAGCGTCCCGCGCAGCATGTTCGCGTCGGGGCCGCCGTTGCCGGTGAAGAGGTGGTCCCAAGAATCGAAGTAGTGGGTGGGGAACACGTTGCGGATCGAGCCGATGGCGGTGATGCCGTCGAGGATCTGTGACACCACGTACAGCCCGACCGCCGCGAACACCGCCGCCGCGGGTGTGTCGGTCATCGTCGACGCCATGAACCCGAGGGCGATGACACTGGAGAGCTGCCAGAGCACGTAGAGCGTCGCGAGCGCGAGGTTCGCCACGATGTGCAGATCCGACTGCGAGAAGCCCAACACCGCAAGTTCCAGCGGGTGCCAGCCGAACGCGACTGCGCCCGCGACGAGCCCGGTGAGAACGATGAGTGCTGCTGCGATCACGCACAGCACCAGCGTCGATGCCAGCTTCGCTCCCAGCAAGCGGCCGCGGGGAATGGGCCGGGTCAGGAGTGCGCGGAGGTTGCCCCAGTTCGCTTCGGCAGCGATGACGTCACCTGCGAAGAGTGCGACGACAATGACGAGCAGGAACCGACTCATGAACTGCAACGAGGCGACCCCGAGGTACGCGCCGGTCTTGGTGGCGAGATAGGAGAACGCATCGTTGGTGTCGCGGAGATCCTCGGGTCGCGCTGGCGGATTCGACTTCAGTGCCAGGGTGATGATCAAGGGGATCAACACCATGACGCCGAGAGCGACGTAGGTACGCGGTCGGTACCACTGCTTCACCATCTCGGTACGGAACACCGCGAACATCAATGTTCCTCGTGTTCGAGCAGGCCGAGGAACGCGTCCTCGAGGCGATGGCGCGACACGATGGTGTCGACCCCGATGCCTCCCTCTACAAGCCAAGCGACCACATCGCGTCTCTCGATGCCTTCGAAGTCGACGCTGAGGCCCGGGGGATCGGGATGCACCCAGCGCACATGGGGATGGGCCTCGAGGAGCGTTCGTGCGCGCTCGACGTCGTCGACCTCCACGTAGGCAGAGGTGGTTGCCGCGGTGAGCTCGTCGATGGTGCCGCTGGCGATCAGCTTGCCGCGATCCATGACGACCACTCGGTTGCACACCTGCTCGACCTCGCTCAACAAATGGCTCGACAGCAGCACGGTCACGCCTTCGCCGGCGAGTCGCTGCAGCAGTGAGCGGATCTCGCGCATCTCACCGGGGTCGAGGCCGTTCGTGGGTTCGTCGAGAACCATCACCTCGGGGCCGCTGAGCAGCGCGCGGGCTACACCGAGACGCTGACGCATGCCCTGCGAGTAGGTCTTCACCTTGCGATCGATGGCGTCACCGAGCCCGGCAACGCTGAGCGCCGGCGCGAGGTTCGCATCCTCGAGATTGCCGCCCAGTGCCTCCCAATAGACCTGCAGGTTCTTCCGACCGGTGAGGTAGGGGACGAACTGCGCGTGCTCGATCATCGTGCCGACGCGGGCCAACACCGGATTGCTCGGCGTGATCGTAGAGCCGAGCACACGACCCTCACCATGCGTCGGTCGAACGAGCCCGACCAACATGCGCAGCGTGGTGGTCTTCCCCGCGCCGTTGGGGCCGAGCAACCCGCACACGTCGCCGTGGTCGACGGAGAACGTGAGGTCGTCGACCGCGCGCACACCGGCGCCGAACTGCTTCGTCAGTCCTGCGATCTCGATCACCGGCACGATATCCACCTCGGATGTCTCTCCGCGCTCTCATCACACCTTCACGCGCGCGTCGCGTGCGAGCGCGAAGGACCGGCCGAGCAGTCCGTCTCCCGACCGGTCCTCCGGCGTTCACTCCTGGTTTCCTTCTGGCTCCCCGACGCATGGCGGCTGGCGAGGAGGGACGGAGGGCCCCAAGCGCGAACGACCGCCTCACTACGCACCATGCTGGTTGAACGCAGCCTGAACTCGGCTTCCGAGCTCGCAGGCGCGAGGGAATGTGCGCCAGAGCGGGCATCACGCGTTACCGCCCGGGCTCCGTTCTCGTACCGTCGACGTTCGAATGCCGGCTGGTGGCGAGCGGCGCGAGCGCGACGGTGAGGCCGGCGACCCACAGGCTGCCGAGGAGCCAGCCGCCGAGTACATCGGTGGCCCAGTGCATCCCGAGGTAGATGCGCGAGAGGCCGACGAGGAACACGATGAGCGCCGCCACGGTCCACGCCGTGGCGCGGAAGGGACGGGACCGGGTGAGGATCGTGACCACGATTGCCAGCGCGAAGTACGTCGCGGCGGCTTGGGTCGAGTGCCCGGACGGGAAGGCCGAGGAATGCGATTGTTGGAGGCGTATGTCGACGGGCGGGCGATCCCGGCCGATCACATCCTTCGCGAGAACGCTGAGGAGCGAGGCTCCGCCAACGGCGAGCGCGACGAACACGGCGAGCCATCGTCGTCGGCCGATGAGCAGCGCGACGACGACCAGGATGGAGAGGGGGAAGACGACGGCGCTGCTCCCAAGCCATGTGACGATGCGCATCGCGTCGGTCCAAGCCGGTGTGCGGTGGTCGACGAACCAGCGAGTGACCTGGGAATCGAAAGCGGTCGAACCATCTGACGCCCAACTCAGCTCGAGCAGAAAGCCCAGCGCGACCGTGAGTGAGAACGCGAACGCGAAGGCTATGGCCACTCCGAACGCGACGCGTCGCGGATCATGTGCGGCGGCGGGAGCAGCAGCCATCGCGGGGAGCGTGGGTCCGTCGATCAATCGATGACATACGGCCAGAAGACGATCACGCCGATGGCTCCCGCGAGCGCCGCAGTGAGCAGCACTGCGCCAGCGGCGAGATCCTTGATGGTGCGGATGTCTTCGTCGTACTCGCGCTGGACGTAGTCGGCCAGTGCCTCGATCGACGTATTCAGCACCTCGGTGGCCAACACGACGCTCCCGCAGACGAGTAGCACTGCCCAACGCGTCAGCGACACGTCGCAAATCGCTGCGAGCACGAGGACGACGAGAAAGGCGCCCAGCATGATCCGCAGGTTGCGCGCCTGAGCGGCGAGCCACAACCCGCGACCTGCGCACAGGAAGCTGCGCGCCACGTTCCCGAGCAGTCTCATCTTCCTACTCTCAGCGGCCACGCCCCCGGCAAGCCCGTCGAACCTTCGAGGTCAGTGGAGAGGAAGGTGCCTGTCCCAGACGACGCCCCCGCCAATACGACCCCCTTCCTCAGTGCCCGCGCAGCCCAGTAAACCAGGCAAGACTCGTTCGCCAGTACCTCCTCGACGGACCTATCGTTTCGGGCGTGGAGACGCTCGCGACGCAACTCCGGACCGCGTTCAACGCCCGCGACATCGACACGTTCCGCGGACTCCTTGCCGACGACGCCCGCTGGGGCGACGACCCGGACGCTCCGAGTTCCTGCCACAGCCGAGCTGAGATCGTTGCCCACTTCAAGCGCCTTCTGGCCGACGGCGTGCGCGCGTCGATCACGGAGACGACGACCGGCCCACGCGGTATTGCGTGCCTGGTCGAGGTCCAGTGGCCCGACCCGAAGAACGCCCCGCAGGATCGATTCAGCTTTTACCAGGTCTACGCGGTCACCGATGGGCTCATCACGGAGATCCAGGGACACGACGACGAGGGTTCCGCCCTCGCGGCAATCTCGAACTGAGCGCCTCGTGGCGCGCCATCGAACCTCTGGGAGAAGGTTCAGCTACGGGTGCCGGTGGGGGATCCGCACACCGCGCTCAGGTAGTTCACATCATTTGGTGACGGCTTCGGCACACCGGCATCGACGTCGTCGCGTACAGCCCTGACGCTGCGCACGATCTCTGTATACCCGACGTATCGGTGGGTGACGGCCTGGAGCGTCTCCTCCGCATCGCTGAGCACCGAGCGAGTCGATGACGCGGAACGTACACCGGTGCCGTATTCGTGCGCGGCGTTCGCCGCGTCGACGCAGGCAGCCGCGGCATTTCGCTGCAGGTCCCTGGGTATCGGAGCCCGACGTCGCGGCCGGTACAACACCGATGCGCCGAGGAGAACCACCACCAGGAGGCCGATGGCGGCAACACGTCGCTGCCGACGGTGCGCCAGACCGTCCCACGACCGGTAGTACCGGTTCGCGTCGCGCCGACGAGCCCCAGCCGAAGCCGGGGCCGTCGGTCAGCGTCGGCGATGGTCAGCGGGGCCCTGAGTCACTTCGCCAACGAAGGCGCCCACAGTTGCCTCGGGGTCCCGCTGCGTCGCTCAACCTACGAAACGCCCGACGCCATCGAAACTACGGAGCGATGAACTCGAAGTGAACTCGGCCGGTTCCGTTGTCCACGCAGTCGGTCTCGACGGTGGGCCTGGGGGCGTGCAGAGTAAGGGTCGGAGGTGGCCGACAGCCCGTCGGCCCATGGCTCTCGGAGGACCCATGGAGTTCGGCATCTTCAACTCGCTGTACATGCCCCACCAGCTGAGCGATCTCGATCCCGAGCACGCCGAGGCCAATCGGCTCCGAGACGAGGTCGCGTGGACCGTTGCGGCCGATCGCGCCGGGTTCAAGTACACGTGGGCGACCGAGCACCACTTCCTCACGCAGTACTCGCATCTGTCGTCCAACGAGTCGTTCCTGGCGTACGTCGCTGCCCTCACCGACAACATCCACCTCGGGAGCGGGATCTTCAACATCACGCCGCCGGTGAACCATCCGGCCAGGGTGGCGGAGCGGGTCGCGATCCTCGACATCCTGTCCGGGGGACGCTTCGAGTTCGGGATGGGTCGCGGCTCGTCGACCACCGAGCAACGCGGGTTCGGCATCCACGATCCCCAACTGACCACGCTCATGTTCGACGAGGTGGTCCCGCAGTTCCGTCACATGTGGAAAGAGACCGAGTACACGTTCGAAGGCCGGTTCTTCTCGATGCCACCGCGCAACGTCCTGCCGAAGCCGGCGACCAAGCCGCATCCGCCGATGTGGGTCGCGGCCGGGAACCCGGGCACGTTCGAGAAGGCGGCCCGGATGGGGCTCGGCGTCCTGTGCTTCACGACCGGCTCGCCGGCGTCGCTCGCACCCATGATCGAGACCTACAAACGCGCCATCGACCACGCCGAGCCGGTGGGCGACTACGTCAACAACAACGTGATGGTGACGAGCCAGATGCTCTGTCTGGAAGACGGCCAGCGCGCGCGCGACATCGCGTGCAACATGACATCCGGCTACCAGAACAGCCTCGTGTTCCACTATCTCGACACCTTCCCGAAGCCCCCGGGGATCCCGGAGTGGCCCGAGCTCATCCCCGAGCCGACCCCTCAGGGTCTCGAGCACCAGATCGACGAGGGCCTCGTGGTCATCGGGACTCCCGAGGAGTGCACGCGCGCGGTGCAGGGGTACGTGGATGTCGGTGCCGACCAGCTCACCTTCGGGATGCTCTCGACCACCATGCCGGTGGAGGTGGCCATCGAGGCGGTCGAGACCTTCGGGGCCCAGGTCCTGCCGCAGTTCGACACGGACCCGATCCACAGCACCACCCGCCAGCGCGAAGCACAAGTGGCTGCCGCTCCGACCCGGGGTCCCGACGAGGAAGAGCCCGAGCTGCCCCCGTTGCGGATCTGACCGGCAACGACGCGCCGTTGCGCCGCGGGCGTGAACGCGATCGGGACGTTCGAGCGCCCGCGCACGCTGCTCGAGTGACGTGCGCGGAGATGGGGTCGTGCCGCGGACGGAGGGCAGGTCTCGCCCGCAACACGACCCCACGCCTGATCAGCATCTACCCCCCGTCCAGTATCGCCCGCGGAAGCCGCGCCCGGGCGGAACCGCACCTCTTTCTCTTTCGACGGCTCAGGCGGGTTCCCAGAGCTGCACCGCGTTGCCCTCCGGGTCGACCAGGCTCGCGAACCGGCCGTTGGGATACGACTCGTGGTCGACCTCGACCGCGATGCCCACGTAGCGCAGCTGGGCCACGATCGCGTCGAGGTCGCGGACCCGGAAGTTCACACCCCACGCGTGCGCTCCGAGTTGCGGGCTCTCCCAGTGCTGACGGCCGAACGGCGCGAACACGGTCGGCCCCGCGTCCTGGTACCAGGGATCGTCCTCGTAGCTCTCGGGTGGGAAGCCGACGCCGAGGTGCTGGGCGTACCACGCCGCGAGCTCCTCGGGGTCGTCGGCGCGGAAGAAGAACCCGCCGATGCCGGTGACGCGCTCCATGGCCGTGATTCTGCCGCACCTGTCGCGCCCGTGCCCGGGTGCTTGACTGCCGTCCGTGGAGCTGCGCGACGGCCGGGTCTGGCAGGGATCGAGCGCGTTCGCGGACCTCGAGCCCGCGTCGGTCGACGGCATCGACGCGGTCGCCGTCCGGCCCCTCCTCCCGGGGATCATGGACCGGGAGCTCGCCCGGGAGCTGGTGACCGCGCTGGCCCCGATCGACCGTCCGGTCGCACTCGGAGACGAGCTCACGCGGACGGAGGCGCGGCTGGCGGGCTGGACCGGGCCACTCCGCGCCCCGCTCACGCCCCCCGGCCCGATGCCGCCCGGCGGCGTCGGGGTGGTTCCGCCGCTCGCGGTCGTGCAGGACCTGCTGCCGGGGGTCGACGTGTCCCGCCGGGGGTTCGGCCGCACCGTGTTGCATCTGCGCGCGGTCGCGGCCGACGGTGGGTTCCGCATGCGCCTGAAGGCGCCCGATCGCAGCGACCTGATGCCCGAGATCGTCGCCGCCGCGCTCGACACCGCGTTCGCCATCCGTCGCCGCTACGGGCGCATGGCCGCGGGTGTGCACACGATCACCATCGACGACGGCGCGGGTGGGATGGACGACCACATGACGGCGGGGTCGACGCAAGGGGGTTCCGGCACCATCTACCTCGAGACCAGCCTGGCGTTCGCCGACGCGCTCTCGGCCGACCGGCTCCGCCGCGGTGGCCGGCGGGGGGTGTCGGCGGAGGTGCCCCGCCCCTGGTTCCACATCGACGGCGTCGTCGCCCACGAGATCTGGCACAACATGGACGCCACGGTGGCGACGACGCCGGGGGTGTACGTCGAGTTCAACCGCGCCCTCGGCGAGGAGCTCGGGGTGGAGACGTTCGAGCACGCGCTGCGCGGGCGTGACGCCGGCGCGCCCGAGCCCTGGCGCGCCGGATTCCGTCGGATCGTCGCCGAGGTGTCGCCCTACGCGACGACGAACATGCGCGAGGCGACCGCCGAGCTGTTCAAGCTGTGGTGGTGCGCGTCACCGCAGTCGCCTCCGGCACCGTTGGTTGCCCGGTTCGGCGCGCTGCTCGACCGGTACTACCCACCGCGGTAGGTCAGCCCGAGCGGTCGGGCGGGCTCCACGCCGAGGGCGAGCCGGTCTCGTTGGCCTCCTGCTGCTTCTGGTGGGCGACGAGCCGCATCGTCTCGCCGAAGCGGATCGCCTCCAGGCTCGACAGGTGCTGCGAGCGCACCGCGACCTCCTTGACGGCGCGGGCCGCCAACGGCGCCGCACGGACGAGTCGCGCCGCCAACGCGCGCGCCTCGTCCATCAGGTCGTCGTGCGGCACGACCCACCCCGCCAGCCCGATCTCCTTGGCCCGCGCCGCGTCGATGCGCTCGCCGGTGAGCAGGAGCTCCATCGCGTACTGCCAGTTCACCCGTTGAGGCAGCCGGATGGCGCCGACGATCGTCGGCGCGCCGATCAGCACCTCGGGGAAACCGAACTCGGCCCGGTCGCTGGCGACGACGAAGTCGCACCACGTCACGAGCGTGAGCCCGTACCCGAGGCAGTAGCCGTTCACCGCCGCGATCACCGGCTTGAAGATCTCCCAGCCGCTCTCGAACGAGTTGATGGTCGGCTTCTCCCAGAACGTGCCCTCGAAGTCGCCGATCGACCCCGCGCCGTCGCGCAGGTCGCCACCGGCGCAGAACGCGCGCCCCGCCCCCGTGACGATCGCCACCCAGGCGGCCTCGTCGTCTCGGAAGCGGCTGAACGCGTCGTTGAGGCCGCGGCGCATGTCGGCGTTCACCGCGTTGAGCGCCTCGGGCCGGTGGTAGGTGATCGTGGCCACGTGTCCGTCGAGCTCGTAGCGGACCGCGTCGTTCATCGTCGTCCTCCTCGAAGGGCCGTCATGCGGGGAACAGCAGCCCGAGCACGAACGCGGCGAGCCCGATCGCGGTCACGGACATCGCCAACGGCAACAGATCCGACCGCGACGCCGCTCGGAACGCTCGATCCGGCGCCAGCCGACGGCGAGCGTGCCACGCGGCGACCACGTAGCTGACCACGCCGAGCCCGAGGATCACCGCGCCGACGGCGACATTCGGGCGTGGGAAGTTCTGCAGCGTGAGCCCGCGCATGATCACGAGCCCACAGGCGACCAACGTGAGCCCGCACCGGTTCCAGGCCAGGTCGGTGCGCTCGTCGGCGAGCTCGGCGTCGGAGAGCTCCCGGCGGTGCGCCGCGGCGCCGTCGGCCGTCATCCCGAGCCCTCCACGATCACCAGGACGAAGCCGATGACCGCGACCACCGTCACCACGATCGCGACGACCAGCGGCAACCAGGAGCGGGGGAGCGGCCGGTCGTGCCGCATCGCCTCCTGGTTTCGGCGCCACTCCCAGTAGCTCACCGCCCCGATCACCACGCCCAGCGCGATGAGCGGCAGTCCGATCAGCCGTCGGCCACCCGGGAAGTCGAACGAAGGGAGGAGCTGGGTGATGGCGAGCCCGGCGGTGATGAGGCCGAGCGCGGTGCGCTCCCAGGCCAGGAAGGTGCGCTCATTGGCGAACGACGTCCGCACGTCGGGCTCGTGGCCGTCGGTGGACTCTTCGGGCGGGACCATGGGCGCTCATCATGGCGCACCGCCCGCCGCGTGGCGTCGACGGCGCGGGGTAGCGTCACGCCCGTGACCGAGATCGTCGTCGACGGGACCGGTGCCGCGGCCGTCACGGGCGCGGTGGCGGTGGTGGCGGAGGGCGTCGAACGCGGCCTCCATCTGGGTGCGCAGCTCTACGCGTCGGTCGAGGGCAAGGTCGTCGCCGATCTCGGGATCGGCCACGCGCGGGCCGGTGTCCCGATGACACCCGACTCGATGGTCGTGTGGTTCTCGATGACCAAGCCCAGCGTGGCGGTCGCGGTGGCGCAGCAGTGGGAGCGGGGCGCGCTCGAGCTCGACGACCGCGTCGCCGAGCACCTCCCCGAGTTCGCGACCCACGGCAAGGACGAGATCACCATCCGGCACCTGCTCACGCACACCGCCGGCATCCGCGCCGGCGACGCGGTGACGAGCACTGCGCCGGGCACCGCCTACTGGGACGAGGTCGTCGCCGGCATCTGCGCGATCGAGCGCGAGCCCGACTGGGTCCCGGGGGCGCGGGCCGGATATCACCTCAGCTGCGGGATGACCCTGCTCGCCGAGATCGTGCGCCGATGCGACGGGCGCCGCTTCGAGCAGTACGTGCGCGACGAGGTCTTCGAGCCGCTCGGCATGGCCGACTGCTGGGTGGGCATGCCCGCCGACCGGGTCGCGACCTACGGGGACCGCCTCGGCACCATGCACAACACCGCGTCGGGCACCGCGCGGCCGCTCGACCACTTCGACTCGCCCGACTTCCTCCGGCTGTGCATCCCCGGCGGCGGTGGGCGCGGCCCGGTCCGCCAGCTGGCGCGTCTCTACGAGGCCCTGCTCGGGCGCGGCGCACTCGAGGGTCACCGTGTCCTCACGCCACAGACGGTGGAGGCGATCACCGCGCGGCACCGGGTCGGTCTCTACGACGAGACCTTCCACGCGCAGTGCGACTGGGGCCTCGGGTTCGCGGTCGACGCCTTCGCCATGGGCCGTCACGCGTCGCCGCGCGCGTTCGGCCACGGCGGCGCGCTCTCGGCCATCTCCTTCGCCGATCCCGAGCACGGTCTCGTCGCGGTGCTGCAGACCAACGGCATGTGCGGCAACGACGACCACTACCTCCGGCTCGACGCCGTCACCACCGCGCTGTACGAAGATCTCGGACTGGCGCCCACGGGCGCGCCCGGCCGCGACAAGCCGTTCCCGTCGGTCGAGCTGACCGTCGCCACCACCGAGGAGTGATGCCTTCCATGGCCGAGAACTGGACGACGACCAAGGTCGACGACGTGCAGCCGGGCGACGTCGTGCGCTACGCGGGTCAGGAGTTCACGGTGGCGCGTGTCGACTCCCCCTTCCTCGGCCGCGACGAGATGGTGTGCTTCATCGAGGACACGCCCACGCGTTGGCACGCCTATCCCGCCGCGCGGGGCGGTGACGTCGAGGTGCAGACGCCCGGCGCATGACCGACCAGCCGCTGTCACATCTGCGCGTCCTCGACCTGTCTCGGCTCCAGCCCGGCGCGTTCTGCACCGGCGTGCTCGCCGACCTCGGCGCCGACGTGCTCCGGATCGAGCCACCGAAAGGTGGGGACCCGCTGCGCATGCTCCCCGGCGCGCCCGCCGCGTACCACCGGGGGAAGCGCGCCATGACGCTCGATCTCAAGCATGCGCGCGCGCCGGAGGTCCTGCGCCGGCTGGTGGCCGAGGTCGACGTGGTCGTGGAATCGGGGCTGCCCGCCGCCCTCCGCCAGCAGGGCATCGGCTACGAGCAGCTCGCGGCCGACCAACCCGGGCTGGTCTGGTGCTCGATCTCCGGGTTCGGCACCGACAGCCCCTACGCCGACCGCGCCGCCCACGACATCTCGTTCCTCGGCTACTCGGGGCTCCTCGCCCTGATGGCGGGCGACGCGGTGCCGACCACACCCGACTTCGTGCTCGCGGTGCCCTACGGCGCGCTCATCGGTGTGGTCGGCATCCTCGCCGCGCTCACCGCTCGTGACCGCACCGGTGAGGGGCGCTTCGTCGACACCAGCATCGCCGACGCCGCCACCTGGGTGATCGGCGAAGCGGTGGCGCGCGTCGCGGTGGGCGGTCAGGCCGGATGGGGCCAGTCGGCGAACCGGCGCGCCTACCGGGCCGCCGACGGCCGCCTGATCACGGTGGCCGCCGCCGAGCCGCGCACCTGGGCGGCGCTGTGCGAGGCGCTGGAACGGCCCGACCTCGCCGACCGGCTGGCCACCCCGCCCGAAGGGCAGGCGGCGCTGGCCGACGAGCTGGCGGCGATCTTCGCCAGCCGCCCCGCCGCCGAGTGGGTCGCGCGGCTCCCGGCGGAGGCTGCCGTCGGCCCGGTCAACACCGTCGACGACCTGTTCGACGACCCGCACGTGCAGGCCCGCGGGTCGGTGGTCGAGCTGTCCGGCGCCGGCGCCGGGACCCGCGCCCTCCGGTCGCCGGTGCGCCTCCGCCGCCGCGACGGGAGCGAGGAGCCGTTCGCGGCCGGCCCACCGCCCGGCCCCGGTGAGCACACCGACGCCGCGCTCGCGGCGGCCGGCTTCGCCCCCGACGAGATCGCCGCGTTGCACGACGACGGCGTCGTCTGAACCCACGACGACAGGAGCTGCAGCATGCCGTACGCCATCGATCTGTCCGGGCACCGCGCGCTCGTGACCGGCGCCGGTCAGGGCGTCGGCCGCGGCATCGCGATGACGCTGGGCGAGGCGGGGGCCGAGGTGTTGGTGAACGACCTCGTGCTCGAGCGGGCGCAGAGCGTCGTGAGCGAGATCGAGCTCGCCGGCGGCAAGGGCCGGCCCGCGGTGTTCGACGTCACCGACTACGACGCGGTCCGGGCCGCGGTCGCCGAGGGCGGCCCCGTCGACGTCCTGGTGAACAACGCGGGGAATGCGGGCCGCGCCGCGACCATGGGCTACGAGGACCTCGCCCCGCTCGTGCAGACCGAGCCCGACGACTGGGAGCCGTTCATCAAGGTGAACCTGTACGGCGTGATGTACGCGGTCCGCGCCGCGTTGCCCGGGATGATCGAAGCGGGCTGGGGCCGCATCGTGACCGTCATCTCCGACACCGCGCGCGTGGGCGAGACCAACATGGCGGCGTACTCGGCGGCGAAGGCCGGCGCCGCGGGGTTCTGCCGCTCGATTGCCCGCGAGGTCGGTCGCCACGGCATCACCGTCAATTGCGTCGCCCTCGGGACCATGAACACCCAGGGCATCCCGCCCGAGGAGGACGAGGTCGGCGAACGGCTGGTGAAGCGGTACGTCGTGCGGCGCCGCGGGCTGCCGCGCGACATCGCGCACATGGTGGTGTCGCTCGCCGCGCCGGACGCCGACTGGGTCACCGGCCAGACGATCCCGGTGAACGGCGGCTACTCGTTCAACCTCTGACGGCAACGTCTGACCGCAACCTCTGACCGCAACTTCTGACCGCCGCGCCGGTGGGGCGGGGGTCGTCACCTGGGCGCCGGTACAATTTGACCCGATGGAGACCGTCGACGACGTCCGCGCCGCCCTCGCCGAGCACGAGTACCTGGCCGACGAGGGCCTGGCCACCGCGATCTTCCTCGCCATCCGGCTCCAGCGGCCGTTGCTGCTCGAGGGCGAGGCCGGCGTCGGCAAGACCGAGGTCGCCAAGGTCCTGGCCCGCTGGACCGGCGGCGAGCTGGTCCGCCTCCAGTGCTACGAGGGCATCGACGCCGCCCAGGCGGTCTACGAGTGGGACTACTCGCGCCAGCTGCTCCACCTCCGCGCGGTCGAGGCCGGCGGCGGTGAGGTGGTGGAGGACGAGCTCTACTCGGAGCGGTTCCTCGTGAAGCGGCCGCTCCTCCGGGCGATCGCCTACGAGGCCGACAGCCTGGGCGCGGTCGCGCCCCCGGTGCTGCTGGTCGACGAGGTCGACCGGGCCGACGACGAGTTCGAGGCCTTCCTGCTCGAGATCCTCTCCGACTACACGATCACGGTCCCCGAGCTGGGCACGTTCAGCGCGTCGGTGCCGCCGTTGGTCGTGGTGACGTCGAACCGCACCCGCGACGTGCACGACGCGCTCAAACGCCGATGCCTCTACCACTGGATCGCGCACCCCGACTTCGAGCGCGAGCTCGCCATCCTGCGCGTGCGCGCACCGGAAGTGCCCGACCAGCTGGCGCGCGAGGTTGCGGCCGCGGTCGCGGCGCTGCGCGACCTCGAGCTCTACAAGCCACCCGGTGTCGCCGAGACCATCGACTGGGCGAACGCGCTCGCCGCGCTCGGGCGCACCAGCATCGACGAGCAGGCCGTCGCGGTCACCCTCGGCACGATCCTCAAGTACCGCGAGGACCAGGACCGCACCCGGGCCGCCGGGATCGACCAGCTGGTTCGCTCGGCGACGGAGCGCAGTGGCTGACGCGACCGCGACCGTGCCGGTCCCCGAGTTCGACCGGCTGACCGTCGGGTTCGCCCGGCTGTTGCGCGCCGCGGGTCTCGACGTACCCGTCGGCGCGACGTTGGTGTTCGCCGAGGCGCTCGGCGCGGTCGGGGTCGGGAGCCGCGACTCGGTGTACTGGGCGGGCCGCGCAACACTGGTGCGCCGCCCCGAGGACGTCGAGCTCTACGACCGCGCCTTCGCCGCCTGGTGGGAGCGCGTGCACGAGATCCCGCTGGCGTCGCCGATCGAGCGGGAGGTCGTGCTGGCGTTCGACCACGACGGCGACGACGACGCGGGCGACGACGACGGCGAGGCGTCCGACGCGCCCACGCTCTCGGTGCGCTACAGCCGGGCCGAGGTCCTGCGCCAGCGCGACTTCGCGCACTACAGCCCCCACGAGTTCGCCGAGTCGCGCCGTCTGATGGACGACCTGCGCATGGCCGGCGCGATGCGCAGGTCACGGCGCCTGCGGGCCAGCCGGCGGAACCGGGGCCGTCCCGACCTGCGCCGCACGGTCCGTCGTGCCATCCGCGCCGGGGGCGAGCCCATCAGCCGCGCCTACGTCGAGCCCGCCGAACGCCGGCGCCGGCTCGTCCTGCTCTGCGACGTGAGCGGCTCGATGGAGGCGTACGCCCGGGGCCTGGTCCGCTTCCTCCACGCCGCCGTGGTGGGGCGCGGAAAGGTGGAGGCCTTCGCCATCGGCACCCGGCTCACCCGCATCACCCGCGAGCTGTCCTCGCGCGATCCCGACGCCGCCATCGCCGCCGCCGCCCGGCGGGTCACCGACTGGTCGGGGGGCACCCGTCTGGGCGAGGGCCTGCGGCAGTTCAACGACGAGTGGGGCATGCGGGGCATGGCCCGGGGCGCGGTGGTCGTGATCCTGTCCGACGGCTGGGACCGGGGCGACCCGGAGCTGCTCGGCACCCAGATGGAGCGGCTGCACCGGGTCGCCCACCAGGTGGTGTGGGTGAACCCGCTGAAGTCGTCGCCCAACTTCGCACCCCTCGCCCGGGGAATGGCCGCCGCGCTCCCGCACGTTGACGAGTTCGTCGAGGGGCACAACCTGGCGTCGCTGGAGCATCTGGCGCGGGTCGTCTCGGGCGAGAGCACCTCTCCGAAGGGAGCTGAGAAGGCATGAAGGAAGTCCTGGACGACATCGAACGCTGGCGGGCGGCCGGCCACCGGGTGGCCGTCGCCCGCGTCGTCGCGCTCGAGGGGTCCGCACCACGCGACCCGGGCGCGACCATGGCCGTGAACGACGACGGTGAGGTCGCGGGCTCGGTGTCCGGCGGCTGCGTCGAGGGCGCGGTCGTCGAGGCGTCGCTCGCGGTCTTGGCCGGCACGCGGGAGCGGGGCGTCATCACGTTCGGCTACTCCGACGACGAGGCGTTCGCGGTCGGCCTCACCTGTGGCGGCACCATCCACCTCTACCTCGAGCCACTCGACTGGTGAGTCCCGAGCCGTCGATCTACGAGGCGCTGCGCGACGCGCTGCGGGCGGAGGAGCCGGTGGCGCTGGCCACCGTGACCGCCGGGCCGAACATCGGGGCGAAGCTGCTCGTCCCGCGTGTCGGTGGCGCGCTCGGCAGTCTGGGCGACCCCGACCTCGATCGCGTCGTCGCCCGCGACGCGCGCGGCGAGCTCGAGGCCGGTCTCACGTCGACCCGCCACTACGGCGCGCACGGCGAGGCGCGCGAAGACACGGTGTCGGTGTTCGTCGAGTCGTTCGCGCCACCGCCGCGGATGATCATCTTCGGCGCGGTCGACTTCACGCGTGCCCTCGCCGCGGTCGCCAAGGTCCTCGGCTACCGCGTGGTCGTCTGCGACGCCCGGGCCGTGTTCGCCACTCGGCAGCGGTTTCCCATGGCCGACGAGGTCGTGAACGAGTGGCCCAACCGCTACCTCGAGAAGGTGGGCGACGACCTCGGCCCGCGCGACGCGGTGTGCGTGCTCACCCACGACAGCAAGTTCGACGTGCCCGCCATCGTCGGCTCGCTCGCCACCCGCGTCGGCTACCTCGGCGCGATGGGATCGCGCACGACGCACGCCAAGCGGACCGAGCGGCTGCAGGAGGCGGGCGTCACCGACGAGGAGCTGGCCCGCATCCACGCGCCCATCGGCCTCGACATCGGTGCCCGCACGCCGGAGGAGACCGCGGTGTCGATCTGCGCCGAGATCATCAGCGCCCGCACCGGCCGGAAGGCGCAGGCCTTGCGCGACGCGAGCGGGCCGATCCACTCGTGAACTTCGGCATCGAGGGCCGCCGCGCCGCGGTGGCGGCGGCGTCGAGCGGGCTCGGCTTCGCGACCGCGCGCGCCCTGGCCGACGAAGGGGTCACGGTCGCGATCTGCAGCCGGTCGCGTGAGCGGATCGAGGCCGCGGCGGCGGAGATCGGTCCACGCGCGGTGCCGCTGGTGGCCGACGTCTCGACGGAGGAGGGCGCAGCGGGCTTCGTGCAGGCCGCGCGCGACGCGCTCGGAGTGGTCGACATCCTCCTGTGCAACGGTGGCGGGCCGCCCCCCGGCAACTTCGCGTCCACGCCCCCCGAGGCCTACCGCGCCGCGATCGAGCTCAACTGCCTCACCCACATCGCGATGTGCCAGGAGGCGGTCCCGGCGATGCGCGAGCATCGGTGGGGGAGGGTGATCGCGATCACGTCGGTGGGTGTGCGCCAACCCATCGCGGGGTTGATCCTCTCCAACGTCGCCCGTTCCGGCCTCACCGCCTTCCTCAAGACGCTCGCCCGTGAGATCGCGGGCGACGGCGTCACGGTGAACTCGCTCCTGCCGGGCTTCCACGACACCGAACGCGTCCGGAGCCTCTACGGCGAGCTCGATGCGACGCAGGCCGGGATCCCCGCCGGGGTGCTCGGCGACCCGACGGATTTCGGCCGGGTGGCGGCGTTCCTCTGCTCGGAAGCGGCGTCCTTCGTCACCGGCACCGCCATTCCCGTCGACGGTGGTGCGTACACAGGGCTGTTCTGAATCGAGCGCGTACGCTTCGGTGATGGGGACGGACGGCGGGTCGCGGATCGTCACGGTCCCGAACGTGATCTCGCTGGCGCGTCTCGCCTGCGCACCGGTCTTCGTCTGGCTGCTCGCCGACGACGACCTGCTCGCGGCGGCCGCGCTGTTGGCCGTGCTCGGCGCCTCCGACTGGGTCGACGGTTGGATCGCGCGCCACTTCGACCAGGGCAGCGACCTCGGCAAGGTGCTCGACCCGGTCGCCGACCGCATCCTGCTCCTGGTGGCCGCGGTCGCGCTGATCGTGCAGGGCAGCGTGCCCCTCGTGGTCGGCGTGCTGGTGCTCGTCCGGGAGCTCGTCGTGAGCGTCGCGGTGCTCGTGCTCGCGGCGGCCGGGGCGCGCCGCATCGACGTTCAGTGGGTCGGGAAAGCGGGCACGCTCGCCTTGATGTTCGCCTTCCCGTTGTACCTGTGGGCCGACGCCGTCCACGGCGACGCCCACGACGTCGTGCTCGCGGCGGCCTGGTTCATGGCGGTGTGCGGGCTGGTGCTCAGCTACTACGCGGCGCTGACCTACGTACCGATCGCGCGCCACGCGCTCCGTGAAGGGCGCGACCAACACGGCGCCCGCGCCTCGGCCGGGAGCGTGCCGTGAAGGCGGTGATCCTCGCCGGCGGGGAGGGGACGCGGCTGCGGCCGCTCACCAGCAACACGCCGAAGCCGATGATGCCGCTCGCCAACAAGCCGATGATGGAGCACATCGTCAACCTGCTGGCGCAGCACGGGTTCGACGAGGTCGTGGTCACCGTCGCCTTCCTCGCCAACCAGATCCGCGACTACTTCGGCGACGGCTCCGACTTCGGCGTCACCATGCGGTACGCCACCGAGGACTCACCCCTGGGCACCGCGGGCTCGGTGCGGAACGCGGCCGACGAGCTCGACGACACCTTCCTCGTGATCTCGGGCGACGTCCTCACCGACATCGACCTCACCACGTTCGTGAAGGCCCACCGGGACGCCGGGGCGTCGGCGTCGATCGCGCTCAAGCACGTCGACAACCCGCTCGAGTTCGGCATCGTGATCACCCAGCCCGACGGCACCATCGAGCGCTTCCTCGAGAAGCCCACCTGGGGCGAGGTGTTCTCCGACACCATCAACACCGGCATCTACGTGCTGGAGCCGGTGGTGTTCGACTTCATCCCCGACGGCGAGGTCGTCGACTTCTCCAGCGACGTCTTCCCGGTCCTCCTCGACAACGGCCACACGCTCCACGGGCACGTGGCCGAGGGCTACTGGGAGGACGTGGGCACGCTCGAGGCGTACAGCCGCGCCCACACCGACGTGCTCGACGGGCGGGTGCGGGTCGAGATCGAGGGCTTCCAGCTCGGCGACCGACGGTGGATCGGCACCGACGTCGAGCTCAGCCCCGGCGCGCGCGTCGACGAGCCGGTGGTGATCGGCGACAACTGCCGGATCGAGTCGGGCGCACACCTGCGGCCGTACACCGTGCTCGGCACCGACGTGATCGTGAAGGCCGA
Source organism: uncultured Actinomycetes bacterium (assembly GCA_963809795.1). Taxonomy (GTDB): domain Bacteria; phylum Actinomycetota; class Acidimicrobiia; order IMCC26256; family DASPTH01; genus DASUAS01. The sequence goes on from CAWELN010000009.1 coordinate 265,206, forward strand.
CGCCTTCCTCGAGCGCGCCATCTGCCACGACCACGTGTACGTCGGGCCCCAGGCCAACCTGCGCGGCTGCGTGATCGGCCGCAACACCGACCTGCGGGCGCACGTGCGCGTCGACGAGGGCACCGTGGTGGGCGACGAGTGCTTCATCGGCCAGGACGCGGTGATCAACCCCAACGTCAAGGTGTACCCGTTCAAGACCGTCGAGTCGGGCGCGATGGTCACGTCGTCGATCGTGTGGGAGAGCCGCGGCGCCCGCACGCTGTTCGGTCGCCGGGGCGTGCGCGGGCTCGCCAACGTCGACATCAACCCCGAGGTCGCGGTGCGTCTGGCCATGGCCTACAGCACCTCGGTGCCGAAGGGCTCGATCATCACCACGAGCCGCGACACCAGCCGCATCGCGCGGGCGTTGAAGCGCGCGATGATCGCCGGCATCAACCTCTCCGGCGTGAACGTGGAGGACATCGAGCTGGCCACGGTGCCACTCACGCGCTTCCAGGTGCGCAACAGCCGGTCGCAAGGTGGCATCACGGTGCGCCTGGCGCCCGGCGACCCCGACACCGTCGAGATCCGCTTCTTCGACGACGACGGGCGCGACATCGACCCCGGCGTCCAGCGCAAGGTCGAGCGCCTCCTGTACCGCGAGGACTACCGGCGGGCGTTCGGCGGCGACATCGGCGACATCGTGTTCCCGCCCCGCTCGCTCGAGTTCTACTCCGCCGCGCTCGAGCGGGTCGTCGACATCGACCAGGTGCGCACCCAGGGCTTCAAGCTGGTGCTCGACTACTCGTTCGGTGCGTCGTCGATCGTGATGCCGAGCCTCCTGACCAAGCTCGGCGCCGAGGTGCTGGCGGTCAACCCGTTCGCGAGCACGTCGTCGGCCACGTCGTCCGCCGAGGTGCGCGACGCGCAGGTGGCCCGGCTCGCCGAGCTGGTGCGGGTGTCGGGGAGCGATCTCGGGTTCGTGATCGACCCCGAGGGCGAGCTGGCGGTCGTGGTCGACGACCGCGGTCACGTGCTCGAGCCCGAGGAGCTGCTCCTCAGCGTGGTCGCCCTGATCAGGGAGGCGTGCCCGGGCGCCGGCGTCGCGGTGCCGGTGAACGTCACGAGCGCGGTGGAGCGGATCCTGGGCGACACCGCCGAGGTGGTGCGCACCCGACTGTGGGGTGCCAGCCTCATGGAGACGGCGAGCGCGCGGGCGGTGATGTTCGCGGGTACGCCCGACGGCGGGTGCATCTGGCCCGAGTTCCTGCCCGCCTACGACGCCGCGGTCACCTTGGTGAAGCTGCTCGACCTGCTCGCCGCGGTCGACCGCCCCCTGTCGACGGTGGTCGCCACGCTGCCCGAGATCCACGTGGCGCACGAGACGATCGTGACGCCGTGGGAGCGCAAGGGCACGGTGATGCGGGAGATCGTCGAGCGGGCGGGCGCGCGCGAGCTGGAGCTCATCGACGGCGTGAAGGTGATCGACGACGGCCAGTGGGCCCTGGTGCTGCCCGATCCCGACGAGGCGCTCACCCACGTGTGGGCGGAAGCCGGCAGCGACGTCGACGCCCGCCGCCTGGCCCAGGAGTACGTGCAGCGCATCCGCCAGGTGCTCCAGTAGGTTCTCGGGCCATGTCGGAGTTGCGAGGCCGGACGACGGTCGACTCGGAGGCCGGGACGCCGTAGCGGAATCGACCCGGACTGATGAACTTCCCCGAGGAGTTGCGGTACAGCGAGGAGCACGAGTGGGTGGCGGTCGACGGACCCCGCGCCCGCATCGGCATCACCGACTTCGCCCAGGACTCGCTCGGCGACGTCGTCTACGTCGAGCTCCCTGGCGTCGGCGCCAACGTGATGGCGCACGCCAGCTGCGCGGAGGTGGAGTCGACCAAGTCGGTGTCGGAGATCTTCTCGCCCGTCACCGGCACCGTCGTCGAGGTGAACGAGGCGCTCAACGACGCGCCCGAGCAGGTGAACGCCGACCCCTACGGTGCGGGCTGGATCTTCGTGGTCGAGATGGCCGATCCCGCCGAGGTCGACTCGCTGCTCGACGCGGCCGGGTACCGCGCGCTGGTCGAGGAAGGTTGACCCGACCCCTTCGCCGGGAGTCCCGGAGCCTCGGCCGGGAGTCCCGGAGCCTCGGCCGGGAGTCCGGGAGCCGGTCCTGGCGCCTGGTCGACGACCTCGACCGAGGCCTCGACGCCGCCGCCCACATGGCGGCCGACGAGGCGCTGCTCGACGAGGTCGCGGCGGGGGCGCCACCGGCGCTGCGGCTCTACCGCTGGTCGCCGGCCGCGCTCTCGCTCGGGCGCTTCCAGCCCGACGACGACGTCGACGCCGACGCCTGCGCCCGCCTCGGCGTCGAGGTCGTCCGCCGTCCGACCGGCGGCCGGGGACTGCTCCACGGCGGTGATCTCACGTACGCGGTGGCGATGCCGCGCCCGGTGGGGCCCGAGGGCGGGGTCGATGAGGTGTACCGGCACCTGGCCGCAGGGTTGATCGCCGGCCTCGCCCGCCTCGGCGTCGAGGCCGCGGTGGCCCGTCACGACGGCCCCGCGGGACCGATCTGCTTCGCCGCCCAGCAGGGCGCGGACCTCCGCGTCGGTGACCGCAAGCTCTGCGGGTCGGCCCAGGTGCGCCGGGCGGGGGCCGTCCTCCAGCACGGCTCGGTGCTGCTCGAGCGCCTGCCGTTCGACGAGACGGACCTCCTGGCCGTGCGCCCCGGGGCGCCCGTGGTGACGTCGGCGCGGCTGCGGGCCGCCACCGTCACGCTGGGGGAGCTCGGGGCGCCGTCGGGGGCGCACGAGGTGGCTCGAGCACTGGTCGAGGGTTTCGAGGAGCCCTCGACCTCGACCTGACGGTGAGAGTCGGGTCGACCGCACGTCGAGGGTGACGTTCACACCCGCCTCCCGGGCGGGGTACCCTTCGGCCATGCGATGCCGCCAGTGCGGCCACCAGAACGAGTCCGGGGCCAACTTCTGCTCCTCGTGCGGGAGCCCGCTGCCACGCGAGGACGAAGCGACGCTGAGCCTCACCGAGCTCGCCGAGCGGCTCGAGCTCGACGAGGAGCTCGGCGCGGCCCTGGCCGAGCTGCCCGAGGGCATGGGGATGCTGGTGGTGCGCCGCGGCCCCAACGCCGGCAGCCGCTACGTGCTCGACTCCGAGGTCACCGCCCTCGGCCGCCACCCCGACTCCGACATCTTCCTCGACGACATCACGGTGTCGCGTCGCCACGCCGCCGTCCGACGCGTCGACGGCGGCTACGAGGTCGCCGACGTCGGGTCGCTCAACGGCACCTACGTCGACCACAAGCGCGTCGACACCGCCCCGCTGCACCACCTCGCCGACCTGCAGATCGGCCGGTTCGTGCTCGTGTTCCTGATCGGGAGCGGCGACTCGTGAGCACGAGGGAGCCCGAGCACCTCTCGATCGGCGAGGTGCTCGCCGAGCTGAGCGACGAGTTCCCCGACATCACGATCTCGAAGATCCGCTTCCTCGAGAGCCAGGGACTGGTGAACCCCGAGCGCACGCCGTCGGGCTACCGGAAGTTCTACGCACACGACCTGGCGCGGCTGCGATGGATCCTCTACCAGCAGAAGGAGCACTTCCTCCCGCTGAAGGTGATCAAGGAGCGCCTCGACGAGCTGCCGCCGGGGGAGGAGGCGCGCCTCCTCGACCCGACGCCGGCCACCGACGCACCGGCGGGCGAGGCGGAGCCCGCACCGGCGGTCGTCGTCACCACCGAGTCGACGAAGGCCACCACCACCGCGCCGCCCCGCGCCGGCGCCCGCAGGCGTTCGCACCCACCCTGCCCGTCGACGAGGGCGAGCCCGACGACGACCTGCTCGGCGCGCCCGGCGCCGAGGCGCAGTACTCCCGCGCCGAGCTCGTCGCCGCCGCCGGGCTCGTCGACGCGCAGCTGTCGGAGCTGGAGAGCTACGGGCTCGTGGCCCCGTCACGGGAGGTCGACGGCGTCGCCCAGTACGACGACGACGCGGTCGAGGTCGCCCGCATCGCCGCCGGCTTCTTCCGCCGGGGGATCGAGGCCCGCCACCTCCGCATGTACCGCACCTCGGCCGAGCGGGAGGCGGTGTTGTTCGGGCAGGTCCTGATGCCGTACGTGCGGCAGCGCAATCCCGAGGCCCGCGGCCGCCTGCAGGACGAGCTGGTCGAGCTCTCGACCCTCGGGCGCCGCCTGCGCGCCGCGCTGCTGCGCGACGCGGTGCGCGAGACCCTCGCCGAGTGAGCGACCCGCGGCCCGTCGGTCCCGACGACCGCCCGGTCCCGGAGACGCTGCTCGACGAGGCCGCGATCCGGGAGTGCGTCGAGCGCCTGGCGGCGGAGATCGCGGCCGATCACCCCGACGGCGTCGTGCTGGTCGGCGTGCTCAAGGGGGCGCTGATCTTCCTCGCCGACCTCGCCCGCGCGGTGCGCGACGTCGACGTGGAGATCGGCTTCATCGCCATCTCGCGCTACGCGCCCGATTCGGGGCGGGTCCGGATCCTGCACGACGTCGACGTCGAGCTCACCGGGCGCGACGTGATCCTGGTCGAGGACCTCGTCGACACCGGCCTGACCCTGGGGTACCTGGTCGAGCACGTGCGCGGTCAGGACCCGCGTCGGGTGGAGGTCTGCGCGCTGCTCGACCGCCCGGCCCGCCGGATCCTGCCCCTGACCGTGCGCTACGTCGGGCGCGAGATCCCCGACGTCTTCGTCCTCGGCTACGGGTTGCACCGGGCCGACCTGTACCGGAACGTCCCCCGGGTGGTCGTCGCCGACCGGGAGCTGGTGCGGACGCGACCCGACGCCTACGTCCCTGCGCTCTACGGCTCGGGCGACGGAAGGGCGGCGGAAGGCGGGGGGGAAGGCCGGGGAGGCCCGGTGCTAGGGTGACTCCCAGTCCGTACCGGAGGCGCCTGTGATCCCGATGTCTCTTGTCGGAGTCCGAGTCGAGGTTCCCTCGAACCAGCCGATCGTGCTCCTCCGCGAGAACGACGGCCAGCGCTATCTCCCGATCTTCATCGGGCAGCCCGAGGCCACCGCCATCGTCTACGCGCTCCAGGGCACGGAGACGCCCCGGCCGATGACCCACGACCTCTTCAAGTCGGTCCTCGACGACCTCGGCACCAAGGTGCTGCAGGTCGTCATCACCGAGCTGCACGACGGCACCTTCTTCGCCGAGATCGAGTTCACCCGCGACGGCGGCAGCTACCGGATCTCGTCCCGCCCCTCCGATGCCATCGCCCTGGCCGTCCGCTACGGCGAGCCGGTGCCGATCTTCGCCCACGAGGACGTCCTCGAGGAGGCCGGCGTGCTCTTCGAGCAGGACGAGGACGAGGAGCAGATCGAGCAGTTCCGGGAGTTCCTCGACCAGGTGCGGCCCGAGGACTTCGCCCACGGCGAATAGCGCCGATCCGGGCGGAGACCGCCCGGGCCGTGCGTTGACGGCGCGCGCTCCAGGCACTAGCCTCACACTCCCGTAACTACGACCCTGTACTTCAGCATGACCCGGGGTCGACGTGAGATCGAGGGTGGAATGGCTGCATCGAAACCGCGCACCGAGCAGCCGATGCTCGACGGCATGGGACCCACGCCGAGGGAGCTGGGATTCCGGGGGCCCCAGGTGTGCAGCATCGTCGGCATCACGTACCGCCAGCTCGACTACTGGGCGCGCACCGACCTCGTCCGGCCGTCGATCGCCGACGCCAAGGGCAGCGGGACGCAGCGCACGTACTCGTTCTCGGACCTCGTGCGGCTCAAGGTCGTGAAGAGCCTGCTCGACGCGGGCGTGAAGCTGCAGACCGCGCGCAAGGCGATCGACTACCTGCGCGAGGACCTCGGCGACGACTGGGCCACCGCGAACCTCGTGCTCGACGGCACCAACTCGGTGCTGGCGCGCACCGACGACGCGCTCATCGACCTCGTACGCCGCGGGCAGGGCGTGCTCAACATCGTGCCGTTGGGTCACGTGATGGAGGAGCTCGACGCCGGTGTGCGCGAGCACGTGACCGATCAGCGCGCCGCCCAGGGAGGCTGACATCTCGGAGTCGTTGCCCCACGAGCAGGTGCGGTTCGCGCACAATTCCGAACGACAGTTCGCGAAGCTGCTCGACTTCTACGCGATCAACTGGGAGTACGAGCCGCGCACGTTCGTGCTGCAGCGTGACCACGACGGCAACCCCGAGCAGGCGTTCACCCCGGACTTCTACCTCCCGGCGTACGACCTCTACATCGAGATCACCACGCTGAACCAGAAGCTGGTCACGAAGAAGAACCGCAAGGCGCGGCGGTTGGTCGAGCTCTACCCCGACGTGCAGATCAAGGTGCTCTACCAGCGTGACTACCTGCAGCTGCTGGTGAAGTACGGGCTCGAGCCGCCGTCGCAGCTGGTCGGCGGCCCCGGGGGAGGCGAAGCCCCTCGACCTGTTCCCGGAACCACGCCGGGGGAGCGGGCCGGCCGCCGAGTCCGCGTGAGCGTGAGCCACGGCGCGCTGCACCATTCGGTCCTCGACGCCGAGCACCGCCGCCTCGGCGCGCGCATGGCGCCCTTCGGCGGGTGGGAGATGCCCATCCAGTACACGGGGGTGCTGGAGGAGCACCGCGCGTGCCGCGAGCACGCAGTGGTGTTCGACGTGTCGCACCTCGGCTCGGTGCACGTGCACGGGGCCGGCGCCTTCGCCGCGCTCCAGTGGGCGTTCACCAACGACCTCGACCGCATCGGTCCCGGTCGCGCGCAGTACACGCACCTGCTCGACCCCGACGATGCCCACGTCGTCGACGACATCATCGTGTGGTGGACCGCGCCCGGTGACTTCCTGGTGATGCCGAACGCGTCGAACACCCAACCGCTCATCGAGGCGCTCGGCGAGGCGGCCGTCTTCCACGGTGGGGGAGAGTGCGAGATCGACGACGTCACCGCCACGCGCGCGGTGTTGGCGGTCCAGGGTCCCGAGGCGCGCGAGCGCCTGGCGGGGATCGCGCCCGACCACGCCGGGGTGGCGCGGTTCGCGGTGGAGCCGCTCGAGTTCGGGGGCGAACCCGGGTGGATCGCGGGCACCGGCTACACCGGCGAGGACGGCGTCGAGCTGCACGTGCCCGCAGCCGCCGCAGTCCGGTGCTGGCAGCTCCTGCTCGACGCCGGCATCACGCCGGCGGGGCTGGGCGCGCGCGACACGCTGCGCCTCGAAGCGGGGCTGCCGCTGCACGGGCACGAGCTGGGCCCGGGGGTCACCCCGCTGCAGGCCGGCCTGGCCTGGGTGGTGCGCTTCGACAAGGGCGACTTCCGTGGGCGGGCGCCGCTCGAGGCCGAGCACGACCGCGGCGTCACCCGCCGGCTGCGCGGGTTGAGCGTCGACGGGCGCCAGATCCCGCGGCAGGGGTACCCGGTGACGCGCGACGGCGAGGTCGTCGGCGTGGTCACCAGCGGGAACTTCTCGCCCACGCTGGGGCACGCCATCGCGCTCGCCTTCCTGCCCCCCGACACCGTCGAGGGCGACGCGGTCACCGTCGACGTGCGCGGCCGCGAGGTACCCGCCGTCGTCACGAAGCTCCCGTTCGTGCGCCGGTAGCCTCGGCGTCGTGAGCGTGAGCGAGCCGGGTATCCCGGCGAGTAGCGAACGACCATGGAGACGTCGTGAGCCGGGAGTTCGCCGACCGTCACCTGGGGCCGTCGCCCACCGAGATCGAGACCATGCTCGCGACCGTCGACGTCGAGTCGGTCGCCGAGCTGGTCGATCGCGCCGTGCCCGAGGCGATCCGCGACCGCACCCCGCTCGACCTCCCGACCGGCCTGACCGAGGCCGAGGCGCTGGCCCGCCTCCGGGCGCTCGCCGACCGGAACGAGGTGCTCACCTCGCTCATCGGCGCGGGGTACTCCGGCACCATCACGCCGCCGGTGATCCAGCGCAACGTGCTCGAGGACCCGGCCTGGTACACCGCGTACACGCCGTACCAGCCGGAGATCTCGCAGGGCCGGCTCGAGGCGCTGCTCAACTTCCAGACCATGGTGAGCGACCTCACCGGCATGGACCTCGCCAACGCGTCGATGCTCGACGAGGCGACCGCGGCGGCGGAGGCGATGACGCTGCTGCGGCGGGTCAACCCGAAGGCCGGGGACACCTTCTTCGTCGACGCCGAGTGCCACCCGCAGACCATCGAGGTGGTGCGCACCCGGGCCGAGCCCCTCGGCATCGACGTGGTGGTGGGGGAGCCCGAGCCCGACCTGGGCGCCGAGGGCGTGTTCGGGGTGCTGCTGCAGTACCCGGGCACCACCGGGGGGATCCGTGACGACCGCGAGCTGGTGGCGAACCTGCACGCGCAGGGGGCGCTGGTGGCGGTGGCGTCCGACCTGCTCGCGCTGGTGCTCCTCGCCCCGCCGGGGGAGTGGGGCGCCGACGTCGTGGTCGGCTCCGCCCAGCGCTTCGGCGTGCCGATGGGCTACGGCGGCCCGCACGCCGGGTTCTTCGCCACCCGCGAGGACTACAAGCGCAACCTGCCCGGCCGGCTGGTGGGCGTGTCGGTCGACACCGCCGGGCGCCCGGCGCTGCGGCTGGCGTTGCAGACGCGGGAGCAGCACATCCGGCGCGAGAAGGCCACCAGCAACATCTGCACCGCGCAGGTGCTGCTGGCGAACATCGCCGGCATGTACGCGGTGTACCACGGGCCCGACGGCCTGCGCGCCATCGCCGACCGGGTGCACGGATTGGCGTCGGGCCTCGCCGCGTCGCTGCCCGGCGTCGTGCACGAGCACTTCTTCGACACGGTCACCGTGCGGGTCCCCGACGCGGACGACGTCGTCGCGAGGGCCCGCGCCGCCGGGATCAACCTGCGCCGCGTCGCCGACGACACCGTCGGCATCGCCCTCGACGAGACCACGACGCCGGAGGTCGTGACGCGCGTGCGCGAGGTCTTCGGCGTCACCGCGCCGGCCGACGACCCGCCGGCGGCACTCCCCGCGGCGCTGCGCCGGGCGTCCGCCATCCTCGTGCACCCGGTGTTCCGCACGTACCACTCCGAGTCGCAGATGTTGCGCTACCTGCGCACGCTCGCCGACCGCGACCTCGCCCTCGACCGCACGATGATCCCGCTGGGCTCCTGCACCATGAAGCTCAACGCGACGGTCGAGATGATGCCGATCACCTGGCCCGAGTTCGCCGACATCCACCCGTTCGCGCCCGCCGACCAGGCCGAGGGCTACGCCGAGCTGTTCGCCGAGCTCGAGGCCGCGCTGTGCGAGATCACCGGGTACGACGCGGTCTCGCTCCAACCGAACGCGGGATCGCAGGGCGAGTTCGCCGGCCTGCTCGCCATCCGGGGCTACCACCGGAGCCGGGGCCAGGAAGCCCGTACCGTGTGCCTGATCCCCGAGTCCGCGCACGGCACCAATGCCGCCAGCGCGGTGATGGCGGGCATGCGCGTCGTGGTGGTGAAGTGCGACGACGACGGCAACGTCGATTTCGACGACCTCAAGGCGAAGGCCCACGAGCACGCCGCCGACCTCGCCGCGCTGATGGTCACCTACCCGTCGACCCACGGCGTCTACGAGTCGAACATCCGCGACGTGTGCGCGGTCGTGCACGAGTGCGGTGGACAGGTGTACCTCGACGGCGCCAACCTCAACGCGCTGGTCGGCCTGGCCAAGCCGGGCACGTTCGGCGCCGACGTGTCGCACCTCAATCTCCACAAGACGTTCTGCATCCCGCACGGCGGTGGAGGGCCGGGCGTGGGTCCGGTGGCGGTGCGCGAGCACCTGACGCCGTTCCTCTCGCCGCACATCGCGGCGGCGCCGCACGGATCGGCGGGCATCCTGCCCATCTCGTACGCGTACGTCCGCCTCATGGGCGGCGACGGCCTGCTGCGCGCCACCGAGATCGCCATCCTCAACGCCAACTACGTGGCCACCCGCCTGCGGCCGCACTACCCGGTGCTCTACAGCGGGCCCGGCGGCGTCGTGGCGCACGAGTGCATCCTCGACCTCCGCCCGATCACGCAGGCCACCGGGGTCACCGCGGACGACGTCACCAAGCGGCTGATCGACTACGGCTTCCACGCGCCGACGGTCTCGTTCCCGGTGGCGGGGACGCTGATGGTGGAGCCCACCGAGTCGGAGGACCTGGCCGAGCTCGACCGCTTCTGCGACGCGATGATCGCCATCCGCGACGAGATCCGGGCGGTGGAAGCGGGGGAGTGGCCGGTGGAGGAGAGTCCCCTGCGGGCGGCTCCGCATCCGGCCGTCGACGTGGTGGCGAACGAGTGGACGCGCGCCTACACGCGCGAGCAGGCCGCGTACCCGGCCGGACCCCGCCGCACGGGGCCCGACAAGTACTGGCCGCCGGTGAGCCGGATCGACGGCGCGTTCGGTGACCGCAACCTGATGTGCTCGTGCCCGCCGCTGTCCGCCTACGAGGAGTCCGAGCCGTACGAGGAGGACTGACCCCATGGCCCGCCCCCAGCCCGGCATCTTCGCCCAGGGCACCCGCTCGCACTACCACCTCGAGTTCGACCTCCGGCCCGGCGCCACCGACGAGGCCGTCGTCCAGACGCTGCACGGCCTGCGCGAGCCGCCGGTCACCGCCGGCGGGTCGAACATCGTGGTCGGCTTCGGCGCCGACCTCTGGCGCCGGCTGCATCCCGACGACGCGCCGGCGGAGCTGGCCCCGTTCGCGGCGATCGAGGGCGACGGCCGCGGCGCGCCGGCGACGCAGCACGACCTCTGGGTGTGGACCCACGGCACCGGTGAGGACGTCGAGCTCGACGTGGCGCGGGCCGTCGCCGCGGGCCTGGCGCCGGTGGCGACCCTCGCCGCCGAGCAACCGTGCTTCGTCTACCGCGACAGCCGCGACCTCACCGGCTTCATCGACGGCACCGAGAACCCGCCGGTGGAGGAGGCGTTCGAGGTCGCGCTCGTCCCCGACGGCGAAACCGGTGCCGGCGGGGCGTTCGTGCTGGCCCAGAAGTGGGTGCACGACCTCGACCGCTTCCACGCCCAGAAGCGCGAGGAGCAGGAGGACACCATCGGTCGGACCAAGCCCGACAGCGTGGAGCTCGACGACAAGCCCCCGACCGCGCACATCGCGCGCGTCGTCATCAAGGAGGACGGCGAGGAGCTCGAGCTGTACCGGCGCAGCACGCCGTACGGGCGGGTGGGGGAGCTCGGCCTGTACTTCCTGGCCTTCAGCGCCGACCCGTCGCGCTTCACCAAGATGCTGCACCGGATGTTCGGGGTGAGCGGCGACGGCCTGCACGACCACCTGACCGACTTCACCCGGCCGGTGAGCGGCGCGTTCTACTTCGCGCCCTCGCTCGACGCGCTCGACGGCATCCTGCCCTCCGACTGACGGCGACGCTCTCAGTCGTTCTCGGCAGCCGACCGCAGGAGCCGATCAGCCGATGAGATCGGCTTTGATCTTCACTCGGTTCGACGCCGCGCAGTCGAAAGTGCCCGCCTTCTTCGGGAAGATGCGCACGAACTTCTTGTCCTCGTACCGCTCGAGCAGGAAGCAGGAGCTGGGGATCTTCTGGCCGATGTTCACCGTGGCGATCATCCCCCCGGCGTTGAAGTCGCGGAGTCCCTTCAGCGACGCCAGGAGGTTGGCGCGGGTGAGGCCGTTCACGCCCGTGCTCTTGACCGCGGCATTCACCGCGTCGGCGAACTCGAGCGTAGAGGTCCAGCCGTACACCGAGAAGCCGTTGGCCTTGGCCTTGCCCACGTACTTCACGAAGTTGGCCAGCGTCGGGTTCGACGAGGCTTCCTCGAACGGAAGGTAACCGAGCGTCATGTACGTACCGTTCATCACGTCGGCGTGGTCCGCGATCGCCTTGTCGTAACAGGTGGTGCATTCCCACACGAAGTCGGGATCGGTGAGACCCTGCAGCTGGGCCTCGCTGCGCAATTCCTCCGCGTTGCTCAGCGCCATCGTGGTCAGCGAGTAGTTGGAACCGTCGCTCTTCATCTGGTTCACGACCGGCGTGTACGCGCTCTGCGGGTCGCGTCCCGAGAGCACCGGCTTCTGGTCGGCCTTGATGCCGGCGTTGCTGGCGGTGTCGATGATCGCGGTCGCGCCCCGCTGCGCGTCCTTGGTGTCGTTGCTCACGAGCAGCGCACCGTGGAGATCGTGCTTGTGCGTCTTGAGCAGGTACTTCGCGTCGCCCTGGTTGCCGTAGTACGTCTGCGGGTGCTGGTCCTTGGTGCTGCAGATGAGTTGCGGCGGGTTCACCGGAAACGTGACCGGCGAGCACGACTCCGGTACGCCGGTGACGATGGCCGCGACGTCGGGGACGCCGGTCGCCGCGCCCGCTTGATCTTTGCACCCCACCATGTCGTCGACCGTCGAGAGGAACAGGGCCGATGTGCCGACCAGCGCGAAGTCGTTCTGGCACGCGGTGATCACGCCGTTGCGCGCCTCGTTGGGGTTGAGCTTCGAGTCGAGGAAGTCGACGACGACCTTGCGCCCCGCGAGCCCGCCGCCTCCTTCCTTGCTGTTGAGGTACTTGGCGCCGGCGCGCACGCCATCGACGATGCCCTGGAACAGCCCGGGCGCGAACGGGTTGTCGACGTCGGCGACGACCGCGATGTGGATCTCGGTCGGCGTGACGCCGATCTCGGTGGCCTTGGGCGCCGCGCCGCTCGACTGGGCGCGCGCGGGCACGGCGGTGAGCCCAGTGAGCGCGACGACGAGTCCGACGACGACGAGCGACGTGCGCACCCTGGTCATGGTTCCCCCCTCGGACTCCACGCGCGGAACCTACCGGCTCCTGAGTAAAATCGCAACTCCGTTTCGATTCACTACCACGTTGCGATCCGGTACCGTGGAGCGGCGTGACCACGACCGAGGCACCCGAGGGCGGCCGGCTCCGACGGTCGCAGGCGGCGCGGCGCGAACGGGTGATCGCAGCCGTCCTGGAGCTCGCGGCCGACGGGGGATACGACGCAATCCAGGTGCGGGCGATCGCCGACCGCACCGGGATCTCGAGCGACACGATCTACCGGTACTTCGGTTCCCGTGACCGACTCATCGCCGAGGCGGTGGGGCAGTGGTGCAACCGCGAGTTCTACGAGCCTGCACCCACGTGGCTGGACGGCGACACGGCGGTCGAGCAGCTCCTGGCCTATTACCGCCAGGTCTGGGCGGTCTGGGAGGCCAATCCCCGCATGCTGGAGACCTTCGTGCGGGCCGCTGGGATCGAGGGCGAGGTGCCCGGAGGGATCGCCGAGACCGGCATCAGCAGCCTGGTGCCGGTGACGGAGTACGCGCTGCGGGACGTCGAGCCGGCGTACCGGGACGACGCCCTCATGGCCGTCCAGCACTTCACGCACTCCGCCATGACCTACGTCGTGCGCGGCCAGTGGTCAGTCGACGACGTGTACCCGCGTCTCGAACGCCTCGTGCGCCGCCTGGCGCAGCACCCGGCGATGGCCGAGCACCGGCCGCGGTCGTGGGACTGGGTGCCCGCCGAACCGGGGTAGCGACTCACCGCACGGCGGCTGCTTGCCATCGCGTTCCTCGTGCGGTGCACTTTACATAACGAGGATTATGGGCGTTGCCCGTCATCACCAAAGGGGGAACGCGAGCGGCGCCGTGCTACTCCTTGCCCATCTGCTCCGGGCTCTGCAGCTTGTCGACCAGCGAGTCGATCGTCATGGCCGGCATGCTCGTGACCTTGACCGTGCCGCGGGACCCGAGGTCGACCGACAGGTGCGCGATGGTCTCGTTGTCGGGTGCCTCGACGATGGTCAGGAAGTCGTAGGGACCGAGCAGCGCGTACTGCGAGATGACCCGGCAGCCGAACTCGGTGATCTCCCGGTTGACCTCCTTGAGGCGGTGCGGATGCGTGTGCAGCGTCGAGCCGCCGGACGGCGTCAGGGTGCTGAGCAGGACGTAGGTCCCCATATGGGCCTCCTCACGTTGGGATCTGAGTGAGCGGTCAATCGGCTCACCCTGCCGGTGTCGTGGAGGGCTGCGACTCGGGTGAGGCCGGCGCGGCGTCGCGCAGAGTCGGCGTCAGCTCGACCGTGCGGCGGCGCGGACCTTCTTCGCGCCTTCGTAGACGGCCGGAGGTGCCCAGTTCCGCAGGAAGCGCTTCGACTTGGTCTTCCAGGTCGCGTCCCCGTCGTCCGTGGGAGCCTGGTCCGAGACGAGCAGGGCCTCGAAGTCGGCCAGCTGGCAGCGGTCGGTGCCGGCGTCGGGCTCCGCTTCCACGAGTCGCAGGAGCGTGTCGGCGACGGGCGTGTCGACGTCCCACGTCGCGTAGAGCTTCTGTCCCACGATCAACGGCCGCAGCCGACCGGCCTTCACCTCGGGCCAGATCGCCGCACCGATGCCCGGGAACGCCGGCTGCGAGATGTCGTCGAAGGCGATCACCGCGCCGGCAGTCGCGAGCTCGCGGGTCAACGCGAGGTCGTGGGCGACGTTCTCGTAGTCGTGGGCACCGTCGACGTGGAGCAGTCGGAACGACTTCAGTCCGAGCTCGCCGGCGTCGAGCGACGACGACGGTCCCACCCGGATCTCAGGCAGCGTCGCGTGGAAACGCAGGTAGTTGGCGCTGAACTGGTCGACGCTGGGCTTCTGCACCTCGCAGCTGGTGCGCCACAACACGCTCTCTTCGTTGTTCTCGGCCTCGCCGAAGATGTCGGAGACGATGAACCGCTCGCCGTGACGCTGGAGTTGTCCGAGCACCACCGCGCTCCGGCCCATGTAGGCGCCGATCTCCAACAGATCCCCCTCTACCCCGGCGGAGCGCTGCGCGGCGTCGGCGAGGAGGAACATCTTGGCGTCGAGCGGGCTGAACCAGCCCGGCAACGACAGGAATCCGAGGTCGAGCTCGCCCGGTACACCGCTCATCGACGTCCTCGCTGCTGGCTGGCGGGTCCTCTGGCCCACGCGGAGGCGCCCATTGTGCTCCACGGCGAGCGATCGCGCTCGCGCGGCAGTACGCCCGGTCGTCCAGTCGCGCCGGCAGTCATGATCGAGCTGCCGGATCACCGGGGCCCACGGAGCCGCGGGGGCTCCGTGGGCCGCTCGGCGTCGGTTGGTGGCGGTCAGCCCGTGAACGCGGGACTGGCGACGACGGCCTCGGCCGCGGCCGCAGGCGCGGCGGCAGGCGCCGGCGTGCGGGTGACGACGGCCGGCGACACGTTCGTCGGGATGGTGGTCGTCGGCGGCACGGTGATGACGGCCGGGGCGGTGCACGAGTCGGCCGGGAACGTCTGGTCTCGCCGCCGATGTTGCCGTCCAGACCGTGGAACGACACCATGACGACGACGTCGGGGTCGCCGCTGTGGCTGACGAAGGGCACCGTGGCGGTGAAGTTCCCGTCGTCCACGAGAAGGGATGGCGACGCCGTTCACGGTGACGGTGGCGGTGTTGGAGCCGCTCTTGGGTGGGTTCGAAGCGAAGTTGGTGAAGGTGCGTGACCGTGAAGCAGTCGTACTGCTATTGGCAGTCGTGGGCGCTCGCGCTGCCGATCGTCAGCCCGATGGTGCCGAGCGCGACGGCCGTGATCAACGCGAACGCGGAGACGGTCTTCTTCATCTGTGCAGCCCCTCCGAGGGATAGAGACCCGACGAGACGCCGCCAAGCAACGACGCCTCCGAACTTTCGCCGCCCCCGGAAATGGCAGCCCCCGACCTGGCTCGGCCGGTGCAGCCTCGGAAGCGACGCGGACCGACCCGCTGGCCCGAAGCGCGCAAGCTACACCCGCTGGCCGGGGCCCCCAAGGATTTCTTCGGCGAGGATGCTTCGGCCGGTGTTGTACTCCGCGCGGATATACAGTCGGGGGACCACGAGCCCCGGGGGTGCCGGATGCGCACGGAAGATCTCATCCTCGTCAGCGTCGACGACCACGTCGTCGAGCCGCCGTCCCTGGCCGAGTACCTCGCAGATCACGTGCCGGCGAAGTTCAAGGCCCGGGTCCCCCGCGTCATCCGCCGCGACAACGGGACCGACGCCTGGCTGATCGAGGGCCAGGAGATCGCCAGCTTCGGCCTCAACGCGGTGCAGGGCCGCCCCCGCGAGAGCTGGGGTGCCGATCCCGCGAGCTTCGACCAGGTGCGGCCGGGCACGTTCGACGTGCACGAGCGCATCCGCGACATGAACGTCAACGGCGTCCTCGCCTCGCTGAACTTCCCGTCGTGGCCCGGCCTCGGCGGCCAGTTCTTCGTGCAGAACGACGACACCGAGTTCGTCGAGGTGATGATCCGGGCGTACAACGACTGGCACATCGACGAGTGGTGCGGCGCGTACCCCGGGCGCTTCATCCCCCTCGCGCTGTCGGGCTTCGTGCTCGGCGACGAGTGGATGGCCGGCGAGATCCACCGGGTCGCGGAGAAGGGCTGCCACGCGGTGTCCTTCCACTCGGAGCCGCACCGCTTCGGCACCGCGGACATCCACGGCCCGGAGTGGGACCACGCGTGGCAGGCGTGCAACGACCTCGGCACGGTCGCGGTGTTCCACTTCGGCGGCTTCCCGAGCTTCATGCCGCGGACGCCGTTCTCGGTGATCCCGCACGCGATGCCGTTCCAGACGTCGATCTTCGCGGCGGAGCTGCTCTGGTCGCCGATCATGCACAAGTTCCCGAAGATCAAGATGTCGCTGGCCGAGGGCGGGATCGGCTGGGTGCCCTACTTCCTGGAGAAGGCCGACTTCGTGTACGACCACCACCGGGCGTGGACCGGCGCCGACTTCGGCGACAAGCTCCCGAGCGAGGTGTTCCGCGAGCACGTGCAGACGTGCTTCATCGACGACTCGACCGGGCTGCGCAACCGGTACCAGATCGGTGTCGACACGATCACGTGGGAAGCCGACTACCCGCACTCCGACAGCACGTGGCCGGAGTCGCCCGAGACGGTGATGAAGTCGCTGGACGGAGGTGGGCGTTCCCGACGAAGAGATCGACATGGTCACGTGGGAGAACGCCTGCCGCTGGTACCAGTTCGATCCGTTCGAGCACCGCACCCGCGCGGAGTGCACGGTGGGGGCGCTGCGGGCCCAGGCCACCGACGTCGACACGACGCCCCGTGAGTACGGCGGGTTCACCATCGAAGCGGTCGTGAAGACGCTCGACAAGGAGAACGCGACCAACTTCCTCTCGACCACGGGAACGGGCGAGACGAGAAGTTAGCTCCCGCCCGACGCCTACAGGCCGAGCACCTACAAGCCAAGAGAACTGGCCACCTGTTCGAGGTGCCAGGCGGCGCCTCCGCCCGTCAACTCGTAGCTCTTGGCCCGCCGGCTGAACAGCTGCAGGTCGTACTCCATGGTGAAGCCCATGGCGCCGTGCACCTGGTGGGCGCGGGCGAACACGTTCGGGATCACGTCACGGGCGTACGCGTTCGCCAACGCCACCGCCCGGGTGGCGGCGGCATCGTCACCACCGGCGGCCCGGTCGAGTCGCCACGCGGCCTGGTGCACGAGGACCCGCATGGCGTCGATGTCGACGCGCATGTCGACGCACTGGTGCGACACCGCCTGGTTGACGCCGATCGGGCGCCCGAACTGCTCGCGGTTCGACGCGTGGTCGACCGCGAGCGCGAGCGCGGCGTCGCCCAGTCCGACGGCGTACGCGGTGTCGAGCACACCGAGGTGGTCGAGGGCGCGCTCGATCACGGCCGCGGCGCGGCCCGGCTCCCCCACCACGTCGTCGGGCCCCACGACGACGTCGGTGAACGTGACCGCGGCGAGCGGCTCGGGTGAGAAGGTGTCGTGGGCGCGCCGGTCGATGCCCGGGGCATCGGTGGGCACCGCCAGCAGGGACGGGCGGCCGTCGCCGAGGTCGGCGCTCGCCACCAGGACGTCGGCCCGGGCACCGAAGCGGACCGCGAGCTTGGTGCCCGAGAGTGCCCAGCCGCCGTCGGTGGCCGCCCCCCGCAGCGTGGGTGCGGCCCGCTCGCTGCGGCCACCGGGCTCCAACAGGGCGAGCGCGCCGACGGCGTCGCCGGTGGTGAGGGGGCCGAGCCACCGCTCCCGCGCCGGGGCGTCGCGCCCGGCCCGGAGCAGCGGCAGGGCGGCCGCGTACGACGTCAGGAGGGGCAGGGTGACCGCCGCCCGCCCGAGCTCCTCGGCGAGCACCGCGAGCTCCAGGACCCCGTAGCCGGCGCCCCCGACGTCCTCGGGCAGCGCGATGCCGGGCCAGCCCAGCTCGCCCGCCTGGGTCCACAGCTCGGCGGAGAAGCGCTCGGGCCGCTCCTCGGCCTTGCGGGCCTCGCTGGTCGGGTACGTGCGCTCGAACAGCTGGCGGGCGGACTCGGCGAGCAGGCGCTGGTCGTCGTCGAGGGTGAGGTCCACGTCACGCCACCTCCAATGGGCGCTCGCTGCTCGCCGGGATACCCGGCTCGCGCACGCTCACGCCACCTCCAATGGGCGCTCGCTGCTCGCCGGGATACCCGGCTCGCGCACGCTCACGCCACCTCCAATGGGCGCTCGCTGCTCGCCGGGATACCCGGCTCGCGCACGCTCACGCCACCTCCAATGGGCGCTCGCTGCTCGCCGGGATACCCGGCTCGCGCACGCTCACGCGCTCCGCGGGAGGCCCAGGCCCCGCTGGGCGATGATGTTCTTCTGCACCTCGGTGGTGCCGGCCGCGACGGTGACCGGGATGCTCTCCACCCACTGGCGCTGCATCTCACCGTCGAGGAGGCACCAGGGGTCGTCGTCGAGCAGCAGGCCCCGGGGCCCGAGCAGCTCGATCCCGATCTGGCCCGCCAGCTGCTCCACCTGGGTGTTGTGGATGCGGGCGATCGACGACTCGATGGCGGGCACCTCCCCCGCCGCCTGGATGGAGATCGCGCCGTAGTTCAGGAGCTTGGCCGCCTCGATGCGCACCGCCAGCGTGGCGAGCCGGGCGCGCACGGCCGGATCCCTTGCGAGGGGTTGTCCGTCGACCACGGTCTCGCGCGCGTACGCGACCAGGTGCTCGAGCACCCGGTTGGCGCGCGCGTAGCGGGCGATGCCGATGCGCTCGAACGCGAGCCCCTCCCCCACCAGCGTCCACCCCTGGTCCTCGTCGCCCAGGCGGTCGGTGACCGGGATCGCGGCGTCGTCGAAGAAGATCTCGCTGAACTCGCTCTTGCCCGCCATGCTCGGGATCGCTCGCACGGTGATGCCGGGGGTGCGCATGTCGACGAGGAACATCGAGATGCCCTGCTGCTTCTTCACCTCGGCGTTGGTGCGGGCGAGCAGCAGGCAGTGGTCGGCGGGCGCGTCGGCGTAGCTGTTCCAGATCTTCTGACCGTTCACGACGTAGTGGTCGCCGTCGCGCACCGCCCTGGTCTTCAGCGATGCCAGGTCGGACCCGGCTTCGGGCTCGGAGAAGCCCTGGCACCAGAGGACGTCACCGGCCGCCATGCGCGGGAGGTGCCGGGCCTGCTGCTCGGGCGTGCCGAAACGCATGATGAGCGGCCCGATGTAGTTGAGGTTCATGTACTGCGGGCCGCGGGGCTCACCCGCGGCCCACATCTCCTCGCGCACGACGGCCTGCTGCCACACCGAGCCGTCGGCGCCGCCGTGCGCGGCCGGCCAGCTCAGGGTGAGCCAGCCGCGCGCCGCGAGCTTCTGGCACAGCTGGCGCGTGAACGGCATGGCGCGGTCGTCGTCGACGAAGACGGTCTTCCACCACGACGGGAGCTCCTCGTCGAGGAAGGCTCGCAGCTCGGCGCGGAACGCCTCGTCCTCGGGGCTGAATTCGAAGTCCATCCGCTCACCACACTCCCACGTCGTGCAGGAACTCGTGGAGGCCACTCACCAGGCGCAGCTCCGACAGCTCGGGCAGCGGGACCCACGCGGCCTCGGCCGCGTCGTCCCCCGCCACCAGCGGCCGGGCGGGATCGAGAGCGGTGACCGCGAAGTCGAGGATCACGTAGTGGTAGGTCTCGTCCAGCCGCTCCACCCAGCCCAGGAACCGGTCGACGACCACCTCGAGGCCGGTCTCCTCGGCGGTCTCGCGCACGACCGCCTCGTGCAGCGTCTCGCCCCACTCGACCCGGCCGCCCGGCACCGCCCACTCTCCCGCCGCCGGGCCCCGGCCCCGCCGTACCAGGAGCAGGGCGTCGGCGTGCACGCACACCGCGCCGACCGCGACCTCCGGCCCGCTCATCCTGGTCCGCTCATCCTGGTCCGCTCACCGGGTGGCCGGGTCGAGCCGCCGGTGCATGACCAGCGCCCGGGCGGTGAAGCCATGCGTCTCGAAGAAGTTCTTGGCCGCGCGGTGGCCCGGGAGCGCGGGCGCGTCGATGCCGATGCAGCGGCGGCCGTCGCAGTGGGCGACGAGCGCGTCGGCCATCGCCTCCCCCACCCCGACCTCCCTCGCCTCGGGCTCCACGTACAGGTCGGTGATCACTCCGAGGCGAGCACCGGAGCGGAGCAGCTCCACCACCACCGCGCCGTGACCGACGACCACGTCGTCGATCGCGCCCACCACGAGGAGCGCCTCGTCGCGCGTCAGCAACGCGTCGTACGCGTCCTCGAGCGGCTCGGGCCATGCTTCGCGGACCGCCCACAGCTCGCCGCCGCGCATGGCGGAGAGCTCGGCCCGCATCAGGCGCGCCAGCTCCACGACGCGAGGGATGTCCGCGGCCGTCGCCGGCCGGCTCGACTCCACGTCAGGAGAGCTGCGCGATCTTGCCGAGGATCGTGTTGCGGCCGCGGTGGTCGGTCTCGTAGCGGCGGATCGCTTCGAGCGAATCGTGGTCGAGGCCCTCGAGCCGCTCGACCACCTGTGACGCCGAGAGCTCGTCGTAGTCGGGAATCGGCAGCGCCTCCGACGCCGGGACCTCGGTATGCCACGCGGCGTCGGGAGGACCGGCGGGGGCCGTGGCCGGCGCAGGCGTGACGACCGGCGGTGCCGCGCTCGCCGCCGGCTCGGGCGCGGCGTCGCGCGGGGGTGGCGGAGGGGGCGGCGCGGGTTCGGTGCCGTTGGCGCGCATGGCGAGGAACTGGGCGAGGGCGGACCCGGCGACGTCGCGCGCCACCCCGAGGCCGCTGCCGGCGACGTCGCGCGCGACGCCGAAGCCACCTTCGGCGACGACCTTGGCCATGCCGACCGACTCGTCGATGCGGCGCTTCACCTCGGGCGGGACGCGGCGGCGACCGGCGGCGGAGGCGGGGGTGGCGCGCGGTGCGACTGCACCTCGCGCTTTCCCCGCGCGACGAAGATGCCCACCATGCTCGGCAACATGTCGCGCACGTAGAGGGCCATGCCGACCGGCGCGTACACGAACAGCTCGACGGCCTTCTCGACCGGTGCCTTCTCGTCCGACACAGTTTCCGCTCCCACACGACGGGTCGATTGCGCGGCGCCGTCCCGCTCTCCGAGCACGGCTCCGCTTCATCTCCCAAGCTCTCCTGTCGTCCGAGTCTACGGTGCCGGGCACCATGTCGGTCCTCGAAGCAGCGCTGTTGATGGTGTCGGCGTTCCTCGCCGGGACGATCAACACCATCGTGGGGTCGGGGTCGCTGATCACGTTCCCGACCCTCCTCGCCATCGGGTACTCACCGGTCATCGCCAACGTGAGCAACACCGTGGGCATCTCGTTCGGCAGCCTCAGCGGCGCGGTCGGGTACCGGCGCGAGCTCGTCGGCCAGCGCCGGCGCGTGCTGGTCCTCGGCTCCGCCTCGCTGATCGGCGGCCTCATCGGCGGCATCCTGCTCCTGACGCTGCCGAGCTCGGTCTTCGACGCCGTCGTGCCGGTGCTCATCCTGATCGCGGTGGTGCTGGTGCTGCTGCAGCCGCGACTGAGCCGTTTGGTGGCCGAGCGGCGCAGCCGGGTCGTGGAGCACGGCGGCATCGAGCTGTGGATCGGCATCTTCGTCACCGGTGTGTACGGCGGCTACTTCGGCGCCGCGCAGGGTGTGATCCTGCTGGCGCTGCTCGGCATCTTCCTCGCCGACAACCTCCAGCGACTGAACGCGGTGAAGAACGTGCTCGCGCTCGTGGCCAACGGGGTCGCCGCGGTGTTGTTCGTGTTCTTCGCCGACGTGGCGTGGCTGGTCGTCGTGGTGATCGCGGTCGGCTCCGTGCTCGGTGCGCAGCTCGGCGCGCACGTGGGCCGTCGCCTCCCGGCGTCCGCGCTGCGCGGTCTGATCGTGGTCGTCGGCCTCGTGGCCGCGATCAAGCTTCTGGTGTCGTGACCGGCCGGCGGACCGCGACGATCGTCACCCCCACGACCGCGATCGCGCTGAGCAACACGACCCAGTCGCCGAAGCGCACGTAGAGCGTCTCGCCCGTCGACGTCGGCACCGACGCGGTCACGACCGCGGACTCGAACAGCTTCGTGCGGTCGTGGACCGAACCGTCCGGGTCGATCACTGCGCTGATGCCGGACACCGACGCCTGCAGCACGGCGCGTCCCGTCTCCGCGGCGCGCATCTGGCCGAGCGCGAGGTGCTGCTCACTGTTGCCCGAGCGTTGGTACGAGCGGTTGTTGGTGCTCACCACGATCACCTGCGCGCCGTCGCGCACGTAGTCGCGCACGAGCGGCCCGAACGCGGACTCGAAGCAGATCACCGACCCCAGCGGGTGCCCGGCCACGTGGAACATGGTGCGCGAGTCGCCGGGCTCGTAGTCGTAGGGCACCTGGCGCAGCTGGGGCAGGAAGCTCAATTCACCGCGCCAGGGTACGTACTCGCCGAACGGCACGAGGTGCTGCTTCGAATAGACCCCCTGCAACTTCCCGTCCGGCGTGTACATGAGGTTGGTGTTGCGTGACTGGTCGTCGCTGCCGGGCGTGCGCGCGTTCACGAGCACGTACGCGCCGTGGCGCGCGGCGAGCTCGGTGATCCGCGCCCGCAGCGCCGGGTCCTGCTCCGGATCGGTGTCGAGCGCCGCCTCGGGGAACACGATGAGGTCGTAGTGGCCGCGCAGGCTGTCGGCGAGCGCGAAGTGCTTGTCGGTGAGGGGCTGGTCGGTCTGCTGCGCCAGCGGCAGCTGCTCGTCGTCACCCTGGAGCATCGCGACGCGGAGGTGGCCGGTGGTCGTCGGCTCGAAGCGGGCGAGGTCGGTGACCGCGGTCGCCACCACGACCGCGGCGATGCCGATCCCCGCCAGCACCGCGGCCCGCCCGGCGTGGGAACGCAACGCGAGGACGAGGTCCAGGACCAGCCCGTTGACGGCGACGATCACGAACGTGACCAGCAAGGTGCCGCCCACGCCGGCGAGGGCCCGCGCCGCCGGGACGTCGTGCAGGGCGACACCGAGGTCGGCCCAGGGGAAGCCGCCGAGCGGGAAGCGGCCGCCCAACGCCTCGAGCACCACCCACACCGCGGCGGTGAGGAACGACGACGCCAGGCCTCGACGCGCGAACGCGGCGACCAACGCACCCGTCGCGGTGACGTGCGCCGCGAGCACCACGAGCATCGGCACGAAGGCCACGTAGCCGAAGTACCGGATCCACGGGATCACGACGGCGTACGCGGCGATGCCGAACGCGAACCCGTAGAGCGCGGCGTGCGAGGGACGCGCGCCGCGCCAGGCCCACAGCAGTGGCACGAGCGCGATCAGGACCACCGGCCCGAGGTCGACCGGCGCGAAGCACAGCCCGGTGACGATGCCCGCGCCGACCGCCGCGGCGAGCCGCGGCCAGCTCGGATGCGCCCGGGGCACGCCGGCCGGCGACGCCGCCGGCGTCACGTGCTCAGGCGCAGTCGTCGCAGAACTGGCGTTCAGGATCGGCGAGCCGTCGTAGGGGCAGGAGCAGGAAGCACGACTGGCAGAGGAACTCGTCGGGGCGACGCGGGACGATCCTCGTGGGTCCGTCGGCGCGGTCGTCGCCGTCGGCCTCTTCCTCCTCGAGGTCCTCCTCGTCGTCCTCGAGCGTGGCGCTGGCGGTGCGTTCCTGGAGCAGGACGTCGAGCGGCTCCTCCACGTCGTCCGGGTGCAGCTCCTCGTCGAGGTCGACGACGCCGTCGTCGTCCTCCTCCTCCGGGGTCTCGATGGTGGTGGCGGTGGTCTCGTCGGTGACGACCGGCACGGGGACCTCGGGGCTCACCTCGAGCTCCTCGTCGAGCAGGTCGATGTCGTCACCCTCGTCGTCGTCGACCAGGTCCTCGTCGACGAGGTCGTCTTCCGCGATCTCTTCGTCGTCGATCTCGGGTTCGTCGTCGAATTCTTCGTCGCTCATCGTGGCTCCGAGCGGTCGGCCGACCGGGATCGGCCACGCGGGGGTCGAGTGGTCAGTGGGGCGGTCGGCGGGTTGAGGGGCGCGGAATATAACACCCGCACCTGTGTGCAGTCGCGACCCAAACCGGCACGGTCGTACACCTATTCCCCAGGTGTACGACGGGCCGGGATGCCCGGATGGTGAAGAGGGGGCCCAGGAGACCGTTGGGGCCACTGGCTGGCCCGACGTGCCCTGCAGGTCGGGTTATTGCAGCGTTCTCTACTTGGTCTCCTGAGCCCCCGTGCCCATCTCTCACCCGGCGCCTTCGCCTCGCGGACGACGCGACCCACGACCGAGCGGTGAGGACGCCACGTAGTACGCCTGACGGAGGGGGTCCGTGTCAAGCGGGAGCCGATCCGCACCCAGCACCGTGACCTGCACCGACGCGCGTCGACGCTGGTCAGCGTGCCTGTGAATTTTTTCCTGCTGTCAGCCTGCCGGCAAGCCTCTGGTCACACGGTCCCGGCGGCGCGCCGGGCCTCGGCCGCCCGCTCCGCGGCGAGGCGCTCGAGCTCATAGGTCGTGTGGTCGACGTACGACATGGCCGCCGCGATCGCGCGGTGGCCGGCTTGCTCCGCGATCAGCCGGTGCATCTCCTGGCCGATCTGCCGGTACGACGCGTGGCCCGACGGCGCGGTCCGCAACTCGAGCATGTGCATCGCCTCGCGCGCATTCAGCTGCATCGTGAACCGGATGCCGTACGCGAGCGACACCGCGTACGGCGCCTGCTCCGGGAACGGATCGAGCAGCGCGTCGTAGAGCGCGGCCGAGCGTTCCATCGCGTCGTCGAACTGGTCGCGCAATCCGGCTTCCTCGACCGCATCCGGGATCTCGTACCCATGACGCGTCGACAGCGGTTGCCACTCGATGGTGAGCATCCGGTGACGTTGCAGATCGCGGAACGCGCCGTAGTCGGCGACGATGTCGAAGCGGTAGTCGACGCGCTCGAACGCGCGCCCGGGCTTGTGCCGACGGTTGCGACGATCACCGACGTACGCGCGGAGGAGCGCGGCGCGGTCGTCGTCGCCCAGCGTGCGAACCTTCGCCAGCACCTGGTCCTCGGGGAGGTGCGTCTGCGGGTAGCAGATGGCGGCGAGGAGCTTGTCCTCGGCCGCCGGGTCGAAGTCGGTGAGGGTGACCGCGGGCCTCGGTTCAGCCCGCTCACCTGCGAAGATGCGCTCGACCAGCTCCCGGGTGGAGTGGCGGGTCTCCGCCAGGTAGGCGCTCCAGGCGACCCCGCGGTCCTCGCGGTCGACCCGGGTGAGGAAGCTCGGGATCACCTTGCGGAGCTCGTCCAACATCATCGCCGAGTACGCGCGCGCTTCGGGCAACGGGTGCGCGCGCATGCGCAGGAGCAACGCCTCGTAACCCTGACCGGTGCCGTAGATGCCGACGTTCGACAGCGTGGCCGCGGGGAGGACGCCGCGGACCGCGTCGCACGCCTTCGCCTTGATCGTCTGCTTGTAGACGAAGTCGGAGTCGCGCGGATCCTTCGGGTAGCGCTCGCGCGCCCAGTCGGTGAGGCGCGGCAGCATCTCGGCGTAGGTGGTGAACTGCGCGTCCATGTCGGCGATGTAGCGCCATGCGTGCTCGCGTGACGCGAGCACCGCGCTGTCGCGGTAGTAGCGGAAGCGGCCGTCGAGCTTCTTGTCGTACTCGATGTAGCGCGTCGACTGCTCGAGGTACGCCATGAGGCGACCCCACTCGAGGATCTTGGTGAGCAGGTTCGACGACTGCTCGCACGCGAGGTGCACGCCACCGAGCTGCGCGACGGAGTCGTCGCCGTATTCGAGGAACACGCGGTCGTACAGCTCCTCCGCCCGCCGCAGCCCGATGGTCGCGTCGACGGTGAGGTCGCCGGTGAGGTCGAGGTCGTTCACGAACTCGTCGAGGAACAGTCGGCGCAGACTCTTGTGCGTGCGCGAGTAGCGCGCGAACAACGCGCCCTTCACGACCTCGGGCAGGTTGACGAGCGCGAACACCGGACGGTCGAGGTTGGTGAAGTACGGCCGGAGGACGGCCGCCTCGTCGTCGGTGAAGTTCTCGGAGGGGTACACGCCCACAGTCTCGCCTCCAGCGCGCTGGCCCACCGGCCAGGGCTGGCGATGGTATCGGCGGCACCTCCGGCCGACGCGGACTTCACGGTTTCGGGAGAAAGAATCCGCTCAGAGCACGAGCACGAAGGCGCCGGGCACGACGTCGACGGTGACGAGCGCGGCGGGGGGCACCGCCACGCCGTCGACCTCGAGCGGGACCGGGCCCCGGTCCGCCCGCACCTCGACGTGGCGGCCACGGGTCTGGGTGATGTCGGGGTGCGGGAGGTGGACGCCCTGGGGCAGCCGGGCCCGGACCCCCGCCCGCTCGCCCCGCGCCACCGCGTACACCTGGACCTCGATCTGGCCATCCCCCGGGTGCCCCCGCGGCACGACGTCGGCGCCGCGCAGGTGCTGACCGCTGGCCACCACGACGCCGGTGGCGCGCCCGTCGTGGGCGACCCGCTCGTCGACCCGGACCCGGACCTCCCGGGCCGGGGTGAACCGGCCCGTCCGGTCCGGGGCCACGCCGACCACGACCATGTTCACCGCGAACAGCTCCCGGTCGTCGGCGACCACGCGCAGCCCGTCGAGGCTGAGCTCCAGGGCCGTCCCCCCGGCGGCGTGGAGCCCGAGCGCCCGGGCCAGGTCGGAGCCGGCCGCGGGCCGGAACTCGATCCGGGCGCCGGGATGGTCCCGCACCGCGGCGGCCAGGGCGGCGTCGTCGCCCTCGACCTGCCACTCGGGCGGCCCCGAGGCCGGGCGCTCCCACGGCCTGCCCTTCTCGATCACGGGGTCAGGCCGAGGCCACGCTCGACGCCGCCACGACCCCCCGGTGGCACGCCTCGGCGGCCTCCCGGGCCCGCAGCCGGGTCTCGGGGTCGGCCGCGACCTCTCCCACCTGGCGCAGGAGGTCGATGCACTGCTTCACGTGGCGGACGAAGTCGCCGCCGGTCATCTCGTCGTCGTCGAGCACCTCGGCGAGGGTGTCGCCCGCCGCCCAGTCGTGGACGTAGGGCGTGAAGCCGGGGTCCGGGGGCCGGGTCTCGGGCAGCCCGGCATCGTCCTCGTTGGCCCGCAGCTGCTCCCCGAGCCGCTCGACGGCGCGGGCCCGCTTGGCCACCGTCTTGGTGGGCCAGCGCGCCGGCGGCATCGGGTGCTGCCCGTCGGGCCCCCGACGCTCGTAGGTGAAGCAGGAGACCACCGCGGCGAGCTCGGGCGGCCGCAGGCCGTCGAGGAGGTCCTCACGCAGCGCCTCCGCGAGCAGCAGGTCGGTCTCGGTGTAGAGGCGGGCCAGCTGCTCCCCGGCGTCGGTGAGCTGCCAGCCGTCGACGTAGCCCCAGGCCTCCAGCACCCGCAGGACGCGGTCGAACTGGCGGGCGAGGCTCTCGCTGCGGCCCCGCACCCGCCGCTCGGTGCGCTGCACGTCGCGCTCGAAGCGCTCGAGCGCGGCGGCGGCCCGCAGCTTCTGCTCGCGTTGCGGGTCGCGGCTGAGGGGGTGCGCGGCGAGGGCGTCCTCGAGCTCGTCCCGGCGCCGTTCCTCGCGGCGCGTACGTCTGCCGTCGTCGTGGAGCTTCACCCGCCGCAGCCGATCGGCGGCCTGGCGGCGGAACGCCGGGTTGCGGGGCGCGAACGGCGTCGGGAGATCGATGGTGGCGGCGCGCCGGGGCGGCCCGTCGAAGTCCTGGGGGCCCAGGCGCACGACGTCGCGACCCGGTGTGACCGCGACCAGGCGGCTCCCGCCGCCCCGCCGGTGCTCGTGGTTGAGCACCGCGACGCGCCCGCCGCGGCGGCGGACCACGACGACGTCGCCGGGTCGGAGCGCCTCCATCGCCTCGGTGATGCGCCGACCGCCCGACGCTCCGTTGCGGCGCAGCGTCTCCAGCTCGGTGGCCAGCGCGCGGTACTCCTCGACCGGCCCGACGTCGGCTCCGATGAGCTCGCGCTGGCGCCCCACCTGCTGCTTGGTGCGGTCGAGCTGGCGCTCGAGGGTCACGACGTCGCGGTCGGCGTGGTACTGCGCGAACGAGAGGTTGAGCAGGTGATGGGCCTCGAACTTCGTGTAGCGGCGGACGAGGTTGGCCGCCATGTTGTAGGTCGGCCGGAACGACGACCGCAGCGCGTCGCTGCGCCGCGACGCCAACGACGCCACCTGGTCGAAGGGCACGAACGGGCTCCAGCACACGATGGCGTAGCCCCGCTCGTCGATGCCGCGCCGGCCCGCCCGCCCGGTGAGCTGGGTGTACTCCCCCGGCGTGAGGAACTCGTGGCGCTCTCCCGTGAACTTCGACAGCTTCTCGATGACGACCGAGCGCGCCGGCATGTTGATGCCGAGGGCGAGGGTCTCGGTGGCGAACACCACCTTCACCAGGCCACCGGCGAAGGCCTCCTCCACCGCCTCCTTCATCGGCGGCACCATCCCCGCGTGGTGGGCGGCGAAGCCCGCCTCCAACCCCGCCAGCCACTGGTCGTAGCGGAGCACGTCGAGGTCGTCGTCGGCGAGGCCGGCGGTCTTGGCGTCGGCGATCTCGCGGATGAGGGCCCGTTCGTGCGGCTCGGTGAGGCGGAGCCCGGCGGCCAGGCACTGCTCCACCGCCTGGTCGCAGCCCTTGCGGCTGAAGATGAACGCGATGGCGGGCAGCATCGACTCCGCCGCGAGCAGCTCGGCGGTCTCGACCCGGCTCGGGGTGCGCAGCCGGGTGCGGGGCCGGCCGCGCCAGCCGGGGTCGCGGGCGTTGCGGGCGTCGAGGCGGGCGGCGTCGGGGTTGGGGCGGAGCTCGCCGTCGGGCCCGGCGACGAACGTCGGCAGCAGGTGCAGCTGGTCGGCGCCCCGCTCGCCGACGAGGTAGCGGTGCTCGAGCGTCACCGGGCGGTGCTCCTCGATGATGGCCGCGGTGCTCCCGCGCACCGTCTCGATCCAGGCCGCGACCTCCTCGGCGTTCGACACCGTCGCCGAGAGGCACACGAGGGTCACCTCGGGCGGCAGGTGGACGATGACCTCCTCCCACACCGGCCCGCGGTAGCGGTCCTGCAGGTAGTGCACCTCGTCGAGCACGACGTACTGCAGGTCCTCGAGCGCGGGCGACGCCGCGTAGATCATGTTGCGCAGGACCTCGGTGGTCATCACCACGATCGGTGCGTCGCCGTTCACCGAGTTGTCACCGGTGAGCAGACCCACGGTGCGGGGTCCGTGGACGCGCGCGAGATCGCCGTACTTCTGGTTCGACAACGCCTTCAGCGGCGTGGTGTAGAAGACCTTCCCGCCCGCGGCGAGCGCGCGCTCGACCGCGTACTCCGCGACCAGCGTCTTGCCCGAGCCGGTCGGCGCCGCCACCAGGACGCTGTCGCCGGCGTCGAGCGCGTCGAGCGCGTCCCGCTGGAACTGGTCGAGGGGGAACCCGCGCCCGGCTTCGAAGGTGGCGCGCACGAGGACCCTCCCCTCAGGGCGTCGAGGTCGCCGGCGCGCTCGTGGGCGGCGCCGTGGTGGTGGTCTCGCCGGGGACGGTCGTCGCCTCGCCGCCGGGCACGGTCGTCGAGGTCGCGACCGTGGCGGGCACCGACGAGGTGCCCGAGTCGCGGTTGGGCCGGAGGAACCACACCAGTGACGCGGTCACGATGATCACCGCCAACGACGCGAGCACGGCGATGACGACCTCGCGGCGGTCGCGCGGCGGCTTCCACCCGGTCCCGCGGCGGCTGCCCTTGCGTTGGGGGCTCATGCGGCTCTCATCGCTTCAGCACTCTCCCGATGATGATCGATCCCTCGTAGAAGATGTACATGGGGATGGCCATCGCGAACAGCGAGTATGGGTCCTGGCTGGGCGTGATGATGGCCGCGAACGCCACGATGATCACCGCTGCGTAGCGGCGCCAGCTCCGGAGCTGTCGGGTCGTCAGCACCCGGGCGATCAGCAGGAACACCAGGATCACCGGGAACTCGAACGACAGCCCGAAGGCGAGGATCATGAGCGAGACGAGCGAGATGTACTTGTCGGCGGTCAGCAAGGGCCGGAGGTCGGACCCGCCGATGTTCAACAGGAACTGGAGGGCGGGCTGGAGCGTGAGCAGCGCCACGACCGCGCCCATCGCGAACAGCACGATCGACGCCAGGATGAACGGGACCGCGTACTTCTTCTCGGTCGGGTTCAGGCCCGGGGTGATGAACCGCCACAGCTGCCAGAGCCAGACCGGCAGCGCCAGGACGATGCCACCGTAGGTGGCGATCTTCAGCCGGGTGGCGAAGGCGTCGAGCGGGCCGGTGAAGATGAACTTCTGCCCGTGTCCCCGGGGCACCGCGTTGTTGTAGAACGTGATCAGCCAGCTGATGATCTCCGGGGCGAAGATGAACACGAGCGTCCCGGCGACGGCCACCGCCACGATGGAGATGATCAGCCGCCGGCGCAGCTCGCCGAGGTGCTCGAAGACCGTCATCCGGCCTTCGGGATTGCGTGCTTTGCGGATGGGCACGGGGCGGGTCAGGCAGGATCGGCCGGGCCACCGGGTGCAGGCGTGCCGGGCTCAGGGGTCGCCGGCTCGGCCGGGGGGATGGCGGGAGCGTCTGCGGCCGGGCTCGCGGAGGTCTCGGCCGGCTCCTCTTTGGGCGGGAGCATCGGGACCGGGTCACCGGGCGGTGACGACGACGGCGCGTCGAACTCGGACACGACGTCGCGCAACTCGCTCTTGAGGTGCTGCTGCACCCGCTTGAACTCACGGAAGCCCTTCCCGACCTGCCGGGCGATCTCGGGCATCTTGTCGGGGCCGAAGACGAGCAACGCGATCACGAGGACCACGAGGATCTCGGCCGGGCCGAGCGAGGGCATCGGGGCTTCCTTTCCGCCGGGCTGACCCGACGGACAGCCTAACCCCGCCGCGGTCTAGCTCTGCGACCGGTGTTCGTCGCCGCGGCCGTCGGCGGACGTGGTCTGGCGGTCGAGATGACGGCGCGTGGTGCGCGTCTCGGTGTGCACCCCGGCGACCTGACGGGAGATCGCGTCACGGAACTCGGTGAACTCGCGGACCGAGGGCTCGACGTCGTCGACGTGGCGGCGGGAGGCGTACGCGACAACTCCAGCACCGACCCCGAGGATCACCACCACCACCCACACGGCCACCATGGACGGATGCTACTCCGGGGTCGTTCTACGCACCAAGGCCACGAGCTGCTGGAACCAGGTGTCGTCCTCGAGCAGCACGTGCAGGTCGAGCAGGTCGTCGGGCGTGAGCGGCGGACCGGAGTGCGGCTCGGCCAGCTCGGCGGGCCAGCTCCACCGCTCGTGCGGCGCGCCGGCCGACACGAGCAGGTCGACGATACGCGGGCTCGCCTCGCGGTGCACCGTCTGCTCGCATCCCGGACACCGGAAGCGGTACGCGCTCGGCATCTCCTCGTCACTGCACACCCGGACGGTGAGGTCGTCGATCTGGAGTTGCACGTCCCCGCACGCCGGGCATTGGGCTCGCACCGTGGTCATGTCGGGCCCACCTCCCAGGAAAACTCGTGGCCCACTTGCCAGCAGCCATCGGCATGCGGGCGTGGGCACTTGAGAATCCCGGGCCGGGTGCGACGTGGGTAACAATCGGGCGTGGCCACCCCCATCACGTTCGCCCACCGGGGCGCCAGCGCCGACGAGCCGGAGAACACGATGCCGGCGTTCCGCCTGGCGCTCGACCTCGGCGCGCGGGGCCTGGAATCCGACGCCCGGCTGTCGTCCGACGGCGAGGTGGTGCTGGTGCACGGGGCCCTGGCCCGCCAGGGTTGGCGGCGCAAGCGGGTGGCGCAGTCGACCGCCGCGGAGCTCGCCGAGCTCGACGTGCCCCGCCTCGCCGACCTCTACACGGAGCTCGGTGGCGAGTACGAGCTGTCGCTCGACGTCTACGACCCCGCCGCGGGGAAGCGCATCGTCGAGGTGGCGGCGGCGGCCAACGCCACGCACCGCCTGTGGCTCTGCTCGTCGAAGCCGGCGTTGCTCGAGACGCTCGGGGCGCTGGCGCCCGACGCGCACCTCGTGCACTCGATCCGGCGCCGCAACGTCGACGTGCCGTTGGAGCGCCACGCGGCCCGTCTGGCCGAATTGGGCATCGACGTCGTCAACATGCACCGGTCCGACTGGACCGCGGGCCTGGTCGGCCTGTTCCACCGGTTCGAGGTGAAGGCCTTCGGATGGGACGCCCAGGAGGTCCGCCACCTGCGCGAGCTCCTGGCCATGGGGATCGACGCCGTCTACTCCGACCACGTCGCCCGCATGGTCGCCACCATCGGCGAATTCACGGTGTGACGGGCATCCCGACGCATTTCGATGCACACGCGGTGCCCGGAGACGCAGCGACCGCAACTACATGAAGCCGATGCGGCCCGGCGGCCAGATGCGGAGGAACACCCGGCCGACGATGCTCGACTCCTTGATCGGTCCGTTGGCGCGCGCGTCCTGCGAATTGGTCCGGTTGTCGCCCATCACGAACACCTTGCCCGCGGGAACCTTGCAGCCGCCCTCGGGGCTGCCCTCGGGGCCGGTCGCGTCGCACACGAGCACCTTCTTGCCGGTGGCGTCGGTGATGTAGGGCAGCTCGGTCGGCATCGTGGTGATGGTGCCCTTGGGCAGGTAGCTCTCGTCGAGCAGCTTGCCGTCGATGCAGATGCGGTTGGTCTCGCACTGGGTGACGGTCTCGCCGGGCAGCGCGACGACGCGCTTCACCAGGTCGTCGATGCCGGCGCGGTGCCACTCCCGGTTGGGCTCGGCCGCGAACACGACGATGTCGCCGCGGTGCAGGTCGTGCAGGTCGTAGCTGAGCTTGTTGACCAGGACCCGGTCCCCCACCTTCAGCGTCGGCACCATCGACTCCGACGGGATGTAGAACGCCTGGAACAGGAAGGTCTTGATGACGATCGCGATGACGATCGCGACGACGATCAGGATGCCCCACTCGATGAAGGCGCGCTTCGGGTTGCGCTTCGACCGGGGCGCCGGTGCGTCACCGGCCGCGGCCGCGGCGGGATCGCCGCCCCCCGGACCGGGCCCGTCGCTCCCCCCGTACCCGTTCCCGGACGGTGGCGGCGCGGTGCCCGCTGGGGTGCCGACGACGGTGGGGGCTTCGACGTCGTCGGTCACCGAGGTTGCTCCACGACCCCATCCTCGCAGATCCGTCGTGCGGAATCGGACGCGGGGGACGGTCTCGCGCTCACGTCGTGCCGTACCGGCGCCGGAGCCGGGCCGCCGCCTCCGCGCCGAGCTCGGTGAGCTCGGGCGGCGCCACCACTGTGGCGTCGGGACCCAGGGCCACGAGCAACCGTTCGAGCCACGCCGGCTCGCTGATGGCCAGCACCACCCGCCAGGTCCCGTCGTCGGCGCGCGTCGCCGATTCGTGGGGATGGCTCTCGACCACCCACTCGGCGGCCGGCGCGAGCCGCAGCGTCACGCGGGGATCCTCGGGGCGGGGCCGGTACACGAGGTCGCGCGCGTCGTCGTCGTCGGCGCGTGACGCCGGGTCGAAGCGCTCCCCCGTCGCGCGCACCGCCCGCACGCGGTCGACGCGGAACAGTCGCTCTCCCTGCGCACGGTGGCACCACGCGGCCACGTACCAGGCGCCGAACGCGTGGAACACCCGCCACGGGTCGATGACGCGGGTGGTCATCTCGTCGCGTGCGAAGGAGTAGTAGTCGATCTCGACGCGCTCGTCGTCGGCTTCCGCGTCCTGCAGTCGCTGCAACTGGTCGCTGGCGCCGACGTCGACCGCGAGGCTGCCCGGCGCGCCGAGGGCGTCGTCGAGCTTCGCCAGCGCGGTCGCCAGCGGACCGTCGTCGTCGGAGCCGGGGACCGCGAGCAGCGCACGTCCCGCGGCGAGCAGCGCGAGGCCCTCGGCCGGCGTGAGGCGCAACGGTCGTTCGAAGTACTCGGCGAGGCGGATCTCCACCTCGCCGTCGATCACCGACACGTCGATCAACCGGTCCGCGGTGTACGGCGGCAGGCCGCACATCGGCAGCAGCTCGAGATCGCGTTCGAGCTCGCGCTCGGACACCTCGAACCGCGCCGCCAGCTCGGCGATGGTCCCGCCGGGATGGGCGAGGATCCACGGCACCAGTGCGAGGACGCGTTGGAGGCGCGGTCCGACCAGCGGACGGCTCATCCTTGCTCGCTCTCGCCGCGGCGCGGCGGGGCGCTCGGCCCCCGCTCCGTTGCGAACCCGCCCGCGACCGCGTCGAGCCACGCCACCATGTCAACGCGCAGCTCGGGCGGCGACAGGACCTCCGCGTGATCGAGCAGGTCGACGACCCACGACCGGAACGCGGCGCGGTTCACCACCGGGAGGGAGACGACGATCCCGCCGTCGGGCCGGCGATCCACCACCGCCTCCTCGCCCAGCTGGTCGACCACCCAGCCGGCGCGCGGGGCGTCGACCAGGACGTGCGCGTCGACGGGCTGGTCCTCGCCGTAGGTGAGCGGGTCGGCGCGGACGTACTCGGCCGGATCGACCGCGTCGGGCGGCGCGAAGCCCCCGTCGGGTCCCAGCTCGGGCTCGGCGTCGAGGCGGTCGACCCGGAAGGCGCGGGGGGCGTCCCGGTCGCGGTCGTGGCCGACGACGTACCAGTGACCGAAGCGGAGCACGACGCCGTAGGGATCGAGGTGGCGCACGCTGCCGCGGTACGAGAACGTCACCGTGGCCCGCCGGCTGACCGCGTCGAACAGCACCGCCAGGCCGGGGCTCACGTCGAGCTCGGCGAGGGCGGTGTCGGCACCCTCGCCGGCGAGGCCGCCCAGCTTCGCCAACCCCTCGCGGCCGGCGTCGCCCTCCAGACGCACCGCGGTCACGGCGACGTGCAACGCCGCCAGCTCGGGCTCGGTGAGCGAGAGCTCGGGGAGGTAGTAGTCGTCGGGGTGGATCCGGTAGGCCTGCTCGGCGCCGAACCCGTCGACCGTCTCGACCCGTATGGGCACGCCCAGCTCGCGCAACGTCTCCTTGTCGCGCTCGAACTGCCGGCGCCGGGAGGTCTTGTCCTCCGGGTAGCGGGGCTCGACCCGCTCCGAGAGCTCGTCGAGGGTGAGCGGGCGGCGGGTGTCGAGGAGCGTGGCGGTCAGGTTCACCAACCGCTCGAGGCGGTCAGCCACCGTCGACCCGCTCGGCCGCGAGCGTCCCCGCCGCGGCCGCGGCCTGGAACAGCGCGGGATCGGCGGCCGCCGGCCGGCCCATCGACGTGATCGCCAGGCCGAACCGGGCGAAGAGCTCCAGCACCTCGGGGGCGGCGACGTCGACCAGGTCGTGACGCCGGTCGATCCCCGCGGCCACGAGGTCGTCGCGCAGGCGGACGGCCTGCTCGGCCGGGAGCTCCGGCACCGCGACCAGCACACGCTCGCGGGTGGCCAGGCGCAGTGCGGTGGCGCTGTGGTGCGACAACCCGACGTGACGGTCGCGCCCGTCGGCGAACGACATCCGCAGGCACGCGATGGCCACCCCGCCCAACGCGTGCGCGGCGTCGAGGATCGGACCGACCTCCATGCCGCTGAACCCGAGCCGGGTGTTGGTGCCGACGATGCCCGGTCCCATCACGACCACCGCGGCGTCGGCGTGTGCGACGTGGCGCGCCACCGCCAGCGCGGAGTAGATCGAGACCGCCTCGTAGTCGCCGCCGAAGGCGTGCCCGCACGTGACGGTGGCGTCGACGAGCCCCTTCGAGCAGAGCGTGGCGACGAGGTCGGACAGCGCCATCGGCAGCCCCGCGCCGTCGGTCATCACGTACGCCAGGCGCCCGTCGGGCCGCGCGGCGCGGAAGGCGGCCGCCACCGCGGGCAGCTGGCTGTGCAGGGCCGCCACCACCACCGGCATCCCGTCGATCGATTCCACCTCGGCCAGCGCCTCGAGGTGCTCCTCGGTGCTGCCGACGTCGGATTGGATGCTCGTGTACCGGCCCTTGATGATGTGGCCCGGACCGGTCTCGCTCCAGTGGTCGCGCTCGAGGTTCCAGTGCACGACGTGCCACCCTCCGGTGCCGA
Source organism: uncultured Actinomycetes bacterium (assembly GCA_963809795.1). Taxonomy (GTDB): domain Bacteria; phylum Actinomycetota; class Acidimicrobiia; order IMCC26256; family DASPTH01; genus DASUAS01. Next base: position 301,349 of record CAWELN010000009.1, read on the forward strand.
GACCGAGCTCGACCGCGGTGGTGTTGACGACGACGCGGTCACCGAGCGCGACCGGCCCGGTGAGCTGTGGCAACGCGTAGGCCCGTTCGGGTCCCTGACCGAGGTCGACCTCGACGCGCTGCAGCCCGCGCCGCGCCTCGAGCAGCTTCACGACCTCGCCGGTCCGGTACGACGGCATCCTGGAACGCTACGGGGCTACAAACTGGCGATGAGGCGCTCGACGCGGTCGTCGCGCGACTTGAACGGGTCCTTGCACAGGACCGTGCGCTGCGCCTGGTCGTTGAGCTTCAGGTGCACCCAGTCGACGGTGTAGTCGCGCTTGCGTTCCTTCGCCCGCTTGATGAACGCGCCGCGCAGTCGCGCCCGCGTCGTCTGCGGCGGTGTGACCGTCGCCTCCTCGATCGCCTCGTCGGTGGCGGTGCGCTCGACCGCGCCGCGGCGCTCGAGGAGGTAGTAGAGCGATCGGGCCCGGGTGACGTCGTGGTAGGCGAGGTCGAGGAGCGCGACGCGGGGGTTGGTGAGCGCGAGGTCGTGACGCTCCCGGTACGCCTCGATCATGTGGTACTTGATCACCCAGTCGACCTCGGTCGACAGCTTGAGCGGGTCGTTCTCGAGGTGGGTCATCACGTGCTCCCACATCCCGAGCGCCTGCTCCTCGAGCGGCGACAGACCACGCCGCTTCGCGAATTGCAGCGCGCGTTGCAGGTACTCCGACTGCATCTCGACCGCCGACAGCTCGCGACCGTTGGCGAGGCGCACGCGTCGCCGGCACGTGATGTCGTGGCTGATCTCGCGGATGGCGCGGATCGGGTTCTCGAGCGTGAGGTCGCGCCACGGGCGCGAGTCCTCCTCGAGCATGCGCAGCACGATCGACGTCGCCCCGATCTTGAGGAACGTCGTGTACTCGCTCATGTTCGAGTCGCCGACGATCACGTGCAGCCGGCGGAACCGCTCGGCGTCGGCGTGGGGCTCGTCGCGCGTGTTGATGATCGGTCGCGAGCGGGTGGTCGCGCTCGACACACCCTCCCAGATGTGCTCGGCCCGCTGGCTCACGCAGTACATCGCGCCCCGCGCGGTCTGGAGCACCTTGCCCGCGCCTGCGTACACCTGGCGGGTCACGAGGAACGGGATGAGCACGTCGGTGAACTTGGTGAAGTCGCCCTCGCGCTCGACCAGGTAGTTCTCGTGGCAGCCGTACGAGTTGCCGGCGGAGTCGGTGTTGTTCTTGAAGAGGTACACCTCGCCGCGTATGCCTTCTTCGCGCAGCCGCTGCTCGGCGCTGCGCACCAGGCCCTCGAGGATCCGCTCCCCCGCCTTGTCGTGGACGACCAGGTCGGCGATGGAATCGCACTCGGGGGTGGCGTACTCGGGGTGGCTGCCCACGTCGAGGTACAGCCGGGCGCCGTTCTCGAGGAAGACGTTGCTGGAACGCCCCCAGCTCACCACCCGGCGGAACAGGTAGCGGGCGACCTCGTCGGGGCTGAGCCGGCGCTGGCCGCGCAGGGTGCAGGTGACGCCGTACTCGTTCTCGAGCCCGAAGATGCGTCGCTCCACGGCCGCGAGGCTAGTGCCGGGCCCGGATGGTCACGCGCCGGTTCAGGGCGTGCCGGTGCCGGGCGCCGCGGGCTGGGCCGGGACCGTGGCGCCAGCGGCGTTCGCCGCCGCCGCGCACGTGGGGTCGGCGGTGACGGCACCACCCATCGCGTTCGAGTGGTCGAGCTTCTGCAGGCGCTTGGCGTGCGCGCCCTGTGCGCTGAGGCCCTTGCCGAGGTTGGTCCCGATCTTCTTGGCCGCCGCGCTCAGCTTCTTCGGCTCGACCGGCAGCTTCGACCCGGCCCGGGATGACTGGGCCGCGTAGGTCTTGCTCGCCTGGGTGAGCAAGATCCGCAGCTCCTGGGTGAGCGCCTTGCCGTTCTCGACGTCGGGCACGCCGTTGGCGGTCGCGGCCTTCGCCGCCCGTTCGGCGGAGCTCCCGGCCCGGCGGAGCGAGTCGGTGAGGGCGGTGACGGTGGCGCCGCCGGCGGTCGAATCGGTGACGCCGGCGACCGCGGTCTGGAGCTGCGCGGCCACCGCCAGGGCGTCGGTCTCGTAGGAGGCGAACGTCTGGCAGAACGTCGCCACCCACTGGTTCAGGGGCACGGGCGGGGTGGCGGCGGTGGCGGCCGGTGCGGCGATGGGCACCAGCACCGACCCGGTGACGAGGGCCAGGGCGGCGGTCAGGAGGCGGAGGGGCGCGGGCATGCGACCCCGCAGGCTAGGGGCGGACGGTCCTAACATTCGTGCATGGACGGCCGCGTACGGATGGCGCCCCTGACCTGCGTCGCGGGCGCGTTCCGGGCCCGGGTCCTCGCCGCCCGGCTCGAGTCCGAGGGCATCGACGCGCAGCTGCGCGGGGCGTTGGAGAGCCCCTACGGGCTCACGATGGGCGACATGGCACGGGTCGACGTGTACGTCCCCGAGGACCAGCTCGCCGACGCCCGCTACGTGCTCCTGGCCGACGAGATCGACGCCACCCTCGCTGCGCCCAGCGACTGGTGGGACGCCGGTGCCGAGCCTCCGGTCGTGCGCCGCCGGCGCCGCCTGCGCTGGATGGCGGCGGCGCTGCTGGCGATCGCGGTGCTCGGCACGTTCCTGGGCGCGGTGCGCCACTGGTAGGCGCGCCGCGAGACGCGCGGGCCGGGTGTTCGGCTCAGCCGGCCTCGAGGATGGCGATCAGCTCGCCGCCGTTGATGCGGCGGAACGCCCGCCGGGGACGCGTGCGGTCGAGGATGGCGACCTCGAGCTGGTCGGCGGAGAGCACGGTGTCCGGTCCCGCCAGCACCGACGCGCCGAGGCGGATGGCGGCGCCGGCGTCCATCTGCGCGTTGAAGCGCGTCTCGAGCGCCTGCGCGATCTCCTCCGCCTGACCGCCGAGGACGGTGCTGCCCTCCTCGTCCATGACGGTGCCGTCGTAGAGGATGTGGTACAGCTCGTCGTCCTCGACCGACTCCCCCACCTGCGCGACGAGGATCTCGACCTCGTACGGCTTCATCTCGTGGGTGAACACCTGCCCGAGGGTCTGGCCGTAGGCGTTGGCGAGCGCGCGTGCGTTCACGTCCTCGCGAGCGAACGAGTAGCCCTTGAGGTCGGCCTGGCGCACCCCGGCGACCCGCAGCATCTCGAACTCGTTGTACTTGCCGACGCCGGCGAACGCGATGCGGTCGTAGATCTCGGAGATCTTGTAGAGCGTGCGGAACGCGTTCTCGGCGACGAGCACGATCCCGTCGACGACGCTGAAGGCGACGAGGCTGCGGCCGCGGGCGATGCCCTTCCGCGCGTAGTCCGCGCGGTCCTTCATCATCTGTTCCGGCGGGACGTAGAAGGGCATGCTCACAGCCCGCTCCCCTCTTCGCGGCCGCCGTAGAGCGCGTCGGACCGGATGGCGACCTCGTCGTCGGGCACGCTCGAGAAGCCGTCGGACGAGATCACCGCCACCGTCGGGAAGATCCGCCGGACCAGGTCGGGACCGCCGGTGGCGGTGTCCTCGTCGGCCGCCGCGAACAGCGAGCGGAGCGCGAGGTCGACGGTGTCGTCGCGGGTCAAGTCCTCCCGCCAGGTGGCCTTGATCCAGTTGCGGGCGTGGACGCCGCCGGAGCCGTTGGTCTGGAAGTCGGACTCCTCGTACTTGCCGCCGGTGACGTCGTAGCTGAACACCCGACCGCGGTCGCGACGGTGGTCGTACCCGGCGAAGAGCGGCACGACCGCGAAGCCCTGCATGGCGGCCGGGAGGTTCCCGCGCACCATCTGCCCGAGCTGGTTGGCCTTGCCCTCGAGCGAGAGCGTCTCGCCCTCGATCTTCTCGTAGTGCTCGAGCTGCACCTGGAACAGCTTGACCATCTCGACCGCGGGACCGGCGGCCCCGGCAATGGCGACGCCGGAGTAGTCGTCGGCCGGGAAGACCTTCTCGATGCGCCGGCTGGCGATCGTGTACCCGGCGGTGGCGCGCCGGTCGCCCGCCATCACCACTCCCCCGGCGAAGCGGATGGCGAGGACGGTGGTGCCGTGGGTGATGTCGAGCGGCGCGGCACCGGCGGATCCCTCCAACCCGGCACCGGGGAGGTCGTGCGGCGCGACGCGACGCAGGAGGTCGAGGAAGGACGAGCCGGGATCGAGGCCCGGCGCGAACGTGGGAAGGGGAGACTCGGTCACGCGGGCGAGCCTATACGGGGCCTTCGCGTTCGCCGTCGGCCCGGTCAGTACCGGTCGGCACGCCGATCGGCGCGTGGGCGGCCGTCGGGGTCGTTCAGGACGCGGGAGACCGCGCTCGCCCACCAACGGTGACGGGCCGGGACCTGCTCGGGTCGATGCACGCGCACGTGACCGGGCGGCCGCTCCCCGTGCCGGCCGCCGTCGTACCAGCGGTCGAGCGCCTGCGCGGTGCGCCGGAACTCCCGGAACGCGCCGTCGGGCTCGAGCAGGTCGTCGTCGCCGGTGCTCTCGGTGCGGCCCAGGTGCTCGCGCCAGAGCTCGAGCCGGGTGTCACGCGGGAGCGTCCGGGCGCCGTCACCGAGCCCGGCAGGGTCGCGCGGCTCGCGCTGGTCGAGCGTCGCGTCGAGGACTGCGCAGGACAGCTCGGAGTCGTGGGTCCACGACCGGCGGTTCATGTTGTCGGAGCCAACCATCATCCACACGTCGTCGACGATGCAGACCTTGGCGTGTACGTAGATCGGCGTGCCCTCCGCGTTCTCGACGTCGCAGACGAGCACCCGGTCGCCCCCGGCCCGCTCGACGATCCGCGTGGCGCGCTCACGCCCGATGCGCGCCGCCGGTCCCGCGACCCGCCCGTCGCGGTCGGGGAACCGCGGCACGACGACGACCACGTGGAGCTCGGGGTTCGCGCGCGAACGCGTCGGCGAGCGCGTGGGCGGCGCGCTCCGACCAGAAGTACTGGTCCTCCAGGTAGACGAGGCGCCGGGCCCGCCCGAGCGCCTTGAGGTAGGCGCGGGCCACGCTGCGCTCGCCGTCGGGCGCGAAGGGGTAGACCGGACGCTTGGCCGGATAGGTGCGCAGGACCTGCACGGCGTGTGGGCCGACCGGCGCCGGCTCGCTCGGCCGCGGCGGGAGCGGGTCGGGGTGGCGGGGTTGCCGCGTCAGCGTGCGCACGACGCGCCGGACCGGGTTGTGGTGGTCGAGCGGGTGCGGGTCCTCCCAGCGTTCACGGAAGGTGTCGGCGATCGCGGCGACCGCCGGGCCGCGCAGCTCGAGCTGCACGTCGTGCCACGGCGGACGGTGGCCGTAGCATTCGTCGAGCTTCACCGCTTGGGCGTCGCCGAGGTGCCGGGCGTCGTCGTGTCGGCCGTGGCAGAGGTCGATGCCACCGACGAACGCCACGTCCTCGTCGGGACCGTCGGCGCGGCGGATCACGAACAGCTTCTGGTGGTGGCTGCCCCCGCGGCGCACCCGCTCGTCGAGCAGCACCTCCCCGCCGGCCCGGTTGACGTCCTTCGTGAGCGCGAGGTTCTGCTGCTCGGAGAAGTTGGCCTGGGTCGGATGCGAGCGCCACAGCAGCCCGCGCACGTGCACACCGCGGGCCGCGAGGTCCTCGAGCACCGTGGCCAGCTCGGTGCCGGGACCGGCCAGGCGCTCGTCGGGGTCGCCGTCCCAGTCGGTGAAGTGCACCCAGTCGCCGGCTCGGAGCGAGCACAACGCCTGGTAGAGGCGGGAGAAGTAGGTCGCGCCGTCGACCAGCACGTCCACCCGGTTGCCCTCGCTCCAGCCCGCGGCGCTCGCGCCGCGGTCGATCCGCGCCGCCGGGTTGCCCCGGTCCGCGGCCGTGAGGAACCAGGCCGCGGCCCCAGTCGTCTCGCCCTCCCCCATCGGGAGGACCTACCCGAACGCCGCTACCCGGACACGTCCAGCAGCTCCCGTGCCCGGTCACGGATGAGACCGACCAGCTCCAGCTCGTCGGAACGGTGGACGCTCGCAGCTGACGTAGTCGGCGGCGACGGTCAGCAGGCGAGTCGATCGTCGCGGAACTGCCCGAGCCCACCGTTGCAGTTGAAGCAGAGCAGCCCGCGGATCGTCGCCGGTCTCGTGGTCGTGGTCGACGTGCTCGGGACTTCCGGGCGCGGCCGCAGATCGCGCACACGCCGCCCTGCTGGACGAGCAGCTCGTCGAACTCGCCTGCGCGATGCCGAACGTACGGCGCAGGTGCTTCAGGTGGTAGCTGACGGCGCTGCCGGTAGCAGCCGCTGCTCGTGCAGCTGTTCCTTGTTCCCTGCTGCCAGCGCTGTGACACGGCTTGCAGTACGCGGTGTCGCCCGTACCATTGCCGCTGCCTGTTGCGCGTGGCAGACCTTGCAGTCCGAGCGGCGACCGTCCACTCAGCCAGCAGCTCGGTGGAACTCGCTTCACGCGGCTTCGATCTCACCGCACTTCTTGCAGCGCTTCATTCCAGCGGGATCATACGACCGGGGTGTCGACACTCGGACAGCATCGTACGTAAGTCACTCACCCCCTTTTTGTACGTAGACTTTTTACGAACTCCTCTGCATTCGACTCGAGGACCGAGTCGATCTCGTCCAAGAGGTCGTCGAGCTCTTCCTTCAGTTCCTCGCCCTGCTTGGCGGGCGCGGTGACCTCGGCGGTCTCCTCGACGCGCTCCTTGGGCGCCGGCTTCTGCTTGCGCTCACGCTCCGGCATGTTCGCCGCTCCTCATGTTCATCCCTGGAGCCGTTCGACCAGCTCGGCGGGGGTTCCGACCTGATCGAACAACGGCTGCACGTGCGCCTTCGTTCCTCGTAGCGGCTCCATCATGGGGATCCGTCGCAACGGGTCCGAGCCTACGTCGAGGATCACGCTGTCCCAGTTCGCCGCCACCACGGAGTCGGGCCAGCGGGCCAGGCACTCGCCCCGGAAATAGGCCCGGGTGCTCGACGGCGGCACCGTCATGGCCAGGTGGACGTCGTCCTCCTCGACCAACCGCTCGACCTTGCCCGCCCGGACCAGCTTCTCGTAGAGGGAGCGGTCGGGGCGCACGTCGTGGTACTGGAGGTCGAGCAACGAGAGCTTGGGGTCGGACCAGTCGAGCCCGTCGCGGTCCATGTACGCGCCGAACAGCGAGCGCTTGGTGACCCAGTCCAGCTGGCCGTCGAGCGTCATCGGATCGCGCTCGAGATCGGCGAGCACCGACTCCCACCGGCTGAGCACCATGCCGCCGACGTCGTCGCCGCCGCACGCGTCGAGCCCGGTCTCGTCGGCGTACTTCTGGGCCAGGCGCAGGAACTCCCACTGGAGCTCGACCGCGGTGATGCGGCCACCGTCGAGCAGCTCGACCGTGGCGCGGCAGGTGGGGTCGTGCGACACCGTCCGCACCGCGGCGACCGGGCCGACGATCGAGAGGTCCTTGGCGATGAAGCCGTCCTCGATCATCGCGAGCACGATCGCGGTGGTGCCGACCTTCAGGAACGTCGCGACCTCGCAGAGGTTGGCGTCGCCGGCGATGACGTGCAGGCGGCGGTACTGCTGCGGATCGGCGTGCGGCTCGTCGCGCGTGTTGACGATCGGGCGCTTCAGGGTGGTCTCGAGCCCGACCTCCTCCTCGAAGAAGTCGGCGCGCTGGCTGATCTGGTAGTCGACCGCGCCGGCGCCGTTCTCGGACCCGACCTTGCCCGCGCCCGTGAACACCTGGCGGCTCACGAACCACGGCAGCAGGTTGCGCACCAGCGCGGCGAACGGCACCGCCCGGTCGACGAGGTAGTTCTCGTGCGTGCCGTACGAGTTGCCCTTGCCGTCGGAGTTGTTCTTGTAGACGACGATCTCCTGCCCGGGATCGGTCAGGCGCCGCGCCGCGAGCATCGACCGGGCGAGGATGCGCTCCCCCGCCTTGTCGGCACACACCAGCTCGAGCGCGTCGGCGCACTCGGGCGTGGAGTACTCGGGGTGCGCGTGGTCGACGTAGTAGCGCGCACCGTTGGTGAGGACGGTGTTCACGAGATGGGTCTCGATCTCCGGCGGCATGGCACCCTCGCGGGCGAACCCGCGGGCGTCGCGGCCGGGCGACTCGTCCTCGAAGTCCCACCCGACCTTGTGGTGCTCGACGTAGCCGTTGATCAGCATCGACGAGGCCAGCACGGGATTGGGGTCGGCGACGCCGCGCAGGGTCACGCCGTATTCCGTCTCGATCCCGCACACCTTCGGGATGGCCACGGTGTCAGCCTAGTGGGGTCCCACTCCCGGTCCGACCCAAAGGCGGCACGGTCTTCCCGGGCGAGGTCGGTACGATCCCCCGGTGCCGGGGTCGTCGACGATGCGTCGGGTGTTCGTCGACCCGGCGCGGGTGAACCTCCGCAAGGCGGCACGCGCCACCCTCGTGGTCCCGTTCGTGTTCGCCGTCCTCGTGGTCGTGGAGAACGACGCGGCGGCGCTGTTCGGCGCCTTCGGCTCGTTCGCCGCCCTGGTGTTCGCCGACTTCGGGGGCGCACTCCCTCGTCGCTTCGCCGCCTACCTCGGCCTCCTGGTGGTCGGTTCGTTCCTGGTCGCGCTGGGCAGCGCCTTCGCCGACACCGTGTACCCGGCCGTCCTCGTCATGCTGGTGGTCGCGTTCGCGCTGTCGTTCTCGGGTGCGCTCGGCGGCTACTTCGCCGCGGGGTCCAGTGCCGCGACCCTCGCCTTCGTGCTCTCGGTGATGCAGCCCGCGGTGAGCGCCGACCTGGCGGCACGCGAGCTCGGGTGGGTCGCCGGTGTCGCGGTTGCCGCCGTCGCCGCGGTGACGCTGTGGCCCGTCCACCAGCGGGACCGGGTCCGCGCCGCCGCCGCCACCGTGCTGCGCGAGGCGGCCGTCGCCCTCGACGCGCCCGCCGCCACCCGCGATCTCTCGGCGGCGCGTGCGGCGGCCGCCGCGCTGGACGAGCGCGCCGGGGTCGTCTACCGGCCCGCCGGCAGCATCACGCGCGAACGCGCGCTGGTCGCACTGGTGATCGCGGTCCGCCGGCTCGTCCCGTTGCTCGAGCAGATGGCCGCGGCCGACACCTCGGAAGACGCCGACACGCTGCCGGAGTACACGTTGCTGTCGGCACGCACTGCGGCCACCCTCTCCGCGAGCGCCCGCGTGCTCGCGGGGGAGTCCGCCGACCCGGTCGATGTCAGCACGCTCGACGACGCGCGCGCCCGCCACACGCGCGCGCTCGAGCGCTGGACCGCGGCGCGTCTCGCCGCCGACGGTGCGGCTCGCGTCGTCGACCGCTTTGGTGCCGCCTTCCCGCTTCGTCGGCTCTCGTTCTCGGCGGTGGCGATCGCCGGCGACGCCTCGCTCGCGGCCCACGTCGTCCGTCCACCACGACACGGTGCCGCCGCGCTCGCGCGTGCAGCCGCGGCGCTGCGCGCCCACTGCAACCTGCAGTCGGTGCGCTTCCGCAACGCGGCGCGCGCCGGCCTCGGGTTGGCGCTGGCGGTGCTCGTGGCCAAGACCACCTCGGTCGAGCACGCGTTCTGGGTGGTGCTCGGGGCGCTGGCGGTGCTGCGTTCCAACGCGCTCGGCACCGGCGCGACCGCGCTGCAGGCGCTGGCCGGCGCGCTGCTCGGCTTCGGCGTCGCCAGCGCGGTGCTGGTGACCGTTGGGGGTGACGACGCGGTCCTCTGGGTCCTGCTGCCGCTCGTGGTGTTCCTCGCCGCATACACGCCCGGCGCGGTGAACTTCGTCGTGGGCCAGGCGTCGTTCACGGTGTTCGTCGTCGTGTTGTTCAACATCCTGGCGCCCCAGGGTTGGCGCACCGGGCTCGTGCGCGTGCAGGACGTCGCCATCGGTGCCGGCATCAGCGTCGTCGTCGGCGCGCTGCTGTGGCCGCGCGGTGCCCGCGGCGTCGCCCGGCGCGCGTTCGCCGACCTCCTGCGGGCCGGTGGCGACCACGTCCGGCTGGCGCTCGGGGCGACCCTCGACGGCCGCCCGCCCACCGAGGCGGTCCGGGCCGAGGTCATCGCCGCCGACGCGCAAGACCGCGCCGTCGCCGCGCTGGAGGATCTCGTGCTCGAGCACGGTGGCGGGTCGGTCGACCGGCAGGCGTGGGGCGCGCTGCTCCTCGACGCCGGGCTGCTCCGAGTCGCCGGTGACGGCATCACCCGCTCCGGTGCGAAGTACCCGTTCGCCGATGGCTGTGGACCGGCCCGGGCCGCGCTGGCGGAGGAGGGTGGCACCATGTGCACCCGCGTCGACCACCTGGCCGACCTCCTCGAGCGCGGGGGTGTCCCGGCCGCGGCGGGTGCGCCGGCCGACGCGTCCCTGCCCGCGCCGCCGAGCCTGGACGCCTGCCTCGCCACCCACGCGTCCCACGGTCTCGACGGGGCGGTCGGTCTGGTCTGGGTGCACGAGTGGCTGACGCTGGTGACAGAGCAACCACGCTGAGTGAGGTCACCGGCCGCGGCGCGGTGACGCGTGGCGGCCTGCCTTGTGGCGTCCGCCCGGCGCTGGCTACGCTTCGTGGTCAACGGGAAGTGGGATTGGAGCGACGACCCCCGGCCGCGTGCGGTCACCTCTGGTCGGGGCGAGCAAGTGGTGAGACCGGCCAATTCCGTCGAAAGCTGCGAAGCGAGGCGCTCCCGGGCGGGGCGTCGTACGACGGGAGCGCGGGGCGATGGACGTCGACGGGGCCGGGCCGGTTGCCGAGCGCGACGCTCGCGGCCTCAGCCGGCGCCAGCTGATCAAGGCGTCCGCGGCCGCCGGCGTGGCCGCCTGGACCGCGCCGCTCATCGTCGAGAGCCTGACCAGCCCCGCCGCCGCGTTCTCGGGCGACTGCAAGCAGTACACGGTGAAGCTGACGGCCTCCGGCGCGTGCTTCTCCGCCTGCTTCGGTGGGGTGCTGGGGACGTGCTTCCCGGCGAGTGGCTCGAAGTGGGGCGGCAACTGCTCGGCGCCGACCTGCTCCAACGTGTGCGGCGACAACCCCGCGACCGGCCCCACCGCGGGCACGACCACCCGGATGCCGTCGGTGGCGTCCGACGGCGACTTCTACAAGGTCACGTACCCGAGCAACTGCGGGCCCGCGACGTCGCTCGACTGGCAGATCGGTGGTCGCTACGGGCCGGGAGACCCGGGCACCACGTTCATCAAGATCGCCGGCACCACGTGCACCGGCGGGAGCGGCAACGGGTGCTTCGACCCGAACGCCAACGCCTCGTGGATCCGCAAGGTGAACCCGGCCAACAGCCAGCCGCTGAAGTACATCTACCTGAAGTACTGCTGCTCGAGCTGACGGCGTGGCGCCGTCACCGATCGCGGCTACAGGTACTGGCCGGTCTGGACCCGTTCGATCTGACGGCCACCGTGGGGCTCCTCGCCCTCGGCGAGGATGGTCCGCACGAACACGATGCGCTCGCCCTTCTTCCCGGAGATCTTCGCCCAGTCGTCGGGGTTGGTGGTGTTGGGCAGGTCCTCGTGCTCGCGGAATTCCTGCCGGATCGAGTCGAGCAGGTCCTGCGTGCTGATGCCCTTCTCCCCCGACTCGATCTGACGCTTGATCGAGAGCTTCTTCGCCCGCCGCACGATGTTCTCGATCATGGCGCCCGACGAGAAGTCCTTGAAGTAGAGGATCTCCTTGTCGCCGTTCTGGTAGGTGACCTCGAGGAAGCGGTTGCTGTCGTCGACCGCGTACATGCGGTCGACCGCGTCGACGATCATGCCCTCGACCGCCCTCTCCGGACCGCCGAAGCGGCTGGTGTCGGTGTCGGCGATCGGCAGGTCGGCGGTGAGGTACTGCCGGAAGATCTTGGTCGCGCTCTCCTCGTCGGGCCGCTCGATCTTGATCTTCACGTCGAGGCGACCGGGGCGCAGGATCGCGGGGTCGATCAGGTCCTCGCGGTTCGACGCACCGATGACGATCACGTTCTTGAGGCTCTCGACGCCGTCGATCTCGGCGAGCAGCTGCGGGACGATGGTGCTCTCGATGTCGGACGAGATCCCGGTGCCGCGCGTGCGGAACAGGGAGTCCATCTCGTCGAAGAACACGATGACCGGGTAGCCCTCCTCCGACTTCTCCCGCGCCCGTTGGAAGATGAGACGGATCTGGCGCTCGGTCTCCCCCACGTACTTGTTGAGGAGCTCGGGCCCCTTGATGTTGAGGAAGAACGACCGGGCGGTGGTGTCGCCGGTGCGCTCACTGACGCGCTGCGCGAGCGAGTTGGCGACCGCCTTGGCGATGAGGGTCTTGCCGCAGCCCGGCGGACCGTAGAGCAGGATGCCCTTCGGCGGCTGCAGGTCGTGCTCGTGGAACATCTCGGCGTAGAGGTACGGGAGCTCCACCGCGTCCTTGATCGCGTCGATCTGGTCGTCGAGACCGCCGACGTCGTCGTAGGTGACGTCGGGGACCTCCTCCAGCACGAGCTCTTCGACCTCGGGCCGCGGGATGCGCTCGACGAGCAGGCCGGAGCGGCCGTCCATGAGAAGGTGGTCGCCGGCGCGGAGCTTCTCGCCGATGAGCGACGCGGCCAGCTCGCAGACGCGCTCTTCGTCGGCCCGGCCGACGATCAGGGCGCGGTCCCGACCCTCGAGGACCTCCTTCAGGACCACGACCTCGCCCGACACCTCGGCGGCGCGGGCGAGCACGACGTTCAGCGACTCGTTGAGCGCGACCTCCTGGCCGCGGGTGATCGCGTCGACCTCGACCTCGGGGTGCACCGAGACGCGCATCTTGCGCCCGGCGGTGAAGATGTCGACGGTGCCGTCCTCGTTGGCGCCGAGGAACGTGCCGTAGGCCGACGGGGGCATCGTGAGCTTCTCGACCTCCTCGCGGAGCGCGGCGATGTGCTCGCGCGCTTCACGCAAGGTGGCGGAGAGGCGTTCGTTCTGGGAGACGGCCTGCTGGAGCTGGCCCTTGGTCTCGAGGATCTTCTCCTCGAGGGTGCGCACGCGCTTGGGTGCATCCTGGAGGCGGCGGCGGAGGATGCCCACCTCTTCCTCCAGCCCCTTGAGCTGGCCCTGGAGGTCGCCGACCTGGCGTTCGTACTCAGCCAGACGCCGGTCGTGCTCGGAAGCCATGCCTCACCTCCTGGATTCCTGGGTGTGATGTGCCTGGCGTCGGACACTACACCGGGCCGTTCCGGGGAACGCGGCAGATTCAGCCGGTTCACGTGGCCGTCATACCCCCGCAGCACACCGGCGTCACCGGCTCGGGTTCCCGGATTTTCCCCGGCTTGGATTGAGAAATAGCGCGGCAACGTCTAGTGTGGTGGTGCTGCTCGCCGCAGGTGCGGCGACAAGGCCGAAAGGACTCACGCTGCGATGAAGGTCTGGATCGATCAAGACCTCTGCACCGGTGACGGCCTCTGCGAGGAGATCGCGCCCTCGGTGTTCACGCTCCTCGACGACGGGCTCGCCTACGTCAAGGAAGGCGACAAGGTCTTCAGCGATCCGGGTGGCGCCGACGGCCTCGCCAACGTGCCCGGGGGCATGGAGGAGGCCACCATCGAGTCCGCCGAGGAGTGCCCCGGCGAGTGCATCTTCATCGAGGTCGACTGACCGCCCACCGACACCACCGTTCCTCCTGGCGACCCGGGCCCGTGCCCGGGTCGTTTGCCGTCCCGGACCGGTGGAACGCGCCGCGCCGACGCGCCGATCCGGGCGTCGGGCCTCACTCGCTCAGGCAGTCGCCGGTGCCGACCGACGCCGGCGCGGCGCCGGCGAGCACCGGCCCGAGCACCGCGTCGAGCTCGCTACGGGTGAGCGCGTAGGCGGTGGAGTCCCGGCTGATGTCGTAGGCGAACATCACACCGACGACCCGACCGTCGGCGTCGACCACGGGAGCACCGGAGTCGCCGGGCGCGGTGACCGCGGCGAGCACGAACACCTCGCGCTGGGTGGGCGTGGTGTGGGTGATGTCGGAGCCGCTGGCGACGATCTGCTCGGCGATGCGCACCGGCGCCTGTCGGAGCGGGCCACCCCCCGGGTGACCGAACAGCGCGCCGCGGTCGTCGATGCGGGCGTCGGCCTCGGCGAGCGGCGGGAGACCGAGCCCGGGCGCGCGCAGCACCGCGAGGTCGCGGTTCGGGTCGAACGCGACAACCGTGGTCTCGAGCCGCCGGCCATCGGACGTGACGATGTGCGTGTGGTTCTCTCCTGCGACGACGTGCGCGTTGGTCACCACGAGGTTCTCGCCCGCGACGAAGCCGGTGCCCTCCTGGATGCGGTCGCACGCCTGGCCCTCCACCAGCACGGTGGAGCGCGTGACGCGAGTGGCCGCGTCGGCGGGGATGCCGTCGGCGGGAGGTGTCCCGGCGTCGGGTGACGACAACGTGTCGAAGACCTCGGGGAACGACTGGTCGCCGACCAGGCGCCCGAGGGTCTCGGACTCCGACGGCGGGTCGGGCGCCAGCCGGTCGATGGCCCGTGCCACCGCGCTGTCGCGCACCGCACGTGCGGTCCAGCCCGGCGAGCTCGCGAGCGCGGGGATGAGCAGCCACATGAGCACGAGCACGCCGGCGACCCCGACGATCGCGCCCGCGACCCGGTCGCCCTGGTGCAAGGCGCCGCCCACCGGTCCGCGCATCCGGGAGTGGAGCGCGCTGCCGATGGCCGCGCCCACCGCCTGGGCGACGGTCGCCACCACGATGACGAACGCCAGCGAGGCCAGCAGGCGCGTGCGTGGCGGCGAGCCGCGGAGCGCGTCGGCGATGTCGGGGACGAACACGACGCCCAGCACGATGCCGAGCGCGAGCCCGCCCCACGACGTGACCCGTCGCACGAACCCCATCCGGTAGCCGACCCATCCCGCACCCGCGGCGATCGCGAGGACGACGAGGTCGAGGAAGTTCACGCTCCCGGCGCGAGCAGACGCGCGTGGGTGAGGAAGCCGGTGTGAGCGACCATGCGGTGGTCGGGCCGCACCGACTGGCCGTCGACGTGCCAGGTGCGCTGCAGCACCTCGAGCGTCTCCGCCATGCCGAACGCCGACCCGGCCAGCTCCTCGCGCAGGCGCGACACCTGGCCGATGGTCGGCAGGTACGCGAGCAGGATCCCGCCCGGGTGCAACGCCGACTCCGCGTGCTTCACCACCCGCCACGGCTCGGGTAGGTCGAGCAGGATGCGGTCGAGGTCGTCCTCGCCGATGCCGTCGTAGACGTCGCGGACCTCGATGTCGAGCGGGACGTCGGGACCCAGGAATCCCTCGACGTTGCTGCGCGCCCGACGGGCGAAGTCGTCGCGGAGCTCGTATCCGGTGACGTGGCCCGCGGTACCGACCGCGCGCAGGAGCGCGAGGGTGAGCGCCCCCGACCCCACGCCGGACTCGAGGACGCGCGCGCCCGGGAACACGTCGGCGAGCACCAGGATCGGGCCCAGGTCCTTCGGGTAGATGACCTGCGCGCCTCTCGGCATCTCCAGCACGTACTCGGCGAGGGTGGGGCGCACCGCGACGAGGCGCGCGTTGCGCGTGGTGCGCACGGTGACGCCGTCCGGCTGGCCGATCACGTCGTCGTGCGCGAGCACCCCGGCGTGGGTGTGGAACTCGCCCCCGGCCGCGAGGGTGACGAGGTGGCGGCGCCGCTTGGCGTCGACCAGGAGCACGCGCTCGCCGGCCGCGAAGACGCGGGCCACGTCAGCGGACCTCCTCGGCTGGTCGACTCCGCTCCGTCTCGATGAGCTCGATCGCGCCGACCTGGGACCGGAGTCGGCAGAACGCGCAGACGTCGCCCGGCGTGGGCGACCCGCAGACCCGGCACTCCCCCAGCTCGCGGCGCTCGTCGTCGGCATCGCCCGCGAAGCGCTCGTGGCCCCGCTCGAGGAAACCGAAGAGGAACGCCGCCTTCGATCCGGGCGAGCGGTCCTCCAACGCGTTGAGCACCTCCTTGTACCCGAGGTGCCGGTTGCCGGCGGCCATCGGGCACTCCTCGACCTGGTAGTCGATGCCCTGCAGCACGCAGTAGGCCGCGGTCTCGCGCTCGCCGAGCCGCACCAGCGGCTTCACCTTCCTCACGAACCCGGGCGCCGCGGGCAGCACCGGGTGCTGACGGCCCAGGTAGCCGGTCTCCCAGCGCAGGACGTTGCCCAGGAGGACGGCGGCTTCGTCGTCGAGGTTGTGCCCGGTCGCGACGACCGTCGTACCCGTGCTCGAGCGCGACCGAGTTGAAGAGGTGCCGCTTGGAGAGCCCGCACGACCCACACGGCGAGCGGCGGGTCGCCTCCGCCGCCTCCGGGATGCCGTAGCCGTACTCGCGGGCGAGGTCGACTTCGCGCAGCGGGCGCCCGAGCTGGGCGGCGAACGCGCGCGTGTGCTCACCGGACTCGTCGGAGTAGTCGCCGATGCCGAGCCCGAGGTAGAGCCCGTCGGCCTCGTAGCCGAGGCGCACGAGGATGTCCCACAGGGCGAGCGAGTCCTTGCCGCCCGACACCGCGACCAGCACCCGCTCGCCCGGCTCCAGCATGCGGTGCGAGTGGACGGCGCGGCGCACCTGCTCGTCGCAGTGGTGGACGAAGTGCTCCTTGCAGAACGCGGCGTTGTGACGACGCACGTCGATGACCGCGGGGCCCTTGCACACGCGGCACTTCACCACCGACCTCCTCTGGCGATCTCGGTCGACTCCGCTCCGCCGTCCCGCTCGTCCGAGCACGGCTGCGCTCCGTCTCCGGCGATCTCGGTCGACTCCGCTCCGCCGTCCCGCTCGTCCGAGCACGGCTGCGCTCCGTCTCCGCCCGAGATGACGGGACGGATCTCGACCGAGGCGTCGTCGGCCAGCTTGACGTCGTGGGTGACGAGCTCCTCGCCGACGATCACGAGCACCGTCTCCGGGCTCAGCTCGAAGCGCCGCAGCAACGCGTGCACGGTGATCGGGCCGTCGACCTCGACCTCGCGCCTCGGGTTGCGCAGCAGCACCTTCACCGCGCGAAGGCTACCGGGCTACTTGCCGCGCGGGATCTCGCGAATCTCGAACGACTGCCCCGGACGGAGCTTGAGTGTGAGGATGTCTTCCGTGCGCCCGGTGTACTTGTGCAGCACCCGGAGGCCGGTGGCGGCGGCGGCGATGTAGAAATACCCGCGGTTGCCGCTGTGCATGCCCCGCCGGAGCGCGGTCGAACCGACGCGCGCGATGACCCGCGCCGAGACGCCCTTGCGCAGGACCCGGGCCGCCTCCGCGGCCGCCCCGACCGCGATGAACGCGTCGCTCCTAGCCATCAGGCACCGTCGATTCCGCTGCGATCACGACTGGTCGATTCCGCTCGGCGTCCCGGCCTCCGGCCACGCCTCCGCTGCATCTCCATCACACGCGCCGGATCTCGACGATCGTGCTCTTCTTGTGACCGCGGCGGCGACCGAGCAGGAAGGCGACGACGACGACGAGGATGCCCGCGATCACCAGGCCGGTCTTGGCCGCGCCCTCGGCGACCTCGGTGGTCTCGTCGGTGACGCCGCGGATCTCGGCCAGCTTCGCCTCGATGTCGGCACGCGTGACCGGCTTGTTCCCGATCGTCGACGGCGAGGTACTCATCCGAACTCCTTCTCGGGCCCGCGGTTGGCGCGGCCCACCACCCACACCAGGGCTGCACCGAACAACAGCACGACGAACATGATCAGGTACGGAACCCACGACCAGTCGCCGGTGAACGTGTCGCCGGTCTCGTCCTGCAGGGCACGCAGACCCGACAGGGCGAGGAACAGCACGCCGAAGCCGAGCAGCAGCGACCCGAGGATGCCGAAGCCGATGTAACGACCGAGCTGCTTCAGCGGCAGGATCGTCTGCTGCTTGAAGTAGCTGACGACGAGATCGCGCAGCTCGGTGACGAGCTGCGGCAGCGGCGGCGGCCGCTTCCGCGTGGAAGAAGCTGCCTCCGCGGACGACGACGGCGGTGCGGTCGACGACACCGGTGGCGGCGTCCCCGATGGCGTCGGCGTCGGCGGCGTCGGTTCCATGCGGCCAGACCCTACTGCGGCGCGGGCACGAGAGCATCGACCGGTGGTGCGTCGGGGAAGCGGCCGACGATCTCACCGATCCGCACCCGTGCCACGTCGCCCTGCGCCTCGGAGAACGAGCCGTTGTCGAGGAACGCGAACCGGATGCGCCGTCCGGCTTCGAGCTCGCCGGTGAGCCCGCTCACACCGTCGAGGGAACCGGTCTTGCCGCGGAAGTTGCCGGCGAGCGTGGTCCCGAGGAACTGGTCGAACAACGTGCCGTTCTGCCCCGCCACCGGCAGGCCGTCGTGGAGGGTGGTGAGCTCGGGGCGGTCGGCGAGGGCCAGCGTCGCGACCAGGTTGTCGCACGTGATCCGGTTGCCGCGGTCGAGCCCCGAGCCGTCCTTCAACGCGCCGTCGGCGATGGGCACACCGAGCTCCCTGAGCTTCGCCGTGGTCGCAGCCACCCCGGCCGCGGTCGTGCCCGCGTTGGCGGTCTTGACCCCCAGCTCCTTCGTGAGGAGCTCGGCCGTGAGGTTGTCGCTCGACGAGAGCATCGAGGCGACGATCGCCTTGAGGGGTGGCGACGTCACCTGCGCGACCTCGACCGCGCCCGCGGGCGCCGTCCCCGTGCCGGACGAGCCGACGTCGACGCCGCGACTGCGCAGGAGCGCGGCGAGCTGCGCGGCGGCGTTGCGGGCGGGGTCGTCGACCGGGGTCTTCGTGTTGGCGGACCACGCGCTGAACCCGTCGTTCACCGTCAGCGCCCCGAGCGGTCCGATCTCGCCGTCGGTGCGGTAGCTGTCCTTCCAGGTGGGGAGGTACCGCTGCGTGTCGTAGCGCGAGTCGTCGCCCACGATCCCGCCGGGGATCCGGCGGATGCCCTTGGCGACGACCGCGTCGGCGAGGGCTTCGAGGCTGGTGGTCACGTCGCCCTTCGTCTTGCCCTGGGACTGGAGGAAGGACGCGTAGTCGCCGGTGGCGAGCACGGGATCGCCGCCGCCGACGAGCCAGACCCGATCGACGGTGCCGTCGGCGGGCTGGGCCGGTGCGACGACGCGCGTCGGGAAGGTCGAGTCGGGTCCGAGGATCTCCAGCGCCGCCGCGGCGACGAGCAGCTTCTGCGTCGAGGCACCGATGAGGGGGACGTCGCCCTGGTGGGCCGCGACGGTGTGGTTGCCCACCTGCACCACGAAGCAGGTACCGGTACCCGGCGCGGCCGCGTCCAGCGCCGCCTGCAGGTGCTGCTCGCCCACGGCGTCCACCACCGGCTCCGGGACCCGCCGCACCGACCACAGCGGGGTCGTCGCCTCCGGCGTCGCCGTCGTCGCCGGCCCGGCGCCGGAATCCCCGCCGGAGAAGGCGACGAACGCGACGATGGCCGCCGCGACCACGAGGAGACCGGCCAGCACGCGCCGGGTGGTGGTGCTCACTCCGCCTCCATCCGGCGGCGACGTTGGGCATGGTGCCAGAGGTGCTCGAGCGCGTGGACGGCGCGAGTGGCCGACGGCACGCAGTAGCGGCCGGCCTCGCGCACGGCGCGCGGCCCGGCATTGTCGTGGTCGGTGACCGCGAGCTCGCTGGCGACGAGGATCGGCTTGCCGGTGGCGGCGGAGATCGTGGCGGCGGCCTCCGCGTACCGGGCGTCCTGGCGCTCGTGGAACTCGACGACGCGGGCCAACCCGTGCTCGGGGAAGTAGGGGCCCTCGCGCATCATGCGCGCCTCGTTCGACTGGATGCCGATGCCGAGGAACACGACCGCGTGCACCGCGTCGTGGCGCGCGACGACGTCGAGCACCTCGGTGACGGTGTCGCGCGTCTCCGAACCCGCGAGATCGATCGGGTTGTTGTGGCTCCACCGCGCCGGGAGGTGGTGGTCGAGGGACGCGCGGAGGTCGGCCGGGAGCTCGAGCAGGGTCAGGTCGGAGCGGGTGACCGCGTCGGCGGTGAGCACGCCCCACCCCCCGACGGTGGTGACCACCACCACGTTCGGGCCCGCGGGCAGCGGGGTGGTGGCGAACACGGCCGCGGCGTCGAACGCCTCCTCCACCGTCTCGGCGCGTGCGACCCCGGCCTGCCGGCACACCCCCGCGAACACCCGCGCGTCGCTGGCGAGTGACCCGGTGTGCGATGCCGCGGCCCGGCGGCCTCCGGACGTGCTCCCGCCCTGCAGCACCACGAGCGGCTGACGGTCGGTGGTGCGGCGGGCGACGTCGTAGAACCGGCGACCGTCGCCCACCGACTCGACGTACGCCAGGCTGACCGCGGTGGCGGCGTCGTCGGCGAGGTAGTCGAGGTAGTCGGCCACGCGGGTGGCGGCGGCGTTGCCGGCCGACACCGCCCGGCTGACGCCCACGCCGGAGTCGATCGAGAGGTTCAGGAAGCTCGAGAGGAGGTTGCCCGACTGGCTGACGATGCCGATGCCGCCCGCCGGTGGGTACGGCGCCACGATCTGCGCGCACAGCGACACCGGCGTCGACACCACGCCCTGCCCGTTGGGGCCGGCGAGGACCATGCCGTGCGCGGCCGCGACCGCCACCAGCTCGGCCTGCGCGCGCTCGCCGTCCGCTCCCGCCTCGGCGTAGCCCGCGGTGGCCACGAACGCGACCTTCACGCCCCGGCGCGCGCACGCGGCGAGCAGCTCCGGGTTCGCCGACGGCGGCGTGCACACGAACACGAGGTCGGCGGCGCCGTCGGGCAGGTCGTCGACCGAGGTGGCGACGGGGCGCCCGAGGACCTCACCGCCTTCGAGGCTCACGGGGAAGACGCGGCCCTTGTAGCCGCACGACAGGATGTTGTGCAGCGTCACGAACCCGAACTTGCCGGGATGCGCGGAGGCGCCCGCCACGATGATGCCGTGCGGTTCGAAGAGCGGGTCGAGTGGGTTCACGCGCGCACCACGAGCGCATCGACGGCGACCGGGCGGCCGTCGACGATCACGAGTGGGTTGACGTCGACGGACCGCACGTCGGGCTCGTCCGCGGCGAGGTGCGCCAACGCGAGCAGGACCCCGCTCACCGCGTCGCGGTCGACCGCCGGCTCGCCCCGCACCGGGCCGAGGAGCGCCTGGGCGCGCAGCTCGTCGAGCATGTCGGCGGCGTCGAAGCCGGTCAGCGGCGCCAGTCGGAACGCGACGTCGGCCCGCGCCTCGGTCAGGACACCGCCGATCCCGACCATCACGCAACGCCCGAACTGCTCGTCGGTGTGCACTCCGGCGATGAGCTCGCGCGAGCCGGCGACCATCGGCGCGACCACCAGGTCGACCGCGCCGTCGTCGGGTCGCGCGGCGGCGAGGAGCGAGGCGGCCGCGTCGCGCACGGCGTCGGAGTTGGCGAGGTCGAGACGGACCAGGCCCCGCTCGGTCTTGTGGGCGATGCCGTCGCCGTGCAACTTCACCACCACGGGGTAGCCGAGCGCTGCGGCGGCGCTGACCGCGTCGTCCGGAGTGTTTGCGCGCCGCGTCGGCACCGTGGGCACGCCGTAGCGGGCCACGAGCTCCAGGGATGCACGCTCGGAGAGCGTCGAACCCATCAGGAGGCTCAGACCGCGGTCTCGCGGTCGCGCCAGTACTCGTCCCGCAGCACACGCTTGAGCAGCTTGCCCGACTCGGTGCGCGGCAGCTCGTCGCGCACCTCGTAGTCGCGCGGCCGCTTGTAGCCGCCGATGCGCGCGTCGACGAACGCGCGCAGGTCGTCGAGATCGAGGTCGGCGTCGGCTCGCGGTTGCACGATCGCGTGCACCCGCTCGCCCCATTCGTCGTCGGGGATGCCGAACACCGCGACATCCAGGATCGCCGGGTGCTCGTGGATCACGGCCTCGATCTCGGCGGGGTAGATGTTCACCCCGCCGGAGATGATCATGTCCTTCTTGCGGTCGCAGATGTAGAGGTAGCCCTCGTCGTCGAGGTAGGCGACGTCGCCGACCGACTTCCAGTCGCCACCGTCGTGCTCCGAGAGCCGCTCGTCGGTGTGGTGGTAGCCGTCCATCTCCAGCGTGGTGCGGATGAAGAGCTCGCCCGGCTCCCCCACCTCGGCCTCGGTGCCGTCGTCGCGGACGATGCGCACCTCGATGGGACCGTAGGTCCGGCCGCACGAGCCGGGCTTGCGCAGCTGGTCCTCGGGGTGCAGGACCGTGACCACGCCGAGCTCGGTGGAGCCGTACACCTCGTACAGGAACCCGTCGCCGAGCTTCTCGATCACCTCCTGCTTGAGCGCGTACGGCACCGGCGCGGCGTTGGCGATGAGCGTGCGCATCGACGACAGGTCGGCACGCGCCAGCTCGCCCGGTGGCAGGGCGACGATGCGCTTCAGCTGGGTGGGTGCGGTGAACGTGTCGGTGACGCGGTGCTCCTTCACGAGGCGTAGCCACGACGTGGGGTCGAACTTGCGGAGCACCACGATGGTCCCGCCGACGGCATGCGCGAACAACGCGAACGACAGCGGACCCGAGTGGTAGAGGGGGCCCGTCGTCACGTGCACCGGGTCCGGCGCCAGGAGGCCGAGCTCGGCGAGCAGCGCGCCCACCGCGCCGGCGTCGGTGCCGGTGCGCATCGCCCCCTTCGGCTTGCCGGTGGTGCCCGACGTGTAGATCATCGTCGCTCCGGCCGCCCCGCCCGCGCCCTCGGCGTCGACCGGCGGCGAATCGGGTTGCGCGGCCACGAGCTCGTCCCACTGCGCGCAGCCGGGCGGCGCGTCGCCGCCGAACACCAGCACGCCGCGGACCTTCGGGAGCTGATCGCGCACTGCTGCCACGAGCGATGCCTGCTCGGCGTCGACGAGCACGACGGTCGCGTCGGAGTTGTCGATCACGTATTGCATCTCGGCGGCGTTGAATCGGTACGAGACCGGGACCGACGTGAGCCCGACCTTGCGGCTGGCATGGAGGGTGGTGATGACCTCGAGCGAGTTCGCGCCGCACCAGGCGATGCGCTCGCCGCGGCGCGCCCCGAGCGCGAGGTACGCGTGGCCGAGGCGATTGGCGAGCACCTCGAGCTCGGCGTACGTGGTGGCCGACGGTCGCCCGCCCCCCGACTCGTCGACGATCACCGCGGCCTTGCCGCCGTTCGCGAGCGCGTGCTGCGTGAGGACGTCCATGGAAGGGTCGGTAGCCTACCGTCATGCCCCCGACAGTTCCGGCGCGCGACGCCGCGCCCGGTGTGTCGGTGGTGATGCCCGCCCACAACGAGGCGGGGCTCCTCGACCAGACGCTGAAAGAGCTGGTCGGTGAGCTGCGCGAACGCGACCTGACCTTCGAGGTGCTGGTGGTCGAGAACGGCTCCAGCGACACCACGCTCGCCGACGCCCGCGCCTTCGCGATCGCCGATCCGGTGGTCCGGGTGCTCACCCGGCCCCGGGCCGACTACGGCGAGGCGATGCGGGTCGGGATCCTCGCCGCCAGCCGCGACGTCGTGGTCGTCTTCGACGTCGACTACTACGACGCCGACTTCGTCGACCGGGTGCTCCCGGCCCTGACGACGGCGGACGGCCCGGCCATCGTGGTCGGGTCGAAGCGGGCCCCGGGCACGACCGACACCCGGCCCTGGCCCCGCCGCGCCATCACCGCGGGCTTCGCTTCGCTGCTGCGGTACGGCTTCGGGCTGCAGGTGTCGGACACCCACGGCATGAAGGCGATGCGGCGCGCGACGGTCGTCCCGATCGTGGAGCGCTGCTGGAGCGGCACCGACCTCTTCGACACCGAGCTCGTGCTGCGGGCCGACCGCGCCGGACTCGCGGTGGCGGAGGTGCCGGTGACCGTGGAGGAGCGTCGCCCGTCGCGCACGCCGATCCTGCGCCGCGTCCTGAGGACGATGGTCGGCCTGGTCCGGCTCCGCGTCCAGCTCTGGAAGGAGGATCGCCGATGACACCGACTCGCTTCGCCGCGGCCCTGTCCGAGCATCCGGTCGCGTCCCACGCGGTCGGCGAGGTCGCGGGCGAGATCATGGAACGCTTCGGCGGCGACGAGCCCGACCTGGTCGTGTGCTTCGCGTCGCCGCACTTCGTCGGGGCGATGGAGGATCTCGCGTTCGCGCTCGGCAACCTCCTCGAACCCCGGGTGATGCTGGGTGCCACCACGGTCGCGGTCGTGGGCGGACCGCGGGAGGTCGAGGACGGTCCTGCGCTCTCGGCCTTCGCCGCGTCGCTGCCGGACGCCCGGCTCACGCCGGCCGCGTTCGGCGTGGAGCAGACCCCCGACGGTGCTGCGATCACGGGTTGGCCCGATCTCGACCACCTCCCGTCGAACCTCTTCCTCCTCGCCGACCCGTTCAGCTTCCCGGTCGACGGCTTCCTCCGCCGGCTGAACGACGACGCGGTCGGCGATCGCATCGCTCCCGTCCAGGTGATCGGTGGCGCGGCCTCGGCGGCGCGCGGCCCCGGCGGCAACCGCCTCGTCCTCGACTCCAGCGTGACCAGCGCGGGAGCGGTCGGGGTGTTCGTCGACGGGGTCGACGTGCGCACCGTCGTGTCCCAGGGCTGCCGTCCCGTGGGTCAGCCCTACGTCGTGACGCGCAGCGAGGGCAACCGGATCGAGGAGCTCGCCGGGCGCGCCGCGATCGAACGGGTGCAGGACACCGCGTCCGAGGTGAGTGAGGAGGACCGGTCGCTCATGCGTGCCGGCCTCCACCTCGGCGTGGTGGTCGACGAGCACCGGACCGACTTCCGCCGCGGCGACTTCCTGGTGCGCAACGTGCTCGGTGGCGACCAGGCCACCGGCGCGATCGTCGTCGGTGACGACGTCTCCGTCGGCCAGACCGTCCAGTTCCAGGTCCGCGACGCGGCGGCCGCCGACGAGGACCTGCGCGAGCTGCTCAGCGGAATCGAGGCCGAGGCCGCGCTGCTCTTCACGTGCAACGGCCGCGGCCGCCGGTTCTTCGGCGTGCCCGACCACGACGCCGGCGTGCTCGACCAGCTGCTCGGGCCCCTCCCGGTCGCGGGCGCGTTCTGCGCCGGCGAGGTGGGGCCGGTCGGGGGCGAGAACTTCCTGCACGGCTTCACCGCCAGCGTCGCGTTGTTCTGACCCGGTCACGACGATCGGCGCATTCCGCCGCCCCGGGCCGGTGACCGTCGAGGCCGCGCCACCGACCTCGTAGGCTGGCGCGAGCAGGCGGTGAGCTCGGCACGAGAAGGGGCGCAATGACGACGACCGACATCGAACAGGGCCTCGAGCAGCGCGGGATCGACGTCATCCGCGGCCTCGCGATGGACGCGGTGCAGAAGGCGAACTCCGGTCACCCGGGCACGCCGATGGCCCTGGCCCCCCTCGCCCATGTCCTCTGGACCCGGGTGATGAAGTACGACGCCGCCGACCCGACCTGGCCCGACCGCGACCGCTTCGTGCTCTCCAACGGGCACGCGTCGATGCTGCTCTACTCGCTCCTCTACCTCACCGGCTTCGGCCTGACCCTCGACGACCTGCGCGAGTTCCGGCAGTGGCAGTCGAAGACCGCCGGCCACCCTGAATACCGCCACGCGGCCGGCATCGAGGTCACGACCGGTCCGCTCGGCCAGGGCTTCGCCAACGGGGTCGGCATCGGACTGGCGGAGGCGAACCTGCGGGCGCGCTTCGGCGAGGAGGTCGTCGACCACCACACGTTCGTGTTCTGCGGTGACGGCGACCTCGAGGAGGGTGTCAGCCACGAGGCCGCGTCGCTCGCCGGCCACCTCGGGCTGGGCCGCCTCGTGTACGTGTACGACGACAACCACATCACGATCGACGGTCCGACCGAGCTCTCCTACAGCGACGACGTGCGGAAGCGCTTCGAGGGCTACGGCTGGCACGTGCTGGAGCTGGGCGAGGTCGCCAACGACCTCGACGCGCTGGAGGCGGGCCTGCGGGCCGGCATGGCCGAGACCGGCCGGCCGAGCATGCTGGTGCTGCGCAGCCACATCGGGTACCCGTCGCCGAAGTACACCGACACCGCCAAGGCGCACGGCAGCCCGCTCGGCGCCGACGAGGTCGCCGCGGTCAAGGAGATCCTCGGCCTGCCGCCGGAGGACTTCTCGGTGCCCGACGACGTCCTCGAGCACTACCGCGCCGCCGGGGCGCGCGGACGCGCGGCGCGCGAGGCGTGGGAGCAGCGAAATGCCGCGTTCCACCATTCGGAGCCGGAGCTCGCCGCGCAGCTCGACGCCTGCTACGAGCAGCGCGGGCTCGCCGGCTGGGAGTCGAAGCTCCCGGCGTGGAAGGCGGG
The DNA here is from genome assembly GCA_963809795.1 of uncultured Actinomycetes bacterium. Lineage (GTDB taxonomy): Bacteria > Actinomycetota > Acidimicrobiia > IMCC26256 > DASPTH01 > DASUAS01. Next base: position 327,386 of record CAWELN010000009.1, read on the forward strand.
CGAAGACGCGCTCGCCACCCGCCAGGCGTGCACCGCGATCGTCAACGCCGTGCTCGACGTCGTGCCCGGGCTGCTGTGCGGCGGCGCCGACCTCACCGAGAACACCGGCATGGAGCTCAAGGACGCGCCGGTGATCGACGTCCACCGCTTCGGCGGCCGGCAGCTCCACTACGGCATCCGCGAGCACGGCATGGGCTCGAGTCATGAACGGCATGGCCGTGAGCTTCCTCATGCCCGCGGGCGGCACCTTCTTCGTGTTCAGCGACTACATGCGCGGCGGAGTGCGCCTGGCCGCGCTGTCGGGGTACAAGACGTTGTTCGTCTGGACCCACGACTCCGTGGGGCTCGGCGAGGACGGCCCGACCCACCAGCCCATCGAACAGCTCGCGGCCATGCGGGCGATGCCGGGGCTGCGAGTCCTCCGTCCGGCCGACGCCAACGAGACCAGCCACGCGTTCCGGATCCACGTCGACAACGAGGGCCCGACCGCGCTCGTGCTCACCCGGCAGAAGCTCCCGGTGCTGGCGGGCACCGCCGAGCGCGCACCCGCCGGCGTTCCCCGCGGGGCCTACACCCTCGTCGACGAGACCGGCGACGGCCTCGACCTCGTGCTGCTGGCCACCGGCTCGGAGGTCTCGGTGTGCGTCGCGGCGCTCGAGCACCTCGCCGGCCTCTCGGTGCGGGTGGTCTCGATGCCGTCGTGGGACCTCTTCGCCGCGCAATCCGACGACTACCGGGAGCAGGTGCTCCCGGCCGACGTGCCGACACTCGCCGTCGAGGCCGCAGCCACCTTCGGGTGGGAGCGCTACGCCGACGACGCCGTGGGTATCGACCACTTCGGCGCCTCGGCACCCGGCCCGTTGGTCTTGGAGAAGTTCGGGTTCACCGCCGAGAACGTCGCCGCGCGTGCCCGCGCGCTGCTCGAGAACGGAGAAAGAACATGAGCGAGAGCGCGATCGCCCGGCTCGACGACTTCGGGCAGAGCCCGTGGTACGACAACCTCGCCCGGCCGCTGCTCACCGGCGGGGGGCTGCAGCAGCTCGTCGACGACGACGGGATCCGCGGGGTCACGTCGAACCCGACGATCCTCGACAAGGCCATCGGTGCCGGTGACGGCTACGACGAGCAGCTCGCCGACTGCGCCCGGCGCGGTCTGTCGATCGAGGACACGTACTGGGAGGTGGTGCTCGCCGACATCGTCTCGGCCGCCGACCTCCTGCGCCCGGTGTACGACGCGCAGGGCGGAGGCGACGGGTTCGTGTCGGTCGAGGTGGCGCCCACGCTCGCCCACGACACCGATGGCACCATCGCGGCGGCGCGTTCGCTCTTCGCGCGTGTCGACCGACCCAACGTGATGATCAAGATCCCCGGGACGCTCGAAGGCCTCCGTGCCATCGAGGAATCGATCGCCGCCGGCATCAACGTCAACGTCACGCTCATCTTCTCGCTCGACCGCCACGACAAGGTGATCGATGCGTACCTCGCCGGCCTCGAGCGCTTCGTGGCCGGCGGCGGCGACCCGTCGTCGGTGGCGTCGGTGGCGTCGTTCTTCGTGAGCCGGGTCGACACCGAGACCGACCGCCGCCTGCCCGAGGGCAGCCCACTGCGCGGCAAGGCGGCGGTGGCGAACGCCAAGCTGGCCAACGCGCTGTTCCGGGCGCGCTTCTCGGGCACTCGGTGGGAGGCGCTCGCGGCCAAGGGCGCCCGCCTGCAGCGCCCCTTGTGGGCGTCGACCTCGACCAAGAACCCGGCCTACCCGTCGACGCTCTACGTCGACGAGCTGATCGGGCGCGACACCGTGAACACCCTGGCGCCGGCTTCGATCGAGTCCCTGCACGACGGCGAGGGGAACCAGCGCCCCGACACCGTGAGCGCAGCGCTGCCCGCCGCGCTCGGGGCCATGAGCGACCTCGCGGTCGCCGGCGTCGACTTCGACGACGTCACCGCGACGCTCGAACGCGAAGGCGTCGACTCCTTCTCGGCGTCGTTCACCGACGCGCTCGGCACCATCGAGAAGCGACGGGCCGAGGTCTCGTCCTGACCACGTCCTGAGCATGTCCTGACCACGTTCTGGTCGGTCGTGGGCCGCGACGTCAGCGGCGCTCGTCGGCGAGGGCGGCGGCGGCGCGGAGGTGCTCGGCGAGCGCCGCCGGAGGGACGCGCGCATTGAGCCCGCTGGTGCTGGGCATCACGTAGACCGGTCGTCCGCCACACGTCGTGGCCTGCACACCGGCGACCGCGTTCCGGTCGACCGCGGCGCGCCAGCCGGCCAGACCGACGAAGCACACCGCGCCCGGCCGGAGCCAGCGCGCCAGGCGCTCGACACGCGCGAAGCCGTCGCGGTATTCGTCACGCGTCAGCTCGTCGGCGCGGGGTGTGGCGCGCTTCACGAGGTCGGTCATGCCGACTCCGTGTCCGGTCAGCGCGGCCCACGGGTCGCGGTCGACGGTCACGATGCCGGCCGCGAGCGCCGCGGCCCAGAAGCGGTTGCCGGGCCGGGCGAACCCGATGCCGGCGTCGGCGGCGTAGACCGACGGGTTCAGGCCGCACACGAGGAGCCGCATGCCGGAGCCGACGGTGTCCGGCAGCGTGCGGGCGCGCGTGACCCGGGCCTCGACCCAGAACGGGTTGTCGTCGTCGACCGCCAGCGAGTCGATGGCGAACCCCGCGCCCACCAGCACGTCGGCCAGCGCGTCCACGGCCCAGCCCGCGAAGTACCGGCCCGGGAAGTCGTCGTCGGCGAGCGGACCGCTGGTCTCGCCCGCGTGCAGCACGAGGTGCACCGGCGCCCCGACCCTCGATGCCCGGTGCAGGTCGGCGAGCGCGAACGGCAGCCGCTCGTTGGGCAGGTGGAGGTAGCTCGCGCGCGCCCAGCCGGCGCCGAGCGCGCCGCCGCGGAACGGGAGCGCCTCGAGGTCGGCCTGCACGGGCCAGGCGTCGGGGGCCTCGGCGCGGGCGAGGGCCACCATGGCGTGGGCGGCGTCGAGCGCCACGACCGGACGGGCGAGGTACGGGAGGTGCAGGCCGGCGCCGCAGCCGAGGTCGACGCTGACCGACCCCGGAGGCGTGGCCGCGGCGAGCGATCGCACCTGGTCGAGGAAGCGGGGACGGCGCCGATCGCGCCACTCCTCGGCTCGTTCCTCGTACACCGCAACCGTGTCGCGCTCCATGTCCGTATCATGACCGCCGTGCACGGTGATCTCCGGGTGGTCGACGACGTTCCCGCCGCGTTCGCCGATCTGGTCGTCGCCGAGGCGCCGAGGTCGATCGCCTTCTCGGGTGGGTCGACCGCCCGCGAGAGCTACGAGCAGCTCGCGGCGCGGGGCGATGCAGTCGCGTGGCCCGACGTCGACGTGTGGTTCGGCGACGACCGCTGGGTGCCGGTCGACCACCCCGAGTCGAACGAGGGCATGACGCGCGCCGTGCTCCTCGACCACGTGCCGGTGCGTGCGGTGCACTCGATGCGCGGCGCGGGCGACACGGTCTACGACGCCGCCGCGGCGTACGACGCCGAGGTCGCGGCCGCGCCGCCGATCGACCTCGTGCACCTCGGGCTGGGACCCGACGGCCACACCGCGTCGCTCTTCCCCGGCTCGGCGGCGCTGGCGGTCGACGATCGCTTCGTCGTGCCCAACGCGGACGATCTCCATCCGCACGCGCGCCTCACGTTCACGTTCCCCGCCCTCGCCCGCTCGCACCTCGTCGTGTTCACCGTGGCCGGTGGGGACAAGCGCGACGCCCTGGCGCGCGTCCGCGCGGGTGAGGACCTCCCCGCCGCTCACGTCGACGCCGAGCGCGTGGTGTGGTTGGTCGACCCCGCCGCGCTCGGCTGATTCGGAGGTAGCCCATGGAAGTGTGGGAGCTCGTCGCGCGCGAGAGCATCCGCGACTGCATCGCCCGCTACAACGCCAACGGCGACAGCGGTCGCATCGACCAGATGGTCGAGGTGTTCGCTCCCGACGGCATCATGGAGACGGGCAGCGGCCGCTACGAGGGACGCGAGGCCATCCATGCGTTCATGTCGTCGGTCGTGACGCGCGGTCGCCCGGGACCGCCCGCCAGCACGGGCGAGTCGATCGTCATGACGCCCACCGAGGAGTGGATCGCGCGCGGTGGTGTCCCGTTCATCCGGCACTTCACCGCCACCACGCAGATCGACGTGCTGAGCGAGACGTCGGCCCGGTCGCGCTCCTACTACCTGTTCCTCACCGTGCACGGGCTCGACCACTGGGGCCGCTACCTCGACGAGTTCGCGCCGGTCGACGGCCGGTGGCTCATCACCCACCGGCGGGAGATCACCGACGCCGCGTTCGAGGGTGGATGGGGTGCGCGCGCGGGCGGCGACGGCGACATCGACCACATCACCCGACCCCTCCAGTTCTGAACCGGGTACGGAACCCGGCGGGGCGGTGGCGCGTGGCGGGTAGCCTCCCGCACATGGCCGCGATCGTCGACGTCGAGGCGTTGCTCGAGTCTCCCGTCGCCGAGCTCCTGGAGCACGCCGCGGCGCGCCGCGACGCCGCCCACGGGGCGCGGGTCACCTTCTCCCCCAAGGTGTTCATCCCGCTCACCATGCTGTGTCGCGACAAGTGCGGGTACTGCACCTTCGCCAAGCCGCCCGCGCACCTGGTGTCGCCCTACCTGGAGCTCGACGAGGTGCTGGCCATCGCGCGGCGCGGCGCCGAGCTCGGCTGCCACGAGGCGCTCTTCACCCTGGGCGAGGCGCCCGAGGCGCGCTACCCCGATGCCGCCGCCTGGCTGGCCGACCGGGGGTACGCCTCGACGGTCGACTACCTCGTCGCCGCGGCCGGGGTCGTGCTCACCGAGACCGGACTGCTCCCCCACGCCAACGCCGGGGCGCTCACCGAGGACGAGCTGGTGCGGCTCCGGGCGGTGTCGCCGTCGCAGGGGATGATGATCGAGACCCTGGCCGCCCGTCTCGGCGAGCCCGGCGGCCCGCACGCCGGCGCCCCCGACAAGACCCCGGAGCGACGGCTGGCCACGCTGGAGGCCGCGGGCCGGGCCCGGGTGCCGTTCACCACCGGGATCCTGGTCGGCATCGGCGAGACCCGGATCGAGCGGCTCGAGGCGCTCCTCGCCATCGCCGCCGCCCACGGGCGCCACGGCCACGTGCAGGAGGTGATCGTCCAGAACTTCCTGCCCAAGCCGGGCACGTCGATGTGGCGCGCGCCCGCGTGCGACCGCGACGAGCTCCTGTGGACGATCGCCGCCGCCCGGCTGGTGCTCGACCCGTCGATCCACCTGCAGGCGCCCCCCAACCTGTCCGCGCCCGACGACCTCGCGGCGTTGGTGGCGGCCGGGATCGACGACTGGGGCGGCGTCTCCCCCGTCACCCCCGACCACGTGAACCCCGAGCGGCCGTGGCCACAACTCGACGTGCTGCGTCGCGCCACCGAAGCCGCGGGCAAGACGCTCGCGCCGCGCCTCACCGTGTACTCCGAGTACGTGCGCGACGGCGACCGCTGGCTGCACGACGACGTGCGCTTCGCGGTGCGCTGCGCGTCCGACCTCGAGGGCCTGGCGCGCGACGACGCCTGGGCCGCGGGCGGCGGGACCACACCTCCCGCGCTGCTCCCGGCACCGGTGCCACCGGGGTGGACGGCCCGGGCCCGCACGCCGGTGGGCGAGGTGCTCGACGGCGTCCTCGCCGGCGAGGAGGTCGATGTCGACGAGATCGTCACCCTGCTCGGCGCACGCGGACCCGACTTCCTCGAGGTCGCCGCGGTCGCCGACCAGCTCCGGCGCGACACGGTGGGTGACCCGGTCACGTTCGTCCGCAACCGGAACATCAATTACACGAACGTGTGCACGTTCAAGTGCAAGTTCTGCGCGTTCTCGAAGGGCCCGCTCTCACTGAACCTCCGCGGCTCGCCGTACCTCCTCGACCACGAGGAGATCCAGCGCCGCGTCCTGGAAGCGGTCGACTGCGGCGCCACCGAGGTGTGCCTCCAGGGTGGCATCCACCCCGACTTCGACGGCAACTACTACCTCTCGGTGGCGCGCGCGGTGAAGGAGGTCGCGCCGCAGATCCACGTGCACGGCTTCACCGCGCTCGAGGTCACCGAGGGCGCCCGTCGCCTCGGCATGCCCCTGCGCGACTACCTGGTGTCGGCGAAGGAAGCCGGCCTGGCCACGCTCCCCGGCACCGCGGCCGAGATCCTCGACGACGAGGTGCGGGCCATCATCTGCCCCGACAAGATCGACACCGAGGAGTGGCTCGACGCCCACCGCACCGCGCACTCGGTCGGGCTGCGCTCGAACGTCACCATCATGTTCGGGCACGTGGAGCGGCCGGAGCACATCGCCCGCCACCTCGTGCGCACGCGCGCCGTCCAGAAGGAGACCGGCGGCTTCACCGAGTTCGTGCCGTTGCCCTTCGTGCACATGGCCACTCCGATCTTCCTGCAGCGGAGGGCCCGGAAGGGCCCGACCATGCGGGAGGTGCTGCTCGTGCACGCGGTCGGGTCGCATCGCGTACCGGGACTGGATCGACAACGTGCAGGTGTCGTGGGTGAAGACCGGTGTCGACGGTGCCCGCCAGGCGCTGCAGGCCGGATGCAACGACCTCGGCGGCACCCTGATGGACGAGAACATCTCACGTGCCGCGGGCGCCAGCCACGGGCAGGAGCTCGACGAGTCCGAGCTGCGCGCCATCGTCGAGCCGCTCGGTCGCCCGCTCGAGCAGCGCACCACGCTCTACGGCCGCACCCGCACCGAGGGGCGCCGCCTGCGGCCACCGCCCGAGACGGTCGAGGCCGACCGGCTCGCCGCCGCCGCGACCGGCGCGGTTCAGGAGGGCGTGCCGGTCACGCTGGGCGGCGTGCGGAGCTCCACGTCGTGAGCGGGCGAGCATGAGCGGAGTGTCCGCGAGCCGGGTATCCCGGCGAGCAGCGGAGCGGGGGCCGAGCGCCCCGGAGCGCAGCGACGAGAGCGGGCGAGCATGAGCGGAGTGTCCGCGAGCCGGGTATCCCGGCGAGCAGCGGAGCGGGGGCCGAGCGCCCCGGAGCGCAGCGACGAGAGCGGGCGAGCATGACCGACCGCATCGACGTCGTGGGCATCGGCAACGCGCTGGTCGACGTCCTGAGCCACGAGTCCCACGAGTTCCTGACCGCGCAGGACCTCACGCCGGGGGCGATGACCCTCATCGACACCGCCCGCGCCGAGGCGCTCTACGCCGCGATGGGTCCGGCCGTCGAGATCTCGGGTGGGTCGGCGGCGAACACCCTGGTCGGCGTCGCGTCGTTCGGCGGCAGCGCCGCATTCGTCGGCCGGGTCGCCGACGACGAGCTCGGCACCGTGTTCGGCCACGACATCCGCGCCGCCGGCGTCGAGTTCCGCGCCAAGCCCGCGTCCGGCGGCGAGCCCAGCGGCCGGTGCCTGATCGTGGTCACCCCCGACGCCCAGCGCACCATGAACACCTATCTCGGCGCGTCCGCCCAGCTGGGGCCGGCCGACGTCGACCACGAGCTGGTCGCCCGGGCGCAGGTGCTCTACCTCGAGGGCTACCTCTGGGACGAGCCCGACGCCAAGGCCGCCTACCGCCTCGCCGCCCGCACCGCCCACGACGCCGGCAACCGGGTGGCGTTCACGCTGTCCGATTCGTTCTGCGTCGACCGGCACCGCGACGAATTCCTGGAGCTGGTCGAGTCCGAGGTCGACGTGCTGTTCGCCAACGAGGCCGAGATCACCTCGCTGTACGAGGTCGACGAGTTCGACGACGCCCTGCAGCGCGTGCAGCACCACTGCGAGATCGCGGCGCTGACCCGCAGCGAGCGGGGCGCGGTGATCGTCGCTCGCGACGAGGTGCACGTGGTCGACGCCCACCCCGTTGGCGAGGTCGTCGACACCACCGGGGCCGGCGACCAGTTCGCCGCCGGCTTCCTCTTCGGGCTCACCCACGGGTACCACCTCGGCACCGCCGCCCGCCTCGGCGCGCTGGCCGCGGCGGAGGTGATCAGCCACCTCGGTGCCCGGCCCGAGGCGGCGCTGGCCACCCTCGCGGCACCGCTGCTCGCCGACTGAACGTGCGGCACGACCGCGCGCCGTCATCGCCCGCTCTAGCCTGCGGACGATGAAGCTCCCCCGGTACCGGACCGGCGACGCCGCCCTCGACGAGGACGTGGCGGCACTCGTCGATCGGGTCAGCGACCCCGCCGACGCCGATCTGATCTTCGAGCTGGTGGCGTCGGCGCTGCGGCTGGCGAACGACGCCGCCGATCGCGGCGATCTCAAGATCGCCAACGCCGCGTTGAAGGAGATGCGCCACGCCTTTCACGTGTTCGCGCCGTACCGCGCGGCCCGGAAGGTCGCCATCTTCGGGTCCGCCCGCACGCAACCCGACAGCCCGCTCTACGTGCAGGCGCGCGATCTCGCCGCCGCCCTGGCCGCGCTCGACTGGATGGTCGTCACCGGGGCCGGGCCCGGGATCATGGAGGCCGGCATCGAGGGCGCGGGAACCGACAACGCGTTCGGCGTCGGCATCCTCCTCCCCTTCGAGACCACCACGAGCCAGTTCCTGGCCGACGACCCCAAGCTCATCAACTTCCGGTACTTCTTCACCCGGAAGCTGGAGTTCATCAAGGAGTCGGACGCGTTCGTGCTCCTCCCCGGCGGCTACGGCACCCTCGACGAGGCGTTCGAGCTGCTCACGCTGCTGCAGACCGGCAAGGCGCAACCGGCGCCGGTGATCATGCTCGACGTCCCCGGCGGCACCTATTGGCAGCACTGGGGCACGTTCGTCGAGCGCGAGCTGGAGCGGCCCGGGTACGTGTCGCTGGAGGACGACCGCCTCTTCTGCGTGACCGACAGCATCGAGACCGCGGTCGACGAGATCGTGGGCTTCTACTCGAACTACCACTCGCAGCGCTTCGTGAAGGGACGCCTGGTCCTGCGCATGCGCCACGCACCCGCGCCCGACGAGCTCGCTTCGCTCAACCGCGAGTTCGCCGACATCGTCACGCGCGGCGACATCGAGGTGATCGGCCCGACCCCCGAGGAGGTCGCCGACGACGACCACGCCGACCTCGAGCGCATCGCCTTCCGCTTCGACCGGCACGGGTGGGCACGGCTCCGCATGCTGGTCGACCGGCTGAACGGGCGCGCGGCACCGGAGGCGTTGGGATGAGCCAGGTCGCCTATGACTTCTCGGGCCGGGTGGCGCTGGTGACCGGCGCGGCCGCCGGGATCGGCCGCGCGTCGGCGGTCGCGTTCGCCCGAGCCGGCGCGTCGGTGGTCGTCGCCGACGTCGACGAGGCGGGTGGCGCGGCGACGGTCGAGCTGGCAACGGCCGCGGGCGGTGACGCGCGCTTCGTGCGCACCGACGTGGCGTCGACCGACGCCGTGCGGCGGATGGTCGACGAGGCCGTCACCGCGTACGGCCGTCTCGACTACGCGCACAACAACGCCGGCGTGGCCGCCGCGCAGCACGACGTCGCCGACCTCCCGGAGGAGGAGTGGGATCGGGTCCAGGGCGTGATGCTCCGTGGCGTGTACCTCTGCATGAAGTACGAGCTCCCGCACCTCCTGGCGACGGGCGGCGCGATCGTCAACACCGCGTCGGGTGCCGGCCTGGTCGGATACCCGGGGCAGTCGCCGTACGTGTCGTCGAAGCACGGCGTGCTCGGGCTCACGAAGTCGGCCGCGCTCGAGTACGGCCACCGCGGGGTGCGGGTCAACGCGGTGTGCCCCGGCACCGTGCTCACGCCCATGGTCGAGGCGGCCATGCAGCTGCCGGGTCTCGAGGAGCAACTGATCGCGCTGCACCCCATCGGCCGCATCGGGACGCCCGACGAGGTCGCGAACGCGGTGCTGTGGCTCTGCTCCGACGACGCCTCGTTCGTGCTGGGGCATGCGCTCGCGGTCGACGGCGGCTACGTCGTCCCCTGACCCCTTGTGCGCGCCCGGAGCGCGGGGTTAGGCTGGACGAACACACGTTCGCCTCACGTTCCCCCGGAGGTCACCATGCCCGACGTCGAGCCCATCCCCGCCGAGTACCCCCGCGTCACGCCGTACCTGTGCTGTCGGGGCGCGAGCGCCGCCATCGACTTCTACACCCGAGTGCTCGACGCCAAGGAGCGGATGCGCATGCCGGGTGACTCGCCCGAGACCATCGGCCACGCCGAGCTCGAGATCGGCACCGGCATGATCATGCTCGCCGACGAGTTCCCCGACCACGGGTTCCTGTCACCCCAGTCGGTCGGCGGCACGCCGGTCACCATCCACGTCTACGTCGCCGACGTCGACGCCACCTACGCCAAGGCGTTGGACGCCGGCGCCACCTCGGTGCGCGAGGTCGAGAACCAGTTCTACGGTGACCGCTCGGGCCAGTTCGAGGACCCGTTCGGGCACCGGTGGAGCATCGCCAGCCACGTCGAGGAGGTCTCCCCCGAGGAGATGGGCCGGCGCATGGCGGAGATGGCGCAGGGCTGACGCGCCGCCGCGCCGTCAGTCGTGCTCGGGCGTGCCGCCGAGCGCCACGATCGCGCGCTCGACGGCGCGTCGCGCCTGGAGCACCTTCTTCTCGTCGGCGAGCGCGTCGGCGTCGCCGTCCTCGGCGGCGGCGCGCAGGCGGTCGTAGGCGAGGTCGCGCAGGTCGGCCTCGATCGACTGCAACCGTTCGACGAGGTGTTCGGCGTCACGCATCGGGGTGCTCCGGTTCGCTGGGCACGAGGGCGGCGGCCAGCAGCTCGGCGGGATGACGGACATCGATGCCCGCCGCGCCGAGGTGCATCGCGCACCCGGGGTTGGCGGAGACGACGACCATCCGGTCGGCGTCGTCACCGGCGGCCGCCCGCAGCGCGCGGATCTTGCGGTCGCGGATCTCGCCGGCCAGCGCGCGCTCGCGAACCGCGTAGGCGCCACCGGCACCGCAACACAGGCCGTCGTCGGCGGTCTCGTGCAGCCGGTACGCCGCCGCGAGCACCGTCCGCACCGCACCCTGGGCCCGCTGGACGTGACGCAGGTGGCAGGGATCCTGGACGACCACGTCGCGCCCGGTGTCGCGCAGCGGGAGCTCACCGGGTTGCGCCGCCAACCATTCGGAGAAGTCGCGCACACGGGTCGCGAACGCGTGGGCCTCCGGGGTGTCGAGCAGCCGCCCGTAGTCCTTCATCGCCGCGCCGCAGCCCGCGCTGTCGACGACGACGGGTGCCGGGCCCGGCATCGACGCCATCACCCGTCGCGCCAGGCGGCGGGCCTGCCCGATGCGACCGGCGTGGGTGTGGAGCGCCCCGCAGCAGTCACCCCCGGGGCCGGGTAGCCCGACGTGCGCGCCCCCGGCGCGCATCACCCGGAGCGCGTCGCGGTGTACGTCCCGCTGCCACGCGTCCATCACGCAGCCCGGGAAGAGGTACGCGTCCGCGGGCGGGTCGTCGGCGACGAGCGGGGTCCGCAGCGAGCGGGCGGACAGCTCGGGCAGGCCGAGGCGGCGCGGCACGAGGTGCAGGCGCTGGGCCACGAGGAGCGCCCAGGTCGCGGCGAGGAGGAGGCGGTGGCGCGGGAGCACGAGCGTGAACCCGAACCACTCCGCGAGTCGGCGCGACGTCCGCCGGGTGTCGGTGGCCGGCGCCGGATGGGCCGCCAACGCCTCGTTGGCGCCCTCGATGAGATGGCCGAACGGCACCGTCGAGGGGCAGGCGGCCTCGCAGCCACGGCACTGGACGCAGGTCTCGATGGTGTCACGGAACGCGTCGTCGAGCGGGGCGCGGTCGAACTCCACCGCCTGCATGGCGGCGATCCGCCCGCGCGGTGAGAGGCGCTCCAACCCGGTGACGCGGTAGGTCGGGCAGTGCGGCAGGCAGAGCCCGCAGGCGACGCACGCGACCAGCTCGTCCTCGTCGACCGGCAGCACGCCGGCGCGCTCGCCCCGCACCGCCGGCGCGGTCACGGCGTCAACCACCGGCCGCTTCCACGGGTAGGCGACCGGGCGAGAGCTTGCCGTCGGGATCGAACGCGTCGAACACGCGACCCATCAACTTCGCGTTCGGCAGCGCGCCGCCGAAGCCGTCGAGACCGGGTGCGCCGGCCTCGCGCAGCAGCCAGCCACCGGCGGTGACTGCCGCGGCGCGGGCACCGGCCAGGGCGGTCTCGTCGTCGGTCGCCACGTGCACGGTGCCGACGCCGACCTCCGCGGCCCACCGCGCGCCGACCGAGTCGAGCGTCGGGCGCGAGCTCGCGCAGCGCCGACGGCCTCACCGAGATGCGACCGCGATGGGGCCCGGCGGGCAGCGCGGGTGCGGTGCCGGCCTCGGCGCCGTCGACCCGCGCCCGCTCGGTGGCGACGTCGGCCGGGATCCCCTCGAGCAGGACGTGGGTGCGGAGGCCGTCCCACAGCAGGCACGAGGGCCGGTACAGCTCGCGTCGCAGCGCGAAGGGGTCGGCGGCGGTGACGAACCACTCGGCGCTCGCGGGCAGGGGTTGGCACCGCAGGGTGACCTGCACGAGCACGCCGACGCGACCGAGCGAGCCGACCAGGAGGCGGGGCAGGTCGAAGCCGCTCACGTTCTTGACCGTCGGTCCCCCGCCCTTCACGAGCCGTCCGTCGGCGGTGACGAAGCGCACCTCCAGCACGCGGTCGCGGAGCGGCCCGTGACGGAGGCGGCGGTGGCCGGACAGCCCCGTCGCCAGCAACCCGCCGACGGTGGACGGCCCCGTCGCGCGGATCGAGCACCGACTCCTGGCCCTCGGCGGCGAGGACCGCCGCCAGCTCGTCGCTGCGGGTGCCGGCCGCGAGGGTGACGGTGAGGTCGGCCGGGTCGTAGGCGACGATGCCGGCGGGCGCGTGCACCAGGGTCACGTCGTCGCCGGTCGGCGCAGGCCCGCCCACCTCCCAGTGGGTGCGGCTGCCGACGGCGGCGACGGTCGCGGCCCGGGCCACCGTCTCGCAGAGCTCGTCGACCTCGGTGAGCGTGGGCATCAGATCCACGCGCCCTCGGGGACGCGCTGGAGCTCGCCGCACCGGCTGCCGCGCGGCAGCACCTTGCGCGGGTTGGCCCGACCCGACGGGTCGAACGCGTCACGGAGCCGCGCCTGGGCGTCGAGGTCGTCGGCGCTGAACACCAGGGGCATGGCCTCCCGCTTCTCCAGGCCGATGCCGTGCTCACCCGAGAGCACGCCACCGGCGGCGACGCACGCCGCCAGGATCTCGTCGCCGGCGCGGTGCACGCGCTCCCAGACGCCCGGCTCGCGCGCGTCGAACACGATCAGCGGGTGCAGGTTGCCGTCGCCGGCGTGGAACACGTTCATCATCGTGAGCCGCTGCTCGTGCCGCGATCGCGTACACGCGGCGGAGGACGTCGACCAGCTTCGTGCGCGGGACCACCGCGTCGTGCAGGTAGTAGTCGGGCGCGATGCGGGCGATGGCCCCGAACGCCGACTTGCGGCCCTTCCAGAGCAGCGCCCGCTCGGCGTCGTCGGCGGCGACCCGGACGGTCCGGGCACCGTGCTCCAGGCCCACCCGCTCGACCGCGTCGACCTGGTGCGCCACCCCACCGTCGAGCCCGTCGAGCTCCACGAGCAGCACCGCGGCCGCGTCGCGCGGGTAGCCCGCGCCCACGTAGTCCTCGACCGCGCGGGTGATCTCGGCGTCCATCATCTCCAGCGCCGCGGGCACGATGCCGGCGGCGATGATGCCGCTGACGGTCGCTCCGGCGTCCTCGATCGACGTGAAGTCGAGCAACAGCGTGCGCACGACCGGCGGGTCAGGGGTGAGCCGTACCGCGATGCGGGTGGCGATGCCCATGGTCCCCTCGGAGCCCACGAAGCAGCCCGCGCAGGTCGAGGCCGGGGTGGTCGGGGGCGAGGCCGCCCAGCATCGCCACCGAGCCGTCGGCCAACACCACCTCCAGCGCCAACACGTGCGTGGCGGTGACCCCCGACGCCAGGCAGTGCGGGCCGCCGGCGTTGGTGGCGACGTTGCCGCCGATGGTGCACGCCTGTTGCGACGACGGGTCGGGCGCGTAGTGCAACCCGAGGTGCGCCACCTCGCGGCTGAGATCGAGGTTCAGCACCCCCGGCTCCACCCACGCGTACCGCTCCTCGGCGTCGACTTCGAGCACGCGGTTGAGCCGGGTGGTGACGATCACGAGGGGGTCGTCGACGGGGGTCGCGCCGCCCGCGAGCCCGGTACCGCTCCCCCGGGCGACGAACGGCCGGTCGTGGCGCGCCGCGACGCGTACCGCGTCGGCGACCTGCGCGCCGGTCTCGGGGAAGCAGACGACGGCGGCGCTGCCGCGCGCCACGCCTGCGTCGCGCGCGTAGAGCGCGAGCTCGAGCGGTTCGGCGCGCGCCCGGTCGGGCCCGAGGACCGATCGCAGGTCGGCAAGGAGTGCGCGCGAGTCGTCGATCACCCGAGACTACGACGAAAAGGTGCGCGAGAGTCCCTGGTGCAGCGTCGGCCGTCGCTACGCTCGTCACATCATGAGCAGACCTGACCGCACCCCGGCCGGCCCCGCGCGAGTGGGTCACCTTCGACGACCCGGTCGAGGAGGGACGCACCTGGCAGATCGACGTGACGTTCCTCATGTCGTCGTATCGGTGCATCTTCGGCTGCGGTTGCCAGGGCATCTGGACGGCACCGACCCCCGAGCTCGGACACGGCTGCTGCACCTACGGGGCGCACTTCTCCGACAAGGCCGACCGCGAGCACGTGGTGAAGGTGGCGAAGGAGCTCGGCGCCGACGAGTGGCAGTTCGCCAAGGTGGCGAAGAAGAAGGGCATCTACACGAAGGTCGTCGAGGACGAGGGTGACGGCCCGGAGTGGAAGACGACCATCCACAAGGATGCGTGCATCTTCCTGAACCGCCTCGACTTCCCGGCCGGTGCCGGCTGCGCGTTGCACCTGCACGCGCTCAACCGGGGGAAGCACTTCAGCGAGTACAAGCCCGAGGTCTGCTGGCAGGTGCCGCTGCGGCGCATCGACGACGAGCAGGACGACGGCAGCGTGATCTCCCGACTCACCGAGTTCGGACGCGACGGCTGGGGCGAGGGTGGCGAGGACTTCGGCTGGTGGTGCACCGAGCAGCCCGCGGCCTTCACGGGCGCCGAGCCGGTGTACCGGTCGATGTCGGTCGAGTTGCGCAAGATGCTCGGCAAGCGCCTGCACAAGCAGGTCGTCGCCTACCTCGAGCAGCGGCGCGAGGCGGCGGGCGCGTTGCCGCCGGTCGCGCACCCGGCCGAGGTCCCCGTGAAGCTGGGCCGCAAGAAGTGACCGGGCCGGGCCGCGCGCCCGGCTACAGGTAGAGCCCGGTCTGGCCGTCCTCGCGGATCGACGCCACCGCGTGGATGTCGCGCTCGCGCAGGATCAGGTACTCCTCGCCGCGGATCTCCACCTCGAAGCCGGCATCGGGTGCGAACAGCACCCGGTCACCCTCCTCCAGGTTCCGCACCGTCGGCCCCACCGCCACCACCTCGGCCCACATGAGCCGGCGGTTGAGGTTGGCGGTGGCGGGGATGAGGATGCCGCCCCGGCTCTTGCGGTCACCGACGTCGTCGGTCGGCAGCACCAGGAGCCGGTCGGCGGTCATGCGGATCGACTGCTTGGAATCGTCGGTGCGCTCGGTGGCGCGTGGTGCCATGACCGGAGGTTATCGCCGGGCCCGCGCCCCGCCGCCCTCGCGCCGCCACCTGCTTCGTGGGCGCCCAGAGGCCGCGGCTAGATTCGGCCGAGTGGCCGATCCCTCCGAGGTTGCCGGGCGCAGCGCGCCCCTCGTGACGCAGGCCCGGACGGAATCGTCGTCCCGCATCGCGGGCCGGACGCGTCGGGCGGGGACCACCGCCCTCGCCTACTTCCACCTCACCAAGCCGCGCGTCATCGAGCTGCTGCTCGTCACCACGCTGCCGGCCATGATCCTGGCCGCGGGCGGGATGCCGCCGCTCTCCCTCGTCCTCGAGGTCCTGATCGGTGGCGCGCTCGCCGCCGGCGGCGCCAACACCATCAACTGCTGGATCGAGCGCGACCGCGACCAGATGATGCGGCGCACCGCGCACCGGCCGCTCCCCCACGGCGACGTCAACCCCGAGGGCGCGCTGATCTTCGGGCTGGTGCTCGAGGCGCTCGCGTTCGCACTGCTGTGGTCGACGGTCAACCTGCTCTCGGCGGTGCTCGCGGTGAGCGCCATGTTGTTCTACGTGTTCGTGTACACCATCTGGCTCAAGCCCCGGAGCCCCCAGAACATCGTGATCGGCGGCGCCGCCGGCGCGGTCCCGGTGCTCGTCGGGTGGGCGGCGGTCACCGGCACGGTGGCGGCCCCGGCGTGGATCCTCTTCGCCATCGTGTTCTTCTGGACGCCCCCGCACTTCTGGGCGTTGTCGCTGAAGTACTTCGACGACTACAAGGCCGCCGGCATCCCGATGCTGCCGGTGGCGAAGGGCATCCCCACCGCGGTGCGCCAGATCGTGATCTACGCGTTCGTGGTCGTCGCCGTCACCTTCACCCTTCCCCTCGTCACCGACGAGATCGGCGTCGGCTACGTCGTGACCGCGGCGGTGCTCGGCGCCCTGTTCATCGCGCAGGCCATTCGCCTGGCGCGCAACACCACGCCGGCGCAGGCCATACGGTTGTTCACCTTCTCGAACACCTACCTTGCGCTCCTCTTCGCCGCCGTTGCCGTCGACACCCTCCTCCACTCCGTCTGACGATCCCGCTGCGGGTCGGTCGCGCCGGGCCCGGTGGATCCTCGCCGGCTTCGCGGTGGCGCTCGTGCTGGCGGTGGGCGCCATCACGTGGGTCGCGGTGGCCAGCGGCGACGACGACGGCTCGGCCGCCAGCACCGTCGAACAGAGCGACGTCCGCGCCGGTGGCCCGCGGGCGGGCGACGTCGCGCCCGACTTCACCGCCCAGACCCTCGACGGGAAGACGGTCAGCCTCTCCGACTTTCGCGGCAAGCCGGTGGTGCTGAACTTCTGGGCCTCGTGGTGCAACCCGTGCCGAAAGGAGTTCCCGCTCTTCCGCCAGCAACTGGCCGCGCACAAGGGTGAGTACGTGATGCTGGGCGTCGACTACCGCGACATCGCCTCGGATGCCCGCACGTTCGTCAAGGAGCAACGCGCCGTCTGGCGGACGGCCGACGACAGTTCGAACGCGATCGTGAAGGCGTACGGCATCACGGGCGTGCCGCAGACCTTCTTCATCCGGCCCGACGGCACCATCGCCGTCCGCTTCTACTCCGACATCCCGGACGCCGCCGACTTCCGCACCGCGCTGGCCAAGATCACCAACCCCTCGTCGACGTGAGGGCCCGACCGCCGTTCCTCCCCGGGGCGTCACGCCGGTCTCGTCGTGCCGGGTAGGGCCCGGAGCGCAACCGCTCGATTGCACCGATGGTTGATGCGGCCCGTGCTGCGCAAGCAGCATGGACGGGTCTTCGTGGCGGCGGTCTCCGCGGCTCGTGTGCTCCGAACGCTGGTACCACCGCGCGCGGAGACGCGCGCCGCTCCAGCAGCCGATCTCGGTGGCGGATCTGGCCACTCGGGCGGGCTGCTCGACCGACCGGATCGAAGCGGACGGGATCGTCCGGCTCCGGATCCCCGACGGGCTTCCTCACGTCGTCGAGCAGATCTTCGGCGAGGTGCTTCCCGTGAAGCTCCCGCCCATGGAGGTCGTCACCATCCCGGCAGGGATCGTCTCGGGCGCCGACGGGTGGATCAGCCGCGACGGCAAGTCGGACGGCCAGGTGACGGAGCTCCGGGGAACGACGTTGAGCATGCTCGCGCCGCACGCATCCCTCTACTACCACTGGCTCATCGACGTCGCGCCGCGGGCCGCGATGGTCGTCGAGCTCATTCGGCGCGAGGAGCTCCAACACGTGCTCGTACCGCGACGACTGGAGCGGTTCCACCTCGAGCTGCTCGACGTGCTCGAGATCGATCCCGAGCGCCGCGTGGAGGCATCGGAGGCCGCCTACCGATGCGAACGGCTGATCTGCACCACCGAGACGAACACGGGAGGCTTCCTTCGAGCGAGTGCGGCGCGCGCCCTCAGACAGGCGTTCGGGCTCGCGGATGCCGGCACCGGACACGCGCGCCTCTACATCGGCAGGAGCGATGCGCCCGGTCGACGGGTGATCAACGAGGGCGAAGTCGTCGCGATGCTCGAGCGCTACGGCTTCGAGGCCACGACCATGGCCAACCAATCGATTCGTGAGCAGGCCGTGCGGTTCGCGTCGGCCGAGGTCATCGTGGCGCCGCACGGAGGTGCATTGGCCAATCTCGTCTTCGCGCCGGAGCGGTCGGCGCTCATCGAGTTGCTGCCGGCGAACTACCTCTCGACCTACTACTTCATGCTGGCTGCGTCGAGAGGGATCGCGTACGACGCGGTGATGGGCACCGAGCCGCGAGCACTCCGCGCCCTGCGACGGGAGCTCTGGCGCGCCGACCTGATCGTCGATGTCCCGGCGCTGGAGCGGAAGGTCGCTCGACTGGTCCACCGGCTCCCAGCTCCATAGGCGTACGCCTATCGGAGTGCTTCGAAGTTCGTATTAGACATATCGATTCCCGGGGTGTCCACTGGAAGGAGAGAGAGCGAGCCGAGCCCTCCTCGCAGCAAGGAGATCGGGATGGAAGTGAGCGAATCGGACACCCTCGACGTGATCGCCGACCGGATCGAGGCCGTGGTCCCCGACACCCTCACCCGCGAGTTGATCGAGCGCACCGTCCGCCAAGTGTGGGACGAGCTCGAGCAGGACGCGACGTGCACGACGTTCCTTCCGCTGCTCACGGAACGCATCGCACGAGAGCGATTGCGCACGCGCCCGAGGGACGTCGCCAGGGGACGCTTGCCATCCCACGCTCACGCGGCCGTCGAGCTCGACCCGGAACCGCTTCGCCACACGGCGTAGCCCGTCGCCGATCTGGGCGCACCGGGCCGATGTACGGATCGCTCGATGACGCAACTCTTGGTCGTGTACGACGCCGCGATGGAGAGGATTTGCCCGTGGGCGATGACGCGCGGACCGGCGGTTGGCACGCCGACCCGACGGGCCGAATCCAGTATCGGTACTGGGATGGGGCTTCATGGACCGACCAGACGTCGTCGAACGGCGAGGTCACGACGGACCCGCTCTTTGCGCCTCCACCTCCCACGTCAGCCGCGGCCGCGGCTGATCCGCCGATCACCTGGCGTGCGGCACCGCCCGGTGGGCGCGGCCAACGCGCCGACCGCATCGACCACCTCGAACGAATCCTCGAGGCGCTCGATGACGTCGTTGCTCGGCTCGAGGCGCTCGAGCAGACCGTCGCCAACCGCGCCGCGCTGGACTTGGTGACCGAACTCGCCAAGGCGCGTAGCGCCCGCTCTCGTGCCGACCCACTCAGGAGTTAGGCAGCGAGGACCAATTCATTGTCGCGTTCATTGTCGCGGCCTCCGGGTGGCTGCTTGCGGCCCCAGCGTCCGGCGAGCCGGGAAGCGAGGAGCACAATGCCCCGCGCACAGAGGAACACGATCAGGCACACGCACGAACCGTAGGCTCCCGCGGCCGGTGACCACAACCCCGACTACCTCGGCGTCAAGTCAAGGTCAACGCGGCGATGGTCGGGGTCGACGCGTCAACGACCTGCCCGATCGTGCCGACCCACGTTTCTGTGGTCGTCGCGCATTGGGGGCACGCAGGTCCGACAACCCGGCCCGCACTCGACTCCGTGAGCGCGCACCGACGCGAGCGTGAGCAACAAGTTCGCGTTGTATTCGCGGCGGCGAGCTCTTCAACCGCGGCGGACGGCGCGGAACGTTCTCTACTCTTCCCAGCGGAACCAGTGGGCGGCGGCGAGGGGTGCCGCGACCGCCCACACCAGGAGCACGACCAGCTCGCCGGTGGGGAACGCGCGACCCGGGGTGAGCACCGCCCGCACCGTCTCGGACAGCGCGGCCGCCGGGAGTGCCTTGGAGAACGTCTGCAGTGCGTCGGGGAGCTTGGCCAGCGGGTAGGCCATGCCGCCGAGGAACAGCAGCACGAGGAACAGACCGTTGGCCACCGCGAGGTTGGCCTCGGCTCGCAGCGTCCCCGCGAGCAGCATGCCGATGCCGGCGAACGCCACCGTGCCCACCAGGAGGAGGAGCACCGCGGCCGGCAGGCCGCCGGTGGGATCCCAGCCCAGCGCGATGCCGGTGAGGACGATCAGCACCGCCTGGAGCAACTCCAGACCGAGCACGTTGAGGGTCTTGGCGGTGAGGAGCCCGGCGCGCGAGAGGGGCGTCGAGCCCAGGCGCTTGAGCACGCCGTACCGGCGCTCGTAGCCGGTGGCGATCCCGAGGCTCACCATCGCGCTCGACATGACGGCCAGGGCCAGCACGCCCGGCACCAGGAAGTCGACCGGGTCCTTGTACGACGTGTTCACCGCGTCGACCGACGAGAAGAACACCAGGATGCCGAGCGGGATCACCAGGGTCACCAGGAGGCTCTCGCCCCGCCGGATCGTGAGCAGCGCCTCGATGCGGGCCTGCGCCGTGACCGCCTTCGCCTTCATCGGTCGGCCTTCATCGACGCGCCCTCACGAGTGTCCTTCGCCGGTGAGGCGGAGGAACACGTCCTCGAGACTGCGGCGCCCGGCCCGCAGCTCGCTCACGAGGGCGCCCTGCTCGCAGAGCCACGCGGTGAGCTCGGCGAGCAGCACCGGCGACGCCGCGGTGTCGACCAGGTAGTCGCCCGGGCGCAGCTCCCGCACGGTGCCGGGTTCGAGGCCGAGCCGGCGCGCCAGTCCGTCGACCGCGAGGCCGGTCACGGTCGAGAAGCTCATCTCGTCGGCCGCGGCGCGCGTCGTGAGCTCCGCGGGCGAGTCGCACGCCACCAGGCGACCGTGGTCGATGATGCCGACGCGGTCGCACAGGTGCTCGGCCTCGTCCATCGCGTGCGTGGTGAGCACGACGGTCACGCCGCGGTCGCGCAGCTCGCGGATCATCGTCCACGTCGTGGCGCGCGCGTGCGGGTCCATGCCCGCGGTCGGCTCGTCGAGGAAGACCAGTGCGGGCTTGCCCACCAGCGCCAACGCCAGCGACAGGCGCTGCTGCTGGCCGCCCGACATGCGCCGCACCAAGGTGTGCCGGGAGTCGTCGAGCCCGACCACGCGCAGCAGGCGTTCGGGGTCGTCGGGGTCGTCGTAGTACGAGGCGAAGAGCTGCAGCGCCTCGAGTGGGCGCACCCCCGGATAGAGGCCGCCTTCCTGGAGCATCACGCCGATGCGCGGGCGCAACTGATCACCCTCGCGCCACGGATCGACGCCGAGCACGCGGACCTCGCCGCCGTCGGCGCGCCGGTAGCCCTCGAGGATCTCGACGGTGGTGGTCTTGCCCGCGCCGTTCGGCCCGAGCAGGCCGAAGACCTCGCCGACCGCGATCGAGAGCGTGATCCCGTCGACGGCCGGCGTGGGGCCGTAGCGCTTCTCGAGCGCGGCGACCTCGATCGCAGGCGCAGGAGAGTTCACCGTTGCGGGAGCCTAGCGACACCGACGCGAACCGGCGGAGTCGACGGCGGGGCGTCGGTAGCATCCGCCGGATGGCCGAATTCCTCTCGGCGGCGTGGATCGCCGAGCTCGACGCCGCCGCGCGCGGGGCCGCCGATCTCGTCGTCGACGCCCCGCTCGTGGTCGAGCAGGTGGTCGACGACGGCGCCGGCGTCACCGTCCGCTACCAGGTGCGGATCGGTCCCGCCGGGGCCTCGG
This sequence comes from uncultured Actinomycetes bacterium, assembly GCA_963809795.1. Classification (GTDB taxonomy): domain Bacteria; phylum Actinomycetota; class Acidimicrobiia; order IMCC26256; family DASPTH01; genus DASUAS01. Next base: position 349,055 of record CAWELN010000009.1, read on the forward strand.
TGTCCGGGGACACCGGCGCGCCGGCCGACGTGGTGCTGGTCACCGACCGCGCCACGGCCTGGGCCATGCACGGGGGGCGGTTGCGGGCCCAGGATGCGTTCGCGCGGGGCGCGCTGAAGGTGCGCGGTCGGCCCGAGCTGCTCGCCGGTCGCGCCGAGCTCTTCGCCCGGCTCGACCGTGCCTTCGCCCCGGTGCGCGCCGGGACCACCCTGTCGAACGACGCCCGGTAGGTTGGGCGCGGTGCAGCCGTTCGAACGCCTCCGCGCCATCGCCCGCCACGGCGGCGACGACCGGCTCCTCGTCGCCGAGGCGGCCGACTGCCTGGGCGAGTTCGACGACGATCCCGCCGCGCTCGTCGTCACCTGCCGGCGTCTGCTCCACCACCACCCCGAGCGCACCGCGCTCTGGTGGCTGTGCGCGCGCGTGCTGGCGGCGCCCGATCCGTCGGACGCGGCGTGGGACGCCGAGGCGATGATGCGCGACGACCACACCCCCGACCGCCTCGCCGCGCTCCTCCCCTTCCCCGCCGACCACCCGGTCGCGGTGCTCGGCTGGCCCGAGCTGACCGGGGCCGCGCTCGAGCTCCGTCCCGACCTCGAGGCGCTGGCCGTGCGCACCAACCACGGCGACGACCGGTGGCGCAGCCGCCTGGCCCGCAGCGACGCCAGCGCCCGTCCCGTCGACCTGGTCGAGGCGAGCGTCCTGGAGCCGTCGCACCTGCTGGTCGAGGTCGTGGGGGCGAGCCCCACACAGGTGTTGGTGCCCGACGGCACCGGCGCCGCCCTGGCCGACCTCTCCCGGCCCGGGATGGTGGTCTGGTTGGTGGCCGGCGTGGGCCGGGTGCTGCCGGCGCGCCTGTTCGAGGCCATGCTCCGCGGCCTCGGTGATCCGGAGGACCGCGATCTCGAGCTGCTCGACGTGCAGGTCGCCGACCGCATCGCGGGACCGACCGGGCTGGTGCGCCCCGAGCACCTCGACCGGCGGGTCGACGCCCCCGTCGCCCCGGAGCTCCTGCGCTTCAGCTGACGGTCAGGGCATCAGCTCGGGCGGGTCGTGCCGCGGCGGGCGCGAGGCCTCGTCGACGTCGAGGTATCCCGGCGGACCCGAGCGCTGCACCCGCCACCGCGTTCGGCGGGCGAAGCGTCGCCCGAGCCCGCGGCGTACCACCGCGCGCACGGGCGGGAGCAGGAGCAGCAGCCCGAACGCGTCGGTGACGAAGCCGGGCACGAGCAGCAGGAGGCCGGCCAGACCGAGCAGGCCGCCGTCGGTCATGGGACCGGTGGGGACGCGGCCGTCATCGAGCTCGGCCCGCATCCGGGCCAGGGTTCCGACCCCCTGACGCTTCACCAGCCACGCTCCGGCCAACGTGATCACCAGCATCAGCAGGAGCGTGTCGAGCACGCCGATCCACTGCACGACCTGCAGGAACACCGCGATCTCCAGGACCGGCCAGAGGATCAAGAGGAGGACGACGACGAACACGCCTCCAGGCTATGAGCCCGCGACGGTCGAACGAAGCCCGAAGTCAGGCCTCCAGCGCGAGCGGCAGCACGCCGTCGGGCTCCGCGACCTGGTCGCGGCGGACGGCGTCGATCTTCTCCAGCTCCCGCTCGACGCCACGGCGCCGAGTGCCCTCCAACTCGTCGAACGCGTTCGCCGCCGTCTTGAGGTTCCGCCCCACCTTGTCCATCTGGTCGACGAAGCGGTCCCACTGCTTCTCGAAGCCCTGGAGCAGCTCGAGGATCTGGTGCGAGGTGCGGCTCAGCTGGAAGTTGTCGACCGCCTGGCGGATCACGGCCAGCACCGCGAACAGCGTGAGCGGCGAACAGAACACGACCTTGTCGCGCAGTGCGTCGTCGAGGATCGACCGGTCCTGTTCCTGGATGAACGCGTACACCTGCTCGTTCGGGATGAACAGCAGCACGCAGTCGACGGTGCCGCCGGCCGGGTCGACGTAGGCGCGACGCGTCACCTCCTTCAGCCGCAGGCGCACGTCCTTGAGGAACTCCTTGCGGTACCGGTCGCGCTCGGTGTCGGTGGACGCGTCGAGATGGCGCAGGTAGTTGTTGAGCGGGAACTTGACGTCCATGTGGAGCGACAGGCCCTGCGGCAGCAGGAACGTGTAGTCGGGGATGCCGCCGGAGCCGGGCATGGGCTGGTGACGCCGGTAGTTGACGCCGTCGACGAAGCCGGCGAGACGGAGCACGTCCTCGGCCATGCGCTCGCCCCACTGCCCGCGTGCGGTCGTGCTCGACAGCGCCTCGCGCAGCGACTGGGTCGTCTCGGCGAGCACCTGGGTCTGGCGCCCCGCCTCGCGCAGCTGGCCGCTCAACGCCCCGACGTGCTCGCGACGCTCGCGCTCCACTTCGTGCAGCACGCCGGTGAGGCGGGCCAGCTCGGTCCGCACGTCGGCCACCTGCAGGTCGATGCGCTCCCGGGTCCCGGCGAGCTCCTGCGCACCGAGCCGGCGCTGCCCGTCGAGCATCTCCTGGTTCATGCGCACCAGCCGGTCGACCGCGCCGGCGAGCACCGCCTGATCGGCCGACGACCGCGCCGCGACCGCCTCGCGCACCACCGACTCGATCGGCACCGCGGGCGCCGCCGGCCGCCGGCCGGCGCGGGCCAGCGCGACCCCGAGCACCACCACGCCGGCGAGGGCCGCGGTGGCGAGGACGGCGAGCAGTGCTTCCATGCCGGCCACGGTACGGCGGGGGTGTGACAGTCAAGCGGATGGCGTCGACGCCAGGTGGTCCAGGAGCAGGGCGTCGAGGGTGTCCGCCGCCTCCTCCGGGATCCAGTGGCTCACGTCCTCGAGCACCTCGAACCGGTACGGGCCCGACACCTCCGCCGCGGTGCCCTCGGCCGCCTCGCGTCCGAGCGCGACGTCACCGGTCGACCAGACGTAGAGCGTCGGTGTGGTGATGGGACCGTCCGGGGCCCGGAAGTCGTTGGCGCGGTACCACGCCAACCCGCCGGTGAGCGCGGCGCCGCCGTCGGCGGTGAACACCCGCAGGTACTCGGTGGCGGCGTCCGGCGGGTGGTCCGCGTATGCGGCGCGCAGGAGCGCGGCGTCGTCGGCGAGGAACGTCGCTTCCGCGTCGGGCGTCCGGAACCACTGCATGTAGCTCGAACGCTCGCGCTGGTCGGTGCCGTGGCGCATCGCGCCCCGGAACGGCACCGGGTGCGGCGTGGACACGACGGTCAGCGTGAGGAGCCGCTCCGGATGCGTCGCCGCGGTGTACCAGGCCACGAAGCCGCCCCAGTCGTGGCCGACGAGGTGGAACCGGTCGGCGCCGAGCGCGTCGGCGAAGCCCACGACGTCGGCGACGAGGTGCTCGATGCGGTACTGGTCGAGATCGCCCGGCCACGCGTCGCGTGCGTACCCGCGCTGATCGGGGGCCACGGCGCGGTATCCGGCCGCGCCGAGCGTCGCGACCTGGTGGCGCCACTCGAACGACGTCTCCGGGAAGCCGTGCACGAGGAGCACCAGCTCGCCGTCGCGTGGGCCGTCGGCGATCGCGCTGTACCGGTACGGACCGACGGAGAGCTCGAGCGCCTCCATCAGCCGAACCGCTTCCTCGCCAGCCGCTCGGCGCGGACCACGAGGTTCTCGGCGCCGAGCCGCTTCGCCCACGCATCGAGCTCCGGCGTCGCGCCGCGCCATTCCCAGTCGTCGACCGCGCCCACGTCGGCGTTGGTGCGGAGGGTGGCGAGATCGAGGAAGAGCTCGGCCGCTTCACGCGCTTCGGCCAGCGTCGCCGCCAGCTTCGCCGCGCCGCGCACGTCGACCTCCCACGCCGTCACGTCGTCGGGGATGGCCGCGAGGTGCTCGTAGCGGGCGAGGACGGTCGCGGTCGACTTCGCACCCCAGCCCGGGAGGCCCGGGAAGCCGTCGGCGCTGTCGCCCACGAGCGCCAGGTAGTCGGGGATCGAGCGTGGCCCCACACCGAAGCGCTCCCGCACCGCGGCCTCGTCGAGCAGCTTCCCACCCTGACGGCGGTCGAGCTGCACGACGCGGGGGTCCTCCACGCACTGCCCGAGGTCCTTGTCGGGGGTGCAGATCAGCGCCCGCTTCACGCGGTCGTCGTCGCGGGCCAGCCGCGCGGCCGACGCCAGCGCGTCGTCGGCCTCGAGGTCGACCATGGCCCAGACCGTGACACCGAGCGCCCGGAGCCCGTCTTCCAGCAGCGGGAACTGGGCCAGCAGCTCGGGGTCCATGCCCGCGCTCGTCTTGTACCCGATCCAGAGGTCGTTGCGGAACGACTCGACGACGTGATCGGTGGCCACGCCCAGGTGCGTGGCCCCCTGCTCCAGCATCCCCATCACCGTCCCGAGGACACCGCGCACCGCGGCGACCTCCATGCCGTCGGGATCGAGGTGTGAAGGGACCGCGAAGTGGTGCCGAAACAGCTCATATGTCCCGTCCACCAAGTGGACCTCGAACGGTGCGTCGGCCATCACCGGAGCCTCGCACACCTGAGAACGCGATGAGGCATGATGTCCCTACCGGCCAGTAGGCGGACTACCCTCACAGCCGTGGACGACGCCCCATTGCTCGCCGAGCTCGAGCCCACCGCGGTCAAGCTGCTCGAGCGCCATCTGAGCACGGCGAAGGAGTGGTTCCCACACGAGCTGGTGCCGTGGAGCCGCGGGCGCGACTTCGACGAGGGCGAACGTTGGGATCCTGCAGCTTCAAAATTGTGTGAGGGCGCGCGCAGCGCGTTGTTCCTGAACATCCTCACCGAGGACAACCTCCCGCACTACTACCGCGCCATCAACGAACACTTCGGCAACGACGGCGTCTGGGGCGAGTGGAACCGTCGCTGGACGGCGGAAGAGGGCCGGCACGCGATCGTCATCCGTGACTACCTCGCGGTGACCCGCTCGATCGACATGCGCGAGCTCGAGCGGGCCCGCATGCGCCAGGTGTCGATGGGCATCGTGCCCAATCCCGACACCATCGCCGACGGCATCGTCTACGTCGCGCTGCAGGAGCTCGCCACGCGCATCTCGCACCGCAACACCGGCAAGCTGCTCAACGATCCCGAGGGCTTCGCGATCATGAGCCGCGTCGCGGCCGACGAGAACCTGCACCACCTCTTCTACCGCGACCTCGTCTCCGCCGCGCTCGAGATCGATCCGTCGGGCATGGTCGCGGCCATCGAGCGCCAGGTGCGGTCGTTCGAGATGCCCGGCGCGGGCATCGAAGACTTCAAGACGCACGCACGCGTCATCGCCGACGCCGGCGTCTACGACTTCGCCTCGCACCACGACCAGATCCTCATTCCGGTCGTGTTCAAGCACTGGCGCATCGAGCAGCTGCAGAACCTCAAGGCGGCGGCCGAGCTGGCACGTGAGCGCCTCGTGAAGCACGTCGAGAAGGTCGGCAACGTCGCCAAGCGCATGAAGTCGCGGCTGGCGCCGCGTCCCGCCGCCATCGTCTGACGCTCAAGCGAGACGATCGCGCTCGCGGAGCGCGTGGCCCTCGAACTGCACGAGCCCGCGCTCGACGATCCGGTCGTGTGCCCACGCCATCGCCGGCCGCGACGCCCTCCAGGTCGAACTCGCGCAACCAGGGCCACCACGAGCAGTACTGCTCGGTGCGGGAGAGCGTCGCCCACAGCTCCTGCGGGCTCACGCCGAAGTGCCACGACCGGTCGAAGCGGAACGGCGACGGCACCGGACCAGCTTCCCCGGCGACTCAGGCGGGTGCGAGCAGGGCGTCGGCCGCGCCCTCGTCGGGCATGGACGCGGGCGTGTGTTCGTACATCCCCAGGAAGAGCATCAGCGTCGCGCTCCACACCGCGGTCGCGCCGGCCACGTGCACGCCGACGAGGAACGCGGGGATGTCGTTGAAGTACTGGATGTAGCCGATCGCGCCCTGCACGACGAGGAGCACGAGCAGCAGCGTCACCCGTTGGTGGATCCCGCGTGGTGCGCGATCGCGGCGTAGCAACCACAGCATCGTGAGCACCGCGGCGAGGAAGATCCAGACCATCCCGCTGTGCACGCGCGCCGCGGTCTCGAGCTTCAGGTCGAGACGGGCGACGTCCTGGTGCTTGCCGCCTCCGCTGTGCGGACCGGCTCCGGTCACGATCGTGCCGGTGAAGAGCACCAACGTGGCCAGACCGACGAGCACGCGACCCAGGACCACCGTGCGATGGCTCACCACGGTGTGGGCGGGCCCGTCGGGTTGGCCGGATCGTCGTACGAGGACGAGCGCGTCGCTGAGCAGGAGGATCGACACCAGGAAGTGCGCCATCACGAACTGCGGCTTGAGGTCGAACGCGACCGTGAGCTGGCCCAGGATCGCCTGCACGAAGACGCCGGCCACCAGGCCCCAGGACAGCCAGAGCAGGTCCCGCCGCTTCGGGACCCGGAGCAGGCTGCCGAGCACCGCGAGGATGACGGCGACCGACACGAGGCCGGTGAAGAGCCGGTTGAGGTGCTCGATGGTGGCGTGCCCGTTCGACGGGCCGTGCGCCTGGAGCTGGCTCTTCGGGCAGCTCACGCCCACCGGACACGCGAGACCCGAGTTGCTCAGACGCACGGCGGCGCCGGTGACGATGATGATCGCCAGCAGCACCGCGGCCACGATCGTGACCCGCCGGTACGCGATCGGGCTCAGGTGCGGCACCCGCATACCGCGCCGATCGTAGGTGGTCGCCCTCCCCGTCGAGCATCCGGCAGTTGACCCCCGTCTACGACGGACTTCTGACGGATGTTCGCCAGGGAGCGGGCGCTACCGCTTGGCGTTGGAGCGGGCGCGGCCGCGCGTGCTCTGGTCGAGGACGACCTTGCGCAGGCGGATGTTGTGCGGGGTCACCTCGACGCACTCGTCGTCGGCGATGAACTCGAGCGCCTGCTCGAGCGACATCGGGCGTGGTGGCACCAGGCGCACGGTGTCGTCGGAGCCCGCCGCACGCATGTTGGTGAGCTTCTTCTCCTTGGTGGGGTTCACGTCCATCTCCTCGGAGCGGGCGTTCTCCCCCACGATCATCCCCTCGTACACCTCGACGCCCGGGCCCACCAGCATCTGCCCGCGCTCCTGGAGGTTCATGAGCGCGAACGTGTTGGTGAGACCGCGCCGGTCCGACACGAGACTGCCCGTCGGACGCGTGCGGAGCGCGCCGTGCCAGGGCTCGTAGCGGTCGAACACGTGGTGCAGCATGCCGGTGCCGCGGGTCTCGGTCATGAACTCGGTGCGGAACCCGATGAGGCCACGCGCGGGCACGAGGTACTCCATGCGCACCCAGCCGGTGCCGTGGTTCACCATCTGCTCCATGCGGCCCTTGCGCAGCGCGAGCATCTGCGTGACGACGCCGAGGTAGTCCTCGGGCACGTCGATGGTCACGTGCTCGACCGGCTCGTGGATCTTGCCGTTCACCTCGCGCGTCACCACCTCCGGCTTGCCGACGGTGAGCTCGAAGCCCTCGCGGCGCATCATCTCCACCAGCACCGCCAGCTGCAGCTCACCCCGGCCCTGCACCTCCCACGCGTCGGGGCGGTCGGTGAGCAGCACGCGGAGCGACACGTTGCCGACGAGCTCGGCGTCGAGGCGCGACTTGACCTGCCGTGCGGTGAGCTTGGTGCCGTCCTGGCCCGACAGCGGCGACGTGTTGATGCCGATCGTCATCGAGAGGCTCGGGTCGTCGACGTGGATCACGGGAAGCGGGCGGGGGTCGTCGGGATCGGTGAGCGTCTCGCCGATGGTGACGTCGGGCAGGCCGGCGATGGCCATGATCTCGCCCGGGCCCACCTCCTCGGCGTCGACCCGGTCGAGCGCCTCGGTCACGTAGAGCTCGGTGATGCGCACGGTCTCGATGGTGCCGTCGGCACGGCACCACGCCACCGGCTGGCCCTTGCGGAGGGTCCCGTGGCGCACCCGGCACAGCGCGATGCGCCCCACGTACGGCGACGCGTCGAGGTTGGTCACCAGCGCCTGGAGCGGATGCGACTCGTCGTACTCCGGTGCGGGGATGTGGTCGAGGATCACCTCGAACAGCGGCTTGAGGCCGTCGGAACCGCCGGGCACACCCGCGAGCAGGTCGGGGTCGGCGGCGTCGAGCGCGGCGCGGCCGTCGCGCGCGTTGCAGTAGACGATCGGGAAGTCGATCTGGTGCTCGTCGGCGTCGAGGTCGAGGAACAGCTCCTCCACCTCGTGCACCACCTCGGCCACCCGTGCGTCGCTGCGGTCGACCTTGTTCACCACGAGGATGACGGGCAGGCGCGCCTCGAGCGTCTTGCGCAACACGAAGCGGGTCTGGGGCAACGGGCCCTCGCTGGCGTCGACGAGCAGCAGCACGCCGTCGACCATGGTGAGACCCCGCTCGACCTCGCCCCCGAAGTCGGCGTGGCCGGGGGTGTCGATGATGTTGATCTTCACGTCGCCGTAGCGGACGGCGGTGTTCTTGGCCAGGATCGTGATGCCCTTCTCGCGTTCGAGGTCCATGGAGTCCATGACCCGGTCGGCGACCTCCTGGTTGGCGCGGAACGCGCCGGTCTGGCGGAGCATGGCGTCGACCAGCGTCGTCTTGCCGTGGTCGACGTGGGCGACGATGGCGACGTTGCGGAGGGCGTCGCGGCGAGGAAGTGCGCGCGAGGACATGAGGGCCTTTCGGAGCGGACCGCCGCGGGGGGAACCGGGCCGGCGAACCTTGCAGTCTACCCGTCGGTCAGCCGGGTGTGGGGTCCGCCCGGCGGATGCCACCCACGAAGCGCGCCACGATCGCGGTGACGCACGCCAGCAGGATCGCCGCCACCACACCGGGCAGCACCACGACGATCAGCGAGCCGACGACCTGGTCCTCGGTCCGCAGGTCGCTGCTGTTGTACCCGAAGATCACCAGCACGAGGAACGGCACCGCGCCGACGACGGCGGCGAGGACGCCGGGCCAGGCCCGACGGGTGAGCCACGCCGCCACCACCGCCCCCAGCACCAGGCCGGCACCGCCACCGACCGCCCACAGCACCGGCGGGGCCACCGTCTGGCTCCCGGGACCGTTGATGCTCGAGTCCAGCGCGGCCGCGAGGGTCGTGAGGAGGAGGCTGGCCACCACGGCGATCGCCGTCCCCAGCCACATCGCACGCTCGTCGCTCACGTGGGGAAGAATAGGGGCATGACCCAGACAACCGGGACCTTCACCCGCATGGACGAGTCCACCGACGAACAATGGGGCGTGATCCTCCAGGAGACGTTCGCGCACCAGGACCGCGTGGCCGAATCGGTGCTGGGCATGCTGCGCAGCCTGGCCGGCATCACCGACGGGTTCGCGGTCGACCAGCTCACCCACTCGTTGCAGACCGCCACCCTGGCCGAGCGGGCCGGCGCCGACGACGAGCTGGTGGTCGCCGCGCTCTGCCACGACATCGGCAAGGCGGTGAGCGTGCTCAACCACCCGCGGATCTCGGCCGAGATCCTGCGGCCGTACGTGAGCGACGACGTCCATTGGACGATCCAGGTCCACCAGGACTTCCAGGGCCGTCACTACTACGCGCACCTCGGCGCCGACCCCAACGCGCGTGATCAGCATCGCGGGCACGCGGCGTACGCGCTCGCCGAGCGCTTCGCCGACGAGTGGGACCAGCGCGCCTTCGATCCCGCCTACGACACGCTCCCGCTCGAGCACTTCGAGCCCCGCGTGCGCGCGGTCTTCGGGTCGCCCAAGTCGTTCTGAGCACGCCGTTGGAGCCCTTCCCGGACGACTGGTCGCGCGCGCTCTGCATCGTCGCCCACCCCGACGACCTCGAGTACGGCGCGGCCGGTGCCATCGCCCGCTGGACCGCGGCGGGCAAGCAGGTCGTGTACCTGTTGGTCACGCGCGGTGAAGCCGGCATCGACGGCATGACGCCGGCCGAGGCCGGACCGCTGCGGGAGGCCGAGGAGCGCGCCAGCGCGGCCGTGGTCGGCGTCGAGACGGTGGAGTTCCTCCACGGTCACGTCGACGGCGTGGTGGAGTACGGGTTGCCGCTCCGGCGCGATCTCGCGGCCGCGATCCGGCGGCACCAGCCCGACCTCGTCGTGTCGACGAACTACCGGGAGACGTGGGGTGGCCGGAGCTTCAACATGGCCGACCACCGGCACGTCGGCCTGGCCGCGCTCGACGCGTCGCGTGACGCCGGCAACCGCTGGATCTTCTCCGACGCCGGTGACCCGTGGGGAGCGGCGCGCCGGGTCGCGCTGGGTGGGTCCCCGCAACCCACGCACTTCGTCGACCTCGGCGATGCGATCGAGCTCGGCATCGCCAGCCTGCGGGAGCACGCGGCGTACATCGCCGGCCTCGGCTACGACTTCGACCCCGATGCGTTCCTGCGGGGCGCGGCGCGCGACGCGGGCGCGCAGTGCGGCTGCGAGTACGCGGCGACGTTCGAGCTCTACGAGCTCTGAGCCGCCAGCGACGGCACGATCGCGTCGAGCACCTTCGCCAGGTCGCCCTGCGTGAGCGTCGCGGCCGGCCGCGAGCTCACGCCCGGTCAGCGGCCCGCTGCGCAAGCCGCTGGCGAGGTTGTCGACCACGCACACCGACGCGTAGGCGAGCCCGAGCTCCCCCGCCACCACGCACTCCGACGCCATGGTCATCCCGACCACGTCGGCATGGTGGGCGAACACGCGGATCTCGGCCGCGGTCTCGAGCCGGGGCCCGGTCGCCTGCCAGTACACGCCGCCGTCGTGCAGCGGGACCTCGGTGCCGGAGCGCCAGGCGTCGAGGATGCGGGCGCGCCACGCGGCGTCGAACCCGGGCACGCGGTGGCCGCGCTCGTCGGTGAAGGTGCTCGGTGTCGGGCCCAACGCGACGAAGTCGTCGGCCAGGACGAACGTGCCGATGCCGAACGACGTGCGCAGCGAGCCGCTCGAGTTGATGGCGAGGATGCGGTCGCAGCCGAGGGCGACGAGCGCCCGGAGATTGGCGACGTGGTCGACGAGGTGCGGCGCGGTGTACCCGCCCCAGCCGTGGCGCTGCAGCAGGTACGCGTCGCCGAGGTCGCGCACGACGACGGCGCGCGTGCCGTCGTCGACGGTCAGCTCCGGCGCGTCGGCGCCGATGTCGCTCCCGATCAGGCTGGTGCCGCCGACGACGGCGAGACCGCTCACGTCAGATCGGCCGCGAAGTCGGCCAGCGCCGCGACCAGCGCCTCGGTGTGCGCGCGGTGCAGGTCACCGCGCTCGCCCCGGCCGTAGGGGCCGATCGCCCGCACCGGGTGGGGCAACTCGACCTGCACCCCGCGCGCGGCGCGGTTCACGGGATTGCGGGGGTCGAGCCCGCGCAGCCGGCGCGGGATGTGGTCGAGCTCGTCGATCACGACGTAGTCGGGCAGTGCGACGCGCAGGCGCGTCGCCAGCTCGGCGGCCAGGACCCGGTCGCCGCCCCCGACGAGCAGTGCGCTGTGGAGCTCGTCGTGACCCCAGTAGCCGTGCACCGACACCACCACCTCCACGTGCTCGAGGAACCCGGCGAGCAACGGCGCGTGTGCGGGATCGTTCTCGTGCGACGGCACGTGGTGCTTGAGGTCGTCGGGCTGCACGATCGCGTAGCACGACGCTCCCGAGCGCCGGGCCGCCTCCCGCGCGATCTCGGCGGTGCCGGGCTCGAGCCCCCCGTGCAGAGCCAGGAACCCCACCGGCGAGGCGAGCACCTGCTCCTCGACCACGTCCGGATGGGCGAGGAGGTCGACGAAAGCCACCCGACGACGGTACCCCTGAGCCTGCTCGCCGGGAGTCCCGGACCCTGTCCGCCGGGAGTCCCGGACCCTGCACGAGAGGGCGGTCTGTGTAGCATCCGCGCCCATGCTCTGGCGACGCGCCGACGGCGACCTGGTGCGGGACCTCCCGCCGACCAAGGGGATCGTGCCGTACCTCATGCGGGGGCGGAACGAGTCGGCCGTCTACTTCGAGCAGCAGATCGCGATGCGCCACGCCGACGCCTACGTCCGCGAGTTCAACGTGGCGCACCCCGACACGCCGATCACGGTCCAGCACCTCCTCATGTGGGCGATCGTGCAGGTGCTCGACGCGTACCCCACGATGAACCGCTTCGTCGTCGGCGGTCGGCTCTATCAGCGCCGCGGCATCTGGTTCACGTACTCGGCGAAGCAGAGCCTGAAGGGCAAGTCGCCGCTGATCGTGCTGAAGCGCCGCTTCGACCCGAACGAGCCGTTCGGGGACATGGTCCGCTCCATGCAGGACCAGCTCCGGGAGGACCGGTACGGCGACAGCATCAGCCCGTCCGATGCCGAGGCCGCGCTCATCCTCAAGTTCCCCGGTGTCGTCCGGCGGCTCATCCTCGCCGTCGGGCGCGTCGGCGACGCCTTCGGGCTGCTCCCCGCGTCGATGATCGAGCACGACCCGATGTACGCCAGCGTCTTCTTCGCCAACCTGGCCAGCATCGGGATGGACGCCTGCTACCACCACCTGTACGAGTACGGCAGCATCGGCATCTTCGGCGTGATCGGCCGGCCGGTCACCGATCCCGGCTCCCCCACCAGTGGCCCCGATCGCCGGCGGACCATGACCCTCCGGTGGACGTTCGACGAGCGCTGCGAGGACGGCCTGGTGGCGGGCTACGCCCTCAAGCGGGCCAAGCAGATCCTCGAGGACCCCCTCGGCTCGGGGCTGCCCCGCCCGGGGTCCGGGAGCCTGCCCGGCCCGGGGTCCGGGAGCCTGCCCGGCCCGGGGTCCGGGAGCCTGCCCCCAGCGCCGACACCGGAACCGGCTGCATTCCCCACGGAGAGCGCGGGTTCCTCGTAGACTCCCGACCCGACCGGTACGCTGGCCGGATGCCGGGGGCGAAGGGAAGGTTGGGGTGAGTCTCGGGTGAGCTTCTTTCGCGACCGCCTGGAGGCGTTCCCCCGACTCGCCGACTACCGGCTGGCGAAGGCCGCGGGCTACTGGCCGTACTACAAGACGGTGGAGAGCGCGTCCCGGCCGCGGTTCACCATCGAGGGCCAGGACTACATCAACTTCGGGTCGAACAATTACCTGAGCCTCAGCTACCACCCGAGGGTGATCGAGGCCGCCCAGGTGGCCACCCGGCGCTACGGCACCGGCGTCACCGGCTCCCGCCTCCTGAACGGCACCCTCGACCTCCACCGCACCCTCGAAGCCGAGCTGGCCGAGTTCTACGAGCGTGAGGCGGCGCTGGTGTTCTCCACCGGGTACGTCGCCAACGTCAGCACCATCAGCGGACTCCTGAACCGTCACGACTACGTCGTGCTCGACAAGGACGCCCACAACTCGCTGCTCACCGGCGCCCAGCTCTCGGGTGCCACGATGAAGCGGTTCGGGCACAACGACATCGTCCGGCTCGGCAAGATCCTCGACGAGCTGCCGCCGGAGCCGGGCAAGGCGGTCATCGTCGACGGCGTCTACTCCATGGGCGGTGACACCGCCCCGCTCCCGGCCCTGGTGGAGCTGTGCCGGGCGCACCCGAACGCGTTCCTGCTCGACGACGAGGCCCACGGCCTCGGGGTCCTCGGCGCCCGCGGTCGCGGTGCGGCCGAGCACCTCGGCGTCCTCGCCGACGTCGACCTCACCACCATCACCTTCTCGAAGACGCTCGGCTCGTGCGGTGGCGCGCTCATCGGCTCGGCCGACGCCATCGAGCTCCTCACCCTCGACGCCGACCCGCTCATCTTCACCGCCTCGAACACGCCCGGCTCGGTGGCGGCCGCGCTCGCCGCGCTCCGCATCCTGCGCGAGGCCCCCGAGATCACCGGTCAGCTGCGCGACAACGTCACCCGGTTCGTCGGCCTGCTCACCGAGCGCGGCGTCCCGGTGAACCCGGCCGAGAGCGCCATCATCACCATCCCGCTGCGCCAGCGCGACGAGGTGTCGGCGGTGGTGCTCGCCCGCGAGCTGCTCGAGGCGGGGGTGTTCGTGAACCCGGTGGTCGCGCCCGCGGTTCCCCGGGGCCTCGGCCTCATCCGCTTGAGCCTGATGCTCGACCACACGCCCGCCCTCCTGGAGGAGGCGGCGGAGTCGATCTTCAAGGTGCTCAACGACAACGACCAGCTGCCCGACGGCGTCTAGCGACGCCGCGGAACCCGGCCCGGAGTGCGGGACGGCGGAGCGGCGGCGCGGCATCGACCTCGAAGTGGCCCGCCGGCGCGTGCCTCAGCCGTACTGCTCGGCGTAGCGCCGCTCCCAGTCGCGGTGGCGGCGCTTGGCGTCCTGGATGAACGGTGACCACCCGATCGCCTTGATCACCGCCGCGTTGACCGTGCGCATCGGCTCGCGGAGCGGGCGCACGACGTCGAGGAAGAGCACGACGCGGGTCTCGTCGGTGTCGTTCCACGCCTCGTGCTGGTAGCTGTCGTCGAACACGAGGCTGGCGCCCTCGGACCACCCCGCGGTCTCGCCGCCCACGCGGATGCCGACCTGCTCGACCGGCGCGTCGGGCACCACCAGGCCGAGGTGGTACCGGAGCACGCCCTTGTAGGGCCCGGTGTGGGGCGGGATGCGCTTGCCGGGCGCGAGGATCGAGAACATCGCCGTCTCCATCCCGGGGATCGCCTCGATCAGCCGCGTGGTCTCCGGGCAGCGCGCGCAGTTGGCGTCGCTGCGGAACCCGTAGCCGTAGAAGAAGTAGGTCTTCCAGCGGTCGTCGTCGGTGAGGGTGTACTGGTCGGTGCTGATGTCCTGGAAGTTCGGCAACGCGTCCCGGTGCGCGAGCACCGCGTCGAGCTCGGCGCGGATCGCCTTCCAGTTCGCCTCGACCGGCGCGACCCACGCGAAGTCGGACGGCCGGTAGAACGGCTGCACCGGCAGCTTCGACTGGCGGGCGATGGCGCGGTTCACGAGCTTCAGGGCGCGGTCACCCACCCGGTTGGTGAGCTCGACGGCGCGCTCCCACGCGCGGGCTGCAGGTCTCGAGGCCTCCGGCATCGACGCGCGAGCGTAGTTGTGCGTGACCGCGGGCGGATGGGCGAGACTCGGGGCCATGCGCTTCCGGATCTTCACCGAGCCCCAGGAAGGGGCGACCTACGACGACCAGCTCGCGGTCGCCCGTCTCGCGGAGGAGCTCGGCTTCGACGCCTACTTCCGCTCCGACCACTACATCAGCTTCTTCGCCGACGACGGCCGACCCGGCCCCACCGATGCGTGGACCACGCTCGCCGCGCTGGCGCGTGACACCACCCGGCTGCGGCTCGGGACGCTCGTCTCGCCGGTGACCTTCCGCCTGCCCGGTCCGCTGGCGATCGCGGTCGCCCAGGTCGACGCCATGAGCGGCGGCCGGGTCGAGCTCGGGCTCGGTGCGGGATGGAACGACCGGGAGCACGCGGCCTACGGCATCCCGTTCCCGCCCACCAAGGAGCGCTTCGACCGGCTCGAGGAGCAGCTCGCGGTCATCACCGGGCTCTGGGCCACACCCGAGGGCGAGCGGTTCTCGTTCGCCGGCACCCACTACTCGCTCGACGACTCGCCCGCGCTGCCCAAGCCGGTGCAGCGGCCGGGCCCGCCGGTCGTGATGGGCGGGTTCGGCACGACGCGCACGCCGAACCTGGCCGCCCGCTACGCGAACGAGTTCAACGTCGCCTTCGCTCCACCGGAGCAGTTCCCCGAGCTCGTCGCCCGCGTCCGCGCCGCGTGCGACGCGATCGGGCGTGACCCGGCGACGCTGCCCGCCAGCATCGCCAACACCATCATCTGCGGCACCGACGAGGCCGAAGTCGCCCGGCGCGCCGCGGCCATCGGGCGCGACGTGGCCACCGCCCGTGCCGTCCACTTGGCGGGAACGCCGACCGAGGTGATCGACCGGATCGGCGTGTACCGCGACGCGGGGGCCGAGACCGTCTACTTCCAGGTGCTCGACCTGCACGACCTCGACCACCTGCGGCTGCTCGCGGCCGAGGTGGTCCCCGCGTTCAGCTGACGTCGACCACCTCGTTGAACGCGTGGAGGGTCGGGCCCCATGGCCCGATGACGACGCGCGCGACCGACGCCACCTGCACGAACAGGTGCCAGGTGACCTCGTCGCCCACCGACAGCGCCCACGCCAGCGCCGCCTTGATCGGGGACACGTGGCTCACGACGATCACGTCGCGCGAGCGCGCCTCTTCGAGCAGCCCCTCGCACGCCTCCCGCACCCGGAGGCCGAGGGTGGCGATCGACTCGCCCCCGCCGGGCACGTAGTGCGGATCGGCCCGCCACGCCTTCCAGACGTCGGCGGGTACCTCCGCCACCGACCGGCCGTCGAAGCTGCCGTAGTCGAGCTCGATCCAGCGTTCGTCGGCCTCGACCGGACGCCCGAACGCACGGGCGGTCTCCATCGTCCGGGTCAACGGGCTGGCGATCACCCGCGCGTCCTCGGGGACGCGCGTCGCCAGCGCAGCCGCTTGGCGCTGCCCGAGCGCGGAGAGCGGCGGATCGGCCCGCCCGAGCAGCAGGCCGCGCGCGTTCGCATCGGTCTGGCCGTGACGCACGAGGACGAGCACCGGGCGACCATAACCGCAGGCCCGCGCCCGGCGATGGGGCGACGCCCACGTGCACGCCGTCGCTCCTACCCTGCCCTCGTGTCCCGGCGCCGCACCACGCCGCTCCTCGTGATCGCGGTCGTCGCGGTCGTGCTCCTCGCCGGCGGTGCCGTGCCGGCCGCGGCGGGCACGCGCCACGCGCCACCGCGGCCCGACCCGGTGCTCCTGGTCCACGGCTTCGGGGGCTCGGCCTCGGACTGGGGCGCGATGACCCGCGTCCTGCGCGACCACGGCTACCAGCCGGCGGAGATCGACGCCATCGACTACGACCGCGACGCCTCCAACGTGGCGGTCGCGCAGCGCATCGCCCGCGAGGCGGCGGCACTGCGGGCCCGCACCGGCGCGTCGAGGATCGACGTCGTCAGCCACTCGATGGGTGCGATCTCGTCGCGCTACTACCTCGAGCGCCTCGGTGGCGCCGCGCACGTCGACGCGTGGGTGTCGCTCGCGGGCGTGAACGAGGGCACGGTGTGGGCGTACGGCTGCTATCTGCTCGCACCGTGCCGGGAGATGGTCCCGACGTCGTCGGTGCTGCAGCGCCTGAACGACTCGTTCCACCCCACCGCCACCACCCGGTACGGCGCGTGGTGGTCACCGTGCGACGACGCCATCGTGCCGCGGGTCAACGCCGAGCTTCCGGGCGCGCACAACGTGGAGACCGCGTGCCTGGGCCACTCGGCGTTGAAGTCGGACCCGGTCGTGCTCGGTCAGGTCGCCCGCTTCCTGGCCCGGCCGACGCTCGGCACCTGAACGCGACGCCTCGGAGCCCGCTCGCGTTACATCCGCGTCGAAAAATCGGGTAAGCAGACGCCCATGGAAAACGCTGACCCCGCGCGGGCCCTCGCCGCGGCCGCCGTCCCCGACCTCGCGACCGCGAAGGCCGCCGGTGCCGGTGAAGGCCTGACCGATGCCCGTGCCGTCGACGGCGGCACCATCGTCGACCTCGTGGGCGCCTCCGGACTCCGCGGTCGTGGCGGCGCCGGCTTCCCCGTGGGCCGGAAGTGGCAGACCGTCATCTCGAACACGTCGCCGGTGATGCGGCCCACGGTCGTGGTCAACGCCGCCGAGGGCGAACCCGGCTGCCTCAAGGACCGTGAGATCCTCCTGCGCGACCCGTACCGGGTGCTCGAGGGTGCGCTCATCGCCGCCCACGCGGTCGGCGCCGACTCCGTGATCATCGCCACCAAGGCGGCGTTCACCGGCGTGGTGCGCCGCCTCGAGGCCGCCATCGCCGAGATCGACGCCGAGGGCTGGACGTCGACGGTGCCGGTCTCGGTGGTCACCGGTCCCGAGGAGTACCTCTTCGGGGAGGAGACCGCGCTGCTCGAGGTCATCGACGGCCGTCCGCCGTTCCCGCGCATCGCGCCGCCGTACCGGGAAGGCGTCGACGAGATGTTCGAGCATGCCGACGACGTCGACACCGGCAGCCGCTCCGCCGCGCACGTCGAGATGGCAGGCCCGGGCGCCGAGTCGATCGCGCCGCCGACGCTGGCCGGCAACGTCGAGACGTTCGCCAACGTGCCCGGCATCGTGCGCTTCGGCGCCGACTGGTTCCGGGAGCTCGGCACCGACGCGTCGCCGGGCACGGTCGTGTGCACGGTGACCGGCGACACCGTCCGCGCCGGGGTCGCCGAGGTCGAGCTCGGGACGCCGTTGCGCGAGGTCATCGAACGCATCGGTGGTGGGGCGCGGCCCGGCCACGAGATCGTCGCGGTCATGTCGGGGGTGGCGAACCCGCTGCTGCCGGCTGCCGCGCTCGACACGCCGATGACCTACGAGGACCTGCGCGCCGCGGGTGGCGGGCTCGGCGCCGCCGGGTTCATCGTCTTCGACGACACGACCGACCTGGTCGCGGTCGCCGCCGGCGTGGCCCGCTTCCTCGCGGTCGAGTCGTGCGGGCAGTGCCGCCACTGCAAGGACGACGGGCTGCTGCTCGCCCAGCTCCTGGCCAAGCTGGCGGCATCGGACGCCACCGAGCGCGACCTCGACGAGATCGGCCGTCGCCTCGACCTCGTCGCCGAAGGTGCGCGGTGCAACCTGGCGACGCAGCAACAGGTCGTGATCGGCAGCGTGCTGCAGAGCTTCCCCGCCGCGGTCAGTGCCCACGTGGGTGCGGACGACGACGGCCGCGAGCCGGTGTTCGTCGCCGAGCTCGCCGGGATCGTCGACGGCCGGGCGGTGATGCAGGAGGCGCAGCGCACGAAGCAGCCCGACTGGACGCACGACCCGGTCGACTCCGGCCAGTGGCCCGCCGACCGACTCGACGACCCCCGCGAGGCCGTCGAGTGACGATCCGATCCGCAACCCCGAGACAGGAGCCCTGATGCCCGAGGAACCGTCACCCGAGGAGCCGTTCCCGGAGGACCCGGCCGACGCCGGGGTGCAGGAGAAGATCCCCGACCTGGGCAACATCGAGGGCGCCCGCCTGCTCGGCAACGACGCCCGGCGGCGCCTCCACGCCGACGGCTTCGACGACGAGCAGATCGACGCCTGGGCCGAGACGTTCATCGCCGAGGTCGGGTCGGGCGATGTCGACGAGTTCGTGGCGTGGATCGCCCGGCGCGAGGACCGAGGCTGATCCGTCGACGGGCGGCACCTCGGCCCGACCCTGTCGCGGCTCTGGGAACGACAGGATCGGGCCAGGGTGGCTCAGGGTGCGGGCTGATCGTGCGTCGGGATCACCGCGCACCCCGCCGGAGCCCGAAGGCGGCTCCGCCGTTGGACGCCGGGCCCCCCGGAACCAATCCTCCCGAGCCGCGGTCCACTCTCGACGGGGGGGATCGTCAAGTGGGCCGGCCGGGAGCCGGGGGTCGGGCGGGCGTCCATGTCCTGCATCCTGACGGACGGGCCTGAGAGCCCGGTGAGAGCGCACCGCCAGCTGCCCGATTTCCGTCGCATCGTTCGACCGCGCCGCGTCGGTCAGAGCTCGTGCCGGAGCACCTTGCCCAACGCGTTGCGGGGCAGCGCGTCGACGAAGCGCACGCGCCGCGGCTGCTTGTACGGCGCGAGGTCACGCGCCGCGTGCGCGAGCAGCTCGGCCTCCGACGGTGGCTCGCCCGTGGCGACGACCACCGCCACCACCACCTCACCCCACTCGTCGGACGGCTCCCCCACCACCGCGACCTCGGCAACCGCGGGGTGCGCGAGGAGGACGTCCTCGACCTCGCGCGGGTACACGTTGAAGCCACCGGAGATGATGAGCTCCTTGGCTCGCCCGACGATGCTGAGGTACCCGTCGGCGTCGAGCTCGCCGACGTCGCCGCTGCGGAACCAGCCGTCGGTGAACGCGGCGCGCGTCGCGGCTTCGCGGCGCCAGTAGCCGGGGAACACGTTCGGCCCGCGGAGCAGGATCTCTCCCGCGTCGTCGCCGTCCTCGCCGGTGTCGAGGCGCACGTCCACACCGGGCAGCGGGAAGCCGACGGTCCCGGGGCGCCGCTCGCCGTCGTAGGGATTGGAGACGTTCATGATCGTCTCGGTCATGCCGTAGCGCTCCAGCACGCGCACGCCCGCGCGCGTCGCCAGCTGCTCGTGCAGCGATGCGGGCAGCGGCGCCGAGCCGGAGACGCAGAGGCGGAGCGCGGCGAGCTCGACGGCGCGCGGCGACGCCGCCAGGCGTGCGTACATGGTCGGCACGCCGAAGAAGAGGGTCGCGTCGTGCACGCGCGCCGCGTCGAGCACCGCGTCGGCGTCGAACCGCGGGAGCAGCACCGCGGAGCCGCCGCAGAGCAGGGTGCCGTGCAGCCCGACGCCGAGGCCGTGGACGTGGAACAGCGGGAGCGCCAGCACCAGGCGATCGTGCTCGTCCCAACGCCAGGCCAGCCGCAGCGCCTCGCAGCTCGCCAGCGTGTTGCCGTGGGTGAGCATGGCGCCCTTCGGCGCGCCGGTGGTGCCCGACGTGTAGCAGAGGAGCGCCAGGTCGTCGGGTCCGCACGCGTCGAGCTCGGGCTCGGGCCCGTCGGCCAGGGCCGACACGGCCGGATCGACGACGAGCACGGGGCCGGGCGCGAGCTCGTGCACGGTCGCACCCCGGGCCTCGGAGTCGACGACCGCGGCGGCCGGCTCGCAGTCGGTGACGATGGCGCCGATCTCGCGGGCCCGGTACGCGCCGTTGACCGGCACGACGACGAGCCCCATCCGCAGCGCGGCGACGTGCGCGACCACGAGGTCGTACGACGTCGCCGCGCTCATCACCACCCGGTCCCCCGGGCCGAGGCCGGCGCGGCGAAGCGGCCCGCGGTCGCCCGCGACCTGCGGTCGAGGTCACCTGCGGTGTGCCAGCGGCCCCCGTCGTGCACGATGGGACGCTCGGGCGCGGCCGCGAAGCCGCGGCCCCACGCCGCGGGCAGGCTGCGGCGGGCGAGGAGGTCGACGGACGCCGGGTCGACCCCGGGCGGGAGGTGGCGCGCCCAGGCCGGGTCCATCGAGGCGAGGCTACCGGGACCGGTGCGGGCCGCGGCTTAGGCTGCCGCGCATGGCGGGCGAGCACGACCGGTCCCCGGCGGGGCTGGTCCCCTTCTGGGCGCACCAGCTCGCCGAGATGCTCCTCGGTGGCCTGCTGCTCGTGGAAGGTGCGCGCACCGGGGAGCACACCGCCGTCCTCGTCGGGATGGGCAGCCTGCTGCTGCTCCTGGCGCTGATGAGCGACGGCGCGCTCGGGGCCTGGCCCTGGATCGGCCGCCGCCTCCACCGGGTGCTCGACCTCGTCGCCGCCGCGGCGCTGGCGGTCAGCCCGCTGGTGCTGTCCCTCGACGCCGTCCTCCCCGTCGTGATCCTCGAGGTGGCCGCGCTCGGCATGCTCTGGCTGGCGCTCCGCACCAATTGGACGGTCCGCGCCCGCCGCTCCGCCCGCACCCGTCCGGCCGCACCCCGGCCGCTCCCCCGGCCCCCGCGCCCGCGCCCACACCGGGCTCTCCCGCGCCGTCCTCACCTGCGCCGTCCTCACCCGCACCGCCGCTCGCCCGCAAGCTGGGGACGGTGGCGGGCAAGGCCCGCGACGACGGCCCCCGCCAACTCGGGCGCGCCGTGGGCCGCATCCGCCGGGCGGCGCGAGGCTCCGGTGGGCCCGCAGCACCGCCCCCGGCAACGGACCCGCCGCCCGGTGCCCCGCCGGACGCGCCACCGCCCGCCGACGCCGGCTGAGGCCGCGGCGCTGCGGCTCCTGGTGGCGGTGGGGCTCGTGTGGACAGCGGGGGTGGGTGGCTCCGTAAGCTGATCCGGATGACGCGGGGCCTCCGGGGGCGACGAATCGGTGCGGGGCTCGCGCTCGCGCTGTTCGTGGGCACGGCCGCCGGCGCGGTCTGGTCCGCGACCCCGGTACCGGTGGCGAGCGCGCAGCAGGACCTCATCGACTCCGACCCGGCGGTCGTGAAGGCGCGCGCCGACCTCGAGGCGGCGCAGCTGGCTGCGCACGAAGCCGAGGCGAAGCTCGAGGCCACCACCGAGCAGAAGGCGCAGGTGGAGGCCGACATCGTCCAGCACCAGCAGCGCATCGCCGAGCTCGACCAGCAGCGCGCCGCGCTCGCGCAGCTCCGCGACACCCTCCTCGACCACCTGCGCAAGCGCGCGGTCGCGCTGTACGCGACCGGCGGCGACGGCGCCGGCGCGGTCGACATCTTCTCCGGCAGCGTGCTCGACGGCGCCCGGCGCAAGCAGCTCGGCGACGCCGCGGCGCGCATCGACCACGACAACGCCAAGAAGTTGGAGGCGGCGCGCGCGCAGCTCGGGCAGGCGCAGGACACGCTGCGCACGGAGCAGGACGACCTCCAACACCAGCAGGCCTCGCTCGAGGGCCTCCTCACCGACCTGCAACAGCAGCAGGCCGCGGTCGACCAGCGCGTCGCCGCGGCCAATGCCGCGCTGGAGCGGGCCCGGGCGATCGGCGCGCTGCACGCGGCGAACGACCCGATCATCGGTCCGAACACGCTCACCGCCGACCAGATGCTGGGGTGGTTCGACGCGCAGGGCTACCGGCCTCGCCTCGCCGACACCAGCGTGGCCGAGCTGGCGCAGATCTACCTGGAGGAGGGCGCCGCCGAAGGGGTGCGGGGCGACTTCGCCTTCGCCCAGGCGATCGTCGAGACGGGCGGGTTCTCGGCCGCGCGCGACCACAACTACTCGGGGCTCGGCTGGTGCGACACCTGCGCCCGCGGCACCGTGTTCCCGACGCCCCGCGACGGCATCCGCGCCCAGATCCAGCTGCTGCTCAACTACGCCGACGCCGGCTCGCGGTCGGCCAACCTGCACAACCCGCCGTCGCCGTACTGGTGGGGTCCGAACGCCGCCGACGCGTTCGACCACTACTTCGCCAAGGGCTGGGCGCCCACCTGGCGCGACATGGGCCACGGCAACTGGGCCACCGACCCCAACTACGCCGGCAAGGTCATCGGGGTCTACGACGCGATGGTGAAGTTCTCCCAGGGCGGGTGAGATGCAGCGGAGCCGTGCCCGGAGGGCGGGACGGCGCAGCGGAATCGACCGTTGAACAGGAGATGCCGCGGAGCCGTGCCCGGAGGGCGGGACGGCGGCGCGGAATCGACCATCGAGTCAGCCCCGCCGCTCGTCGAGCGGTTCCACGATGAGGTGGGCGGCGGTGTCGAGGTCGGCGCCGTGGACGTCGGGCGCACCTTCGCGCTCGGCGACGGTGTCGAAGCCGAGGCGGCTCTCGTCGAGCACCCGCAGACCCGGGTAGCGGAGCAGCAGGAGCCCGATGCAGCCGCCGAGGAGCACCGCGGCCGCGACGACCGTCGCGCGCAGCCCGACCCACTCGGCCACGATCCCGCCGACCAGCGCGCCGACGGGAGTGCCGGCGAAGAAGCTCATCACGTAGATCGACAAGACCCGGCCCCGATAGTGCTCGTCGACGTTCAGCTGCACCGCGGTCTGGCACGAGACCATGGCGAAGACCTGGGCCAGTCCGATGCCGAAGAGACCGAGGAGGGCGATCGCGTAGGCCGGCGCCAGCCCGAAGGTGATCTCGGCGGCGACGAACACCGCGAAGCCCAGCAGCGTGAGCGTCGAGCGGCGGACCGCGTCACCGCGCGCCACGGTGATGACCGAGCCGGTGATCGCGCCCACGCCGTACGCGGCGACGAGCAGCCCGTACTTCCCCGCGCCCTCGTGCAGCACCTGCCGGGTGAACGGCTCCGCCAACTGGATCATCGAGACGCCGAGCAGCGAGGAGAAGAGCGCGCCCAGGATCGCGACGACGAGCACCGCCCGTTTGCGCACGTAGCGGATGCCGTCGCGGAAGTGCGCCAGCACGCTGCCGGCGGCGGCGACCACGGTGACCGGGCGGGGCGCGATCATCAGCAGCGCGCCGATGACCAGCAGGAACGACAGCGCGTTCGCCATGAACGCGGTGCCGGGACCGAACTGGGCGAGCACCAGGCCGGCCAGCGCGGGGCCGAAGGCGCGGGCGCCGGTGAACTGCATGCCGTTGAGCCGCACCGCGCTGACGAGCGCCTCGGGCGGGACGAGCTGGGGCACGAACGCCTGCCAGGCGGCGATGGTGATCCCCGAGCCGATGGCGCCCACGATCACGCAGGCGACGATCAGCGCCGGCGACGACGTGCCGCCCACCCAGACGGCCCAGAGCGCCAGCGCGCTCGCCATCATCACGACCTGGGACACGAGCAGCACCGTGCGGCGCGAGTAGCGGTCGGCGAGCGACCCGGCCAGCGGACCGACCACGGTGGCCGGGAAGAAGGTGCAGAACGCGCCGAGGCCGACCCAGACCGTCGAGTGGGTCAGCTGGTCGAGGACGAACGGCACGGTGATGGTCTGCATCCACGTGCCGGTGTTCGAGACGAGGGCGGCGGAGAAGAAGAGGGCGAAGTCGCGGTGGCGCATCGCTGCCAGCGCGCCGCCCCCGTCCCCCGTCACGGCGCGAATCTATCGGCGGGGCGGAAACGAACGCCTGTTCGCTAACATGGTGTCGTGGTTCCCGGCCAGCGTTCGCTCTTCGCCGCCGGCGTGCCGCTGATCGACCGCGACGCCACCTGGGAGCGGGTCGATCTCGGCGACGGCAGCTGGATCGACGTCGCCCGCGACTACCTCCGGGGCGCCGACACCGTGCTCGACGACCTGGTCGACACGGTGCCGTGGCAGTCGGGGCGCCGGTTCATGTACGACCGCATGGTCGACGACCCGCGCTTGTCGCACCGCTACGCCGGCGTCCGCGAGGTCCCGCACCCGGTGCTGGCCGAGGTGCGAGCCGAGCTCGTCGACCGCTACCGAGTGCCCCTCGGCGCGCTCGCGCTCAACTTCTACCGCGACGGTCGCGACAGCGTGGCGTTCCACCGCGATCGCGAGCTGCGCGAGCTCGACGACACCGTGGTGGTGATCCTCACCCTCGGCGCGCGCAGGCCGTTCCGGGTCCGCCCGTTCGGTGTGCGCGGCGCCCGGTCCCGCGACCTCGCGCCGGGATCGGGCGACGTGCTGGTGATGGGTGGCACCTGCCAGCGCGAATGGGAGCACGGCGTGCCCAAGGTCGCGTCGGCCGGTCCGCGCGTCTCCGCCATGTGGCGTTGGGCCGACCGCCCGACGCCGGAGGCGCCCGCGGTCACCCCGTAGGCGTTCACGGCTGCACCGCGACGGTCGTCGTGGTCGTCGGTGCGGGAGGCGCGGTCGTCGTCGGTGCGGGAGGCTCGGTGGTCGGTGGCACCACCACGGGTGGCGCGGTCACCGCCGGCTCCTCGGGTGTGGTGTCGACGGGCGGCGGCGTCGTGGTCGGGGGCGCGGTGGTGGTCGGGGCGAGGGTGGTGGTCGTCAGCGTGGTCGTGGAGGTCGTGCTCGACGTGCTCGTGCTCGCCGGCCGCGTCGACGCGGTGGCGCTCACGCCCTGCACCTTCACCTTGGGGTTCCCCGGACCGTCGTCTCCCGTCGCCAGCACCGCGTAGGCCACGCCCCCCAGCCCGAGCACCAGCAGCGCGGCGACGGCCGCGACCACGCCCCGGGCCCCGCGGCGCGGCCCCCGGTCGATGGGCGCCCGCCGGACGGTGGCGCCCGCGCCGACCCCGCCCGGCGCGTCGTCGAAGAGCGAGGTGTCGGCGGCCGGATCGGCGGCCGCCGCGGCCGCCACCCATGCGCCGTCGTCCGCATGCGGCGGTGGAGGGGCCGCGGCGTCGGCGCCGAAGAGCGCGGCGGCAACGCTGGGTCGTCGTCGGCGTGGACACCGGTGGGGCCGGCGGCGGACGGCTCGGCGCCGAACAACGCGTCGTCGAGTGCGTCGTCGCGGTCGGTCGTCCCCGGGAGCCGGACGACCGGGTTCGGCGCGGTGTCCTCGCCGAAGAGCGCGTCGTCGAGGCCGGAGGCCTCGGGATCGTCGGGGGACACCGGCGCGCTCAGGAGCTCGCCGCGACCCGGAGCCCTGCGAACAGGTCGGTCTCGTACTCGCCATCGGCGGTACCGGTGTCGACCAACGTTCGCGCCAGCACGTACTCCTCCCATGGGTGGCGCTCCTGCGTCACCTCGAGCGGCACCCGGAAGAAGAAGCTGTCGCTCGGCACCTGGGTGTGGTGCGCGAGCAGCGCGTCGCGCGCGACGTCGAGGTGCTCGCGCACATCGATCCGGGTGGTGGGACGGTCGTCGGGCGCGTCGCTGGCGGCCTCCGACTCGATGCGCTCGATCCACTTGGTGAACGGGCTCTCCTCGCCCTGCTCCACGAACCACTCGTGCATCGACGAGATGCGCTCGCGGGTGAACCCGCTCGTGTAGTAGAGCTTCAACGGCTGCCACGGGGCGCCGAGCTCGGGGTACCAGTCGGGGTCGCCGGCCCGCTCGAAGGCGAGCACCGTGATCTCGTGCACGCGTACGTGATCGGGGTGCGCGTACACGCGGTCGCGCCCGTAGCCGATCAGCACCTGCGGCCGCTCGGAGCGGATGATCTCCACCAGGCGCCCGACGGCCTCGTCGAGGTCGGCGTTGGCGAAGTTGTCGGGGTGCGCGTTCGCCTCGGTGTCGGGCATGCCCGAGTCGCGGTAGCCGAGCAGGTACAGCGCGTCGAACCCGATGATGCGCACCGCGTCGTCGAGCTCGCGGCGGCGGACCGCGGCGAGGTCGGCCCGGACCTCCTCGGAGTCGGCCTCCGGGTTCAGGATGTCGCCCGCCTCGCCGCCGGTGCACGTCACCAGCACGGTCCGGACGCCCTCGGCCCCGTACCGGGCCATGGTGGCCGCACCCTTGGACGCCTCGTCGTCGGGGTGGGCGTGCACCGAGAGCACCCGCAGCGCGGCCGGGGGCGTGGGATCCATGGCGCCCCACGCTACCGCCGGTCGCGATCGGGCCCGGGCCCGTGGTCGCGGGGATCTCCGGTCCCGCTTGACACGTCAAGCAGTCGCTACCTATACTTCTTGGAGCGTCACCCCCCCATCCACATTCCGACTGGAGCCACCATGGCCACCAAGACCTCCGACCCCACCGCGGTGTTCACCGACGCCGTCCTCGCCGGCGTGAAGCAGACCCAGGAGCTGGCCTTCAGCGGCATCAGCCTCTGGATCGACTTCGCCGGCAAGGCGTTCACCATGCCCGAGCTCGACTCGCTGCCGTTCGCGGACCAGCTCCCCAGCGCGAAGGCCGTCGTCGAGTCCAGCTTCGGCTTCGCCGAGGAGCTGCTCGGCACGCAGAAGGACTTCGCGATCAAGGTCGTCGACGCCGTCACGCCCAAGAAGGCGGCGGCCTGACCGACCGACTGTGCGTTCCCGGCCCGGTTCCCCCCACCGGGCCGGGACGCAGTCCTTCCCTCCACCGCGTCCCCCTACCTTCCCTGGCCCGTGGCTGATCCCTTCGCCGACGGCGAACGTCGCGCGCGCGACGACCAGCTCCACTCGCTCGGTGCCTTCATCCGGGCGCAGCGGCAGCTGGCCAACCTCTCGCTCCGCCAGATGGCCGAGCTCGCGCACGTCTCCAACCCGTACCTGAGTCAGCTCGAGCGCGGTCTGCACGAGCCGTCGGTCCGGGTGCTGCAGTCGATCAGCCGCGCCCTCAACCTCTCCGCCGAGACGCTGCTCGCGCACGCCGGAGTCGCCGATGCCGCCGACGACGGCGAGCCGGCCGACACCGTCGACACCGAGGCCGCCATCCGGCGCGACCCGGCGCTCGACGACGATCAGAAGCAGGCCCTGCTGTCGGTCTACCGCAGCTACGTCCAGGCCAGCACGGCCGACCGTCGCAACCGCCGGTAGCCGGCGTCAGCTCCGCACGTAGCGACCCGGCGCGTCGTCCGTCGCCGGGTGCTGTTCGCTGCCGATCGTCGGTGGGGTGCGGAGCGCGCCGCCGCGGTCGGCCAGCCACGTCGCCCAGTCGCTCCACCAGGTGTCGCGGCTTTCGACCGCACCCGCCCGCCACTCGTCCGCGTCGCGCGGGAGCTCGTCGTTCGTCCAGAGCCGCACCTTCGGGCCCGGCGGGCTCACGATGCCGGCGATGTGGCCCCCCGACGTCATGACGAAGCGGACCGGCCCCTTGAACAGCTGTGTCGTCCGGTAGGACACGTGCCAGGGAACGATGTGGTCGTCGGCGCCGGCCACGATGTAGGAGTCGGTCCCGATCTCCGACAGCATCAGCCGCTCCCCCATCGCCTCGTACTCGTCGCGCGCCAGCGCGTTCTCGAGGTAGGCACGCCGCAGGAACTCGGCGTGGGCGCGGCCGGGCAGGTTCGTGCTGTCGGCGTTCCACGCCAGGAGGTCGAACGCCGGCGGCGGCTCACCCATCAACCAGCTGTCGACGACGTAGCGGAACACGAGGTCGTTGGCGCGCAGCAGGTCGAAGGTACGGGCGATGTCCTTGCCCGGGAGGTAGCCGTGCCGTTCCATCCGCCGCGTCAGGCTGTCGAGCGTGGCGGGGTCGGCGAACACCGTCGCCAGCGATCCCGCGTCCTCGTAGTCGACCGCGCAGTTCAGGTAGGTGGCCGAGTGCACGAAGTGATCGCCGCACGCATCGAGGTACGCGACGGCCATGGCGGTCATGGTGCCCCCGAGGCAGATCGAGAGGGTGTTCACCGTCTCGCTGTCCGCGATCTCGCGCACCACGTCGATGGCGGTCAGCGGCCCGAGACGCAGGTAGTCGTCGAAGGTGAGGTCGCGCATCGACGCGTCCGGGTTCCGGAAGCTCACCGCGAAGGTGGTGTGGCCGCGCTCGACCGCCCACTGCACGAGGCTCTTCCCCGGCGCGAGGTCGGCGATGTAGTAGCGGTTGATCCAGGGCGGCACCACGAGCAGCGGGCGCTCGTACACCTCGTCCGTCGTCGGGTGGTACTGGAGCACCTCGATGAGCTCGTTGCGGAACACGACCCGCCCCGGCGTGGCCGCGACGTTGCGGCCGAGCACGAACGGCGAGCGGTCCACCTGCCGGGGCCAACCGTCGTTGCGCGCCAGGTCGTGCAGGTAGTTGCGCAGGCCGCGCACGATGCTCGTGCCGCCGGTCTCGAACGCGCGCTTCAACGCGCGCGGGTTGGTGAGCAACAGGTTGGTGGGTGCGAGCGCGTCGCCGAGCAGCGATGCCGCGAACTCCGCCTTCGGGCCCTCCGGTGCCGGCAGGCCCGCCGCCTCGACCAGCTCGCGCAGCAGCCGGTTGGTGAGGAGGTACGCCTGCAGGAGGCCGTGGAACGCGATGTTGTCCTGCCAGGTGGGGTCGCGGAAGCGGGCGTCGCCGGGTGCGGGCTGGATCACCTCGGGTAACGGGACCCCGACGGCGCGGGTGACGAGCTGCGTACCGGTCATGCCGAGGCCGACGCCGTACCGCAGCCACGCGGGGACCGAGTGCAGCGGGCGGCGCGCCGCGCGCCGCATGGCGCCCAGGTAGCTGCGACCGAGCGAGACGGGGTCGGCGGTGTCGATGGCCGCCTCGGTCGCACCGAGGACGTCACCGAGCGGAGTGCCCTCGACGACCCGGCTCTCCAACCGGCCGAATCCCGTCTCGTCCACCACGAGCGTCACCCCCTTGAGACTCTGGGGGCATCATCGCGCCGATCGGGCGCTTGGCGCGTCGAGCGCGTTACGCGACGATGACGTTCGGGCGGTCGAAGCCCTGGGCCTCGCACAACGCGTAGTAGGCGGCCAGGGAGCCTGCGCCATCGGTGACCGACTCGACCGAGCCATCGGGGGCCAGGTTGAGGTTCACGCCGTACATGTGGAACCACACCCGGGTGTCGGCCTCGATGCACGTGAGCGTGTGCACCGACCCCGCCGGCTCGTAGAGGAACGACCCGGCCCGGTTCACGTAGTCGTACTCCTTGTACTTCCACGCGCCCGAGCTGGTGTAGCCCCACACCGGGCCGGTGTGGCGGTGCTTCTGCACCTCGTAGCCGGCCTGGAAGATGTTCTCGACGATCCAGAGCCCTTCCTTCTCGTCGACGTGGAGCACCTTGAGCTTGTTGCCGTCGCCGATCTCGACGAAGGGCAGGTCGTCGGCGCCGAGGTGCAGCGCCTCGGGCGCTCCGGTGTCGGTCATGGCCATGGGTCAGTCCTCCTGGAGCGTGAACGAGAAGTCGGAGTAGGTGATGTCGGTCCGGTCGCGGGCGCCGAGCGTCCACCCCGTCTCGAACCTGAATCCTCGCGCGGGATCGAACGGCACGGTGACCGTCCAGTCGAAGGCGCACACCCGGGCGGCGATCCGCCATGCCCCCGACCGGCACTCGAAGCGGTCGACGTAGCGCAGCCCGAGCACCATGTCGGTCTGCTGCCCGTCGTCGTCCGGCCGGCTGACGTGGTGCGCGACGCAGTAGGTGTCGACCCGGGCGACGTCACCGTCGCGCCGCACCCGGGGCGCGCCGACGAAGTGCATGGTGGCCTCGAAGTGCGGCAGCGTGTCGACCACCCACTTCGCGAACTCGGTGCCGGTCCCCCGGAACACGTTGTGGTCGTCGGTGCCGTCGGGGTGGTAGCACGACGCCATCAGCTCGGCGTCGAGGCGGTCGGTACCCCGGGCCAGGTCCTTCACGACGTCGCCGATCTCCTCGCGCGAGCAGGTCGTCGACCGTGAGACCGCCCATCGCCGGTCAGCTGTCCTCGGGCCCGATCCCCAGGAACGCCTCGAGCGTGCGGTGCAGGTTGACCACGCGGCACTCCTCGGTCGGCGAGACCGTGAGGTGCGTGAACCCGGGCTGGTGCAGCCCGCGTTGCGTGCGCGCGAAGTTGCCGACGTCCTGGTTGAGCACGAGCCCGAACGGCGGGTCGGCATCGGGTGGGAGGAGCGCGTCGAACGGCTTCGTCCTTGGCGCGTCGGCCTGCTGCACGCGCGTGAACGCGAACACGTCCATGAACGCCTCTTCGACGTGCGTGCCCGGACGCGCCCGCACGACGGAGAGCATGTCGGCGAACACGAGCACCGTGATGTTGGGGAACAGGTTGTACTGCTCCATGTCGAGCACGTGGTGATCGCTGTACGACGAGAGGTCGATGCCCTGCTCGCGGTTCACGTCGCGCACCATGCGCGCCAGCATCCCGCGGAGCGTGTCGCCCTCGGGGATGGGGGGCATGGGGGCGGCGCGGTCCTCCACGCCGATGCGGCCGCCCATCACCTCCACGAACGACGCGAACACGTCCTCGTCGCCGCCGGGGCGGCCCTGGCGCGGCGACGGCAGGCCGTACGACTGCACCAACCGGCCGTGACGCGGCCAGATCACCTGCGGGCCGTTGACGTCGTCGGCCATGCCGAGCATCTCGCGGTGGATGCCCTGCACGTGGTACGTCTCGCTGAAGCCCTCGATGAGCGTCTTCCAGTTGCAGTCGGCGCGCACCGAGATCAGCGCCTGGCCACGGAACTCCTCCAGGTGGGCCCACGCGGTCTCGGCCGGGACCGGGTCGAGGAACTCGTCGAGCGGGCCGGCCTCGGGGTCGAGGTTCACGAACACCATCGGGCCCCAGGTGTCGACCTGCACGCCGATGAGCGGGTAGTCGTCGTTGAGGACGCCGAACTCACGCCGTGACGGCACCTCGCGCAGGCGGCCGTCGAGCCCCCACGTCCACCGGTGGAACGGGCAGCGGATCTCGGCCAGGTCGGCGCCCGAGCCGCTGCACAGCTCGCTGCCGCGGTGGAGGCACACGTTCTGGAACGCCCGCAGGATGCCGTCGTCGCCGCGGACGATCAGCACCGAGATCCGCCCGATGCGGTACTCGTGCCAGTCGCCCGGGCGCGCCACGTGGTCCACGGTGCAGGCCAGTTGCCAGGCGCGCGGCCACACCTCGGTCATCTCGCGCTCGAAGAACTCCGGCGACGTGTAGCGCGCCACCGGGATCTTCACCGGGGTGACGCGCTCGCGTCCGACCGGAGTCTCGAGCAGCATGTCGGCGGATGGCTCGGGGCTCATGCTTCCCCGCTCTCGGCGCCAGCTCGATGGCTCGCTCTCTGCGTCCCGGGATACCCGGAACGCGGCCGTTCGCTCGCGTGCACCACTCCGCTCATCGCATGCCCCGCACGAGCTTGCCGGGGCGGGCGCCGGTCTCCTCACCGTCGTGCATGGTCTCCACGCCGGCGACGAAGGTGGAGCGGTATCCGTCGGCGCGCTGGATGAGGCGCCGCGCGCCACCGGGCAGGTCGTGGACGAGCTGCGGCAGCGCCAGCGACAACGCGTCGAAGTCGATCACGTTGAGGTCGGCCCGGTAGCCCGGCGCCACGACGCCCCGGTCGCCCAGGCCGTACAGCCGGGCGGTGTCGCGCGACTGCTTCTGGACCACGAGCTCCAGCGGGAGGCGCTCGCCGCGCTCGCGGTCGCGGGCCCAGTGCGTGAGCATGAACGTGGGGATCGACGCGTCGCAGATCGCGCCGCAGTGCGCGCCGCCGTCGGACAGACCGAGCGCGGCGTTCGGGTGCAGGATCATCTCGCGCATGTCGTCGAGGTTGCCGTAGCTGTAGCCGAGCAGCGCCTTCATCACCAGCTCGCGCCCGTCGTGGGCGAGCATGACGTCGTAGAGCACCGCCTCGGGGTCGCGTCGCTCGCGGGCGGCGATGGCGGCGATGCTCCGGTCGGGCGTGGGCTCGTAGTCGGGCGGCTCGCCGATCGGGAACATCGTGTCGAGGCCGGTCCCGAGGATGGCGTCGAACGGGCTGGCCGGCGACGTCTCGGAGAGGATGGCCTCCCGCACCTCGGGCCGCCGCAGCTCCACCACCCGCTCGGCCAGCGGGAGGTCGGCGATCTTCAGGTACGTGGGCCGGGCCAGGAACGGGTGGAAGGTCTGGAAGCCGATCAGCAGGTTGAGCGGGCGCCCGCCCACCTGGCCGCGGAGGTCGGCGCCCTCGGCGTTGGCCTCCTGGGCCAGGCGCAGGACGTCACGCCACTGGTCGGGGGCCAGGTTGTGCTGCGAGAGGGCGAAGCTCACCGGGCGGCCGATGGTCGCGGAGAGGCGGCGCATCCAGTCGACCTCGCGCTCGGGGGCGGCGAGGTCCTCGCCCATGACACCCGCGGGCGCGAGCTCGAACAGGCCGGTCCCGAGCTCGCCGAGGACCGCGCCGATGCCGAACAGCTCGTCCTCGGCGGCGAAGGTGCCGGGCACCGGTTCGCCGTCGACGGCGCGGTGCATGATCGTGCGCGACGTCGAGAAGCCGAGGGCACCGGCGCGGATGCCGTCGCGCACGACCTCGGCCATGGCCGCGATGTCCTCGGCGGTCGCGGGCTCGTTCCTGGCGCCGCGCTCACCCATGACGTACGCGCGCACCGCGCCGTGCGGCACCTGCGTGCCGACGTCGACCGCGCGCGGCATGGAATCGAGCACGTCGAGGTACTCGGGGAAGGTCTCCCAGCCCCAGGTGATGCCCTCGTTGAGCGCGGTCCCGGGGATGTCCTCGACGCCCTCCATGAGCTGGATGAGCCAGTCCTCCTGACCGGGGCGCACCGGGGCGAAGCCGACGCCGCAGTTGCCCATCACCACGGTGGTGACGCCGTGCCAGCACGACGGCGTGAGCAGCGGGTCCCAGGTGACCTGCCCGTCGTAGTGCGTGTGCAGGTCGACGAAGCCGGGTGTGACGAGCAGGCCGTCGGCGTCGACGCGGCGACGGGCGCCGGCGTCGTCGAGCGCGCCGGGCGCGGCCACCTCGGTGATCGTGCCGTCGTCCACCGCGACGTCGGCGGCGCGGGGCGGGGCGCCGGTCCCGTCGACCAGGGTGCCGCCGCGGATCACGAGCTCGTGCATGGTTCCCCCACGTCCGGAAGCAGTTCCCGCCATCATCGCACGATCGAAATGTGCAGCACAAGGGTTGCAATATTCGAACGCTCCTGCGACACTCCCGACCATGGCCCGGACGTCACCGCCGACCGACCGCGTCGTCGCCACCGTCTCGCTGCTCGCCGCCCGGCCCGACCAGCCGCTCTCACTGGCCGAGCTCACCCGCCGCCTCGGGGTCAACAAGTCGACCGGCCACGCCATCCTGGCCAGCCTGGTCGCCGCCGGGTGGGTGCTGCGGGATCCGACCCGCAAGACCTACCGGCTGGGGCCGGCGCTGGTGGCGCTCGGGCGCAGCGCGTCGGCGTCGTTCCCGGCGCTCGACTTCGCCCGGCCCGCCATGGGCGAGCTCAGCCGCGAGTTCGCCGCCACCTGCGCCGCGCTCGGGGTGGGCGAGGGCGAGGTGACGGTCCTCGACCAGGTCGACGACCCGCGCGCCGGCGCCAACGCCTTCCGGGTCGGGGCGTCGTTCCCGCTCCGCCCGCCGCTCGGCGCGGCGGTGCTCGCGTGGGCGCCGGCGTCGGTGCGCGACGAGTGGCTGCGCCAGGTGCCCGCCGACACCCGCGCCCACTACGCCGAGGCGCTCGTGGCCACCCACGACCGCGGGTTCGCGGTGGAGATCGGCTCCACCCCGGTCGCGCGCGTGCGCGAGCTGGTCACCCTCCTCGGCGACGACGCGTCGGCGCGTGCCGTCCTCGACCGCCTCGCCGACGAGCTGGCGACCCACGCCGAGTTCCTCGCCCTCCAGCTCGAGCCCGCTCGGGAGTACGCGGTCAACGTGGTCAACGCGCCGGTGTTCGACCACACCGGCCAGGTCACGCTGGTGCTCTCGCTGACCGGCTTCGGCCGCCCGCTGCTCGGCGCCGAGGCCCTGACGGCCGGCGAGCGTCTGGTCGCCGCCACCAGCACGCTGACCACCGCGCTCGGCGGCCGCTCACGAACATCCGTCAGTTGACCCTCGCATGCGACAGCCTTCTGCCGGATGTTCGGGGTGAGGGGCGGTCTCAGACGAGTGACGGGGTGCTGGTGTCGCGCCCGGAGCGGAGGAGCTGGCCCGAGCGGGACTCGGTGAGCTTCCCGTCGCGGACGATGCCGGTGCCGTTCACGAGCACGTGCTCGATGCCGTCGGCCTCCGCGTACAGGCGGCCGGCGCCCCCGGGCAGGTCCATGCGCATGCGCACGTCGTGGCTCCCGATGGTCTCGGGATCGAGGACGACGACGTCGGCCTTCCAGCCCTCCGCCACCCGGCCCCGCTCCTTGACGCCGTAGAACTGCGCGGGGACGTCGGTGAGGAGGTTCACCGCCTCCTCCAGGGGGAGCAGCTGGCGCTGCCGCACCGCCTTGCCCAGCACCTCGGTGGCGTAGTTGAACGACGCCAGGAGGTCGAGGTGGGCGCCGGCGTCGGACGCACCGATGAGGGCGCGGCGGTCGCGCCACACGTGGATGCGCGCCTTCCAGTCGTCGTCGGTGTCGGGCGCGGGGACGGTGCCGAAGCTGGTGTTGAGCTCGTCGGCGCGGGCGATGGAGGTGAGCACGTCCCACGCGCTGCGGCCCTCCGCCTCCGCGATCTCGCCGACCATGCGGCCCCGGTACTCCTCGTTCTCGGGCGCGACGACGTCGTGGATCTTGAGGTTCGCCCAGTTGGCCAGCATGCGCAGCCCGTTCTCGTCGCTCTGGGCGCGCTCGTCGAGCTTGGCCAGCGCCTCCTCGTCGTCGAAGAACTTCAGCTTCTCGTCGAGCGGGAGTCCCATGACGTCTTCCCACCCGGGCATGGCGTCGAGGACGAAGCCCGAGCGGAACGACAGGTACACCGGGAAGCTCATGGGCACGGTGAGCGCGACGACGCGGCCGCCGTGCTCGCGGGCGTAGGTGCCGGCCTCGAGCTTCTGCTCGGCTTCGTTGAGGTTCCGGGCGTTGACGCCGAGCACGTTCCAGTTGAGCGGCCGTTGCGCCCCGGCCGACATCGCGGCCATCAGCTCGACCGCCCACGGCTCGAACGGGCCCACCATGGGGATGAACTCGAGCGACGTGCCCTCGTACTCCGACAGCGTCGAGCAGAGGTCGACGAGCTCGTCGCGCGTGGCGAAGCGCGACGGCACCATGTGACCCTCGGCGTCGTTGTGGGTGCGCGCCCACGACGACGAGAAGCCGAGCGCGCCGGCGTCGAGCCCGGCGCGCAGCAGCTCCTGCATCGCCTCGAGCTCCTCCGGCTTCGACTCGCGCGCGGTGGCCTCCTCCCCCATCACCACGCGGCGGATGGCGGAGTGGCCCACCATGAAGCCGGCGTTGATCCCGAGCCGGCCCTCGATCTCGCCGAAGTACTCCGCGGTCGACGTCCAGTTCCACGGCACGCCCTCGCGGAGCGATTCGAGCGGCATGCCCTCGACGCGCGCCAGCATCCGCATCAGGTAGTCGCCGTCGGCGGCGTCGTCCGACAACGGGGCGATGGTGAAGCCGCAGTTCCCGGCCAGCGCGGTCGTGACACCGTGGAGTGGCGACGGCGTGAGCGCGCCGTCCCAGAACACCTGCGCGTCGTAGTGCGTGTGCACGTCGACGAAGCCGGGCGTGACGACCTTGCCGGTGGCGTCGATCGTCTCGGCCGCCTCCTCCGCGAGGTCGCCGATCGCGACCACGCGGTCGCCCTGGATGCCGACGTCGGCGCGCCGGCGGGCGCTCCCGGTGCCGTCGACCAGGTCGCCACCTCGGATCAGGATGTCGTACATGCGGGCGGTTCCTTTCGTGGACGTCGATCGAGCGTAGACCCGGTTGGTGTCCCGTAGTGTCCCGGTCATGGATCTGACCGAAGCGCTGCGCAGCACCGGAGCGGTACGCGACTTCCGTCCCGACCCGGTGCCCGACGAGGTCGTCTACCGGCTGCTCGACACCGCGAGGTTCGCGCCGAACGGCGGGAACCGCCAGGCGTGGCACGTGGTCGTCGTGCGCGACCCGGCGGTGAAGGAGCGCCTGCGCGACCTCTACCTCCCGGGGTGGTACGAGTACCTGGCGCAGATGGAGGCCGGCCTCACGCCGTTCGCGGCGGTGACCGACCACGACGCCGAGCTGGCCGCCCGGGCACGCGCGTCGGAGCTCGAGGCGCGGGTCGCCGCGCAGGGACCGGGGTTCGCCGAGCAGTTCCACCGCTCGCCGGTGCTGCTCGTGCTCCTGGCCGACCTGCGCAACCTCGCGACCGTCGACCGCGACCTCGACCGCTACACGCTGGTCGGCGGCGCGTCGATCTACCCGTTCGCGTGGAGCCTGCTGCTCGCCGCCCACCAGGCGGGCCTCGGCGGCGTGCTCACCACCATGCCCATCCGCCAGGAGCCGGCGCTGAAGGAGCTCCTCGGTGTGCCCGCGCCGCTGGTGGCGGCGGGCGTCATCGCCCTCGGGTACCCGGCCGGGCCCCGGGCCACCCGGCTGCGGCGCAATCCGGTCGAGTCGTTCACGACCGTCGACCGCTACGACGGGGCGGCGTTCACGGGGTAGCGCGGATCTCGCCGTGGAGGATCCCGAACCAGGCGTCCGGGGACGCGCTCCACGCCCGCCAGGCGGCGGCGAGGTCGTCGAGCTCGGCCGGCGTCGCCAGGCCCCGGTCGACGGCCTGCTCGGCGAACGCGGACGCGACGACGCGGTCCGCCCAGATGCCGCCCCACCAGGCCCGGTCGGCGTCGGACGCGAAGCACCAGGCCGACGCGGTCGCGTCGACGCCCGAGAACCCCGCGGCGCGCGCCCACTGCAGCAGGTGCCGCCCGGCGTCGGGTTCGGCGTCGTTGCCGCGCGCGACCTCGTGGTAGAGCGCGAGCCAGCGCGTGAGGCGCGGGTCGTCGGGGAACCACGTGAACGACGCGTAGTCGGAGTCGCGCGCGGCGACCACGCCGCCGGGTGCGCACACCCGCCGCATCTCCACCAGCGCGGCGACCGGATCCGTGAGGTGCTGCAGCACCTGGTGCGCGTGCACGACGTCGTACGCGTCGTCGGGGAACGCGAGCGCGTACACGTCACCGACGTCGAAGGTCACGTTGTCGACGCCCGCCTCCCGCGCCGCCTCACGCGCGCTCGCCAGCACCTCGGGCTCGCGGTCGATGCCGACGACCGTGCCCGGCGCGACCCGTGACGCGATGTCGATGGTGATCGTGCCCGGGCCGCAGCCGACGTCGAGGACGCGCGCGCCGGGGGTGAACGTGTCGAGCAGGTACCCGGCCGAGTTCTCCGCCGTGCGCCACCGGTGCGAGCGCAGCACGCTCTCGTGGTGACCGTGGGTGTAGACGTCGCGCCGGCTGCTCACTCGGGATCGGGCGAGATGCCGGCGGGGTCGAAGAACGCGCGGAGGCCGATGATCCGGCCGTCGCCGTCGAACACCATGTGGTCGACGATGGGAGCCAGCACCAGTCGTTCGGTCCCGTGCCCGACGTGCACCTCGAGGAACACGAGGGCTTCGTCGCCCACGACGATGGGCGCGGCGGTGGCGTGCAGGTCGAGGTCCATCTGGCCCGCGCCGGCGTCGAAGAACGCGCCGATCGCCTCGACGCCCCGGTTCACCGGCGCGCCGACCGGGTCCTCGTGCACCGCGTCGGGCGCGAACAGCGAGAGCCACGTCTCGCGGTCCTTCGCCGACTCCGCCGTGCAGTACGTCTTGACCACTTGTTCGACGTGCTCGGGCGTCACCATCGCGCCGAGGCTACCGACTGGACCCCGGCCGCCCTGCGTTCATCCGTCGATTCCGTTCCGGCGTCCCGGCCTCCGGCCACGCCTCCACGTCATCGCCGCGGTCACGCGGTGGCGGTGTCGGGCCGCGACCGACGGCGGCGCAGCGTGTCGAAGGCATTGCCGAGCTGGCGCACCTGGATGCGGCTCAGGTGGCCGAGGAAGTGGCGCCGCACGCCGTCGACGTGGGCCGGCGCCGCCGCCTCGAGCGCGGCGAGACCGGCGTCGGTGAGGACGGCGAGGGTCACCCGCCGGTCGGCCGCGCTGGGCTCGCGTGCCACCAGCCCGAGGCGCACGAGGCCGTCGAGCCGGCGGGTGAGGCCGCTCGGCGACAGGTGCAGCTGCTCGGCGAGATCGCACATGCGCAGCCGACGCTCGGGGGCCTCCGAGAGGTTCACGAGCACGCCGTAGTCGCCCTCGTCGAAGCCGAACCCCTCCTGGAGCTCCGCGGTCAGGGCCGCGTGGACGTCGGCGTAGACCTCCACCAGCCCGCGCCAGGCCCGCATCTCCTCCTCGTCGAGCCACGGCGTGGGGCGCTCGTCCATTCCCCCAGTCTAGCCGTACCCGTGCGCGGGCAATAGTTGACCGCACAATCAATGTGGTAGTGTGCAGACCGGTGCGCTCGAGTCCGGTGGTGTACTGGGCACGAGCGAGATGGTGAAGCTGCCGGCCGGGAAGGTGGTCCCACGATGAAGACGATCGAGCTCGGCCACGCGGTGCTCTACGTGCGTGACCTCGAGCGCTCCCGCCACTTCTACGGCGACATCCTGGGCCTCCCCGAGATCGGTGCCGCCTTCCCGGGCGCGGCCGGGTTCAGCGGCGGTCGCACGCACCACGAGCTGCTGCTCATCGAGGTGGGCCCGACCGCGGCCGCACCGCCCCCCGGGCGCCGCACCGGCCTCTACCACCTCGGGTTCAAGATCGGTACGACCGACGACGAGCTCCGCGACGCGATCCGTGACCTCGAGGAGGCCGGGGTGACCATCGTCGGGGCGTCGGACCACACGGTCACCCACTCGCTGTACGTCCTGGATCCCGACGGCAACGAGCTCGAGCTCTACATCGACGTGCAGCCGGAGGCGTGGCGCGACGACCCCGCGCTGGTGTTCGCGCCCACCAAGCCCCTGCGCATCTGAGCGAACGGTGGCTCAGGCGGGGAGGTAGTCCTCGAGGCTGGCGATGGCGAAGCCCTGCTGCCTGCAGACGTCGAACACCTTCTGCAGGTCGGCGAGCAGGTCGGTGCGGAAGTGCATCAGCACGATGTCGCCCGGCGTGAGCTGGGTGCCGTCCTGCAGGTCGAAGCGGCCGTCGTTGGTCGAGCCCTTCCAGAGCACCACCGCCTTGAAGCCGCACGACGCGGCCACCGCCTGCACGTTCGCGTTGTACGAGCCGTACGGAGGCCGGAACAGCGTGGGTCGCCGGCCGTACAGGTTCTGGAAGTCGTCGAGCGTTCCGCACACCTCGGTCTGCACGTTGCCGTACGAGAGCTTGGTGAGGTCGGGGTGGTTGATGGTGTGCGACTCCACCACTCCCCCGTACTGCTGCAGCTGTCGGAAGTAGTCGGCACCCGCCTCCGCCTCTTCCTGCACGAGGAACATGGTGAACGGGATGTTGGCCTGCGCCAGCAGGTCGGCCACCGCCGGGTCCCGGACCAAGCCGTCGTCGATCCCGAGGAAGATCACCTTGTTCGTCGTCGGGATGCGGCTGAACACCGGCGCCGAGCTCGTCGGCGGCAATGACACCGGGGTCGGTGGCGGTTGTTGGGGCAGCCCGAGCCCCGGGACCCGGAGGGGCACCGGCGCGGTGGTCGTGGTCGGCGGCACCGTGGTCGTCGTCGTCGTGGTCGTCGTCGAGGTGGAGGTGGTGGTGGGCGCCGCGGTCGTGGTGGTGGCGACGGTGGAGGACGGCGGCGCGGTGTCGTCGCCGACGGCGCGGATCGATGCCGCCACCCGCGGGTTCGCGTCGGCACCGCCCGCGAGCTGGAAGGGGCCTTCGCCGAAGAGCACCACGAGCGCCACCGTCACGCCGACCGCGACGCCGAAGCGGTTCCATTGCACCCGGTGCCGGTGGGCGCGCGACTGCGCGCGGGCGCGCCGCGTCACCACCTCGTCAGTGCCGGGCCCCACGGTGTCACGGTAGTCGCGGCGGTACCGTGCGCCGGTGCATCGGGAGACCCGGTCGATCGTCGCCCTGCTGTCATCGGTGTTCGCGGCGTCGGCGGCGTGGGCGCTCCTCGACACGGTGCTCGGCAAGCTCGTGTTCGACATGACCGGCAGCGAGCTCGCGCTGGGCCTGATCGGCCTGGCCGAGTTCGCCCCGGCCGCTCTCCTGGTCTTCGTCACCGGCACCGTCGCCGACCGCGTCGACCGCCGGCGCCTGGCGGCGGTGAGCATGGGCCTCGAGGCGCTGGCCCTCGTCGCCATCACCGCCTACGCCGCCACCGACCCGACGTCGACGCTCCCGATCTTCCTCCTGGTGATCGCGTTCGGCACCGCCCGCGCCTTCGCCACCCCCGCCACCCGGTCGCTGCCCGCCGACAGCGTGTCGGCGACGCGCCTGCCCTGGCTCACCGCCCGCCAGTCGGCCACGTGGCAGGCGGCGCTCATCTTCGGTCCGGTCCTCGGCGGCTTCCTCTACGTGGTCGACCCGTGGGTGCCGTTCGCGGTCGCCGTCGGGGCTGGTCGTGATCGCGGCGGTCACGGTGCTGCGCGTGAAGCCGCAGGAGTACGTGCACGACGCCGACGAGGAGCGCGAGCGCCCGAGCGTGCACGAGGCGGTGGAGGGCCTGCGGTTCGTGCGCAGCCGGCCGATCCTGTTCGGCGCCATCTCCCTCGACCTGTTCGCGGTGCTGTTCGGTGGCGCGGTCGCGCTGCTGCCCGCGATCGCGGAGGACCGCCTCGGCGTGGGCGCGGTCGGCCTGGGGTGGCTCCGCGCCGCGGTCGGGATCGGCGCCGGCCTCGTCACCATCCTGTTGGCGTGGAAGCCGGTGAGCCATCGGGTCGGCCGCACGCTGCTGGTGTCGGTCGCGCTGTTCGGCGTCGGCACCATCGTCCTCGGTCTGACCACGAGCTTCGTGGTCGCGTTCGTCGCGCTCCTCTTCCTGTCGGGTGCCGACGCGGTGAGCGTGTTCATCCGCTCGACGCTCGTGCCGCTGGCCACGCCGGCGGACAAGCGCGGCCGCGTGCTCGCGGTGGAGGCCGTCTTCATCGGCGCGTCGAACGAGCTCGGCGCGTTCGAGTCGGGCGTCGCCGGCCAGCTCCTCGGACCGGGGGTGGCGGTGGTGCTCGGCGGTGTCGCCACCCTCGCGGTGGCCGCGCTCTGGTGGGGGCTCTTCCCGGGGCTGCGGTCGGTCGACGGCTTCCCCGACGCCATCCACCACGACATCCCCGCCCGCCGGCCCGATGCGCCGCCGGGCGCGCCGCCCGGCCCGCCGGGCTACGATCTCCCGGGAACCTAGTGATCACTATGGAGGCGCCGCCGTGACCGCCGTCGAGACCGCACCCGAGCTCCTCATCTCCTCCGACTCCCACGCCCAGGTCAGCCACGACGCGGTGAAGGCCCACCTCGCGTCGAGGTACCACGACGAGTACGACGGCGCGGTCAGGGCCTTCCAACAGCGCATGGCGAAGGGCGCGGGCCGGGTGAACCAGGCCTGGCAGTCCGATCGGAAGGCGCAGGAGGACGCCGGCTCCTTCCGGCTGCGCAACATGACCCGCCCCGGTCACCACGACGGCGCCGCCCGCCTCGCCGACATGGACACCGACGGCGTGCAGCAGGAGGTCATCTACAGCGAGGTCAGCGCGTTCCGCTACATCCGCGACCTGCAGGTGGGCCAGTCGGAGGCAACGGTCGCGTTCAACGAGGCTCTCCGCGAGTTCGGCGCCGCCGACCCGAGCCGCCTGATCGTCTCGTACCAGATCCCGATCCACGACATCGACGCGGCGGTGCAGGAGGTGCACCGCGTCGTGGGGCTC
This sequence comes from uncultured Actinomycetes bacterium, assembly GCA_963809795.1. Classification (GTDB taxonomy): domain Bacteria; phylum Actinomycetota; class Acidimicrobiia; order IMCC26256; family DASPTH01; genus DASUAS01. The sequence continues at coordinate 391,350 of CAWELN010000009.1, forward strand.
GGTGCGAAGTCGCTGCAGCTCCCGGTGTTCCCGCCCGAGGTCGACCTGCCCGACTACTACCACGAGCGCTACGACCCGCTGTTCGCGGTCATCCAGGACGCGGGCCTCCCGATCTGCTGCCACATCGGCCTCAACACGATGCTCGACGACCTGGTCGCGCGCGATCCCACGCCGGGCAGCGCGGTGATGGTCCCGATGGCCGCGCTCAGCACCGGCGAGGCACTCGGGATGTGGATCATGGGCGGCGTGTTCGAGCGCTTCCCCGGCCTCAAGGTGGTGTTCGTGGAGCCCGGGCTCGGGTGGATCGCGTGGTGGCTCTTCATCACCGACGACATGGTCACCCGCCAGGGCTACGACCTGCCCGCGATCACCGAGCTGCCCAGCTTCTACTTCCACCGCAACGTGTTCGTGACCTTCATCGACGAGACCGACGCCGTCACCGCGCCGCAGCTGCGCAACCGCATCGGCATCGAGAACATGATGTGGTCGAGCGACTACCCGCACCCCGTGACCAGCTGGCCGAACTCGCGTCGGGTGGTCGCCGAGACCCTCGGCGTGCTCACCCCGACCGAGCGGGAGCTGGTCGTGGCCGGCAACGCACGGCGCGTCTGGAACCTGTGAAGATGGGGGAATGACCGCCGTCTCCGTCACCGCCGCCCCGAACCTGTGGGACCCGGACGTCTTCACCGGGGGCCCGCCCCACGAATTCCTCGCCGAGCTGCGTCGTACCCAGCCCGTGTACTGGCAGGACATGCCCGACGAGCCCGGGTTCTGGGCCGTCCTCACCCACGCCGACCTCACCGCGGTCGCCCGGGAGCCGGTCCTCTACTCCGCCAGCGAGGGCGGGGTCGTGCTCGAGAACCTCGATCCGGAGAACCTCGAGCAGATGCGCGGGATGCTCCTGGCCATGGACCCCCCGAAGCACGTCGCGTACCGGCGCCCGCTGGCGCCGAGCTTCAAGGCCCGGGTGATCGGCGGGCTCGAGGGCCGCATCCGCACCATCTGCCGGGAGATCAACGCCACCGCGCGGGAAGCCGGTGAGGTCGACTTCGTGCACGACGTCGCCACGCTGCTGCCGAGCCAGGTGGTGGGTGAGCTGATGGGGCTGCCGCGCGAGGACTGGGACCAGATCCAGCGGTGGGCCGAGATGAACACCAGTGGCCAGGACCCCGACATCGTCGGTTCCGAGCACGCCGGCACCGCCCCCGACTCGTCCTACGAGACCAGCGGGGCCGGCACCACCCACATGGCCGTGTACGCGATGCAGTTCGCCGCCCGGCGCCGCACCGAGGCGCCGCGCGACGACCTCACCTCGCTGATCCTCGCCGGCAACTTCGGCGACGGCCCGATGAGCGACCTCGAGTTCGGCATCTTCTTCGTGCAGCTGGTCACCGCGGGCAACGACACCACGAAGACGATGCTCTCGGCCGGCCTGCTCGCGCTGCTCGAGCACCCGGAGCAGCTGGCCGAGGTGCGCGCCGACCCGTCGCTGCTCCCGGGCGCGGTCGAGGAGATCCTGCGCTACGAGAACCCGCTCCACTACTTCCGGCGCACCGCCACCGCCGACGCGGTGCTGCACGACACGGAGATCGCCGAGGGCGACAAGGTGCTCATGTACTACACGTCGGCGAACCGCGACGAGACCGTCTTCACCGACCCGCACCGCTTCGACATCCACCGCTCGCCGAACCCGCACCTCTCGTTCGGCATCGGGGAGCACTTCTGCCTCGGCGCCCACCTGGCCCGGCTCGAGGGGAAGGTGTTCTTCGAGGAGGTGCTCTCGACGTTCCCGACCATCGAGCTCATCGGCGAGCCGGTGCGCGTGCGCTCCAACCTCAACAACGGGTACAAGCGCCTGCCGGTGCGGCTGTCGTCGTAGCGCGTGCGCCCGCGGAGCGAACCACTCGCGAGGCACACTGCAACAGGGATGAACACGCGCCTTCGTGGGCGCGGATCAGGCGTACTCAGGGTCTCCGGCGGTCGTGCCGAGGGCGAAGATCACCAGCATGTCGAGTGCGATGATCACCAGCGCGGCAGCCCAGTACGGCGTGAAGATCCAGAAGAACGCGAAGAACGCCTGCACCACCGCCGCGGTGATCCCGACCACGAATCCGAACGCGGAACGGAAGAACACCATGATCCCCGCGACGAGGACCACGGCCCCCACGATCAGGTAGATCCAACCCCAGGTGTCGAGGTTGCTGCTGCTGAACAGGAGCGTGTCCCCGAAGGTCTTCTGGACCTGGTCGTTCGCATGCAGGGCCCACAGGCCGTTGATCGCCATGTTGCCGCCCGCGAGGAACATCACGATCCCCGCGAACACGATCCAAAAGGTCCCGCGACCACGACGCGGCGGTGCATCAACCACGACCGACCCCTTTCGTCAGCGCAGGCGCTCCGACGCCGCCCGCGGTGAGGAACGGTAACCCACTCGAAGCCCCCGGCGGCGGAGATCCGGCGGGTGCCTACGCCGCGGCCATGATCGTGATCGCGGTCATCGCCTTCGGCGGCCTCGGCGCCACGCTCCTGCTGCCGCGCCAACCAGTGCCACCGCCCGGAGATCTGCGTCCGAGCGCATGAATCCCCCGCCGCCGTAGCCTCCTCCGGGTGCTGTTCCAGGCCCGCTTCTGGCCGCTGATCGTCGACGGCTCGGTCACCGTCACCTTCCGGCGGTGGCGCCGCCGCCAGGTCGTGGCCGGCCACCGCTACCGCACCGGGCACCGGATCGTCGGCCGGCAGATGATCGAGGTCGACTCGGTGGAGGTGATCGACCCGGCGACGATCACCGACGCCGACGCCCGGAGGTCCGGGTACCCGGACGCGGCCACCCTGCGGGCCGACCTGCGCGGCGACGACGACCTCCCCGTCTACCGCATCGAGTTCCACCGGGTCGACGACCCCGACCCGCGCTCGGTGCTGGCGGCGAGCGCCGACCTCTCCCCCGCCGACCGGGCCGAGCTCGACCGGCGCCTCGACCGGCTCGACCGGGCGGCCGTCCACGGTCCGTGGACCCGGGCCACGCTCGCGGTCATCGCCGGGCAGCCGGGCCGGCGCGCCGCCGACCTCGCCGCCTGGTTCGGGCGCGAGACCCAGCCGTTCAAGACCGACGTGCGCAAGCTCAAGAACCTCGGGCTCACCGAGAGCCTGGAGGTCGGCTATCGCCTGTCGCCCCGGGGCGAGGCCTACCTCGGGGGCGGGTCGTAGCCCGCGGGCTCGCGGACTAGAAGATCGCCAGCGGGTTCACCGGGCACCCGGTGCCGCCCGGGATGCGCAGCGGCGCGACCACGCACAGGAACTCCCACCGCGACTGCGCCGCGCACTCGGGCGCCAGGCGGGCGAGGTTCACGTTGTCGACCAGGTGCAGGCCCATCCCGGTGATGCCGACCTGGTGGACCGGGAACGGCCAGTCGGGGATGCCGAGGCCGGGGGTCATGTCGGAGATGCCGTCGCCCATGAGCAGCGCGACCTCGCGCTCGTGCAACCAGGGCAGGCACTGCGGGTGGAGGCCGGCCAGGCCGTCGCGGAACGGGTCGAGCTGCCCGCCCTGGGCCGCCCGGCGGGCGTCGCGCCCGCCGCCGACGATCAGCAGGTCGCCGCTGCGCACCGGCGATCCCTGCGTCTCCTCGGCCCGCTCGAGGTCGGCGACGGTGATGGCGGTGTTGCCGTCGAGGTGCTCGACGCCGCGGGCGCGGGGGATGTCGAGGAACACGCCCCGGCCGGCGAGGCCGTCGGCGGTGCTCATCACCGTGTTGGTGAGCGCGCCGGTGCTCTTCACGTCGGCGGCGGGCCGGCCGTTGTACATCTCGCCCCGCACGAACATGTGGCACAGCGCGTCGAGGTGGGTGATGCCCATCCCGTGCACCTCGGTGCCGATGTAGTCGCGGCTCGCCTCGTAGCCCGGGATCCCGTTCGAGTCCCGGGCGTCGCCGCCGGCCAGCATGTGGTGGTGCGCGGGGCTCGGGGTCTCGGGCGACGGGGTGACGGGGAAGTCGTGGGCCAGGCTCACGGTGACCCCGGTGCGCACCAGCGCCCCGGCCGCGGCCCGGCGCTCGGGCGTCAGGAAGTTGAGCGCCCCGAGCTCGTCGTCGTCGCCCCACCGGCCCCAGTTGCGCAGCGCGTCGTAGAGCGCGTCGAGCTGGTCGGTGGTCGGGTGATCGTCGACGGTCGGCGCGGTCATGCGCGCAACGTACCGCCCCGGTAGCGTGCCCGCATGCTGATCGACCGCTTCCGTCTCGACGACCGCGTCGCCATCGTCACCGCCGCCGGGCGGGGCATCGGCGCCGCCTCCGCGCTGGCGTTCGCCGAGTCCGGCGCCGACGTCGTGATCGCCGCCCGCACCGTCTCGCAGCTCGAGGAGGTGGCGGCGCAGGTCCGCAAGCTGGGACGCAACGCGGTCGTGGTGGCCGCCGACCTGTCCGACGTCGACGCGGTCGAGGGCCTGGTCGACACCGCGGTGCGCGAGTTCGGGCGGCTCGACATCGTCGTGAACAACGTCGGGGGCTCGATGCCGATGCCGTTCCTCGACACCAGCGTGAGGTCGTTCGAGGAAGCGTTCCACTTCAACGTGACCACCGCGTTCGCGCTCACCAAGACCGCGCTCCCCCACCTGCTCGCCGGGGGCAACGGGTCGGTGGTCAACATCACCTCGGCGATGGGCCGCTTCCGTGACCGCGGGTTCGTCGCCTACGGCACCGCCAAGGCCGCGCTGGCGCACATGACCCGCCTCCTCGCGGCCGACTGCGCGCCCAAGGTGCGCGTGAACGCGGTGGCGCCGGGCTCGATCGCGACCAGCGCACTGGAGATCGTGCTCACCGACCAGTCGCTGCACGACGAGATGGTGAGCCACACGCCGCTCCGGCGCCTCGGGGTGGCCGACGACATCGCGCTGGCCGTGCTCTACCTGGCGTCCGACGCCGCCGCCTACGTCACCGGCAAGGTCCTCGAGGTGGACGGCGGCATCGAGGCCTCCAACCTCGACATGCACCTCCCCGACCTCTGACGCACCTTCGCCAACGAGTGGAGGAAGGACGATCACGATGCAACTGTCCGTCGGTATGCCCCCGGGGCCCCGCACGCTCGAGCTGGCGCAGCTCGCCGAGGACCTCGGCTACGACCGCGTGTGGCTGTTCGACTCGGCCGCGCTCTACGAGGACGTCTGGATCTGGTTGGGCCGGCTCGCCGAGCACACCGAGATCGACCTCGGCACCGCGGTGCTCGTGCCCAACCTCCGCCACGTGATGACCACCGCGTCGGCCATCGCGACGGTGGAGCGCATGGCGCCGGGGCGCCTGGCGTGCGGGTTCGGCACCGGGGCGACCGCGCGCTGGGTGCTGAACAAGCCCGCGCTCTCGTGGAAGACCACCCGCCGCTACCTCGAGCAGCTGCACGCGCTGTTGCAGGGCGACACCGTCGACGTCGACGGTGAGCGCGGCCAGATGATCCACCACGCCGAATGGGCCCAGGCCCGACCGCTCACGACGCCGCTCCTCCTCTCCGCCTTCGGGCCGAAGGGCAAGCAGGTCGGTCGCCGACCTGTACGCGGAGGGAGTGCTCGCCGGCTACATCGGCATGGCCGACGTCGACGTCGACGTGCCGTGGAAGGTGGTGATGACCGCGGGCACGGTGCTCGACGACGGCGAGGACCTGTCGAGCCCGCGCCTCGCCGACGCCCTCGGGCCGTGGTACGTGGTGCGCTACCACGGCGTCTGGCAGGCGTTCCCGGACGCGCTCGGCGGCCTGCCCGGCGGTGACGAGTGGCGCGCCGCCGTCGAGGCGGAACGCCCCGAGGGTGAGCGTCACCTGGCGGTGCACGAGGGTCACGTCACCAACGTGATGCCGCGGGACGCGAAGGTGCTGTCATTGGCGGGCGAGACGCTCGGCACCACCGGGTGGGTCGGGACCCCCGAGGAGATCCGGGCCCGGGCCGAGGCGATCGAGGCCGCGGGTGCGACCGAGATCCTCTACACCCCGACCGGCGACGTCGAACGCGAGCTGCGCACGTTCGCCGCGGCCGTGCGCGGTTAGAACTCGACGTCGAGCTCCTCGAGCTCGTCGGGCTCCTGGTGCGCGGCGGCCGTCCACTCGACCATCGCGGGCAGGGCCAGGATCGTGTCGCAGTACCCGTTGGCGGTGTCGTCGAGGACGACGTCGTAGGTGCGGAACCGCGTGCAGACCGGCGCGTACATCGCGTCGGCGATGGTGGGCCGGGCGCCGAAGAGGAACGGCCCGCCGTACGCGTCGAAGCACTGCCGCCACACCTCGAGGATGCGGTCGACGTCGGCCTGCGCACCGGCCCAGACCTTGAAGTCGGGGTGGTGCGCCTTGAGGTTCATGGGCAGCGCCGGCGCGCAGGTTCACGAACCCGGAGTGGATCTCGCCGCACACCGCCCGACAGTGCGCGCGTGCGACGCGGTCCTCCGGCAGCAGGCCGGCGTCGGGGCGCACCTCGTTGAGGTACTCGCCGATCGCCATCGTGTCCCACACCGTGACCCCGTCGTGCACGAGCTTGGGCACGAGGAACGACGACGACAGCAACAGCAGCTCCGCGCGGGTGTCGGGATCGTCGTTGTCGAGCACGTGTTCCTCGAACTCGAGGCCCGACATCTTGCACAGCAACCAGCCGCGCAAGGACCAGGCGCCGTAATTCTTGCTGTTGATCGTCAGCGTGGCTGGTGCCATGACGTCACCTCCGGGGGGGCGGAAGCTCCGCAGTGCGCTCGATGTTGTCTAGTGTGACGCCACCGGTCGGGCATTGTGCCCATCGGGTGACCAAAACGTACTTCCCACCAGTGACGCTCGTCGACGACACCAGGGGTCGGATGCTCTACCAGGCATACCAGGCCCAGGCCGACATCATGACCTCGTTGCGCGGCGTGGCGGGGGTTGCTCTGCAAGGTTTCGGTCAGTTGCGCGAGCTGAACCCGTATCTCGCCGACTGCGACGCGGTGCGCCGGGTCGAGGCCGGCTACGAGCTGCTCGGTCGCGTCGGGCTCACCCACGAGCGCCCGCCGTGGGGCATCGACGCGGTGAAGGTCGGCCGGCGCGAGGTGTCGGTCCACGAGGAGGCCACCGACGTCCTCCCCTTCGGGACCCTCCTGCACTTCCGCAAGGAGTCGGCCGGGAAGCCGTTGGCGCCGCTGCCGAAGGTGCTGGTGCTCGGGCCGCTGTCCGGGCACTTCTCGACCCTGCTCCGTGGCACCGTCCGCACCCTGCTCCCCGAGCAGGACGTCTGGATCTCCGACTGGCACAACGCCCGCGACGTCGGACTGGACCAGGGCAGCTTCGGCTTCGACACCTACATCGAGTACGTCATCCGCTGGCTGGAGCTCCTCGGTCCCGACACCCACGTGATCGCCGTGTGCCAACCGTGCGTGGCGGCGCTGGCCGCGACCGCGGTGATGGCCGAAGCCGGCAACCCCTGCCAGCCCCGCACCCTCACGTTGATGGCGGGCCCGATCGACACGCGCGTCGACCCCACCGTGGTCAACGACCTCGCCACCAGCAGGCCGCTCTCCTGGTTCGAGCACAACGTCATCGCGACCGTGCCCGGTCGGTACGCCGGCGCCGGCCGCCGGGTGTACCCCGGCTTCCTGCAGCTCAGCTCGTTCGTGAGCATGAACCTCGAACGACACCTGGGGGCGCACCGCGAGCTCTACCAGCACCTCGTCGACGGCGACGAGGAGTCGGCGATGGTGGTGAAGGCGTTCTACGACGAGTACTTCGCGGTGCTCGACCTCACCGCCGAGTTCTACCTGGAGACCGTCGAGTACGTGTTCCAGGAGCACCGCCTCGCCCGCGGGGTCCTCGACTTCCAGGGCCGGCGCGTCGACCCGGCCGCGATCCGCAAGACCGCGCTCCTCACGGTGGAGGGCGAGCGCGACGACATCTGCTCGCCCGGCCAGACCTTCCCGGCCCACGACCTCTGCTCGAACATCCGCCCGATGCGCAAGCGCCACCACCTCCAGCCCGGCGTGGGCCACTACGGCGTGTTCAACGGCCGCCGTTGGGAGGGGCAGATCTATCCCCTCGTGCACAACCTGATCCTCGCCAACAGCTGACCTCGGCGGCGGCGGGTCAGGTCTCCGCCAGCAACGCCTCCAGCGCGGTGACCGCCGGGTTCTCGAGCCAGATCCGATGGTCCTCGGGCATGAGGCCGCGGTCGACGGCCCGGTTCATGACCCGCACGACGATCGCGCAGTAGCGCGCCGCCGCGCAGATCTCGAACCAACGGACATCGGGCACCGACCGCCCCGACGTCGCCTCGTACATGCGCAGTTGCTCGTCGCGCCGCGGGTCCCCCTCGGGACGCGCCACCCCCGCACCCTCGTGCATGGTGCGGTCGAACATGAGCCACCAGCCGAGGTCGAGCTCCGGCGGCGCGATGGATGCCGCCTCGAAGTCGGTCACGCACACCGGAGCCGCGTCGCGCCAGATGATGTTGCCCGGGCGCGGATCGCCCCAGCAGAGCCCGACCGGGCTGCACCGCGGCCGCTCGGCGTGGAGCCACGCGAACGCCCGCTCCACGAGCGGGTGCTCCCGGTCGCGCAGCTCGACCCGGTAGTACTCCTCCCAGAGCGCGAGCTGCGCCCCGAGCCCCGGCGTCGTCCCCGGCGGCACCAGCCAGTCGAGCCCCGCGTCGCGCCAGTCGAGCGCGTGGACGCGGGCAAGGGTTGCCAGCCCGCGCTCGATCATCAGCGTGCGTTCGGCGGGGGGCACGTCGAGGAAGAAGCCGGCGGTCGTGTACGGCGGGTCCTCCACCGGCACCCGGCCGTCGACGAAGCCCATCACGAAGAACGGCGTGCCCAGCACGCGCGGGTCGGGCTCGTACCCGATCATCGGGGCGACGGGTACGTCGGCGTGACGGCCGAGCGTGTCCATGATGCGGTACTGCAGCTCGATCTCCACCGCCCAGCCCGGCACCTGCACCGGGTAGATCGGCGGCTCCGGGCTCTCGGTGCGCAGCACGTACCGCTCGTCGTTGGGGATGCCGGCGCGGGTCACCGCCACGTCGACCATCACCGTGTCGGCGGAGAAGCCGCTGCTCGCCTTGCGCATGCCGCGCAGCTCGACCGCCTCGGCCATCGGGAGGTGCGTCTCGAGCCACGGCGCGAGGGCCGTCAGGTGCTCCGGCAGCTCCTCGCGCTCACGCCGCCATTTGCTCGTTCGCTACTCGCCGGGATACCCGGCTCGCTCACGCTCACGCCGCCACCATTGCTCGTTCGCTACTCGCCGGGATACCCGGCTCGCTCACGCTCACGAGATGTCCATGGTGCTGCCGGGAGCGGGGTTGGCGAGGACGTAGCGCAGGTCGACCGGCGAGGTGATCGCCGCCAGCACCGCGGTCGCGCAGTCGTCGACCGACATCGCGCCGGGACCGTTGTCGTGCACGTAGCCGCGCGACTCCCACACCGGCGACAGCTCGCCCAGGAGCTCGGGATCCCACGACTGGTACACCTCGGTGCCGAGCGTGTTGCCCACCGCGACGTTGCAGAAGGCGATCTCCGGGTGCTCGCCCCGCCACGCCCGCACCAGCTCGTCGAGGGCGGCCTTGCTGGTCTCGTAGGCACCCATGCCCGGGAGCGGTCGGCCCACCGACGACGCGGAGATGAAGATCATGCGCCCGCCGGACTCGGTGAGCGGTGCCAGCGCGGCCCGGGTCACCAGCGACGCGCCGAACACGTTGGTCTCGTACACGGTCCGCCACCGCTCGGCGTCGGTGTCGACCAGGCGCACCAGCGGGTCGACCGCGGTGGCGTACACGACGACGTCGAGGCCGCCCAGCTGCTCGACCGCGTCCCGGACGACGCGCTCGCACTGCTCGGGTTGCCGCACGTCGCACACCACGGTGCTCGCACGCTCCCCCGCCTCGGCCGCGGCCTCGGCCAGCTTGTCGGCCCGTCGGGCGGCGAGCACGACGCGCGCACCGCCGGCGGCCGCCTGCAGCGCGACGGCGCGTCCGATCCCCGACGACGCGCCCACGACGAGCACGCGCGCATCCTGCAGCTCCATCACGCTCCCCCTTCAGGCCGCGCCAAGCTATCGGGTCGGTCGTGGGCGATCGCGAGCACGGGTTGGCGCCCCGAGCCTGAGCTCCGCGAGGATGCGGCGCATGAGGCTCGAAGGCAAGGTCGCACTGGTCACGGGTTCGACGCGCGGGATCGGCCGCACCATCGCGGAGATGTTCGCCGAGGAGGGCGCCAAGGTCGTCCTCAGCGGCCGCTCGGCCGACAAGGGCGAGAAGAACGCCCAGCGGATCCGCGACGCCGGCGGCGAGGCCATCTTCGTGCCCCTCGACGTGGCCGACGAGACCAGCGTGCAGGCGGCGGTCGCCGCCACCGTCGAGGCCTACGGCCCGATCACGACGCTGATCAACAACGCGGCGCCGACCGCACTGGTCAACGTGAGCTTCAAGCCGGTCACCGAGCTGTCCACCCAGGAATGGGACGACATCGTGCGCGGCACGGTGACGAGCATGTTCTGGACGTCGAAGTACGCGATCCCCCACATGCTCGAGGCCGGTGGGGGCTCCATCGTCAACGTCTCGTCGGGGGCGGCGGTGTTCGGGGTGCCGGGGCTCTCGGCGTACAGCGCGGCGAAGGGGGCGGTGAATTCCTTGACCCGGGTGCTGGCGGTCGAGAACGGCAAGCAGGGCATCCGGTGCAACACGATCATCGTCGGCCGGGTCGTCTCGTACGCGCAGGACCGCGGGCCCGAGACGACGAAGGAGCTCATGCGGGTCGGGAACCCGCGTGACATCGCCTACGCCGCGCTGTGGTTGGCGGCCGACGAGTCGGAGTGGATCACCGGCAGCGAGATCACGGCCGACGGCGGCGCGCGCTTCAACGCGAGCGAGATCTGAACCGCGTCAGCGGCTGAGCAGGTCGAGGCCTTTCGCGATCAGCACCGTACCGAACACCAGGAACAGCACGGCCATGACCGCGGCGTTGTGCTCGGTGAGCCAGCCCTTCATCTCGTCGAGCGTCTTCCTCGCCCGTTCACCACCGGCGAACTCGTAGACCACCGCGAACAGGATGGAGAGGCTGGCCACCGCGACGAAGACGGCCAGCGCCACGACCGCGTCCCCGGTGTCGAGGCCGAGCTGGCCGAGTCCCGCGGCCGCGCCGACCGCGAGCACGAGGTTCTTGGGGTTCACCACGCTCAGCAGGACCGCGAGCCCGAAGGCGCGGACGGGCGTGATCGACGTGACCGTCGCCATCCACTTGGGGAGCGTGGCGGGCTCGCCCGGCGCCGGGCGCTTGGCGAAGTTGCGTCGGGCCAGGCCGAGCAGGAGCACCCCGAGCGACGATCTTGCCCCAGGAGATCGAGTCGGAGGTGGTGGAGTCGCTCGCCGCGTCGGCGGCGTCGCTCACCAGGTACACCACGGTGCTCACCGTCGGCGAGGCCGATCACCCACCCGGCGAGGAACGACAGGTCCGGTCGCTCTGGCCCGGTCGGAGAACAGGATCAGGATGATGGCGATGATCGGCACCGGACTGATGGCGATGCCCACCGCGAACGGCAGGACCTCGCTGATCCCCTGACCCATGGTGCGGATCGTAAGCCGGTGGGAGGTCAGTTGCCGGGAGGCACCGGCACCACGAGCACGGGGCGCGTCGAACGGTGCACCACCTGGTAGGTCACCGAACCGAGCAGTGACCCGGTGATCGGTCCTCGTCCGGTCGTCCCGACGACGATGACCAGCGCATCGTGTTCGTCGCCCGCGCGCAGCAAGGCCTCCGCCGGTCGGTCGTCGACGAGCTCGACGGTCGCTGCCACCGCGGGGTTGGTCGAACGGACCGTCGCCAACGCCTGTTCGCCCATCCGTGTGCCGACGTCGCGCACGGCCCGCGCGAGGTCGCCGACCTCGCCACCGATCGGTGCCGGGCGGTACCCGAACACGATCACGAGCGGGCAGTCGAACGCGGCGGCGATGCCGGTGGCCGTGCGCAGCGCGGCGACGGCCCCTTCCTGCCCGTCGTAGCCCACGATCACCTCGCCGGCCATCAGCGGGGCGCGTCCCTCGCGACGAGCGGCGGCAGCGGCGCGCCACCCTCGGGCGGTGGACGGAGATCGATCGGGTCGGGCTTCACCCGGAAGAACGCGTGGTCGTGCGTGTTCCAGAGGTACATGAGCGGGATCCCCGCGAGCAGCGTGCCGAGACCGATCCAGAGCACCGGGCTCACGCCCAACCAGGTCGACGGCGGATCGGTGAAGTCGGCATGGGTCATGTCCTTCAACGACCAGACGAAGATGAACGCGAGGCTGAGGCCGCCGATGAGCGGCAGCAGGCCGACGAGGAAGAAGTTCTTGACGCTCTTGAAGATGAACCGGCGGTAGTAGATCACGCAGGCAAATCCGGTCTGGCCGTAGTAGTACGCGATCATGAGGCCCACGCCGGCCACCGACCACCCGAGCACGTCGCCATTACTGAGGTGGCTCACGATCACCAGGCCGGCGAACCAGATCGACGACAGGATCCCGAACAACCAGGTCGCGAACGCCGGAGTCAGGTGTCGGGGATCGACCTCACCGAGCTTGGCCGGGAACGCCCGGTGCATCGCCATCGAGAGCGAGGTACGGGCGGCGGGCAGGATGGTCGTCTGGCAGCTGGCCGCGGACGAGCTGAGCACCGCGATGATGAGCAGCTTGAGCGCGACGTCGCCGAATCCCGATGATCCGAATACGAGGCGACCGGTCGACGACAACACGTCGTCGGAGTGGTTCGACAGGTAGTTCGCTCCGTGCACCGCCTGCGCCGCGAACGCGACCAACACGAAGATCGCCACCAGCACGAACGTGGAGATGACGCCGGCCAAACCGGGTGTCGTGTTGGAGTCGGTGCACTCCTCGTTGACGCTGGTCGCGGTGTCCCACCCCCAGTAGAGGAACACGGCAACGAGCAGTCCGTCGGACAGCGCGCTGACGCCACCGAAGTTGGTGGGCGTGAGCCATGAGATCGACGGCGTGACGCTGCCCGGGATGTTGCCGGCGTAGACCTTGACCAGCGCCCACACGCAGAACAGCAGGAGGATCCCCAGCTCGATGAGAAGCAACCCCATCTGCGTCCGCGCGCTGAGCTCGATGCCGACCACGCAGATCCACGTCATGCCCATGATGAACACGATGCCGAGCGCGAGGTTCCACCAGTCGTTGTTCGCCAAGCCGTCGAACCCGAACAGCAGGTACGTGTACTTGGCCGCGATCAGCGCCAGGCTCGGCATGATGATGAGGTCGGCCATCAGCGAGCTCCACCCACCGAGCCAGCCGGTGCGCGGACCCATCGAACGCGTGACCCAGGCGAAGTTCGTGCCGCAATCGGGGTCGGCTCGGTTCAGGTAGAAGAACGCCGCCGCGATGCAGCCCATCGGGATGAACGCGATCCACATGATCGCGGGCGCCTTGAATCCCACGTAGAACGTCACGAACCCGAGCGACGCCGCGATGCTGTAGGCCGGTGCCGTGGAGGCGACCCCGACGACGGTCGCCGATGCCAATCCGAGCGCCCCCGCCTTGAGGCCCTTGCTCTCGGTCACGCCACCCGTCGCGGTCTCGACCTCGCTCGCCATGCAGCCCCCCTGTGCCGACGGTCGAGGGTCCCGACGCGCCCGACCTCCACGAACGGAGCGACATTCGCAGCTTTTGCGGCCCTTGGCAAGGGATACCGTGTTGCGACAGCATTACCTCGACGGATCGCGAGCCCCGGGAGCGCACATGGCGCGAGAGAACTACATCGGCGGTGCCTGGATGCCCGCCCGCACCGGCGCCACCGACCCGGTGGTCGCGCCCGCCACCGGTGACACGTTGGAGGAGGTGGCGTCGAGCGGCGCGGTCGACGTCGACCTCGCGGTGGAGGCGGCGGCCGACGCGTTCCCCGCGTGGGCGGCCCGCACGCCGCGTGAGCGCAGCGAGGTGTTGCACCGCGTCGCCGACGCCATCGAGGCCGACATGGAGCGACTCCGCGAGCTCGAGGTCGCCAACGTCGGCAAGCCGGTCGGGATCATCGAATTCGAGATGGACCTCACGCTCGACAACTGGCGCTTCTTCGCCGGGGCGCGCGGTTCCTCGAAGGTCGCGCCGCCGGCGAGTACTACGAGGAGCACACGTCGTTCGTGCGGCGCGATCCCCTCGGCGTGGTCGCCTCCATCGCGCCGTGGAACTACCCGCTCAACATGGCCACGTGGAAGGTCGGCCCCACGCTCGCCGCCGGCAACACCGTGGTCCTGAAGCCGTCGGAGCTCACCCCGCTCACCGCGCTGCGGCTGGCCGAGATCACGGCCGACATCCTCCCTCCCGGCGTGTTCAACGTCGTCACCGGCCAGGGCGAGGGCGCCGGGGCGGCGTTGGTGTCGCATCCGCGCGTCGCCATGGTCTCGCTCACCGGCGACGTCGCCACCGGCAAGGAGATCGCACGCGCCGCGGCCGATTCCCTCAAGCGGGTGCACCTCGAGCTCGGCGGCAAGGCGCCGGTGATCGTGTTCGACGACGCCGACGTCGAGGCGTTGGTCGAGAACCTCACCGAGAACTCGTACTACAACTCCGGTCAGGACTGCACCGCTCCCTGTCGCGTGCTGGCGGCGCCCGGCGTGCACGACGACCTGGTCGACGGCCTGACCGAGACCGTCGGCGCCATCCGCACCGGCGACCCCTTCGATCCCGAGACCGCGATGGGCCCGGTGGTGTCGGACGACCAGCTCGAGCGCGTGGCGGGCTTCGTCGACCGCGCGGTGTCGGCCGGCGCCGAGGTCGCGGTCGGCGGCGAGCGCCTCGGCGGCGCGGGGTTCTTCTACGCGCCGTCCGTCGTGGTCGGGCCCGCCCAGGACTCCGAGATCGTGCAGCGTGAGGTGTTCGGTCCCGTCGTGACGGTCCAGCGCTTCGCCGACGAGGACGAGGCGCTCACGTGGGCCAACGACGTCGACTACGGGCTCGCGGCCAGCGTCTGGACCCGCGACGTCGGCCGGGCCATGCAGATGGCCGCCCGGCTCCAGTTCGGCACCGTCTGGGTCAACGACCACATCCCGATCGTGTCGGAGCTGCCGCACGGTGGGTTCAAGCAGTCCGGGTACGGCAAGGACATGTCCATCTATGCGATCGAGCACTACACCGAGCTCAAGCACGTGATGGTGAAGTGGTGACGGGCGCATCGAGCAGGAGCTGACCGACGTGGCCGACCATCACTCCGACAACGCTCACTCCGACAACGCCCTCTCCGCGAACGCGGCCCGGATCGCCACCGAGGAGACCGCCGCGCTCGTGGCCCGTACGCCCGGGTCGCAGGCGCTCCACGAACGGGCGTCGAAGCACCTGCCGTACGGCGTGGCGTCCACCTTCCACGCCAACGACCCGTACCCGATCTACCTGGAGCGCGGGCAGGGCTCGCACGTCTGGGACGTCGACGGCACGGAGTACCTCGACTTCCACGGCGGGTTCGGCGTCAACGTGGTGGGGCACGCGCACCCGAAGGTGGTCGAGGCGATCGAGCGGGCGGCACGCACCGGCACGCACTTCGCCACCACGACGCCCACCACGGTGGCCCTCGCCGAGGAGCTGTGCCGGCGCTTCCACCTCGACACCGTGCGGTTCACCAATTCCGGCACCGAGGCCACCATGGACGCGATCCGCATCGCGCGCGCCGCGACCGGGCGCGACCGGGTCCTGAAGATCGAGGGTTCGTACCACGGACATCACGACACCGTGATGTTCTCGGTGGTGCCCAACGCCGACGCCGTGGGCGGGCGCGACCAGCCCGCGTCGACGCCGATGTCGAAGGGCATCCCGGCGGTGCTCGCCGACTACACGCTCGTGGTGCCGTTCAACGACGTCGAGGCGCTCGACCGGATGCTGAGCGACCGCGGTTCCGAGATCGCCTGCCTGATCATGGAGCCGGTGATGATGAACATCGGCGTGGTGGTCCCGCAGCCCGGCTACCTCGCGGCGGCCCGCGACCTCTGCACGCGGCACGGCGTGGTGCTGATCTTCGACGAGGTGAAGTCGGGCGCGACCATCGCCGCCGGTGGCGCGATCGAGCGGTTCGGGGTGCAGCCGCACCTCGCGTGCTTCGCCAAGGCCATCGGCGGCGGCACCCCCATCGGCGCGTTCGGCGGCGACGCGTCCGTGATGGAGGTCATCGAGCACGGCGCCGCCCAGCAGGGCACGTTCAACGGCAACCCGCTGGTGGCGGCGGCCGGGCTCGCCGCGCTCACCGAGGTGCTGACGCCCGACGCGTACGCGCACCTCGCCGCGTTGGGGTCGCGCCTGGCCGACGGCTGCGCCAAGGCGATCGCCGAGCACGGCATCCCCGCGCACACCGCCGACCTCGGGGCCAAGGGGTGCGTCTCGTACCGGCCCGAGCCGCTGCACAACTACCGCGACTTCCTCGAGACCCGCACCGAGTTCTACGACGCGTCGTACCCGTGGATCGTGAACCGGGGCGTGTTCATGACCCCCGGCGACGAGGAGCAATGGACCATCTCGGTGCAGCACACCGACGACGACGTCGACCGCTACGTCGAGGCGTTCGCCGAGTTCGCGGCCGCGGTCAGCTGAGCGGCGCCGCCCGCGCCTCGAAGGTCAGCGTCCGAGTCGGTCGGCGACCTGGAGCACCCGTCCCGCGGGTGGCAGCCAGAGCCGGCGCCAGGCCCGGAGCGGGATCGTCGGGAACGACGGCACCGAGAACGCGGGCGGGGGCTCCTCCCCCGTCATCCAGGCCGCGGCGCGCTCCCCGAACCACGAGGCCAGCGCGATGCCGGTGCCGTTGCACCCGGTGGCGTACGCGACGCCGTCGAGCCGGCCGGCATGTGGGAGCCGATCGCGTGTGACCGCCACGCTGCCGCCCCACGCGTGCGTGACCGTGACGCCCTGCAGCTGTGGGTGCACGCGCACCATCTCGGCGTAGAGCACGTCGCGGGCGCCGGCGACGCTCGTCGCCGCGAGCGACGCGCGGCCGCCGAACACCATCCGCCGGTCGGGTGACAGGCGCCAGTAGTTCAGGAGGTGCTTGGTGTCGAAGCACATCCGGTCGCCCGGCATCACCGATCGCGCCCGCTCGGGCGCGAGGGGCTCGGTGGCGATGATGAAGCTCCCCAACGGCAGCACGCGCTGCTCGAGGGCCGGGAGCACGCCGTCGACGTAGGCGTTCGCGGCCACGAGGACGTCGCCCGCGGTGATGGTGCCGCGCGCGGTCTGGACGAGGAACCCCTGACCGCGTCGCTCGAGGCGCGTCGCCCGCGTGCGGTGGCGTACCTCGGCGCCCGCGGCGCGGGCCCGCGCGACGAACGCGGCGTGGAGCTTCGCCGGCTGCACCGCGGCCGTCCGTTCCATCAGCAGCCCGGCGGCGAACGCGTCCGAGCCGATCTCCGACCCGAGGTCGGCGGCGGCGAGCAACCGCACCGGCTGCCCGGCCGCGACCCACTCGCCTGCCGCCTGCCGCAACGCCGGCACCTGGCGCGGATGATGGGCGAGGAGGAGCCCACCGCACTCCCGCCAGTCGCACGCGATCGCCTCGTTCGCCACGAGGTCGCGCACGAACGCGTACGCGGCGAGCGTCTCCCGCAGCATGGCCCGACCGGTGTCGCCGTACCGGCGGGCCAGCGCGTCCGGTCCGTGCTTGAGCTCCGGGATGACCATGCCGCCGTTCCGGGTGCTCGCCCCGCTGCCTTCGTCGCCGGCTTCGAGCACGACGACCCGCCGACCCCGTCGGGCCAGGCCGGCGGCGGCGGTGGCGCCGCAGTAGCCGGCGCCGATCACCACCACGTCGGCGGCCGCCGGGAGCGGCGCCGGCTCCGGCACCGCCGTCCCCTCGGGCACCACGCCGTCGTGCCAGAGCGGGCGCTCGCGGTACGAGGCGGCCAGCGGCGCGGACACGCCGGCATGCTACGCACGGATTCGCCGCCGGGAACCCGCTCGGCTGACGAATCCACGACGGGGAGCGATCCGGACGACGAATTGCTTGCGGTGCGGGTCGACCGCGGGTCATCCTCGACCGATGCCCGAACCTGCCGCTCCCGTCGCGCTCGACGACATCGACAAGCTCCTCATCGAAGCGCTCCAGCACGACGGCCGTCGGCCGTACACGCAGCTCGCGCAGGAGGTGGGGCTGTCGGAAGCGGCGGTGCGTCAGCGCGTGCGCCGGCTGGTCGAGGTCGGGGTCACCCAGATCGTGGCCGTGACCGACCCGATGATGTTGGGGTTCCGGCGCATGGCCATGGTCGGCGTCCGCGTCGACGGTGACGTCCGCGCCGTCGCCGACCGGCTCGCCGGCCTGCCCGAGATCGACTACCTCGTGATCGCGGCCGGGTCCTTCGACGTGCTGGCGGAGCTCGTCTGCGAGGACGACGAGGACCTGCTGCGCCTCCTCAACGACGAGATCCGCGCCGTGCCCGGCGTGGCGAGCACCGACACCTTCACCTACCTCAAGATCTGCAAGGAGACCTACACCTGGGGAACCCGATGAGCACCCCACCGCGTGATCCCGCAGAGCTCACCGAGCTCGCGCACCGCCACCTGTGGATGCACTTCTCGCGCCTCGGTGCGTTCGGTGCCGACACGCCGGTGCACGTCATCGCGCGGGGCGAAGGGTCCTACGTGTGGGACGTCACCGGGCACCGGATGCTCGACGGTCTCTCGGGGCTGTTCACCGTGCAGGTCGGTCACGGTCGGGCCGAGCTGGCCGAGGCGGCGCGCGCCCAGGCGGAGACGCTCGAGTACTTCCCGATCTGGACCTACGCCCACCCGCCCGCCATCGAGCTGGCGGCGCGGCTGGCGGAGCTCGCCCCCGGCGACCTCAACCGCGTCTTCTTCACCTCGGGCGGGTCCGAGGCGGTGGAGTCGGCCTGGAAGCTCGCCCGCCAGTACTTCCGCGCCATCGGCCAGGGCCAGCGCCACAAGGTGATCGCGCGCCGCACCGCGTACCACGGCACGACGCTCGGGGCCCTCGCGATCACCGGCGTCACCGCGCTGCGCACGCCGTTCGAGCCGCTCACGCCGGGCGCGGTCCACGTCGCCAACACCAACCGCCGGCACCACCCGTTGGGCGGCGACGAGAAGGCGTTCATGCTCGCCCTCACCGACGAGCTCGAGGATCGGATCCTCTTCGAGGGGCCGGAGACGGTGGCCGCCGTCTTCCTGGAGCCGGTGCAGAACGCCGGCGGGTGCCTCGTGCCGCCGGACGGCTACTTCCCGCGGGTGCGCGAGCTCTGCGACCGGTACGGCGTGCTGCTCGTGTCCGACGAGGTGATCTGCGCGTTCGGGCGGCTCGGGACCATGTTCGGTTGCGAGCGCTACGAGTACCTGCCCGACATCGTCACCTGCGCCAAGGGCCTCACCAGTGGCTACTCGCCCCTGGGCGCGGTGCTCTGTCGCGACTTCCTCGCCGCGCCGTTCCTGGAGGACCGGGCGTCGTTCGCGCACGGGCTCACCTTCGGCGGTCACCCGGTGAGCTGCGCGGTCGCGCTCGCCAATCTCGACGTGTTCGCGCGTGAGCAGCTGCTGGAGCACGTGTGCGCGCACGAAGCCGGGTTCCGGGCCCGCCTGGAGGACCTGCGCGACCTCCCGATCGTGGGCGACGTGCGGGGCGCGGGGTACTTCCAGGCGCTGGAGATGGTGCCGGACCCGGGGTCCGACGCCCGGTTCACCGCCGAGCAGCGCGAGGAGCTGCTGCGGGGCTTCCTCCTCCCCCGGTTCTACGACGCCGGCCTGATCGCGCGCGCCGACGACCGGGGCGACCCCGTGGTGCAGCTCGCGCCGACGCTCGTCTCGGGTGACGACGAGCTCGACGTCATCGCCGACATCCTGCGCACGGTCCTGTCCGAGGCGTCCGACCGCTTCTGCACGTGAGCGCAGTGCGCGCAGCTGGCGCGTCCTTCGCTGCACTGCTAGCAACGCGGGCATGAACCTCCGCACCCAGGTGGAGCTGCTCGACTTCCGCGTCTCGACCGAGATGTCCGACCGCTCCGCGCTCGCGGCCCTGGAGGGCTGACGGTGGCGACCGCGTTCGAGTGGATCGTCGACCTCGAGGTGCTGCGCCGGTTCCCGCAGCGCTACGCACGCGCCGTCGACGAACGCGACCACGCCGCGCTCGCCGCGCTCTTCGATCCCGACGGCTCGGTCGACGGCACGCTCGGCTCGCAGCCGGTCCCCGCGTACCTCGAGGCGATGCGCACCCGCCCGCCGTCGTTCGAGTCGAGCATGCATCTCCTGGCCGACCCGATGATCGACCTCGACGCCGGCGCAGACACCGCGCATCTGGACACGTACGCGGTGGTGTTCCAGACGAAGCCGCTCAGCGGCGAGGGTGACGACCTCACCCTCGGCATGCGCTACGTCGACGAGATGGTGCGGCGCGACGGCACGTGGATGATCCACCACCGGGTCGCGCGGATGCTCTGGATGCGCTGAGCGTCAGGCCGCGCCGCGCCCACGCACCAGTCGCCCGGGCCGGGCGCCGGTCGTCTCGCCGTCGAGGATGGTGATCTCGCCGCCGACGACCGTGGCCTTGAAGCCCTCGGCGCGCTGCGAGAGGCGCTTCCCGCCCTGCGGCAGGTCGCGGACCACTTCCGGCACCGCCGGGCCCACCCGGTCCGGGTCGAACACGTTGACGTCGGCGGCCATGCCTTCGCGCAGCAACCCGCGGTCGGCGAAGCCCCACGCCATCGCCGGCGCCAGCGTGAGCATGCGGACCGCCTCCTCCAGGGTGAACTCCTGGCGCTCGCGCACCCAGTACCCGAGGAGGTGGGTGTGGATCGAGGCGTCGGCGATCTGGCTGAGGTGGGCACCGGAGTCGGAGAACGTCATGACCGTGCGCGGGTGGCGCATCACCGCCAGCAGCACGTCGGGGTCCTGCGGGTAGAGGCTCGGCTGGATGAACAGCTGGCCGAGGTCGGTCTCCAGCGCGAGGTCGATCATCGCCTCGACCGGCGACACCCCACGCTGCGCGGCGACCTCGGCGACGGTCGGGTTGGGCGGCAGCCCGTGGAGGTAGACCCGGATGCCGTCGAAGTCGGGTTTGCGGGGCATCGCCCCGATGCCCCGCCAGCGCGAGTAGTCGCCCTCCATGCCGGCGCGGATCAGTCGCTCGCGCACGCCGGGATCGCGCAGGGCCTGCAGCTGCTCGTGGTCGGGCAACGCGCGCACGTCGTGCCACTCCGGCAGCAGGTCGAACGGCAACCGGGTGGCGAACGAGAGCAGCACGTTGATGCCGCGGCAGTGCGACTGGCCGATCATGCGCCCGCCCACCGCGGCGATGTCGTCGATCAGGTCGAGCATCTCGTAGCCGCCGGGATTGGTGGCGATGATGCCCATCGTCATGGTGACGCCGGTGTCGGCGGCCAGCGCGCGCATGCGCGCCCGGGCCTGCTCGCGCTGCTCGGGATCGGGAGACAGCACGTGCTCGCCGCCCCCTTCGAGGATGCCGGTGCCGAGGTCGCCCATGACGCCCACCAGCCGGCAGAGCTCGTCCCACGACGCGAGGCGCGACGCGACCGGACGGTTGTCGGACGTCTCGTGGTGCTCGCTGCGCGAGGTCGTGAGGCCGACCGCGCCGGCGCGCAGCGCGGCGTCGAGCTGACCCTGCATGAGCTCGAGGTCGGCGTCGGTCGCCTCCTGCTCGAAGGCGCGCTCCCCCATGGCCCACGTGCGCAGGGCCGAGTGTCCGACGTTGGCCGCGTAGTTGATGGCCTTCGGCAGGCGGTCGACGGCCTCCAGGTACTCCGGGAACGTCTCCCAGCTCCACTCGATGCTCGCCAGCGCGGTGGGGTCGATGTCCTCGGCCCGCTCCAGGTTGCGGACGACCAGCGCCCGGGCGTCGTCGCGCACGGGCGCGAGGGTGAAGCCGCAGTTGCCCATGACCGCGGTGGTCACGCCGTGCCAGCACGAGTTCGCGCCCTGCGGGTCCCAGAAGACCTGGGCGTCCAGGTGGGTGTGGCCGTCGATGAAGCCCGGCGTCACCACGTGGCCGTCGGCGTCGAGCTCGCGGTCGCCCCGCTCGCGGATCCGGCCCACCCGGGCGATGGTCCCGTCGACGATCCCGACGTCGGCCCGGTACGCGCCGAAGCCGGAGCCGTCGACGACCAGACCGTTGCGGATCACCACGTCGTACGCCATGCATCTATTGTTACCGAAGAATTGATGAGCGCGCATTACTCCACCGCACCCGAGGTGCCGGCGGGGAGGGGAACAGCATGAGCGGAGCGGCGGCGAGCCGGGTATCCCGGCGAGCAGCGGAGCGGGGCCGGAGCGGCCCGGTGCGCAGCACCGAGAGCGGGGAAGCATGAGCGGTCTGAGCGCCCCCGAGGTCCGCCAGAAGCTCGATCACCCGGTGGTCGACATCGACGGGCACACGGTCGAGTTCTTCCCCGCGCTGGCCGGCGAGCTGATCAAGGAAGGCGTGAAGCTCGACGGCGAGTCGATGGCGCGGCGCACCCCGGGCACCTTCGGCCCCGTGGTCGACTGGTACTCGCTCACGCCCGCGGAGCGGGCCGAGCGCCGGGTGGCCCGGGGTCCTTGGGGCAACGGTGGCATGGAGCTGGCCGTCGACCGCGCCACCGCCCTGCTCCCCCGTCTCCTCTCCGAGCGCCTCCCCGAGCTCGGCATCGACGTCAGCGTGATCTACCCGAGCTACGGGCTCCTCTTCGGGCACTTCGACGACGAGCGCGACCGTCGTGGCGCGTGCCGGGCGCTGAACCGGTTCAACGCCGGGGTGTTCGCCGAGTTCGCCGACCGGCTGCTCCCCGTCGCCGAGATCCCCATGCACACCCCCGCCGAGGCGGTCGACGAGCTCGAGCACGCGGCCGAGCTCGGCTTCCGTGCCGTGGTGATGGCGGGCTTCGTGCAACGCCCGGTCGCGGCGGCGGTCGACGCCGATCCGCGGCTGGCGCAGTACGCGGTGTGGACCGACACCTTCGGCCTCGACAGCGCGTACGACTACGACCCCGTGTGGCAGAAGTGCAGGGAGCTCGGCATCGCGCCCGCGTTCCACTCGGCGGCCATGGGCTGGCAGAACCGGGCGTCGATCTCGAGCTACGTGTACAACCACGTCGGGATGCTCGGCGAGAGCCACCACGCGCTGGCCAAGTCGCTGTTCCTCGGCGGAGTCACCCGGCGCTTCCCCGACCTCAACTTCGGGTTCCTCGAAGGCGGGGTCGCGTGGGCGGTGTCGTTGTACGCCGATCTCATCGGGCACTGGGAGAAGCGCAGCGGCGACGCGATGCGCCGCCTCGATCCCGACCACGTCGACTGGGACGAGTTCGCCCAGCTCTTCGCCCGCTACGGCGGCGAGTGGGCGTCGATGACGCCCCCGCCGACCAGCTACCCCGACCAGGACCTCGCGTTGCTCGACGAGTTCGCGGCCTGCGGCATCGAGCGGGCGGAGGACATCCGCGACCTGTTCGCGGTGCCTTTCTACTGCGGGTGTGAGGCCGACGACCCGATGAGCGTCACCGCGTTCAACACGAAGGCGAACCCGTTCGGCGCCCGGTTCAACGCGATGTTCGGTTCCGACATCTCGCACTGGGACGTCCCGGTGATGGCCGACGTGCTCGGCGAGGTGTACGAGATGGTCGAGCACGACCTCTTCAGCGACGCCGACCTGCGCGACTTCGTGTTCACCAATCCCGTGCGCTTCTACACGCGCGGCAACCCGCAGTTCTTCGCCGGCACTGCGGTCGAGGCGGCGGTCGCCGCCGAGCTGCAGGGCTGAGGAGGGGGCATGCTCGATCTCCTGGTACGCGGGGGCCGGCTGGTCGACGGCACCGGCGCACCGGCGCGTCCGGCCGACGTCGGCGTCCGCGCCGGGCGCGTGGTCGCGGTCGGTACCGTCGACGAACCCGCGGCGCGCACCATCGACGCCGACGGCCTGGTCGTGAGTCCCGGCTTCGTCGACCTGCACACGCACTACGACGTCCAGGCGCTGTGGGACCCGGCGGTCACCCCGTCGCCGTTGCACGGCGTCACCACGGTGATCGGCGGCAACTGCGGGTTCTCGATCGCGCCGCTCGGGCCCGAGCACGTCGACTACGTGATGCGCATGATGGCGCGGGTCGAGGGCATGGCGCTCGACGCGCTCGAGGCGGGCCCGGCGTGGGATTGGCGCACCTTCGGCGAGTGGCTCGACCGGCTCGACGGCCGCCTGGCCGTCAACGCCGGCTTCCTCGCCGGCCACTCGACCATGCGGCGGGTCGTGATGGGCGACGACGCCACGACCGCGACCGCCACCCCGGATCAGATCGCGGAGATGGTGCGGCTGCTGCACGAGTCGCTCGACGCCGGTGCGCTCGGCTTCTCGTCGTCGCTGGGCGAGGCCCACACCGACGGCGACGGCCGGCCGGTGCCGTCACGCGCGGCCGGGTTCGAGGAGTTCCTCGCCCTCGCCGGCGCGGTGCGCGACCACGCGGGCACGACGCTCGAGTTCATCGCCGCCATGGGCGAGATCCCGTCGGACCGGGCCGAGCTGATGGCCGAGATGTCGCTGGCGGCCGACCGCCCGCTCAACTGGAACCTCCTCGGCAGCCTCTCGCCGACCGAGGTCTACGAGCAGCAGCTCACCTCGTGCGACCTCGCCGCGACGAAGGGCGCCACGGTCGTCGCGCTCGCGCTCCCCGACCTCCTGCGCATGCGGAGCGGTGGCATCCTCCGCTCGCTCCCGGGCTGGGGCGAGGTCCTCGCGCTCCCCGACGAGGAGCGGCGGCGCGCGTTGCGCGACCCCTCGGTGCGCGAGCGGCTGCGGGCCGGGTTCGACACCGCGCGTGAACGCGGGTTGAGCGCGGTGATGCAGTGGGAGCTCGTCGAGCTGCCCGACGGCCGGAGCGTCGCCGCCGTCGCCGCCGAGCGCGGCACCGATCCCGTCGACGTGCTGCTCGACGTCGTGCTCTCCGAGGGTCTGCCGCTCACGACCGTGTTCCCCTCGCTCGTCCCGTCGCTCGGCGTGTCGGACGAGAGCTGGCGGGTCCGGGGTGAGGTGTGGCGCGACGACCGGGTCGTGCTCGGTGGCTCCGACGCCGGCGCGCACCTCGACGTCATGTGCCACGCCAACTACACGACCGTGGTGCTGGGTGACCTCGTGCGGACCCGGGGCCTCTTCAGCCTGGAGGACGCCGTCCGCCGCCTCACCGACGTGCCCGCCCGCCTGCTCGGGCTCCGCGACCGCGGTCGCGTGGTCGAGGGCGCGCACGCCGACCTGGTGGTGTTCGACCCCGACCGCATCGGGAGCCAGCCGGCCGAGGAGCGCCACGACCTGCCCGGCGGGTCGGCCCGCCTCTACGCCGAGGCCGTCGGCATCGAGCAGGTGGTCGTCGGTGGCCGGACCATCGTGGAGCAGGGTGTGCTCACCGGCTCGTTGCCCGGTACGTTGCTCCGGTCCGGTGTCGACACCGACACCGTCACGGTTCCTGGCAACCGATCACGCAGCCGATGAAGCAACCGATCAGGGGGAAGCGCAGTGTCTGACGCTCGAGGAGTCGCGTTCGTCACCGGGGCGAGTCGGGGGATCGGCAAGGCCATCGCGGTGCACCTCGCCCGGGCCGGGTACGACATCGCCCTGGCCGCCCGCACCGTGCACGAGGGCGAGGCGCGGGAGCACTCGTCGACGGTCAAGCGCTCGGACACCACACCGTTGCCGGGCTCGCTCGACGAGACCGCCGCGCTGTGCGTCGCCGAGGGTCGCCAGGCGATGCCGGTGTTCCTCGACATCACCGACCGCACCACGCTCGGCTCGTCGGTCACCACCGTGCTGGAGCGATGGGGTCGCATCGACGTGCTCGTCAACAACGCGCGCTACATCGGCCCCGGCCACATGGACCGCCTGCTCGAGACGCCGGTCGAGCTCCTCGACAAGCACCTCGAGGGCAACGTGATGGCCCCGATCATCCTCACGAAGCTGGTGCTGCCGCAGATGATCGAGCGCAAGAGCGGCGTCATCATGACGATCACCTCCGGCGCGGGACGAGGCGACCCGCCCGCCGCCGCCGGCGAGGGTGGCTGGGGACTGGGCTACGGCATGTCGAAGGGCGCGGTGCACCGGCTCGTCGGCATCGTGAAGCTCGAGCACGAGCGCGACGGCATCTTCGCCTACAACCTCCACCCCGGCTTCGTCACCACCGAGCGCATGATCCAGGACATGGGCGCGTTCGGCTTCGACGCCGACGCCGGCGCGCCGGCCGACGTCATCGGCGCGGCGGCCGCGTGGCTCTGCACCGCGCCGGAGGCGCGCGAGAAGAACGGGGAGTGGATCGAGGGCCAGGAGCTGACCGCCGAGCTGGGACTCCTGCCGGGATGGGACGCACCGTCACCGGTGAGCGTGCCGGCCGGCGACGGGGCCGACTGACGGAGGCGTCAGCCGCGCGCCGTGACGGGTCGGTGCAGCCGGTCGGGCACGGGGCGAGGGCACGGCGGAAACTGGGTCTTGCAGGTGGGCGCGGCTCGGCGTACCGTCGAACATGTGTTCGCCTCCGTTGGTCACGACCCGCTCGACCAGATCCGGGATGGTCTCGGCGCGCTGGCGGCGGAGGACCGGTCGTCGTGGTCGGCGGCGACGCGCACCGACCGACTGATCGAGCTGCGTGGCCTGCAGGAGCGGATCGACCGTGAGGTGCTCCGGGCCGTGGCCGACTGCGACGCCGTCGACGCGTGGCAGGAGGCGGCGCTCGGCGGCGTCTCCTGGCTGGCATCGAAGACGGGGTTGGTGCGCACCGCTGCCTCCGGGGTGTTGCGAACCGCGCGCTTCCTGACGCGCCACGAACAGACCGCGAAGGCGCTCGATGCGGGCGACGTCACGGTGCCGCACGTCGAGCTGTTGGCGCGCGCCGCGCACCGACGCGAGGAGCTGTATTCGGAGTACGAGACGACCCTGCTCGATGCCGCCGCCACCGTCGAGGTGCAGGACTTCCCACGGGTCGCGCGGCGTTGGGCGTTGCTCGCCGACGACGTCCTTGCGCAGCGCGACGCGGGATTCGCCTTCGAGCGGCGCGGCGTCACCCTGTCACCGACCGTCGGAGGCAGCGTGGTGAGCGGGTTCCTCGATCCGGAGGCGGCGGCGACGGTCGCCGACGCGCTCGCCGAGCTCCAACCGCCCGATGGGGCCGCCGACACTCGATCGCTGGCCCAGCGGAACGCCGACGGCCTCGTGCTCATGAGCCAGCGAGCGCTCGGCGGTGTCCTTCCCGAGTCGCGCCCGATCGGCGGCGTCGACGTCGTCGTGGGCTACGACACCCTCGCCGGTCGTCCGGTCGCCGAGCTCGACGCGCTGCGCTGCGACCTCGAGGGGTTCGGTCCGATCGCGCGCATCACCGCGGAACGCCTGGCCTGCGACTGTGCGCTCGGCCGCGTGGTCGTCAGCGGCAGGAGCGAGATCCTCGACCTCGGCCGGCGAACGCGCACCATCCCTCGCCGGTTGCGGCGGGCGATCCGCGTGCGCGACCAGCACTGCCAGTTCCCCGGGTGCCGCGCCCCGGCCGCCTGGTGCGACGTGCACCATCTCGTCCACTGGTTGCACGGCGGTGAGACCAACCTCCAGAACTGTGCGCTGCTCTGCCGGCGACACCACGTCGCCTGCCACGAGGGAGGGTGGAAGCTGGCGCGCGGGCCCAACGGCCTTACCCTCGCGGCGTGACCGAGGATCCCGTTCCCGCCGGCGAGCTGTCGTCGTGGTTCGCGGCCATGGAGGTCGCCCTGCGCGGCGAGGGAGAGTCCGACGTGCCGTGCGGCCGCTGCACCGCCTGCTGCCGGTCGGCCCAGTTCGTGCACATCGAACCCGACGAGACCGACACGCTCGCGCACGTCCCCGCGGCGCTGCGCGTGCGCGCCCCGGGGCGTCCGAGGGGGCACGTGGTGCTGGGGTACGACGAGCACGGGCGCTGCCCGATGCTCGGGGAGCACGGCTGCACGATCTACGAGCACCGGCCGCGCACGTGCCGCACCTACGACTGCCGGGTGTTCGCCGCCACCGGGATCGCGCCCGATCCGACCCAGCCCGCGGTGGCCGAGCGCGTGCGGCGCTGGCGGTTCGTCGTCGACACGCCCGCGGCGCGTCGACTCCGGCACGAGCTCGAACGGGCCGCGGCCGACCGCGCCGACCTGCCGCCGACCCGCCGGGCGGTGGCGGCGGTCGAGGCCGTCGGTCGCTCAGGTGGTGGGTGAACCGAGCAGCGCCATCACCTGCGTGACCCGCTCACCGTGGAGGGTCTCCTCGCGGCCGTTGAGCCGCAGCAGTCGCGCCACCGCGGGATCCGGCTCGGCGTCGGCCCACTTCTGGTAGCCGGTGTCGCCCGCCTGCTCCCCCGCCACGATGGCCGGCAACATCGCGGCATCGATGGCGTCCGGGAGCTCGATCGGGTACCGCTGCTGCTGCGCAGCCGTCGGCTCGAAGTCGTGCCCGAGCTTGATCGCGATGGCGCGACTCACTCGGCGCGCGTGGCCGAGCTCCTCACGGCCGTTGCGACGCAGGAGCTCGGCGGCGCGCTCGTCGCCGATGCGGTCGGCGAGGAGGTTGTAGAAGTCCTCACCACTGCACTCGAGCGTGTACAGCAGCTCGAGCGCCGGGACGTCGAGCTGCTCGAGCCCGGCGAGATGCTGCGAGGCGGAGAGGAAGTCGTGTGCGTCGGCCATGCGCGCCAGCGTAGGCCAGTCAGGCCGGTACGGCGTCCCTCGCCGGTGTGGGTGTCGGCGGCCTGGATACCCTTCGCCCTCTCGCGCGTTCTGGTGGACACACGCGCGGCCGAGCCGGAGGAACCATGCCCATCCACTACGACCTCGACGACCATGTCGTCACCATCACCATCGACCGCCCGGCGCGCCGCAACGCACTCGACCTCGAGCACTTCGACGCGTTGGCCGCGGCGTGGAAGCGGTTCCGCGACGACCCCGACGCGTGGGTGGCGATCGTCACCGGCACCGACGACGCGTTCTGCGCCGGTGGCGATCTCCGTGATTACATCCCGTTGCTCACCGCCGCCGGGCCCGACGACCGCGAGCGCTTCCGCTCCGGCACCGAGGCGGTGTTGCGCGACCTCGACATCTACAAGCCGATCGTCGCCGCGGTGAACGGGCCGTGCGTCGCGGGCGGCATGGAGCTGCTCAACGGCACCGACATCCGCGTGGCCTGCCCGGAGGCGGTGTTCGGGATGCTGGAGCCCCGGCAGGGCATCTTCGCGAGTGGCGGCACGACCGCCCGTCTCCCGCGCCAGCTCGCGTGGCCCGCGGCCATGGAGTTCCTGCTCACCGCGGAGCCGATCCCCGCCACGCGCGCGCTGGAGCTCGGGTTGCTCAATGAGATCGTGCCCCGGCACCAACTCGTCGACCGCGCGCGTGACTGGGCGGCGCGCATCACCGCGAATGCGCCGCTCGCCATCGCGGCGACGAAGGAGAGTGCGCTCCGCGGCCTCGCCGTCGGGACCATGGCGGAGGCGTACCGCATCGAGGCGCGCCTCAGCCGGAAGGTGCTCGCCAGCAACGACGCGCGCGAGGGGCCGCGCGCCTTCGTCGAGAAGCGGCCGCCGCGCTGGAGCGGGACCTAAGCCGCGCGCGTCAGCACGACGAGCGCGATCGGGCGCGTGGTCTTCGCCTGGTACGCGTCGTAGCGGTTGCCGTTGACGCGGTTCACCAGTTGCCAGAGCCGGGCGCGGTCGGGATCGGTGGGGTCGACGATGCGCGCGGTCGCCGGGTAGCGCTCGTTGCCGACGTGCACCTCGACGGACGGATCGGCGCGCACGTTGTACAGCCAGCCCGGCGCGCGGTCGGCGCCGCCGTCCGACGCCACCACGACCCGGTCGTCACCGTCGTCGGCGTACACGAGCACCGACTCGCGCCGCTGCCCCGAGTTGCGCCCGGTGCTCACCAGGAGCAGGCACGGGATCCAGGCGAAGCGGCGACCCAGCCGGCCCGAGTGGCGGTAGACCCACGCGTGCAACTGGCCGAAGCGGTGGAAGAACGCGGTCACGTGGGCTCGATGGTCACGGGCACTCCCGAGGCGTGCGGCATGGTGGTCAAGGGGTCGATACCCTCCCGCGCGCTCAGGAGCACACCCGGCGACTCGTCCCGCCGGCCGTGCACCATGGAGACCACGCCGCGCCGGACGCGCGCGTCGGTGACGACCACCACGTCGAGCGCACCGTGCGCGGTGGTGACCGTGGCCGAGCCGCCGTCGTCCACCCCGGCTGCGCTCGCGTCGTCGGGATGGAGCCGGAGCTCGGTGGGCCGGTCGTCGGCGCCGTACCGCACCGAGTTGCTCCACGCCATCTCGCGCCGCGGGGTGAGCAGCATCCCGGCCGCCGGCCCGCGGTGGGCGGCCAGCCGGTCGAGCATCGGGGTCGGAGCCAGGCGCCACCGGCCGTCCGGCAGCATCGTCTCGTGCACCCAGCCGTGCTCCACCGGGAGGTCGAACCCGCGGGGTCCGGCGTCGAACAGCGCGTCGGCGTCGAGCGGTGACCGGTCGACGATCGCGCGCAGGTAGCTCTCGTCGTCGAGCGCGTCGGGATCCGCGCCGCCGAGGAGGTCGACGCCGGCACGCGCCGCCAATGACGACAGGATCCACCACGCCGGCTTCCTGGCGGCCGATGCGGGCACCACCGCGCGGGCCGACTGCACCGCCGAGCGCACGGAGAGGTGGGAGTACATCGAGACGTCGGCCCGTTCGAGCTGCCCGGTGGCGGGCAGCACGTGGGTGGCGAGCTCGCTCACCTCGTTCTCCATGACGTCGACGACGACGAGGGCGTCGAGCCGGCGCAACGCCGCCCGCATGCGATCGGGTTCGGGCGCCGCCGCGATCGGGTGACCGCCGGTCACCACCAGCACGCGCACGTGGCCCGCTTCGATCTCGTCGGCGAGCGCGACGACCGGCACCTGCTGCGCCACGCGGGGCAGCTCGGGCCGGCTGGCGGGGCCCGGGGGCGACGGCCGCGGCGTCGGACGCGGTGGCCGCAGGTGGCTCAGGGCACCGCGCGGGATGCGCATGCCGCCGGGCCGGTCGAGCGACCCGGTGAGGATGAGGAGGACCCACCGCAGCCATTCCACGAGGACGCCGTCGGTCCCCATCAGCGCGCCGGTGCCGCACGCCACCGCCACACGGCCGGGGAAGGCGCGGACGTCCTCCACCAGGGCCATCACCACCTCGGGTGCCACGCCGGCGGCGTCGGCCGCGCGCGCGACCGTGCAGGGCGCGAGCGCCTGCCGCAACGCGGCGACGTCGTCGGGCGTGCAGTACCGGGTGAGCTCGTCGGGGTCGGCGCCGTGATCGAGCAGCGCGCCGGCGATCGCGGCGAGGAGCAGCACGTCGCTGCCCGGCCGCGCCGCGACGTGGTGGTCGGCGAGCGTCGCGCTCTCGGTGCGTCGCGGGTCGACGACCCAGATGCGCCCGCCGGCGCGCCGGAAGTCGCGCAGGTAGTTGACCGGATCGGGCAGCGTCGTCCCGTACCCGTGGGACACGATCGGGTTGGTACCGACCAGCAGGAGCAGTCCGGGCGCGGTCGGATCCCAGAGCGGGTTCATCATCGCGTTGCCGGTCACCAGCTCCGCGGCCACGAGCACGGGCGCGTTGTCGACGGTGACCGCGGTGTAGAAGGAGGAGCTCCCCAGCGCGCCGAGGAAGGTCCCTGCCGCGATCTGGCCGGCGGCGTCGTAGGCCATGCCGGTGGCCAGGTAGAGCGCGATGGCGTCGGCGCCCGACCCGGCGACGGTGTCGCGCAGCACCGCGGCGAGGTCGTCGAGCACCGCGTCCCACCCGACCTCCCGTCCCCGCAGCCGCGGCTGGTCGAGGCGCGCCTCGTGGTGGTGCCAGGCCGGCAGGCCGCGGCCCTTGGCGCAGGCGTACCCCCGCGACACCGGGTGGCCGGCGTCGCCGCGCACCCGGAGGACCCGGTCGCCGTCGACCGTCACGGTGATCCCGCAGGCGGCGGCGCAGATCCGGCAGTACGACAGGACCTCCCGTTCCACCGGCTGACCCTAACCCTCCGCACTGGGGTCGCCCGCGCTCACGAACCTACGATCCGGCCTGGTCAGGAAGACAGGAGCCCCCAATGCCGCGCGCCCGAATCGGGAAGCTGTTCCACCTCACCCCGCTCGTCGACAGCCTCGGCGACGCCGAGTACTTCTTCAACCGGGTGTTCTCGCCGCTGTGCATGATGCGGAACTGGTCCGACCACTGGTACCGGCACGCCGCGATCTACATCATCGCGGAGACGTCGATCGAGCCGATGGAGTGCCTCCCGGGCCCCGGCGACCACCGGACGAGCTGGTTCCGGTACGTCGATCGGTTCGGGCCGCGCGTCCACAACATGGCGTTCTACGTCGACAACATCGAGGACCTGGCCCACCGGCTCGAGGAGGCGGGGGTCCGCATCACCGACGGCGGCTCGGGTCAGACGACGGTGTTCTGCCATCCGAAGGACACCCCCGGGATGCTCGAGTTCCACCCCGCCACCGGCGGCTCGTGGGAGCAGCTCGACCCGCGTTTTCGTCCGGAGTGGCCGGCGTTCCGCGACGCGTACTGGAGCAACCACCCGCTGGGCCTGCAGCGGATGTCGCACATCACCATCGTCGTGGACGACCTCCCCGCGGCGGAGAAGTTCTACGTCGACGTGCTGGACGCGGCGCCGCTCCCCGAACAGGCCGCCACCGTGGAGGGTGGCAGCGCCCGGCACCTCCTGGTCGGTGAGGACACGGTCGTGGAGCTCATGGATCCGGGTGACGCCGACAGCGCCGCCGCGCGCGACCTGCAGCGGGTCGGCCCGTCGGTCACCGGCGTGACCTTCACCGTGCACGACGTCGCCGCCGCGGGGAGATGGCTCACCCTGCTCGAGGACTGCGTGGCGGAGCAGACCGACCATGAGCTCCGGCTCGACCTGGCGAAGACCTGGGGCTGCGAGTACCGCTTCACCGACCGCGTGCTGACGGGCGACCCGCGCGCCTGAGGCCGATCAGGCCGGAGCCGCCGCGGCGACCGCGGCGGCGATCCCCGGGCGCAACGACTCCACCCAATTGCGATCGTGGTCGGCGCGCGCACGCGCGACGTCGTCGTCGGTGATGCCGTACACCGCGCGGGCGTTGACGCCGAGGATCTTGGCCTTGGTCTCGGCGGTGAGCGGCGGGTAGCCGAACTCCTCCTGCATCCGCGTCGGGATCGTGAACGTGCGGAACGCGTCGATGAGCGGCTGGGGTGACCCGTACCAGATCGAGTCGGTGCCCCACACGATGCGTTCGGGCCCGACCGCGAGCAGCAGCTTGCCGAGCACGTGCGCGGCCTCGGTCGGTCGCCGCAGCATCAGGTACCACGTGCTCCCCAGCTCCGCGTAGACGTTGGCGCCCGGCGCCACACCCGCCGCGGCCAGGCTCGCGACCAGACGGTCGACGCCGGTCGGCGTCACCGGGTCGAAGGCGCCTTCCTCGCGCTCCGGGTCGCGCTCGTACCCGGAGTGGTACACGAGGAAGTTCACGTCGGGGAACGCCACGGCGGCGGGGCCGACGTCGCGCGGCGAGGCGGCCGCCACCGAGGCGGCAGGAATCGGACCGCCCAACCCCTTGTGCACGGCCACGACGCGCGTCCCCGAGGCCCGGACGCGCTCGAGGAACGGGAAGCCGATCTCGTCGTCGTCGAGGAACCAGCCGCCGGTCGGCGACGCCGCGGTCGGCGGACCGTAGAGCGGGTAGCACTTCCAGCCCGACGGCCGCAGCGAGTCGTGGCGTTCCACCATCGCGTCGAGCTCCCGGGGCCCGAGGTTGGGGTGGACGATGGAGTGGGTCAGCACCCGACCGGTGCCCGCGTAGCGGTCGACCAGCTCGCGGGCGGCGGCGATCTGCGGGTTGAGCAGCACGTTGTGGTCGGCCTCACCCGGGGTCGAGGTGAGGAGCGCGATCGCGGTCTCGCTGGCACCGAACACGTGGCCCGCCCACGCGGCGGCGTCGAGGAGGTGCGGGTCGACGGTCGCCCACCGGTCCGGGTCGACCATGCTCAGGAACCCGGCGAGGGCGGCGGCGCCGTCGCCGTGCCACCGGTTGGGGTCGACGAGGTGCGTCTGCACGTCGATCACGGGTCCGGTCGACGCGAACGCGTCCTCGGCGGCTTCCGCGTCGACCTCGGCCTCGACCGGCACCAGGGAGAAGCCGCCGCCCGCCTCGGCGTCGAGGGCGCGCAACGCAGTGGCGAGGCCCCGGCGGTCACCGTGGTAGGCCTCGGTGGTGAGCCCGAGCCGGCGCGCGTGGCGCGCCGCGGTCGTGGCCACCGTGCTCGCGGTGCGGTGCAGGCGCGAATCCCAGGGCACCGGCGCGTACTCGTCCGACGAGCGGGGCCGCAGCAGCGGTGAAACGGGGCCGTTCACCGCGTCGCGCCCCACGACTCCCAGAACGTGACCGTCTCGGGCGGCGGCCGCGTCGCCCGCTGGAAGTCGGTCCCGATGGTGTGGGCCACCGGGAACATCGCCACCTGCGTGACGGTGTCGGGGATGCCGAGGATCCGCGCCGCCTCGGGTTCGTCCCAGAGGTGCGCGGTCGTCCACACCGAGCCGAGGCCGCGCGACCGGAGGGCGAGGAGGAAGCTCCACGCCGCCGGCAGGATCGAGCCGAACGACGTCGCCGCGACGATGAGCGGCGCGCCGTCGAACCGCCGCTCGATGCACGGGATGACGAGCGCCGGCACCTGTTCGATGGTGGTGGCGAGCTGGAGGGCGCTCTCGTACACGTGTCGGGTCTGCGGGTCCTTCTCCTCGACCGCACCCTTCTCCAGGTAGCTCAGGCAGCCGCCGCGATAGATCTCGGCCAGCGCGGCCTTCGTCACCGGTTCGGTCACCACCACCCAGCGCCACGACTGTGCGTTCGTGCCCGTCGGCGCCTGTTGCGCGAGCGCGATGCACTCGAGGATCACCTGGGGGTCGACCGGGCGGTCGAAGTCGAGTCGGCGACGGACCGCGCGCGTCGTGGCGAGCAGCTCGTCGGTCATCGCGGTGTCGAACATGGGTGATTCGCTCCTCGAAACGCTCGCACTCCGTGGCGCGCAACAGAGTGTCGGTCGCCCCGACCTCCGTCAAAAGCGGGCGACCCCGCCCTGCTGGACACCACTCTCCGTGACCGTGTATGCTGCCCGTGGGCACGTTCGCCACGCAGCGCGCGGTGATCGTGGTGGGTATCGAGAACCGGGGCGGTTCTCGCGCTATCCGTGAGGAGGCTCGGCGGCATCTGGTCACTGACCGTGGCAATGACCACGGGTCCAGGACGCCGGTGAGTTCCGAGACGACGATCCAGGGGAGGCAGGACCGATGAAGTACTTCAAAGGCGCGGCCGCGATCGGGGTGCTGGCGTTCGCCAGCTTCCTGTTGGTGGGGACCGCGGGAGCCAACCATCTGGCGCCGGGCACCGCGGTGACGCTGACGTGCTCCACCGCGTCGGCCGAATACCAGTCGTTTGCCGAGGCCGACTTGCCGATCACGTTCCACATCACCGTGAACGGCGTGACCCACGACCTGGTGGCGAGCGCAGATGCGGCTCCCGACGGGACCGCAACCGTCGACATCTCGAGCCTGACGAGCGGGTTCAACGGCAGCGCGGGCACCGTCAGCGCCGATGTCACCTGGACGAACCATTCCACCCATGAAGGTGCCATCGGCCCGGTCGACCTGACGTGCGGTGAGGCGCCGCCCACGACCACGACACCGCAGGTGTCGCCGGCCGTCGTGGTGTCGCCTGCGACTGTCGTCAGTCCGCCGGCCCCGGCCGCAACCGCCGCACCGGCCGTCGCCGTCACCAACGTGTCACCGCAGTTCACCGGCTGAGCCGAGTCGGACTCGAGCCGGGTACCTCGGCCGCGTCGTGGAGTCAGTTGCGCGGGATCTGGCTCCACGGCGTGTTCGGGTCGAGGCCGGGCTCACGCGGGAGCCCGAGCACGCGCTCGCCGATGATGTTCATCTGGATCTGCGTGGTCCCGCCGGCGATGGTGCCGCCGGGCGCGCCGACGAACGAGAGCACCGGGTCACCGCGCATCACCTCACCCTCGTCGAGCTGGTCGCGGGTGTACGGACTGGACAACACGGTCCCGTCCGGACCCATGAGGTCGACGACGAGCTCGCTCACCCCGGTCAGGACCCGGCCCGACAGCAGCTTGAGCACCGACCCCTCGGGGCCGGGCACGCCCTTTTCGCGCTTCGCCTGGGCGCGCAGGCTCCCGAGCCGTAGGACCTCGGCGTCGACCCAGAGCCGCATCAGCCGGTCGCGCATCACCGGCGAGCGCGTGCCGCACCGCTTCCACGCCGCCACCGCGCCGGCGATCGGGCCCGAACCCCGCGGTGCCACCTCGCTGCCGATGGAGACCCGTTCGTTCATGAGCGTCGCGTTGGCGGTGCGCCAGCCGTCGCCCACCTCGCCGACGCGCATGGCGTCGGGCGCAGTGGCGTTGGTGAAGAACACCTCGTTGAAGCCGGAGGCACCGGCCATGCTGCGGATCGGGCGTACCTCCACGCCGGGCTGGTGCATGTCGATGATGAAGGCGGTCAGGCCCTTGTGCTTCGGCGCCTCCGGGTCGGTGCGGGCGAGCAGCAAGCCGAAGCGCGCCTTGTGCGCCATCGACGTCCAGATCTTCGAGCCGTTGACCACCCACTCGTCGCCGTCGCGCTCGGCGCGGGTCGCCAGCCCGGCGACGTCGGAGCCTGCGCCCGGCTCGCTGAACAGCTGGCACCAGATCTCCTCGGCGGTGAAGATCGGGCGGAGGAACCGCTCCTGCTGCTCGCGGGTGCCGCGGGCCACGATCGTCGGGCCGCACATGCCGATGCCCATCGCGTTGCGGATCCACGGGTAGCGACGGCCGGCGCGCTCGAGCGCCTCGTCGACGATCTCCTGCAGCTTCGGCGAGGCGTCCAGGCCACCGAGGCCCACCGGATAGTCCATGCGGGCGAGCCCGGCGTCGAACTGCGCGCCCAGGAACGCGGTCTCGTCGTCGTCGCCGTGCTCGGCGAGGAGCCGATCGACACGGGCCCGGATGTCGGCTTCGGTCACGTCACCCATGACGGTTCGCGCGCCTTCTCATCACGTCCATCGGCGCACCTTACCGACGCGCGATCGGCGACGCCCGGCCGCCGGGCTCCCGTGTCGGCCCACTGGTTTCTCCTCGATGCTCTTCTCATCGACCCTTCATCGTTCGGCGACGACGGTACCGGTGCGGGCCTCGCGTCGCGCTGCCGCCGAGAACCGCCCTCCTTCGGATGAACGAGTAGCACGGCGCCAGGCCCGCGACCGCGTGACCGGAAAGCACTCGGGAGGACCGTGACCCACCGACGGACGATCCGCCCGTGAACGACCGATGACCGAGGCGGATCCGCGCCGGCCGACCTCGGACCATCGATGCCCGCGTGCGACACGAGCGGCCGCGGGATTGCTCGGCACCCGATGCCCGGTCGCCGTCATCGTCGCGGTGGTCGTGGTCGCGCTGCTCGGGCCCCTGGCGTCCGTTGCGCACGCGGCGTCGCCGAGCACCACGACCACGTTGCCGAGCGGCAACACCAAGCCCGCGGCACTTCCCGAACCGCGGCCGGCGGCGTTCGACGCCACCGGCGCGGTGAGCGCGTTCCCCGCGCCCGGGACGCCGACCGCGTCACCGACCACGTCGATCACCCTGCGCGGCCCCGGTGCGGCCGTGCTGCAGACGATCCAGGTGAACGGCGCGTCGAGTGGCTCGCACGCGGGTCACTTCCAGCCGCACCCGGACGGTGGGGGCACGACCTACGTCCCCGACCAACCGTTCTCGCCCGGCGAGCAGGTGACGGTGACCACACCGCTCGCCGTGCGGGGCGCGACCGGCGGGTCGTACTCGTTCACCGTCGCCCACCCGTCGCCGTTCCCGGAGCGCCCGCCCCCGGCGCCGAAGCCGGCGTCCAAGAAGAGCCCCGAGAACGATCTCCTGCACTTCGTCACCCGCCCCGACCTCACCCCACCGAACCTCACCGTGACCACCACCCCGGAGAACGCGGCGCCGGGCGACGTGTTCCTCACGCCCGCGGGCGGCGACTCGCAGCAGGCCCTGCTGATCGTCGACGGCGAGGGACAGCCGGTCTGGGAATCGCCACGCGCGGGGACGCGCGCCATCAACCTCGAGGAGCAGCAGTACCAGGGCCGGCCCGTGCTCACCTGGTACGAGGGTTCGGTGGTGGACCCTGGAGTGGGCCAGGGGTCGTACGTCATCGCCGACTCGACCTACCGCACGATCGCCCGGGTGAACGCGGTGAACGGCTACTCGGCTGACATCCACGACATGACGATCACCCCGCAGGGCACCGCGTTGCTGCTCATCTACAACCCGGTCATCATCGACGCGAAGGGTGTGGGCGGGAGCGCGCAGCAGCGCGTGCTCGAGCCGGTGATCCAAGAGATCGACATCCCGACCGGCACCCTGCTGTTCGAGTGGCACGGGCTGCCGTCGATCTCGCTCTCCGACTCGTACCAGCCGGTCCCGAAGGCGGCGGCCGACACGTTCGACTACGTGCACCCGAACTCGGTGGCGGTCGACCAGGACGGCAACCTCCTCCTTTCCGGCCGGCACACGTGGACGGTCTACAAGATCGACCGGCTGAGCGGCGCGCTGGATTGGCGCCTCGGAGGCAAGCTCGACAACTTCGCCATGGCCAAGCGCGACGAGCCGGCCTGGCAGCACGACGCCCGTCGCAACCCCGACGGGACGCTCTCGATCTTCGACAACGGGGCGGCCGGCACCACCGTCACGCACAAGTCGCGTGGTCTCGTGCTCCGCGTCGACGAGCAGGCCATGACCGCCACCCTCGCCCACGAGTACCCCGCGCCGGCCAAGGTCCAGTCGACCAGCCAGGGCAGCATCCGCCCGATGGCCAACGGCGACTACTTCGTCGGGTGGGGCGACCAGCCGGAGTACACCGAGTTCGCCAACGACGGCACCGTCGTCTTCGACGTCCACTTCCCTTCCTCGTCGGCCGGGACGATCTCGTCGTACCGGGCGCTGAAGTACCCATGGACCGGGCACCCGACCGACCTGCCGGCGGTGGCGGCCAAGCGCGGAACGGGTGCCGAGATGACGGTCTATGCCAGTTGGAACGGCGCCACCGAGGTGGCCTCGTGGAACGTCCTCGCCGGCCCTGACCGCACCCACCTCGCGACGGTGACGTCGGCGCCGAAGCACGGCTTCGAGACCGCCATCCACGCCACGAGCAACGAGCCGTACGTCGCCGTGCAGGCACTCGACGCCAACGGAGCAGTGCTCGCCACGTCGGCCGTCATCACCCCCCGTTCGTGAGCTCACGAGCCGTTCCGCTCCTGCTCGCGCTGCTCCTCGCGCTGGTGCTCGGCCCGATCGCGGCGCGGCCGGTCGGAGCGACCACGGCCGCGTCGCGGTCGCGGCCGAACATCGTCTTCATCCTGACCGACGACCTCGACGCGGCGTCGTACGACCCCGCGCAGTTCCCGGCCCTGCAGGACCTGATGACGACGCAAGGCGTGACCTTCTCCAACTTCTTCGTCGACGACTCGCTCTGCTGCCCGTCGCGCGCGTCGATCCTGCGGGGGCAGTACGTGCACAACACTCGCGTGCTGAACAACGGCGCGCCCGCGGGCGGCTTCGAGGCGTTCCACCACCTCGGTCGGGAGAGCTCGACCGTCGCGACCTGGCTGCACGCCCGCGGGTACCGCACCGGCTTGTTCGGCAAGTACCTCAACGGATACCCCGACACGGTTCCGCCGCGGTACGTGCCCCCGGGCTGGGACGTCTGGGCCAGCCCGAGCGGCGGGAATCCGTACGGCGAGTACCGGTACGAGCTGAACGAGAACGGGAAGCTGGTGCAGTACGGGCACCAACCGGACGACTACCTCGTCGACGTGCTGGCCCGCCACACCGTGCACTTCATCTCGCAGAGCGCGGGCAAACGCCCGTTCTTCGCCTACGTGGCGCCGTACGTCCCCCACGAGCCGGCGACCCCCGCGCCACGCTACGCCGACGCGTTCCCGGGAGTGCGGGCGCCGCGCCCACCATCGTTCGACCAGGCCGTCTTCCACGACGAGCCGCGCTGGTTGAGCGCCCGACCGCCGCTGTCGCCACTGGTGCTCGCGTACATCGACACCCTGTACCGGCGTCGGCTGCAGGACATGCTGGGCGTGGAGGACCTGCTCCGAGAGGTGGTTGTCACCCTGCAGCGGACCGGCCAGCTCGCCAACACCTACATCTTCCTGGGTTCCGACAACGGCTTCCATCTCGGCCAGCACCGCCTGCCGCCCGGGAAGGAGACCGCGTTCGACGAGGACATCCGCGTGCCGCTCGTCGTGCGCGGGCCCGGGGTCCCCCGCGGCACGACGGTCGACCAGTTCGCGATGAACGACGATCTCGCGCCCACGTTCGCCGCCCTGGGCGGAGCCAGGACACCGTCGTTCGTGGACGGGCGCTCGCTGGTGCCGTTGTTGCGCGCCGGCCCGGCGCCGCCGGTGTGGCGGCAGGCTGCGTTCGTCGAGCACTACGGGCCGTCGCAGCCGAGCCTGCCGTCGGTGACTCGTCCGACCACGACGACACAGTCTCCGAGCGTGTTCCTCCCGGGCTCGTCGACCGCACCGCGTGATCCCGACGATGATCCCGGGTACAACCGCGCCGGGATCCGGGGACGACGCCGCTTGCCACTGAGCTCGTTGAATGCCTTCGGTATCCGGGTGCCCTCGTACGACGCGCTGCGCACCTCGAGGTATCTCTACGTCGAGTACTTCGACGGCGAACGCCAGCTCTACGATCTCCGCCGCGATCCGTACGAGCTGACCAACATCGTGGCGCGCGCCCCTGCGTCGCTCCGGACCGCCCTCGCCCGGCAGCTGGCGGCGCTCGAGCGGTGCCACGGACGATCGTGCCGCCGGATTGAGGATCGATGCCGCCGCCCGGGTCGATCCCGGGAGCGTCGCCGGGCCTTTCACTTCGCTCTCACCGTTGAGTGGCCAGGCTGACGGCATGCAGGCCGGCGCGGCGCACGATTCACTCGGCGCAGAGATGCTCGAACTGGCGCGCCGGATCGAAGGCACGAATCCACAGGACGTCCCGTGTGTGCAAGCGCACCTCCGCGCACTGCAGCGCGCGATCGAGCAGGCGGACGCGCGGGACATCGAGCTCGAATTCTCGGACACCGACGACTCCGCGTCGCGTCTCCGGTCGCTCGTGGCGCGGATCAGCGACGACATGGCGGGTGGTCACGTCGTCGCCGTCAGCGGGCTCGAGCGGCAGGTCAGCTGCTATCTGCGGCGCCGGTCCGGGTCGGGACGGGCGTCGGACCGCGGACCTACGATCGCTCGCTGAACCTCCGCTGAAGCGGACCCAACACGGACACCCCGGCCGGAGCGAAGGCGGCGTGGTGGCGCGTGCAACGCATCCGACCGGGTGCCTCAGCGTCGGGGAGCAGACATGACATGACCATGAGTGTTCGCGATTGCGATTGCGATTGCGTGGGGTACGTGTACCGGGTCCGCGGAACGGGCGCCGGTACACTTCCTGGACGCCAGACCTGCCTCGAGGATGCGGCCCGATCGCGATGAGCACAACAGTCGTCAGCGAAGGGACCGGCACCGCGACAACGGTGGTGGCGCGGTTCGCCTGGCGCTTCCGATGGTTGCTCCTGTGGGCGATCTGCGTGACCGCGTTCGTGGTGCTGGTCGGGTTCCCCGGTTCGCGCGCGCAGATCTTCGCGGTCGTGGGATTCGGTTTGATGGCGTCCGGTGCATCGTCGGAGTTCGGGACGCATTGGAAGCAAGTGGTCATCGACTGGTTGCCGTTCTACGTGCTGCTGACGCTGTACGACATGCTGCGGGGCTCGGCCGGC
Organism: uncultured Actinomycetes bacterium; assembly: GCA_963809795.1. GTDB lineage: Bacteria > Actinomycetota > Acidimicrobiia > IMCC26256 > DASPTH01 > DASUAS01. The sequence continues at coordinate 433,115 of CAWELN010000009.1, forward strand.
TCCTGGCTGATGCCGCATGCGCTCCCGCAGATCCGCATCGACGAGTGGCTCTTCGGCGGCACGGTGCCGACCGTCACGTTGCAGCACGCGCTGTACACGCCGGGCACCGCGCACGTGTGGGACTACGCCGCGTTCATCGTCTACATGACGCACTTCGTCGTGCCGTTCGTCGTCGCCGGCCTCCTGTGGAAGTACGCCCACGATCGCTTCCGGCGGTTCCTCGTCCTGTTCGTCCTCCTCACCTTCGCCGCGCTCCTCACGTACGCGCTCTATCCGGCGGTGCCGCCGTGGATGGCCAGCCAGAACGGGTTCTTGCCGCCGACCGCGAAGATCATCGACGAGATGTGGACCCACGTCCGGCTCGCCAACGGATCCGGGATCTTCTCCGGCACGGGTCACTTCGCCGACCCGGTGGCGGCAGTGCCGTCGCTCCACGCCGCCTATCCGATGCTGCTCGTGCTGTTCTTCTGGAAGCAGGCCGGCCGTTGGCGCTGGCTGCTCCCGCTGTACCCGCTCGCGATGGCGTTCAGCCTCGTGTACACCGGCGAGCACTTCGTGATCGACATACTGCTCGGCTGGCTGTACGCGGGCGTGGTGTTCGTCGTCGGCAACCGGCTGTACGACCGCTACGAGCAACGCCGGGCCCGGGCCGCCGCCGCCGACGTCGCGCTCGACTTCCTGATCCGACGCTCGCGGTCGCCCGTCAGCAGTCGGGCGCGGCGACGGTGCCGTCGGGCAACGTCGTGCGGCAGAGCTTCGCCTGCGAGTACTGGCGTGGCGTGACGACCGCGCCGGTGAGGTTGGCGGCGGTGAGGTCGGCGCCGGTGAGGTTGGCGCCGGTGAGGTCGGCGCCGGTGAGGTCGGCATAGCTGAGGGTGGCATCGCGCAGGCGCGCCCGGTTGAGGTGGGCGTCGGTCATGGTGGCGCCGCTGAGGTCGGCGCCGACCAGGTCGACCCCGGTGAGGTCGGCATGGTCGAACTCGGCGTCGAACAGGCCCGCCCCGGCCAGCTTGGCGCCCCTCATGTAGTTGCCGGAGCACGCGGCGCCCGGGTGGATCGGGCAGGCGCCGATCCGCGAGCTCTCGGACGCGGCGCAGCCGGCCATGAAGAGGCCGCCGATGACGGCCGCGACCAGGATCCTTCTGACGGCCGCCCGTTGCACGTCGGGCACGGTACTGCGGGTGTGCGTTGCCTCCCGCGCGTCAGCGGGCACCCTTGGCCGCGGGGCGGAGGATGGCGACGCCGTCGACCACCGCGACCCGGTGCCAGCCACCCCGGTCGAGGAAGCGCTGGAACCGGGGGTACCGCGCCGGAGGGTAGAAGTGCGCGTGGCGCTGGTCCGCGGTCGACATGTCGGCGATGAGCACCGGTGGCGAGCCCCGGAGGTCGGCGAAGAAGTCGTCGGCGGCGCCCGGCACCGCGTACCTCGAGCCCACGTGACTCGGTGGGCGACCGCCGCTGGTGCCGGTGACGAAGCCCGTGGTGGCGAAGCGCGTGGCCGGGCGGCGGTCGGAGGCCCAGTACACCTCGGGCGCCTGGCCCCAGACGAGCACCCGCTGACCGTGGCGGGTGTGCTGCCGGACGTACTGCGCGACCGCCAGCGCCACCCGGGTGTCGCGTGTCTCGCCCTGGGTGAAGGCGGGCACGAGGAAGAACGTCGTCGAGACGACCGCGAGGAGCCCGACCACCGCGAGGGCACGCCGTCGGTGCGGCCGCGAGATCACGTCGACGCCGCGCGTCGCGAGCAGGGCGAGCGGCGGCAGGAGCTGCAGGTAGTAGTGCGGGAAGAACCGGAACCCGATCGCGACCGCGATGACGCCTGATGCCAGCCACAGCCACAGGTCGCGATCGGCACGACGGGCGCGCCAGGCGAACGGGAGCAGCACCACGAGCGCGGCGCTGCCGAACAGGAACCACCCCGTCTCGCGCGCGCCGAGCGCGGCGGTGTATCCCACGACACCCCGGATGTCGGCGTATCCCCCGTTGCCGGTGAACACCCAGAAGGTGAAGTCGCGGGGCCCGAAGACGGCGGCGGCGAGGACGATGGGCGCCGCGAACGCCGGCACCGAGCGCCGCGACCGAGCGCCAGCGCCGGACCCGCCACGCGAGGAACGCCAGCGGAAGCAGCGTCACGGCTGCCGTCTGCTTGGTCAGCGTGGCCAGCGCCAGCGTCGCTCCCGCCGCCGCCGGCCGGCGCCGGATGCCGAGCAGCATCGCCGCGGTCATGACCGGGAGCATGAACACCTCGAAGTTCGCGGCCTGCGCGTCGGCGGCGCGGAAGGCGGTGGCCGCCAGCAGGTAGGCGCACCCGGCGAAGACGGGCGCGAGCCGCCACCGGAACCGGCGGCGGGCCTCCGCGGCCAGGAGCAGCGCGGTGAGGGCCTGTGCGACCACGGCCACGACGCGGACCGGTGCGAGATCGTCGGAGCCGGTGAGCCCGAACACCGCCGCGTAGAGGTACGGGACCACCGGCGGCTTGCGGTCCACCGTGTCGACGTACAGGTGCCCGCCGTCGAGCAGGACCTGCGCCTGGGTCGCGAGGTAGGCCTCGTCGGCGTTGAAGACGCGGTCGGAGAAGCTGGGCGCCCGCAAGCGCGGCGGCCAGCACGAGGAACAGCAGGAGCAGCAGCGGGAGGGAGCGGAGCCGGCTGCCGATCCCCCGTTCGACCGGTCCCAGAGGTGGCCCCTCGCGGGCGTCACGCGCCGAATACGTTTGGCGTCCTGTGATCGCCCCGCTGGCCACTCTCACATGATTGTCGGGATCGGCCGGCGGGGAGGTGCACTGCTCTTCGTGGCGCTGTTCGTGATGGGATTCGTGGTCGCGCCGCGCGTGGTCGCGGCCACGACGCCACCCACACCACCGCCGACGCAGGCGCACTCGCCCCCACCGCCGGAGGAGTCACCGTTCAGCGGGCCCGACACCTTCTGTGCTCCGTCGGAGAACCGGTTCGCTTCGGTCGCGCCGAACGACCCGCGGTTGCACGACCAGCCGGTGACCGTCGCCGTGCTCGTGCCGCAGGGCGCCGACGGGTCGGGGGCGACGACGCGAAGCCGAGACGTTCGCCGACCTGATCAACCGGTGCGGCGGCATCGGCGGCCAACGGTTCGATCTTCGGGAGGTCGCCGAGACCGGCGATCCTGCGGTCGACTGCCTCGACGCGACCGCGCGCCTGCGTCCGGTGATGGTCCTGTCACTCGCCCCCACCCCGGCGCAGCAGTGCATCACGCAGGACCAGCACACCATCCTGGTCACCGAATCCGATGCGTCGAACGCGGATCTCGGCGCGTCGAGCGGACGGCTGGTCGCGACCGGATCGGCCGAGGGCGTCGAGCGGGCCCGGCTGGTCGACCTGGTGGAGAGCGGACGGCTCGACGGGCGCGCGGTCGCGGTGATGGCCGGGAACGATCCCGGCGACGCGGAGTTCGTACAGACCGCGCGCGCCGTGCTCGCGGCGAGCAAGATCCGCGTGGTCGAGCCGGGGCGCGCCAGCGTCGTGCTCGAGCCCACGCTCGACGTGGCGACGGTGCCGTTGCTGATGGCGACGACCGCGGCCGCGCGCGGTCGGCAGCCGCTCGACGTCTACGGCTTCTCCCCCGCGTCCGACGCCGACCTGGCGCAGCTGCAGCAGGTGAGCGGCGACGACCCGGCGCGGATGTTGCGCACCGTGAACCTGTTCGCGTACACGTCGGTCTCCGACCCGATGTACCGCGCCGACCACTCGCCGAACACGTTCACCGAGATGTGCAACCAGGCGTACGCGAGCGCACTGCCGAAGCGCGCGTCGTCGACGACCACGACCCTCGCGCCGGACGCTCCCTTGAGCGCGTCGTACCTCCAGGTCGCCGACGTGTGCCTCGCGCTCCGGATCGCGGCGCGTGCCGCGTTCGCCGCCGGGCCGGATGCCGGTCAACCGGCGCTGGTGACCGCGCTCCACCGGCTGCCCTACCTCGACGACGCCGCGCCCGGTGGCACGCCGAAGGCTCGCCCGAACCAGGTGGTGAACGAACCGGTGACGAGGATCGCGCAGGTGGTCGTGCTGAGCCAGGTGCAGAGTCCCTGCTCCACATCGACGTCGACCACCACCTCAACCACCGCCGTCGAGGGGTCGAGCTCGAGCTGTTGGGCTCCGGCGTCGGGCTGGGACGACGGCGGGAGGGTCGTCAACGTACCCCTGGTGCCGAACGGGTAGGACCTCTACCGCTCCCCCGGCCCTCGCCGCCGGTCGTGGCCGCCCTCCCCGTGCCCATCCGGACGGCGGGTATTGCCGGAGCGCGGCGACCACGAACGCGACGAGCAGCAACGGCGGTGCCACGTCGGTGAGCAGGACCCGGAGCGCGGCGTGCGTCGGCGATCCGCGCACCGCGATGGGAAGCTTCAGGGCCGCGAGCAGAACGACCGATTGCACCCACACCACTCCGCTGAGCGCGCTCAGCCCGTTGGCGGCGAAGACCGGGAGGGCCCATGCCGAGTACCAGGGATAGGCGTACTCGGCGGCGACGGGATAGGCGGCGAGCGCCACGCCGACCGCCGGCTCCGGGCGCGGGTCGCGTGCCGCCAGCCAGCCGAGGATCACCCCGAGGAGGATCACCGTCGCCGCGCCGAGATAGAAGAACGCGCTCAGCGTGGCGTTCGGGGCCAGCGGGTTCGGCACGTTCCGCCACGCGTCGTGGCGCAGCAGCCGGTCGACGAGCCAGTTCCACGGCGATCCGTTGGTGACGGTCTTGTCGGCATCGCCGAGGACGTGTGATGCACCGGCGAGCACCGGCAGGTAGCCGATCACGAGGACGAGCCCGCTGGTCGCGGCGGCGGTGAATGCGAAGCGTCTGAGCTGGTGGCGCCAGGCCCAGAGCACGAGGCCGATCAGCGCGAGACCGGCGGTGAGCTTGATCAGCGCGGCGAGCCCGATCAGCGCCCCGGCCGCACGCGGCCGCTGTCGTCCCGCGAGCAGGGCCGCGGTCAGGAGCGCGAGCCCGATCAGCGCGTCGTTGTGGCCGCCGTTCACGACGATGACCACCAGGACCGGGTTGAGGCCGAGGAAGATCAGCGCCGCGAGACTTCGAGTGGTGCGCCAGACCACGACCAGCGTGATCAGGAGCGCGAGCGCGGCGAAGGCCTGGAAGAAGAGGCGCGCCGAGAGCGGAGACGGACCCGCCACCCACGCTCCCGCGGTCGCGACGCCGAGGAAGAGTGGACCGTAGACCGACGCCCGGTGCATCCAGCGGGGGCTGACCCGGCGCGCGAACGGGTCGGAGCGGAATTCCGCGGGCACGTGGTCGTACGGGCTCGCGCCGTGCACCGTCACCATGCGTCCGTACATCTCGTACGACCACAGGTCGTTCGACGTCCGTGGCGGCGTCCACACCGCGGCGACCGTCGTCACCGCGATCGCGACCGCCACCGCGGCCAGTCCCAGCCGGCGACGGCGATGCTCGAGCACGACCAGTGCGGCGACGAGGACTCCCGCGGCCACGACGAGGAGCACCGACACGACCGAATGGCGAGGTGCACGCAGGATCGCGAGGTCCGCCGCCGTCGCCGCGACGAGCAACGCGTAGCGGCCGGCGCGCCGGAGGCCCACCCACTCCGAGCTCGGCACACCCGCACCTTCGACCGCGGAACATGAGGGCGAGATGAGTGCAACCGCCCGCGTGGGGCCGCGTGGCGGTCCGGGAACCGAGCGCAGGGCGTGGTACCACTGTGCGATGGCTGGCTGGGAACGGGTAGCGGTCAGCGACGACATCGAGCCGCCGGCCCGGCGCTGGCATCGGCGGCGGATCGCGCTCCTGGCTCTGTACGTGACCGCGTTCGTCGTCACGACCGGCTTGTGGGGTTTCCCGGCGTCTCGGGATCGCGTGCTCATCTGGGTGGTGGCCGGCCTCGTCATCGCGGTCGTGGGCCGGCCGCACGCGCTCGCCCGGCTCGCGGTCGACTTCCTGCCGGTGATCGTGTTCCTCTACGCCTACGACCTCCTCCGCGGCGCGGCCGACGGCGTCTTCGGTCACGTGTACGAGATCCCGCAGCTTCGCGTCGACGAGTGGCTGGCCGGCGGGACCGCGCCGACCGTCAGGCTCCAGCGGCTGCTCTGGACCGCGGGCCATCCACACGTGTGGGACTACTTCGCGTTCCTCGTGTACCTGACGTACTTCATCGTGCCGATCACGGTGGCGGCGGTCCTCTGGCGCCGGGCGCCGCACCTGTTCCACCGCTATGTCAGCTTGTGGATCGGCCTGTCGTTCGCCGCGCTGGTGACCTACGCGCTCTACCCGGCGTCGCCCCCGTGGCTCGCGAGCCGTCACGGCCTGCTCCCTCACGTGTTCCGCATCACGCCGTACATGGCCCGGCACATGGGTGTCGACCTGACGCGGGTCATGGGATCACAGCAGTTCGTGAACAAGGTCGCCGCGGTGCCGTCGCTCCACGCCGCGACCGCGCTGCTCATCGCCCTCTTCTTCTGGCCCCGCACGACGCGCTGGCGCTGGTTGCTGGTGCTGTATCCGCTGGCGATGGCGGTGTCGCTGGTGTACCTCGGCGAGCACTACGTGTCCGACGTGCTGCTGGGCTGGTTGTATGCCGTCGTCGTGTTCGTCGTCGGCAACCGGCTCTACGACCGGGTCGCGGGCCGTTCCCGCGATCGCGGTCAACCTGATCCGGCGCGCCCTCCGCTCGACGCCGACGAACGGAGCCGGTAGACGCGCACGCCGCGCACCGTCGCCACCGGCCGGTAGTGCCGGTGCAGGAACTGCGCGACCGGAGGGACCAGCGTGACGGGGTACTTGCCGTACTGGCGCAGATCCGCCGTCGACGTGTCGAAGAACAGCTCCGGAGGATGCTGCTCCAACGAGTCGAGGAACGTGTCCCGTGCGCCGGGCGTCGCGTCGGCGAGCCGCTGCGGGCCGTTGGTGCGACCCGCGGTCTTGCCGGTGACGAAGTCGGTGTTCACCAGCGCACCGCCGGGCGCCCGACCGGACAGCCAGTAGACCTCCGGCGCGTTGCCCCACACGGTGACAAGGGCGCGCGCATCGGTGTGCTTCTCGGCGTACGAGGCCAGCGCGCGCACGGTGGGGTCGATCGGATGCGGCGAGAACGCGAGCACCCATGCGGCCACCGCCGGTGCCGCCACCGCGACCGCGAGCATCCGCCGCACCGACGCGCGGCACGCGGCGGCGCCCAGGCCGGCGAGCAGGCACAACGGCGGCAGCACCTGGAACCAGTAGTGACCGAAGAAGCGCCACCCGGCGACGAATGCGACCAGCCCGGTCCCGAGCCACAGCCAGAGGTCGATGTCCTCACGGCGCCAGCCCCGTCGGGCCACGAGCCACAGGGTGGCCAGGTTGCCGAGCAGGAAGAGCTCGAAGGCGAGGCCACCGCGGAGGGCGACGTTCCGCGATTCGCCGAGCGCGAGCACGGAGGAGTCCCCCGAGAACGACCAGTGCCAGAACGGCCCGAACGGCACCACGAAGGCCACGGACGCGACCGTCGCCACCGCGCCCGCCAGCACGAGCAGCGGCCGCTCGAGCCGGTGGCCGCCCCATGACCAGGCGGCGTACCCGGCCGGGAGCAGGGCGATCGCCCACGTCTGGCGGGTCAGCGTGGCGACGCCGACGAGGACGCCCGCCAAGAGGGCGCTCTTCCGTGAGCCGGTGCGCGCGGCGACGATCGCGCCGCAGCCGGGCAGGAGCGCGAAGTGGGCGAAGTTCGCCGCCTGCGCATCGGTGGGACTCAGCGCGGTGGCGCCGGCGAGCAGCAGCCCGGCAGCCCACCACCCGGCGCGAGCCCCGGCGACGCGCCGGGCGCCGTACGCGAGCACCAGCGCCGAGGCGGCCAGGCAGAGCGCGGCGACGCCGTGGAGCGGGCGCAGGTCACGCGTCCCGGTGGCGAGGAACGAGCCCGCGTACACGAACGGGGGGATCGGAGGCTTCCGGTCGATGACGTCGCGGTACAGCGTGCCGCCGCGCCCGAGCACCATGCCCATCGTCGCGATCGCGCCCTCGTCCGAGTCGAACAGCTGGTGCACGAACCCGGGCAGGTGGACGACGAACGCGCCGACCACGATCGCGGCGGCGCCGAGCGCGGTCCTCGTTGCGAGCGGATGGCGTCGACGGCCGGCCGTCTCGTCAGCCGTCATCGTCCCGCGCGAGGATTCGGCTCGTGGGACTCGTCGCTCGACGCCGTCGGCTCGCCGTCGTCCGGTGGATCGTCGCCCTGGTCGGCATCGGCCTCACCGTGTTCTGCCTGGTGCGGCTGGTCGAGGTCGACAACCGCGCCGCCCAGGCGTCGCCCTGGTGGTACCTGGGGCTCACCGGGATGGCGCTGACGCTGCTGGCACTGGGGTCTCCGTGGTCGGCGCGGACCGCCGCCGACGATCGGCGCGCCGACGCAGCAGGACCTCCAGACCCAGCGCCGCCAGCACGAGCATGAACGGCGCCGCTTCCACCCGGAAGCGGTTGTTCTCCCGGTAGTCGAGCGCGTTGCCGAGCACGACCGACGTGACGAGCAGGACCGCGGCGACGGTGCACACGCACCGCACGTCGACGCCGTCCCACCGGCGCCGGCGCCACCCCGCGATCGCGCCGTAGATCGCGAACCCGAACAGCGCCAGGATCGTGTAGCTCACCGAGCCGAGCGCCTCCCCCCACGGGAACGCGCCCGCCGAGGCGGTGAAGCGCGCCGGGTCGTTCCAACCCGTCGCGACCGGGCGCAGCAGCACCAGGCGGTCGAACCAGTCGGCGTACGTGGCGATCGGTGCGCGCACCTTCCGCAGCTGCAGCGAGTCGTCACCGGGTTGCGCCCAGTCCGTGTACGCGGCGAGCTCGGCGCGCGTGATCGCGGCCGCACCGCCGTGGCGGAGGAGCTCGATCGCATCGTGCTGGTAGCGGGAGGCGACGTCGATGTAGAGCGACGCGTTGAAGTTCGGTTGTCCCGTCGACTTGTAGAGGCGGTCGGTGGCCGCGGCGCCGTACTGCGTCGGGTGCGGAAACGCGCCCGTGTACGCCGCGGGCCCGCGGAACGCGGTGCGGCACGCCGACGCGCTCACGGTGCGGTCGGCGACGAGTCGCTCGCACGCCTGGCGCGTCACGCCGGCGTTCGCGACGTACGAGAGGTTCATCCCGACCCAGGTGCTGTTGGTCCAGCTGTCGAAGACGAGCACGTTCTTCACCGACCACGCGCCCACCAGCAGCAACGGGACGGCGGCGATCACCGCGACGCGCCGGAGGTCGAGGTGGAGCTGGCGCCACACGATGACCAGGACGAGCACCATCAGCCCGATGTGGATCGCGCTCCGGAGCAGCACCAGCGCGCCGAGGGATCCGGCGAACAGCACGCCGTCGGTCGTCCGGCGGGTCGAGGCGAAGCGGGTGAGCGCGTAGAGGATCAACGCGCTCAGGAGGATCTGCAGCTGGGAGTAGAAGAACCAGCTCTCGGTCAGGATCGTCTCCGGCGCGACGAGGAAGATGCAGACGATCGTGGTCGCGAGCGCCCGACGGACACCGAGGCGGCGCATCGTCGCGTGCAGCAGGAGCGCGGTGGCCAGGCCGGCACCGGCCCAGATGACCGCGAGGACCGGACGGACCGCACCGCTGGGCAGTTGCACGACGGCGGCGGTGAAGAGGTTGAAGAGCGGCGGCTGGCTGTGCAGGTAGAAGATGCTGGTGAACGGGTCGTCGTGCAGCAGCCGGACGTCGAGCAACTGATAGGCGTTGTGCAGCAGGCCGTCGTCGAACCGGATGCCGGCGGCGAGAGCGGCGACGCGGGAGAGCACGAACACCGCGACGATCACGACCACGGAGGACGACAGGCGCGCCCGCAACGCTGACGCGCTCACTTCGACGCGACGGGGGACACGCGCACCGTCGGCACGCGCGGAGCCTACCGTTCGCACCCGGTTCCGGTCGGCCACCACCGCGCCCACGTCGCGACGACACCGCCTGCCATGATGTCGCCTCGCATCGGGAGCCGCGCGAATGACCAGACGCAGTCCATCCGGACGGGGCCGCAGGCGCGGCCGCGCGACGACGTCGTTCGTCATCGGCTCGACCGCGATGCTCGTGCTCGCGGCCTCGATCGTGCTGGCGCCGTCGGCGGCCGCGGCCGCGTCGCCTCGCCCTCACCGGATTCTCATCGTCTCGGTGCCGACGCTGACCTGGAGCGACCTCGACGGCGGTGACGCACCGAACCTCTCGCGCTTCCTGGATTCGGCCGCCATCGCCGACCTCGCCACCCGCGCCGATCGACAGCCCGCCAAGCTCGGCGCGGCGTACGTCACCATCGGCGCCGGGACCCGTGCTGCGGGAGACGAGACGACCGACGGCGAGGGGCTGGCGGCCACGGAGCGGTTCGGGAACGGCGACGCGGCCGCCGCCTACCGACAGCGGACCGGCGCACCCGCCCGGGACGGTCTGGTCGACCTCGGCATCGCACGCATCGACGGCGCCAACGCCGACCTGCTCTACGAGGCCCACCCCGGCGCGTTGGGCGACGAGCTCACGAACGCGGGCTACGGCCGCTCGGTGGTGGCGAACGGCGACGGCACGCAGCCCGACGCCGCCTCGTCGGCGCCGCCGGTCTACTTCCGCTCGGCCGTCGGCGCGCTCATGGGCAGCTTCGGCCGGGTGCCGCGCGGGACCGTCGGCCGGCAGCTGCTCCGCGACGACGCCTCGGCGCCGTACGGCGTGCGCTACGACAACCGCGCCGTCGAACGTGCCTTCCTCGACGGGTGGACGGACCGGTCGGTGAGCGTCGTCGAGGCCTCCGACCTCGTCCGCGCCGATCGGTACTCGTCCCTCGCGAACACCGCCGGGAACGCGCGGCTGCGGCGCGACGCGATCCGGAGCACCGACCACCTGTTCGGGAGGCTCCTCGCGCACGTGGACCTGTCACGAGATGCGGTCCTGGTGCTCGCGCCCGTGCCGCGCACCGGCGACCGCTCGGTGACCATCGCCGGGTTGCGGGCGCCGGGCGTCGATCCCGGGTTCCTGCGTTCGGCGACGACGCGCCGGTCCGGGTTCGTCACGCTCGCCGACGTGGCGCCCACCGTGCTCGGTCTGCTGGGCATCGCGACGCCGACCACGATGGAAGGTCGCCCCATGCGGGTCGACACCGGCCACGGCGACGCAGCCGATCGACGCGCGACGCTCGAACGCGACAACGCGAACGGGCTTCTCCGTGACGAGCTCGTGAACCCGGTGACCGCGGCAGTGCTGTGGACCGCGATGTTCCTCGCGGTCGCAGGCGCGCTGCTCCTGACGTTCGCCCGCTCGGTGCCGGACCGGTTCCCGTGGATCCGGCCCGCGCTGCGTTGGCTGTCACTCGCCGCCATCGGTTTCGTCCTCGCGACGATGCCGGCGACCCTGCTCGACCTCGGCGAGCACGGCGGGAAAGCCGCCTTCTGGCTCTTCCTCTCGGTGTTCGCGGTGCTCTTCGCCGCGGTCTGCCAGCTCGTCGGGCGACGTCGGGAGCTCGATCCGCTGTTCGCGGCCCTCGCGCTGTTCCTCGCCGTGCTCGTGATGGACCAGTTCACGGGAGGTCATCTCGAGTTCAACTCGGTGTTCGGCTACTCGGCGACCGTCGGCATCCGCTTCTCGGGCATCGGGAACCAGTCGTCCGCGCTGCTCTCCACCTCCGCCGTGCTCATCGCATCCCTCGTCGCGTGGCGGCTCCCTCCGCCATGGGGCGTACGAATCGCCCTGGCCGTGCTCGCGGTGTCGTTCGTGGCGCTGACGCCGCCCTTGTTCGGGCAGGACTTCGGCGGCACGCTGGCCTCGGCACCCGCGTTCGCGCTGCTCGGTTGGCTCTTGCTCGGGCGCCGCCTCACCGTGAAGGCGATCGTGACGTTGGTAGGCATCCTGGTCGCGAGCGGCCTCGTCGTCGGGTTCCTCGACCTGCTGCGGCCCTCCGACCAGCGCACGCACGTCGGCCGGTTCTTCGAGAAGGTCGGCAACGAGGGGTTCTCGGGGTTCTCCACCGTGATCGAACGGAAGAGCGGCGAGAACGCGGCGTCGTTCTCCAGCACGATCTACCTCGTGCTCATCGTGGTGGTGCTCGCCGCCGGTGTGGCCCTCTGGCTGCGCCCGCCGCGGCCGTTGGTCGCCGCCGTGGCCCGGGTGCCGACGCTCCGGGCCGCCGCCATCTCGCTCACGGTGCTGGTCCTCCTGTCGTATGGATTGAACGACTCCGGGCTGGCGATCCCCGCGATCATGCTGGCGTTCATCGCCATCACCGCGACCTACCTCGTGGCCGATGCCCCCGAGGAGTCGCCGCCGGGCGCCTCACCCCCCGCGACGGCGACCTCGGGGAGCGCGCGCGACCGCGTGCCGGCCGGGTAGCGGTCCGGCGCGTCCCGCCACCGGCTCGCCCTCGTTCACCATGCGTACGCCTCCGGCGCCGGGCCACCGGGCCCGGGGAAGATCTCGTCGAGCCGGGCGAGCATGCCGTCGTCGAGCTGCACGTCGAGCGCGCCCATCGCGGTGTCGACCTGGTCGAGGGTGCGCGGACCGATGATCGGCGCGGTCACGACGGAGTTGTGCAGCAGCCACGCGAGCGCGACGTCGGCCGGCGGGTGGCCCAGCTCGGCGCACAGCTTCTCCCACTCCTCCAGCTGCGGGCGGAGTGACTCGACCCGAGCCTGGACGCCCGCGTTCCCCGCCGCCCACCGGCCGCGCGGTCGGCGAGCACGCCACCGAGCAGCCCGCCACCGAGCGGGCTCCACGGGATGACGCCGACCCCGTAGCGCTCACACGCGGGCAGCACCTCGAGCTCGACGGTGCGGGCGGTGAGGTTGTAGAGGCTCTGCTCCGACACCAGGCCGAGCGAATGGCGCCTGGCGGCAGCTTCGTTCGCCTGGACGATGTGCCACCCGGCGAAGTTGCTGCTCCCGACGTAGAGCACCTTGCCCTGCTGCACGAGCACGTCCATCGCCTGCCAGATCTCGTCCCACGGCGTATCGCGGTCGACGTGGTGGAATTGATAGAGGTCGATGTGGTCGGTCTGCATCCGGCGCAGGCTGTCGTCGCACGCCTGGCGGATCGCGAGCGCGGACAGGCGGCCCGCGTTCGGCCAGCCGTCGCGTGAGTTGTAGACCTTGGTCGCGATGACGGTGCGCTCGCGCCGACGATCGCCCTGCGCGAACCAGCGGCCGATGATCGACTCGGTCAAGCCGCGACCGTCGCCGTACACGTTCGCGGTGTCGAAGAAGTTGATGCCGAGGTCGAGGGCGCGGTCCATGATGCGGTGGCCCTCCGCCTCCTCGGTCTGCACGCCGGTCTCCGCCCGCATGCCGAAGTTCATGGTGCCGAGGCACAGCGGGCTCACCCGCAGTCCGGTGCGGCCGAGCAGTCGGTACTCCATGCTGATCAGTCCTTCGGTCGTCAGTCCTTGAGCTCGATGATGATCTCGGAATAGGGCTCACGGCCGACGTTACGCGCCGTCTCGACACCGCCCCGCTCGACGAACACCGCCTGGCCGGGCACGACGTCGGCTTCGAAGTACGGCGGGAGCGTGCTCTCCGTGTCGGCCTCCTGCAGCGCGGCCACCCGGTCGCCGCCGAGGATCACGAGCACGTAGTCGAGATCGTGGCGGTGGATGTTGCTGTCGGCGCCGGGCGGGATCGTGATCTCCCAGATCCGCACCCGGTCGTTCTCGAAGACGATCCGGTCCCCCATGGGGCCGAGCACACGCGCTTCACCACTCATGTCGTTCCCCCTCGTGTTGATCGCCGCCGATCCCGTCGAGGCAGAAGCGCACGAGATGTTCGGTCTCGGCGGCGGTAGGCCGGGTGGCGTGGATCAGGTGATCGCGCAGCGTCGCGAACACCGTGCGGTAGACGACCACGGCATCGACGCGTGGGTTCGCGGAGCCGTGCAGCGCGACGATCGCGCCGGCGAGGAGATCGACCAGGAGGTCGACCGACGCCTGCTGCTCGCGCGGGAACGCCTCCGCCAGTCGGTCCTGGTCGGTCAGGAACGGCCTCGTCCGCCCCGCCGCCCGCGTGTCGGACGCCTGGGCGAGCACACCCTCGATCCAGGCGCGGACGCGGTCCGCCGCCGTGGTCGCCTTGTTCATCCTGCGTTCGAGCGAGCCGACCAGGCGGCGGCGACCGTCGTCGAGCAACAGCAGGAACAGCTCGTCCTTCGACTGGAAGTAGCGGTAGAAGGCCTGCGTCGACAGATTGCTCGCGGCCAGGATGTCGCGCAGGGAGGGATCCACGTTCCCCGTCTGCTCGATGAGGTCGTAGGTGGCCTCGAGCACCCGTTGGATCTCCTCCGCATACTGCGTACGGCGGTCGCCCAGCGAGCGGTCGACCGCCCGGTTCGCCAGGGTGCCCATGAGGTCGTCGACCAAAGCATCGCTCCCACACATGCAGAGCAGTGATCTGCTACGTTCAGAACAGTACTCTCACCGACGCGGGTGGCGACGGACCCGCTGGGGGCCACATGGAACGCGAACTCCTGCTCACGGGGATCGGTGGCCAGGGCGTCCAGCTCGCGGCGCAGGTGCTGGCCCGGGCCGCGATCGCCGAGGGCCGCTCGGTCCAGATGTTCGGCAGCTACGGCGGGATGATGCGGGGCGGCAACACCGAGGCGACGGTGGTGATCGCCGACGGTGCCATCGAGGCGCCGCCCACGGTGGCCGAAGCGTGGTCGGCGATCTTCATGCACCACGACTTCTCGGAGCCCACGCGCGCCAAGCTGCGGCCCGGAAGCCTGGTGCTGGTGAACACGACGGTGTTCGAGGGCGGGTTCGACCCGGTCGAGCTGCGCGTGGTCGAGATCCCCGCCACCGACCTCGCCGTCGACCTCGGCAACATCATGACCGCGTCGATGGTGATGCTCGGCGCGTACGTCGCCGCGACCGACATGGTCTCGTTCGACGCGCTCGATGCCGCGGTGGCCGAGTCGCTGCCGTCGTACCGCACCCAGCACGTGGCGCTCAACGTGGCCGCGCTCGCGGCCGGCCGCGACGCCGCACCCACGCGGATCGCGCCCGCATGGCACGAACAAGAGAAGGAGGTCCACGCGTGAGCACGGTGCTCACCCGCGGCACCGTCGTGATCGACGTCGAGGCGTGCAAGGGTTGCGACCTGTGCATCGACGCCTGCCCGCCCCGCGTCCTGGAGATGACGGTGCACGAGGTCAACACCCGCGGCTACCGCTTCCCGCGCCTGCGTCGCCGGCTGCACCGGGTGCCAGGCGTGCGCGTGGATCTGCCCCGACTTCTGCTTCCAGGTCTACAAGTACGACCGCCCGCTCGAGCTGACCGTCGGCGACGCGTCGTGACGCCGGCGACCGCGCCCGCGCTGCTCGAGGGCTCCGAGGCGATCGCCGACGCCATGGTCGCCGCCGGCTGCCGCTTCTTCAGCGGCTACCCGATGACACCCTTCACCGAGGTGCTCGAGCACATGGCGGCCAAGCTGCCCGGCGTCGGGGGCACGTGCATGAACGCCGAGAGCGAGCTCGAGGCGGTCGGCATGGCGTGGGGTGCGGCCGCCACCGGCACACCGCAGCGCGACGGGATCGACCGGCCAGGGGCTCTCGCTCATGCAGGAGTCGCTGGCCGAGCTCGCCTACGCCGCGGTGCCGATGGTGGTGCTCAACATGGCGCGTGCGCAGGGCGACTACTGGCAGGCCACGCGCGGCCCCGGGCACGGCGACGCCCGCATGCCGGTCCTGGCGCCGATGGACGTGCCCGAAGCCACCGAGCTCACGCAGTTGGCGTTCCACCTCACCGCGCGATGGCGCAACCCGGTGCTGCTGTTCGGCGACTACTACCTCGCGCACACGTCCACCTCGGTGACCCTGGCGCCGCTCGACCTCCCACCGGTCCCGGCCGACGACTGGTCGCTCGACGGGTCCACCAGTGGCACCGGCCGGGCGCGGCTGCTGTCGCCGCTCGGCACCACCAAGCGCAACGAGCGCGGCGGCTACGACCTCGCGCAGCACTACGCGCGCTGCGCGGCGCGCACCGAGGAGATGTTGGCCGGCATCACACCGCTGGTCGAGACCCGCGACACCGACGACGCCGACGTCGTCGTGGTCGCGTTCGGCACGCCCGCGAAGTACGTGCGCGCCGCGGTCGCCCGCCTCCGCGGGGAAGGTGCTCGGGTCGGGTTCGTGCGTCCGATCACGCTGCTGCCGTTCCCGAGCGACGCCATCGCCCGGGCCGCAGCCGGCGCGCGCGTCGTCGGCGTGTACGAGAACAACCAGGGGCAGATGGTCGACGACGTCCGCCTCGCCGTCGCCGGCGCGACGCCCGTCGAGTTCATCGGCCGCCTCAGCCTCGACGGCTCGGGGTTCGGGATCGCGCCCGACCTCGACGGCGGCTACCTGCGCGACCGCATCCGCGGACGCGTCGCTGCGACGATGAGCGAGGCCGGCATCGATGACCGATCGCTTCGTCGCCCACCGACGCCCCGCCCGACGATCCGCGCCCGCCTGGTCGACGACTTCACGCCCGACGCTGCTCGACATCGGCGAGCACAACCTCTGCCCCGGCTGCGGGGAGCCGATCGCGATGCGCGCCGTGCTCGAGGCGATCGAGGCCATCGGCGCGGTGTCACGCGCCATCGGCGTGATCGGGATCGGGTGCTACACCGCCTTCTCCAACAACCTCGACATCGAGGTGCTGCAGGCCCTCCACGGCCGCGCGCCGTCGCTCGCCACCGGGGTGAAGCGGGCCAAGCCCGACACGCTCGTGCTCACCCTGCAGGGCGACGGCGACATGGTGAACGAGGGCCTCCAGGAGGTGCTGCACACCGCCGCGCGCGGCGAGAACGTCACCTGCTTCATGCTCGACAACGGCGTGTTCGGCGAGACCGGCGGGCACATGACCGCCACCACCGCGCTCGGCCAGCGCACGAAGAACACGCTCGACGGGCGCAACGCGGCCCAGCACGGCTTCCCGATCCGCCTCAGCACGCTGATCGCCGAGCTCGACGGCGCCGCCTACGTCGCGCGCGGCGCGGTGAACAACGCCGGCAACGTCGCCCGGACCAAGAAGATGATCCGGCGCGCGCTCGAGACCCAGGAGGCAGGGCTCGGCTTCTCCTTCGTGGAGATCCTCACCATGTGCCCGACCGGGTGGTTCATCGAGACCCCCGACGCGCCCGACTACCTCACGTCGACGCTGGCGCCCGTCCACGCGCCCGGCGTGCTCAAGGACGTCCGCGCGTGAGCGTCGTCGTCGCCTACCCGTGGAACGTCGACGACCCGCTCCTCGGGCCGGTGCGGGACCGGTTTCCGGCCCTGGAGATCGTCGCCCAGCCGTACCTCGGGCGTTTCGGTCATCACCTCCCGGACCGCACCGACGAGCTCGGCGACGCCGAGCGCGCGGTGTGGGCGCGCGCCGAGGCGACGCTCGCGCTCGATCTCCCGAAGGACATCGGCGAACTCGCGCCCGGTCTGCGCTGGGTGCAGGCGATCGGGGCCGGGATCGACCATCTCGACAGCGTGGAGCTCCCGGAGGGGTGCGTGGTCACCAACGCCGCCGGTGTCGCGGCCGCGCCGATCGCGGAGTTCGCGTTCGGGCGGTTGCTCGCGGTGTGGAAGCGGTTCGACGAGATCGACGAGCAGCAACGCGCGCACGACTGGAAGCCTCGCTTCGGCACCCTGGTCGAAGGGCTCACCCTGGGGATCATCGGGTTGGGCGCGATCGGCACCGAGGTCGCGGTCCGCGCCCGCGCCTTCGGCATGACGACCATCGGAACGCGCCGGAGCTACCAGCCCGGTCAGGAGCACCCGGCGGTCGACGAGCTCCGCGGCACCGCCGATCTGCACGACGTGCTCGCCCGCTGCCACGCGGTGGTCGTCAGCGCACCGGGGACCCAGGAGACCGAGAACCTCTTCGACGAGGCCGCGTTCGCGGCGATGAAGCCCGGTGCGCTGTTCTGCAACGTCGGCCGCGGGTCGCTCGTCGACGAACCGGCGTTGATCGCCGCGCTGCGATCGGGTCACCTCGGTGGGGCGATCCTCGACGTCACCCGGCAGGAGCCGCTTCCCGCCGACGACCCCTTGTGGGACGCTCCCCGGATCTGGATCTCGCCCCACTCGTCGGCGGCGCAGGACCGCTACACGGAGAAGCTGCTGCAACTCTTCGCCGACAACCTCGACCGGTTCACCCGCGGCGAGCCGCTGCGGAACGTCGTCGACCGCGCCGCCGGGTACTGACCGCCGAGCCCCGACGATGACGTTCGACGTCTTCGACGTGCACCACCACGTCGGTCGCGCGTTCGACGCGCTGGGCGGTGAGCTCGATGCCGGGACCGGCGACGCGGAGGCCTTCGCCCGGCGTGGAGCTCGCCGAACGTCTGCGGATCATGGACGAGGGCGGCGTGCGCCAGGCGCTCGTCATCCCGGGGCACGGCTACCTGCGGCCGAACGGCATCGCCGACACGCGGCGGGTCAACGACGAGATCGCGGCGTATCGCGACCGCACGCCCGACCGCTTCCCGGTGGCGTGCGGCATCGTCGAACCGCGCGACGGTGCGGCCGCGTTCGCCGAGATCGACCGCGTCGCCGGCGAGCTCGACCTGGTCGCGCTGAGCTTCCACACCCGGTTCCAGGGCGTCTCTCTGGACAGCCGATGGGTCCTTCGCTACCTGGAGCGGATGGGCGAGCACTGCGCTGGTGCCGATCATCCACGCGATGGACGACACCCCGGAGGAGGCGCTCTGGAAGCTGGCGGTGATCGCACGGGAGCTCCCCGACCTCACGATCCTCGCGCTCGACGCGTTCGGCGGCTTCGAGGCCACGCGGCAGTGCTTCTTCGTCGCCGAGGTCGCGCCCAACGTCGTCTTCGACACCAGCCTCAGCTACAACTTCGACTTCATCGAGGACTTCGCCCGGCGCTTCGGCGCCGCGCGCGTCGTGTTCGGCACCGACCTCTACTCGCACCCGGTCGGGCGGCGCATCAGTCATCTGCTGCCGCAGATCGCGGCCTCCGCGCTCACCGACGCCGAGAAGACGGCGATCCTGGGCGGTACCGCACGCGCGTTGCTGCGGGTGCCGTCAGCGGCGTAGCTGCGCGGCGCCGGTGATCGGCGGGAGGTCGAGGACGCTGAGCGGGCCCGCGGGCGCGTCGCAGACCGCGGGGATGGCGTTCACGATGCGGTTGGCCGCGGTGGCGTTGCCGCCTCCGGCCGCGCCCGGCTCCCCCGGTTCGGTGCCGTGGATGGTGACGTCGAGGTTCGGGTGGCCGCTGATGCGCACCCGGTGGATGCCGCCCGGTGCCGTCGACGTGGGCCACTCGGGTGCGCAGTCGTCGTCGATGCGGGTGACGTGCTCGACCACGAGTCGCGGGTGACCGTCGACGATGCCCTGCACCTCGAACCGGAACGCGCCCTGCGTCCCCGCCTCGAAGGTGCCCATCCCCGGCACGTCGATCGTCCGCGCGAGCGGTCGCCGCTCGACGTGCGTCTTCACGCCGTCGAGCTCGACGGCGAGCGCCTCGGCCAGGATGCGGACCATCGGGGCCCAGACCATCTCGAGTGCGACGTCGAGCAACATCAGCGGCGTCGATTCCATCGGCCCGCCGAAGCCGATCACGTCGCGCACGACGTCGGGCGCGTCGTAGAGCGCGTAGTTGAAGATCTCCTGCACCCGGATCTCCTCGATCCCGGCGGAGACGCCGCTCAGCAGGACGGGGAGGATGTCGAGGGCCCAGCCCGGGTCGATGCCGGAGACGAACACCGAGGTGTCGCCGGTGGCGCAGGCCCGTTCGACCGCCTCCACCATGGGCGCGGGCGCGCTCGCCGGGTGCAGGAGGGGGTAGAAGGACGTCGACACCACGTCGGCCCCGGCCTCCAGGCACGCGATGAGGTCGGCGAAGGCGGCGTCGGGCCGGGTGTCGGCGGTCGCGGTGTACACGACCGCGTCGACGTCGTCGGCCAGGGCGACGCTCGTGTCGTCGGTCGCCGCCACTCCGAGCGGCGGGAGGTACGCGAGCTCACCGGCGTCGCGACCCACCTTGGCCGGGTTCGACACCACCACGCCCGCCAGCTCCAGGTCGGTGTGCGCCGCCACCGCCCGGATCGCCGGCCGGCCGGCGTTGCCCGTCCCCCACACCACGACCCGGTACGTCATCGGCGCATGCTACGACGCGCCGCGACGCCGCCCGATCCCTACTCCGGGATCTTCTCCCACCACTGGCACCACCAGTGCTGGCCCACCAGGATGCGGAGCTTGGGGTGCCAGCAGTACGAGATCTCGGCGGTGTTCTCCAGGTAGTACAGGCAGTTCTCGCACTGCTCGGTGTCCGACGGGTGGCCGCGCAGCACGGCGTTCTCGGCGAGGTGACGGAGCTCGATGGCGAGCTTCTCGTCGATCTCCTTGGGTTCGGGGTCGGGGATGACGTAGTCGGCCATCGGACGAAGCTACCCCCATGACCCGGTCGGGCAATCGACCGTCATCTCGGCGTACGCTCACCCTCATGGCCATTCCCACCGCCCCTGTCGTGGCCGGTTCGATCGTCGGCGGGTACGTCGTGGCGCGCACCACGAAGATCCGCCCGCTCGGCGGCGCGGTGCTCGCAGCCGGCGGGTTCGTCGCGCAGCGCGAGTGGCGGAAGTCGGGCGCGGTCAACGCCGCCATCCTCAGTGCGGTGTACTACGGGGCGTTCGGCGTCTCGCACCCGCTGGCCAAGAAGATCGGGGCGTGGCCCGCGGTGCTCACCGTGGCCGGCGTCGCCGCGGCGGCGGCCTGGGTGCTCAGCGACCGGACGCGCTGACCGCATCGGCGAAGGCGGTCATGCCGAGGTCCCAGCCGTCGGGCGACCCCACCGCCGAGCGCATCCCCTCCCACCCGTCGCCTCGGCCTACGTCGGGCGCGGTACGGCCGAGATGCGTCGGCGGGCGGACGACGGCCGGCGGGCGACGGCGCACGATGGCCGCATGCGCTTCCACCTCCCCCGTCGCCCCCGTCTCGTCGTCCTCATCGCCCACGTGCTGGCGTCGGTCGGCTGGTTCGGCGTCGCCGTGCTCGTCGCCTTCCTGCTGGTGGCCGCCGGCAGCACCGGCGACGACGGGTTGGCGCGTTCCCTGTACCGGGCGGTCGAGACCTCGGTGTGGCTGACGGTGCCGCTCGGGGTCGTCGCCGCCGCCACCGGGGTGGTGCTCGGCCTCGGGACCAAGTGGGGCCTGGCTCGCTACTGGTGGGTGGTGATCAAGGAGGTGGCCGTGGTCCCGGTGGTCGTCACCGATCTCCTGGTCGTCGCACCCGCCGCCCACGACGGCGCGCAGGGACAGCTCTCGGGCCGGTTGCTCGACCCCGCCATCGCCCACGTGGTCGTCCTCGGCATCGCCACCGTGGTCTCGCTGGCCAAGCCGTTCGGCCGCACCGCCCGCGGCCGGCGCGGCGAACCGGCCACGACGAGCCCGGCCTAGGACCCCGCGCGCTTCTTCGCCGGCGCCTTCTTCTTGGCGGGCGCCGGCTTCTTCTCGGCGGCCGGCTTCTTGGCCCGACTGGGCGCCACCCGCGGCGGCTCACCCGGCATCTTCGGGTAGACGGGCGGCCACGGCGCGTCCTCCAGGCCCGAGGCCAGGTCGCGCGCGTACATCTCGAGCAGGGGGGCCAGCGACTGCGGATCGGCGTCGATGTCGGCCCACGGGTCGCCCCGCGCCTCGACGCGTGCCGGCACGGTGGCCATGGTGCAGGCGTCGGGGTCGATGTCGTCGAGCTCGTCCCAGTGGAACGGCGTCGACACCTGCGCGCCGGGCCGGGCCCGCACCGACCACGCCCCGAACACCGTCTTGTGCGGCGCGTTCTGGTTGAAGTCGACGAAGATCCGCTCCCCGCGCTCCTCCTTCCACCACGCGTCGGTGATCACGTCGGGACGGCGGCGGGCGAGCTCGCGCGCCACGGCAACCGCGGCGCGCCGGACCTCGACCGGCGACCACTCGGGGGCGAGCCGCGTGTACACGTGGATGCCGCGGTTGCCGGTGGTCTTCGGCCACCCGCGGATCCCGAGCTCGTCGAGCAGCGTCTTCAGCTCGCGCGCCGCGGTGCGGGCTTCGTCGAAGGCGACGCCGGGTTGCGGGTCGAGGTCGATGCGCAGCTCGTCGGCGTGCGCGTCGTCGGCGGCCAGGTTGGGCCACACGTGGAAGCCGAGGCAGCCGAGGTTCACCGCCCACACGATGTGGGCCAGGTCGGCCGCGACCAGCGCCTTCGACGTGGTGCCGTTGGGTGTGCTCACCACCGAGGTCTCGAGCCAGTCGGGTGCATCCTTCGGGACGCGCTTCTGGAAGAACGACGAGCCGCCGACACCGTTGGGGAACCGCTGCATCAGCACCGGCCGGCCCCGGATCGCGCCCATGAGCTCGTCCTCGACCGACCGGTAGTAGTCGACGACGTCGAGCTTGGTCTGCCCGTGCTCGGGGAACATGACCTTGTCGGGGCTGGTGACGGTCACGACCCGCCCGGCGACCTCGACGTCCACGGCATCCACGCCGCTCACGGTATCGCCGTGGCGGGGTCGGGCTACGCTCCCGCACGACGAGGGGGAGACGATGGGTGAGTTCACGCGCGACGAGATCGAGGCGGCCTGGGCCGAGTACCAGAAGCGCGGGGTGCAGGAGCACGACTGGCCGGGGTGGGCGGACATGTTCACCGACGACGCCCGCTACGAGGAGCACAACCTCGGGGTGTTCGAGGGCAGATCCGCGATCCAGCGCTTCATCGTCGACATCATGAAGGAGTACCCGGCGATGACCCTCTGGATCGAGTGGTCGATCATCGACGGTGATCGCATCGGGTTCTACATCTGGAACAACCTGCCCGACCCGACCGGCACCGGCAAGCGGTACGCGTTCCCCAACACCACCTTCCTCCGCTACGGCGGGGACGGGAAGTTCTCGTTCGAGGCCGACTACTACAACCCGGCCGACGCCGAGCGGGTGTTCACGGAGTGGCTCACCGACGGCGGCCGGCGCGACACACCGCAGGACCGCAGCCTCCGCGGGATCGACGGCTGGAACCCCGAGCCGCCCCGACCCGCGCACCCGAGGTCGGAGGTCGAGGCCGAGTTCGAGAAGTACCGTCAGCGCGCCGCGCTCGCGGTGGCGACCGGCGACTGGGACCAGTGGGCCGACCAGTTCACCGACGACGCCCACTACCGCGAGCACCACTACGGGTACTTCCGCTCCGGGGCCGAGATCCGGGCCTGGATCAAGTCGGTGATGCAGCCGTTCCCGACGATGGAGTTCCCGCCCTCGTTCGCGCTGATCGACGGCAACCGCGTCAGCACGCTGATCCCGAACATCCTCCCCGCGCCGGAGGGTGACGACGGCTACTACGGGTTCGACGTCAACACGATCCTCCACTACGCGGGGAACGGGAAGTGGAGCTTCGAGGAGGACGTCTACTCGCCGGCGGAGGCGCAGGACACCGTCGACCGGTGGATCGCCGCCGGAGGCGTGCTCCCCTCGAGTTGACCACCACCGCGCTGCTCGTCGTGTACGCCAAGTGCGTACGACCGGCGGAGGAAGCGGCGTGGGACGCGTGGGAGGACGACGTGCACCTCCCCGCGCTGTGCGTGGGAGACGGCCCCTGGGCGGCGACGCGCTTCGAGCTCACCGCGCGTCCGCAGCCGGGTCTCCCGGGTCCGGGCTTCACCCACGTCACCATCCACGAGCTCGACGCCGACGACGCCGGTGCGCAGGCGGCGAGCACGCTGGATCGCGACGACGCGCTCCGCGCCGCTGGTCGCGTGCACCCGGCCCACGCCACGATCGCGGCCGACGTGTTCGTCGCCCACGGCCGCTACGGCACCAAGCCGGCCCCCGACGAATCGCGGCGCGGGCACATCCTCACCCACGTGCTCTGCACCGATCCGGCCCGGGAGGCGGAGTGGGACGCGTGGTACGACGAGCAGCACGTGCCCGACATGCTGTCGTGCGGCGCGTTCTCGGCCATGTCGCGTTGGCGTCGCGTCCCACCGCTCCGGGTCGGACCGAACCACCTCACGCTCTACGACGTCGCCACCGACACCGTCGACGAGGCGGTGCAACGTTCCGCGGCGACCCTCGCCGAGGTCGTGGCCGCCGGGCGCAAGCTCGACACGCACACCGGGGGGTTGACGGTGACCCTGCGCCCGACCGGTCGTCACGGCGGCGCCGGCGTGCGCCGGGACTAGGGGCGACATGCACCGGTTGGCGTGATATCGCCGCGCGCGCACACCTCGTCCCCCCTAGCGTGTTCGCCATGACGGCACGATGGGAGGAGATCGACGGAGTCCCGGCGCTCTGGGCCGACGCGGGCGACGTCCAGGGGCCGCTCCACGCGTCCCTCATCTTTGCGACCGGCCGGAGCGACGAGACGTTGAAGGTCGCAGGGATCAACCACGTCGTGGAGCACCTCGCGCTGCACGCGCTGGGCCACTCGGCCGGGTACGCATGGAACGGGCAGGTCGACCCGGTCACGACGCAGTTCTGGGCCGTGGGCGGCGCCGACCAGGTGGCCGAGTTCTTCGGGACGGTCGCCCGCCAGCTCGCCCGTCTCCAGGTCGACCGTCTCGCCGACGAGCTGCGCGTGCTGGAGATCGAAGGACGGCGTCGCGGGGCCTCGCACCTCGCGGTCGACCTGCGCGAGCGCTTCGGCCCACACGGTGCCGGGCTGATCGGCTGGCCCGAGTACGGACTCTCCCGCCTGGACGCCGACGAGGTCGTGGAGTGGGCGCACACCCACTTCACGACCGGGAACGCGGTCATGTGGCTGTCGGGACCGCCACCGCCGAACCTGACCCTGCGCGAGCTGCCGATCGGACCGCCGGTCGACCACCCGTCGCCACCGGCCATGCTGGCCACGGGCCGCACCGTGATCGCGGCCGAGACGCCGCGGATCTCGCTGTCGGTGGTGTCCGGGTCGGGACCGGGCATCAACCCGATCATGCAGTTCGCGCAGCAGCGCGCGCTGCAGCGGCTGCGCGGCGACGCGCTCAGCTACGCGGTCGAGCTCAGTCCGCTGCGCGTCGGTGGCGGGCGCGCGGTGCAGCTGCTCGAGGCGGACGGTGCGGACGATGCGCCCGCGAGGGTGGCCGTCGGGCTCGTGGAGATCCTCGGCGAGCTCGCCGAGTCCGGCCCCACCGACGACGAGGTCGCCGGGCGACGCGAGTACGTGCGACAGTTCCGGCTCCTGGCCTCCGACCCGCGGAACCGGTGGATCCCGCAGACCCAGGATCGCGGAGGTGGAGCTCCGCCGCCGACCGTGGACCCGGGCCGGCCTGCGCATGTGGACGCTCACCATCTGGCTGGTCGACGGCGTGAGCCACTCGATCTTCCTCACGTCGGACGACCAGCTCGACGTCGCTCGCACCCAGTTCCCGCGGCTCCTCGGCGCCCGCTTCCGGGAATGAGGATCCGCCGGAACTACGACGGCTCGGCGGCCCCGTCTCCGGTTCCGTCCGGTGTGGTCGGTTCGGGGGCGGGCCCGGTCGCGGCGTCCGACTCCCCCAGGTACGCGTCGCGCACCGCCTGGTTGCGCTGGACGTCGGCCGGGGAGCCGGCGGCGAGCACCTGGCCCAGGTTGAGCACCACCACGCGGTCGCTCTGCTCCATGACGAAGCCCGCGTTGTGCTCCACCAGCAGCACCGCGCAGCCCGCCGCCGCCCGGACCGCCTGGATCTCGCCGCCGAGGCGGGCCACCTCGGTCTCGTCGAGCCCCGACGCGGGCTCGTCCAGCAGGAGCAACTGGGGCGGGTCGGCCACCGCCCGGGCGAATTCCACCATGCGGGCCACGCCGATCGGCAGGGACCCGGCGAGCTCGTTCCGCACCGGCAGCAGCCCGCACCGGTCGAGCACCTCTTCGACCCGGGCCCGGCGATCCCGTTCGTGACGACGGCGGGTCGGCGAGTACACCAGGTCGGCGAGGAAGCCGCCGCCCCCACCGCGCCACTCCAAGGCGGCGAGCACGTTGTCCTCGACCGACAGCCACCCGAAGGTCTGCACCCGCTGGAACGTGCGCCGCAACCCGCGGCGGGCGCGTCCCGTCGCCGACGCGTGGGTGATGTCGCGGCCCGCGAGCACCACCCGCCCCTCGTTCGGCGCGCGTACTCCCGAGACGACGTCGAACAACGTGGTCTTCCCCGCACCGTTGGGGCCGATGATGCCGAGCACCTCGCCCGCGTGCGCGTCGAACGAGACCTGGTCCAGCGCGGTGATGCCGCCGAAGCGGACGCTGATGCCGTCGAGGCGCAGCCGCGGCTCGCCCTCCGTCGTGGGCGGGCCGTCGTGGTCGGTCGCGATCCGGGTGGTGGCGGTCG
This sequence comes from uncultured Actinomycetes bacterium, assembly GCA_963809795.1. Classification (GTDB taxonomy): domain Bacteria; phylum Actinomycetota; class Acidimicrobiia; order IMCC26256; family DASPTH01; genus DASUAS01. The sequence goes on from CAWELN010000009.1 coordinate 459,357, forward strand.
TGGTGCCTTCGTCGCTCATCAGGCGATCCCCAGGTACGTCGAGGCGAGGAGCTCGGCGTCCGCGGCCTCGCGGGGGCCGGCCCACACCACCCGCCCGAGCTCCATGAAGACCATGGTGTCGGCCAGGGCCATCACCTCGTGGGCCTTCTCCGCCACGAGCAGGATGGCACAGCCGCGGTCGCGCAGCTCCTGGAGCGCGTCCAGCACGGCCTGCGACGCCAGTGGTGAGAGCCCGAGGGTGGGCTCGTCGGCGATGAACACGGTCGGCGGCCGGGCCAGCGCCGGCGCCAGGCTCAGCATCTGCTGCTCGCCACCGGACAGCAGGCCGGCGTGCTGGCCGAGCCGCTCCTCCAGCACCGGGAAGCGATCGGTGGCGGCCTTGCGCTCGGCCGGGTCGCGCAGGAGCACCTTCAGGTTCTCCTCGACCGTCAAGCCGGGGAAGATGCCGCGGGCCTCGGGCACGAGCAGCATGCCCGCCCGCGCCCGGTGCACCGCCGACTCGGCGGTGACGTCGGTGCCGTCGAGCAGCACGCGCCCCGACGTCGGGTCGACCAGCCCGGCGGCCACCGCGCACAGGGTCGACTTCCCGGCGCCGTTGGCGCCGAGCAGCGCGACCACCTCGCCACGCCGGACGCTCACGGACGCGCCGTGCAGCACCTCCACCGGGCCGTACCCGGCGACGATGTCGTCGAGCCAGAGCGCCGCCTGTTCGGCCTCGGGGGCGGCGGCAGCCGTGACCTGGCCGTCGGTCGGCACGATGCCGAGCTGCCGGGCCCGGGAGGCGGCGGCCTCGTCGCTCTCCACCGCCCGCTCGGCCTCGTCGACCCGGCCCTCGAGCGCGTCGGCCGCCGCCTGCTCGTCACCGTGCAGCTCGGCTTCGGCGGCGACGAGGTGGGCGCGCCGTGCCTTCTCCCGGCGCTTGTCCGCCTTCTTGGTGCCGATGATGGCGAGCAGGCCGTCGGGGTTCTGGGCGAGGTTGATGGCGCCGAGCCCGAACAGCATGGTGGTGAAGTACGGCGACGTGATGAGGTCGTGCAGCCCTCCGGTGAGGAAGTCGTTGCCGATCCAGTTGAACACCAGTTGCGAGCCGCCGCCGAACGCCAACCCCGCGAGCAGTGCCCCGCCCGGGCGCCGGATCCCGAACGTGACGGCCACCGCGATCCACACCAGTCCGATGACCGGCGGCGCGCTCAGGTTCGAGATGGTGCCGTCGTTCATGGCCAGGAGCGCACCGCCCAGGCCCGCGATCCCGGCCGAGAGGGCGAAGATCAGGATCTGGGGGCGCGCCGGGCGGATCCCGGTCGCCCGGGCCGCCACTTCGCTGCTCCGCACCGCGAGCATCTCGCGGCCGGTGGGCGAACGCATGAGCGCGTGGATCATCAGCGTGCCGAGACCGAAGATGATCAGGAACAGCACGAAGCGCTGTTCGGAGTCCCCGAAGTCGTAGCGCGGGAGGAGCGGGAGGTCGAGCGTCGGCCAGCGCACGAACCACCCGTTGGAGCCGTGCGAGATGCCCTCCTGGGCGAAGATCACCAGGTCGGCGGTGAACGCGAGCGCGAACGTGCCCAACGCCAGCGCCACCGCGCCGAGGCGGCGCACCGGGAGCGAGACGACCGCGCCCGAGGCGGCTCCGACGAGCGCCGCCAGCACCACCGCCCAGAACCAGTTGAGCTGACCGTGCGACGCGACCAGCGGCAGGTCGAGGCCCCAGTTGTAGTTCACCGCCCACCCGGCGGCGAAGCCCCCCGCGATCACGAACGTCGCCTGCGACAGGCTCACCATGCCGCCGATGCCGGTCACCACCACGAACGACAGGAAGATGACCGCGAAGACCATGCCCTTGGCGATGATCCCCTGCTCGTAGGTGTCGGCCTGGAGCGCGGGCACGTCGATCCACTGCATGGTGAACGCGACCAGGGCCAGGGTCGCGAGCACCCACGGGAGGCGCCGCCGCCACGCCGGGAGCCCGTCGCGGTGGTCGGGCGGTGGCTTCTCGTCGGCGACCGTGCCGCCGGCCCGACCGCGATCGCGCCCGACGACGAACAGGATGATCAGCGTGAGGATGAACGGGATGGCGGCGCGGAAGCCGTCGAGGTTCTTCAGGAAGCCCGGCAGGAAGTCGTCGCCGTACCCGGCGACCAGGTTCTGGATGACGCCGAGCGCGAGGCCGCCGGCGAAGGCGATGGGGATCGAGCGCAGGCCGCTGAGCGCGACCGCGGCGAGCGACCCGAACACCACGAGGGTGAAGATGGTGTCGTTCAGCGGGAACAGCGGCCCGATGAGCACGCCGCCCAGGCCGGCGAGCAGCATCGTCATCACCCAGGCGACCGCCGACGACTGCGCGGTGCTCACGCCCCGGAGGGTCGCGAGGCTGCTGCGATCGACGCTGGCGCGCATCTCGAGGCCGACGCGGGTGCGCCGGATCACGAACCAGAGCAGGAACGCGGCGATGGCGGCGACGACGAACACCGCCAGCTGGTCGCTGTTGAGGTTGACGTTGGGCAACCCCGCCCATCCGAGACGGAACACGTGCGGGGGCGTCGGGCCGACCCCCGGCACGGTGCCGCCGGCGGCGGAGAGCTGCGAGACCAGCGGCAGGTCGGTGCCGATCAGCCCGTTCCCCACCGCCTCCACCAACCACTGGGCCATCGCCGGCAGCGCGACCAGGAGCCCGATGGTGCCGATGATGCGGGCGTAGATCGGCGCCTTCGCCAGACTCCGCAGCAGCACCTTGTCGAGGAGCAGGCCGAGCAGCGGGGCGAAGATGAACACGGAGATGATCAGCGCGGGAACGATCGGCACGTCGTTGCCGACGTGGAGCTGGTAGTAGAAGTACGCGCACACGAACGCGACCGCGCCGTGCGAGAAGTTGAAGATCCCCGACGTCTGGTAGGTCAGGACGATGCCCGACGCCATGATCGAGTAGATCGCACCGGTCACCAGCCCCGAGATCACGAGGTTGAGGAACTTGTCCACCGGTCAGCCGGCTCCTTCGTCGATCGACCTCACCGAACGGGCGGAGCCGGCCAGCTCCACGGCTGACCGGCTCCGTCACGTCGATGGTCTCGTGCGCCGTCAGCCCGTCGGCGCGGGGATCGTCTTCTTGGGCTTGGGCCCGACTCCGAACACGTACGCGGGGTAGCAGCCGTACTTCACCACGACCGAGAAGGCGCGTGCCGTTGCTACTGGCGAGCTGGGCGCACGAGGTGCCCAGCGTGAACGCCGCCGGGTACACCGTCGGCCCGATGACGTCCTTGATCTGGTACGTCATCTTCGCCGCCGCCTGCTGGATGCTCGTGGTGGTCGGGTTCTTCCCCGCCGCCTTCAGCGCGTCGATGAACATGTCGGCCGCGAAGTAGGCGGCGAGCGTGCCCAGGCTGAGCGCGGCGTTGGGGTCCTGCTTCTTGATGGAGTCGACGACCTTCTGCATGTTCGGGTTGGTGGGCGCCGCCTCGGGCGTGGCCCACTGGGTGTAGACCTCGAGCGTCTCCGCCGCCTTCACGATCCGCGGGTCGTAGGTGGTCGGGTTCACGATGACGCCCTTGAACCCGGCCTGGCGCAGACCCTTCGACAGGCCCTGCACGTCGTTGAACGACGCGACCAGGTAGGCGACGTCGGGCGGGTTCCCGCCGTTCGACGTCATGATCGCCTGCACGAACGGCGTGTAGTCGGTGGTCGGTGTGGTGAGTGAGAACGCGCCCTTGGCGTAGGTCACCTTGTAGCCCTGCGTCTGGAACGTCTTCTTCGCCTGGTTCACACCGCTCTTGGCCGACGCGTCGTCACTGCCGATGATGGCGACCGCCTTGCCCTTGCCGCCGTTCGCAGATCCCTCGTTCTTGAACTGCTGGCTGAGCATCTCGGGCAGCGAGGCCGACCCGGGCGCGGTCTTGGGGAAGGGCGCCACCAGCGCACCGGTGATCCCGAAGTACCACTTGGCGTCCCACCCGAGCGGGGTGATCGACCACGAGAAGCTCGGGATCTTCTGCTGCTCCAGGAACTGCGCCGGCGGCACCGAGGTGATCGAGGGGACGATCGCCGCCACGCCCTCCTGCTGCACCAGCCGCTGCCCTTCTGCGAGCGCGGCCTGCGGTGTTGCCCTGCGCGTAGGTCTGGCCCTCGACGTAGGTGATCTTGCGCCCGTTCACCCCGCCCTTGGCGTTCTCCTCCGCGAACCGCGCCTTGGCGCCGACGTCGCTGCCGGCGAACTGGGTCTCGATCAGGCCGCCGACCTTGATCTCGTCGCTGCCGATGCTGGCGGCGCTACCGACCCGCGCGGTCGCGGTGCCGGTCGCCACCATCATGGAGCCGACCACTGCGACGCACGCCGCGACGGCTACGAAGATCCGACTTCTCATTCTGTGCCCCCCTTGTGTCCACTGCGCTGGAGCGCCGTGGGCGGCAACCTACTGCGCTTGTATCTTGTATACAAGTACCCCTTCGACGCGGTTCACGCGGTCGACTGCTCCTGGAGCACCCCGATGTCGACCCCGGTCGAGTGCTCGTGGCGACCGCCGTCGAGCGAGCGGATGCTCACGTCGTGATCGGGTGACTCGGCGCGGAGCGCCGCCACCGTCGACTCCTCGCGCCGGCGCGTCGTGAACGGGTCGAACGAGTACCAGCGCATCGCGTTCTCGTGCGTGATCTTGGCGACGTCCTCCGGTGCGGCGTCGGCGAGCACCACTCCCAGCTCCTCCGGCGCGTGCGGCCAGGCCGAGTCGGCGTGCGGGTAGTCGAGCTCCCAGCTCACGTTGTCGATGCCGATCCGGTCGCGCAGTTGCACGCCGACGGGGTCGTCGATGAAGCAGGTGAGGAAGTGCTCGCGGAAGATCTCGCTCGGGAGCTTCGAGCCGAAGTCCTGGCCGGTCCAGAGGTGGTGGAGGTCGTAGGTGCGGTCGATGCGTTCGAGGAAGTACGGGATCCAGCCGGTCCCGCCCTCCGAGAGGGCGAAGCGGATGCCGGGGAACGTGGCCGGGATCTTCGACCACATGATGTCGGCCGCGCACTGGCAGACGACCATCGGCTGCAGCGTCATCATCACGTCGACCGGCGCGTCGGCCGAGGTCTGCACGAGCTTGCCGCCCGAGCCCAGGTGGATCGACACGACGGTGCCGGTGTCGGTGGCCGCGGCCCAGAACGGGTCCCAGGCGTCGGAGTGGAAGCTCGGGTAGTCGAGCAGCGCGGGGTTCTCGGTGAACGTCACCGAGTGGCAGCCCTTCTCGGCCGTCCGCCGGACCTCGTCCGCGGCCAGCTCCGGGTCCCAGAGCACGGGCAGCGCCATCGGGAGGAAGCGGTCGGGGTAGGCGCCGCACCACTCGTCGATGTGCCAGTCGTTGTACGCCCGGATGACGGCGAGCGCGAGGTCCTTGTCGTCGATGGCGGCGAAGAGGCGACCGGCGAAGCCCGGGAACGACGGGAAGTTGAGCGACGCCAGCACACCGCCGGCGTTCATGTCCTTCACCCGCTCGTGCACGTCCCAGCACCCGCGGCGCATCTCGTCGTACGCCATCGGCTCGATGCCGTACTCCTCGCGCGGCCGGCCCGCGACCGCGTTGAGGCCCATGTACGGCACGGCCTCGCCCTCGAACATCCAGACGTCGTCACCGATGTCGGTGTGCACGATCTTCGGGGCCCGGTCGCGGTAGCGCGCGGGGATGTGCGCGTCGAACAGCGTCGGCGGTTCCACGAGGTGGTCGTCGACGCTCACCAGGATGAGTGCGTCGGTGTCCATGGCGGATCCCTTCCGGGGTGGTCAGTGAAGTCAGATGCGGACGACCTGGCCGCCGTCGACCGCGATGGTCTTGCCGGTGAGCCAGGCGGACTCCTCGGAGAGGAGGAACGCCATCGTGCCGCCGAGATCCTCGGGCGTGCCCAGGCGTTTGATCGCCATCTGCGCGAGCAAGCCCGCCTGGTACTCCTCGGGGACCATCTCGCGCGTGGCATCGGTGAGCACGGGTCCGGGCGCGATCGCGTTCACGCGGATGTTCATCGGCGCGAGCTCGACCGCGAGGCACGCGGTGAGGCTGTTCACCGCGGCCTTCGCCACCGAGTAGTACCCGACGGCCATCCAGGCCGCAGTCGACGACTGGTTCACGATCGCGCCACCGCCCCGGTCGGCCATCGACCGGTAGCACGCGCGCGTGCAGCGAAGGGCGCCGTTGAGGTTCACGTTCATGAAGTGCTGGTAGTACGCGAACTCGACCTCGAGGAGCGTCTCGTTGCGCATCCCGCCGTAGATCGCGGCGTTGTTCACGAGGTAGTCGATGCCGCCGAACGCGTCGGCCGCCGCCTGCGCCATCGCGGCCGGGCTCTCGTCGTCGCCGATGTCGAGCGCGGTGGCGAGCGCCGTGCCGCCCTCGTCGTTGATCTCCTTCGCCACCCGCTCGGCGCCGGCCTGGTTGAGGTCGGCCACGACCACCCGGGCGCCCTCGGCCGCGAGGCGCTTGGCGTAGCCCTCGCCGATGCCGCCACCCGAGCCGGTGACGACCGCGACCTTGTCCTCGAACCGTCCCATCCACACCCCCGGGTCGCCGGCCGCCGCACCGCGGGCCCGCGTTTGGATAACGTATACGGACGGCGTCGGCCCCGCAACGGTGCGGGACGCCGGCGTCGACCGGGCGGGTCGGTCGGGCGGGTCGGTCGGGCAGGTCGTCCGGTCAGCTGACCGGTCGGTCGCCGATCACGCCGTCGGCCGCCAGCGCCGCGAGCTGGTCGCCGTCGACGCCCAGCGCCCCCAGCACCTCGGCGTTGTGCTGGCCGAGCAGCGGCGCGGCGCGCTGGTGCCAGGGCGCGTCCCGCACGTCCCAGACCGCGGGGAAGCCGGGGATGCGCACCTCCCCCGCCACCGGGTGGACGACCGGCTCGTAGAAGCCGCGCGCCGCGTGCTGCTCGTTGTCGACGACGACGCGCGGGTTCACCACCGGCGCCACCGGTACGCCGGCGTCGCACAGTCGCGCCACGAGCTCGTCGCGGTCGGCGGTCGCGAACGCGGCCGCGAGCTCCTGGTCGATGGCGTCGTGCGCGGCCCGGCGGCCCGCGGCGTCGGCGAACCCGGGGTCGCGCGCCCACGCAGGGTCACCGAGCACGCCGCGCAGGGCGGACCACTGCTCGTCGGTCTGCACCGCGAGCGCGAGCCAGCGGTCGCCGTCGCCGACGCGGTAGACGTTCTGGGGCGCGGCGAAGCGGCTCCGATTGCCCTCGCGGCCCAGCAGCTCGCCGGTGGCGCGGTACACCGCGACCTGTTCCGCGGCGACGTTCAGGGCCGACTCCACCAGCGGCGCCTCGACCACCATGCCCTCGCCGGTGCGGTCGCGGTGCTCGAGCGCGGTCAAGAGGGCGAACACCGCGTGCAGGCCGCCCAGCGGGTCGCACGGGCCGCGGGGCACGATCGGCGCGCCTTCCTCGTGTCCGGTGACCCAGGCCAGCCCGGTGACCTGCTCCATCGTCTGGGCGAACCCGGGCCGGTCGCGCCACGCGCCGTCGAGGCCCCACGCCGGCATGCGCAGGACGACCAGGCCGGGATTGGCGCGCCAGAGATCGTCGTCGAGCAGCCCGAAGCGCTCGACGACGCGCGGCGTGTAGTTCTCGATCAGGACGTCGCACGTGGCCAGCAGCCGGCGCGCCAGCGCGAGGCCCTCGGGCTGGGTGAAGTCGAGGGTCACCTCGCGCTTGTTGGTGTTCGCGCCGTGGAACAGGGGTGCGAGCTCCCACGGCCGGTCCCCCACCGACGAGTACGCGGTGCCCATGCGGGTGCCGTCCGGGCGTTGCACCGACTCGACCTTCACCACGTCGGCGCCCAGGAAGCCGAGGATCTGCGCCGCGTACGGTCCGGCCCAGTACGACGTGAAGTCGAACACCCGCAGGCCCGCGAGCGGCCGGGCGGCGTCGCCGGTTTCGCCGGCCTGGGCCTCGCGGGTGACGCGCGCGTGCGGAGCTTCCGAGCGCAGCGCCTCGGTGTCGGCGCCGAGCGGCGCCACCGGGCCGAACGGGCGGGTCGGCGCGCCACTCAGGCGGTAGGGCACGCGGGGCTGCACCATGGTCCCGTCGGGGTGCTCGACGAAGACCTCACGTTCCACGAACGGCGCGAACCCGGGCAGCGTCTCGCCGTTGCCCAACGGCGCGACCGGGATCCGCCGTTCACTCGCCAGGTGCAACACCTCGTCGGTGGTGTGCGCGGTCGTGAACGTGGCGATCTCGGCCCGGAGCATCCGGTCGTGCTCGCCCCGGCGGTCGACCCGGCCGAGCTCCGGATGGTCGGCCCATTCCGGGTGGCCCACCATCTCCGCGAAGGCGCGGAACTGCGCCGAGCCGTTGGTCGCGAAGCCCACCCAGCCGTCGGCGGTCGGCTCGACCGACGGCACGTCGACGAAGCGGCCGATCGGCTCCGGCTCCGGCCCGCGGCCGTCGAGCTGCGCCGCCACCGCCTGGAACTGGTTGAACGCGATCGTCATCGCCTCGAACGTCGACACGTCGACGAACGCCCCCTGTCCGCTGCGCCGCGCCCCGTGCAGCGCGGCCAGTGCGGCGACGCCGCCGACCGTGCCCGCGACCCATTCGCCGATGCGGCCACCGGTGGCGACCGGCGGTTCGTGCTTCCGACCGCGGCTGGCGATCGAGCCGCACCAGGCCTGCAGCGTGAACTCGGTCGCCGGGCGGTCCGCCCACGGTCCACTCCCACCGAACCACGAGATCGAGACCACCACGACGGCCGGGGACCGCCGGCGCAACGTCGCCACGTCGTACCCGAGCCACTCCGCGAGCTCGCGCGGGTGACCGGTGACGACGACGTCGGCGTCGACGACCAGCGCCTCGAGGAGCGCGCGGTCGTCGGCCAGGTCCGGATCGAGCGCGGCGTTGCGCTTCGACGTGTGCAGCAGCGCGAACAAGGCGGCCTCGGCGCGGAAGGGGTCACCGGCGGGTCGTTCGACCTTCACGACCTCGGCGCCCGCGTCGGCGAGCAGCTTCGTGGCGTACGCGCCGGAGATCCCCGACGACAGGTCGACCACCCGCACGTCGTCGAGCGGAGGGTGCGTCATGGCTCCCTCGGCAGGCCCAGCTCGCGCTCCCCGACGATGTTGCGCTGGATCTGGTGGGACCCGCCGTAGATCGTCTCGGCCCGCGAGTACATGAACATGGTCTGGAGCGGGTCGAACGGGTGCGGCCCGGGCCGGGCCAGCATGGCGTCGGCGCCCATGACCTCCATGGCCAGCTCCCCCAGCTCCTGGTGGAACGAGGCCCAGAAGAGCTTGTACACGTTGGTCACCGGCGCGGTGGTGCCGAGCTCGAGCGAGCTCATCGTGCGCAGGAGGTTCCACCGCAGGATCCGGGCCCGGCTCCACGCGGCTGCGAGATGCTGGCGCACGACGGGGTCGTCGCGACGGCCGTTGCGCCGCGCCAGTTCGGTGATGCTCCGCAGCTCCTCTTCGAACGAGAGCTGGTACCCCACCGTCGAGAGACCGCGCTCGAAGGTGACGGTGCTCATGGCGACCCGCCACCCGCCGTCGACCTCGCCGACGACGTTCTCGGCCGCGGTACGGGCACCGTCGTAGAAGACCTCGCAGAAGTCGGTGTCACCGCCGGTGAGGTCGCGGATCGGTCGCACCTCGATCCCGGGCTGGTCCATCGGCACGAGCAGGTAGGAGATGCCGCGGTGCCGGCTGTCGGGCGCGCCCGTGCGGCACAGCACGAAGTTCCAGTGCGCGAGGTGCGCCACCGACGTCCAGATCTTGTGGCCGGAGATGACCCACTCGTCACCGTCCAGGTGCGCGCGCGTCTGCAGGTTGGCGAGGTCGGACCCGGCGTCGGGCTCCGAGTAGCCCTGGCACCAGCGCACGGTCCCGTCGAGGATGCCGGGCAGGAACCGGCGCTGCTGGGCCTCGGACCCGTGGGCGATGAGCGTGGGCCCGAGCAGCCAGTCGCCCACCACGCCGATGCGCCCGGGCCCGCCGGCGCGCAGGTACTCGTCCCAGAAGATCAGCTGCCGGCTCAGGCTCAGGTCGAGCCCACCGACCTCCTTCGGCCAGGCCATGCCGATGAACCCGGCGCGTCCGAGCTCGCGCTCCCACGCGATGCGGGCGTCGACGGCTTCGTATTCACGCCCCGGGGCTCCCTGGTCGCGCACGGCGGCGAAGTCGCCGTCGAGGCGGTCGGTGAGCCACTGGCGGAGCTCGTCGGCGAAGGCGCGGTCCTCGGCGGAGAACTGGAGGTCCATCCGCTAGGCGCCGGCGGCCTCGGGGTCGGTGAACGCCTTGTTCTTCTCGATCTGCAGCCCGAGGTCGGTGCCCCAGGGGATGGGGCCGCCGGGCGGCCGGATCACGATGTCCTCCACCTCGGTCTCGCGGTGGCGCAAGCGCGGGCGCCAGCAACTCGACGATGAGCTCGCCGAGATCAGGGGCGCTCATGAACTTCTCGGTGCCGCGAGCGAACCGCAGCATCTGCGGCAGCATGCGGGCGGTGATCTCGGGGTCGTAGTCCAGCGCGATCGCAGTACCGGCGGTCGGCCCGACCGCGATGCGCAGGAAGCGCGTGTCCGGGAACTCCATCCGGAGCCCGTCGACGCCCTGGTCGAGCGCGGCCTTCGACGCTGCGTAGTGCACCATGCCCGGGTACGCGCCGCCGACGCTGTCGGACCCGAGGTACGCGACGATGCCGCCGGGGTCGAGCCGCGACGCGGCGCCGGTGAGCAGCATCAGCGCGCCGATGGTGTTGGTCGCGAACACGTCGTGGAGGGTCTCGGGCGGCGTCTCGTCCATGGGCATCAACGGCGAGACCCCGCTGGCGAACACCACGAGGTCGAGGCCGCCGAGCGCGCCGATGGTCTCGTCGAGGATCCGGGTGCAGTCGGCCGGCTCGCGGACGTCGCCGGCCACGACCACGCCCCCGCCGGCCTCCTCGACCGCGTCCTCGAGCTTGTCGCGGCTGCGGGCGCAGAACACGACCCGGCCTCCGGCCTTGACCGCCTCGGCGGCGACGCAGCGGCCGATCCCGGTCGAGGAGCCGACGACCAGCACCCGTGCGCCCGCCAGATCCGCCGCCATCGCTACCTCCCCCGTGCCCCCCGGTGATGGATCATGTATACAACATCCCACCGAAACGTCGACGGGCGATCGCCGACCGGCGACGTGGGGGAGGTGGCGGATGACCCGGACCACGCACACGACGATCTGCCGCTTCTGCCACGCGTACTGCGGCATCGAGGTCGAGGTCGAGGACAACCGCGTGCTCGCGGTCCACGGCGACCCGAACCACGCGGTCTCGCAGGGCTTCACGTGCGAGAAGGGACGGCAGCTCCCGGCGCAGCACCACGACCCCGCGCGTCTCCGCGCGACGTTGCGGCGCCGATCCGACGGTGGTTTCGACGAGCTCCCGAGCGAGCAGGCGATGGACGAGGTGGCGGCGAAGCTGCAGGCGATCATCGCCGAGCACGGGCCCCGGTCGGTCGCGCTCTACAACGGCACGAAGTCGTGGGCGAACGTGTCGTTCGCGCTCGGCCTGAGCTGGCTCGAGGGCATCGGCTCGCCGTCCTTCTACACCACCGTCACCGTCGACCAGCCGGCGAAGAGCATGGCCGGCGCGCTGCACGGCTACTGGCAGGGAGGCCTCCACCGCATCGAGGACTCCGACGTCGTCCTGTTCGTCGGCACGAACCCGCTCCAGTCGTTCCTGGTCGAGGGCGTGAAGCTCCCCTGCCCGAACGCGCTCACGTACCTCCGGCAGTACGTGCAGCGGGGGCTCGACGTCATCGTGATCGACCCGCGGCGCACGGAGACCGCCCACCACGCGGCGATGCACCTGGCGGTGAAGCCGGGCGAGGATCCGACGCTGCTGGCGGGGATGGTGCGGTTGATCCTCGACGAGGAGCTGTACGACCGCGACTTCGTGGCCGCGAATGCGGCGCGGCTCGAGCAGCTGCGCGCCGCGGTCGAGCCGTTCACGCTCGACTACGTCGCCCGCCGAACGGGGGTCGCGGCCGCCGACGTGGCCGCCGCCGCCCGCCGCTTCGCCCGCGGGCCGCGGGGCGCGGCGGTCGCCGGCACCGGACCCAACATGGCGCCCCACCCACTCGCCACCGAGATGCTCGTCTGCGCGCTCAACACGCTGTGCGGGCGCTACGGGCGCGCCGGCGACGCGGTGAACCACGCCGGGGTGCTCGGCACCGCCTACCAGCCCCGAGAGGGCGCGCTGCCGCCACGCGAGTTCTGGGGCTACCTCGAGCAACCGCGCGTGCGCGGCCTGCGCACCCTCAACTGGGAGCAGCCGTCCGCCGCGCTGTGCGACGAGATCCTGACGCCGGGGGACGGGCAGGTGCGCGCGCTCATCTGCAACGGAGGCAACCCCGCGGTCGCGTTCCCCGACCAGGAGAAGGTGGTGCGCGCGCTCCGGTCGCTCGATCTCCTCGTGTGCCTCGACGTGCGACTCGGTCCGACCCCGCAGCTCGCTGACTACGTGTTCGGCTGCAAGCTGTCGCTCGAGAAGCCCGACTACACCCGTCACCTCGAGTGGTACTTCCCGGTCCCGTTCGCGCAGTACACGCCCGCGATCCTCGAGGCCGAGGGCGACGTCATCGACGAGTGGGAGCTGTTCTGGGGCCTCGCGCACCGGATGCGCGTGCCGCTCGCGCTCGGCCGGGCGCCGATGGGGCCGCCGGTCGCCGACCCCCGTGCCGTCGACATCGACGTGAAGCCGACGACCGACGAGCTCATGGAGCTCGAGGCGGCCGACGCGCGGGTCCCGCTCGCGGAGGTCAAGCCACATCCGAGCGGGCACGTGTTCGAGTCGGCGCGCATGACGATCGGCCCCCGCCGCCCCGAGGCCGCGCGGTTCGACCTGGCGCCGCCGCTCTTCCTCGACGACCTCGCGGCGGTGGCGCGCGAGCCCGTGCTCGACGGTGGCGGCTACCGGGTCGGCGAGCACTACACCCATCGGCTCGCCAGCCGCCGCCTGCGTCAGGTGTTCAACTCGACCGGGGTGCACCTCGCCGGGCTCAACCGACGCGGGCCCGGCAACCCGGCCTACCTGAGTCCCGCCGACATGGCGGCGGCCGGTCTCGCCGACGGCGACCTCGTCGAGATCGTGTCCGAGCACGGCTCGATCGTCGGCGTCGCCCGCACCGACGACTGCCTCCTGCCCGGCGTGGTGTCCATGGCCCATGCGTGGGGTGCGCTCCCGGGCGACGATGACCTCGCCGCCCACCCGGAGGCGGGCGCGTGCACGAACCGCCTCGTCGCCAACGACAGTGACTTCGAACCGCTCATCGGCCAGTGCCGGCAGAGCGCCATCCCCGTGAACCTGCGGCCCGTGCGCCGGGCCGCCCGAGAGGAGCACTCGTCATGATCGACTGGGAACCGCACGCCGAAGAGTTCCGGCTGAACCCGTACCCGCTGTACCGGCAGCTACGCGACGAGATGCCGCTCTACCACAACGAGGAGCGCGGGTTCTACGCGCTCACGCGCTTCGACGATTGCTGGAACGCGCTCGTCGACACCAAGCGCTTCTCGAGCGCCGACGGCGTCTCGCTCGAGAAGTACGAGGTCGGCCAGAAGCTCATGATCCTCATGGACCCGCCGCGCCACACGTGGCACCGCAAGGTCATGAGCCACATGTTCACCCCCCGCGTGATCGCCAACCTCGAGCCGGGCATCCGCGCCACGTGCGTGCAGCTGCTCGACGACCTCCGCGACCGCGACGAGTTCGACGTGGTCGAGGACTTCTCGATGCTGCTCCCCCTCTCCGTGATCGCCGAGCTCATCGGCCTGCCCGACGAGTACCGGCTCACCGCGAAGCGGCTCAGCCACCTCACCGCACAGCGGGTGAGCTCCAACGCCGCGCCCGAGGCGGCGATCGCGGCGTCGCTCGAGCTCAACGACTACCTCCTGGAGGAGACCAAGCGCCGCCGCCGGCACCTCGGCGACGACCTCATCAGCACGATCATGACCACGCCGATGATCGACGACACCGGGGCCGAGCACTACCTCGACGACGAGCAGATCGCCGCCTTCTTCTTCGAATTCACGTTCGCCGGCAACGACACCACGACGCGTTCGATCGCCAACGGCGTGGTGGGCCTCGCCTGGTACCCGGACCAGCGCCGCGAGCTCGTCGACGACCTCTCGCTCGTCCCGAACGGCGTCGAGGAGCTCGTCCGGTGGGACACGCCGTCGCACTACCTCGGGCGCACCACCACCGAGGACGTCGAGCTGCCGTACGGCACCATCCCGGCCGGTTCGACGGTCGCGGTGGTGCTGGCGTCCGCCAACCACGACGAGCGCATGTACGAGGAACCCGAGCTCCTCGACATCCGCCGGCACTTCGACCGCAAGCTCGCGTTCGGCATCGGCCCGCACGTGTGCATCGGCGCCGCGCTCGCCCGGTTGGAGCTGCGGATCGCGTTCGAGGAGTTCCTCCGGCGCTTCCGCGACTTCCACGTCGCCGACACCGGATGCGTGCAGGACATGTCGGGGCAGAACCGCGGGCTCTTCCACCTGCCCCTCGTGATCGACCGCGCCAGCACCACGGTCGGCGCGTAGTCGTACCCGGTCAGGTTCGCCGGACGACGTCGACGGTCCCGGCGGTGCCGTCGATGCGGATGGTGTCGCCGGTGTGGAGCCGGCTGGTGCCGACGACGGTGTTGATCACGCACGGGACGCCGAGCTCCCGGGCGACGATGGCGCCGTGGCTCATCGGCCCCCCGACGTCGATGACCAGCGCGGCGGCGACGAGGAAGTGGCCGACCCAGCTCGGGTCGGTCGCCGCGCACACCAGGATCTCCCCGGGCTCGAGCGGTTCGCTCGTCGCCGGGTCGAGCACCACCCGCGCCACCCCCTCGACCACGCCCGGGCTCACCCCCAGCCCCTCGATCACGCCGGTGGCGTGATCGTCGGAGTCCGCGTGGGGGATCGGCGTCGGCGTCCCCACGAACATCACCGGTAGGTCGAAGGTCTCGTACTCCGCCGCCAGGCCCTTGCGGTACGCGACCCGCTCGCGGAGATCGGGTGCCTCGGTGGTGACGAACTCGGCGGCCAGGAGATGGAACACGTCCTCGGGGTCGTCGAGCCGGCCGCGGTCCGCGAGGGAGCGTCCCATCGTGCGCGCCGCGGCGCGCGCGACGTCGAGCGAGCGCTGCGAGACCACCTTCACGTGCTCGCGCAGGACGGTGAAGCGGCGGGCGTCGGCGATCGCCTGCACCGCCGCGTCACGTGCCTCGCCGCGCAGCGCATCGAGCAGCTCCCGTTCGGCGTCGACCCGGTCCTGCACGCGCGCCCGACCGGTCGCCTCCGGACCGTCCGGTTCCGGCATCGACGCCATCGCGTCGAGCAGCGGCCGCAGCAGGCCCGGGTCCTCCCGCCACACGGTGGCGTAGAGGTCGGCGGCCCGGTTGCCCTGGTAGCCGTATTCGTGGAGGAACTTCTCCATCGTGACGTCGCCGTGGGCGAGCGCCCACATCGCCGCCGACATCTCGTCGTCGTGGGTGTCGCCGTACCCGCCGTTGAGGCGCGCGAGCAGCTCGGGCCGGCCCGCGGTCTGACAGGCCGTCAGCAACGCGACGAACGCCTCGCCCGCGAACGTGGTGACGTGGGTCATCACGATCGCGCCCTCGAGAAAGTGGTCCCACGCCTCCTGCCACCGCCCGGGCGCGCCGTCGACGTCGGCCAGCACGTCGGGCGCGGTGGACGCCCGCCAGAACGACTCGACGTCGCGGTAGAGGTCCCGGGCCCGCGGTTCGATGCGAGCCCGCACCTGGGGGTCGCGAGCGGCGATCAACGCGTGCCGGTCGGTCGTCGGGTTGCGCCCGACGTCCTCGCGCACGTACCCGAGGAGCCCGAACTCGATCTCGGCCGCCGCGGTCTCCGACACCCGGTCGCCGAACGCGCACATGGTGTCGACGTTCACCGCCAGACGTCCCGTGAACACGGCCATCACGCGCTCGTCGGCGACGTCGGACTCACCGGCTTCGGCCTCGGTGATCGCCCCGCGCTCGGCGTACGCGCCGCGGATGCCGAGCTCGCCCGCGCGCACCACGAAGTCGTAGTGCAGCGGTGTGACCACACCCGGGAACGCCTCTCCCACGTTGTTGCGGGTCCACTGCGTCGTCGGCGCGCTGACCGAGTCGAGCGGGTTGGGGTACGGCACGTCGTCGGGGCCGGTCGTCATCGCGCCACTCCGGCGCCGACGGCGTCGCCGGCCGTACGTGCAGGCGCGTGCGGGCGGACGGCCACCGGGATGTTGCTCATCACCGGTTGCCCGCTGTACGGATCCCACTGGTCGGTGACGTCGATGAGGCGTGAGGTGTTGCCGCCGATGTCGCGGACGTCCTCGTCGTGCTCGGCCACGTCGCCCCAGGCATGGCTCATCGCGACCAGTCCACGCCGGATGGTGTCGTCGGCCTCGACGACGCCGAGGATCGTGGCGCGGGCCGAGCTGATCTCGGCGACCTCGCCGCTCTCCAATCCGAGCTGCGCCAGGTCGTCCGGATGCATGAAGGCCGGGTTCGTGCGCTCCTGCGCCTGCAGGCGCGGTGCGGTCATGCCCCCCGAGTTGTAGCGCGTGTTCATGCGCCGGCCGACGAGCCGGAACGGGTACCGGTCGTCGGCCCACGACGCGAGGTCGCCGCTCGGGCGCGCGCTCAGCTCGCGCAGGTCGCGCATCATGAGGTCGTTGGCCAGGTCGAGGCGCGCCTCCCACCCGTCCATCTTGGGCAGCACCACCGACGACGGCTCCTCGAACACCGCGCCGTGCGGGAACTCCGCGACCTCGGCCAGCGGGATGCGGGCCTTCGACGTGAGGAGCGTCAGCAGCTCGTCGGCGGTGGGCTTGACGTCCATCGGGATCGGAAGGGTGGCGCCGGTCGGTCCGTTGAAGTCGACCGGACGGACCTCGAGCGCGAGCCCCATGCGCTGCGCGAGCCCGTAGAAGAACTCCCACTCCGGGATCACGTCCGAGCCTTCCGGCGGGTCGACGATCGCGGGCGTGTACTGCGCCCACGGCTTCGGCAAGCCGTACCCGGGTGCGTACGCCGGGAGCATGTCGACGTAGTTGGTCATGCCCGGCACCTCGAGCGACAGCGTCGGCGCGATCACGTAGTGCGCCAGCTTCGCCGTCGCCGACATCCACGGATCGAACTGCACCAGCAGCTCCACCGACTCGAGCGCCTCCCGCACCTTGAGCTGATCGGGCCACGCCGCCAGCGGGTTCCCGCCGCAGCTGATCAGCGCGCGGATCTGCCCGGCACCCGGTTCGAGGATCTCGTCGGCGATCGCCGCCGTCGACGGCCCGACCAGGGTGTCGCCCAGCCCGCGTACGCGGAGCTTCGGTTCGAAGCCGTACGAGGGGAACGGGCCCGACGCCTGCGCGAACCGCGGGACCGGTTCGACGAGCGTGCCCGGGTTCCACACCAGCTCGCCTTCACGGAGGTAGCGGCCGCACAGCGCGTTGAGGGCGAGGATCAGGTACTCGAGCAGGGTGCCGCGGGCCGACGACATGCCCGGGCCGGTGCCCGCCACCGCGACGCCGCGCCCGGCGGTCGCGAACATCCGCGCCGCGGCCACGAAGTCGTCGACGGGGATGTCGGCGCGCCGGGCGACGGTCTCGGGGTCGAACGGGTCGACCGCGCGCCGCAGCTCTTCGATCCCCGTCGTCTCGGCGGCGACGAATTCCCGGTCGAGGAGGCCTTCGTCGACGATGAGGCGGATCATGCCACCGACGATGGCGATGTCCTCGGCCGGCTTGGGCTGGAGGTAGAGGTCGGCCTGGGACGCGGTCTCGTGCCGCCGCGGGTCGATGACGATCAGCTTGAAGCCGCGCTTCTTGGCGTCGTGGAGCCACTTCCGGGGGTCGGCCTGCGGCAGGCCGGCGGCGATCGAGATCAGCGGGTTCGAGCCGATGATCATGCACACGTCGGCGGTGGCCGGGCCCTGGTGCAGCGCCATCCACACGCCCATGAGCCCCTGGGCGATGGTCTTGCCCGGTTGGTCGATCGACGTGGCGACCCACCCGCGCGGGTTGCCCAGGGCCTCCCGGAACGCGTTCGTCAGTGGCGCGGTCAACGCGTTCGCGAGCCCGAACGTGCCGCTGTAGAGGGCGACCGCGAGGGGGCCGTGCTCCTCGATGATGCGCCCGAGCTGCTCCGCGATCTCGTCCATGGCCTGCACGACCGGGATGGGGGTGAACGAGCCGTCGGGCTGGCGCGCCAGGGAGTGCAGCAGGCGGTCGGGATGGGTGTGCATCTCGGGGAGGGCGCGGCCCTTGATGCAGCTGTACCCGTGGTAGATCTCGCTGCTCGGGTCGCCGCCCACCTTGACCGGCACGCCGTCGTCGACGTCGACGAGGATGGGGCACGCGCTGTGGCACATGCGGCAGAACGACGGATGCGTCTCGGTCATCGTGTTCCCCCCGGGCGTCGGAGCGGCGGCGCCCGGCGCTTTGGATAACGTATACACCGTGTCCACGGACCGCAACGACGTCTCCGCCGGGTCGGTGCGCGCCTCGCCGGCGCGGCCCGACACCCAGTGGGAACGGCTCCACCAGCTGCGGATGCGGGGCTTCCTCCCCGCTGACGCCCCGGAGTGGGACGAGCTCGCGCGTGGCGGTCTCGTGGTCGTGGAGAAGGGTCGGGTGCGGCTCACCCCGGAGGGCCGCGACGCGCACGCGGCGTGGGCGGCCGCGGCGCCAGGGAGCGCGGCGGCGATCGCCGCCGACACCGCCTACACCCAATTCCAGTCGGTGAACCCCCGCCTGCTCAAGGTCTGCCACGACTGGCAGATCGCCCGGGGCGGCATCCCCAACGACCACACCGACCCCGGCTACGACGACCGCGTGATCAGCCGGTTGCGCGACGTGCACGCCGCCGCGGGCCGGATCCTCGACGGGCTGGTGCCGGCGATGCCGCGGTTCGGCGGGTACGCCGGCCGTTTCGACGATGCCCTCGCCCGGCTCTCGGGTGGGCAACGCGAGTGGTTCGCGTCGCCGGCCTGCGACTCGTACCACACCGTCTGGATGCAGTTCCACGAGGACCTGCTGCTGGCGACCGGACGGTCCCGCGCCGACGAGGACGCGGGGTAGCTCAGGAACCCAGGTCGGCCACGAGCGGGCGCAGCTCCGTGCACAGCAGCTGCACGTGGCGCGCCTCGAGGTCTTCCGGCATCCCCGCGATGCTCGACCAGAAGAAGGTCTCCTCCAACGGGATGCGCGTCACCACCCCGCGGAGGAACTCCGCCGCATCGGTGGGCGTCAACACCATGAAGAACGCGCCGCGCTCCCCCATGCCCGAGCCCTCGCTGCGCATCTGCTCGGGGTCGACCGGCGGCGGCGGGGGTTGCGCGGTGCCCTCGACCAGGTACCGCCCGTACGAGTCCCACGCGTACGCGAGGTGCTCCCGGATGCGCGGCCACGCGGCATCGGGGTCGTCGGCCAGCACGATGTTCCACGGCTGCGCGTACCGGGCCGCCGACGCCGGGTGGCCGCCCTCCTCCAGGCCGGCGAGGTACGCCGGCACCAGCTCGGGGATCGCCGCGAGCAGGCCCATGCCCAGCCGGCCCGCGAGCCGGACGCCACGCGGGCCGAAGAACCCACCCCACCACGGCACCGGCTCCTGCACCGGACCCGGGACGACGCGCCCGTGCGCCCACAGCTCGCGCACCTCGCGCACACGCGCCTCGACCAGGTCGTACCGCTGCGTGATGTCGGCGGCGAACGCCTCGAACTCGGGCGCTCGGTAGCCGGCACCCACGCCCAGGTCCAACCGGCCGTTGCTGAGCACGTCGACCAGCGCCGCCTCCTCCGCGAGCGCGGCGGCCTGCTTGAGCGCGGGCAGCATGACCGCGGTGCCGATCCGCGCCCGTCGGGTGCGCGCCGCGATCGCAGCCGCGAACGCGAGCGGTTGCGAGAGATAGCCGTCCTCGAAGAAGTGGTGCTCGGAGAGCCACACCGAGTCGACCCCGAGGCGGTCGGCCTCCTCGACCAGCTCGAGCCAACGGGCGTAGTGATCCGCCCACGGACGCCGCCACCGCGGCGGGTTGCGCATGTCGAGGTAGAGACCGAGCCGCACCGCGCCTCCCGGGACGTCGGGTCGAGACGTTTGTATATTGCATCCGATGCGGACCTCGGACCACGACGCCTTCCACCCGCCCACCAGCGACGACCCGTGGTGGCAGGAGACGGCGTGGTTCACGTTCGTCGTCCCCGAGCGCCGGCTCACGTGCTACGTGTACCCGTGGGTCAAGGCGAACCAGGGCATCCTCGGCGGCGGCGTGATGGTGTGGGACGACCGCGGTCGCCACCCCTGGGACGCGATCCACTGGGACTACCAGTGGACGTATCCGTACCCCACGCCCGGTGACCTGCGCGACATCACGTTCCCGACCGGGATCGCCATGCGCTGCGTCGAGCCGATGCAGACCTACCGGGTGACGTACGAGCACCCGCGCTGCTCGATCGACGTGACGTTCGAGGCGATCCTGCCCGCCCACGTCCTCGGGCCCGAGGACGACACGTCCGGCACCTTCTCCGGGCACGTCGACCAACAGGGACACGTGACCGGGACCATCACGATCGACGGTGAGCGCATCTTGGTCGACTGCTTCGCGATGCGCGACCGCTCGTGGGGGCCGCGGGTACCCACACCCGGCCTGCACATCGGCTACGACCTGTGCGCCGAAGCGCGGTCCGCCTTCGTGGTGTTCTCGCAACCGGACGCGCCGGGATCGCCCATCGTCGAGAACTTCGGCTACCTCTGGCGCGACGGCGAGCAACTGCCGCTGCGCTCGGGGAGCCGCGTGCTCGAGCGCGACGGCGTCTGGCCGCGGCGGGTCATCGTGCGGGCCGAGGACGTCGCCGGGCGCGCGTTCGAGGCGGTCGGTGAGGTGCGGAACCACATGGGCTTCCAGAACCTGCCGTCGATGATGAACGTGGTCGGCCTCGTGCGCTGGGAGTACGAGGGCAGCGACGGCGACGCGACCGTCGGGTGGGGCGAGTTCGAGGACGTGTGGGACGTCGAGCGCTACCGGCGCTTCGCCCGCGAGCTCGTGCCGGAATCCGTATAAGTTATACGTGTGGTGTCACCGGATCCGGACGAGCTGGGGTTCGCACCGCTCCCGGTGATGGACCGCCGGAGCAGTGGAGACCTCGTCGCGGTGCACATCCGCTCGCTCATCTTCAACGGCGAGCTGCGCCAGGGCGACCGCATGCGCCAGGACGAGATCGCCCAGCGCCTCGGCGTGAGCCGCATCCCGGTGCGCGAGGCGATCATCGCCCTCGACCGCGAGGGCTGGCTCACGATCACACCCCACCGCGGCGCCTTCGTGCACGGCCTCGACGAAGACGCGCTGCGCGACCACTACGAGCTGCTGGGTCTGGTCTACGGCCTCGCGGCTCGTCGCGCCACCGAACGCGCCACCGATGACGGGCTCAAGTGCCTGCGCGACGCCCAGCAGCAGCTGGCGGCGGCGGACTCCCCCGACACGCTGCACGACGCCAACGACGTCTTCCTGCGCACGCTGCTCACGCTCGCCCACTCTCCCCGGCTCGGCTCGGTGATGCGCAACATGTCGACGGTCGTGCCCGGCAATTTCTTCGAGCTCATCAGCGGCAGCGGCCCGGTCCAGCAACGCGGCACCAAGCGGATCGTCACCGCGATCAGCAGCCGCGACCCCGACGCCGCGGCCGAGGCGTGCATGCGCCTCCTGCGCGACCAGGGCGACCTCGTGATCAAGCTGCTCGCGTCACGCGGGATGTTCGCCGGCGACTAGCGGCCTGCGCCCCGCGTCGTATCGGTGGGCAAGCGGGTGCCCGCAGAATGCTTCCCACCCTTCGGGAGCTTCGTCCCGTCGAACGTCGTGAGCTGGGTGACGCGGATGCGGAACACGACGCGGCCGACGGTGATCCACTGCGCGAAGAACTGCTCGCGATCGACGGCCAGGCGGGCGAACATCTCCTCGGACTTCCGGAAGAGGATCCGCCGGCTCACGGCGTGATCGGGATCGGGCTGCTCCTCGGCGACGCCTTCGACGACGACGAACTTCGTCGGGAACGCGGGGTGGCTACCGGCCGCGAGCGACACCCGGGGATCCCGTCGCAATCGGTGCAGGGCACCGTGGTCGAGCGCGATGGTCACGAAGAAGCTCTCGCCGTCGAAGTCGAAGCCGACCGGGACCACGAACGGTGCGCCGTCCCTGCGCAGGCTGGCGAGCATCACGACGTCGGTGTCGGCGAGGAACCGGTCGAGCTCTTCGCGCGTCATCGCGCACGCGCCGTACTTCCCGCTGTCGTCCACTACGTGACCGCGCCCGAGACCTTGAGCGCGAGCATGCGCTCGTCGTCGACGCCGAGCTCGCGCAACAGCTCGTCGGTGTGCTCGGCGAACTGTGGCGCCCGGCGGATCGCGGCGGGCGTCTCGTCGAACTGCACCGGGTTCACGACCAGCTCCCGCGTCACCCCGTCGGCGTCGGTGATCTCGGCGATGAGGCCGTTCGCGCGCACCTGCGGGTCGTGACCGAGCTCCAGGCTGTCCTGCACCGGTGCCCACTGCCCCTCGAGCGTCCGGAAGCGCTCGACCCAATAGGCGTACGGCTTCGATCCGATCACCTCGTGGACGATGGTGGCCGCCGCGGGTGCGTTGGCGAGCAGCTTCTCGGGGGTGTTCCAGCGCTCGTCCTCGATCATGTCGTCCCGCCCGAGGTGACGGCAGAAGTCGGCCCAGAACTTCGACACCTGGATCATGGCGAGGTAGAGGTAGCGACCGTCGGACGTCCGCACCGGCCCCGCCCCGGGATTGGTGCGGGCTTCGGGCGGGTTGCCCATCGAGCCGCCCGGCCAGGGCTCGCCGTTCGCGAGTGAGATGTCGACCGACAACGCGTTGGCCCAGACCCCCACGCCGAGCAACGACACGTCGAGCACCGACGACTCGCCGGTGCGCTCACGCGCCAGCAGCGCGGCCGCGATCCCTCCCGCGATCGTCATCCCGCCGATCGAGTCGCCGTACGCGGGGCCCGGCATGCCGAGCACGCCGTCGTAGTCGGGCGGCTGCACCCCGGCGGCGTGGCCGCTGCGCGCCCAATACGCGGTGGCGTCATAGCCACCCCGGGTGGACTCGTCACCCCGCACCCCGAACGCGCTGCCGCGCACGTAGACGATGTCGGGGTTGACGGCGCGGAGATCGTCGACGTCGATGTGCAGGCGGGTGCGGGCGTCGGGGAGGAAGTTGGTCAGGAACACGTCGCTGCTGCGGGCGAGCTCGTAGAGCACGTCGAGCGCCTCGGGGTGCTCGAGCGCGAGGCCGATGCTGCGCTTCCCGCGGTTCGGGTGCTCGATGACGGGGTGGAACGCACCCTCGCGCCAGCCGGAGAGTCCACCCATCCCCCGCTGGGCGTCTCCGGTCACCGCGTGCTCGACCTTGATCACGTCGGCGCCCCAGTCGGCGAGCACCGCGCCGGCGGCCGGCGTGAAGGTGAACTGCGCGACCTCGAGGATGCGCACGCCTTCCATGGGTCGTGGTGCCACCGTCGTCCCCCGTTCGCTGGCCGGCTGCCGCCCGGCATTACATAATGTATACAGCCGTCCCGGAGCCGCCCGTGGAGTACAACCCGTATTCGCCGGCCACGCAGCACAACCCCTTCCCGGTCTACCGGTGGTTGCGTGACGAGGCACCCGTGTACCACAACGAGCGGGTCGGGTTCTGGGCGTTGTCGCGCTACGACGACGTGCTCGCCGCCAGCCTCGACACCGACACCTACCTGTCGGGGCACGGCATGACGATCGAGGGCCTCGACGCCGGCAACGACATCCTGATCAACAAGGACCAGCCCGAGCACACATGGCACCGTCGGCTGGTGTCGCGCGTGTTCACCCCGATGGCCGTCGCGTCCCAGGAGGCGAACATCCGCCGCGCGTGCCGCGACCTCCTCGCCGACGCGCGCGAGCGCGGGCGCCTCGACGTGATCGACGACTTCGCGTTGCTCCTGCCGATCGCGGTGATCTGCGAGATGCTCGGCATCCCGGAGGACGCGCGCGGCAGCATCCACGACCGTTCGTCGCGCATGCTCGCCATGAGCGCAACCGACGGCCCGCCCGTGCTCTCCGACGACGTCGTCAGCGCGTCCCTCGAGCTGGCGGTGCAGATGATCGACGTGGTGCACGAGCGTGCCGCGGCCCCGGGCGACGACATCATCACGCTGCTCCTGCAGTCGGAGGTGGTCGACGACGACGGGCACACGTGGCGACTCACGCCGGAGCAGGTGGCCAGTCGGGTGGTGGAGCTGGTCGTCGCCGGGCACGAGACGACCGCCAAGCTGATCGGGAACCTGGTGGTCGCGCTGGCGTGGTACCCCGACCAGCGCGCCGAGCTGGCGGCCGACCCGTCGCTGGCGGCGGCGGCGGTGGAGGAAGCGCTCCGCTGGGACGGCCCGTCGCACTACCAGGGGCGCTGGGTCGAGCGGCCGGTCGAGCTCCGCGGCGTGACCATCCCGGCCGACTCGCGCGTGATCCTCCTCACCGGCGCGGCCGGTCACGACGACCGCGTCTTCGACGACCCCGAGCTGTTCGACCTGCACCGGGAGATCGGCCGCAACCTGGCCCTCGGCTGGGGCATCCACCTCTGCCTCGGGCAGGCGCTGGCCCGCCTGGAGGCGCGCGTCGCGATCCAGGAGCTGCTCGCGGTCGCGCCCCACTACGCGCTGGACGACGACGGCGTCGCCCGCGCGCCCAGCGGTCAGGTGCGCGGGCACGACCACCTCCCGATCACGGTCGCGGGCTGAGGAGGCGCGGATGGGGCTCGCCGACGAGGGCACGGTGATCGTCGAGGTGGGACAGAACGAGTTCACCACCAAGGCGCAGAACCCGCACGTGCCCTATACGCCGGAGGAGGTCGCCGCCGACGCGGTCGCGTGCGCGGCCGCCGGCGCCGCGGTCGTCCACTTCCACGCGCGCGACGACGACGGCGCGCAGGACTGGTCGGGGACCGCGCGTTACCGGGAGGCCCTCGACCTCATCGCCGCGTCGTCGGACGTGGTCGCGTATCCCAGCTACTTCGGCGACCACTCCCACGTCTGGGCGTTGGCCGCCCAGGTCCCCGGCGGTGCCGGTTCGATCCTGGCGTCGTACGACGTGCCCCAGGAGGTCGTCGGTCCGCGGCTCTGGAACGAGGACGCCTGCCGGTTCGAGGATCCCCCGTTCGACACCGTGGGCGGGGCCGCACCCCCGGATCCGCTCGGTGAGATGCGGCGCATCGGGGTGCGGCCCACGGTGAACGTGTTCGACGTCGGCGAGGCGCGGTGGCTGGCGCTGGCGGTGCGGGCGGGTCTGTTCCCGACCCCGCTGTACGTGAAGCTCTTCCTCTGCGAGCAGCTCGTCACCGGCCCGTTCCCCGACGAGCGCGGGATCGACGCGTACCGCTCACAGCTCCCACCGGAGCTCGAGCTCGAGTGCACCATCGTCCCCTACACGATGATGCGGGCCGACCGCGCCGAGACGCTGCTCCGGGCCGCGCTCGACCGGGGCCTGCACGTACGGGTCGGCATCGGCGACAGCCCGTACGCCCACCCCGCGGCCAGCAACCCGGAGCTGGTGGCGCGTGCCGTCGAGCTGGTGCGCGACGCGGGCTACGAGCCGGCGACGCCGGCGGCCGTGCGCCGCCGGCTCGGCCTCGCTCAGTAGTTCTCCCAGACCGGGCGCATCAGGTTGCCGCGGAAGTCGGGCGGGCGCTTCTCCCGGAACGCGGCCACGCCCTCCTCGATGTCGTGGTTGGCGATGGTGCGGTTGGCGAGGGTCGCGTACTCCTGGGCGAGCACGTGCTCCCGGTAGGACCGGTTGAGCCCGTCCATCACCAGGCGCTTGGAGAAGCGGAGACCGACGGGTGGCGCGGCGAGCAGCGCGTCGACGAACTCCCCCACGCGCGCCTCGAACTCGTCGTTGGCGTACCGGTAGCTGACGAGCCCGATGCGCTCGGCTTCGGCGGCGTCGATGGGCCGGGCGATGGCGATGAGCTCGATGGCCTTGGCGATGCCGACGATCCGCGGGAGCAGCCAGGCGACCGCATCGTTGGCGGTGAGGCCGATGCGGCTGAACGACGTGGCGAAGCGGGCGTCGTCGGAGCCCAACCGGATGTCGCAGCACAGCGCGAGCCCGAGGCCCCCGCCGGCGGCGACGCCGTTGATCGCGCCGACCAGTGGCTTGCTGAGCTCGAGCAGGGCCAGGAAGAGGTTGCGCGACATCGAGACCGGCGGGATCTGCCCGCCGCTCGCCGAGAGGTCGACGCCGCTGAGGTCGGCACCGGCGCAGAACGAGTCACCCGTACCGGTGAGCAGGACCACGCGCACGTCGTCGTCGTCCTCCGCCTGCGCACACAGCTTCGAGACGTGGTTCATCTGGTCGGGCGTCATCGCGTTCCGGTGGTCCGGGCGGTTCAGCCGAATGCGCAGGAGGTGATCCCGCAGGGTCACCTCGATGCCGTCGATCGACTCGAAGGGCACGGGCTACCTCCTGCTCGGGCGGGTCGGGGCGCGGTCGAGGATCGCCAGGGACTGCTCGAGGAGCCGGCCGATCACCGGCACCAGCGCCTCCTGCTCGGGGTCCGGGTGCTCCCGCCGGCGATTGTGCTTGTTCACCAGCGCGGCGATCGCCGCCATCTTGAAGCGGGCGTGGGCGTCGAACCACTCGAGGTCGGCGACGGCGGCGCCGGCCGCGTCCTCGTAGGCGCCGAGGAGCTCGGCGCGGGTCGGCATCCCGGGCGGTGTCGGCCGGATCGCCGAGGGCTGCTCGTCGGCGTCGACGTAGGAGAGGAACCAGCTCAGGTCGACGCGGGGGTCCTCCCGGGTCCAGAGCTCCCAGTCGATGATCGCGGCCACGTCGTCGCCCTGGGCCAGCAGGTTGCCGAGGCGGAACTCGCCGTGGACGACGGTCGACGGCATCGGCGCGGGCAGCTGCGCGAGCAGTGCCGTCGCCGGTGCCCGGTACCCGGGACGGAGGTCGTCGGGCACGGTCTCGAAGATGCGGGCCCAGCGCTCGACCTCGTCGACCAGGGTGACCTCGGGTTCGTCGGCCAGGCCCACGGTGCCGGGCGCGATCGAGTGCAAGCCGGCGAGCGCGCGTGCCGCCGCGAGCTGCCGGCCGCGGATCGTCGCCGGTGGCGGGAGCTCGGCGGCGGCATCGAGCAACGGCTCGAACGACTCGCCCTCCACGAAGGCCATGGCGAAGAGCGGTGGCACCTCCGGTGGCGCGCCGGCGTCGGTGAAGAGCACCGGCGCGACCGGGGCGCGCCCGGACCGGACGACCGCCTCCTGCACGCGCGCCTGGCGCAACACGTCGCGGTTGCGCGTCGGCGGCAGCCCCGGTGGCGCCATCTTCACCACGATCGGCGCGCCGCGTTCGAGGGCGACGAGGTAGGTCAGGCTCGACTTGCCGCCTTCGAGGGTGCGCACCGCGGCGACGGTCGCCCCCGGGCGCCAGGTGGCGACGAGCCCGGGCAGCCGCGCCGCCAGCCGGCCGGGGTCCTGCTCCTCCTCGGCCACCCTCCTCCTCCGATCCGCGGGCCCGGCCGCACCCGGCACCGGCGTCGACAGTTTGGATACATTATGAACTCCGCAACGGCGGGCCGCACGGCGATCGGCGTGGGGGGACCACGGGTGGCGCATCCCGAGATCAACGTCACCATGGACGACCTCCCGGCCATGCACGAGGCCCTCGCCGCGATGCGCGAGGAAGGGCCGGTGGTCGAGGTCCGCTGCAACGGCGAGCGGGCGTGGATCGTCCTCACCTACGAGGCCCTGCGCGACGCGCTGCGCGACGAGGAGACCTTCCCCTCCGCGGCGTCGTACTCGCGCACCACTGATCCGGCCACCGGTCGCACGCTCAATTCGATGCAGGGCGACGAGCACACCCGGAACCGCGCGGTCGTGTCGCCCGCGTTCCGGCGCCAGCGCATGGCGGCGTACCGCCACGAGGTGCTGGAGCCGGTGTGCCACCGCGTGGTCGACCGGTTCGCCGGCGCCTCGCCGGTCGACCTGCGTTCCGTGCTCACCCACTGCCTGCCGATGGAGGTGATCACCCGGCTGCTGGGCCTCCCGGCCGAGGACTCCGACGCGCTCGAGCGGTGGTCCAACGCGTTGTTCACGTACCCGTTCGACCCGGACGGCGCGTTGGCCGCCAAGGCCGAGTTCACCGCGTTCCTGGAGCCGGTCATGCAGCAGCGCCGGGAGGAGCCCGGCGACGACCTGGTCAGCACGTTGGTGCGCGGCGAGTTCCAGGGACGCAGGCTCGACGACGAGGAGATCCTCTCGTTCCTTCGCCTGCTGTTCCCCGCCGGCACCCACAACACCACGAACGCGATCGGCAACCTGTTCTTCGCCCTGTTGGAACGACCCGAGCTGCTCGCCCGCGCGCGCGAAGACGTCGACGCGCGCGACTGGGCGATCGAGGAGGCCCTGCGCTGGGAGCCGCCGGTCGGGAACCTCCCCCGCCGGGCGCGGGCCGAGGGCGCGGAGTTCCACGGTGTCGAGCTCCCACCCGACGCGCCGATGGTGTACTCGTTCGCCGCCGCCGGCCGCGATCCGGCCATGTTCCCCGACCCCGACCGCTTCGACCTCGACCGCCGGCCCCAGGAGATGCTGACCTTCGGCCTCGGTGAGCACTTCTGCCTCGGCGCCTGGCTCGGACGCCAGGAGATGCGCGTCGCGCTCGACGTCGTCATCGAGCGCACCCGCCACGTCGAGCTCCTCGACGTCGAGGCCGCGCGCCCGCGCGGCGGATCGCTGCGCGGTCCGGAAGCCCTTCCCGTATCCATCGAGTGGTGAGAGCGAGCACGGCGCATGGATCTTCCCGTTCCCGAGCACGTCCGCCCGATCCGCGACCGGTTCCTCGAGTTCGTGCAGGAGCGGATCATCCCGCGCGAGCAGGAGATGTACTCGTGGTGGGTCACCGGCGATCCCGGTGCCGCCCTCATGGCCGAGCTGCGCGCCCAGGCCAAGGCCGAGGGCCTCTGGGCGATCGGGCACCCGAAGTCGGTGGGTGGCGGCGGCATGCCGTTCCTCGACTACGTCTACGTCAACGAGGTCATCGGTCTCTCGGAGCCCGCGGTCTGGGTGTTCGGCACCGGCACGCTGCAGGACTCCTTGATGCTGCACGAGTTCGCCTCGCCCGAGTGGCGTGACCGCTACCTCGGGCCGCTCGTCGACGGCGAGATCATCCAGAGCTTCGGGATGACCGAGCCCGCGGTCGCGTCGTCCGACGCCACCCAGCTCCAGACGACCGCGGTCCTCGACGGTGACGAGTGGGTGATCAACGGACGCAAGTGGTTCACCAGCCTGGCGCACTACGCGAAGTACACGACCGTCATCGCCCGTACCGAGGAGGACGCGCCGCGCCCGCACCTCGCGTTCTCCGCCATCATCGTCCCGACCGACACACCCGGGTACAACATCGTGCGGGCGGTGCCGGTGTTCGGCGAGCTCGAGGGCGACCACTGCGAGGTCGAGTACGACAACGTCCGCGTCCCCGCGAGCAACCTCCTCGGCGCGCGGGGCCAGGGGTTCCTCTTGGGCCAGAAGCGCCTCGGTCCCGGACGCGTGTTCCACGCCATGCGCTTCCTCGGGCGTGCCGAACGGGCCTACGACCTCATGTGCGACCGCGCCGTGCGCCGGGTGGCGTTCGGGGGGCCCCTCGCGGACAAGCAGCTCATCCAGCAGATGGTGTTCGAGACCGCGGCGGAGATCAGGGGCTGCCGGCACATCGCGCTCGACGCCGCCGAGCAGATGGACCGCGGCGACGCCGCGCGCGTCGAGATCGGCATGATCAAGGTGCTGACCGCGCGCATGTTCCACAACGCGGTCGACCGGGCGATCCAGGTGCACGGCGGTCTCGGGGTGACCGGCGACCTCCCCCTGGAGCGCTTCTACAAGGAAGCGCGGCTCGGCCGCATCTGGGACGGCCCCGACGAGACCCACGTCGCCACCGTGTCGCGCCTGCTGTTGAAGCCGTACCGCGACGCGGCCTCCGGGAGTTAGCCCGCTCCGCGCGCCATCATCTCGGCGTGCAGTGGATGAGCGGGATCAACCGGTCCGCACGAGTCTGGTAGTCCGCGAAGCCGGGATACATCTCGCACGCGACCGCCCACAGCCGCTCGCGCTCGTCCCCCTGCGGCACCTCCCGGGCGCGGTAGTCGCCCTGATGCCCGCCTCGCAGTGTGAGCATCACTTCGGGGTTGGCTTTGAGGTTGAAGTACCACGAAGGGTTTCGCTCGTGCGCCGCGTTCGACGCGATGATGACGATGGCTTCGCCGTCGCGTGCGTACCCGAGCGGGGTGTGTCGCTGCTTGCCGCTCTTCGCGCCCGTCGTGGTCAACAGCGCGAGGCCACCCGTGCCTCCGGTGTCCCCGGGACTCAACGACATCTTCCCCTTGGTCTTCACCATGAGGACGCGATCGATCGGCGGGACGACTCGCCCGTAGACCCACGAACCCGTTCGGGTCATGGTGATCTTCTGCACGATGCCCAAGAAGAAGCTGGGCGACTGGGCGGTGTCGTCGACGGTGCTCATGGCTCTCCTCCCCCGTGCCCCACGACCGGACCGCAGCCGGCGTGCACGGGGCGCAGGGTAGAGACGCACGGACGAACCGGCAAGCGCGTCAGCATCGAGAACTAGACCAAGCGCGACGCGCGACCCTCCCAGTACGGTGCGCGCAGCTTGTGCTTCTGCACCTTGCCGGTGGGGAGCCGTGGCAGCACGTCGACGAAGTCGATCGAGCGCGGCACCTTGACCCGCGCCAGCTGACGCCGACAGTGCTCCAGCAGCTCGGACGCGACCGCGTCGGACGGCGCCTCGCCGTCGACGAGCTGCACGAGCGCCTTCACCTCTTCTCCCAGGTCGTCGTTGGGCACCCCGATCACCGCCACGTCGGCGACCTTCGGGTGCAGCACCAGCACGTCCTCGATCTCGCGCGGGTAGATGTTGACGCCCCCGGCGATGATCATGAAGGCCTGCCGGTCGGTCAGGTAGAGGTAGCCGTCCTCGTCGAGGTGACCGACGTCGCCGAGGGTCGACCAGCCCCGGTCGTCGTAGGCCTCGTCGGTCTTGGCGGGGTCGCCGTGGTACTCGAAGGTGAACCCGTCGGAGAACCAGACCGTGCCGGTCTCCCCCGGCCCGAGCTCGCGCCCGTCGTCGCCGACGACGTGGGCGACGCCGAGGACCGACCGCCCGACCGACCCCGGGCGGGCCAGCCACTCCTCGGCGGAGATCAGCGTCATCCCGTTGCCTTCGGTGCCGGCGTAGAACTCGTAGAGGATCGGGCCCCACCAGTCGAGCATCGCCTGCTTCACCGCGACCGGGCACGGGGCCGCGCCGTGCACACCGAAGCGCATGCTGGAGAGGTCGTGCCGCGCCCGGTGCTCGGGCGGCAGCTTGAGCATGCGGCTGAACATCGTCGGCACCCACTGCGCGTGGGTGACCCCGTATCGCTCGATCAGCCGGAGCGCCTCGGCGGGGTCGAACCGCTCCATCACCACGACGGTGCCGCCCGCGCGGTGGGCCGACAGGCACCCGTAGAGCGGGCCGGCGTGGTAGAGCGGGCCGGTCGACAGCCAGACGGTGCCGGGGTCGAAGCCGTACCGGTCGCGGTACGTCGGGAAGTAGCCGGGGATCGCCCACGCCGGTTCCAGGGTGAGCGGCTTGCGCACCCCCTTGGGGCGACCGGTGGTGCCCGAGGAGTAGAACATCTCACTCCCCGCGACCTCCGGTTCCACCGGCGACGACGGCGCGCGGTCACGCGCCGCGTCGTAGTCCTCGAAGCCGTCGAGATCGCCACCGACCGCCAGCCGCACGCGCACGCGCGGCAGCCGCTCGCCGATGCCCGCGGCCGCGTGCGCGAGCGTCCCCGACGCGAACACCGCCACCGCCCCGCAGTCGCCGACGACGTAGTCGAGCTCGGCGCGGGTGAGCAGCGAGCTGATCGGCGTGTAGTAGAGACCCGACCGCTGCGCGGCCCACACGATCTCCAGGTACCGGGCGTCGTTCTCGAGGAAGAGCGCGACGTGGTCGCCCGGCTGCAGGCCTTCGGCGCGCAGCAGTTGCGCCACCTGGTTCGAGCGGGCGTCCAGTTGGGCGTAGGTGACCGTCTCCCCCGTCGCGCCCATCACGACCGCAGGCTTGGTCCCGTCGCGCTGGGCGTGCGCCGGCAGCGCGTGCTCGGCGTCGCTCACGGATCAGGCGCGCGTCATGGCGGTCTCCGCGAACGCCTCGAGCGCGGGGATCGCGTCGCGGCCGCGGTTCCACGGCATGATCACCACGCGGTCGACGCCGAGCGCCTCGAGCCGGGCGAGGTCGTCGACCGTCGGTCTCGGCAGCAGCACGGTGATGTCGAACGGTGACGTGGCCGCGGTGCGGGCCCGGAGCGCTCGGAGCTTCGTGACCGTCGCCTCGATCGCGGCGACGTCGCTCGCGGTGCCTCCGGAGATCCAGCCGTCGCCGAATCGGGCGGCGCGCTCGAGCGCGCGGTCGGAGTCGCCGCCGAGGAGGATCGGGGGGTGCGGATCGGTGGCCGGCCGCGGCGCGAAGTGCACCGCGTCGAAGTCGAAGTGGCGGCCGTGGTACGACGGGGTCGTCTCGGTCCAGAGCGCGCGCAGCACCTCGATGCACTCCTCGGTGCGGGAGAAGCGCCGCTTCGGGTCGAGTCCGAGCGCGGTGAACTCCTCCGTCAGCCAGCCCGCACCCACACCGAGCACCACGCGCCCGCCGGACAGCACGTCGAGCGACGTGACCGCGCGCGCGGTGACGAACGGGTGCCGGAGCGGGAGCACGTAGACCGCGGTGCCGAGCTTGATCGTCGTGGTGGCCGCCGCGATGGTGGTCAGCACGACCCACGGGTCGTACAGCGGCGTGTCGAGCGGGAACGGGAACGAGCCGTCGGGGCTGTACGGATAGGCGCTGTCGACCCGCGCCGGGAACACCACGTGGTCGGGCACGAACACCGCCCCGTAGCCGGCCGCTTCGGCCCGCGTCGCGACTTCCGGCATGTGCTCGGGCCTGACCATGACCAGATTGAGGCCCAGCTCCACGCCATCCCCCTGTCGCCGGAATTCTCATAATGTATCCACGATGACCGCGAGCGGGCTGTCCGCCGACGACACCATCGCCCTGCAC
The DNA here is from genome assembly GCA_963809795.1 of uncultured Actinomycetes bacterium. GTDB lineage: Bacteria > Actinomycetota > Acidimicrobiia > IMCC26256 > DASPTH01 > DASUAS01. Next base: position 492,468 of record CAWELN010000009.1, read on the forward strand.
CAGCTCGTGCACCAGTACGCGCACATCGTCGACGACGGCGACTACGACCGGCTGCGCGAGATCTTCACCGACGACGTGGAGTTCGACACCAGCGCCTTCGGCAACCCACCGCTGCGCGGCATCGACCCCGTGATCGCGTCGTACGTCGGTGCCCGACACCCCGTCGCCCACCACGTCACCACCCCGGTCGTGACCACCGATCCCGACGGCACGGTCCGCATCCGCAGCAAGGTCCTCTCGTTGCTCGGCGGCGGCCTCTCGGGGAGCGGGACCTACGACGACGTGGCGGTGAAGACGCCCGCCGGCTGGCGCATCTCGAGGCGGGTCATCGGGCTCCGCCGTGAGTCGGACCTCGCGCGCCCGCCGCCCCGTCCCGCCCCCTGACGCTCGCCTGTCGGGAATTGGATAACGTATACGGTCGATGACCGAGACCATGACCGGCGGCCGGGCGTTCGCCCGGCAACTGGCCCGCGAGGGCGTCCGCCACGTCTTCGGCCTGCCCGGCGACCAGACCATGCACGCGCTCGACGGCCTCTACGACGAGCCGTCGATCCAGTTCGTGACCACCCGGCACGAGCAGGGCGCCACCTACCTCGCCGACGGGTACGCCCGCGGCGGAGGCCGCCCCGGCGTGGCGTTCGTCGTGCCCGGGGTGGGGGTGTACAACGCCGGTGCGGGGTTGGCGACCGCGTTCGCGGCGTCGTCGCCGGTCGTGTTCGTCGCCGGGCAGATCAACCGCGACGGCATCGGCAAGGGCCTCGGCCTGCTCCACGAGATCGACGACCAGCTCGACCTCGTGCGCCCGATCACCGCGTGGCAGCGACGGGCGCTCTACGCGACCGAGATCCCCGAGGCCGTGCACGAAGCCTTCGCGCGCGTGCAGCGCGGCCGCCGGCAACCGGTGGAGATCGAGATGCCGCCGGAGGCGTTCTCGGAGGAGGCCGACATCACGCTGCTCGAGCCGGCCGACGACGTCCGGGTGCCGGCCGACCCCGACCAGATCGAGGCTGCGGCACGGGTGCTGGCGACGGCCGAACGACCGTTGATCTGGGCCGGTGGCGGCGTCGTGCTCGGCGACGCGAGCCCCGCGCTCACCGCCCTGGCCGAGTACCTGCAGGCGCCGGTCGTCACCACCCGACAGGGCAAGGGCGCCATCGACGACCGCCACCCGCTCGCCGCGGGATCGGTGTGGGTGAACCGCCGGATGCAGCCCCTGCTCGACGACGCCGACGTCATCGTCGCCGTCGGCACCCACTTCCTCGGCAACAAGGTGGTGGCCGAGAAGACGGTCGTGCACGTCGACGTCGACCCGGCCGAGATCGGCCGCCACTTCGGGAACCCGATCGCGGTGGTCGGTGACGCGGCGCCGACGCTCGAGCTGCTGCTCGAGGAGGTGCGGAAGGTCCGTCCGCAGGCGCCGAGTCGCGCCGACGTCGTGCACGCGTTCCGCAAGCAGGTCGACGACGACCTCCGCGCCGTCGGGCCCCAGGGCGCGATGGTCGACCAGCTGCGCGCCGCGATCCCCGACGACGGCGTGCTCGTCCCCTGCACCACCACGATCGGCTACATGAGCCACATGCTCTACCCGGCCTACGCGCCGCGCACCTACCTGTCGACGTCGTACATGGGCACCCTCGGGTGGGGCTTCCCCGCCGCCCTCGGTGTGAAGGTGGCTCGGCCCGACGTGCCCGTGGTGTGCGCGACCGGCGACGGCGGCTTCCTGTTCGCGGCGACCGAGCTCGCCACCGCGGTGCAGTACGGCATCAACACCATCACCGTGGTCTACAACGACAACGCCTACGGCAACTCCAACCGCGACCAGCGCGAGCGGTTCGGCGGCCGCGAGCTCGGCACCGAGCTGCGCAACCCCGACTTCGTGCAGTTCGCCGAGTCGTTCGGCGCCGACGCGGTGCGACTGGCGAAGGGCGCCGACATCGGCCCCGCGCTGCGCGACGCGCTCGGCAACTCCCGCCCGTCGGTGATCGAGCTCCCGATGGATCGTCTCCCGTCGCCGTTCTAACTTCTGGAGGTGGACGTGGCTCAGCTGAAGGTGCAGCGGAGGCGTGGCCGGAGGCCGGGACGCCGGAGCGGAACCGACCCGTCATGCTGAACGTTGCGCGTCAGGCCGGGGCGCTGGGCGCGATCGTCACCGGCGTCGACCTGTCCACCGACGTCGACGAGGCGACGTTCGACGCGCTGCACGCGGCGCTGCTCGAGCACCTCGTCATCTGCGTGCGGGGCCAGGAGCACATCACGCCCGACGACCAGGTTGCGTTCTCGAAGCGGTGGGGCCGCATCGAGCCGCACCCGTACGTGCCGCCGATCGAGGGCCATCCCGAGATCATGCGGGTGTACGACCCGAACCCCATCACCGTCACCTGGCACGCCGACTTCACCTACGCCAAGCAGCCGCCGTCGGTGAGCCTGCTCCTGGGCCGGGTGATCCCCGAGTACGGCGGTGACACGATGTTCTCCAACGGCTACCTGGCCTACGAGGGCCTGTCTCCCGGCCTGCGGGAGACGCTCGACCGCCTGCGCGCGGTGCACTACGCGACCCAGCTCGCGATCGACAGCGGCATGCCCGAGGACGAGATCGTGAACTCGCACCCCGTGGTCTGCACTCACCCGGAGACCGGCCGACGCGCGCTCTTCGTCAACGGCAACTACACGCGTCACTTCGACGGCTGGTCCGTCGACGACAGCCAACCGCTCCTCGACCACCTCTACGCCCAGTTCGCCCGCTTCGAGTACACCTGGCGTCACCGGTGGGAGCCGGGCGACCTCCTCATCTGGGACAACCGCTGCGTGCAGCACGCGGTGGTGGGCGACACCGCCGGCCAGGAGCGCTCGTTGCACCGCACGACCATCGCAGGAGACACACCACGATGACCGACATCCCCTGGATCGTGAGCCTCGACGACCACGTGGTCGAACCTCCCGACGTGTGGACCAAGCGCCTCCCCGCGAAGTACCGCGACGTCGGCCCGCACATCGTGATGGCGCCGCCCGGCACGCCGGTGCTCGACGGCGGCACGTACCGGGAGGCGCCCGGCACCGAGGGCGACCCGGTCGCGTGGTGGTTCTACGAGGACCAGCAGTACTCGGTGAAGCGCCTCATCGCCGCCGCCGGCTACCCGGCCGACGAGATCGGCTTCGACGCGATCACGTTCGACCAGATGCGCCCGGGGTGCTGGCAGCCGCAGGCCCGCCTCGACGACATGACCATGAACCACGTCGAGGCGTCGCTCGCGTTCCCGAACTACCCGCGGTTCTGCGGGCAGATCTTCCTCAAGGCGAAGGACAAGGAGCTCGCCCGGCTGTGCGTCGAGGCGTACAACGACTGGCAGGTCGACGAGTGGTGCGCGGGCAGCGCCGGCCGCCTGATCCCGTTGTGCCTGGTCCCCCTGTGGGACGTCGAGCTGGCGGCGGCCGAGGTGCGCCGCAACGCGGCACGCGGGGTGAAGGCGGTCGCGTTCTCCGAGCTGCCGCCGTGGTTGGGGCTCGACAGCATCCACTCCGGATACTGGGACCCGTTCTTCGCCGCGTGTGCGGAGACCGGCACCGTCGTGGCGATGCACATCGGCTCGGGCACCAAGACGATCACGTCGTCGGACGACGCGCCGGACGCGGTGCAGGCGGTCAACATGTTCGCCAACAGCGCGCTCTCGTTGATCGACTTCCTGTTCTCCGGCGTGCTGGTGCGCTTCCCCGAGCTGAAGCTGCTCTACGCCGAGGCGCAGATCGGGTGGATCCCCTACGTGCTGGAACGCGTCGACGACGTCTGGGACGTCCACCGCGGGTGGAGCAACAGCCAGCGCAACGTCAGCGAGCCGCCCTCGCAGTACTACTACCGGCAGGTGGTGAGCTGCTTCTTCAAGGACGGCGTCGGCGTGGAGAACCTCGACCGCGTCGGCCGCGACAACATCGCCTTCGAGACCGACTACCCGCACCAGGACAGCACCTGGCCCAACACGCACCAGGTCGCGAAGGAGCTGTTCGGTCAGCTCGACGCGGAGACGGTGCACAAGATCGTGCGCGGGAACGCCATCCGGTTCCTCGGGCTCGAGGGGCTGGGCGACGGCACCGCGCTGCGTTCCGCGTGACCACACTCGACCCCGCGGCGACGACCGTCGTCGACCACACCACGCTCCGCACGCATCTCGAACGGATGCTGGGCGCGCTGGGCGTCCCCCCCGACCAGGCGCCGGTCATCACCGACAACCTGGTCGAGGCCGACCTGCGCGGCGTCGACTCCCACGGCTCCCACCTGATGGCGCTCTACTTCGGCCGGGTGCGCAGCGGCCACCTCCGTCCCGACACCAAGGTCACGACGCTCGCCGACGAGGGCTCGACGGTGCGACTCGACGGTGGGCTCGGCTTCGGGCAGATCGCCGGGGTGGCGGCGGTCGACCTGGCGGTCGAGCGGGCCCACGCCCACGGCGTCGCCACCGTGTCGGTCCGCGAGCTGACGCATCTCGGCGCGCTCGCGTACTACACCATGCGGGCGTCGGCGCAGGGATGCTTCGCCATGGCGTTCCAGAACGGCGCCATGATCGTGCCGCCCTTCGGCGGGACCACCAGCCTGTTCTCGACCAACCCGTTCTCCTACGCGGTGCCCGCCGGTACCCATCCCGACATCGTCTACGACATCGCCACCACTGCCGCGGCGGGGAACAAGGTCCTCCTCGCCCGCAAGCGCGGCGACGCGTCCATCCCGGAGGGGTGGGCCAACGACGAGCACGGCTTCCCGACCACCGACCCGAACGCGGCGTCGATCTCGCAGCTGCAGTGGTTCGGTGGCCACAAGGGCTTCGGCATCGGGCTCCTGGTCGAGATCATGGCCGGGCTGCTGGCCGACAGCAGCTTCGGCGCCACCGAGCAGAGCGACTCGGAGCTCACCGGCTGGGACCGCATCGCCAAGGGCGCGAGCTTCGTGGTCCTCGACGTGGCGCGCTTCCTGCCGGTCGACCGGTTCCGGGCCCACGTCGACCGGCTGATCGACGACGTCCACGCGTCGGAGCTGGCCCCCGGCCATGATCGGGTCATGGTGCCGGGCGAGCTCGAAGCGGAGCGCCGGGAGGAGCGCCTGGCGCAGGGCATCCCGCTCCCCCGGGCGCTGATCGAGGAGCTCGACGAGATGGCGGCGGCGCTGGAGTGCCCGCCGATCGGCCACTGACGAGACCAGGAGACACGCGCAGCATGAGCGACCGCTACGGCCTGACGACGATCAGCACGGAGCTCCACGACGACGGGGTGCTCGTGGCGACGCTGAACCGGCCCGAGCAGCGCAACTCGCTCGACCCGGTGATGCACCTCGAGCTGAAGCAGCTCTACGGGCACATGGTCGACGACGACGAGCTGAACGCGGTCGTGCTCACCGGCGCGGGCAAGTACTTCTGTGTGGGCGCCGACTTCAACAGCATGGAAGACAACGTGAGCTACCCCGACGGGCACCCCGGCCTGCTGATCGAGTCGGTGGGCATGGCGCGCAACATCCTCGCGGTCCGGGTGCCATTGATCTCCGCCATCAACGGCGACGCCATCGGGATCGGCGCCACCATCTCGCTGTTCTGCGACATCGTCTACATGGCCGACCACGCGCGCATCGCCGACCCCCACGTGCGCGCCGCCATGGTCACGGGTGACGGCGGCGCGGTGCTCTGGCCCCTGCTCATGGGGCCGAACCGGGCCAAGGAGTACCTGATGACCGGCGACCTCGTGAGCGCGCAGGAGGCCGACCGGCTCGGGCTGGTGAACCACGTGGTCCCGGCCGAGTCGCTCATGGACGAGGCGATGGCGATGGCCCACCGGCTGGCCTCCGGTCCCGCGGTGGCGATCCGCTTCAACAAGCGGCTGGTGAACAAGGAGCTCGAGATGCGGGTCTCGCAGCTCTACGACCTCTCGGTCGCGTTCGAGGCGATCAGCATCGAGACCGCCGACCACCGCGAGGCGATCGACGCCTTCCTCACCAAGCGCCCGGCCACGTTCCGGTCGGGCAAGCACGGCGGCACGTGACGCCGACCGGCGCGTGAGCCGGGTCGCGCTGGTCACCGGCGGCGCGAGCGGCATCGGCCGCGCCACCACCGGGCTGCTGCGTGCCGAAGGGGTGGACGTCGCCGTGTTCGACGTGGCGGGCGACCCCCCGGTCGACGTGAGCGACGCCGCGTCGGTCGCGGCGGGTCTCGATCGGGTCCACGGACGGCACGGACCCGTCGACATCGTGGTCAACGCCGCCGGCATCCCGACCGGGGGGTCGCTCGGCGACCCCGGGTACCCGGACACGTGGGACCGCACGCTGGCGGTGAACCTCACCGGCGCCATGCTCGTGGTGCGGGCCTGCCTCGACGACCTGCTCGCCAGCGACGCGGGCCGCGTGGTCAACGTGGCGTCGACCGAGGGGCTGGTCGCGGCGCGGCGCACCTCGCCCTACACGGTGTCGAAGCACGGGCTCGTGGGCTTCACCCGCTCGCTCGCGGTCGACTTCGGCCGCCGGGGCGTCACCGCCAACTGCGTGTGCCCGGGCCCGATCCTCACCGGCATGACCGCAGCCATCCCGGCCGGCGACCGCGACACCTACGCCCGGCGCAACGTCCCGGCCGGCCGGTACGGCACGCCCGAGGAGGTCGCCCACGTCATCGTGGCGCTCACCGCGGTCGAGGCGTCGTACGTGAACGGCGCGGTGATCCCGGTCGACGGGGGCATGACGGCCATGGGCTGACGGAGGGCGGCCGTCGACCGACCTCCGTCCCGGTCAGCCACCGCCGATCAGGTCGGCCTTGGTCTGCACCGCGTTCGACTTGTCGCAGTTGAACGTCCCCTTCTTCGAGGGCGCAACCCGCACGAACTTGCCGCTCTTCAGCTGGACGAGCGCGGCGCACGCGGTCGGGACCTTGTTCTTGATGTCGACGTTGCCGATCATCCCGCCGGCGTTGAAGCTGGTGAGCGCGTCGATGCCGGTGCTCAGCAGGTTGGCGCGGGTGAGCCCGTTCACACCGTCCTTCTTGACGATCGCCTCCACCGCCTGCTTGAAGTCGAGGGCCGCCGTCCAGCCATAGACCGCGAAGCCGTCGGCATTGGTCGGGCCGACGTACTTGAGGAAGGCGGCGAGCGTCGGGTTCGTGGACGCCTCCTCGAAGGGCAGGAACGTCATCGTGACGTACTGGCCCTCCATCACCGAGGCCTGGGCCTTCAGCGACTTGTCGTAGCAGGCGATGGTGCACACCCACGTGACGTTGTTGAGGCCCTGGAGCTGCGCTTCGCTGCGCAGCAGGATCGCGCTCGCGGCCGCCGACGAGTTGTACGAGTAGTTCGAGCCGTCGTTCTTCATCTTGTTGATGATCGGCGTGTACGCGCTCTGCGGGTCACGTGCCGGAGATGCCGACCGTCTGGTCGGATTTGATCCCGGCCTTGATCGCGGTGTTGATGAGCACCTCACCGCCGCGCTGGGCGTCCTTGGTGTCGTTCCCGAAGAGGAATGCCCCGTGCAGATCGTTCTTGTTCTTCTTCAGCAGGTACTTGCTGTCGAACTGGTTGCCGTTGTAGGTCTGCGGGTTCTGGTCCTTGGTGCTGCACACCAACTGCGCCGGACTCACCGGGAAGGCCACCGGCGAGCACGCCTGTGGCACCCCGGTGGCGACGCTGGCGAGGTCGGGGATGCCGGTGGCGGCGCCGGCCTGGTCCTTGCAGTTGACCTCGTCGTCGACGTTGCTCAGGAACAGCATGAAGTTCCCGACCATCGCGTAGTCGTTCTGGCACGCGGTGATCACGCCGTTGCGGCTGTCGTTGGCATTGAGGTGGGAGTCGATGAAGTCGACCACCAGCTTGCGCCCGGCGATGCCGCCGCCGCCCGCTTTGCTGTTGATGTACTTCGCCGCGCCTTTCACCCCGTCGACCACGCCCTTGAACAGGCCCGGCGCGAACGGGTTGTCGACGTCGGCGATCACCGCGATGTGGATCTCGGTCGGCGTCACGCCGACCTCGGTCGCCTTCGGCGCCGCTCCTGATTGCGCTGCCGCGGGTGGGATGGCCACCGCCGCCAACCCCGCGAGGCACAGCCCGACCAGCAGGACACGACCCTTGCGCACCATCCGCGTGCTCTCCCTTCACCCGGCGGCGCCGAGGAAGCGAATACTGCTACACGCGTCGCCCGCGGTGGTGGCACCCCCCGGCGCGGCCTGACCGGTGCTCAGCCGGCGGCCCCGAGAATGCGGCCGATGTTCTCCGCGGAGAAGAACTCGGCCGGCGACGTCACCCCTCCGTTCACCCGTGCGAACCCGTCCATCGCATCCTGGTTGCCGTGCATGGCCGCGAGGAGCTGTTGCATCTCCGGCGGCGGTGGCTCGAGGGTCGCGAGCTGGCAGGTGAACTCGAACATGGGCAGGACGTGCTCGTCGCGGACCGCCTGGTACTCGGTCATCGCCTCGTCGAACGTCTCGGCGCCGCTGAGCGCGCGGTGGAGCGCGTCGGCGCACAGCTCCGCGTCGCGGAACGCGTCGGTGATGCCCTGCGCGGTGATGAAGTCCTTGTTGTACCCGGCGTCGCCGACGAGCGCCCAGCCCGGTCCGAACGGCTTGCGGAAGTAGTTCTCGACCGCGGTGCCGGCGATGCGCGACTCGCGTGTGGCGCCCCGGATCCGCTCGGCGAACTCCGGCGCGAGGTCGAACATCCCCAGGTACGTGCCTTCGACGTCGTGCTTGTACGTGTCGCGGTCGCGGTACGGCCAGCCGGCGACGACCAGCGTGAGATCGTCGTGGGTCGGCGCCACCGCCCAGCCGCGCTCCGGGCGGGCCGTCACCGCGAAGCAGCCTTCGGCCGGGAGCCCGCTCCAGTACGAGTAGTACCCGCAGAGGATCGGGCTGCGTTCGTGGTACTGCTCGGGGCCGACCGCCTTCGCCAGCAACGAGAAACGACCGTCGGCCCCCACCACCACGTTGCCGTGCTCGACGACCGGCCCACCACCCGGCGCGTGCCCACGGATGCCGGCGACGCGCCCGTCGTCGAACTCGATCTCGTCGACGGTGAAGGCCTCGCGGACCTCGACGCCGCTCTCCGCGGCCGCGTCGACGAGGAGCTTGTCGAGCACCGTCCGCCGGGGGCAGTAGGCGACCGGCGAGTCCGGAGTCCCCGGGGCGCCGGCGAGCGTGAACGGTCCGAAGTCGAAGCTGTACGTGTCGATGGGCGGGCAGTTGGTGGCGCGCAGTCGGTCGAGCACGCCCCACCGGTCGAGCGCGGCGACCCCCGGCGGGTGGACGACGTGCGTCGAGAGCGTGTCGCTCGGGAAGGTCGCCCGATCGACGAGGAGCACACGGTGGCCCTGGCGGGCGAGCAGCATGGCGGTCGGCGAACCGGCGCAGCGGGCACCGATGACGATGACGTCGTACCGGTCCGGGGCCATCGCACTCCCTCCGCTCGACGGATCACAATGGCCCGGCACCGCGGCCGGTGCAAGCAGCTGCGGTCAGGCGTCGGCCTCCGCCGCGGTGCGGAACGCGGAGATGGCGCCGTCCCAGCCCGCGGTGTTCGCGCGCCGGAATTGCGCACCGTCGGCACCGAGACGGTCCCATCCCGAGTGGACGATCTCCAGCCGGGTGGCGCCGTCGCCGTCGTCGACGAAGGAGACCGACACGTCGGTGGCGTCCTCCCGGGTCCGGCCGATGTGCCAGAGGTAGCCGAACCGCGCCGGCGGCTCCCACGCGGTGATCTCGCCCCAGTCGATCTCGCGCCCGTCGGTGCGCGCGCTCGAAGATGCGCCCGCCGAGGCGCGGCTCCAGCACCACGGTGGCGTCGGGATCGCCCGACGTCGTGTGGCTCCGGGGCCACCACGCCGACAGCCGGGTGGTCCACACCGCGAACGCGTGCTCGGGCGGGCACTCGATCCGGTACGTGAGCCGCAGCGGGTCGAGGGTCACGACCGGCGGCGACCACTCGCGCCGGGCGACGTGTTCTCGGCGAGGAGGCGGAACCGCGTCACCGCGTCGCCCCACACCTGGGCCAGGAACGCCTCGACCGCCTCGACGCCTTCATCGTGCAGACGGTAGATGCGGCGCGTGCCCTGCGGCTCCTCCACCACCAGCCCCGCTTCCTTCAGCAGGCGCAGGTGCCGCGACACCGCGGGACGGCTGATCGGCAACGCGTCGGCGACCTCGCCGACCGACCGCCCCCCGGCGGCGAGCAGCTCGACGATGGCGCGCCGGTTGGGATCCCCGAGCGCCTCGAACGGGTCCCGCGCCGCCGCGGTCACGGCGTGGCGCGCATCCGGTTGTTGCGGGCGTTGTGCTCCACCTCGGCCCGGCCGAGACGCTCCATGACCGGCGGCACGTAGTTGGCGAAGCGACCCCGGAGCCCCTTCTTGAGCCCGTACCAGCCGCCGACGGGGTTGTCGTCGGCGCGCGCCCATGCCTCGACCGTGCCGGCCTTCGCCGGCTTCTGCTCGTCGGCGTTGCCGAGCGGCACCCAGTCACCGGCCGCGCGCAGCATGGCGTCGAGGTCGTCGAGACAGCGGAGCTGGTACCGCAGCTCGGTCGTGCCGACCTGGACCACGAGGGCGGGTGGATCGCTCGCGTCGTCGCGGTACGCGGTGTACTCGGATCCGCCGCTCGGGGTGTGCAGCACCCACGGGCGGTCGCTCGTGCCCTCGCCGTCAGCCACGCGTCCCCACCTCCGCCGACGCGTCGTACTCCCCGACCAACGTCGCGCCCGACGGGTGCGGGCCGTCCTCGACGCGGTCCGCGAGCTCGCGCAGGAACTCGCCGAACGCAGGAGTCCCGGTGAGCGGGTTGGCGCCGGTGTCGGCGTCGACCTCGGCCACGTGCACGAAGCTCACGCCGTCGTCGAGGCGGTAGCTCGCGTACCGCAGGCCGCGCGGGGCGGTGGCGTGCAGCTCGCGGAACACCGCTTCCACCAGCTGCTGGTTCTCGTCGGCCCGCTCGGGGCGGGTCCGGTACTGGACGATGGTGACGGCCAACGTGCGCTCCCCTCTCGGTAACGGTGCCGTTACCGTAACACAACGGTTACGGAGATCGGCCGCCCACGGTGCGGGTGTGCGAGATTGACCGGATGCTGATCATCGCAGGCACCTTCGAGGTCGATCCCGCCCGGCGGGCGGAGTTCATCGCCGGCCGGGAGGCCGGCATGCGCGAAGCCCGGGCCGAGGCGGGCTGCATCGATTACGTGCTGAGCCCCGATCCCCTCGAGCCCGGCCGGGTGTACCTGTTCGAGCGGTGGGAGAGCAAGGAGCACCTGGCACCGCACCTGGCCCGGATGCGCGCGCCGCGGCCCGAGGAGCCGGACGCGGTCCCCGTCCTGTCGGCCGAGCTCCTCCAGTACGAGATCGCCGCCACCGGCCCGATCGGCAGCTGACGCGTCGTCGCGGGCCCGGTGGCATGATCGGCGCCGGACCCGCACCGCGACGGAGGAGTCGACGTGAAGGCAGCACGGCTCGAAGACGGCACCCTGCAGATCAAGGACCTTCCCGTCCCGGTACCGGGCGACGAGGAGGCGCTGATCCGCATCAGCGCGTCGGGCGTGTGCCACTCCGACCTGCACATCGCCCGCGGAGACTGGTACGGGGTGACCGGCCAGGGCGTCATCGGGCACGAGGCCATCGGGGTCGTCGAGCAGTTGGGCCCGGGCGCGGAGCAGTACGCATCGGTCGGCGACCGGGTGATCCTCGGTCTCGGTGGCGCCGGCGGCGGATACTGGTGCGGCGCGTGCCGCTACTGCCTGAGCGGGCAGCCACGCCTGTGCAGCGAGAGCAAGCCGATCATCGGGACGTTCGCGGAGTACTTCACGGTGTGGGCGCGCTCGTTGGTGAAGATCCCCGACAGCCTCGGCGACAACGAGGCGCCGCTCGCGTGCGGCGGCCTCACCGCGTACGGCGCGGTGAAGAAGCTGCTCGACCACCACGTCCTCCCCGGTCGACCGGTGGCGATCATCGGCGCCGCCGGCGGGCTCGGGCACTACGCGGTCCAGATCGCGAGCGCGTTCGGCTACCAGGTCGTGGGCGTGGACATCGGGGCGGAGCGGCTCGACTTCGTGAAGTCGCTCGGCGCCGACCTCGCGGTCGGCGCCGACGAGGCCGTCGACGTGGTCCGCGAGGAGCTCGGGGGCGTCGACGCCAGCCTGGTGTTCTCGGCGCGCATGTCGGGCTTCCGTCTCGGCTTCGACCTGCTGGGGCCACACGGGTTGTTGGTCCTCGTCGGCCTGCCGCCCACGAGCGAGGGCAACATCGAGTTCAACCCGTTCGAGCTGTTCATGAAGGACGCCACCATCATCTACTCGGCGGTCGGCACCGTGCAGGACATGCGCGAGCTGGTCGACCTCGCCGCCGCGGGCAAGGTGCGCAGCCACGTGTCGCGCACCGGGCCGCTCTCCGAGCTGGGCGACATCTTCGACGAGCTCGAGGGCGGCCGCTACCTCGGGCGCGCGGTGCTCACCGACCTCAGCCGCTGATCCGCGTCACCCGGCGCGCGGCCATGCCCCGCAGGTCGCCGTCGGCATCGCGCCAGGTGGTCGCGGCGGCGAAGCCGCGCGCGGCGAGCTCCGGCTCGAGCGCGTCGTCCTGCGTGCCACCGACCTCGACGACCAGCCAGCCGCCCGGGCGCAGGACCCGGGCCGCGTCGTCGACCACCCGCCGGACCACGTCGAGGCCGTCCGGTCCTCCGTCGAAGGCGGCGAGCGGCTCGTGACGCCGGGCGTCGGCGGGGAGGAGCGGGAGCGCACCGGTCGGGACGTACGGTGCGACCGCGGTGAGCACGTCGACCGACTGCGGCCCGTGCACCGCGGCGGCCAGGTCACCGACCATCGCGGTGACGCCGTTGTCGCGCGCGCACCGAGCGGCGCGTGGATCCCGGTCGATGCCGATCACCCGTGCGTCGGGCACGGCCCGGCGCAGGTGCGCGGCGACCGCGCCCGTACCGGTGCACAGGTCGAGCGCGAACCCGGACCGCGGGAGCACGCGCGCGGCCCGGCGCGCCAGCTCCTCCGTCTGCTGCCGCGGAACGTAGACGCCGGGTGCCACGTGCAGCCGCGCGCCGCAGAACGTCGTCCACCCGGTGATCCAGGCGAGCGGCACGCCGTCCGCCCGGCGCCGCAGCCACGCCTCGAGCGTGTCGGCGTCGCGTGTGGTGGCGAGCATGCGCGCGGCTTCCTCGTCGGCGGCGACGCACCCGGCGGCGCGCAACCGCGCCACGACGATCTCCCGGTTCACCGGGTCGCGGTGGAGTGACGGGCGACGCGCCAGTGGCTGGGCGACGCACCGTGGGCGCGCTTGAACGCGCGGCTGAACGCCTCCTCCGAGTCGTAGCCGACCCGGCGCGCCACCGCCGCCACGCCGCTGTCGGTGTTGGCGAGCAGGTCCTCGGCCAGGTGCATGCGCCACTCGGTGAGGTAACGGATCGGTGAGCGCCCGAGCACCTGGCGGAAGCGCTCGTCGAGGCTCGAGCGGGAGACCGCCGCGCCCGCGGCGAGCTCGGCGACCGTCCAGCGCCGTTCGGGCGCACCGTGGAGCCGGGCCAGCGCCGGGGCCAGCACCGGATCGTGCAACGCCGCCAGCCAGCCGTGGTCGACCGCGGGCGCCGACGCGAGGTGCACCCGCAGGACCTCGATGAGCACCAGCTCGGGGAGGCGCATCGCCTGCGCGCTGCCGCTCAGGTTCGTGGGCGGCGCGTGCTCCTGCATCGAATAGGTGACGCTCGCCCGCACCCATTCCGCGGCCGCGCCGTCGGGGAGGCGCACCACGAACGCCGACGGGAACACCCGCAGCGCGGGATCGAAGAGCGGGTCCTCCGAGTGCAGGTACCCGCACACGAGATCGACGCGCGCACCGCCGCCACCGTGACGGATGGTCGGGAGCTGCGCCCACGGGAGCGGATCGAGGAGCGTCATGATCGAGACGAGCTCCGCCGGTGACTCGCCGCCGATGACGTGGCGGTCGCCGTAGGGCAGCACGATCACGTCGCCCTGCTCCGCCCAGTGACGGACGCCGTCGTCGCCCGCGACCCAACAGGTGCCCCGGGCGACGATGTGGAAGAGGATGATGCTCGTCGCACCGGGATGGAGCGCATCGGCGAGCTGTTGGGGCGTCGACTCGAACGAGAAGCCCTCGCTCAGCTCCGACCGGAAGAAGATCGCGCCTTCGAGTCGCAGCTGTTCGAGCGCGGATTGAAGGAGCGCGGGCGCTTCGGTGTCGGTCACGAACGCAACTCTGGTGTCGCGGCCAGGTGGCGCGGTGTCGCGGTCATGGTCTCGAACGGGCTGCCCACGGATACTCAGTCTGTCACCGCGTCACCGCACGCACTCCCCCATCAGGAAGGCTCTCCCATGACCGCATTCCCCCCGCTCACCCATGTCGCCCTCACCGTGCGCGACCTCTCGGTCAGCCGGCCCTGGTACGAGGCGCTCCTCGACGCCGAGCCGGTGCTCGACGAGGACACCGAGCCCGACATGCACCACTCGGTGTACCTGCTCGGGAACGGCACGCTCCTCGGGCTGCACCAGCACGGCACCGCGGCACCGTCGGAGCAATTCAGCGAGTTCCGCGTCGGTCTCGACCACGTCGCCTTCGGCTGCGCCGACCGCGAGGAGCTCGAGAAGTGGGCCCTGCGCCTCGACGAGCTCGGCGTCGCGCGCGGTCGCATCAAGGATGCGGCATACGGTTCCGGCGTGTCGTTCCGCGACCCCGACGGCATCGCGCTCGAGTTCTTCGCCCCGCCCTCGTGAGCGATGGCGCGACGCCTGCCCCGACGCGATCGCCGCGTCGAGGTGGGCGTCGCGTCCGCGTCGCGAACCACCCACGATTGGCGACCCCGGGCGACGGGCATCACCCCTCCGATGGAAACCTCAGGCGAGTACCTGCCCGTCGGTGTGCACGCGGCCGAGGTCCGGACGCTCTCCGAGCAGCGGGGCCCGATGGTCTCGGTCTACTTGAACACTCCCGGCGACCTCGAGCACGCGGCGCAGCTCGCCGACCTGCACTGGAACGACCTCCGGCGCGAGCTGACGTCCCGGGGCGCGGACCCCCGGGCGTTGGAGCACGTGGCACCGTTCGTCGGCCCCGCCCACGAGCTCGGCCCCGCCCTCGCCGCGTTCGCCACCGCCGACGGACTCCTGCACGTGGAGCACGGTCCCGAACCGCTGCCCGCCGACGTCGGGCGGTGGGACCGGCTCCCGGTCCTCGGCCCGTTGCTCCGTTGGCGTCAGGACACCGTGCCCTACGTGGTGGTGCTCACCGACCGGCGCGGCGCCGACATCACCGCCTTCGGCGTCGGACCGGGCGAGGAGCACGCCCACGTCGACCCCGACGACTCCGGGCCCATCCGCAAGGTCAAGCCCGGAGGCTGGAAGCAACGGAAGATCCAGCAGCGCGCCGAGCGCACCTGGGAGAGCCATGCCCACGAGGTCGCCGATGCCGTCCGGAGCGCGAGCGACGAGGTCGGGGCCCAGGTGATCGTGGTCGGCGGTGACGTGCGGGCCGTCGAGCTGCTCGAAGGGCATCTCCCCGATCGTCTGCTGCTGAGGCTGCACGAGATCTCCGGCGGTCGCGCGCCGGGGGTCGACACCGAGCGGATGCAGGCGGAGATCGGGCGGTGGGTGCGCGACGCCGCGGCCCGGACCACCGTCGCCGCGCTGGAGAAGTTCCGCGAGGAGCACGGGGAGCACGATCGAGCCGCCGACGGCGTCGACGCGACGCTCGAGGCGCTCAGCGAGAGCCGGGTCGACGTGCTGCTCGTGCACGACGACCCCGACGACGAGCGACGGGCGTGGTCCGGTCCGGACGCGGTTCCCGTCGCCGCGACCCCGGAGCTCCTGGAGGACCTCGGGATCACGGAGGCCGAGTCCGGTCGTCTCGTCGACGTGGCCATCCGGGCCGCGCTCGTCACCGGGGCCGGGGTGCGCCTCGTCCCGAAGGCCGGCGGTCCGACCGACGGCCTCGGTGCCATCCTGCGCTGGCACTGACCTCGCGGCGGGACACTCGTCGCGAGAGAGGAGCACGACGCATGACGTGGACACCAGATGCGGAGGCGCTGCGCGGCCGGGTCGCGGTCGTCGCCGGTGCGACCCGAGGCGCCGGCCGCGGCATCGCCGCCGCGCTCGGCGAGGCGGGCGCCACCGTGATCTGCACCGGTCGCACGACGCGCACGACCCGCTCGGAGTACGACCGGCCGGAGACGATCGAGGAGACCTCCGACCTGGTCACGTCGCTCGGTGGCCGCGGCATCGCCGTCGCCGTCGACCACCTCGACCACGCGCAGGTGCGGGCCCTCGCCGACCGCGTGCGCGCCGAGCACGGCCACGTCGACGTGCTGGTCAACGACATCTGGGGCGGTGAGCTGCTCAAGGGCGGACCCGCGCAGTGGGGCACACCGATCTGGGAACACGACCTCGACGACGGTCTGCGGATCCTGCGCCTGGCGATCGAGACGCATCTCGTGACGTCGCACTTCCTGCTGCCGCTGCTCGTCGACCGTCCGGGTGGTCTCCTGGTCGAGGTCACCGACGGCACCACGCGCTACAACGCGTCGAACTACCGCATCTCGGTGTACTACGACCTGGCCAAGGTGGCGGTGAACCGGCTCGCCTTCTCACAGGGCCACGAGCTCGCGGCGCGCGACGGCACCGCGGTGTCGATCACGCCCGGCTTCCTGCGCTCGGAGATGATGCTCGACGCGTTCGGTGTCGACGAGGCGCACTGGCGCGACGCGGTCGACCCCGACCGGGGTGAGCGCGGCCTCCCGGTGGCGCCGCCCGACTTCGCCCTGTCGGAGTCGCCGCGGTTCGTCGGCCGGGCGGTCGCCGCCCTCGCGGCCGACCCCGATCGGGCCCGGTGGAACCAGCAGTCGGTGAGCTCGGGCGAGCTCGCGCAGGTGTACGGCTTCACCGATCTCGACGGCTCGCGCCCCGATGTCTGGCGCTTCATCGAGGAGGCGCGGGAGCCGGGGATCGAGGTCGATCGCTCCCGGTACCGGTGAGCCGCCCATCGGCCGAGATGATGGAGCGTTGAACCTGCCACAAGGGTCCTCCGAAACGGGTCGCCGAGGCTTGAGCCCTCGAACGCAGCTCGGGAGGAGCTTGGATGCGGGTGCAGCAGTTGGTGCGGAAGCGGGTCGCGGTCGTGGTGATGGCGGTCGTCCTGGGGGTGGGGCTCGCGTCCTGTGGTTTCGCGAACACGTCGAGTGGCGGTCCGGACGACCCGTACGCCGCCGGCCTGTTCAACGACCTGAACCACGACCGGGCGGTGAACGGCCTGCCCCCGCTGACCTGGAGCCCGAAGCTCGCCAACCAGGCGGGCGCGTGGGCGAACACCATGGCCAACAGCGGCGGCCTGGAGCACCAGAACCTGGGGGCCCTGGTCAGCTCGGCCGACTACGGCGGGTTCCGTGCCATGGCCGAGAACATCTTCGTGGGCACCGTCGGGATGTCGGCCGAGCAGGTCGAGGGTGCCTGGATCAACTCGCCCGAGCACCGCGCCAACATCCTCTCGGGCAACTACAACATCGTGGGGATCGGGTACTTCCGTTCCGGTGACGGGCGCCTCTGGGCGGTCCAGGACTTCGGCGGCATCTGACGGCCCGCCCGACGGCACGCGGTTCGGGTCAGGGCTCGAACACCTGCAGCTCGGGATGGTCCTCGAGCAGGTAGTCGTTGGTGAGATCCTCGACGAGGTGGGTGGGCGCGACGGCGTCCAGCGCGTCGAGGGTCCATCCGCCGGCGTTGGTGATCGCCCGTTCGCGTTCCGGCTCGCTGAGGCGCGACACGGTGTCGCCCGCGACGTGGAACGTCCGCCCGTTGACGCCCCGCGCCGCGTCGGTGCAGAGCCACACCACCATCGGTGAGATCTTCGCCGGTGGGTGCGTCTCGGGCGTCGCCACGTTGAACGCGAGGTCCGCGCCGCGGGGTGCCATCGTGATCGACATCAGCGTCGCCCACTTCGACGTGCGCTCGCCGTACTCCTTGGTCGACACCCCCAGCGCCAACGGGCGGATGGCGTTGCAGCGCACACCGAAGCGCCCGAGCTCACGGGCGACGGTCCGGGTCAGGCCCACCACACCTTCCTTCGCCGACGCGTACGCGATGGCCGACGGATGCCCGAACCCCGACCCCGAGCTCGTGTTGACGATCACCCCCGAACCCTGACCGCAGAGGTGCGGGGCCGCTTCCCGGATCATCGCGAAGTACCCCTTGAGGTTCACGCCGAGGGCCAGGTCCCAGTCCTCCTCGGTGACGCGCCAGAGGTCGGCGTTGCGCGCCGCGGTGGCGTTGTTCACGACGATGTCGAGGTGGCCGAACTCGTCGATCGCGTGCTGGACGATCGAGCCGGCGCCGTCCCAGGTCGCCGAGCCGGCGTCCGCCACCGCGGTCCCGCCGGCCGCCTCGATCTCGGCCGCGACCGCGGCGGCGTCGGCACCGGTGCGACGGCCGACGTCGTTCACGAGGACCGCCGCGCCCTCGGCCGCGAACAGCCGGGCGTGCTCGCGCCCGATGCCCCCTCCTGCCCCGGTCACGATCGCGACCTTGCCTTCGAGCCGTCCAGCCATGGGTGCCTCCTGGTGTCGGCGTGGAGGCTACGGGAGTGCGGACGATCACCTGGGTGCCGCCGGGAGCCCACCGCGAAACCGGTCCCGAACCGGGGCCGACAGTGGCAGGGGTCACGAGGGCTCGAGATGCGCCCCCGGACGGCCGATGATCCCGGTGAACGGCGTCGAGGGAGCCAGGGGCGGCACGTGTTCACACGGAAGCGGAACCCGGAACAGAAGACGTGGCGGCAC
This sequence comes from uncultured Actinomycetes bacterium, assembly GCA_963809795.1. Taxonomy (GTDB): domain Bacteria; phylum Actinomycetota; class Acidimicrobiia; order IMCC26256; family DASPTH01; genus DASUAS01. The sequence continues at coordinate 511,232 of CAWELN010000009.1, forward strand.
GAACGGCGGCGCGACGCGCCTCGGGTCGCCGGCTGGACCAGCCGCTACCTCGTCGACGACCCCGACCGCGACCGCCCCTACGTCTCCGACAGCGACTACACCGAGTGCTTCGTGCGCGACCTCTCGACCACGGGCGTCGGGCTGCACAGCAGCGGCGGCGAGCTGGCGGTCGGTGACCGGGTGCTGCTCGACCTGCGCCTCGGCGCCCGCCACGGGGCCAGCATCCGGCTGACGGGCGAGGTCCGCCACGCGGTCGAGGACGACAACGGCGTCGTCACCGCCGGCCTCGAGCTCGTCGAAGTCGGCGACCTCGAACGGGCGTTGCTCCTCCGGCTGGTCCGCGAGCTCGAGCCCGCGACCTAGCACGACCGCGCCGCTCGCGCGCGCAGGCGGGCTCACCGGGCGCCACGCCCCTGCCGCGTAACCTCACAGATCGAGTGTGAGGATCGTTCACCAGGTATGAGCGGAACGTCACCGTCGGCACGCGGGCGCATGCGGAGCAGCCGCCTCGGCGGCGTCCCGACCTCGTTGCCCGCGCCGGGGACCCGTCGGGTCGGGCAATTGGCGTTGGGTCTGGATGCCCCCGCCGACGGCGACCTGGGCTCGGAGGCGTCCCCCGCCGCGCCGCACACCACCCGACCGTTGCCCGACGTCGCCCACGTGCACGGGTGGCTGACCCCGCCCGAGCAGCGCTCCCTGGTCGAGCAGTTCCGCGAGTGGGCGCGCCCACCCGCCGGGCTCCGCCACCCCCGGGTGCCCACCGGCCACCTGATGACCGTCCAGTCGGTGTGCCTCGGCTGGCACTGGCAGCCGTACGCCTACTCCCGCACCGCCGACGACACCGATGCGGCACCGGTGAAGCCCTTGCCGCCCGACCTCGCCGAGCTCGCCCGGCGCGCGGTCGCCGACACCGGCGCCGGGAGCCCGATCGAACCCGACGCCGCCATCGTCAACCTGTACGCCCCCGGTGCCCGGCTGGGCCTGCACCAGGACGGCGAGGAGCCGTCGTCGGCGCCCGTGGTCACCATCAGCCTCGGCGACACCTGCGTCTTCCGCATGGCCGGTGTCGATCGCCGCACGGGGCCCTTCACCGACGTCCACCTCGCCTCGGGCGACCTGCTCGTGTTCGGGGGCCGCAACCGGCGGATCTACCACGGGGTCCCCAAGGTGCTCGACGGCACCGGCCCCGCCGGGCTCGACCTCCCCCCGGGCCGACTCAGCATCACGGTGCGCGAAACCGGCTTGGCATGACCGCGGGTCGCGCGACGACCACCCGCCGGGGGTCGCGACCACCGTTCGAGCAGGTCGTCGAGGAGCACGGCCCGACGGTGATGCGGGTGTGCCGGGCGATCCTCGACCCCGCCGACGCCGAGGACGCGTGGATCGACACGTTCGTCTCGGCGATGCGCGCCTACCCCGAGCTGCGAGCCGACAGCAACGTGCGCGGCTGGCTGGTCACGATCGCCCACAATCGCGCCGTCGACGTCCTCAGGGCCGCGCGCCGGCGGCCGGTCCCGACCGATCGCGTGCCCGACGAGCGCCCGACCACGCCCCACGCCATCGACGCCGCCGACGGACACGACGCGCTGCGGGCAGCACTCGACGCGCTCGCGCCGAAGCAACGCACCGCGGTCGTCTACCGCCACCTCGGCGAGCTCCCGTATCCGGAGATCGCCCGGGCGATGGGCACCAGCGAGACGGCCGCCCGCCGCAACGTGTCCGACGGCATCGCCAAGCTCCGCACCCGCCTCCGGGAGGACCGACCATGACCGAGCGCCTCGACGACGTGGACCTCGCGGTGCTGCTCGACGGCTCGTCCGCGCCGATCCCGTCGTCGTTGCACGAGCGATTCGTCACGCGCGCCGACGACGAGAACCTGATCGACGTCGCCTACACCACCGTCGACACGCGCATCGGGCCGCTCCTGCTCGCCGCGTCCCCACTCGGTCTGCTGCGGGTGGCGTTCGCACTGGAGGGGTTCGACGCCGTGGTCGCCGAGCTGGCCGACTCGGTGAGCCCGCGCGTCCTGCACGCGCCGCGCCGGCTCGACGCCGCGGCCCGGCAGGTCGACGGCTACCTGAACGGGACCGTGGTGGCGTTCGATCTCCCGCTCGATCTCCGGCTCGCGCACGGCTTCCGCCGCGACGTGCTCCAGCACCTGCGCACCATCCCGTACGGGCGCACGGAGAGCTACACCGTGGCGGCGCGCGGCGCGGGCCGGCCGGCCGCCGTCCGCGCCGCCGCGAGCGCGTGCTCGCACAACCCGATCCCGCTGGTGATCCCGTGCCACCGCGTCGTGCGCAACGACGGCTCGGTCGGCCAGTACCGCGGCGGCGCCTCGCTCAAGCGCGACCTGCTGCAGATGGAGTCCGCCGCGTGAGCACCGCGAGCTGGCGCCGGCGCGTCGACGCGCTCGACTGGAAGGGCATCGGCGACGAGCTCGACGAGATCGGTTGCGCGCCGACCGGACCGGTGCTCACCGGCGACGAGTGCGTGGCACTGGTGGACCTCTACGACGACGACGCCCGCTTCCGGTCCACGGTCGACATGGCCCGACATCGGTTCGGCCGCGGCGAGTACCGCTACTTCGACCGTCCGCTTCCCCCGGAGGTCGCGGCGTTGCGCGCCGCCTGCTGGCCACACCTGCTCGATGTCGCCCGCACCTGGTACGAGCGCCTGGGCCGCCCGGCCCCGTGGCCCGACGACCTCGCCGACTGGCTCGACGCGTGCCACCGGAACGGGCAGGACCGACCGACGCCGCTCCTGCTCCGGTACGGGCCCGGCGACTGGAACGCCCTGCACCGCGATCTCTACGGCGACCTGGTCTTCCCGCTGCAGGTCGTCGTCGGGCTCGACGAACCCGGCGACGACTTCACTGGAGGCGAGTTCGTCGTGGTCGAGCAACGACCGCGTGCCCAATCGCGGGCCACGGCCACCACCATCCCGCGCGGGCACGCCGTGGTCTTCACGACGCGCGACCGACCGGTGCGTTCGGCGCGGGGGTGGTCGGCCGCATCGATGCGCCACGGGCTCAGCACGGTGAGGTCGGGGCGTCGCCACGCGCTCGGGCTCGTCTTCCACGATGCCGCCTGAACCGCACCCGCGACAGAACCGGGTCGATCCGTGGGGCGACCTCCACGCGGTGACCGCGCGGGGCCTCTTCACCGGCAACCGCGGGTGCCTGGTCGACGGGAGCGGGGCGCTCGCCCGCCACCACCGCGGCGACCTCTGGATCACGTGCGTCACCGCGTTCCGCGATCGGCGACAACCGCTCGCCGACCCGCACCGCTGGACGCCGCTGTTCTTCCTCGACGACGCGGTCGCGCTGGCCGCCGGACACCGGCCCTGCGCCACGTGCCGACCGGCCGCCTACCGGTCGTACCAGGAGGCGCTCGGCGGCGCGCTCGACCTCGACGCACCCCTCCCGGCGACCGAGGTGAACCGCCGTCTGGGCCGCGAGCGACTGCACCGCGGCACCGGCCTCGAACGGGCGCGGGATCGTCGCGTGTGGTCCGCTCCCTTCTCCGACCTGCCCGACGGCACCGTCGTCGTCGCCGCCACCGGCGAGCCCCGGCTGGTCCTCGGCGACCGGACCCTCGCGTTCGCTCACCCCGGCTGGACCGCACCACGGACGCGACCCGTCCACGGGGTGGCCCGGATCCTCACGCCGCCGACCTCCGTGGCCGCGCTGCGCACCGGGTTCGAGCCCGTGCTCCACGCCACCGCGACCTGCTGAGCGGGAGGGGAGCGCGCTACTCCGACTCGGGTTGGTGCGGGTCGTCGAGCGTCAGGCCGAGCTCGTCGAGCTCGGTCTGGTCGAGCTCGAGCTCGTCGTCCTGCTCCAGCTCGTCGGCGTCGCGCGCGTTCTCCGCCAGGTTGTCGGGGTCCTGCTGGTAGTGACGGGTCTCGTCGAGCACGGGCTCGTCGTCGTCGACGAGGGCTTCGACGTCGGCACCCAACTCGAGGTCGGGGTCCCCGTTGTCGCCCTCGGCTCTCCGGTCGGCCACCATCCCCTCAGCGTACGGGCTCGGCCCGCTCGCGCACACCGATCACCGGACCCACGGGAACGTCGCCGTCCGTACCCTCATCGGGGACCCGATTCTCCCGCGCCCGCACGGGCGGAGAAAGAAGTGGTGAACCAGTCGCCCGCGAGGTGCGCGACCTCCTCGAGCGCGCCCGGTTCCTCGAAGAGGTGGGTGGCGCCGGGCACGACGACGAGTTGGTGCCGGCAGCGCAATCGCGCCGCCGCGGCCTCGTTCAGCTCCCCCACCTGGCGGTCGCGCTCGCCGACGATCAGCAACGTCGGCGCCTGCACCGACTCGAGCGCGTCCCCCGCGAGGTCGGGACGGCCCCCGCGCGAGACCACCGCCGCAATCGGCGCCGGGTCGCGGGCCGCGGCGACCAGCGCCGCCGCCGCCCCGGTGCTCGCACCGAACAGCCCGACGGGGAGTGCCCGGGTCTCGGGGTCGTCGACGACGGCGGTGACCGTGAGCCCGACGCGCTCCGCCAGCAGGTCGATGTCGAACCGCAGGTGTCCGCGGTCGCGGTCGGCCAGCTCCTCGGCCTCGGTCAGGAGGTCGAACAACAGGGTGCCGAGGCCCCGACCTCGCAGGTACGCCGCGACCTCCTGGTTCCGGCGGCTCCGGCGGCTGCTCCCGCTCCCGTGCGCGAACACCACCACACCCCCGGCGCCGTCGGGCACCAGCAGGTCGCCGTGGATCGCGCCGGTCGGGCCTACCCGCAGCTCCAGCTCGCGTTCGCGCATCGTCGCCCCCGATGGTTTCGGCCGGCCGGTCGACACCGCGCCTGTACCCACCTGCTTCGCTCGCCGACCTCCCTCCCGACCGCCACCGCCGATTCCTCGTCACGCGATGCGTCCGCGTCCGGCTCACCGGGTACGCGCACACCATCCGCCGGTGCCCGACCTGCGGCGCGTCGCCGAGTTCCGGAACCCGCGCCGCAGCGCATCGTCGACCAGCCGACCGAAGGGGGAGACGCCCATGGCCACCGCCAAGCAGAGGGCCGCCCGCCGCAGCCAGGCCCTGAGCGCGGCCGAGCAGAACGACCTGCCCGCATCGCAGTTCGCGTTCCCGAAGGAGCGCAAGGAACCGCTCACCGACGCCCGCCACGTCCGCAACGCGGTCGCCCGCTTCGACCAGGTCGAGGGGGTCAGCAACACCGAGCGCGACCGGGCGTGGAAGCGCATCCAGGCGGCCGCCAAGCGGTTCGGGGTGACGATCGAGGCCACGAGCTGGCGCGAGCTCGTCGACGACGGGAAGGACCGGGACGAGAAGGGCGGGGACGAGAAGGGCCGGGACGGGAAGGGCCGCGGCGGGAAGACCAAGAAGCGGTGAGCCCGGCCGAGTGGCGCGGTCAGACGCCGTGGCGGACCCACTCCTGGATGCCGGTGGCGACGAGCTGGGTCGCGATCGCCGCCAGGAGCAGGCCGACGATGCGCGCGAGCAGGGCGACGCCGTTCTCGGTGAGGACCCGGGCGATGACGCCGGCGAAGCGCAGGACCACGTAGACGACGACGAACACGCTGACCAGCGCGCCGACCACGATGAGCACACCGCGCCAATCGGCCGCATCACGGATGTACACCATGGTCGCCGCGATCGCACCGGGCCCGGCGAGCAGCGGCGTGCCCAACGGGACGAACGCGACGTTGGCGCCACTCGTGAGCTGCGCGTCGGCCGGACGCAAGGGCTGTTGCAGCAGCTCGAGTGCCACGAGCACGAGGAGCAGACCACCCGACACCTGCAGGGCCTGCACGGAGATGCCGAGCAACCGCAGGAGCACGCCGCCGAACGCCGCGAACGCGAGGATGACCGCGGCCGCGGTCAAGGCCGCCTGCAACGCCGCTCGGCGGCGCGCCTCCTCACCGTCCCGGTCCGTCACCGCGAGGAAGATCGGCACGTTGCCCACCGGGTCCATGATCACCAGCAGGGTCACGAAGACCTGGGCGAACACCATCGTCTCGGTGGTACCCGCGGCGGCCACCGGCGACGCTCCGTACGTCGAGGGTGCATCATGGCGCGCGTGACCGATCGCTACCTGCTGCCCGAACGCGCCGTCGGTTCGATCGACGAGTACCTCGCCACCGACATCGGCGGGCTCGGCCTGCAGCGCGCCATCGACCTCGGCCCCGACGCGACCATCGCGCTGGTGAGCCGGGCCGGGCTCCGGGGCCGCGGCGGTGCCGGCTTTCCCACCGGCACCAAGTGGACGAGCGTCCGCTCCCAGCCGGCGTCGCGCCGCTACGCGGTCTGCAACGGTGCCGAGGGCGAGCCGGGGACGTTCAAGGACCGCGCCCTGCTGCGCGCCAACCCGTACCAGGTCGTCGAAGGGCTGCTCATCGCCGCGTTCGTGGTCGACGCCGAGAGCGCGTTCCTCGCGCTCAAGGAGAGCTTCGAGGAGGAGCGGGAGCTCGTCACGCGTGCCATCGTCGAGATGCAGGACGCGGGCATCTGCCGCGACTGCGAGCTCGTCGTCGTCGCCGGTCCCGAGGAGTACCTCTACGGCGAGGAGAAGGCACTCCTCGAGGTGATCGAGGGCAACCCGCCGTACCCGCGTGTCCTCCCGCCATACCAGCACGGACTGTTCGCGACCACACCGCAGCTGGGGTGGAGCGCGGTCGCACCGGCGGATGGCGCCGGCCCCGGCGGCGACGGCTCGAATCCCACCCTCGTCAACAACGTCGAGACCCTCGCCAATGTCCCGCACATCCTCGTGCGCGGGGTCGACTGGTTCCGTGGTCACGGCACCGAGCAGACACCGGGCAACGTGGTGTGCACCGTGGTGGGCGACGTCGAGCACGCGGGCGTCGACGAGGTCGAGCCGGGCACCAGCCTCCGCGAGGTCATCGCCACCGTCGGCGGCGGGCCGCGACCCGGCCGCACCATCAAGGCCGTGTTCCCCGGCGTCACCAATCCGGTGATCCGCGACCGGGCGCTCGATGTCGCGCTGTCGTACGAGGGCGTCGAATCGGTGGGCAGCGGCATGGGCGCGTGCGGCTTCATCGTGTACGACGACACGACCTGCATGGTCGAGGTCGCCGCGTTGTTCTCGCAGTTCCTGTTCGTCGAGTCCTGCGGCCAGTGCCCGCCGTGCAAGCTCGGGTCGGGCGAGATCACCCAAGGCCTCGACGACCTGCAGAGCGGCATCGCGACCGAGCGCACGGTCGAGGAGATCTGGGAGTGGCTGGGCAAGGTCACCGACGGCAGCCGGTGCTTCCTGGCGACGGAGGAGGCGCAGGTCGTCGGCAGCATCATCGAGCAGTTCCCCGCCGAGGTCGAGGAGCACGTCGTCGCGGACGGTTGCCCCCGACGCCGCCACCTGGTCATCCCGAAGCTCGTCGACGTGCGCGACGGCACCGCCGTCTACGACGAGCGTCAAGCGCGCAAGGCGCCCGACTGGACGTACACCTGACGTCGTCGTCCTCTTCACGCGGCCGTCGGTCCGGCGCGTGGTGGTGGGAGGCCGAGCTGTTCGCGTTGTTCGGGGCTGAGGTCGTCGAGGTGGACCTGCGGAGATCCGTCGGGCAGGTTGGGGTTGCCGACCAGGGCCTAGGGCCCGTGGGGGATGAGGGGGGGTGGAGGTGGTGGCGATGGCGATCAGGTTCGGAGATGTCGTCGGTGCCGCCCCAGGACCGTGGTCGAAGGTGATGGATCTGGAGGCCGCAGGTGACGTCGCAGGTCGGTGAACGGCAGTGCGTCGCGCAGCAGCACCGCCCGCACGATCTTCGGGGAGGTGCCGGGGTGCGCTTGCCGATGAAGATCGGGGACGCCGTCGTCGTCGACCAGCACCGGCTCGATGGTCGCGTTGGCGCGCAGTTGCTCCAGCAGGGAGTCGGCGATCGGGATCCCGGCGATCTCCGCCGGGCCATGACAACGGGACACAGGGACCTGCAGCACCGGCCGCGGTGCCATCGTCGGTCCTTCGTCCTTGACCTCAGGCTGGTCACACAGTAGACCAGCGCGTCGGCGGCGCGATGCTCGAAGCTGTCCCAGCGCTGCCCCTTGGCCGGCTTCATCTGCTCGGTCAGCTGCTGGATCGTCGCCTCGAACGTGGCGCCCATCACGTCGGGCAACTGCCCATGCAGCTGCAGCATCCCTGTGTCCGGTGTCCACCACATCCGCACCGACCGCGCCTCGTAGCGCTGCCGCGAGTCCTGCGTCGGTCGGCTTCGACGCGTTGCGCGCCAGCCGCGCCAGCTCGACCGGCGCCACGTTCGGTGCCCGCCGCGCCCACTCCGCATCGGAGTCCTCGTCGGCCAGCTTGGTGACCGCGCTCAACTGCTCGGCGCTCAGCGCCCCCTCGTACGCGGCCGCGGCGATCTCGGGCAACGACTCCAACCGTCGCGCGCCGTCTCGACCGTGTCCCGCGCCGTCCGCGTCGACTCGCCATGATCACCCAGCGTCGGATCGATCCGCCCCCGCTCGTCGAGCATCCGCAACGACGCGAGATCCTCCGCGTACAACCGGCGTTGCACACGCGAGCAACTCGTCGTGCCGCGGCACGCAACCGCTCCGTCGGCCAGCACCGCAGCTCGTCGAGATGATCGGCGATCTCGAACATGCACCGATCAAACCATGGGGGTACGACACTTATCGGCCGTGTCGCGCCTCGATGTCCAGAATCAGTGGCTCGTGGTCGAGCCGCCCGCGGCGACCACGAGCAGCGTCTTGCCGATGGTGTCGCGACGTTCGATGGCGGCGTGCGCGGCGGCGGCGTCGGCGAGCGGGAACCGTTGACCGATGACCGGGCGCAGTCGACCGGCGGCGGCATCGTCGAGCACCCCACGCGTCACCCGAGCGACGTCGGCCGGCGTGGGTGGACCCAGGTGGACGACGCGCACGTGCCGCCGGGTCGCGTCCCCGTCGCGGAGCTGCGCGAACTCACCACTGGCCATGCCGAACGGCACGAAGCGCCCGCCGTCGCGCACCAGCGCGAACGCGGCGCGCCCGATCGCGCCGCCCACGCCGTCGAACGCGACGTCGACGCCATCGGAGAGCTCGGCCCGGACCCGCTCGGGCCACTCCGGGTCGCGGTAGTCGACGGTCGCGTCCGCGCCGAGCTCGCGGGCCAGCGCCAGCTTGCGGGCGCCGCCTGCCGCGCCCACCACGCGCGCACCCCGACGACCGGCGAGTTGCACCAGGAGCGTCCCGACGCCGCCACCGGCGGCCTCGACCAGCACGGTCTCGCCGTCGGCGACGGCGGCGGCCTCGACGAGCAGCGCCGCGGTGCGGCCGTCCGCCAGCAGCGCCACCGCCTCGGCCATGCCCAGGTCGTCGGGCACCCGGAGCACGCCACCCGCGTCGACGGCGACCTGCTCGGCGTACCCGCCCGACTCCGCCCGTGCTGGTGACGACCCGGGCGCCGAGGAGCGAGCGATCGGTGCCGTCGCCGACCGCGACCACGACGCCACCGACCCCGTTGCCGGGGATCGTCGGCAGGGCCGGCGTCATCGCGGGATTGGGCGGGTTCCCGGCCCGGACCTGCGTCTCCACGAACGTCACGTTGGCGAGCTCGACGTCGATCAGGACCTGGCCCGCGCCGACGGTCGGTGCCGGCACCTCGGTCGGGACGAGGACGTCCGGGGGGCCGAAGGCCTCGAGGACGACGGCCCGCACGTCAGGCCGCGGACGCCGGGACGCCGTGCCGCGCCACGATCCGCTCGTAGTTCAGCCGCAGCAGGACGACCACGTCGCGGACGTCGGCGTCGTCGTCGATCCGGCGCGCCGCGGGACCGGTCTTGCCCGGGAACACCGGGTGGGACGTGATCCGATCCTGCTCGTGCAGCTCGCGCCAGACCGCGGGCGGAAAGCTGAAGTGCGCGGCGTGCTCGCCGTGGAGGTGGCCGAGCTCGCGTGGACCGACCTTGAACGCGAGCTCGCCGGCCTCACTGCGGTCGACTTCGACTCCCGGCCATGCGGCCACCTGAGCGGCGATCTGCTCGCTGAACGTCTGTTCCGAACCCATCGGATTGGCTCCTCTCGTGTCGCGGCTACCGTCCGTAGCTCAACCTAGAACTTCAAGTTGACTTGAAGTCAAGGTTTGTTCGGTCTACCGTTGTTCGCGGTGGACCACGAGCTGACCATCGGCGAGCTGAGCGACCGCACCGGCGTCGCGGCGTCGGCGCTCCGGTTCTACGAGACCGAGGGCCTGATCCACGCCAACCGGTCCTCCGGGGGCCAGCGCCGGTACCCGCGCGACACGATCCGCCGGGTCTCGTTCGTCCGCGTCGCCCAGGAGGTGGGCCTGAGCCTGGCCGAGGTCCGCGCCGCGCTGGAGTCACTCCCCCAGCACCGGACGCCCACGGCGAAGGACTGGGAGCGCCTGTCGCGCTCCTGGCGCCCCCGACTCGACGCCCAGATCGCCATGCTGGAACGCCTCCGCGACCGGCTGCACGGCTGCATCGGTTGCGGGTGCCTGTCGCTCGGCTTCTGCCGCCTCCTGAACCCCGACGACGAAGCCGCGGCGCGCGGCCCGGGCCCGCGCTACATCCTGGATGCCGAAGGGCCGCCCGCGCGCCCCTGAAGCGGCTCGCTCAACGGGTCGTCAACACCGCGCGACCATCGCTGACATGCGCACCCGGCTTCTTTAGACTCCGGCGTCGAAGCGGGCGAGGAACCAACCTGAGTGAGGCAGGATGGAAACTCGTCGAATACGTCGTCTCGCGCAACGCCGGATGCGCCGCACCGTGCTGGTCGTCACCTCCATCGGGCTGCTCGGCCTCGGTGTCGGTCTGGCCCTCCCGCGCAGTGCCCCGATGTCGGCGCTCCTGGTCGTCATCGCCGTCGTGAGCCTGGTTGCCGTCACCACGCGCACGGATGCGCTGGCGCCCAGTCACAGCCTGAACGGGGTGGTGCGACTGCCGACCACCGCCGCGGTCTCCGCGACCTTGGACTCGTTCCGGTCGCGGATCGTCGGTACCACGCAGGGGCTCCGGCAGCGAGCACCGCAACCGTCGCCCCTTGCTCCGTACGTGCTCGACTACGGGCCCGACGAGTTCGTCCGGCCGATCGACGTCAACGCGCCCGACCACTCCATGAACTGACCGCCCGAACCGAGCGCGCTCAGGTCGACGTCGCGTTCGCCCAGTCCGCCAGCTGCGGCGCCAGGAGCGGCCACCGCTCGAAGCCCTGCCAGAGGCCGCGCGCCCGATCGATCCACTCGGTGTCCGGCCACGGCGGTTCGACGAGCTGGGCGTTCGGGAGCAGCGCCGCGAGCTGCTCGGACGTCTCGCGCGGGTGGTTGAAATCGGACGCGCCGCTGCGGAACACCAGCGCCGGGAGGTCGAGCCGGCGGGCGTCGTCGTCGGGCAGGCCCGGGACGAGCTCGCCGGTGCAGCTGCAGTACGCGGCCATCCACCGCTCCATCGTGGCGATGAACTCCTGCGGGTCCTGCGCGAGGATCCGGTCGCGGTTCGCCGGATGGCGCGCCACCACCTCCTCCCAGCTGGGGAGGGCCGCCACCGCTTCCATGCCCCCGTTCCACGCCGCCGGCACCGACGGCGCGCAGTAGTAGTTGGCCAGCGACAGCAGTCCGAACACGCCGCCGCTGATCCACCAGACGGCCACCGCGGCGGCGACGTCGCGGTGGCGGCTCGCCGCGAGCAGCGACACCCGCGAGCCACCCGAGCCGCCCACGATCACCGCCGGCGCCAGGTCGAGCCGGCGGAGCAACCCGGCGAGGACGTCGGCCTGCATCTCGGACTCCGACTCGCCGCGGAAGCACACCTCGGACTCCCCGCAGTTGGGTCGGTCCCAGATGACGACGCGGTTGCCGTGCTCGGCCAGGGCGACCGCGAGCTCACGGACCCCCGGATAGTCCTTGCTGAAGCGACCGCCGGGCGTCACGATCCAGGGTCGTCCCTCACCGATGACCTCGTAGGCGATGGACACTCCGTCGATTTCGGTCCTGGGCATGCTCGGACGGTAACGCGAGTCGACCGACCGGTGGATCGGCGGTGCCGCCTACCCTCTCGGGCGTGAACCAACGCTCGGCGGGAACGGTGACGTTTCTCTTCACCGATCTCGAGGGTTCCACGCGTCTCTGGGAAGACTTCCCCGACGCGATGCAGGACGCCCTCGCCCGGCACGACGCGCTCCTCCGGGACGCGATCCTGGCCGGCAACGGGCGCATCGTGAAGATGCGGGGCGACGGCGTGCACGCGGTGTTCGGCAGTGCGCACGACGCTCTGGGCGCGGCGGCCGGTGCCCAACGGGCGATCTCCGCGGAACCGTGGGGCGTGACCGGGCCCCTCCGGGTTCGGATCGGCGTGCACACCGGTGACGCCGAGCTCCGCGAGGGCGACTACTACGGCACCGCCGTGAACCGCGCCGCACGACTGATGGACGCCGCGAGCGGAGGACAGATCCTCGTCTCGCTCGCCACGGAGGAGCTTGCCCGCGACACGCTCGACCACGGTCTGGAGTTCGTCGACCTGGGCGAGCACCGGTTGCGCAACCTCGCTCGGGCCGAGCGGGTCTTCCAGCTGGCGGGGCCGGGGTTGCCGGACGACGTCGAACCGCCCACCTGGCTCGACGTCGTTCCCGGAAACCTCCCGTTGCAGGTCACGTCCTTCGTCGGACGCGAGGACGCGGTCGTCGAGATCGCCGGCGCCGTCCGGACCGGCCCGCTGGTGACGATCACCGGCACCGGCGGCGTCGGCAAGACCCGGCTCGCGCTGCAGATCGCGGGGCGCATGCTCGACGACTACCGCGACGGCGCGTGGATCTGCGAGCTCGGCGTGGCGAACGAGGAAGCCGAGGCCATCCAGGTGATCGCCACCTCGCTCGGCGTCACTCCTCGTCCGGGGATGTCGCTCGAGGCGAGCATCGTCGAGTTCCTGCGCACGAAGCAGCTCCTGCTGGTGCTCGACAACTGCGAGCACCTCCTGGAGGTCTCGGCGCGCTTCGCCGAGCGCGTCATTCGCGGGTGTCCTGACGTCCGCGTCCTCGCGACCAGCCGCGAAGGTCTGGCGGTGCACGGCGAGCAGATCCGCCCGCTCCGATCGCTCACGATGTCAGCGTCCGACGCACCCGACGACGCCGCGCCGAGCGACGCCACGCTTCTGTTCGTCGACCGGGCCTCGGCGGCGCGGCCGGGCTTCTCCGTGGACTCGGGCAATTCCCGGGCGATCGCGGAGATCTGCCGGCGCCTCGACGGCATCCCGCTCGCGATCGAGCTCGCGGCGGCGCGGGTCGTGAGCATGAACCCCGACGAGATCGTCACCTTGCTCGACGAGCGGTTCCGGCTGCTCACCGGCGGTCGCCGCGGCGCGGTCGAGCGTCACCAGACCCTCCGGGCCGCGGTCGAATGGTCGTACTCGCTCCTCACCCCGGTGGAGCAGCGGGTCTTCGCCCGCTTGAGCGTGTTCTCGGGCAGCTTCTCCGGGACCGACGCCACCGCCGTGGTCACCGGTGACGGCGTCGACACCTGGGACGCGATCGAGACCATCGGCGGCCTGGTGACCAAGTCGATGGTGAACACCGACGAAGCCCCCGATGGATCGATGCGCTACCGGTTGCTCGAGACCCTTCGGCAGTTCGCGCTCGACCGACTCGCCGACATCGACGACCCGGATGCATGGCGCCGGCGCCATGCGGTCCACTTCGCCGAGTTCGCGGAGCTCGCCGGCGACGGGTTCCTCGGCTCCGAGGAGCTCGCCTGGCGACCGCGCACGATGATCGAGCTCGACAATCTGCGGATCGCGGTGGCCTGGAGCCTCGACCGCGGAGATCAAACCGACCGCGAGCTCGCGATCCGCATCGTCGCCGGCCTGAGCAACGAGGCGAACGCGGGCTCCAGCCTCGGAGTCGGTTCGTGGTCCGAGCGTGCCCTCCCCTTCGTCGATGCGACCACCCCCGAGCGCCGGGCGGCGGTGCTGAGCGCAGCATCGTGGAACGCGCTCTTCGGCGGTGACCTCGAGCTGGCGCGCGACCGAGCGCACGCGGTGTTGGGCATCGAACCCCGCGGCTTCGTCCGCGCCGCCACCTACGTGCTGCTCTCCTACATCGCCGCGATCCAACAGGACTACGACCGCGTGGCCGCCACGCTGGCCGAAGGGCTCGCGGTCACCGAAGCCGATGAGGGCGATCACGCCCTCGTCTCCCGAGTGACCCTGCTCATGGCGAGCGCCGGGATGCGCGTCCTCGGCGGCGACGACTCCCCTGAGGCGCAGCGCACCGCCGACGAGGCCCTACGCGCGGCACGGGAGAGTGGACATCCCACCTCGATCGCGAATGCGCTCTTCGTGAGTGTGTTCGGGATCTGGAGGACCGATCCGGCGCGCGCGGCGGCGATCATGGACGAGAGCATCGCGCTCGTCCGTCGCGGTGCCAGCGGCGTGGTGTTCGGACTGCTCCTCGCCGTCCGAGCCGTCGCGTATGCGGAAGCCGGCGACCACGCTCGCGCGCGGGCGCACCTCCGCGAGTCGATCGCGTTCAGCACCGACCGGGGCGACTCCCCGACGGTGGCGACGGCGGTGGACTACGGCATCCAGGTCATGTCCGCGCTCGGCGAATTGGACGATGCGGCGGTGCTCGCCGGCGCGATCAGCACTCCGCAGCTCTCGCCGATCGACAGTCTTCCCGCTCGGGAGCGCACCCGCCGCGATGACGCGTTGGTTCGGACGCGGGCTGCCTTGGGTGACGAGGCCTACGAAGCCCTGTTCGCCCGAGGTGCCGCCATGTCGTTCGACGAGGTGTGCCGCTACGTGGTGCGTGCGCTCGAGACGTGAGCGTGTCGAGGACGAGGTGACGCCATCAGAAGCCGAGGTCGAGGATCGGCTGCTCGAACGGGTAGACGTTCACCGCGCGCACCGCGGGGAGCAGCTGCTCGTGGGGACGGCCGGCGAGGAAGCCGTCGATGGTCCGTTCGAAGTTGGAGATGTGCCCTTCGAGGCCGCTCGACAGGCGCATGTACTCGAAGCCCTTCGCGTGCAGGCCCTTCTGCTGTCGTGGGAGGTTCGAGAAGTCCTGGGCGGGGATCGCCGGCCACCGCGGGTCGTCGCACTCCCACACCTCGGGCGGCGTGGGTCGCACCTGCTCGTCCCCCTCGGCGAAGCGCGCCAGCGACCAGATCTCCATCAGGGTCTCCTCCGGTGCCAGCGGGCGGAACCGGTAGGCGGAGGCGCCGCTGTACATCGGGAGCACGAAGTAGTGCGGGAAGCCCTGGAAGAACGTCAGGTTGATCCCCAGCTCGTCGAGCTCGTTGAGGTCGGGGATGTCGTGGCCCGCTTCCCGGTGCCAGCGCACGACGGCGTCGTTGAGCGTGCGGTTCCAGGTGGCCATCGCCAGCGACGGGTCGGCCGGGAGCTCCACGCCGCGCAGGCTCTCGGCGATGCGCACGTCGTCGGCATGACACATGCCGTCCATGCCGTCACTCATGGCGCGGAGGTACTGGATGTCGGCGTCGATGAAGGCCTGCGGGTCGAACGGCGTCCCTTCGCGTAGCCCGAAGCGCGTGGGGATGACGAGTTGCGGGTGGGTCTGCACCACGTGGTACATCTCCACGAACGCTTCGATGGCGAGCTTCCAGTTCACCGGGAGGCGGCACGCGTACCACTTCTCGGCCCGCATCGACGCCACCTTCCACGCGTCGAGGGTCGTGGCGGCGGGTTCGAGGGAGTCGCGCACCGGAGGGGCGTCGTGGTCGAAGTTGATCCACGCGCACCCGCCCCACATCTCGCACCGCACCGACCTCAGATCGAGGTCCTCCTCCACGAGGTTGTGCTCGGCGAAGGTCCGCCGTTGCGTGACCGCGGCGTTCTTGCCGTCGAGCCCGTAGCGCCACCCGTGGAACGGGCACTGGAACGCGCGTGCACAGGTCCCACTGCCCTGGACGATCTTGACGCCGCGATGGCGGCAGGCGTTCTGGAACGCGACGACGCCCATGTCGTCGGTGCGCAGGACGATGACCGACTGGTCGAGGAACTCGTACTCCACGAAGTCGTGCGGCTGGGGGATCTCCTCCAGCCGGCAGGCCATCTGCCAGACCCGCGGCCACAGCTGCTCGGCTTCCATCGCGTAGAAGTCCGGGTCGAGGTAGCGCTGCTTGGGGACCCGGTCGGGGTGCTCCATCGCGTAGGGCACGGGCGAGGCCGACCACTTCTGCTCCACGACCGCCATGCGGCGCTCCTCCCCTTCGGAGTACCTTGTCGCGTCGTTAGACTAACCGGTCGGTACAAGTCTCCCGGGGGCCGCGCAACCCATGGAACCGCCCGCAGCCGACGTCGACGTCCTGGTCGTCGGGGCCGGCATCACCGGCCTCTACCAGCTCTATCGCGGCGCGCGAGGCCGGCTTCTCGGTGGTGCTGCTCGAGGCCGGCGGCGGGGTCGGCGGGACGTGGTTCTGGAACCGCTACCCCGGCGCGCGGTTCGACTCGGAGAGCTACACCTACGGCTACCTGTTCTCGAAGGAGCTCTTCGAGGAGTGGGAATGGCAGGAGCACTTCGCCGGGCAGCCGGAGACCGAGCGCTACCTCAACCACGTGGTCGACCGGTTCGACCTCCGGCGCCACATCCGCTTCGACGCACCGGTCACGTCGGCGGTGTGGGACGAGACGTCGGCCACGTGGGTCGTGACGGCCGGGGACGGCAGCGAGCTCCGCGCCCGCTTCCTCGTCGCCGCGACCGGTGTGCTCTCGGTGCCGTACCTTCCCGACGTGCCGGGACGTGAGGGGTTCGGCGGCACGCAGCACCACACCGGCCGCTGGCCGGCGGAACCCGTCGACTTCACCGGCAAGCGCGTCGCGGTCATCGGCACGTCGTCGAGCGGCGTGCAGGTGGTCCCGACGATCCTCGACGACGTCGAGCACATCACCGTGTACCAGCGCACCGCCAACTGGTGCACTCCGCTCAACAACCGCCCGATCACTCCCGAGGAGCAGGCCGAGCTCAGGGCCGGCTTCGAAGCGCTGCGCGAGACGCTGAACACGTCGCTCAGCGGCTTCGCCCACCCGGTGAACGAGCGCGCGGCATTCGACGATTCCGAGGCCGAGCGGCGGGCGCTCTTCGAGAAGTTGTGGAACAGCCCGGGCTTCATGAAGCTCACGAGCAACTACTACGACCTGCTCTTCAACGAGGCGGCGAACGACGAGTTCTGCGCGTTCATCGCCGAGAAGATCCGCGGCATCGTGCGAGACCCCGACACCGCGGAGCGGTTGATCCCGAAGGACCATCGGTTCGGCGGGAAGCGGCCTCCGTTCGTCAACGGGTACTTCGAGGCGTTCAACGACCCGAAGGTGTCGCTGGTCGATCTCCGGGAGACGCCCATCGTCCGGGTCACCGAGACCGGGATCGAGACGACCGACGGTGTGCGGGACTTCGACATCATCGTGTGGGCGACCGGCTTCGACTTCGGGACCGGCGCGCTCAGCCGCATGGGGATCCGTGGCCGCGACGGGCTCCCGCTCACCGAGCACTGGGCGGACGGCCCGTCCACCTTCCTCGGCCTGCAGACCCGCGGGTTCCCGAACTTCTTCTTCCCCGGCGGCCCCCACGCCGCCGCCGGCAACAACCCGCGCTACAACGGCGACCTGGTCGACATCGTCACCGACACGCTGCTCTACGCGACCGAACACGGCTACGACGTCATCGAGGTGAGCGAAGCGGCCGAGGCGCGATGGACGAGGATGGTCGACAAGGGCGCGGCCGTCACCACGTTCGGGACGATCGGTCAGTACGTGGGATCGAACATCCCGGGCAAGCCGCGGCGATACCTGCTCAACACGGGGGGCCGCCTGAAGCTCTTCGAGATCAGTGCCGACGTGGTGGCCGACGACTACCGGGCCTACGAGATGTCGAAGGCGCCCGAACCGGCCGGGGACCCGGCCTGAGCCTTCAGACCGGCGTTCTTCAGACTGGCGTTCTTCAGACCGTGGCGATCGCGGTGACCGGGGAACCCACGATGCCGGGCAGCCGCAGCGGCGGCGCGGTGAGCAGGAAGCGGCTCCGGTCGTGCTCGCGCAACCACGTCGCGAGCTCGTCGAGGTACCACATCTCACCGAGCGGGACGCCGAGCTTGAACAGGCAGAGGTGGTGGATCGGCAGCAGCGTGCGCTTGCCGTCGACCAACGGAGAACCGCCGAGCATCGCCTCGACCGCGTAGTTGTCGGCGATCAGCGCCGAGATCCGCGACTCCGCGATCCACTCCAGCAACGATTCGTCGCGCGGGTCGAGCGCGGGACACATCCGGTGGATCTTCACCGGGTCGGGCTCCTTGTTCCACTCGAGCACCTGGGTGGCGAAACCGGTGTGGAGCAGGAGCATGTCGCCGGGCTCGACCACCACGCCGTCGGCCGCCATGATCTCCTGGAGCGTCGCGAGCTTGACGGCCTGCGCCTCGCGGCCCAGGTGGTGCACGAGGTCGACGAGGACGCCCCGCCCCTGTACGCCGTGGAACGCCATGTGCTCGAGCCCGAGGTGGTGCGCGAAACATGCGTGCCCGGCACCGTCACCGCGCGCATCGGCATCGGGCCCGACGAGGTCGACGCCGGCGCGGTAGCCGTTGTAGTAGACGGACTCGGCGACGCCGTCGCCGTCGGCGTCGAACTCGGCACCCACGTGCGCGAGCGAGTCCCACTGCGTGGAGTACTGCAACCAGAGCGTCACCTGGTCGTCGGACCACACGTCGTAGAAGGTGTCGTCTCCCTCGCGCATCTCGCGCATCAGGGCGTTGTAGAAGACCTCAGGCTTGCCCTGCATGTCCTCGGTCGGCGCGAGGCGCGGTGGGTAGCGGCGCTGGTTCAGGGCGGTGCCGCCGGGATAGTCGAGCGGCAGGCTCAGGCAGAAGGTCTCGCCGGTCTGCACCTCCCGCACGCCCTCGAGGACCTTCTCGGGGGTCAGCAGGTTGATGCGCCCGAGCTCGTCGTCGTCGCCCCAGTCGCCCCAGGTGGAGCCTTCCGGGCGCTGGGTCCACCGCTTCGCCACGCCGTCCCCCTCGTCTGTACCGACCGGTTGGTTGACGATCCGGCGGTACACTAACGCGGCCGGAAACGCAGCGCTCAGGGGGTCTCGCATGACCGACAGCAACGGCCTCGTCGTCTCGGCCGACGGCCACATCCTCGAGCCGACCGACCTGTTCAGCACCCGCCTTCCCAAGCACCTGCGCGACCGCGCGGTCTGGGAAGAGGACTTCGAGATCGAGCCCCTCGTCGAGAACGGCGCGCGTGTGTTCCGGCGTCTGCACACGCCGGGCTTCGAGGGATGGACGATCTCGCGCTACCGCCAGACCGGGGGGCGCACCCCGGAGGGCGACCCCGAGATCATCATCGAGGACCTCGCCTTGGACGGCGTCGACGCCGCGGTGATGCACCCCAACCTGTCGCTGTTCGGGCTCTACTCCGACGACCACGAGCTGTCGATGGCCCACGCGCGTGTGTACAACGACTACATCGCCGAGCGGTTCACGCCGTACCTGGACCGGATCGCGCCGACCGCGCCGATCCCGCTCACCGACGTCGACGACGCGGTCGCCGAGATCGAGCGCGTCGCGGCCGCCGGCTCGCGCGCCATCCTGGTGCCCGCGACCCCGCCCAAGCCCTACTACTCGCGCGACTTCGACCCGGTGTGGGACGCCGCCGTCGCCAACGGGGTGCAGGTGTTCATCCACACGCAGACCGGCGGCGTGAAGGTGAACGATCCCGAGTCCACCACGCTGAAGGTCATGGTCGACCAAGCGAGGCAGGTCAACCAGCCGATGACCGAGAAGACGGCGTCGAAGCGCATGATCACGCAAGCCGTCTACGCGCCGATCGTCCCGTCGCAGGTCATCTGCGAGCTCATCGGTGGCGGCGTCGCCGAGCGCCACCCCACGCTGCACTTCTCGCTCGTCGAGTTCAACGCGCACTGGCTCGGGTCGCTGGTCGGCGCGATGGACAAGTGCTGGGTCACCGGCATCGGCCAGGACCCCGACTGGTGGATCGGGGTCTGGGACGACACCCGTCCCGCGAACGACCAGCCCAGCGTGGCGCAGCTCTTCCGTCTCAACGACAAGTGGCCCTACCCGCTCACGCCGAGCGAATACGTGCAGCGCCAGTTCCACATCTCGTTCCAGGACGACCCGGTGGCGGTGGCGTGCCGACACATCACCGGCGTGTCGAGCATCGTCTGGGGCAACGACTACCCCCACGCCGAAGGAACCTTCCGCGGCAGCCGGGAGCTGATCGACAAGCTGTTCCGCGACGTCCCCGCCGACGAGAAGGCCGCCATGATCGGCGGCACCCTCGGCGGCCTCCTCGGGTTCGAGGCGCCGGTCGCGGTCTGAACTACTCGGCGATCCCGCGGAGGAAGATGTCGGCGAAGGGCTTGGCCACGTCGCGCGCCGACACCGAGCCGCCGGACTTCAGCCAGAGGTACGTGTAGTTGTGCATGCCGAGCCACGCGCGCGCCGTCAACCACGGATCGACGTCGCGGAACTCCCCCGCGTCGATGCCCGCCTGCAGGACCGCCTCGATCCGCCGCTCGTACTCCCGCCGACGGTGGCGGAACTGATCGGCGCGCTCCTCCGTGAGCGCGGGGAACTCGTGGAGGAACACCCACACGTGGTCCGGGTAGCGGTGGATGACGTCGAGCAGCTCGTCGCCGTGCATCGCCAGCTGCGCCGACGGCGACCCGCCCGCCTCCGCCACGCGGTCCGCACCGAGCATCACCTCGTCCATCACCCGGTCGTGGATCGCGGCGAGGAGCTCCTCCTTCGAGCCGATGTAGTAGTAGAACGCGCCCTTCCCGAAGCCGTTGACCTCGCACAGCTGCGCGATGCCGGTGGCGTGGTAGCCGCGTCGCGCGAACACCTGTGCCGAGGTGTCGACGATGGCCTCGCGACGCTCCTGCCACTTCGCGCTGCGTCCGGAATCGGCACTCGCTGCGGTGTGCGCCATCAGAGCGACCGTACCTCGCCGCTGCCGCGCATCAGCGGCCCTGCCAGCGGGGCGGGCGCTTCTCGGCGAAGGCGCGCAGCCCTTCGGTCGCGTCCTCCGAGGTGAGCAGCTCGTCCAATCGCGCCCTCGAGGTCCGTCGCAGCGTGTCGTCGTCGTCGTGCGCGGCCGACCGGACGATGCTCCGGCTGGCCCGCACCGCGAGCGGAGCCGCGGCGACGATCTGGCCCGCGACGCGCCGTGCTTCGTCCTGTGCCTCGCCCGGCTCCACCAACCGGCTCACGAGCCCGAGCTCGAACGCGCGTCGGGCGTCGATGGGCTCACCGGTGAGGATGGCGTCCATCGCCACCGCCCGCCCGACCGCGCGGGGGAGGCGGAACAGACCGCCGGCCGCGGCGATGAGGTTGTGCCGCACCTCGGCCAGCCCGAAGGCCGACCGGGTGGTCGCCACCACCACGTCGGCGGCGAGGACGATCTCGAGACCACCCGCGGTCGCGAGACCGTCGACCCCGACCACGATCGGCTTCACCCGCTCGCGGTACACGAAGCCGCCGAACCCGCCGCGGTCGGTGTCGAGCGTCGCCGCCGAGCCGGTCTCCCGGACGACCTTGAGGTCGGCGCCCGCGCAGAAGACGGGGTTCACCTGGTCGGCGGTGTTGGCGACGAGGACGCCGACCCAGACGTCGGGATCGGCCTCGAGGCGATCGACCGCGGCCTCGAGGCCCAGCGCCATCTCGCGGTCGACCGCGTTCCGGGCCTCGGGCCGGTTCAGGGTGATGACGCCGATGCGGTCGGACGACGAGTACTGGACGGCGGACACGGCTGGGCTCCCGGGTCGAGGCGCGAAGCCCAAATGTAGAGTGACTGGTCGGTACACGCCGCGGACGACGGTTGGGGGAGCATGGACCGGTACGGCTTCGAGGGGCGCGTGGCGGTGGTCACCGGTGCGGGGCGCGGGATCGGCCGGGCCTACGCCCGGCTGCTCGCCGAGCGGGGTGCGAGCGTCGTGGTCAACGATCTCGGGGGCTCGATGGAAGGGGAAGGCACGGACGCCGGCCCCGCGTCGACCGTCGCCGGCGAGATCGTCGCCGCGGGCGGGACCGCGGTCGCCGACACCAACGACGTGGCGGACGGGGCCGGCGCGCAGGCCCTCGTCGACACCGCCGTCGAGCAGTTCGGGCGCCTCGACGTCCTGGTCAACAACGCCGGCATCATCCGCTGGGCGGGCCTCCCGGAGGCCGACGAGGACAACCTCTCGAGCCACCTCGCGGTGCACGTCCTCGGCTCGTTCAACACGACCCGCGCCGCCTGGACCGGGATGGTCGAGCAGGGCTACGGCCGCATCGTCATGACCACCTCGTCGGGCATGTTCGGGCTGCCCACCAACCTCGCCTACGCCACCGCCAAGGCCGGGGTCATCGGGCTCACCCGCAGCCTGGCGACCGCCGGCGCGCACCACGGCATCAAGATCAACGCCATCGCGCCGGCGGCGATGACCCGCATGGCCGGCCGGGAGCCGGTCGACGAGCCCGGCGCGGCACCCATGGCGCCGGACCGGGTCGCACCGATGGTCGCGTACCTCTCCCACGAGCGCTGTCCCGTGAGCGGCGAGGTGTACGCGGCCGGTGCCGGCCGCTTCGCCCGCATCTTCATCGCCCAGACCGAGGGGTATCTCGACGCGACCGGCGCGACGACCGTCGAGGACGTGGCGCAACACTGGGCGGAGATCAACGACGAGCGCGGCTACTCGGTGCCTGCCGACCTCGTGGGCTGGTCGGCCGCCTTCCTCGCCCACCAGACCTGACCCACCAGACCTACCCGACCCACCACCGAACATCCGTCAGTAGTCGGTCGTATGCGGGGGTGTACTGACGGGTGTTCGGGGACGGACTGACGGGTGCTGGCGCACCGGTCAGGTGGCGCGGTCGCGCAGCTCCCGCTTCAGGACCTTGCCCGAGGGGTTCCGCGGGAGCGCGTCGATGAAGACGACGTCCTTCGGGACCTTGAACTTGGCGAGCTGCCCGCGGCAGTGCTCGATCAGCTCGGCCGACGTCACCGTCGCATCCGGCGCCACCACCACGTAGCCGACGGGCACCTCGCCCCAGCGGTCGTCCGGATGGCCCACGACCGCGGCCTCGACGACGGCGTCGTGCTCGTAGAGCACGCGCTCCACCTCGGAGCTGGCGATGTTCTCACCGCCGGACACGATCATGTCCTTGAGCCGGTCGACGATGTAGAGGTACCCGTCGTCGTCCTTCAGGCCGACGTCGCCGGTGTGGAACCAGCCGCCGGCGAACGCCACGTCGGTCGCGTCGGGATCGCGCCAGTACCCCTTGAACACCTTCGGTCCGCGGAGCACGACCTCACCGCGTTCACCCGCCGGGACCGACCGGCCGCGCTCGTCCCAGAGGTCGAGCTCGAGATACTGGCACGGCCGACCGACGCTGCCGAGCTTGGAGACCGTGCTCTCCCGGTCGAGGAAGGTGTCGCCCGACACCGTCTCGGTCAGGCCGTAGGCGTCGGCGAACCACGCGGCCGGGAAGACCCGGCGCAGGCGCTCGATGTACGGGATCGGCATCTTCTCGCCGCCGGCGATGATCACGCGCACCGACGCGAGATCCCGCTGCTCGATGCCCGGGACGTCGAGGACCGCCCGCACCATGGCCGGCGCCGCCCACACCGTGGTCACCCGGGACCGCTCGATCTCGTCGACGACCTGCTCGGCGTCGAACACGCGGTGGATGATGGTGGTCGCGCCCACCGCGATCATCGACGTGGTGACGAGATCGAGCGCCCCGACGTGGTACAGCGGGCCACAGGCGAGGCCGACGTCGGACGCGGTGAACCCGAACTCGGCGATGTGTGCGTAGTTCTTCCACGCCAGGTTGGCGTGCGTGATCATGACGCCCTTCGGCCGCCCGGTCGTGCCCGACGTGTACATCAGTCGGTGGACGTCGTCGCCCTCGACCTGGGCCCGGGCGGGGGCGGCAGCCGGCAGATCGGCGAACCGCTCCCACCCCGAGCGCACGTCGCTCGAGGTGCACACACGGACGAGGTCGCCGTCGAGGTCGCTCGTCGCCTCGTTCGCGAGCTCGACGAGCGCGGCGTCGCACACGAGGGCGCGGGCTTCGGAGTGCTCGAGGATGAACCGGAGCTCGGGTGCCGCCAGCCGCCAGTTGATCGGCATGACGGTCGCGCCGAGGTAGGTGGCGGCGAAGATCGTGGCCAGGAACTCGATGCTGTTGTACGACAGCAACCCGACGACGTCACCGGCGCCGACTCCGCGCGCGTGGAGGCCGCCGGCGAGTGCCGCCGCCCACTCCTCCATCCTGCGATAGGTGACGACGTCGTCGCCGAAGACCGCGAGTGGCTGCTCGGGGTGCGGCGCGCGTGGTGCTCCAACACGCCGAACCAGCTCATGTCCGCGCGCATCATGTCGGAACCCCTACGGCGCGGCGTAGCCGCCGTCGACCACGATCGCCGACCCCGTCGTCCACCGGGACGCGTCGCTTGCGAGGTAGGAGTACGCGCCCGCGAGGTCGGCGGCGTCGCCGAGCCCGAGCGGGTGCTTCGCCGCGATCGCGTCGATGGCCTCTGCCGGGAGGCCCTCGTGGATGCCGGACAGGAACGTGCCGGGACACACGCAGTTGACCCGGATCCCGTCGCGCGCGTACTCGACCGCCGCGACCTTCGCCAGTTGGATGACGGCGGCCTTCGTCGCGCAGTACGGCGCCGCGTGCGACCACGCGGTGAGCCCGGCGACCGACGCGGTGAGGATGATCGACCCCGATTGCTGCGCCCGCATGACCGGTACCGCCGCCCGGATGCCGTTGACCGCTCCCATCACGTTGACCCGGAACGCCCGCTCCCAGTCCTCGGTGGCGAGGTTGTGGATCCGGCCGTTCGGCGCGAGCACGCCCGCGTTGCTGACCAGGACGTCGAGGCGCCCGAACCGCTCGACCGCCAGGCCGACCACGGCTTCGACGTCGGCGATCTCGCTCACGTCGGCCGGCAACGTCTCGACCGCGCCCCGTTGCTGCGGCAGGCCGTTCACGGTGGCCTCGAGCGAGGTGGCACTGACGTCGCTGAGCACGACGTCGGTGTCCGGTTCGCCCGCGAGCTGACGCGACAGCACCGCGCCGAGCGTTCCGCCCGCGCCGGTGATGGCGACGACCGTCGCGACGCTCGCTCATACGAGGAGGTACCCGCCGTCCACGTTGAGCACGGTGCCGGTGACGAACGCCGACGCGTCGGACGCGAGGAACTGGTACATGCCGACCAGGTCGGACGGCTCGCCCCAACGCCCGAGCGCGGTGTGCGCGAGCACGCCGGGGCCGAGCTGGGGGTGGTTCTTCCACGGCTCGACCAACGGCGAGTCGAACCAGCCCGGCGCCACGACGTTCACGGTGATGCCGGCGGGCGCGAGATCGAGCGCGAGACCCTTCGCGAGCGCGACGAGGGCCCCCTTCGAGGTGCTGTACGCGGTGAGCCCCGCGCGCGGCCGTTCCCCGAGGACCGAGCCGGTGAAGATCAGGCGCCCGCCGTCCCGCATCACCCGGGCCGCGGCGCGCCCGCCGAGGAACGCCCCGGTCACGTTGACGTCGAGGATCTCGCGCCAGACGGCCGGATCGGTCTCGCGCGGTCCGGCCACGATGGGCGAGATCCCCGCGTTGCCGATCCACACGTCGAGGCCGCCCCATTCGGCCGCGGTGGCATCGGCGACCGCCTCGTTGAAGTCCTCGTCGGTCACGTCGCCGGGCAGCACGAGCGTCGATCCCGGCAGCTCCTCGGCGAGCGTCTTGAGCTCGGCCTCGGTGCGCGCCACGAGCGCCACCCGGGCGCCGCTCGCCGAGAACGCGCTCGCGAGCAGCCGGCCGAGACCTCGCCCCGCGCCGGTGATCACCACGCGCTTCCCGCTCACGTCACCCGGACTCGACATCCTGCTCCAATGTTTGTACCGGTCAGTACAATACACGGCTCATGTTCAGTGACGCCGACCTGCTCGACGATGCACCGCCGCATGCTCGTGATCCGCGGCTTCGAGGAGCGGGTGGCGGCGCTGTACCGCGACGGTGAGATCCCGGGCTTCGTGCACCTGTCGATCGGGCAGGAGGCGTCGGCGGTCGGCGCGTGCTGGCCGCTCTCCCCGACCGACGTGATCACGTCGACCCACCGCGGCCACGGCCACTGCCTCGCCAAGGGCCTCGACGCGCCCGGGATGCTGGCCGAGCTGATGGCCAAGGACGCGGGCACGAACCGCGGGCGCGGCGGCTCGATGCACATCGCCGACCCGATGATCGGCATCTTCGGCGCCAACGGGATCGTGGGGGCCGGACTGCCGATCGCGGTCGGTGCCGCGACCGCGGCGCAGCTGCGGGGCGACGGCCGCGTCGCGGTGGCGTTCTTCGGTGACGGGGCGGTGGCGGCCGGCACGTTCCACGAGGCGGTCAACCTCGCCGCGGTCTGGCAGCTGCCGGTGATCTTCTTCTGCGAGAACAACGGCTACGCCGAGTTCTCGCCGGCACACGACGCAGCACGCGGCGACGCTCGCGCAGCGCGCGATCGGCTACGGACTCGAGCACGTCGCGGTCGACGGCAACGACGTCGTCGCCACCGCCACCACGATGACCTCGGTCGTCGAAGCCGCGCGCGCCGGACGGGGACCCGTGATCGTGGAGGCCGCCACGTACCGCTGGCACGGCCACTACGAGGGTGATCCGCAGCGGTACCGCTCCCCGGACGAGCTCCGGGAGTGGGAGGCGCGCGATCCGCTGCTCGTCAGCGCGCGCCGGCTCCGGTCCGTGGGCATCACCGACGACGCGCTGGAGGCGATGCAGTCATCGGTCGCGCGCGAGCTCGACGACGCGGTCGAGGCCGCCCGACGCCTGCCGGGCCCGGCGGTGTCGACGCTGACCGACTTCGTCGCCCGTCCCCGGCCCCAACGGGCCGAGCCGCCCGCGCCCGCGGCCGATGCGCCGGTGTTCCGCACGATGGACGCGGTCCGGTCGGCACTCGCGGTGGAGCTCGCCGGCGACGAGCGCGTGTTCGTCGCCGGGATCGACGTGGCCGCCGGCGGCAACGTCTTCGGGCTCATGCGCGGTCTGCACGACGAGTTCGGCGAACGCGTCCGCGACACCCCGATCTCCGAGAGCGCGATCATGGGCCTCGGTGTCGGCGCGGCGATGGCCGGCATGCGTCCCGTGGTCGAGCTGATGTACCTCGACTTCCTCGGGGTGTGCCTCGACCAGTTGCTGAACCAGGCGGCCAAGCTGCCGTTCATGACCGGCGGCGCCGCGCAGATGGCGTTGACGGTGCGGACCCAATTCGGCGCCGGCCGTTCCTCGGGCAGCCAGCACTCGCAGAGCCTCGAGGCGCTGCTCGCCCACATCCCGGGGTTGACGGTGGTGATGCCGTCGACGCCGGCCGACACCTACGGGTTGCTCCGCGCCGCGATCCAGGACCCGAACCCGGTCGTCTTCATCGAGAACCGGCTGCTCTACGGCATGAAGGGACCGCAGCCCCCGGCCGACCACATCGTTCCCATCGGCCGGTCGGCGGTCGTGCGCCCGGGCACCGACCTCACCGTCGTCTCGGTGTCTCGGATGGTGCACGAAGCGGTCGCCGCGGCCGAGGTCGTCGCCGGCGACGGCATCTCGGTCGAGGTGATCGACCTGCGCACGGTCGCGCCGCTCGACATGGCGCCGATCCTCGAGTCGGTCGAGAAGACGAGCCGGCTCCTCATCGCGCACGAGGCCGTGGTCCCGTTCGGCATCGGCGCGGAGATCGCGGCCACCGTCGCCCGCGAGGGCTTCTGGAATCTCGACGCGCCGATCGAGCGGATCGGCGCCGCGCCGACGCCACCTCCCTACGCGCCCGACCTCGAGCACGCCTGGCTCCCCGACCGCGACGACATCGCCGACGCCATCCGCCGCCTCGCCGCGGCCTGACCGGAGGCAGAATCGGCGGCATGCGTCTCGGCATCGCCCATCACCTCGGCTGGGCGGTGGCGGTCACCGCGTCGGCGGATCACACGGTCGCGGACCGTCGGCGGATCGAGTTGGTCGAGCCGGGGGTGCCGGCGGCGCCGATCCACCACGAGGGCGGCCCCCACCGATTCCACCGGGCGGGGGACCCGCTCGACGACAACGTGCTCGCGGGGCTGGTGGCGGAGGTGCGAGCGTCGGTGGTTCGGGCCACGTCGGCGGCGCTGGACGAGCTCGCGGCCGCGTTGCCCGAACCGATCGTCTCGATGTCGCTTCGAGCCTGGCCGGCCGACTTCCCCGCCGACATCGCCGTCCAACGCCGTGTCCCCTACGAGAGCCGCGCCGACTCCGTCATGTACTGCCAGGTGCTGGCCGCGCTCGCGCACGCCCGCGGTTGGGAGCTCCATCTCTACAACGCGAAGCGCGTCGAGGACGAAGCAGTGCGCATCCTCGGTGATCGAGCGGACGCCGTGCTGCGCGGCCCGCGGGCGACGTTGGGACCACCGTGGTCCAAGGACCATCGGATGGCGCTCGCGGCAACGATCGTCGTCACCTGAGCGACCGCGTGCTCAGCAGCCCAACGCGCGCGCGATCACCAGGTGCTGGATCTCGTTGGTGCCCTCGCCGATCTCGAGCACCTTGGCGTCGCAGTAGAAGCGGGCCACCGGTGACTCGAGCATGTAGCCGAGGCCGCCGTGGATCTGGACGGCCTCCGAGGCCGCCGACACCGCGAGGCGACTGGCCTTCAGCTTCGCCATCGACGCTTCCTTGAGGAAGGGCTGGCCGGTGTCGCGCAGGAACGCGGCGCGGTACGTGAGCCAGCGGGCCGCCTCGAGCTCGGTGGCGATGTCGGCGAGCTTGAACTGGATCGCCTGGAACTTGGAGATGGGCTGGCCGAACTGCACGCGTTGCCGGGCGTACTCCAGTGCCATGTCGAGCACCGCCTGGGTCAGGCTGAGCGACAGCGAGGCGATCGAGATGCGCCCGACCTCGAGCGTCTGCAGGAACTGGCTGAGCCCCATCGCCGGATCACCGACGAGATGCTCGTCGGGCACCCAGACGTCGTCGAAGAACAGCTCGCGCGTGTCGAGGCCGCGCCAGCCGATGCCGCGCATCTTCGGCCCCATCGTGTAGCCGGGCGTGTCCTTCTCCACCACGAAGCTCGCGAACCTCGGCGCCTGCCCCTCGGCCGATTCGGTGCGTGCGAGCAACGTCACGCCGAACGACATGTCGGTGCCCGCGTTCGAGATGAAGGTCTTGCGGCCGTTGATCAACCAACCGTCGTCACGACGCTCGGCACGGGTGCTGATGCCCGCGCGCGTCGGATCCTGCGTCCGGCTCGGTGAGGCCGAACGCGCCGAGCACGCGTCCTTCCGCCAGCGGCCGGAGCCAGCGCTCGCGCTGCGCGTCGGTGCCGAAGAGGTACAGCGGCAGCGACCCGATCGTCACGTGCGCCTGCCAGGCCGCGGCAGTCGACTGGTCGGCCAGACCGATCTGCTCCATCGCGGCGACGAAGCCGACCGTCGACATGCCGATGCCGCCCCACTCCTCGGGGATCAGCATGCCGAGCAGGCCGAGCTCGCCCATCTCCCGGAGCAGGTCGGTCGGGCACCGCGCCTCCTCCCACGCCTGGGGCGCGCGGCTGGCGATCTCCTTCTGGGAGAAGTCGCGGCACAGCTCGACGAGGTCGCGTTCGGGCTCGGTGAGCGAGAAGTCCACCCGGTGATCATATTGGACCGACCGGTACAAACGTCGGTAGCCTCGGCGCCATGACCGACTACGAGCCGATCGACTTCTTCCGCGGGAGCGACCTCGTCGACGATCCCTATCCCTACTTCGACTGGCTGCGCGAGCAGTGCCCGGTCCGCCGCGAGACCCACCACGACGTGATGATGGTGACCGGCTTCGACGAAGCGGTGGCGGTGTACACCAACACCGACTCGTTCTCGTCGTGCAACTCGCCCACCGGGCCGCTCCCCGGCTTCCCCGTTCCGCTCGAAGGCGACGACGTCACCGAGCTCATCGAGCAGCACCGCGACGAGTTGCCGTTCAGCGACCAGATCCTCACCTTCGACCCGCCGGTGCACACCGCGCACCGCGGGCTGCTGATGCGTCTCATCACGCCGAAGCGGCTGCGCGAGAACGAGGAGTCCATGTGGCAGCTCGCCGACCGCCAGATCGACGAGTTCGTCGATCGCGGCGCGTGTGAGCTCATCGGCGACTACGGCCAACCGTTCGCGATGCTCGTCATCGCCGACCTGCTCGGGGTGCCGGAGGGAGACCGGCAGGAGTTCCAGGACCAGCTCGGTCCGGGCCGGGGCAACCGCACCGGCACCGTCGGTGCGACCGACCGGGAGATGGCGCACAGCCCGCTCGAGTTCCTCTACGAGAAGTTCTCCGGGTACATCGAGGCGCGGCGCAAGGAACCGCGCCACGACGTGCTCACCGGCATGGCGACCGCGACGTTCCCCGACGGCTCCACCCCCGACGCCCTCGACGTCGCCCGCATCGCGGCCAACCTGTTCGCGGCCGGTCAGGAGACCACCGTGCGCCTCTTCGGCACCGCGCTCCAGCGGATCGGCGAGGACCACGAGCTGCAACAGCTCCTCCGGGAGCGACGCGACCTCGTCCCCAACTTCGTCGAGGAGTGCCTCCGCATCGAGAGCCCGGTGAAGGGCGACTTCCGGCTCGCGCGCGTGACGACGGACGTCGGGGGCGTCACCATTCCCGCCGGCACCACGGTGATGGTGGTCAACGGCGCCGCCAACCGGGATCCGCGCCACTTCGAGTGTCCGGCCGACTTCGACGTCGAGCGCGCCAACGCCCGTCAGCACCTCGCGTTCGGCCGCGGCCCCCACATCTGTCCGGGTGCCCCGCTCGCCCGGGCCGAGGGCCGCATCACCGTCGAGCGACTGCTCGACCGGATGGACGACATCCGGATCTCCGAGACCGAGCACGGCCCGGTCGGCCACCGCCGGTACGACTACGTGCCGACGTACATCCTGCGCGGCGTCAGCCGTCTCCATCTCGAGTTCGACCCGCGCACCTGAACGCCCGACCGCCCATCTGCTCCGCGCGATCGTCACGATAGGGTCGCGGCTGCTGAGCGATCGACGGAAAGGGGGACTCGTGCGCCAATTCCTCTGAACCGAGCACGACGTCACCCGGTCGGGTGACTTCCCTGACCGCGCCGGTCTGCGCCCGCACTGAGCGCCGACGCGCGGTCGCGTCTCCGGCGCATGCGGCGCCGTCAATCGTGAGGAGAAGCGAATGCCCGATCCCCTCGACGCGCTCACTGCCGTCATCGACCAGGTCGTCGCCCCGGCCGCCGCCGACGTCGACCGCGACGCCACGTTTCCCGACGCGTCGATCGCCGCGCTCGGCGATGCAGGCATCCTCGGGCTCGTCAGTGCTCGGGACATCGGTGGAGGCGGAGCCGGCCTCGATGCCGCCGCGGTCGTCATCGAACAGCTGGCCGGCGCCTGCGGCTCCACCGCGATGGTCGTGCTCATGCACTACGCCGCCACTGCGATGATCGAGGCGCACGGATCCGACGAGCTGCGTCGCTCGATTGCCCGCGGCGAACAGCTGACCACGCTCGCGTTCTCCGAGACCGGGTCCCGCAGCCACTTCTGGGCGCCCCAGAGCACCGCGGTGCCGGATGCCTCGGGCGGCATGGTCGTGCTCGACGCGGCCAAGAGCTGGGTGACCGCGGCCGGACACGCCGGGACCTACGTGTGGTCGAGCACTCCGCTCGAACAGGACGGCCCCATGACGCTCTGGGCGGTCCCCGCGCACACCGAGGGTCTCACCGTCGGACCGGCCTTCGACGGGTTCGGGCTCCGTGGCAACGAGTCCGTGCCCGTCACCGCGGCCGACGCGCGCGTTCCTCGCGACGCCATGCTCGGCACCGACGGCGCCGGCCTCGACCTCGCGTTGCAGATCGTGCTGCCGTGGTTCCTCGTCCTCAGCGGCGCGTTCTCCCTCGGGCTCATGGAGGCGGTCGCCGACGAGACCCGGCGGCACCTGCTGGCGACCCGCCTCGAGCATCTCGACCAGTCGCTCGCGCAGCAGCCGCTCACCCGCGTCGACTTCGCACGGCTGCGCATCGACGTCGATCGCACGCGGGCGTTCCTCGCCGACACGCTCGCCGCGCTCGCCTCGGCGCGTCCCGACGCGATGCTCAGGGTGCTCGAGGTGAAGGCCGTGGCGGCGGAAGCGGCGGTGACGACAACCGACCTGGCGATGAAGCTGTGCGGCGGGGCCGCGTTCCGCAAGGAGGTCGGCATCGAACGACGGTTCCGGGACGCCCGCGCCGCGCGGGTCATGGCCCCCACCACCGATGCACTGCTCGACTTCGTCGGTCGTGCGGTGTTCGACCAGCCCCTGCTCGGGGACGCGTGATGGGCGACGACGCGCTCGTGATGGGCGCAGTCGCGTACGACCCGAAGGTCGTCACCATCTGGGACGGGTTCCGGGCCTGGCTCCGGGCTCACGACCTGCCCTTCGACTACGTCCTGTACTCCAATTACGAGCGGCAGGTGGAGGATCTGGTCGCGGGTCGCATCCACGCGGCGTGGAACTCGCCGCTGGCCTGGGTGCGGTCGCGGCGGCTGGCCGGTGCCGCAGGGGTGAAGGTCGCCGCCATCGCGATGCGAGACACCGATCGCGATCTCACGTCACTCGTCGTCACCCGCGCTGATGGCCCCGTCACGGCGGTCGAGGACCTGCGGGGTCGGGTGGTCGGGGTCGGCGCGGTCGACTCTCCCCAGGCGACGCTCCTCCCGCTCGCCCATCTCGCCCACGCGGGCCTCGAGCCCGGCGTCGACTTCGAGGTCCGACGCTTCGATGTGGGCGTGGGGTTGCACGGAGACCACGTCGGCGGCGAGCGCGAGGCCGCCCGGGCGCTGGTCGCCGGCGAGGTGGACGCGGCCTGCATGATCGACGCCAACCATCTCGTGTTCGCGCAGGAGGGAACGCTGCCCCCGGGCGCATCACGGGTGATCGCGAGCACCGGGGCCTACGACCACTGCAACATGACCGTCGTCCCCGAGCTCGCGCCCGCGGGCGCCGTCGACCGGTTCGGCTCGCTGCTGCTGTCGATGTCGTACGGCGACCCCGAGGTGCGCCCGCTGCTCGATCTCGAGGGCCTGCACGAATGGCACGAGGGCAGGCTCGAGGGCTACCAGCTGCTGGAGGATGCCGTCGACCGCTTCGGGTTCTACGACGACCAAGGCACGGTCACCGCGGATGCGTATCGACCTTGACGACCTCGGCCTCGACCGCGGCGGCCACATTCTCGTCGCACGCGCGCTCGCCGGGACCCCGGCGGGTTCGGACCTGGAGGTCGTCGGGCGCGACCCGCTCCTCGGGCTCCACCTCGGCACTTGGTGTCGCGCACATGGTCACGAGTGCCGGATCCGCGCCGCGAACGACGAAACCGTGGTGCTGGTCCGGCCGGGTCCGCACGACGCCGCGCGGTGGGACCGAGCCACCCGCGCCGGAGGCGCGGCGCCACGCGGGTTGATGGCGCGGCCATCCCCCGAGTGGGGGCTCGCGGCGCGCGGTGCGCTGGTGGAGCCCGGTGGCCCGACGCCGCACTTCGCGCTCGACCAGCGCGACCACGTGTGGGCCGACATCGTGCCCCGCCTGTACGCGCAGGCCGCGGCGTCGCAGTGGGATCCCGCGTCCGCAGTGCCGTGGGATGCGCCGGTCGAGCATCCCGACGACGTCGAGGACGCGGTGGTGCAGGTGATGACGTACCTCGTCGAGAACGAGCAGGTTGCGCTCGTGGTCCCGGCGCGGTTCCTCGGCGCGGTGCACCCGTACTTCCGCGAGGTCGTGCAGCTGCTCGCGGTGCAGGTCGCCGACGAGGCCCGCCACGTCGACGTGTTCAGTCGGCGAGCGGGCCTTCGTCGCGACGAGCTCGGGGCGTCGACCGTGGGCGGGCGGGCATCACTGGCCACGCTGCTCGACGAACCCGACTTCACGATCGTCGCGCTGCTGCTGTCGGTGCTGGGCGAGGGCACGTTCCTGAACCTGCTGTCGTTCCTGGGCGATCACGGGCCCGATCCGGTGACCCGCACGGTGGCGCGTCTCGCGTTGCAGGACGAGGCTCGCCACGTCGCCTTCGGCCAGGCGCACCTCGAGCACCGCCTCGCGACCGAGCCCGAGCTGCGTGCCGGCCTCCGGCGCGCCGTCGAACGGCGGCATGACTCGTTGCGGGACACCGCGGGGCTCAACGAGCGCGTGCTCGACGCCCTGGTCGTGCTCGCCGCCGGGTCGTGGGACCCGCACGCGATCGGGCTCGGCTACGACCGGGTGGCGCGACTCCAGGACGACATGAGTGAGGGCCGCCGCCGGCGCCTGGGGCGACTCGGCTTCCCGCCCGGTGAGGCGGCGGAGCTCGCCGCCCTCCACACCCGCAACTTCATGTGACGCCGACGGCGTGTCAAGGCTCAGGCGGCCCCCGGGATAGGTCGCGCGCATCCGCACCGACACGATGTGCACCGACGATGATGGCACGATGCCGACCGGCCCCGAGGACCCGTCGCCCGCGGCGGCCCCGGCTCGGGTCGCCGCGACCCGGGCCGACCGGCACGACGTCCGGAAGCTCGCCCGCCGCGAGCGGCTGGCGGGCGCGCTGTGGCCCGTCCCGAGCCTGTTCGGGCTCGCCGCACTCGTCGCCGCGGTGGCGACCGTCGCCCTCGACGACTCGTTCGGCTTCCACGTCGCCGACAACCGGTTCCTCGTCGGCGACAGTGGTACCGCGCTGACCCTGACGTCCGTCGTCGCGACCGGGATGCTCGCGTTCTTGGGCATCGTGTTCGCCACGACCCTCGTGGCGATCCAGCTCGCCGCCAGCCAGTACTCGCCGAGGGCGGTCAGGGTGTTCGTGCGCTCCCGGCTCACGAAGGTCTCGTTCGGGATCTTCGTCGCGACGTTCGTCTATTCGATCGTGACGCTCATCGCGATCCGGTCGGCGCACGGCCGCGACCGTGGGTTCACGCCGGTCCTCTCGACGACCGGCGTGGCCCTGCTGGTGATCGCGACCATCGTGGCCTTCCTCCTCTTCGCCAACGGCACCGCGCGCCTCTTGCGGGTGCAGTACCTCGTCGAGCGGATCGCCGACGAGACGCGGCCGGCGCTGACGATCGCGTTCCCGACCGGCCGCGACGCCGTCGACGTGGTTCGTCCACCACCGAGCGGGACACCGGTGGCGATCCATGCCCGTGCGCACGGCGTGATCGACGCGGTCGACGTCGCCGGCCTCGCGGCGGTCGCCGCCCGCGCCGGCGGCTGGATGGAGGTCACTCGCCCCATCGGGAGCTACGTCGGGAGCGGCACCACCATCGCCGTGGTGCACCCGGGTCGGGACGCGCTCGCGTCCGACGCCCCCGCCGACGTGTGCGACCAGTTCCTGCTCACGAACGAGCGCAGCCTGCTGCTGGATCCCGGCTTCGGCCTGCGCCAGCTCGTCGACATCGCGATCCGGGCGCTCTCCCCCGCCGTCAACGATCCCACCACCGCGGTCCAGGTGGTCGACCGCGTCGTCGACCTCCTGCGCCAGGTCATCGAGTGTCCGTCGCCGACCGGGTGGTACGTCGACGACGCCGGGGTCGCTCGGGTCCGCCTCCCCGTGGACTCGTTCGACGAGCTGACGGCGCTCGGGTTCACTGAGATCATCCGCTACGGCGCCGACAGCCCCCAGGTCGTCCGGCGGCTCCGGGCCGCGTTCGACGAGCTCGGGTCGCATGGACCACGACCCGGTGTCATCGCCATGCGGGACCTGCTCGATGCCGCCGCCGACGAGAGCTCACCACGGGCGTTCCTGGCGGTGAGCGCGTCGCCGGATCCGCGCGGGCTCGGGTGACCGCGCTCCCATTGCGCCCGAGGGCGCACCGCGCGAACCTTGCGCCTCGGGAGCGGGAGGGCATCACATGGGGCGCAGAGCGCTCGTGGCATTCGGTGTGGCTGTGCTCGTCCTCGCGACGTGCGCGGCGCCCGCCGCGGCACGGAACGGATCGATTCGGAGCGACCGGCGCATCAGCATCACCGGCGGTGTCGTCGTGGCGACCGACGAGGTGGTGAACGGTCCGGTCGTGTCCTTCGACGGGCCCGTCACCGTCAACGGCACCGTCAACGGCCGGGTCTTCGTCGGCGACGGTCGGGTCACCATTCGCGGGCACGTCACCGGCAGCGTCCTCGTCGTGCACGGCGACGTCCTGATCACGGGCCGCGTCGGCGACGACGTCGTCGCGCTCGACGGTCGCGTCACGACCCGTGACGGGGCACGCGTGACCGGTGACGTCAAATCGCGGGATCGGCCGGACGTCGCGACGGGCACCGTCACCGGTGACGTCAAGAAGCTCAACGTCCAGAACCTGTTCGGCGGGATCCTGTTCGTGTTCCTCGTCTACCTGTGGATCGCGGTCACCCTCTCGGTCGCCTTGCTCGGGTTCCTGTTCGTGCTGCTGTTCCCGCGTGCGGCCGACGCCACCGCAGCGGCCGGGCGGAGGTTCTGGCCGACGGTCGGGTGGGGCGCGCTGATCGGCATCGTGGGTCCGATCCTCGCCGTGCTCGTACTGGTCACGATCGTCGGGATCCCGTTCGGCCTGGGGATGCTCTCGGCGCTCAACGTCCTCGCGCCTCTCGGCTACGTGGCCAGCTCACTGATCCTGGGGCGGCTCATGGTGAAGGGCACGAGCACCGGTGGGCGCATCGGCGCGTTCTTCGCCGGATTCGGGATCCTGCGGGCGGCGGCGCTGATCCCCGCCATCGGCGCCATCGTGTGGGTGCTGGTCTGCATCTACGGCTTGGGCGCGCTGACCCAGGCGGCCTGGCGGGCGGGACGAGGCTCCCCCGCCGAGCCCGCGCCCGAACCGTCACCGGAACCCGAGCCGCCCGTGCCCGCCGCGCCCGCGCCTCCGACGCCACCCGCAGAGCCCGCCCCGACCGTCTGAGGGCCGACGCCGCTCAGGCGTCACCCACCAACCGGCTCGACACCGAGGAGCACCGTCGCCGCGGCCTGGAACATGCCGCCGATGGCGTGCGCGACCGACACGCGGACGCCGTCGACCTGGGCGGGCGCCTCCCCGCGGAGCTGCCGGATCGACTCCTGCAGCGCGTACATGCCGTACATGCCGCTGTGCGTGTAGTTGAGCCCGCCGCCACTGGTGTTCACCGGTAGGGACCCACCGATCGCGGTGCGACCGTCGGCCACGAACGCACCGGATTCTCGGCGCGGCACGAAGCCGAGGTCCTCGAGCGCCATCAGCGGAAGGATGGCGGCGGCGTCGTACAGCATCGCGTGGTCGACGTCGGCGGGCGCGAGGCCCGCGGACGCGAACGCCGCGGCTCCGGCCCGGCGGAACGCGTCCGAGGAGGTGAGGTCGGGCATCTGGCTGGCGATCGCGACGCCGTTGGCCTCACCTGCGCCGAGCACGTGGACCGGCGGTCGAGGGAGGTCGCGTGCCCGTTCGGCCGACGTCACCACGACCGCACCGCCGGCGTCGGTGACGACGCAGCACATCGGTCGCGTGAAGGGGTACGCGACGGCGGGCGCGTCCAGCACCTCGTCCACGGTGATGGCGTCGCGCCGCAGCGCCCGCGGGTTCCGGGCCGCCCAGTCGCGTTGCGCGACCACGACCTGCGCCAGGGTCGACCGGTCGAGGCCGCGGTCGCGCAGGAAGCGCAGCGTCCCGAGCGTCAGCAGCGTCATCGGGCCCATCGTGCCGAACGGCAGCTCGAACTGGCCCTGCCATCCGTCCGGCGGCGGACGGAACATCCCCGTGCCGATGCCCGAACGTCCGCTCTCGCCGTGGGCGATGAGCACGACGTCACACTGGCCGCCCTCGATCGCGGTCATGGCGTGGCGGAGGTGTACGAGGTTCGAGCAGCCACCGACCATCGTGGCGTCGACCCAGCGCGCCTCGATGCCGAGGGAATGGGCGATGAGCGACGGGAGATACGGGTGGAGCCCGCTCGACGCGACCCCGTCGACGTCGGCCGGCGTCAACCCGCAGTCCTCGAGCGCGCGGCGCGCCGCGTCGGTCGCGAGCGCCAGCGAGGACGCGGCCACGGTTCCGATCTCCGCCGTCTCGGCCGCGCCGACGATCGCCACGCCCGGCGACGTCATCGCATCCTCGGACGGAACACCGCCAGGGCCGCCTCGCCGACCGTCTCGAACCGGACCTCGACCGGCAGGTCGAGCGGCAGCGCGTCGGGATCGGGCTCCACGTCGACGAGGTTCGTGAGCAGGCGCGGGCCCTCGTCCAGCTCGACGACCGCGATGACATACGGCGCGGTGAACCCGGGCGCGGCCCGGTGGTTGATGACGTAGCTGTGCAGCGTTCCCGACCCCGACGCCCGGAAGACCTCCACGTCGCTGCTCCCGCAGCGGGGACAGAACGGCTGCGGAGGGAAGTACGGCTGGTCGCACGGGCGGCAGCGCTGCAGTCGGAGCTCGCCCGCGGCCGTGCCCTCCCAGAAGTGGGCCGTCTCCGGCGTCGGTTTGGGTTCGGGTCGCGAGCCCGGCGGCGTGGCCATGATCGCGGCGCGCCTAGTTCGAATCGACCGCCGGTACCCCGGTCGCGTTGCGGCCGAGGAGCTCCAGGACCGCCAGGTAGACGACCAGCACGATCGCGACGACGAGGACCGTGAGCGCGGTCGGATGGTTCCAGACGATCAGCACCAGGAAGGCGATCGCGACGCCGATGCCGCGCAGCAACGTCTTGGAGCGCGCCACGAAGCTGGCAACGGGCCCCGCGTCGGCGCCGGAGCCACGCGCCGTCCCGAAGGTGCGGTGCCACCAGCCGCGCACGCTCGCGGCCGCGGACGAGGGCCCGACGACCCACGCCGCGAAGGCGATCACCAGCGCGACCGCGATCGTCGTGAGCCCGGACGTGCGGAGGAAGCTCGTGAGCTGGTCCCACACTGAACCGGCGGCGCCCGGCGTCGACTTCTTGGTGGTCACCGCATCGAGGTACAGGTTGCGTCCGGCCTTGAGCAGCACCAGCTGGACGGCCACCGCGAACGCGACGCCGAGGGCGCCGCGCAGGATGGTGCGGCGCCGGTTCCCGGACAGGCCGATCGCCCCTGCGAAGCACGCGAGGGCGATGAGCGGGATGAACCAGGCAATCTTCTGGAGGAAATTGACCAACCCTTGGACCTGCTCGAGGTCCTTCGACTGCACGATCACGAGCTGTTGCTTGTCGGGCGGGACCTGGACGTTGTCCAGGACGGTGATGCCCTTCGCGTCCAATCTCTGCTTGACGTTCTCGACGATCTGCTCCACGTTGACGGCGACGGTGCCGTTCTCCGTCGACACCCGGCTGCCTCCGCCGGTGAGCACCTTGACGAGCGCTGCGTGCGCGCGCCGATTCACCCGCTCCCAGAGCGTCTCGAACCGGCTCGACTGCGCCAGACGCAGTGCCGCGCGATCCACCGCGCTCCGGACACCGTCCTCGAGGGGCGCGGCGAGGAAGGAGGCGCGCGGCGGCAACGCGGCGGCGATCTTCTTCTCCACGTTGGCGTCGTTGACGAGGGCGTCGGTCACCCGGTTGGCGACGGCCTGCTGGACGTGGGGATCGGAGGCGAGCGGGCCGACGGTGGAGACGTAGTTGTCGGTGTCGAGCAAGGTGTTGCGCACCCAGACCGCACTCAAGGAGAGCGGTACCAGCACGCAACCGACGACCAGCAGGATCGTGCCGACGATCCGCCGCCACCGGGGAACGTCAGACATGGGCCGTGATCCTCTCGTCCGGGGCACTGGTCGTGGTACGGAGTCTGGCTCATGGCGATCATCTCGCGCGGGATCCGGTGCTGTCGTCATGCAGAGTGGGTGATTGCCGCGGCACGGTCCGTCCGCATGTGACGCCGGCTCGACGTCCCCCACCTGCGAGTCTTGGGATCAGCATCCCGTCAGGGAGCAGCGATTCAAAATACGCTACGACGGTTCGGGAGCCATCGCTTGGCGTGGGGAGGAACCGATGGACAACGACACTTTGCTGCGTGCCCAGGTCCGGGATGCCGCTCGGTGGTGGTGGGTGTTCGTCGTCACGGGGATCATCTGGTTGATGCTCTCCCTCGTGGTGTTGCGGTTCACCGAGACGTCGGTCAGCACGGTCGGGATCCTGATCGGAGTGATGTTCACGCTCGCTGCGATCACCGAGTTCATGGTCGTCGGGGTGACCTCGGGCGGTTGGAAGGTCGTGCACGTGATCTTGGCGATCATCTTCGTGCTCGGCGCGATCTGGGGATACACCGACCCGAAGGACGCCTTCTGGGCGCTCGCGTCCGTGGTCGGGTTCATCCTCGTGATCTGGGGTGCGATCGAACTCACCGAAGCTGTCGCGACTCGCGCGGTCAACCCCTTGTGGTGGCTCGGACTCACGCTCGGGATCTTGTTGATCCTGTTGGGCTTTTGGACGGGACAACAACTCGTCACGGTCAAAGCTCAGCTGTTGATCTTCTACGTGGGTTTCGCGGCCTTGTTTCGCGGCATCGGCCAGATTGTGTTCGCGTTCCAGCTTCATCGCGCAGGCGAGGACCTCGCCGCCGCGTAGCCCGATCGGCGGACGAACGCCGAGTCTTCTGCAGTCGGCACGAATTCGCAGCCTGCTCCTGGTAGGTGTGCGGTCACCGCGTCTTGTAGTACTCGGCGGCCGAGTCGATCGTCAGCTCGGAGCCGAAGTGCGGGCCGCCGCCGAGGTTGTAGACCCCAGCGACCCGTTTCGGGTACGAGCCGGCGGCGATGATCGCTTCGGACCAGGGATCGAGATGTTCGAGCAGTTCGTCGAGGTCGTCGCCGAGCGCGTTGATGAGCGGTCGTTCGAGTTCGTCGGTGCGGACCTCGATCTCTTCGCGGAACGCCCGACCGGCGTCGGTGAGCTTCTCGCTCTTCATCAGCCCCCGACGCTCGAGCCGTTCGAACCCGGCGTCCATGTCGGGGCCCTGCCACCCTCGGCTCGGGGTGTAGGAGCGGGCGGGCATGCCCCACCACTGCTCGGTCAACAGGAGCACCTCCACCGCATCGGCACCCCCGACCGCCCACGAGATGACGTGGCTGTCGCCCCGGTGCTCTCGGAGGAGGTCCGCGGCGCGCCACATGTCACCCAACGGGGTGCCGGGAAAGCCGAGTGAGCGCAGTCCGCCGTACATCGCGTGGCCGGGCCAAGGCGCCGCGTCGGCGGCGCGGCGAAGCAGAGCAGTGACTCGGTCGAGACCCTTCGGGTCGTTGCCGATGACGCGGCGCAACATCGCGGTTGCTCCCTTTTCGCGAGCGGCGAGGATCGCGTCACGACGTGCGATCTTCCACCCGGCGGCGACGGCAGGGAGAACGACGGCAGGGTTGAAGCAACCGAACGCCGAGGCGACCGTCTCGCCGGGGACGTCCCCCATGCACGCGCCCCGACTCGTGAAGTACCCCTTCAACTCCGGTCGGGCCACACCGTCCGCGTCCGCGCCTGGCGTACCGTCGAACCCGAGCGCCTGGTATGCCGCAAGGGCCTCGGGGGCGAAGTACACGCCCGCTGCGACTGGCTCCACTGCGTTGCGCAGACGGCGGGCTTGCTCGTTGAAATCGGTCGTCATCAGACCTCCCATTCATTGGGGCGCCACGAGCGCCGCTTGTCCGTCGTCGATGATCTCGCCGAACTCCTTGACGTCAGCACGTGACATCCCTCGCCAAAGGTGACCGCTGACGCCACCGACGGCAGCGCCGACCAGAGCCGTGCCGATGACCGCCGGCGGGAACAGGATGCCGACCACGGCCCCAGCGGCCGCGCCGCCCCAGGCGCCGTGTCGCGTCGCCAGCTCGTCCTTGCCAGGGCCTGACCGAAGCCGCGCTGCAGCGTGCCGAGCGCGCATCACCGGCGTCGCTCACGTGACCGCGTCGACGGCGGCCTGCACCGTCGGGTAGAAGACATGGACCAGTCGCTGCGCTTCGGAGGCTTGGAGGAGATCCCGGACCTGTCCGATGTCGTGGGCGAGCACGAGGCGCACCCCGTCACCGTCGAGCTGCCGGGCCGTGTTTGCCAGCACGCTGATGGCGGTGCTGTCGACGAACGAGATCGACTCGCCGTCGAGGACGACCGCTCGGACCCCCGCCTCGTTGGCGTGCGCCCGGATCGACGCCGCGACCCCCTCGGCGTTGGCGAAGAACAGGCCGCCCTCGACGCGCACGATCGCGACGCCGGGCACCTTGGCGGTCTCCTGCGCTCGGTGGAGATCGGCGTAGCGGTCCCGCGAACCGTCGACCTTGCCGAGCTCGGCGACGTGCGGGTGCGATGCGCGGTACAGGAGGAGCAGCAGCGAGACGGCGATGCCGATGAACAGCCCGGGCAGGGTGTCGAAGATCAGCACGCCGAACATCGCCGCCAACGCGGCGATGAAGTCGGGTCGCGCCGCCACCCCGTAGATCTTTCCGAGCCGACTGGTCGACAGGCGGAAGAGCCGGACGAGCGCGCCCACGTCGACCAGGTCGATGAGTGCGGCGATGACCAGCGCACCGAGCGTCGCCTCGGGAAGGTCTTCGAACAGACCGGTGAGGAACAGCAACGTCACGACCGTCACGACGGCGGCGACGAGCCCCGACAGCTCCGAGCGCGCGCCGGCGGACGCGTTGACCGCCGTCTTGGAGAGGCTGCCCGACACGGCCATGCCCTGGCACAACCCCGATCCGATGTTCGCCGCACCGACACCGACGAGCTCGCGGTTGGGATCGATCTCGTAGTGGTTCTGGGACGCGTACGTCTTGGCCGCGCCGAGACCTTCCGCGAACGCGACGAGCATGATGCCGACGGCCGACGCCGAGGCGGCGAAGTAGTCGCTCAGGCTCAGCTCGTGCGGCAGCCCGATCGACGGGAGCCCGCTCTCGATGTGGCCGACGATCGCCACCCCGTGCTGGCCGAGATCGAACAGGTGGACGACCCCGATGCCGAACACCACCGCCACCAACGACGCCGGTACCGCCGGCGCGAACCGGCGCAGCACCATGACGATGGCGAACGACAGCACGCCGACCACGAGCGTGCGCCATTGCGTGTCACCGAGATGCGTGAGGAAGTGCCAGCCTTGTTCGAAGAAGTCCCCCTCGCCCTTCTCGAACCCGAAGATCTTCGGGAGCTGGCCGACGATGATCGTCAGCGCGAGCCCGATGACGAAGCCCTTCATGACCGGTTCGGAGATGAAGCTGGCGAGGAACCCGAGACGCAACAGCCCGGCCACGAGCGCGAACAGGCCGGTCATGATGGCGAGCATCGCGGTGAAGGCGGCGAAGTTCTCCGGGTCCCCCGGTCGTCAGTTCGGCGACCGCCGCGGCCGACAGAGCCGCGCTGGCCGCACCCGGGCCGACCACGAGGTGCTTCGACGAGCCGAACAGCGCGTACAGCACCAACGCCGGCGGGGCCGCGTACAAGCCGACGACCGGCGAGACGCCGGCGATCGTCGCGTAGGCGAGCGACTCGGGAACCAGCACCGCCCACAGCGTCAGGCCCGCGATCACGTCGCGCTTGACCCACGAGCGTTGGAAGCCGGCGAACGACGTCAGGATCGGGAGGCGCCGCTTGTGCTG
Source organism: uncultured Actinomycetes bacterium (assembly GCA_963809795.1). Taxonomy (GTDB): domain Bacteria; phylum Actinomycetota; class Acidimicrobiia; order IMCC26256; family DASPTH01; genus DASUAS01. Next base: position 554,676 of record CAWELN010000009.1, read on the forward strand.
TTCAGCGAGCGACATCGGGAGCGAGCCTTCGGCGCGAGGTCAGCGTCCCCGAAGGTCAGGTCTGAGGCTCGACCTCGCCCACCTGCCAGGTCTTGTCGAAGAACGGCTGGAGCGGGCTGTAGAGCCGAAGGACGGGGAAGAATCCCTTGCCCGGCACGGTCTGGATCCAGTTGCCGTCCGCGACGCCGGAGGGTTGTTCGGGGGCGAAGTGGACGGTGATGGATCCGTCGGCATTGGGTACCGCGGCGGGCGACGGGTAGGACTGGCTTCCGGCCCGAGGAAAGCGTTGGGGCGTGACGAGCATCGAGCGGGTCTGGTTGTCGTAGAGCGTGAAGCGACCAGAACCTCGCTTCCGGCGGGTTCGGCGGCAGCGTGACGGTGTACGACTTCGCGCCGTCGAAGTACTCCTTCTTCGAGTCGAAGAAGGCGACGAGGTACTGGCTACCGAGCCCGGTGAGCCGCATGGCCATGGCGGGTGTGATGCCGGTATACCCGTAGAAGAACAGCGTGCGCAGATCGTGCTTACGGGCTCCGGTCGGCGGGTACGGCTTGATGCCCTCGGGCGTGACCCGAGGGATCGGCCGATCGAACAGGTAGCCGCCGCCGAAGAGCATGTTGGTCCACGCAGAGTCCGGGTAGAACGCGACGTCTTCTTCGCCGCGAGCGTCGAACATCAGTGCCCGCGAGATCGCGTTGCCCACGGTGGCGGCATCGTCGAGGATGCCGCGCATCCGGTCGTCGGGCTCGAACGGCTTGCCCTTCACGATGCCGATCTCGGCAAGGTGCCCCAGGATCTCGGGGTCGGTGGCACCGATCGACTTCGTCCTGCACCAGCGCGTTGACGGTCTCCCAGAATCCGAAGTCGTTCGGGGGGATGGTGTTGAAGGTCACCCCGCTGCCCTCGACGAACGTGGTGTCGGGAATCTTGCCGGGAGGTGCGGGTAGCGGGCCACCTTGGAGGAGCGTGCCGACACTGGTGCCCGGGCCACCCTGCGCGTAGGGGTACACCTTGAGCGTCGACTTGATGGTCGCCACCGTCGGCGCGGGATCGCTGTCCTCCATGAACGAGCGCCCGAGCATGAGGACCCGGTTGGTGCGCGAGTGACCGACGTAGAAGCCACCCTCCGGGAGCGTGCCGTCGTAGCCGGGGGGAACGAGGAGGAACTTGCCGCCGGCGCCGCGGTCGGGGCCGGGGAGGCCGAAGTCGATGATCCACTGGAACCACATGTCGTCGAAGGTTCCGAGCGCCATCGGCGGCGTCTCGACGACCATCGGACCGTCGTTCAGGTCGACGATCATGAGGTAGTAGACGGTGTCGGCGTTGGCGGTGAGGAACCGCGACGACGAGTCCATCAACTGCGAGAAGATCAGGACGCTGTTGTCCTTGACGCCGATGTCGAGGAAGCCCTCGACGGATCGCCCAGGTCGACGCGGCGGGGAACGCGGTGAGGAACCCGTTCAGCGCGTGCACGTAGTCCAGGTGGTCGTAGAGGGTCTCGACCGTCTTCGCCGACGGGGCGCCGTCGGTGAACTCCAAGCCACCGAGTCGACTCTCGACTCGATCGGCTGTCGAGATTCGCTTCAGTACCTCTGCGGCTAGCTCAGACATCTCCATCCTCCCGGATAGCTCTGTGGTGTGGGGTGCATCGAGAGCAGGGTGAGTATCTGGTGCCGACCGGCCGATTGTCTTCATGCAGAACGCATGAACCTCGCGGGCCGTGAAGTCGCGGTCGAAGTCGAATCATGCATTCCGTGTGATGCCTCGACGACGACGACGTGCGACGGTGAGCACCGAGGCCGCGTCGTCGGCCGTCGAAGGGGTGGCGGGTGAAGACGATCAAGCACCTGAGCGTCGATGAACGCAGGGCGCGCGGCAAGGCCGCCCGCGAGCGGGTGCCACCGGCGGGTCACGCCGGTTGGGCGCCGGCGAAGGATCGCCCGGACCCGGTGGCGTTGCTCGAGGAGCAGAACACCACACGGGAGCCGGATCTCGTGCCGGTACGTCACGGGCGCATGATGGTCTCGCCGTTCACGTTCTACCGGGGCGCGGCGAAGATCATGGCCGCCGACCTGAAGGACACGCCGATCGCCGGGCTCGACGTGCAGCTGTGCGGCGACGCGCACCTCTCGAACTTCGGGGTGTTCGCGTCGCCGGAGCGGGAGCTCGTGTTCGACCTCAACGACTTCGACGAGACTCTTCCGGGACCCTTCGAATACGACGTGAAGCGCATGGCGGCGAGCTTCACCATCGCGGCTCGCAACAACGGGTTCAGCAAAGCCGACGGTCGCGCCGCCACGCTGGCATCGGTCAAGGCGTATCGAGAGTCGATGGCCGAGTTCGCCGAGATGCACACGATGGACATCTGGTACGCGCACTTGTCCGAGCAGGACCTGGTCGGCGCGATGGACGCCGCCGTCGGCTCGGCGAAGGGCGCCGATCGGAAGCAGGCGACGACCGCGCAGAAGAACGCGGAGAAGGCCGCACGGAAGGCGCACACGCGCGACAGCCTGCAGGCGCTCTCGAAGCTGGCCGAGCTCGTCGACGGGCGCTACCGGATCGTCAGCCAGCCGCCGGTGGTCGTTCCGTTGCGCGACCTGTCGAAGGACCGCGGCTACTCGGTGGATCAGCTCGAAGAGATGGTGCACGAGCAGTTCCGTGCGTACCGCGAGACGCTCCAGGACGATCGACGCCAACTGTTGGAGCGGTTCGAGTGGGTCGACATGGCCCGCAAGGTCGTGGGCGTCGGCAGTGTCGGCACCCGGGCGTTCATCGTGCTGTTGCAGGGGCGCGATCAGCAGGATCCCCTGTTCCTGCAGGTCAAGGAGGCGACCGCGTCGGTGCTCGAGGACCACCTGCCCGAAGAGCCGCTACGCGCAGCCCGGCGAGCGGGTGGTGCAGGGACAACGGCGCATGCAGGCGGCGAGCGACATCTTCCTGGGCTGGACGAAGGGCGCCGAGGCCGACCGGTTCCTGTACTGGCGACAGCTGCGCGACATGAAGGGCTCCGCCGTCGTCGAGGCGATGGCACCGGCGACGCTCGCGTTCTACGCCCGGGTGTGCGGCGGGACGCTGGCTCGGGCGCACGCTCGATCGGGCGACCCGGTCGCCCTCGCCGCGTACCTCGGCACGAAGGCCAAGTTCGACCAGTCGATCGGCGACTTCTCGGAACGCTACGCCGACCAGAACGAGAAGGACTACCAGGCCTTCTGCGACGCCGTCGGCTCCGGCCGGCTCGAGGCCGTCGCGGGCATCTGAATCCGCGCGCGCGGTCGAACGGCACCACTCAACAGGAGGAACCATGCAATCGGACACCGAATACGACACCTACGAGAGCAGGGGCACCGGCTGGAAGACCTTCGCCGGGATCATGATCATCATCGTCGGCGTCTTCAACGTGATCGACGGATTGCGGGCGGTCACGAACGCCAGCCAGATCAAGAGCCAGTTCCCGAACGGGCAGGTCCAGCTCCCGCTCACGGACAATGTCAAGACCTGGGGCTGGGTGGTCCTGATCATCGGGGCGGTGATGATCCTCTCGGGCTTCCTGATCTTCTCCGGGAACATGTTCGGGCGGATCGTCGGCGTGATCGTCGCGGCCGGGAACGCCATCGTCCAGCTCAGCTACATCGACCACAACCCGTTCTGGTCGTTCACGATCGTCATCGTCGACGTGCTCATCATCTACGGCCTCGTCGCCCACGGCGGGCGGATCGACGAATGGTCGTCCAGCTAGGGCGGACCGGCTCGTACGACCACGACGAACCCCGCCCGTGCGGCGGGGTTCGTCACGCGGAGGTGAGGCGTGGCTGACAACAGCGATGATGTTCGTTCGCCGTCGCGATGGAGCGTCGTCGTGGCGAGCCTCCGGGCGTTGCTCACCGCCGCGGTGCTGGTCACGCTCTACTACCTGTTGCCCCTCGACACCAGTGGCTCCGACGCGTCGGTGATCGTGAAGCTGGCCCTCGGCGGCGTCGTGTTCGTCGGCCTGATGCTCTGGCAGCTGCGGGCCATCGCACAGTCGAACAATCCCGGGCTGCGGGCCCTCGAAGGGCTCTTCCTCGCGGTCCCGCTCTTCCTCCTGCTGTTCGCCTCCGCGTACTACCTGATGAGCCAGGGCGACGCGTCGGACTTCACTGCGCCGCTCTCACGCACCGACGCGTTGTACTTCACGGTCACGATCTTCTCGACCGTCGGGTTCGGCGACATCAGCGCCAAGGCCGAAGCCGCTCGTCTCGTGGTCACGGCACAGATGTTCCTCGACCTCATCATCCTCGGGCTCGGCGTGCGCATCATCCTGAGTGCCGTGCAACGTGGCCGCGAGCGCCTCACCACCGAGACCGGCGCGGGGGTCACGTCGCCATGACCGCCGGTGCCCGGATGACCGACGAATGGTGCACATCGCATGAAGACGTGTGGCGGCCGCATCGGTACCGTCAGGCGCGGATATGAGCTGGATCCGCGACACCCAGGAAGCCGGCGATCGTCGGCCGATCGACATCTGGCGGCTCGGCTTCTGCGGTCTCACCGTGATCCTGCTCGGGGTGTGGGCGCAGAGCCAGTCGTCGATCAACGTCGACCTCTTCACGCCGATCAACGGCCTCGGCGACGACATGGTGGGGCTCGGCAAGGCGGTGTACGCACTCGGGTCGATCTGGGCTGCACTCGCGGTGGTCGTGCTGCTGCTGGTGGGCCGGCTGCCGACGCTCGCCCTCCGTGTCGGGCTGGCGGCGGGAGCGGCGTGGGGCATCGGATTGCTCGTCAACGAGCTCCTCGGCAACCACACGATCTCCGGCGCGAGGTTCAACCTCCGCATCGGCGACGGAGCCGCCTATCCCGCCGTCCACGTCGCCATCATCACGGCAACTGCGTTCGCGGTCTCCCCGTTCGCAGTGCGTTCGCTGCGCCGCCTCTTCGGGCTGCTCGTGGTCCTGGTTGCGCTGGCCACGATGTACCTCGGCGCCGGACTGCCGTCCGACCTGCTGGGTGGCGTGCTGCTCGGCATGACCACCGCCGCCGCGGTGCTGGTGGCCTTCGGCTCGCCCGCGGGGAAGCCGACCGTCGACGAGGTGCGAGCGGCGCTCACCGACCTCGGTTACGACGCCACCGCCATTCGCCCGGCGACGGAGGCGATTCGCCTCGCCACCGTCATGGACGTGGAGCTCGCGTCCGGAGAGCACTACCGCGTCGACGCGTTCGGCCGGGACCAGCGCGACGCGCAGGTCGCCGCCCGATGGTGGCACCGGCTGATGTACAAGGAGCCCGGGCTCCCGGTGTTCGGCAGCCGGATCCAGCAGGTCGAGCACATCGGGTACACGATGTTCATCGCCGACCGCGCCGGCGTGCACGCGCCGACGGTCGTGAAGACCGGCGTCGGTGGACCCGACGCCGCGGTCCTCGTGACGACGCCGCAACCGGGAACCCCCCTCGGAGAGCTCGCGACCGAGCAGATCACCGACGACCTGCTGGCGTCGTTGTGGAACCAGGTCGACCGTCTGCATCAGGCGGGCATCAGCCACAACGAGCTCGACCCGATCCGAATCCTCGTTGCCGATGGTCAGGTCGGCTTTGACGACTTCACCGCCGCTGATGCGACCGACCAGAAGTTCTGGCTGGACTGCGACGTCGCGGCGGTGCTCGTCGCCACCGCGCAACGCGTCGGCAACGACCGGGCGATCAACGCGGCCGTGACCGCGCTCGGCAAAGACCGGCTGGGCGAAGTGCTTCCCGTCGTACAACCCGCGTCGCTACCGGCCGCGACGAAGAAGGGCCAGAAGCACTTCTCCAAGACGCTCAAGGAGCTTCGGGACCAGGCCGCGACCGCCGCTGGCGCCGACGAGGTCACACCGCTCGAGATCCAACGACTCTCGTGGGCCAACATCGGCATCCTCGCCGGCGTGCTCGTGGCCCTGGCGATCGCGATCCCGGGACTCGCGGGCATCGACTGGGACTCGGTGAAGGGCGAGTTCGAGCACGCCACCTGGGGATGGGTGCTGCTCGCAGCGGTGCTGTACCCGCTGGTCCCCATGGCGTGGGCGAGCGCGCTCATGGGCTGTGTCAACAAGGACCTTCCGGCTGTGCCCACCGGGCTCACGCAGCTCGCGTGCACGTTCCTCAACCTGGTCACGCCCAATGGCATCGGCGGGACCGCGCTGCAGCTCGACTACCTCCACAAGCAGGGCGTCCCTCCCGTGTCAGGTGCAAGCGCGATGGGGTTGAGCACCGGCGTCGGCAGCGTGGTTCAGCTGGGTCTCTTCCTGATCGCGGCGTCGATCACCGCCACCGCAGTCGACACCAGCGGCAACTCGTCGGACAACACCAGCCTCTGGGTGATCGCGCTCGTCGCCGCCGCCATCGGTGTGGTCATGTGGGTCCCGAAGATCAGGAACAAGGTCGTGCCCGCGGTGAAGCGAGCGGTGAGCGACATCTGGGCGGTGATTCGCAACCCGAAGAAGGCCGTGCTTCTCTTCGGCGGCAACCTCGCCGGCAACCTCATCTATCCCGCCCTTCTCGGACTCTGCCTCCTGGCCTTCCATCAGCGCCTCGACTTCGCCGAGCTCGTGTGCGTGCAGATCGGCGCAGGGATGTTGGGGAGCGTCGCACCTGTCCCCGGCGGGATCGGTGTGCAAGAAGCGGCGCTCACCGCGGGGCTCACCACCTTCGGCATCCCGGCGACGCCCGCGCTCGCCACCGTGCTCGTCTTCCGTGGCATCACGTTCCTCATCCCACCGTTCTTCGGCTTCTTCACCCTCCGCTGGCTGAAGGCCCAGGGCTACGCGTAGGCGCGCCCAGCTGGGATCCCTTTCCGGCCAGGGGCTCCCAGCGGGGAACTTTGAGCGTGTGGACCTCGATCCGTAAGCTCCGTGGTGAAGCACTGCGGGGAGGGCCGCACCAATGCCACTGGACCTCGACGAGCTGTTGCTCGACGCCAAGCTGGCGCGGCCGCGCCCGCAGCCGGGATCGGTGAGTCGTGCTCCGCTCATCGCGACCGCCCGCACCAGCACGTGCCGCGTCGTCGGGGTGACTGCGCCGGCGGGCTACGGCAAGTCGACGCTCCTCGCCGAGTGGGCAGGCACGGAGGATCGCCCGGTCGGGTGGGTCTCCCTCGCCCACTCGGACGACGACCCCGCGGCACTGCTGTCCCTGATGGCGTCAGCCTACGGGAGAGCGTCCGGCAACACCGACCTCGTCGCCGACATGGGTGGCCTCGGCGTGTCGGTGTTGGGACGCTCGGCGCCGCGCCTGGCGGCGGCACTCCGTGCGAGCCCGGAACCGTTCGTGCTCATGCTCGACGACCTGCACGAGCTCCAGTCGCGCGACTGCCACGATGCATTGAGCGTCCTCATCAGCGGAGTCCCGCGAGGCTCGCAACTGGTGGTCGCGAGTCGATCAGAGCAGCCTCACCTGGCCCGGCTGCGAGCATCGGGCGACGCGCTGGAGTTCGTGGCGAGCGACCTGGCCCTCGACGCCGCCGGCGCCGCGCACATCTTCGCGCAGGCCCATCTCGACATCAGCCCCGAGACAGCCGCCGCGGTGACGGCACGCACCGAAGGTTGGCCGGTGGGCCTGTACCTCGCCGCGGTGATCGCCCGCAACGCTGACGGTGACGAGCCTGCGATCTCCGGTGACGATCGGTACGTGGCCGACTACCTCTACGGTGAGTCGTTGACGCTGCTGCCGGAGACCACTCAGACGTTTCTTCGCCGCACCGCGGTCCTCGACCAGCTGTGCGCCCCGCTCGCCGATGCGCTGCTCGGTGAAGCCGGCGCCAGCGAGCACCTTCGGCACCTGGAAGCCACGAGCAGTTTTCTCGTCCCCCTCGACCGTCGGCGGGAGTGGTTCCGCTACCACGCGCTGTTCCGAGAATTCCTGCTCGCCGAGCTCCGCCGGGTCGAGCCCGAGCTGATCCCCAAGCTGCACCTGCGAGCGGCCGACTGGTACGAGTCCAACGGATCCCCGGCCACGGCGCTCGAGCACCTGCTCAACGCGTCGGAACGGGAACGGTCGGTGCAACTGGTGACGGAGCTGATCCTCCCGACGTACAGCGTCGGCCAGATGTCGACCGTGCAGCGGTGGCTCTCGGCGCTCGGCGACGCGAGCATCGAGGAGTACCCCCCGCTCGCGGTGCTCGCCGGATGGGTCGCGGCGTTGACCGGGCAGACCGCCGAGACGCTGCGATGGGCTGCGATCGTCGACACCGCTTCGTTCGACGCGGTGCCGCTGGACGGCTCGGCGTCGTTCGACTCCGCCCGGGCCATGTTCCGGGCGGTGATGTGCGCCGGCGGACCCGAGCAGATGATGACCGACGCGAGGTTCGCGGTCGATGCAGAACCGCCGTGGAGCCCATGGCGCGACACGGCGCTCCTCCTGCTGGCCGAGGCGCTCCTGCTGCTCGGGGACGTCGACCAGGCGCTGACGGTGTTCGAGGAAACATCGAGCGTCGCCGCGCAGCTTGGCAACACCGACACCGTCGTCGACTCCGAATCGGAGTTGGCGCTGTTCGCGATGGATCGTGGCGAGTGGGCCGAAGCTTCCCGGCACATGGAGGTGGCGCTCACGACCGTCGACGACAATCGGATGGATGACTATCCGACCTCCGTCCTGGCCTTTGGCGCCGCGGCGCGCCTGGCGCTGCACCGAGGCGACCACCAGGAGGCGGAACGCCAACTCACGAGAGCGATGCGAGCACGGCCTTCGTGCTCGTATGTGATGCCCTGGCTCGGCGTGCGGGTGCGAGTGCACCTGGCCAAGGGGTTCATGGCGGTGGCCGACCAGTCGACGGCTCGCCATCTCCTCCGGGAGATCGACGACATCCTGCTCCAGTGCCCCGGACTGGGTGCCCTCGGCGACGAGGTGGCGCGCCTCCGTGAGCTCGTGACGTCGGAATCGCCGACCGGAGCGACCGGAGCGTCACCACTCAGTCCCGCCGAGTTGCGCCTGCTCCCCTATCTCCAGACCCACCTCACCTTTCGCGAGATCGGCGAGCGGTTGTTCGTGTCCCGCAACACGATCAGCTCGGAGGTCGGCTCGATCTACCGGAAGCTCGGGGTCTCGTCACGGAGCGACGCCGTCGACCAGGCGACGGCGATCGGCCTGCTCGGTGCGTAGCCGGCGCTACCCCGACTGCTGCTCCAAGGCGTCCTCGACGTCGTACCCGAGCGCCATGGCGAGCTTCGGAGCCGCGGCGACGACGCACGGCAGACCGACGACGGGCACCACACCGACGAGCACGTCGACGATCTCCGCCGCGGTCGCACCCGCATCCACCGCGGCATCGGCGTCTGCCCCGTAGGACGGCTCCGAACCCCCGACCGCGACCAACGCCGCCAAGCGGACGAGCGCCAGCGTCTTCGGGTCGAGCTCACCGGGCTGTATCCGGCCGGTCGCGGCGCACTCTTCGCCGAACCGGGCGTCGTTGATCGCCAGCAAGCGCAACACGTCGGTGTACTCCAAGGCCGCGCTCCTTTGACCCATTCCCGTCAGACGCGGTCGCCTGGGGACCCTCCCAATGGTCGACTGGCGAGCCGAACTCATCCAGCTGCTCTACCGCGATCACTCGATCATCGATCGCACCGTCGTCGGTTGCATCACGCAGATGACGTGATTCGGCGCGTCATTCACTCGTTCTGCGTGACGACAGTCGGTCGGTCGTGCCGGATGATCGACCTGTGTCGCTACGGCCTTTCCCCGCCCTGAACGCCGGCCCGGCAGGCTTCGGCACGCCGGTGGTGCCGAGACGATGAACCGACCTCGGCGCAGGACATGACCGCCTCCGCGGACAGCGCCGTCGGAGGGTTGCGGAGGCGAATTGCGGCGGCCCGGGGTTGGCTGGAGCGGCTGCTGCTCTGGCGGGTGTGGGAGCGCATGCTCGAGATCGAGTTCGTCGATCGGAGCGTCGCCCTCGCCGCCAAGGCGTTCGTCTCGTTCTTCCCGACCGTGATCATCGTCGCCGCGTTCGCCTCCCACGACATCCGGACGTCGATCATCTCCACCCTCACCCACCGGCTCGGCATGCGCGGCGACGCACTCCGACTCATGAAGGACGCCTTCGCGTCGGCCGAGCACATCCGGACGGCTACGGGCGTGCTCGGACTCGTGCTCACGATCTTCTTCGCGACCTCGTTCACGACTGCGCTGCAACGCGTCTATCTGCACGCGTGGCGGCGACCGCCCCGCAGCGGGTCGGGCGCGTATCTGCGAGGGGTGAGCTGGCTGCTGCTGGTCCTCGCCGACATGGCCATCCTGGGCGCGCTCCGTGCGGCGCTCGGGAACGGGCTCGGCCTCGTGCTCTTCGCCCTCGCGTCGTTGGCGGTGACGTCGGCGCTGTGGTGGTTCAGCGCGTGGTTCCTGATGTTCGGTGACGTCCGGGGGCGGGTGCTCGTTCCGCCGGCGGTGATCACCGGGGTGGCGATGTCGGTGTTCGCTGCAACCGCCACGATCTGGATGCCCAATCTCGTCACGGACAACGAATCCCAGTTCGGCTTCTTCGGCATCGCGTTGGCGTTGGTGACGTGGTTCTCCGGCGCGGCGACGTGCATCCTGATCGGTACGTGCACCGGGCCCGTCCTGGCCGAAGACACCGGGCGGGTCGGCTCGTTCATCCGCGGCGGCGAGGACTCGACGTTGACTCCGAACGCAGCCCCCGCCCTTCCGCGACCCACTCGCGAGCTGAGTCTCCGCGACGCGTTCCAGAGCACCACCGAGTCGTGATACCCCGCTCTCAGGAGGCAAGGCCGCATGTCCGAGGCCGCTGATCTCACCCACGAGGAACCGCCGCGTGAGCCGGCGTTCCTCCGCCGGGTGCCGCGCATCGGGATCTGGGCGTGGAGCTTCGTCGGGCTCGTCGTCGCGGCCATCATCGTGTTCTTCGCCCTGTCGGCAGTCAGCGAGATCGCGCTCCCGATGACGTTCGCCGCCGTCCTGGCCGTCATCTTCAAGCCACTGGTCGGCACGCTCGAGCGTCGCAACATCAAGCCCAGCCTCGCCGCCGGCGTGATCGTCCTCGGCTTGCTCGCCCTGATGGCGGGCGTCGCGGTCGCGACCGTCCGCGGCGTGACCGAACAGGCCGATGAGATCAGCACCTCGGTCGACAAGGCGCTGCACAAAGCTGCGGACGAGACCGACGCCCTCGGCATCGACCAGCAGTCACTCGACGAGGCGCGGAAAGCGGTCGAAGACGCCGACCCGATGATCACGACCGGAGTCCTTTCGGGCTTGGTGTCGGGCATCGGCGTGCTGGTCGCGATCGCGAGCGGCGTGATCCTGGGCGCGCTCATCATGTACTACCTCCTGAAGGATGGCACCCGCCTGCGCCGTGCCGTCGTGGCCCAGGTCGACCCTGCACTCAGAGGCGACGTCGACGACTTCATCGGCGACTCGTGTCGGATTCTCCGGGACTACGGGCAGGGGCGCACCGTCATGTCGGCCATCGTGGCGGTGGTCATCGGCGTCGCGGCCCTCCTGCTCGGTCTGCCACTCGTCTTCACCATCGTGGTGGTGAACTTCATCGGCGGCTACATCCCCTACATCGGCGCGTTCCTCGGTGGCGGGCTGGCGGTGCTCATCGCCCTGGGCGACGGCGGGCTACCGGAGGCCGTGATCATGCTCGTCATCGTGCTCGCCGCGAACCTCGTCCTGGAGAACTTCGTGGAGCCCAAGGTCATGGGCCGGACCCTCGACATCCACCCCCTCGTGGTACTGATCGTCACCGCGCTGGGCGGCCTCCTCGGCGGCATCGTGGGCCTCATCCTCGCCGTCCCCGCATGGGTGATCGCCAGCAACGCCATCGCCCGGGCCCGCTCGAGGGGCGTCTTCGAGCAGGTCGCCGAACGCGCCCAACCCGCGGTACAACACCTGCTCGACTAGCGACCCCGACGTTCATTCGTTCCGGGTGAAGCCTGTCCCGGCTCGGTGGCCGATGATGACCGTGACCCACAATGGAGGGGACATCCCGATGACGCGGACACGCACAGGAAGGTGTGGAGCGAGCCTGGTCATTGCGACCGCGATGCTGATCGTCTCGGCAATACCCGCAGGGGCCGCGTCGAGCACCTCGGCGAAGCAGTGGGCGAACGGCGTCTGCTCGGCGGTGCAGACCTTCGCCAAGTCCGTGGACTCGACGATCAGCAGCTTGAAGGGGTCGGATTCTCTCGACAGCGCGAGCCAGGAAGCCAAGAACGGGCTGCAGTCGGCAGTGACGGAGCTCGAGGACTCGCTGAAGAACCTTGGCCGGCCGTCGACCAGTGACGGGAAGCAGGCCCAGAAGGCCGTGCAGAACCTGAGCGACCAGCTGAGCAAGGACGCGGCTGCGATTCAGGACCTGCTCACGCCGCCTCCGAGCACCCCGTCGGAGATCGCGTCGACGTTCGCCGACATCGGGAGCCAGATCCAGAAGGCCGTGAGCCAGACGAAGTCCACGGCCAGCACGCTCAAAGGTCTGAAGCCGAACGGCGCGCTGCAGAAGGCGTTTCAGAGCTCACCCACTTGTACGGCGTTGAAGAAGTCGTCCTAGCCGCGCCTCGTTTCACGCTGATTGCGTGATGGCAAACCGCGACCCGCCGTGATTGGATCAATCGACACTTCTCGAGGCCACCGCTGAGTTGCGGGCGCCACTCTCCGACGGAGGAACCACCATGACCATCGGACCGATCCAGGCATTCGTCATCGGGTTCCCCGACAACGACATGTTCGAGGGCCGCATCGCCGAGGAGCTCGGTCGGCTCAGCGAGAACGGGCAGATCCGGATCATCGACGCCGTCTTCCTCATGCGTGAGGGCGACGACGTCGCCGTGCTGACAGTCACCGATCTCGACGACGACCAACGGGCCGAGCTGCGCGCCGCGGTCGGCGCGTTGATCGGGCTCGGAGTCGCCGGCGCCGACGGGGCGGCCGCGGGAGCAGAGCTGGGGGCTTCGGTCGACGCCGACGCCGGCACCGCCGCCGAGCTGGTCGCGGCCGGGCTGGTCGACGAGCTGCCCGATGGCACGTCGGCGTTGGTCCTGGCCATCGAGCACCTGTGGGCCGTGCCCCTGCGCGACGCGGTCCGCGACGCGGGCGGCCTGGTGCTCGCGGCGCGCTCGCTGACGGCCGAGGACCTGGTGGCGCTGGGCATGGCCATCGGCGACGCCGCGTCGGAAGACGACGACGCCTGAGCCGTTCGCGTGACAAGCTCGACTCCACCACCGCATCACGCCGCCGGAGACGAGACGAGGATCGCGATGACGACACCGACCGATCGCCCGTCCATGGCGCGTCGCCTCGCTGC
>CAWELN010000010.1:0-187573 GCA_963809795.1 uncultured Actinomycetes bacterium
GGCGTACGATTTTGGACTGGCATGGCGAACACGTCGGGGGCGGCGATATGACGAGCGAACCGATCCGCGATCCACAGAGCGACCATCTCCTCACGCCCGCGAACAGCGCCCTCGTCATCATCGACTACCAACCGGTGCAAGTCGGTTCGATCAGATCTATGGATCGCGACACGCTTGTCGCGAACATCGTCCGGGTGGCGCGGACTGCGTCGCTGTACCGGTTGCCCATCGTCCTCACGACGGTCAACGTGAAGACGGGTGCCAATCAACCGACGATCGACCGGTTGCACCAGGTGTTGCCTGGACTCGAAGCGATTGACCGCACGACGATGAACTCGTGGGAAGACGTGGCATTTCATGACGCCGTTCTCGCGACCGACCGCAAGAAGCTGATCATGACCGCGTTGTGGACGGAGGTATGCCTCACGTTCCCCGCACTCGACGCCATGCGCGACGGATTCGAGACCTATCCCGTCGTGGACGCCGTCGGCGGCACATCTCTCGAGGCACACCGAGCTGGGATCGACCGGCTCACGCAAGCCGGCGCGAAACCAGTCAGTTGGGTTCAACTGCTCTGTGAACTCCAACGGGACTGGGCTCGCACCGACACCGAAGCCGAGTTCGCGGACATCCTCTTTCACAGCACCTAGACAGGAGCACCGAGCGCCTGACTGCATGCCTCGAATCACATCCGTGTGTTTCACATGGAGCTGGTCCAGTTGGTCTTGTCTGCGTTGAGGTCGACGAATTGAGCCGAGGGTCAGGTGGCGGAGGCATTCGCGGTGGTGGCACCCTCTCCCGTGTCGCGGCAACGGGAGCCGAAGATGACTTCCGATTCGTGTGAGTTCTCGGGCCCGCGGTCGGCACAACCACGAGACCTCCGCCGCGGACGGGTCGGGAGCGAGTTCCTCGTGGCTCGCCGGGTGCTGCCCGACGGCAGGAGGAGCGTGATGCACGGCACGGTCGAGGGGCTCGTCGAGCCGACGAAGTCCACGTGACGACGCGCGTGATCCAGTGGGCGACCGGCGCGGTCGGCTCGGCCCAGCTGCGAGAGGTGATCGACGATCCGGAGCTCGAGCTGGTCGGAGTCTTCGTCTTCAGCCCCTCGAAGGCCGACGTCGACGCGGGAACGATCGTCGGACGGCCTCCGACCGGTGTCCTGGCGACGAACGACAAGGCGAAGATCATGGCGCTCGACGCCGACGTCGTGCTGCACGCGGCCAGCAAGGGCTTCGCGGTCAACACGAACACGGACGACATCGTCGCGCTGCTCGAATCGGGCAAGAACGTGATCACCACGACGTCGTACAACCACCTGCCGACCTACGGGAACGGGGCGGATGTCCGGATCCCTGCCGCATGCCAGAAGACCGGAACCCGGTTCCACGCGGCCGGCGAGAACCCGGGCTTCATGTTCGAACGCCTCGCCACCGGGCTCACCGCGCCTTTCGCAGCGCGTCGACAAGATCACCGTGCAGGAGTTCGTCGATACGTCCGGTGTGGCCGCGCCCGAGATGCTGATCGAGCTCATGGGCATGGGCAAGGCGCCCGGGGAGATCTCGGACGAATCCAAGATGTTCCGAGCGATCTCCGTGCAGTACGAGCAAGCGCTGGCCACGACGGCTGACCTGCTCACGTTGAGCATCGACGAGATCCGGACCGACGTGGAGACCGCGACAGTGGATCACGACGTCGAGGTGGCGTGCGGAACGCTGGCGGCCGGCACGGTCGTCGGCCAGATCATGTCGTGGACCGCGCTTCACGATGGCCGGCCCGTGCTGGTCGCGGAGGAGTACTGGACGTGCACCGACGACATCCCTCAATGGGATCTGTCACTCGAAGGTATGGCGCTCCGCGTGACGATCGAGGGCGCGCCCCGAATCAGGGTCGATCTCGTGATCGACAACGATCCCGTGGCCAAGCTCGAGACGGCCTCGGGGGGTCAACTCGCCGTCGCGATGACCGCGGTGCGGGCGATCCCGTACGTGTTGCGGGCACCACCGGGCGTCGTCGTTCCCGAGGTGTTCGGTGCCTACCGCTGGCGTTGACGTGCGAGACCATCGACAGTGCGACGAACAAGGGGATATCGATGTCGGAAGCGAGTGAAGCGGAGCCCATCAAGGTCGGTTTCCTCCTGGATTACCTGAGCGGCGGCACTGATGACTGGAGCAACTACGCGGAGCCGATGGAGCTGGTGTTCCGGGACGGTCATGCGTCGAACATGATCGACCGCCCGGTGGAGATCCACTACCGCGGGGCACAGGGTCTTCCGAAGGGCAGCGTCAAGGCGGCGATCAATGCGTTCGGCGAGCTCGTCGACGAGGGCTGCGTGGCGGTGATCGGCCCCCACATCAGCGAGAACGCGGTGGCGGTCCGCGACGAGGTCGAGCGACGGTTCCGGGTGCCTGCGATCAGCGTCTGCGGTTCGGAGGACTGGCTGGGTGAGTGGACGTTCCTGTTGAACAACGGGTCGATGAGCGACGAGCCGATCCTCTGGGCGCATCTCATGGCCAAGGCTTCGCAGCCGACGGCCGGGGTGCTGGTCGAGCGGGCGTACATCGGGCGCGCGTACCTGGAGAACTTCCGGCGGGCGGCGGGGTTCGAGGGCATCCAGATCGTGGCGGAGGAGTACATCGCCCAGACCGGACAGGACATCACCGCGGCCGTCGCGGCGCTGCACGCGGCCGGAGCGAGCGCAATCGTCCATTGCGGCTTCGGGCTCGGAGTTGCCGAGATCAACATGGCGTTGCGGGAGTTGGACTGGGATCCGCCGCGCTACATGGGCACGGCGTTCGAGACCGGATTCAACGAACAGCTCTGGGACGCGTACCTCGGGTGGATCGGATTGGAGCAGTACGACGAAGCGAACCCGGTCGGCCAGGAGTTCCTGGATCGGTTCGAGGCCCAGTACGGGCACCGTCCGGAGTACTACAGCCCGCTGCTCTGGCGCGACTGCGCCACCGCGTTGCTCTACGCGTTCGCGGACGCGACGCCGTTGTCTCCGCTCGGCGTCAAGGCCGCGCTCGAGCGGGTCAAGATGCTGCCTGCCGCGAGCGGCTCGCCCGGGACGCGGATCTCCTTCGGGAAGTGGATGCATCGGGGCTGGATGGGTGCCGGTTACATGGTGGCCCGCACGCTGGATCCCGACGGGAAGGAGCTCGGGCAGTTCTGGAAGTCCTCCCTCGTCGGTCGCTACGGCGTCGAGTGACCCGGCCGAACGATCGCGAAGTCGCCGGTGGCTGAGCCGCGCGAGAGACTCCAGGACGTGCGGATGATGCCCCCGAACGGGTGAGGAGCAACCGAGATGCACTGCGGCGTGATGGTGACCGGCTACAACCAGGGTGATTGGGAACGGCTGCTGGCAGGTGACTACGACCGGCCACCGACGGTGCCGGACGCAACCCAGTTCGATGCCACGTTGGCGCTCGGGGAGTTGGTGGAGCCGTTGGGCTTCGACTCGATCTGGGCGACCGAGCACTACGGCTCGGCGTACTCGATGCAGCCGAACCCGTTGCAGTACCTGGCGTACTGGGCGGGGCGCACGTCACGCGTCGACGTGGGGACCGCAGTGGTCGTGGTGCCGTGGTGGAACCCGGTGCGGCTCGCGAGCGAGCTGTCGATGCTCGACATCCTCTTGCGGGGCAGACGACTGCATCTCGGACTGGGCCGGGGAGTCGCGCCCCACGAGTACGCGTCGCTCGGCGTCCCGCAGGAGCGGTCACACGACTACTTCTACGAGATCGTCGACATCCTGCGCGCCGCCGACGGGTCCGAGCGCTTCTCCTACGACGGTGACGTCTTTCACGTCCCACCGACCACCATCCGGCCCCAAGCTCGGCACAAGGGCGAGCTGACGATCGACATGAAGGTCGCCGGTTCGAGCCCGACATCGGCGCGCCTTGCCGCCGAACACGGCCTCGGTCAGATGTTCGTCGCGGACGACAACCTCGAGCAGATGGCGACGAAGATCGCGCGGTTCAACGGCATCCGCTCCGAGCTCGGTCTGCCCCCCGACCAGCCGACCACGCTGCTGTGGATGTACTGCGCGGAGACCGAAGAGGAGGCCGAGGAAGGTTGGCAGTACTACGCCAACCAGATGCGAGCCGTGCAGCACCACTACTTCGAGTGGAACAACCCCGGCTTCGAAGGCGTCAAGGGCATGGAGCACTACCTGAAGATGCAATCGGCCGACGTCGCGGTCGGTGACGGGATCGTCGATCGGCACCGCTCGACACAACCCATCGGCACCCCGGAGCAGGTGATCGAGTGCATCCGCAGGGTGCAGTGGGGCATCAGCCTCGAGAAGCTCATCCTCCACTTCTTCTACGGGGGCATGCCCCCCGAGAAGGCCGAGAAGAGCCTGCGGCTCTTCGCCGAGCAGGTCCTGCCGGCGGTGCAAGCCATGGACACGCCTCTCAACCCCGCGACCCTCGGGGCGACCACCGACGTTTGACCGCTGAGGTTCCCTACGACGAGGCGCGCGTCGCGAGTGGACCGCGAACCAGCCGACCGGCACGCGCCTCCGACGCCTCGCCGTCGGCGATCAGCACTTCGCCCGCGACCAGCGTGAACTTGATGCCGACCGCCTTCTGGGAGAGCCGACGGGCGCCGCCGGGGAGGTCGAAGACGAGCTCGGGCATCGCCGGGCCGACCGTCGCCGGGTCGAACACGTTGAGGTCGGCCACGAGGCCTTCCCGCAGCAGGCCGCGATCGGAGAATCCGAACATGCGCGCGGGCTCGAGCGTGAGCATGCGCACGGCTTCCTCCAAGGTGAAGTCGTTTCGGTCGCGCACGAAGTGGGCGAGCAAGTGCGTCTCGATCGACGCGTCCGACATCTGGCTCACATGAGCGCCAGAATCGGAGAAGCCCATCACCGTGTTCGGGTGTCGCAGGCAACGCAGCGTCCGGTCGTAGTCGAAGGGCGAGAACGTCTGCCAGAAGAGCTGGCGCATGTCAGTCTCGAGCGCGAGTTGGATCATCAACTCGACCGGGTGCACGTCGCGCGCCGCGGCCGCCTCGGCCACGGTCGGGTTCGGCGGCACCGGCGAGTCGAACACACGCATGCGTTCGTACTCCGGCGGGCGCGCCTCACCGCCGAACGCCGCGCCATAGGGGCCCTCGTCCGCGATCTTCACCAGCCGGGCCACGACCTCGGGGTCGCGGAGGCGTCGCTGCTGCTCGTCGACCGGGCGCGCACGAAACTCACGCCACTCCGGCAGCCGGTCGAATGGCAGTTGGGTGCGGAACGACGAGAACGCTCCGATCCCACGCGGATGGGTGAGGCCCCAGATACGCGCGCCGGCATCTGCCGCGACGTCGAGAGTCGCGAGCGTGGCATCGTTCATCGCCGCGAGGACGACCGGGACGCCGGTCGTGAGCGAGAGGTCGCGGTACTGCGCGTCCTTGTCGGGCATGCCGGGTGGCGACGGGTCGCTCACGATCTGGAAGTTGCCTGCGCCCAGGTCCCCGAGCACCTCGACGAGCTGGACCACTTCGTCCCACGAGGCGAGCCGTGAAGCAACGGGACGGTCGTCGGACGTCTGGTGATGCACCGTCCGCGAGGTGGTGAACCCGTAGGCGCCGGCGTGCAGGGCGTCGCTCAGCTCGGCCTTCATCGCGGCGAGATCGTCGTCGGTGGCCTCGCCCTCGAACGCACGCTCTCCCATGACGTACGTCCGCAGCGCCGAGTGGCCGATGTTCGCCGCGTAGTTGATCCCCTTCGGGATGCGGTCGAGCGTGTCGAGATACTCGGCAAAGCTGGTCCACGTCCAGTCGATGCCTGCGGCGAGCGCGGCCGGTGCGATGTCCTCCGCGCGTTCGAGGTTGCGCACCACGAGCTCACGCGCGTCCGGCAATGCCGGCGCGAGCGTGAATCCGCAATGGCCCATCACCACCGTGGTCACACCGTGCCAGCACGAGTTGGTGCCGAGCTCGTCCCAGAACACCTGCGCGTCCATGTGGGTGTGACCGTCGATGAAGCCGGGCGTCACCACGTGCCCGTCGGCGTCGAGATCGGTGTCGCCCCGTTCCTTGATGCGACCGATCTCCGCGATGCGTCCGTCGACGATGCCGACGTCGGCGCGGTAGGACGCGAGGCCGGTGCCGTCGACGATGGTCCCATTGCGGATGACGGTGTCGAAGGACATCATCTGCCTGCCTCTCCGTTCGCGGCGATCTGGTTCGTGAGGGGCACGTCGGCCCGCAGGTGCTCCGGTCGGAGGTCGCCTGGCTCGAGGTCGAGCATCGTGATCGCGTTCGAGCGTACGAGCATCTCGAGCTCCTCCGGGGGCACGCGCTCCGCGATCTCGGCGACCAGCTTGGGCGTGTCCGGCCACGTGGAGTCCTGATGCGGGTAGTCGGTTTCGAAGACGAGCTGCTCGATGCCGATCTGGTGGCGGGCGTCGATGCCGACCATGTCGTCGAAGAAGCAGCCGAACACGCGCCCGGGCACCTGCGACGACGGGAGCTCGGTGAGCACCGGATCCAGGTCGGACCACGAGCCACTGTTCGTGAACACGCGGTCGAGCCGATCGAGCAGGAACGGCATCCACCCGACCTGGCTCTCGGAGAAGGCGATCTTCAGGTGCGGGAAGCGCAGAAGCGTCCCCGACAGCAGCCAGTCGGCCATCGCCATGTAGGCATTGAGCGACGTGAGTGCTGTCGTCACGCCCGCAGGCGAGTCGGGACTCGTGCGTTGGAGCACCGATCCCGATCCGATGTGCATGCAGATCACCGTGCCGGTTTCATCGCACGCTTGGAACAGTGGGTCCCAGTGGCGGTTCTTGTCGTGGATCGAGGGGAGGCCGAGGTTGGCGGGCAGCTCGGTGAACGTGATCGCTTTCTGGCCGCGCGCCGCGTTCCGGTGGATCTCCGCCGCCGCCAATCCGGGGTCCCACAGCGGGACGATGCCGAGCGGGATCAGCCTCCCGCCGCTGTCACCACACCACTCCTCGATCATCCAGTTGTTCCACGCCTCGACGCACGCGAGCGCGAGGTCCTTGTCCTTCGCCTCGGAGAAGAGCTGGCCCGCGAAGCGCGGGTAGTTCGGGAAGTTCAGTGAGCGCTCGATGTGGCCCTCGTCCATGTCGGCGAGGCGCGCGGTGGGGTCGTAGCAGCCGGGGCGCATGTCGGCGAAGCGCATGGGCATCATCGAGTACTCCTCCTGCGGGTACCCGGCGCATGCCATGACCAGCGGCGTGCCGCGCACGACATCTTCGAACACCCACCAGTCGGCGATCGGGCCGTCCGCGCCGCGTACGTACGCACTCCCACCCGCGGTGGCCACTTCGGTCGTCGGGCCCGGCTCGACCCACGGTCCGCGGGCCCGGTGCTTCGCGGGGAGCCAGCGGTCCCACAGATCGGGTGGTTCCACCACGTGATCGTCGGCCGAGATCACCCAGGGAAGGGTGCGCCCCGCATCGTCCGTGCCGGCAGCCATCGTCACTCTCGCTCCTCTGCAACGACCCGTTGCCTGCAGCGCCCCGGAGCCATAGTGTCCGCTATTGGGAGAGCGCATGTCCACCGGAGCGGCTCAATGGAGATCCTCGGTTTCAATCGCGTCGAGCTCATCGTCGGCGAAGACCAGATCGAGGACGCCGTCCGGCAGTTCAACGACCTGCTCGGGCTCCACCTTCCGGAGCCGCACCCGATCGAGGGGCATCCGGTCCTCTCGGCGACCGACTTCGACGGCCACATCGAGTTCGTGGCGCCGGTCGACGGTGCCGGCGGATTCGGCGCCGCGCTCACACAGCGCGGGCCCGGCCAGATCGGCCCCTTGGTCTGGGAGGTCGCCGACATCGATGCCGCACGCTCCTGGGTGCTCGAGCGTGGCTTCCGCATCAGGTTCGAGTACGACTCCAGCACAGGCAACGCGTCGGAACGCAACACCGGCGTGTATCAACTCGTCCTCGACCCGGCCGAGTGGTTCGGGTTCAGCGTCACGCTCATGCAACGGGGCCGACCACGCTCCTGACCGACGCCGCAGCGCCGCCCGGCTCGTTCTCGATCTGTTCACTCGCACGTCCGACCGCGCGGCCATAGGGTCGCAGGACTGTGCCGGGAATCCTCGGCCGTGAGAAGGGACGCACATGCCCAAGCCGACAATTGTTCTTGTTCACGGCGCGTGGGCGGACGGATCGAGCTGGAACGCGGTGTCGACCGAGCTCCAAGGTCAGGACTTCACGGTCCTCACTCCTCCCAACCTCCTGCACGGAGTGGCGGGAGACGCGGCGTACATCGCGTCGTTCCTCGCTCAGCGAACGACGGGTCCGGTCGTCCTGGTCGGTCATTCGTATGGCGGCGTGGTGATCACGAATGCCGGTACCGGCGGTGGTGACGTGAAGGCGCTCGTGTACGTCGACGCGTTCATCCCGGACGTCGGTGAGAACGTCTTCCAGATCCTCGGTGGGTCGGGTTCCGCGCTCGATGTCCCCGACCCGACGACCGTGTTGGACATCGTCGGTTACCCCGGAGCCCCGGACGGGGATGCCGAAGCGTTCCTCAAGCCGTCGACCGTGCACGATGCCTTCGCGCAGGACCTCTCCGAGGCGGACCGGTGGCTGATCGTCGCAAGTCAGCGTCCCATATCGCTCGGTGCGAACACCGCCCCGACCGAGACCGCGGCGTGGAAGACGTTGCCGAGTTGGGCGGTCGTCGGCACCGAAGACCGTGTCATCCCGCCCGCCACGCAACGCAACATGGCGGAGCGGGCGGGCGCGACGATCACCGAAGTCGCCGCATCGCACGTCTCGATGGTGTCCCACCCTTCGGCCGCGGTCGACGCCATCCTCGCGGCCGTCGCGGCCACCGACGCGTAAACGAGCGCCGGCCGCGGCCCCGATCTTGCGCGTCTTTGACCGGATGCGCGCAAAACCGCGCAACTTCGGAGGTCGCGGCTCGGCTCTCTACGACGAGAGGAGCTGCTCGGCAAGGCCCAGGAGCCGTTCCCGTTCGCTGGCCTCGACGTCGGTGAACCGGATCCCGACCCGCGTCCGACCGAGCGAGGTCCGGGTCAGGTGGCGGACCTGTCCGACGAGGCGAAACGGCTCGGCCGTTCCGTTGGGAGTCGAGAGCATCATCTCGACCTCACCGGCGGGGGTCTCCTCGAGGGACAGCTCGAAGGGTTCGAACGCGGCGCCCGTATCGGAGACGTCGATGAGCCGGCACGGCCGCCACGGCGATGGCCGGAGGAGCCGGTATCGGCACACCCATTCGACGTCGTAGCGTTGTGTACGCCGGTGTTCGGTCACGATCAGCCTCCGGGGCCCCAGCGCCCCCTCCCTGAGAGGACATCGGTGGCGGAGACGCGATCTTGAGCCCGAATTGCGCTCGCGAGGACGTGCGACCGGGGCGTCTCAGCGCGACGAGTGGCGAGCTCGACGCCCGGAGAGCCCCGCGAAGGCCCGCATCGTGGCCAGGAGCGCTTCCGGGTCCTGGTGGGGCACGACGTAGTGGGAGTAGGCCAGCCGCAGGAACATGTCGGCCGCCTGCTCCCGCGTGAGTGCGCCCGAGTGCACCGTCGGCACCTCGTCGAGGGCGTCGCCCAGCACCCGGGCGAGCGAGTCGACGTGCGGATCGTGCGAGTCGGCGAGCGATTGGAGGGCGAACCCGGGGTCCACCAGGAACAGGTTGGTGCCGGTCGACTCGTCGAGGAACGTCACCAGGTAGCGCAGGGCGGCGTCGAGGCGCGGCGCCGGATCCCGATTGGCGTCGGCCAGGGCCTGCAGCCCGCGGTCGAACTGATCGACCTCGTACGCCGCGAGGGTTGCGAGCAGGAGCGTCTTGGTGGGGTACCAGCGGTAGAGCGTCGGCCGCGACACGCCCGCCTCGGTGGCCACCGCCGACAACGTGAGCCGGTCCGGTCCCCGGTTGCGGATGACGCGCCGGGCCGCCGCCAGGATCACGTCGGCAGTGGTCGGCGCCTCGGGCATGCCGGAGGAACCCTACCGTTCACCCAGGCGTGCGGCGGTCCCCGTTGCGGCGTGCAGGTGAGCAAGTCGACGACGTCAGCCGATGGGGCGGCCGTACATCTCCTCGAGGGGGTCGCTGATCAGCTCGAGGCGTTCGCCGTCGGGCCCGGTGAAGTAGAGCGACGAGCCGTCGAGGTGCTGGGTTTCGATCCCGCCGGCATCGAGCTTCGCCCTGAGGTGCGCCCAGCGATCGGGCTCGACGGAGATCGCGAGGTGGTGCAGCCCTCCGAGCACCTCGGCGTAGGGACCGAGGTCGAGGCCCGGCATGTCGAAGAAGGCCAGCGCGTTCCCGTGGCCGATGTCGAAGAAGAAGTGCGTCGACCCGGCGTAGTCGCGGTTCTCGAACAGGTCGGTCAGCGGGAACTCGAGCAGCTCCTGGTAGAAGCGGATGGTCCGCTCGACGTCGCTCGAGAGCAGCGCGATGTGATGCACTCCCCGGGCGGCCGAAACCGGCCGGTCGGGCCGCGACCGGAGATACCGGGCGCGCAGCTCGTCCCACTCGGCCGTCCGGTCGATGTCGCTTCCGTGCCTGGCCATGGCCGATCCTCCGAAGGTGGGTTCACCGGACCTTACGTGCACCGATCGGGCAGTGGCGCTGTCCGAAATGTGCTCAGGTCGGACGGCCCTGGATCCGAAGTCTTGAACATCATCCCGTCTCTGCGTGGGACCGAGCTCGAGGTGGCGCGGTGGCTGTGCTCGTGATCGTCTGGGCCCTCTGTGGGTTCATCGGCTGGAAGATCGGCGACAGCAAGGGGCGAGGTGGGCTCGGTGCGCTGCTCGGCGTGCTCCTCGGTCTGATCGGGATCGTCATCATCGCGGTCATCCCGAAGAAGAAGTCCTCGTACGAGACCGCCTATGCCTTCCCGAGCTCGAAGCCGACCGTGACACCGACGCAGGTGCCCGGTGAGGGCTGGTACCCCGACCACTTCGGACGACACCCCGAGCGGTGGTGGGACGGTGCCCAATGGACGAAGTGGGTGCGCAACGTCGCCGGCGGCACCCCTGCCGAGGATCCTCCCGTGTACGACACGGCATCGCTGCGACGTGGCCCCTCGTGACCATCGGATGCGGCGTCTGCGGCGCCGAGGTCGAGATCGCGGTCCGGGACCAGACGAGCGGCGCGAGGTGCTGGGGGTGCGGAGCCTCGATCGAACGTCACGCCGTCGAAGGCACCGTGCACACGTACGCGGCGGACATCGAGGCGCGCTACCGGGTGCTGCGAACCACCCGCGCGCCGGACTCCGGTCGGTCTCACGTCGGGCACTTCGAGACCTTCGACGATGCCCATGACGCCTGCGACGTGAACTATCCGCTCCATCCGTCGGGCGAACGCCAGGAGATCACCGACCGCGAGACCAGCGAGCAGTGGTGGCGCGCGGACGGCGACCAGCGGTGGCGGCTCAGTCGGCGCGGTCGCTCGGCGGTGTCGTAGCCCAACGGAATCGATCGACGACCCCGTACGCGCCGAAGCGCCGCGGAGGGGTGCGGCGCTTCGGTCTGGAACCGGGGCAGGGCGGCCGCTCCGGCTCACTGGATGATACGGATCGGGCGGCCAACCGGATTGGCGTCCTTCTTCGCCGAGTCTCAGGTTCGGTCGCCGGCCGGCGGTCACGCGGGCTACGCGTCGAAGTCGGGCCGACGATAGAGACCCGGTTCGGGCGTGTCGGGTGAACGGTGCGGCGGTCGCTGCGGGGTGATCACCTGCGGGCCGAGCCCGGGGCGCGGTCCTGACCACGGCGCCGGTGGCGCCATCACCCGCGCGGCCCAGCGGTAGGCGAGGTCTTCGTAGTTCACCCGCCACCCGCGGAAGTGCGCCCACGCCTCGTCGGGCTCGCGCTCGGTCGCGAACCCGACCTCCTGCAGCAGCCGTACGGCGCGCTCGAACTCCCCCGGCGTCAGCAGGATCGGATCGTCCGGCAGGGGATCGGGTTCGTAGCTCCACCCGAGCGCGTCCGAGATCCGGCGCAGCGCGGTGTAGCCCATCCGCAACGACAGCCGCGCCTGCGACGGCGCGGTGGTCGGGTTCAACGCGAGTTGCATCGCGGCCGCATCGAGGACCGAGAGCAGCGCGATCGCCCACGAGGACCACGGGTCGGGCGACCGGAAGAGCAGGAGCACGGGATACGTCGAGTGCGACTCGGAGAAGTCGGCCGCCCACTGCTCCCACTGGCCATAGAAGTCGGGGAGTGAGTCGACGATGCCGACGAGTTGGTGGCGGATGAGGATCTCCGGTCCCCACGACGGCTCGCCGGCGCGGCTGGCGAGCATGGTGATGAGCGACTCGCGGCGGTTGAACGCGGCGTACAGCGCCGGCAGGTAGGCGATCTGCAGCGCGATGACGACGAACCCCGACGCCGCGGCGGCGATGACGACCGTGTCGTTGGTGAACCGGGCGGAGCGCGCCAGCCCGAGGGTGAACATCGCGGCGCCGACCTCGCTCGCGGCGTCGCCGACGTCATCGGTGTACGGCACCAGCATGATCGAGAAGGCGATTCCGAACAGCACCAACCAGGCCGCGAGCTGAGCCAGCAGGGCAACCGGCCCGATCGGCGCCAGCGTCGCGTCCTTGCCCTCGTAGCTGCGCCGGAAGCGGGCCAGCGTGAAGAAGAACCGTCGCGTCGATCGGTTGACCCAGAGCGACAGCTGCACCGGGCCGGTATTCGGGCGCGGGAGCACGAGCGTCGAGACGACGCTGACCCACGTGAGGACCAGGATGATGAGCCCGAGCGTGATCCCCAGCCAGTGCGGCATCACGCACCGCGCCGGCGGGGTGCCGCACGACCGGTCACCGGTCCGGCCCGTCGGCGCGCAGCTCGCGGAGGTCGCCGGGAGTCCACGCCCAGGCCGGTACGGGCGGAGGGCCGGCGACGCGTCCGACCTCGACCGCAGGAAAGCCGTCGACGTCAGTGCCGGAGGCGAAGTGGGAGCGCTGCTTGACGACCGCGCCCGCGCGCACGACGCAGCCTGCGCCGAGCTCGCTGCCGTCGCAGACGATGGCCCCGGGTTCGACCACCGAGCCGGCCCCGATGCGGCAACCGTGGATCATCGCGCCCGGTCCGATGATCACGCCGTCGTCGAGCACGAGGTCGTTGTCGGGCAGGAGGTGGAGCACGGTGTTCTCGAGGATCTGTACGTCGTTGCCGATGCGCACCGGTCCGTGGGAGTCGCCGATGATCTTGACGCCGGCGGCGATGATCGTGCGTTCGCCGACGACCACGTCGCCCGTGAGCTCGGCGGTGGGGAAGAGGATCGCCGAACCGGCGACGGTCGGCACGATGCCGCGGTACTCGTGCAGCTGACCCATGGTGTTCCTCTCGTGGGTGGCCTCGACGGTCACGGACGTCGACGGCGGGATCGTCAGGTCGCCGCCGCGGAGCCCGGTGAGACGGCGGAGGTCATCGGGCGACGCGACCCGCACGATGCGCGCGGGCCGTCCGACCGCGACGACATCGCTCGGCAGCGTCGCCCCGCCGGGCACCACCGTGCCTTCGCCGAGGAACACCCGATCGCCGAGGCGGGCGCCAGGCATGAGCACCGACGCGTTGCCGATCTCGCAGAGGTCGCCGACGACCGCGCCGACGACCAGGCAGCGGTGACCGAACACGCTCCGCCGTCCGATGCTCGTGCCCATGC
The DNA here is from genome assembly GCA_963809795.1 of uncultured Actinomycetes bacterium. Lineage (GTDB taxonomy): Bacteria > Actinomycetota > Acidimicrobiia > IMCC26256 > DASPTH01 > DASUAS01. The sequence goes on from CAWELN010000010.1 coordinate 13,602, forward strand.
TCCCGGTGCCGACCACCACCGAGTTCTCCAGCACCGCCGAGCCGGTGCCGATCTCGACGCCGGCGCCGGAGGAGCGCACGACGGCGCCCTCGGCCAGCAGCGAACCCTCACCGACTCGCGCCGCGCCGAGGACCACCGCCGATGCCGCAAGCTGCGGCGCGGCGGCGATGGTGTCGGGCGTGTCGGCGGGTCCGATGCTCATCCCGCGGCCGATCCTCTCACTCCTCGACGAACGTGTTCTCCACGTCGCCGGCGAGCACCTGCTTCATCACCTTGCCGGTCGCGGTGCGCGGCAGCGGCTCGGTGCGGATCTCCACCACCGACGGCACCTTGTAGGACGCGAGCGTGGTGGCGCAGAACGCGCGCACGGCGTCCTCGGTGAGCTCGGTCCCCTCGCGCACGACGATCACCGCCTTCACCTCCTGCCCGTGCACGGGATCGTCGATCCCGTAGACCGCGGCCTCCACGACGTCGGGGTGTTCGTCGAGCCGGTGCTCGATCTCGAACGGGTAGATGTTCTCGCCGCCGCGGATGATCAGGTCGCGCTTGCGGGACGCGATGAACAGGATGCCGTCGTCGAGGCGGCCGAAGTCGCCGGTGCGGATCCACCGCCCGGGCCGGATGGTCTCGGCGTCGGCGGCGTCGTTGTGCCAGTACCCGAGCATCGACATCCAGCTGCGGGCTTCGATGTTGCCTTCGGAGCCGGACGGGAGCTCGGTGCCGTCGTCGTCGGTGATGCGGGCGTCCACGGTCGGCATGAGTGGGCCGACGCAGTCCGGCGCGGCCTTGAGCATCCACCCCGGAGCCCAGCTGATCAGCCCGGTCTCGGTCGACCCGTAGCCGGACGAGACGGCCCCGGCGAGGTGAGGGAACCGCTCCTCGATCTGGCGCACGACGTCCGGCGGGGTGGCCGACCCGCCCACGCCGACGCTGCTGATCTGGGCCGGCGCGATGGTCGCGACGTCGGGATGTTGGAGGAGCCGGACGACGTGGGTGGTCCCGCCGCCCCACACCGAGATGCGCTCCTGCTTCGTGAGCTCGATCACCTCGCCGGCATCGAAGCGGCCGAGCGGCCAGACGCTCGTGCTGCCCGACATGACCGTCGACACCGCCATCGACATCCCCGACACGTGGAACAACGGGTACGGCGCCAGCCGCGCCGGTGGCGGTCCAGCCGGCGGCGCGCTCATCCCGGCCAGCGCCATGCCGCGCGCCCCGATGAACGACTGCTCCATCAGGTACGAGATCACGGAACGGTGCGACAGGACGGCGGCCTTGGGGCGGCCGGTGGTCCCGCTCGTGAAGATGAGGATGAACGGGTCGTCCTCGGCGATGGGTGGTTCGGGCAGCTTCGCCGTCGTGGCGTCGGCGAGCCCGGCGAAGTCGTGTTCGGTGACGAGCGTCGGAACCCCGGGATCACCCTCGAGCCGGGCGCGGCGCTTCTCGTCCATCACCAGCAGCTTCGGGTCGGTGAGCTCGAGTGCCTTGCGCATCTCCGCGCCGGTCCACCACCCGTTCATGGCCACCAGGACCGCGTCGAGGCTGGCGACGGCCCAGAAGGTGAGGATCCACTCGCGGCAGTTGGCCGCGCACACGGCGACGCGGTCACCGGGTCCGATGTCGTACCCCTCCTGCAGCCCGCACGCCAGCGACCCGACGAGGGGGACCAGCTCGTCGAAGTGGATGCGGGTGCCGTCGCCGAACACATAGCAGTCGCGGTCGCCGAACCGGTCCGCACCGAGGAGCACGTCACGCATGGTGTGCGACCGGTTGCGGAAGACCCTGAGCCGCTGGCCGAGCACCTCCTCGTCGACGACCTCGAACGGCATCCCGGCGGCGGTGAGGCTTCGCGTGGCCGCGAGCAGCGCGTCGAGGCGGGGATCGGTCGAAAGGTTGGTCGCCATGGCCCCGGTTCTACCCCGCCGGCGCCGGTCAGTGCCGCCCGCGCCTCCACGAGACGAACACCGGGACGCCGATGAAGGCGACCATGACGAACACGACGAGGAGCACGCCCCGACGCTAGGGCCTCGACAACCCGCGCTTCAGGCCGCGGCGCTGGTTCTGATCACCATGGAGTCGGCGGTGTATTCGCCGGTGCTCTCTTGTAATACATCCGAACACACGAGGGCCGGGGGCTGGGCGTGGGCAAGAAGGGCAAGCGCAAAGCGGAGACGCCGAAGCGTCCGGAGCCATCGTCGGGCGTGGCCCGGGAGAGCTCGACTCCCCGGGCGGAGCCGGCGAGTCGGCGGGAGCCGAGGTTCACCACGATCGTCCCGGTCCGCTTCGAGCCGACGACGCTCGAGGCGGTCCGGGCACGCGCCGCGGCCGACGAGCGGTCGGTGTCGGCGTGGATCCGGCGGATCGTGGAGGCGGAACTGGGTCTCGGGGCGGACGGCGGCCCCGGTGCCGGTGCCGCGCCGCACGGGCACGTCACCGGCCAGGACGCCCGCTAGCGCGCTGACGCTCCGGCGTGCGCGCGGTTGCGCGTGCGCGTGCGCGCTCGCGCGTGCGCAGGCTTGCGCGCGTGACGAACCGTTTCCGAGAATTTTCTCTTGGATTCACGTGCGCGATGCACGCGACACCGGTAGGTTCCCGAGCAGTGAAGCGCGCCCCCGACGGGTGACCGTCGACGTGGGCAGTTCGTACCAGTCAGCACTGTGAGGTCAGGCGGCCGGCGGCGCGACGCGCCGGACGGTCGCTGCTGAACTGCCGCGCGTTTCTCGTTCCCGGCGGTCGCGCAAGCGAACCGGGCGTCGATGCGCGGCGTCGCTTGCACAACCGCGGGAGTCTCCATGCGTCGCCCTCTCTTGGCCATCTCCGTTCTCGTGCTCATCGTGTCGTCGGTCTTCCTGTTCGCTGGTACGGCCGGCGCCCACACGGGGCAGGTCATCAGTGCCGATTGCACGCAGGCGAGCGCGAGCTTCTCCGACTTCGCAGCCACCGACCATCCGATCTCGTTCCAGGTGTCGGTGCTCGGCGGGCCGACCCAGAGCGTCGCCGCGGTCGAGAGCCCACCGAACTTCGTCGGCGCCGGCACCGCCTCCGCCGACATCTCGTCGCTCACCGCCGTGCTCCATGGTTCGCCCGGATCGATCGTGGTCTTCGCGGAATGGAGCGCGGGTCGCACCGATACCGCGACGGTCACGGTGACGTGCGGGACACCGCCGCCACCGTCGACCACCACACCGCCACCGCCACCGACTACGACATCCCCACCGCCACCGACTACGACATCCCCACCGCCACCGACCACGACATCCCCACCGCCACCGACCACGACACCACCGCCACCGCCGACGATCCACACCGCCACCGCCACCGCCACCGACGACCACGCCGCCGTCGCCCCCGCTCCAGACCGTCTCGGTCGTACCGCCGCCGCCCGCGACCCCGGTCCCGGTCAACCCCGCGACCGCGGGATGAGACCGCGAGGGGCGAGTCGCGCGTCCCGCTACGGAGCCAACCGGACGGGGAGATCACGCAGGGTCACGGCGACCGTCTGCTCGGGCGCCGAGACCAGCCAGCTCGGTGGCCCGGTGATCTCCACGTCCGGGAACCGGGCGAAGAGCTCGGTGAACATCGTGCGGATCTCGCTGCGGGCCAGGTGCGCACCGAGGCAGAAGTGGGCGCCGCCCCCACCGAAGGAGACGTGCGGGTTCGGCTCGCGGGTGATGTCGAAGTCGTCGGGCCGGTCGAACGTGCGCGGGTCGCGGTTGGCGGCCGGGAACCAGAGGCTCACGCGGTCGCCGGCCCGGATCAGGCGACCGTCGACCTCGGTGTCGGCGGTGGCGGTCCGGGCGAAGCACGCCACCGGGGTCACCCAGCGGATGATCTCCTCGACCGCCGAGTTGAGCACCGTCGACTGGGTCCGGAGCCGGGCCAGCTGCTCGGGGTGGTCGAGCAACGCGACCAGGCCGCCCGAGATCGCGCTGCGCGTGGTCTCCGAGCCGGCGATGGCGAGGATGAGGAAGAACTGGTCGAGCTCCGACGGGGTGAGGCGCGTCGGCGTGCCGTCGTCGTCCTCGACCTCGGCGGTGGTGAGGATGCTCCACACGTCGTCGGTCGGGTGGCGCCGCTTCTCCTCGCCGAGGTGCTCGGCGTACTTGTAGAGGTCGATCCCGGCGGCGAGCTGCTCCTCGGCGGAGATCCCCATCTCCGGGTCCGGGGCGGCCATGATGATGTCGGTCCAGCGGAACACGTCGGGACGGTCGGCTTCGGGGATGCCCATGATGTCGCCGATGACGTGCATCGGGAGCTGGTACGCGACCTCGCGGACGAAGTTGCACGTCCCCCGCTCGGCGGCCGCGTCGAGCACCTGCGTGGTGCGTTCCGAGATCCGCTCGTCGAGCCGGCGGATCATCCGCGGTGTGAAGCCGGCGCTGATCAGCCGCCGCATGCGTGTGTGACCGGGAGGGTCGGACGACACCAGGGTGTGGCCGCGCTGGACGTCACCCGTCGGTGAGATGCTCGCCCCGTCGAGCGAGCTGAACGTCTTCCAGTCGCGGCTGACCTCCAGCAGCTCGGGGTGGCCGAGCACGACCCAGAACTCGATGCCGTCGGGTCGGCGCGACAGGTACGCCGGGGGGTGCCACCACACCGAGTGCCGGCGGCGCAGCTCCGCGAACCGCGGGTACGGGAACCCGTTGCGGTAGAGGTCGTGGCGGGTGAGATCGACGTCGAGAACGGGCAGCTCGTCGGTCGGCACCGCGCGAACCTACCGGGCCCGGCGCACCGGTGTGCTGGGCGTCGTCTCGGTCGCCGACGAGGCGCGTGTGCGGTCGACCGCCCGTCGGTGCGATCATGCCTGCACGGTCGAGGAGGTTGGTGTGGACGTCCGCAACGTGCAAGAGGTCGAACCCGAGGTCGAGCACAACGGCACGGTGCCGGTGTGGTGGCTGATCCATCCGCGGGAGATGAAGGACCTCACCGACGGCGGGTACCTCGAGCTGGCGAACGAGTTCGAGGTGGCGGTGGGCGGCGAGGTCTTCCCCCACACGCACCCGACGCACGAGTTCTACTTCATGATGACGGGGACGGGTGTCATGACCATCGGCGGCGAGCAGCGCGACGTCGCCCCCGGTGATCTCATCTACATCCCGCCCGACCAGGTGCACAGCCTGCGCACGACCAGCGACTCCGCCATCCGGTGCTTCTGCTTCGCGGTGGGCGTGCCGGGCGCCGGCCCCATCGACTACACGACGCACTGACATGGACCGCCTCAACCACGTGAAGATCGTCACGCCCGATCCGGCGGCGGTCGACCGGTTCCTGCGCGAGGTCGTCGACATCCCGGCGGGCTGGCCGCTCGGCTCGCTGCCCGACGGGCCCGCGCCGCAGGTGGAGTCGCCGGCCCGCGACGCGAGCGGGAACTTCTCCATGGACGGCATCACCGAGTTCCGGGGGTCGTCCACCACCTTCGGCGGCTTCATCACCGGCTCGACGGAGAGTCGCCAGTTCCAGATCTTCCAGGCCGACGCGCCCAAGGTCTGGGGCATTGCCATCGGCACCCGGAACCTCGAACGCGCGCACGATCGGTGCGTCGAGCGCGGCATCCCGTGCACCGAGCCGACGGTCACCCCGTGGGGCGACGACGGTTCCATCCGCTTCTTCTTCGCCGAGGTCGGCGGCATCGTGTTCGAGGTGATGCGGGCCGAGTCGTAAGGCGGTCAGCCCCGTTTGGGGGATGACCGCCCGGGGGTAGCCGCGAGCGGTGCCCCGAACCGACTCCGTGGTCCGCATCGAGGTCAACGGCACCGACCACGAGGTCACGGTCGACAACCGCACGACCGTCCTCGACCTCCTCCGCGAGCACCTCGGCCTGACCGGCACGAAGAAAGGGTGCGACCACGGGCAGTGCGGTGCCTGCACCGTGCTGTTGGACGGCCGGCGGATGAACAGCTGCCTGCTGCTCGCGGCGTCGGCGAGTGGCGCCGCGATCCGGACCGTCGAAGGCCTCGCGACCGGCGAGGAGCTGCACCCGGTGCAGCGGGCGTTCGTCGACTGCGACGCGCTGCAGTGCGGGTACTGCACGCCGGGCCAGATCTGCTCGGCGGTCGGCATGCTCGACGAGGTGAGCCACGCCTGGCCCAGCCTGGTGACCGGGGTGGCGTCCTTCACCGGGCCGGGCGACCTCGACGCCGACGAGGTACGGGAGCGCATGAACGGCAACCTCTGTCGCTGCGGCGCGTACGTGAACATCGTCGACGCCATCCTCGGCATCGGTATGACGATGGGCGCAGAACCGTGAAGCCCTTCCGGTACGAGCGGGCGACCGACGCGGCGAGCGCGGTCGCGCTGGTCACCGCCGACCCGGACGCCCGCTTCCTGGGCGGTGGCACGAACCTCGTCGATCTCATGAAGCTCGACGTCGAGCGGCCCGGCCTGCTGGTCGACGTCAGCGGCCTCGACCTGCCCGGCATCGAGGTCACGGCCGACGGCGGACTTCGCATCGGTGCCCAGGTCCGGAACAGCGACCTGGCCGTCGACCCGGCGGTGCGGGAGCGGTTCCCGGTCCTCTCGCAGGCACTCCTGTCCGGTGCGTCGGGCCAGCTGCGCAACGCGGCGACGGTGGGCGGCAACCTGTTCCAGCGGACCCGGTGCCTCTACTTCCAGGACGTGTCCAAGCCGTGCAACAAGCGGGCCCCCGGCACCGGGTGTCCGGCGCGCGCCGGTGAGCACCGTGACTTGGCGATCCTCGGCACGTCCGACGCGTGCATCGCGACCCACCCGTCGGACTTCGCGGTCGCGCTCGCCGCGCTCGACGCCCGGGTGAACGTCGTCGGCGTCGACGGCGTCCGTACCGTCCCGGTCACGGAGCTGCACCGCCTCCCCGGCGACGAGCCGGAGCGCGACACCGTCCTGCAGCACGGTGAGCTCGTCGACCGCATCGAGGTGCCGCCCTCGTCGTTCGCGACCCGGTCGGCGTACCGCAAGGTGCGCGACCGTGCGTCGTTCGCGTTCGCGTTGGTGTCCGTCGCGGCGGCGCTCGACGTCGCCGACGGCGCGGTGCGCGACGTCCGAGTGGCGCTGGGTGGCGTCGCGCCGAGGCCCTGGCGGGCCACGGTCGCCGAGGCGGCATTGCGCGGACGACCGGCAACCGCCGCCAACTTCGTCGACGCGATCAGCGCCGAGCTCGAATCGGCCGCGCCGCTGCCCGGCAACGCGTTCAAGGTGCCGCTGGCGCGGAACGTCGTCGCCCGTGTCCTCGAGGACCTCGCGGAGCCGATTCCGTGACCGCGGTCGCCGACCGGCCGGCGGCAGTGCACGAGGGCGTGACCCGTGTCGACGGCCCGGACAAGGTCGCCGGGCGGGCGCGCTACGCGGCCGAGCACCCGATGGCCGAGCTCGCGTACGCGTGCCCGGTCACCTCGACCGTGTCCCGCGGCGAGATCGTGCAGATCGCGACCGACACTGCCACCGCGACGCCCGGGGTGCTCGCGGTCCTGCACTGGGGTGACGTTCCGCACGCGAGTGGACACGAGGACCCGGAGCTCGCGCTGTTCCGCTCGCCGATGGTGTCGTACCGCGGCCAGATCGTCGCCGCGGTCGTCGCCACCACACTCGAGGTCGCGCAGGAGGTGGCGGCGCGGATCGAGATCGAGTACCGGGTCGCACCGCACGACGTCGAGCTCCGGCCCGAGCATCCCGGCCTGTACACACCGGCGCACGTGAACCCCGACTTCGACACCGACTCGTTCGTCGGCGACGTCGAGCAGGGCCTCGCCGACTCGGCGGCGACCGTCGACGTGACCTACACCACGCCCGCGCAGCACAACCACCCGATGGAGCCGCACGCGTGCACGGCGTGGTGGGACGGCGACCACCTGACCGTGATCGACTCGACCCAGGGCCCGTGGCGGGGCCGCGCCGGGATCGCCGCCGCGTTGGGTCTCGATCCCGGCCAGGTGCGGGTCATCGTCGAGCACGTCGGTGGCGGGTTCGGCTCCAAGGGCACGACGCGTGGCCACGCGGTCGTCGCCGCGCTCGCGGCGCGGGCCGTCGACCGGCCGGTGCGCTGCGTGCTCGCCCGGCGCCAGATGCCCGCCGTGGTGGGTCACCGGACCCCGTCGATCCAGCGCGTCCGTCTCGGCGCCGACGCCGACGGGCAGCTCCTCGCCATCAGCCACGACGTGGTCGAGCAGACCTCACGCATCAAGGAGTTCGCCGAGCAGACCGCGGTCGCCACCCGCCACATGTACGCGGCACCCAACCGCCGGACGACCCACCGGCTCGTCCGCCTCGACGTGCCGACGCCGGCGTGGATGCGCGCGCCGGGGGAGTGCCCCGGCATGTTCGCCCTCGAGTCGGCGATCGACGAGCTTGCGACGGAGCTCGGCATCGACCCGATCGAGCTCCGGATCCGCAACGAGCCGAGGGTCGACCCCGAGAGCGGCCTTCCCTTCTCCAGCCGGAACCTCGTGGCCTGCCTCCGGGAAGGCGCGGCGCGCTTCGGGTGGGACGGGCGCGACCCGACCCCGCGACGCGAGCGCAGGGGGCGCTGGTGGGTCGGTACCGGCGTGGCGGCCAGCGTGTACCCGGCCCGCGCCGCGCCGTCACGCGCCCGCGTCATGATCGACGAGCGTCGTCACTACACGGTCGAGATCGACGCCAGCGACATCGGCACCGGCGCGCGCACCGCGCTGCTGATCGCGGCGGCGGAGGCGCTCGACGTGCCGACGACCGAGATCGAGGTCCGCATCGGCGACACCGACTTCGGCGAGGCGATGATCGCAGGCGGATCCATGGGCACCGCCTCGTGGACGTGGGCGATCGTCGAGGCGGCCGACGCCCTCCGGGCCCGCATGGCGGAGCACGACGGCCGGGTCCCGCCGGAGGGGTTGAGCGCCGAGGCGCACACCGGGGCGAGCATCGAACAGCTGCCCGACGCGGCGCGGTTCACCTTTGGCGCGCAATTCGCCGAGGCTCGCGTCGACGTCGACACCGGCGAGGTCCGGGTACCTCGCCTCCTCGGTGTCTTCGCCGCCGGGCGCATCGTCAGCCCGGTCACGGCCCGGTCGCAGCTCGTCGGCGGCATGACCATGGGACTCTCGATGGCCCTGTGCGAGGAGAGCCGGCTCGATCCCGAGTTCGGCGACTTCACCCGTCGCGACCTGGCGAGCTACCACGTGGCGGTCAACCCCGACGTCGGCGAGGTCGAGGCCTACTGGGTCGACGAGGACGAGCCCGAGCTCGGCCCGCTCGGCGCCAAGGGTGTCGGCGAGGTCGGCATCGTCGGCACCGCGGCCGCCATCGCCAACGCGGTGCACCACGCAACGGGCGTCCGGGTGCGCGACCTGCCCATCACGTTGGACCGGTTCCTCGAGGCGCCCTGACGCGCGACTGCGAGCTCAGCCGCCGCGGGCGTCGACCAGCGCGCCGCGGCTCACCTTGGTGGCCTCGGTGCGGGGGATGGCGTCGACGAACTCGACCGTCTTCGGCACCTTGTACGCCGCGAGCCGGCTCTTGGCGTACGCGCGCACCTCGTCGACGGTCGGCGGCGACGACGGGTCGGCCGGCTCGATCACCGCGTGCACGCGCCGACCCCACTCGGGGTCCTGCAACCCGATCACGACGACGTCGGCGATCCCGGGGTGGTCGATGAGCGCGCTCTCGATCTCGGCCGGGAAGACGTTGGCGCCACCGGTGATGATCATGTCGACGCGCCGGTCGACGATGTGGAGGTAGCCCTCGGGCTCGAGCCAGCCGAGGTCGCCGCCGGTGGAGAAGCCGTCGACCGTGCGCGGCGGCAGCGGTGCGCCGCCGAGGTACTGGAACATCCCGCTGTTGGGAGAGCGCATGTAGATCTCGCCGGTCTCGCCGGGCGGCAGCTCTGTGCCGTCGGGATCGAGGATGCGGATCTCGGTCGCTCGAAAGCCGCGACCGACGCTGCCCGGGTGCTGCTCCCACTCGTCGCCGCGGATCGCGCACAGGCCGATGCCCTCGGTCATGCCGTACGACTGGTAGAAGCGTTCGGCGCCGAGCAGGTCGATCCACCGGCGCACCAGCGCGTCGGAGATGACCGCCGCCCCCTGCAGGATCCACACGATGCTCGAGAGATCGCGCTCGTCGATCCCGGGGAGGTCGGCGATGCGCTGGAGCATCAACGTGGTCGCGGTGAAGGTGGTGACGCCATGGGCCTCGATCAGGTCGACGATCCGCGCCGCGTCGAACTTCTGGAGCACGACCAGGTGGTCGCCGGCGAGCAGGCTGAAGAGCGCGGCGAAGCCGTTGGTGTGGTACATCGGCGCCATCACGAGGACGACCTGCGGGCGCGCCACCGGTCCCCACGACGCCGCGAACGGCATGCCCACCATCTCGTCGAAGACGCCCGGCTTGTCCATCAGGATGACCTTGGGCGCGCCGGTCGAGCCGCTGCTACAGATGCCGTTGGTCTGCGGCGACACCACCGACGGCAGGGGCGTGTGGTCGTCATCGGCGGTCGCCTGGAGCCACGGCAGGTCGTCGGCGCCGACCGAGACGCCGTCGATCACCTCGAGCACGCGCTCGCGCTCCCAGTCGGGGAGGTCCCAGCGCACCGGCACGGGGATGGCGCCGAGCTTCCACGCCGCCAGCACGGTCATCACGAACTCGGGCGAGTTGCGCAGGCCGACGGCGACGCGGGTGCCGGGGGCGGCGCCCCGCGTCTGGAGTGCTCGGGCGATCTGCGTCGAGCGGCGGTGCAGCTCGGGCCAGGTGACGACCGTCTCGCGGCCGTCGATCGCGGCCACGCGCAGCACCGGTGAGGTCGGGTCCTGCTCGGCGAGGGCGGCGATCCGGTCGCCGTAGCTGACGGGCTCGTCGTCACTCATCGGGGCACGATCCGGTGCTCGGCGAAGTACCACTCGCCGTCCCGCCAGGTCGCCACCGACTCGTACCAACCGGCGCCGACGATTCCCCACGGCCCGTCGGTCTCGGTCCGGCGGGTGAGGAGGTAGTCGGCCACGGCCGACCAGCGGTCCTTCCCCTCCGGGCGCACGCTGACGTTGGTGATGATGTGGGCACCGCCGGGAGCCTTCATCACGCCCATCATGAAGTCGCGGATCGCGTCGCGTCCGCGGGCGCCGTCGTCACCGAGGGCGAATTGCCCGTCCTCGGTGAAGAGCGCGGCGAAGCCGTCGAAGTCGCGACGGTCGATGCGGTGGGCGTAGCGCGCGTAGAGATCCTGCACCGCGGTGAGGATCGAGGGGTCCGGGAGGTCCATCGCCGCAGTCTCTCCGCGCGGCGCTAGCGTCCGCCAGATGAGCGAGCCGCACGGAGCGGGATGATGGAGTTCGCGCCGGCACCGTTCCCGGATGATCTCGAGGCGGGCTACCGCGCGTCGGGGTTCCACACCGACGTCGTGGTCCCGCACTTGCTGCAGCGCAACGTCTTCGAGTTCGGCCGCGCCACCGCGGTGATCGACGACACCCACGAGGTCTCCTGGGCCGAGCTGGCCGACGCCGCCGCCCGGGTCGCCAGCGTCCTCGCCGCCCACGACATCGGGCCCGGCGCGGTGGTCGTCTGGCAGCTCCCGAACTGGTGGGAGGCGATCGCCGTCGCCCACGCGATCTGGATGGCCGGGGCGATCTCGGTGCCGGTCGTGCCCATCTACCGCGGGCACGAGCTGGCCGCGATCATGCAGGGGGTGCAACCCGACTGCGTGATCGGACCGCCGTCGTTCCGCGGTCACGATCACGTCGAGATGCTCGAGGAGGCGGCGCGGGCGGCTGGGGTGACGCCGACCCTGCGGATCGTCGTGCGCGGCGACGCGACCGGCTGGGTGTCGTGGGACGACACGCAGCGCGCCGGGCCCGCAGCGACGCGCCCGATCGACCCGGACACGCCGGCGATCGTCGGCTTCACCTCGGGCACCACGTCGGGTGCCAAGGGCGCCGTCGTGAGTACCCGTTCGATGCTGACGGTCCCGACGCGGCACGCGCGCGCGGTGCCGTACACGTTTCGCGACCGCGGGTACATGCCCGCGCCGGTGTCGCACATCACCGGTCTGCTCATGGCGGTGACGCTCCCGTTGGTGTCGGGGTGTTCGGTGCTGCTGGCCGAGCGGTGGGACGCGGCGAAGGCCGTCGACGACATCGTGCGCCACCGGGTCACGTACTCGGGCGGGGCGGCGGTGTTCATCCAGGAGCTCGTCGACGCGGTCGACGCCGCCGGGCTGCCCGCGCTGCCGCTCGCATGTGGGTACAACTGCGGTGGGAGCGCGATCCCGTTCGAGCTGGTGCAGCGGTGCGAGGAACTGGGCATGAAGCCGCGTCGCGCCTACGGGATGACCGAGTGCCCGACCGTCTCCGCCAGCATGGGCGACGACGGCCCCGAGATCCGCCTCCGCACCGACGGGCGGATCCTCCCCGGCGTCGACGTGCGCGTCGTGGACGCCGACGGGTCCGACGTGGTGGCCGGCGCGGTGGGGGAGTTCCTCGTGCGCGGCCCCCAGCGCGCCCTTGGGTACCTGGACCCGCAGGACACCCGCGACGGGTTCGACGCCGACGGCTGGTTCCGCAGCGGCGACCTCGGGTTCGTCGACGCCGAGCAGTGCATCACGGTGACCGGCCGCACCAAGGACATCATCAACCGCGGGGGCGAGAAGCTCTCGGCGCAGGAGATCGAAGCGCTCCTGTGCCGCCATCCCGAGATCGCCGCCGCCGCCGTGGTCGCCGCACCGCACCCGCGCCTGGGCGAGGAGCCGGCCGCGTTCGTCATCCGGCGACCCGGCGCCGGCGGGTCCGACGACGCGCTCAGGGAGTTCCTGCAGGCCGAGGGAGTCGCCCCGCAGAAGATCCCGCGCATCGTGGTGACCGTCGACGAGCTGCCCCGGACCGCGTCCGGGAAGGTCAAGAAGTACGAGCTGGTGGAGCGGCTGCCGTAGTGCTCAGAGGACGGCGCCGCGCTGCTCGAGCTCCGCGATCTCGTCCCACGACCGGCCGAGCTCCTCCAGCACCTCGCGTCAGCGGGTCACGACACACTGGTCACGAGGAAGCGTTCGATCATCGCGTTGACCTGATCGGGGACCTCGAGCTGGTTGAAGTGACCCGCGCCGACGGTCTGGCCGGTACGCAGGACCGGGCTGAGGGCGCGGAGCGCGGCCGCGTCGTTGATGGGGTCCTCGGCACCGATGTGCAGTGCCGGGACCGCGCACGCCCGGGCCGCGGCCTCACCGTCCCACAGGCCGATGTTCGCGACCGCGGAGTTGGCGACGTGGGAAGGCACCGCGCTCATGTCCTGCCGGATCCGGGCCTGCAGCACCGGATCGCGATGGAGGCCGGCGGTCGTGCCTTCGATGATCCCGTCCCGGGTGGCGGCCCCGTCCGGGCCCGCGAGCGCAGCGGCGATCTCGGCGGCCATCTCGGCCGACGGCGAGGACCCCACGATCGGCGCCGCGTCGACCATCACGACGGCCCGCGGGAGGTCGGGGTAGCGCGCGGCCACGTCGAGGACCACGGTGCCGCCCATGCTGTGCCCGACGAGGATCGGGCGCGCGACGCCGAGTTGCTCGCAGAGCCACGCCACGTCGTCGGCAAAACCGGAGATGGTGTAGTCCTGCTCCGGCGCCGCGCTCGCCCCGTGGCCACGCAGGTCCACGGCGACGGTGCGGTGCTGCCGTCCGAAGTGCTCGACTTGCGGCGCGAAGTGGGTGTGGTTGCACGTCCAGCCGTGGACGAACACGAACGGCGGATCGCCGGCGCCGGTGTCCTCGTAGGCGAGTGCGGTGCCGTCGCGGTTCATGTGCTGCACGAGGCGGGAGTCTTGCACCTCGGTAGCGCCGCGTCCGAGCAAGGTGAATCCCCCGGTCGAGCATCCGGCAGTAGTGGGTCACATGCGGGGGTGTACTGACGGATGTTCGGTCAGGTCGTGTCGGGCCAGCGGTTGGCGAAGTCGGTGTCGCGCTTCTCCCGGAAGGCGGCGATGCCCTCGTCGACGTCGGCGCCGAGGTTGAGCAGCCGGCTGAGCACCGCGCCGTATTCGAGCGACTCCTTGAGCGCGAGGTCACGGTGGTGACGGAGCGTCTGCTTGATCATCTGCAGGGAGACCTGTGACAGCTCGCACATCCCCTGGGCGGTCTCGAGCGCGACGTCCATCAGCGTGGCCGCCGGCACCACCTTCTGCACCAGGCCGATGCGGAGTGCCTCGTCGGCGTCGACCCGGGCGGCGGTGAGCAGCATCCACGACGCGTCGCCGTAGTTGAGCATCCGGGGGAGCAGCTGGATCGCCGCCCCCGGCACGAGCCCCCGCTTGGGCTCGAAGAGGCCGAACCACGCGGTGTCGGCCGCGATGCGGAAGTCGCACGCGAGCGCGATCTCGCAGCCGCCCGCCACCGCGAGCCCGTTGACCGCGGCGATCACCGGCTTGGTCGTCGCCCCGACGCCGAACATGTCGGTGAGCGGGAAGCGGCGGGGACCGGTGCGGATCCGGCCGCCGCCCGGCGACGAGAGGTCGTTGCCCGAGCAGAACGCATCGCCGGCGCCGGTGACGATCCCGACGTACTGCTCCGGGTCGGCTTCGAAGGCGACGAAGGCGTCGCCCATCTCGTCCATCGTGGCGTCGTCGTAGGCGTTGCGCTTCTCGGGACGGTCGAGGGTGAAGACGGTCACGTGGCCGTGACGGTCGATGCGCAGGCTGCTCACGGGTGCGGAACGGTACCACCGGCGTGCACCCGGTACCTTCGGCGCGGTGACCGAGTTGAGCGACGCCGCCATCGCCGGGGTCTACGTGTCGGAGCAGGGCGACCTCGCGGCGCGCTCACAGCCCGACCTCTACTGGGAGTGCGTGCAGGGCGCGCTGGCCGACGCCGGCCTGACCCTCGCCGACGTCGACGGCCTCATCGGCCCCGCACCCGAGGGGTTCGGCGTGCGCCACGCGCTCCCGGCCGCGGCGGTGGCCGACGTCGTGGGCCACCCGCTGCGCTTCCACGCCGCCACCGGTGTCGGCGCCGCCAGCCAGGCCGCGGGAGTCGGTCTGGCGGCGCTGGCCGTCGCCCACGGCCTGGCCGAGGTGGTGGTGGTGCCGACCGCGGCCGCGGGTGCGAGCGCGGGCTACACCGCAGCCGACCGCAACGCCGCGGTCGAGCACATGGCCAAGCTCGGGAGCCCGTTCGAGGCGGTGCTCGGCACGACCCGGGTCGCGGACTTCGCGATGGTGGCCCGCCGCCACATGCACGAGTACGGCACCACGTCGGAGCAGCTCGCCGCGGTCGCGGTCGCGCAGCGGCACTCGGCGACGTTGCATCCGCGGGCGGTGATGGGCCCGAAGGGCGACATCACGGTCGAGCAGGTGCTCGCGTCGCGCATGATGGCGGCGCCGCTGCACCTCCTCGACTGCTGCATCGTCAACCAGGGGGGTGGATGCGTGGTCGTCACCTCGCGCCAACGCGCGGCGGCGGCCGGGCTCCATCCGCCCGTCGTGCTCCTCGGGTGGGGCGAGGGTCACGGCTACCTCGATCCGAACTCGGCGCCCAGCCTGACGTCGTTCTCCGGACGGGTCGCCGCCGACGGCGCGTTCCGCGCCGCCGGGGTGCGGCACGACGACATCGACGTCGCCGGCATCTCCGACCACTTCACCATCAGCGTGATCACCGAGCTGGAGGACGCCGGGTTCTGCGCCAAGGGCGAGGGCGGCGCCTTCGTCGCCGACGGCGCGCTCGCGATCGGCGGGCGTCTGCCCACCAACACCCACGGCGGCTACCTCTCGGGAACGCACGCCGCAAGCTGTGCGCTGTTCACGCTCATCGAGCTGGTCGTGCAGCTCCGCGGCGACGCCGGTCCCCGCCAGGTGTCGGGGGCGGAGCTCGCGTTCGCGTGCGGCGTCGGTGGCGTGTCGCAGGCGCACTACGCCGCCGTGCTGGGACGCGGGTGATGGAGATGGAGCGGAGGCGTGGCCGGAGGCCGGGACGCCGGAGCGGAAACGACCCTGCCTGATGCCGTACGAAGGGTTCCGGCCCGACATCGGTCCGCTCGACGCGCCGTTCTGGGAGGGGCTGCGCCGCCACGAGCTGCTCGTGCAGGAGTGCACCGCCTGCAGCCGGCTCCGCTTCGTGCCGACCGAGCTGTGCCCGTACTGCGCGTCGCCGGCCGCGACGTGGACGCAGGTCAGCGGGCGCGGGCGCGTCTACACCTACACGGTGGTGCACCGGGCACCGACCCCCGCGTACCAGGCCGACGCGCCGTACACGCTCGCGTACGTCGAGCTCGAGGAGGGCCCGCGCGTGCCCGCGCGCCTCGTCGACGTCGATCCCGACGCGGTCGTCGTCGACCTGCCGGTCGAGGTCGTGTTCGACGACGTGGCGCCGGACCTCACCCTCTACCGCTTCCGACCGGCACGGTGACGCGCGGCGTCAATCGGGCCAGACGGTGACCCCGCGCTCGCGCAACTGGTCGATCTCCTCGGCCGGGTAGCCGAGGTCGAGGAGCACCTCCCGCGAGTGCTGGCCGAGCAGCGGTGGCGGCCCACTGATGGCGCCGGGCGTCTCCGAGAGCTGCACGAGGTGGCCGAACTGGCGGAAGCGCCCGTAGGTCGGGTGCTCGTAGTCGGCGACGAGCCCGGCGGCGACGAGGTCCGGTTGGTCGAACCACGTGCGCCGGGCGTCCTCCGGCGCGATCTCGACCGGCACCCCGGCCCCGTCGAGCAGGTCGAAGGCGTCGTGGGCGGTGCGCGACGCGAGGAACCGGCCCAGCACCTCGCCGAGCGCGTCGGCGTTGGCCGCGCGCCCGGCCGGATCGCCGAAGCGCGGGTCGTCGAGGTCGGGCACCGCCTTCGCGAGCGCGGTCCAGTGGGTCTGCCCGAGGCAGGCCACCGCCAGCCAGCCGTCGCTCGTCGGGTAGAGCCGGTAGAGCGGACCGAGACCGGTCTGCCGGCTGTCGGTGCGAGGCCGCTCCGACCAGCTGCCGTCGGGCCCGATCCACGCGTCGGTGTTCAGGTGCACGCCACCGTTCACGATGGACGTGTCGACCAGCTGACCCTCACCGGTGCGTTCGCGCCAGTAGAGCGCCATCAGCACCGCGAGCGCCGACTGCACCGCGCACGCCTGGTCGCACATGCCGAAGCGGTACCAGTTGGGACCGTTGCCCTCGCCGCCCAGCTCCTGCTCGAGCCCGCACGACGACTGTGCGAGCTGGTCGAAGCCGGGCCAGGTGGCGCGCGGGCCGTCGTTGCCCCACATGGTGGTGTGGCAGTAGATCACGGTGGGGTTGAGGCGCTTGGCGGTCTCGTAGTCGACGCCCAGCCGCTCGGCGACGCCCGGCCGCATGTTGTGGTGCACGACGTCGACCTCGCGCATGAGGCGGTGCGCAATCTCGAGTCCCTCGGGTTGCTTGAGGTCGGCGACGACGTCGAGCTTGCCGCGCTGGCACCCGTTGAACGGCTGCGTGACCGGTCGCATCTGGTCACCCTGGGGCGACTCCAGCTTGTAGACGGTCGCTCCGAGGTCGCCGAGCAGCATCGGGCCGAAGGGCCCGGCGAGGAAGTTGCCGAGGTCGAGGATCTTGATGCCCTCGAGCGCGTGCGAGATCGGTCGCTTGGCGGGTCGCGCGGCGCGTGCGCGTGCCGGTTCGCGCGCGAGTGCGCCGAGCACCTCGTCGGTGTGCTGCCCGATCGCGGGTTGCGGACCCTGCACGCGCGGCGTCGGCGCCGCGTGCACCCGGAAGGAGATGCCGGCCTGCCGCACGGGACCGAGCCGCGGGTCGTCGACCACCACCGACATGCCGTTGTTGATCACCTGCTCGTCCTCGAGCGCCTCGTGCGCGTGCCGGACCGGCGCGATCGCGATCTCGTTGGCCCAGAACCGGTCGAGCAGGTCCTGGCGCTTCATCCGCCCGATCGCGTCGCGCACCACGTCGTCGAACGCCTGCGCACCGGTCGGGCTCCATTCGGGGTCGGGCGCGTCGACGCCGAGGATCTTCCACACGATGCTGCGGTCCTTGCCCCGACCGCCGGCGAAGTGCATCGAGTGCACCCACAGGCCGTCGGCGCACTCGTAGATGCTGGGACGGGGCTCGAAGCCGATCTCGAACCATGGCTCCACCCGGTGCTCGGCGTCCTGCCACAGCTGGGTGGTGAACGCCAGCACCCCTTGGTACAGGGAGGTCTCGACCCATTGCCCGCGGCCGGTGACCTCACGCACGTACAGCGCGGCGAGGATCCCCTCGAGCGCGAGGTACGACGCGGCGATGCTCGGCAACGGCGCGTGCAGGAAGATCGGGCCCGTCGCGGAACCCGGGTTGCTCGTACTGCATGCCCGAGCGGGCCTGCACCAGGAGGTCGATGGCAGGGCGGTCGGCGGCGTCGGTCGTGCGGGGGTACCCGGTCAGCGAGCAGTACACGAGCGACGGCCGTCCGGGGGAGACGGTCGCGTAGTCGAGGCCGCGGTCGGCGAGGTATCCGGGCGCGAAGCTCTCGACCAGCACGTCGGCGGTGTCGACGAGCTCGAGGAGACGCTCGCGATCCGCCGGCGAGTCGAGGTCGAGCACGACGCTGCGCTTGCCCCGGTTGGTCACGACCGACCCGACGTACGACCGCTGCGGGTCGCCCCTGGCGGGCTCGACCTTCACCACGTCGGCACCGTGGTCGCCGAGCACCATGGTCGCGAGCGGTCCCGCGAGTCCGGTGGTCAGATCGACGATCCTGAGACCTTCGAGCGCGCCGGGCATCGTGCCTCCTGGCGTTCAGCCGTCGGATGACATTGCCAGATGGTGGACTCGGCGCGCACCCCTGGCGGTTGGGGACGGCGTCAACGAGCGACCGTGAACAGGAAGCACCCCCCGGGCGTACCCCCGCCGCTGCTCACGACCGCGGTCTCGGCGTCGGCGACCTGCCGCTCGCCGCCGTCGCCGCGCAGCTGCGTGACCGCCTCGTGGAGGAAGCCGTACCCGTGGAGGCGGCCCGAGGACAGCTGCCCACCGTGGGTGTTGATCGGGAGCGAGCCGTCGAGCGCGATCGCGCGGCCGCGGTCGAGGAAGTCCTTGGCCTCCCCCCAGCCGCAGAACCCGAGCGCCTCGATCCACGAGAGGCAGTTGAACGAGAAGCCGTCGTAGAGCTCGGCCAGGTCGATGTCGGCGGGTTTGAGGTCGGTGCGGGTCCAGAGGTGGGCGGCGGGACCGGTCACCTGCGGCTCGTGGTCGAGCATGCCCTGGTCCCAGCTGACGCGTTCGGTGATCTGCGTCCCCACCGCGTCGACGAGCACCGGCTTCTGCTTCATGTCGGCGGCGAGATCCTTGCGCGACACGATGATCGCGACCGAGCCGTCACACGGGACGTCGCAGTCGTAGAGCCCGAACGGCGTGGTGATCATCCGCGCGTCCATGTAGTCGTCCATGGTGAGCGGGTCCTTGTAGATCGCCCACGGCGTGAGTGCCGCGTTCTTGCGCGCGTTCAACGCGATCCAGCCCAGCGTCTCGCGCGTCGTGCCGTACCGGTCGAAGTGCGCCGACGCCAGCATGCCGATCCAGTTCGCGGCCGACGACGCGCCGTACGGCAGCCGCCACTGCATGTCACCGCCCACCCGGTTCGAGCCCTGCGGGACGATCGCGCTCGCGCTGCCGGGCGCGCCGCTCATCGCCGCCCGCTGCCGGGCGGCGTAGGTCGCCTCCCACACGGTGCGGAAGCACAGGACGTGGTTGCACAGCCCCCCGGCCACCGCCAGCATGGCGGCGATGACCGAGCCGGCCTGGCCCGGGAGCTCCATGCCGCCGTTGATCCACGAGGGCCGCACCCGCAACACCTCTTCGAGCGCGGTGACGCCCCCCTCCGACATCCCGCCGCCGATCGCGGCCCCCGGATAGGTCGAGAGACCGTCGATGTCCGCGGGGGCGAGTCCGGCATCGGCGATGGCGCGGTCGGCCGCCTCCACGGTGAGCGCGATCGGGTCGACCATGAGTCGCCGGCCCACCCGCGACATGCCGATGCCGGTGATGGCCACGTGGTCCTCGAACTTGTCGGCGCCCCTCGGCATGGGGCGCGCCTCGTGCATCCTCGGGTCGGCGGCCGGGAACGGGCCCTTCTCGAGGTCGCCGCTCGGCTCGAACAGGGGGATCCACACGTCCTCCGCGAGCTCGAAGACGACCTGGACCCGCATCCCGACGTGGACGTCCTCCGCGTCGCAGTTCACGATGTTGGTGGTGAGGCGGACGCGGTCGTCCTCCTCGATGGCCACGATCGCGATCACGTAGGGCGGCGGGAAGCTCGGGATCCACGGTTGCTCGTTGACCGTGAACCCGGCGATCACGCCGCGCCCCGACACCGCCGCGGCCGCCCACTCGCTGGAGTGGCAGAACGGGCAGACGGCGGACGGCGGGTGGCGCAGCTCCCCGCACTCCGCGCAGCGTTGGAACCGCAGCGTGCCGTCCGCGCCGGACTTCCAGAAGAACTCGTTGCTCTCGGTGAGCTCGGGCAGCAGGCGTCCACTGGCTTCGGCCACGATCGCTCCCTCGGTCGGCGGAGTGCGGAACCTACCGCCGTGCGGGGCGGGCGCGCCGCCCGCGTGCCTCGACGAGCGGGGGTCGACCCGGTAGCTTCCGCCCCTCATGCGTGACGGCACGAGTCGCGGGCGTCGGCCGTGGGTGATGGTCGCGGCGGCGACCGTCGTGCTCGTCGGGGTGGCCGGGAGCGGAGTCGGGGCGGCAGCACCCGCGACCTCGAGCGCCGCGGGGACGGCTCGGCAGCCCCCGTCGACGCCCGGGTGGCCCGTGCCGGGACAGGACTACGACAACTCGCGGGCGGCGATCGGGAGCCGGATCACGAGCGCGAACGTCGACCGGCTGCAGGAGGCGTTCGCGGCCGAGGTGCCCGGGGCCGCCACGTTGTCGACGGCGGCGGTGGTCGTCGACGGCACCGTGTACGTCCAGGGCGGTTCGGGCGTCGTCGTCGCGATCGACGCCGACACCGGCAGGACGCGCTGGACCAGCGCCGGGAGCGGGTTCAACGTCGGGCCCTTCGGCGTCGCGGTGGCCGACGGGCGGGTGGTCGCCGACGCGGGGTCGAACGGGGTGCTGGCACTCGACCAGAACACCGGGACGGAGCTGTGGCGCACGAAGTTGGCGACCACGCCGACCCTGGGCGTCGACATCCAGCCGACCGTGTTCGACGGGCTCGTGTTCGCGTCGACCGTGCCGGTGAGCGTCGACGGGATCTTCACCCCCGGCGATCGCGGTGTGCTCTATGCGCTCGATGCCGCGACGGGCGTCGTGCGCTGGTCGTTCGACACGGTGAAGGGTGACGATCTCTGGGGACACCCCGAGGTCAACTCCGGCGGCGGCGCGTGGTACACGCCGGCCGTCGACACCGAGCGACGCGTCGTGTACTTCGGCACCGCCAACCCCGCACCGTTCGTCGGCACCGCCGAGTACCCCAACGGCACGAGTCGTCCGGGTGACAACCTCTACTCCGACTCGCTCCTCGCGCTCGATGTCGACACCGGCGCGCTGCGCTGGTACCACCAGGTGACGGCGCACGACCTCTACGACCGCGACCAGATCCACGCGCTCATCGCTCGGCTTCCCCGGGGTCGTGAGATCGTGGTCAGCGCGGGCAAGTCGGGCGAGGTGGTCGGGCTCGATCCCGGTACCGGGCGCGTCCTCTGGCAGCGTGCGGTCGGGATCCACCGCCACGACGCCGACCGCACGCTGACGGGCCCCACCGACGTCTGGCCCGGCACGTACGGAGGGATCCTCACGCCACCGGCCGCCGCCGACGGTGTGGTCTACGTCGCGACCCTCAACGCGCCGTCGACGCTCCCGCCCGACAAGCCGTCGTACTTCGGCGGTCAGCTGGGCACGCACGACGGCGAGGTCGTTGCCATCCGCGCCCGGACCGGCAAAGTGGTCTGGGACACCAAGGTGCCCGGCGACCCGCTCGGCGGCGCCACGGTGGTGAACGACCTCGTCTTCACCGCGCTCCTCGACGGCACGGTCGTCGCGCTGCACCGGAGCACGGGCGCGATCGTCTGGAAGTACCAGGCGGGCGGGAGCATCAACGGTTGGCCGGCGGCCGTCGGCGACACCCTCTACATCCCCGTCGGCGGCGCCAAGCCGCCGCACCTGCTCGCGCTCCGGCTGCCGTCGAGCTCGCCGTGACCGTCCGGCCGCTCGTCGTCGATCCGCACGCATACTCGTCCGGCTGACGCCGGGAAGGGAGCCGTTCCACATGCGCCTCGGCATCACGCCCCCGCTGTTCACGATGACTCCGAACGGCCACGCGCCCTGGGAGGTCGACGCCGCCTTCGACGAGGTCGTCCCGCTGGTGGAAGCAGCCGATCGGCTCGGGTACGAGTACGTGACGTGCAGCGAGCACGTCATCATCCCCGACGACGTCGCCAAGGTGCGCGGTGGCCGGTACTGGGACCCGCTCGCCACGTTCGGATACCTCGCGGCACGCACCGAACGGATCCGGTTCGCGACGTACGTCCTCGTGCTCGGCTACCACCACCCGCTGGCGATCGCCAAGCGCTACGGCACGCTCGACCGCATCTCCAACGGCCGACTGATTCTCGGCGTCGGTGTCGGCACGCTGCAGGAGGAGTTCGAGCTGCTCGGTGCCGACTTCCCCGACCGCGGCGCACGGGGCGACGACGCCCTGCGTGCGCTCCGGACCAGCTTCGGTCGCCGGCAGCCCGAATATCACGGCGAGTTCTACGACTACGAGGGGGTGCTGGTGGATCCCTGCGGCGTGCAGCAGACGGTCCCGCTCTGGATCGGCGGTCGGACCGCGCGGTCCCTACGCCGGGCGGTCGAGCTCGCCGACGGCTGGGCGCCGTTCGGGCTCTCGATCGACGAGGAGCGCGCACTCCTCGAACGCGTGCGCAGCACCGACGGCTGGGCGCGACGCCAGGAGGCGACCGATCTCCCGCCGTTCGAGGTCGTGCTGCCCGTCGGTCGGTTGCTCGACCCGCTCGACGACCCCGACGCCGCGCAGCAGGCGCTGCGGGCGCAGGCCGCGATCGGGGCGACGATGGTGAACGTGGGCTTCCGGCACCGCTCGCCGCAGCACTACGTCGAGCAGCTCGAGGCGCTGGTGCCGATCGCGGAGGCGGTGTGACCATGACGGATGACGTCGCCCCGCGACTCGCGGCACTGGAAGCGCGCGTGCAGGCGCTGGAGGACGAGTTGGCGGTGACCCGCACCATCGTCGAGTACGGGTTCGCGGTCGATACCGGCGACGCACACGCCACCGGCGAGCTGTTCACCGAGGACGCGGTGTTCGACGTCGACGGCGGGTTGATGCAGAGCCGCGCCGACGTCGAGGCGATGGTCCTCGGCCGCGGTCACCAGCGTCTGCTCCCGAACTGCGCGCACACCATCGGACCCGCGGCGGTGCGCGTCGACGGCGACACCGCGATCGCGGTGGGGTACTCGCGCATCTACCACCGGCAGGCCGACGACTTCGTCCTGTTCCGCATCGGGTGCAACCGGTGGGACCTGGAGCGCGAGGCCGACGGTTGGCGCATCGCCCGGCGCACGACCCGCGTGCTCGGTTCCGAGGAGGCCCAAGCCGTGCTGGCCCAGGGGCTCCGGCGCTGATCGGAGCGCGGGCCTCGTCGGCGCCCGTCGCGGCCAGCGCGCTACGGGCCGTTCCCTCCGAACATCCGGCAGTACAGGTGCGTATGTGACCGACTACTGCCGGATGTTCGCCGATTCGAGCCACAACGCGGCCACGCGGGCGGGGTCGACTCGGCGTCGACGCCACCGGCGTGGGCCACCACGACCGTTCTCCCCGCTCGCCGAGCGGCCGCTTCAGGCCGCGGCCTCCCACAGCATCCGCGCCAGGCGCTGCGACGCGGGGACGGCGTGCTCCGCGCCGTTGCGCTCGTCGTCGACCGCGACGATGCCGTACGTGCCGTGCACGCGATCGATCCACGGGTAGAAGCCGAGCGCGCCGCTGCCGCTGACGACCTGGATCTCGTCGTCGGGACCGACCACGTCGCGCCACACACCCAGCCCGTAGGTGGGGATGCCGGTGATCTGGACCGCGGCGTCGTCGCTGGTGTCGAGACCGGCGACCTGGTCCCGTTCGATCTCGGCCACCGACCCCGGCTGGAGGACCACGTGGCCGTCGACGGTGCCGTCGTGGGCCAGCATGCGGAGGAACCGCTCGTAGTCGCGAGCGCTCGAACGGGCCGACGCGGCGGGCGCGGGATTGCGCGTGTGCGGACGGGCGATGCCGTCGAAGCGGGTGTCGCGCATCCCGAGCGGCCGGGCGATGCGAGCTGCGAACGCGTCCTCGAACGACGTGCCGCTCAGGCGCTCGATCAACCGACCCGCGATCACGAAGCCCACGCCGCTGTAGTGGAAGTCGCTGCCGGGCCGGCCGGCCGGGTCGGGGCCGCCGGCGATGGAGCGTACGCAACGGGCGAGGGTGCTGGAGGGATCGCCCTCGCACACCGCCGAGGGCAGGCCGGTGCGGTGCGAGAGGAGCTCGCGCACGGTGATGCCGGCCTTGGCGCCGTCGAAACCGGGGAGGTATTCGCCCACCGGATCGTCGAGGTGCACGCGCCCCTCGTCCACGAAGGTCATCAGCGTCGCCGAGGTCAGCCATTTGCTGGCCGACGCGATGGGAATGACCGTCCGCGCATCCATGCTGCCGACCGCGTAGCGGTGGACGAGCTCGTCGCCCCGGGCGACGAGCAGCACCCCGCCGGGAAGGCCGTCGTCGGCCACACGCGTGCGCAGGGTCGCGTCGGCAGCGGCGAACGGCGTGGTCGCCTGCACCACCGAGGTCCCGGCGACCAGCATCGCGAGCAGGGCGGCGACCGCGACGGCCGCGAGACGCCTCACGAGGGGGAGACTACGGCGGGGGCGCGGCGATCAGACCGACGTCAAGCGGGCCGACTCCACCTCTCGGGTGGCGTCGACGGCGCGGGACTCCACGATCCGCCGGTGCATGACGTAGCCCCAGACGCCCGCGGCGACCGCGGCGACCGCACCGACCAGGATGCCGGCGCGCGCCCCGTAGGCGTCGCAGATCCATCCGAGCAGGGGTCCGCCGATCGGGGTGCTGCCGATCAGCACCATGCCCTGCAGCGCCAGCACGCGCCCGCGCATCGCGGGATCGGCCTTCACCTGGACGATTGCGGTCGACGTCGTGATGAACGCCACGCTGGTGAGCCCGACGAAGAGCGCGATGGGGAACGCGCTCGGCAGCGTCGGCGCGCCCGCGAGAACGAACATCGCGGCTCCGAACCCGATCGACGCCCACACCACGTGATGGGTGTCGATCACCTTCATGTGGGCGGCCGCCAACGCACCGATGACCGACCCGATGCTCAACACCGAGTAGAGCAAGGTGAACGAGCCGTTGCCGCCGTGGAAGGTGTGCTCGACGAAGAGCGGGATCACGACCGCGAAGTTGAAGGTCAGCGTGCCGACGATCGTCATCATCGTCAGCGGGATCCACAGGTCGGGGACGTCGCGGATGTACCGGACGGCGGCCCGCAGTTGACCCCTCGCCCTGGCCACCACGGGAGGCTGGCGCAGCTCCGACCGGCGCATCATGACCAGGCTCGCGATCACCGCGAGGTAGGAGACGCCGTCGATGAGGAAGCACCACCCGAAGCCGGCGGTCACCACGAGGATGCCCGCGAGCGCGGGACCGATCACGCGCGAGCTGGTCATGAGCGCGCTGTTGAGCGTGACGGCGTTCTGGACGTCCGACGCGGGCACCATCTCGGCGACGAACGACCGGCGGGCCGGGTTGTCGAACGCGAGCATGAAGCCACCCGCCAGCGCGGTGAGGTAGAACGCGGCCACCGGCGGGTGGCTCATGAACGCCAGCGCGGCGAGCGCGAACGACTGGAGCATCTCCAGGGTCTGCGTGATGATCAGCAGGCGGCGCTTGTCGGACCGGTCGGCGATCAGGCCGCCCCACGCGCCGAACAGCAGGACAGGCCCGAACTGGGCCGCGGTGAGCAGACCGATCGCCACGCCGCTGTGGGTCAGCTGGAGCACCAGCAGGGTGAGGGCGATCGTGGTGAGCCAGGTGCCGGCCTGCGAGATCAGCTGCCCGGTGAAGAAGAGCCGGAAGTTGCGGTTGCGCAGCGCGCGGAACGTGGTGCGGACGGCTCGGAGGGTCTTGGCCTTCACTCGTGGCCACCGTCCGACTGATGAATGAGCCGCTCGAGCACGTCGGTGGCGGCGTCGAGCTTGGCCAGGTCGGCGGGGGAGAGGTCGGTGAGCCGTCCCGCCAGCCACGCGGTGCGACGGGACCGGTTCTGTGCCACCCGCCGGCGACCGGCCGCGGTCGCCCGGACGCGCACCACCCGCCGGTCGGTCTCGTCGGGAGCACGGGTCGCGAGCCCCGCGGCCACGAGCTTCTCGACCGCCTTGGTGATGCTGGGCGGGGCGACGTGCTCGCGGGCCGCCAGCTCACCCAATGTGAGCGGGCCGTCACGGACGATGGTGGCCAGCGCGGCGCTGAGGGTGGGAGCGAGTCCCTCGGTGTCCTGCTGCCGCAGGAGGCGGGTCAGTCGGAACGCCGTCATCCGGAGCCGGCCGGCCACGTCCACGGCGTCGGCGGTGAGGGTGGCGGGCGGTGCGCTGGTCATGTGCCCAAGTATACCCGATATTTAGTTCGGGAAACTAATTCCTCTGGTCGCCCCGGGGGCTCGGTCGGTCGCGATCATCCACGTCGGAGGGTCGCGCGCGCTCCGGCGCCGTAGGGTTGCCCCGGACGCACCCACCTGGAGGTGGCAATGAGCATCGGTCCGGTCGAATACATGATCGTCGGCTTCCCCGGCAACCAGTTCAACGGCGAGATCGCCCCCGCGCTCGCCGACCTGATCACGAGTGGCACCATCCGCATCCTCGATCTCGTCTTCATCGCCAAGGACGCCGACGGCAACCACGTGGCCGTGGAGTTCGACGAGCACGACGCCCTCGCCGGGTTCGGTGACCTCGACGGAGACGTCGGTGGCCTCATCTCGCACGACGACATCGAGTACGCCGCCGAGGCGCTCGAGCCCGACTCGTCGGCCGCGCTGCTCATCTGGGAGGACACCTGGGCGAAGCCCCTCGTCGACGCCATGCGGGCGTCGGGTGGCGTCCTCATCGAGGGCTCCCGGATCCCCCATGATCTCATCGAGCCGGCCCTCGCCGATCTCGAAGTGGTCAGCTGACCGACCGCATCGGCCCCGTCCGACAGGAGCACACCATGCTGGGAAGACGCCCCATCGCCCGCGCCGCCGTCACCACGTCGGTCGTCGTCGGCACCGCCGAACGGACCCGCAACCGGGTCGACCGTCGTGAGGACCGCCGCCGGCGCTGATCGGGTCTCGGTGATCAGGTCTCGGTGATCGATTCGACGATCATGTCGACCATGCGCTCGGCGTGTTCGTCCACGAGCAGCTCGTCGGCGTCCATCGTGTAGCGGACGCCGCGGCGCTCGAGCTCCTGCTGGATGGCCGCCAGCTCGTCGACCGTCCACCCACCGGCGTAGATGCGCACCACGCCGGCCAGTCAACCAGGCGCGACCAGGCCCGGGGCGGAGCCGGATGTGGAGCGCTGGCGACCGCGCCCCCCGTGCGGCAGGCTGCCGGGATGACCACGAGACTGTTGGCCTTCGTGTGCGCCATGCCGATGGAGCTCACACCGCTGGTGCCCGAGCTCGAGCTGGCCGAGACCGACGTCGACGGTCTGCCCGTGCATCGCGGAACGCTCGACGGCCGCGAGGTCGTGGCGATCGTCACCGGCATGGGCACCGAGCTCGCCACCGCCGGCATCGAGCGGCTCCTCGACGCGGTCGACGTGGACCACGTGCTCGTGGTCGGCATCACCGGCGCGCTCGAGGACGAGACCCCGATCGGGACGCTCGTCCGTCCCGAGGTCGTCGTGCTCGGCGCCAGCGGCCGCGAGCACCGGCCGACCCGCATCGGCGACACCGAGCACGAGGGCCGGATGTGGACCACCGACACCCTCACCACCGACCTCGACGAGCTCGCCGAGCTGCGGGCGCAGGGAGTCGTGGCGCTCGACATGGAGACGGCCGCGATCGCGCACGCGTGCGAGCAGCGCGGGATTCCGTGGTCGGTGTTCCGCGCCATCTCGGACCGCGCCAGCAACGGCACCGTCGACGCCGAGGTGTTCGCCATGAGCAACCAGGACGGCACCCCGAACGAGGCGGCGATCACCGCCTTCCTCGAGAAGTACCCGGAGCGCATCCCGATGCTCGCCCAGATGGCCGAGGACTCGACCCTCGCCACCGAACGGGCGGCAGCCGCGGCGATCGCGGCCGCCCGCACGCTCTGACCGGCCCCAACTCTTCACAGAGTCGCAACGCGTGTTCAGGGTCCTGAAAGTCGGGGCCCGATTACCCTGAGTCAATGCGGGGTCGGCGCATCGCCATGGGGCTCGCGGCCGCGTTGGCGGTCGTGCTCGCGGTGCCGATCGCGGCCGGCGCCCGGCCCGTGGCTCGCTCCGCGGCCACCGAACCCGTGTCGCGGGTCGCGCCCGGTCGAGCCGGCCACGCGCTGGGCGCGCGTCATCACGCCCACACCTCCGGGGACGACGGTGTCGCGCCGCGGTCGGCGCCCGCCGGTCGGAGTTCCCGCGGTCGTTCGTCGACACCGGTGCCGGCCGTGCTGCGCGGTGCCCTCACCGCCGGTGGGCTGCGCGCCCGCCCCTGGTCACCTGATTCCGAACCCCCGCCGCTTCGCCCGGCCGTCCACGCAGTCAGCGCGCGAGGCCCGCCCCCGGTCGTCTGAAACCCGAGCGTCGCCAACCCTGACCTCGACCTGGCGCCCCCGAACGAGCGGGCGCGGAGGAGACGACTGCTGTGCTGACTTCCGACGACCTCGACGCGGTCGCGATCCTGACCGACCACGTGCACCTCATCCGCTGGCCGGCGGAGGAGCCGCGCCGGCTCCACCTCGAGGACGCGGGCGAACCCCGCATCCTCCTGCTCGCCGCACACACGGCGCCGCCCGAGTCGTGGGACGAGCTCGAGGACTGGATCCGCCTCCCGCTCGATCCCGGCGAGATCCGGACCCGGGCCCGCACGCTCCGGCGCCGGGCCCGGCGCGTCGCCCGACCCGTGCTCGAGCCCGGCGGCATCCTGCGCGCCCGCGACCGATGGATCGATCTGGCCGTCGGCCCGTACGCGGTCGTCGAGCTCCTCGTGCGGCGCTTCGGCGAGCTGGTCCCCGTCCAGGAGATCGAGGCGGTGTACCTCGGCCGCGGCGGGAGCTCGCGCATCTCCGCTCGCAAGGCGATGATCGTGCGGCTCCGTCAACGTGTGGCCAAGCTCGGCCTCGAGCTCCACAACGTGCGCGACCGCGGCTACCTCCTCGACTGGGAGGACGACGACGGAGCAACTCGCCCGTCAGGTCGGCGCTTCGCTTCGTGAAGGCGCTGTTCGGGCGGGCGAGCGTCCCACGAAACGTTCCCGTAATCGACTGCCGGGATCCTTTCGATCGTCACATCTGCGACCGGAGGAGGCACGGTGAACGCGGGCGACACTTCGTGGGTACTGATCTCGACCGCACTGGTGCTCTTCATGACACCGGGCCTGGCGCTGTTCTACGCGGGGATGGTCCGCGGCAAGAACGTGCTCGGCATGATCATGCAGAACTTCTTCGCGATGGGGATCCTGGCGATCCTCTGGGTGGCGGTCGTCTTCTCGCTGGCGTTCGGGAACGCGGGCGACGGCGGGTTCATCGGCAACCTCGACTTCGCCTTCCTGCACGGCGTCGGGCAGGGGAAGACGACCGACGGCTTCCTGAGCTTCCTCACGATCCCGTTCATCCTCTTCTGCGCGTTCCAGATGACCTTCGCGATCATCACTCCCGCGTTGATCACCGGTGCCACCGCCGACCGTCTGAAGTTCGCGACCTACGTCGTCTTCATCTCGATCTGGCTCGTCGTGGTGTACGGCCCGGTCGCGCATTGGGTCTTCGCCGGCGGGTGGTTGGCCGAGATGGGCGCACTCGACTTCGCCGGCGGCGCGGTCGTGCACATCAACGCCGGGGCTGCCGCGCTCGCGCTGGTGCTCCTGATCGGCGTGCGCAAGGGGTACCCGCACACGCCCATGCCGCCGCACAACCTCCCCCTGACCATGATCGGCACCGGCATCCTGTGGTTCGGCTGGGCCGGGTTCAACAGCGGCTCCGCCCTCGCGGCGAACGGGGTCGCGGCGGTCGCGATCATGAACACGTTCCTCGCCGCTTCGGCCGCGATGCTCGGCTGGCTCGTCGTCGAGCGCCTCAAGGAGGGCAAGGCCACGACGCTCGGGGCCGCGTCCGGCGCGGTCGCCGGTCTGGTGGCCATCACGCCGTGCGCCGGGTTCGTGGGCGGCATGTCGCCGGTGTGGATCGGGTTCGCCGCCGGGATCCTCTGCTGCCTCGCCCTGGGCATCAAGAAGGCGTTCAAGTTCGACGACAGCCTCGACGTCGTCGCTGTTCACCTCGTGGGCGGCCTCGCGGGTTCCATCCTCCTCGGGCTGTTCGCGGAGACGTCGGTCAACCGCGCGGTCGTGAACGAAGGGCTGTTCGTCGGCGGCGGGACCGAACTGCTCATCGACCAGATCGTCGCCTCGCGCAGTGGTGCTGGCGTTTTCGTTCCTGGCGACCCTGATCATCGGCAAGGTGCTCGACCTGACGATGGGACTCCGGGTCGACGAACCCGACGAGACCGAGGGTCTCGACCTGAGCCAGCACGCCGAAGTCGCCTACGCCAGCTGAGGAGCATCCGATGAAGTTGATCACCGCAGTCATCAAGCCGTTCAAGATCGAAGACGTGAAGGACGCGTTGAACGCCGCGGGCGTCGAGGGGATGACCCTCGCCGAGGTACAGGGCTTCGGTCGCCAGTCGGGTCACACCGAGGTGTACCGGGGCGCGGAGTACACGATCGCGTTCCTGCCGAAGGTGCGTCTCGACATCGTGTGTGCCGATACCGAGGTGGAACGGATCGCCGAGGTCATCCGCGAGTCGGCGGTCACCGGCAAGATCGGTGACGGCAAGCTCTGGGTCATCGACGTGGGGACCGTCATCCGGCTCCGCACGGGCGAGCGCGACACCGACGCGATCTGACTCGGGACCCGGCGGGCGTGGCCGCGCGATTGCCGCGCCCGGCCACGCCCTGTCGTCCATGCTGTCCTCCCGAATCGGAGGGAAGTGGGGACACAATGATCAAGGGTCTGTTCTTCGCCGTGGTGATCTTCCTCGTGGGGACGTTCCCCGCCACCTGGCTCCTGATGCTCTTCCTCGGTAACGTCCACGCCAACGTGTCCTACTGGGGCGCGTTGCCGTTGGGGGCGCTGGTCTCGGTCCTGCTGGGAGGGTTGACCGCGCAGTTCGAGTGACCGGGCCCCGCGCCGCGGGGTGAGGGACTGGTCGTGGCCGACCTGAAGACGAACGAGGAGCGGCGAGCAGCAGGACGCGCGCGCCGGGGCGACGTGCCGCGGTCGTCGCACGCGGGCTGGGTCGCGCCGGCCGACCGGCCTGATCCGGTGACGCTGCTCGAGGCGCGGCACCGGACGCGTCTGCCCGACCTCGTGCCGATCCGGGTGGGGCGGATGCTGGTGTCACCCTTCACCTTCCTGCGCGGTGCGGCGGAAGTGATGGCAAATGACCTCGCCACCACGCCGACGACCGGGTTCCGCGTCCAGGCGTGCGGCGACGCGCACCTGCTCAACTTCGGCGTCTTCGCCACCCCCGAACGTCACCTCGTGTTCGATGTCAACGACTTCGACGAGACGTTGCCCGGCCCATGGGAATGGGATGTGAAGCGACTCGCGGCCAGCATCGAGATCGCGGCGCGGAGCGTGACGCTCGCTCCCGGCACTCCGGGGCAGGCGGTGCAGGGCATGGTCTGGGCCTACCGGCAGCGCATGGGTCAACTCGCGGCGATGTCACCGCTCGACGTCTGGTACGAGCGCATCGACGTCGACGCGGTGCTCGCGCTCGCCCGGAGGCGTAAGACGTCGTCCGCGCGCACGGTCGAGCGGATGATCGCGCACGCCCGGCAGCACACCAGCCTCGCCGCGCTCCCGAAGCTGACCGAGCTGGTCGACGGGCGACGCCGGATCGTCGAGGACCCTCCGCTCATCCTCCACGCACAGCACGAGCTCGACGTACCCCGGAAGGTCATCGAGTCGTGTCTCGAATCGATGAGTCCCGAACGCCGGGTGCTGCTGGATCGGTACCGGGTGGTGGACGCGGCCCGGAAGGTCGTGGGCGTCGGCAGCGTCGGGACCCGCTGTCACGTGGCGCTGCTGATGGACCACGACGACGGCGCGCCGTTGTTCCTGCAGGTCAAGGAAGCAGAGGCGTCGGTCCTCGCGCCCTACGCCGGTGCGTCCGCCTACCGGCACCAGGGCGAGCGGGTCGTCACCGGGCAACGGCTCATGCAGGCGGCGAGCGACGTGTTCCTCGGCTGGGCGACCGGGCCCTACGGTCACGACTACTACGTGCGCCAGCTGCGCGACATGAAGGGATCGGTCGCGATCGACGCCCTCACCGCGGACGAGCTCGTGCGCTACGCCTTCCTGTGCGGCGTCACCCTGGCCCGTGCGCACGCGCGGTCGGGCGACGCCGCCGCCATCTCCGGGTACCTGGGCGCCGGCGACCAGTTCGACCGGGCCATCGTCAGCTTCGCCGATGGGTACGCCGACCAGACCGTCGAGGACCACGCCGCGTTGCAACAAGCCGTCGCCGACGGAAGGATCGAGGCCGTGATCGACCGATGACCCCGCTGCCACCTCCGGTGGACCCGGACGCCGACGACCCCGTCACCGGGTCGCGCATGGACCGGCTCCGGGCGGAGCAGGCGAAGGTCGTGGGCCGGCTGGAGCGCACCCGCCGGCGGCTCGAGGAGTCCCGCCCGCGGTCGAGGCTCCTCGACGCCCTGTTCGGGGCGGCCGAGAGCGACGTGGCCGCCGGCGGCGGGGTCCTGGCCGGGGCGGTGGCGTTCCGGGTGTTCCTCTTCCTGGTGCCCTACGTGTTCATGCTCGTCGTGGTGTTCGGCCTCGGCGCCAGCGCTGCCGACGAGTCTCCCGGCACGCTCGCCCGGAAGTCCGGGATCGGGGGCGTGGCGGCGAAGGCGTTCGCCGGGGTCGGCGACCTGTCGACGGGCGAGCGGATCCTCTCGTTTCTGGTGGTGGGATTCGCACTCCTGCTGGCGACGCGGGCGCTGCTCAAGGTGCTTGCGCATCGTGCACGCGCTCGATCTGGCACACGCGCGCGGGGAAGGTCCCGAGCATGGCCCGCGCCGCGGGCATGCTCGTGCTGATCGTGACCTTCGCGCTGGCGGTGTCGGCGCTCATCGGCAAGCTGCGCGGCGATTCGTTCGTGCTGGGGCTGGTGGCGAGCATCCTGTGGATCCTCCTCCCGGTGGCCGTCTGGCTCTTCGTGTCCTGGCACATGCCCCATGCGCCCGACGCGCCGTGGACGGCGTTCATCCCCGGTGCGGTCGTCTTCGGCGTCGGGCTCGAGGCCTTGCACCTGGTGACCGTCTACTGGATCGCGCGTGACTTGGAGCACAAGACGAGCACCTACGGCGCGATCGGCTTCGCGCTGGCGCTGTTGCTGTGGGCGTACCTGCTCGGCCGGTTGGTGACCACGTCGGCGGTGATCAACGAGACGCTGTGGTCGCGGTACCAGGAGCGGCGCCACGCCCCGCGCCGCCCGCCGCCGCCCACCGACCCGTCGTCGACCTAACCCGGTTCGCGCACCAGTCGCCGCGGCACCCAGCGGGCCACCCGCGCCGACTGCGCGGCGAGGATCGGCGCCGCCAGCGCCAACACGAGCACGTAACCCGCGACGAAGGGCACCACGCGCCCGTCGAGGCCGGCCTCCGCGCCGAGGGTGGCGATGATCAGCGAGAACTCGCCGCGGGCGAGGATCGTGGTGGCGAGGTTGGTGGTCTGGGTCCGGCTCAGCCGCTCCCGGCGCCCGACGATCAGCGCGGCGGTGAAGTTCACGATCGCGGTCAGCGCGATGGCGGCCGCGATCGGCCCCGCGACCGAGGCCACGTCGCCGGGGTCGACGGTGAGGCCGAAGGTGAAGAAGAAGAGCGCGGCGAAGGTGTCGCGCAGCGGCAGGACCAGCGTGCGCACGCGTGGTGCCACCGCGGTCTCCGCCACCACGAGGCCGGCCATGAACGCGCCGATGGCGTCGGACACGTGGAGCTCCTCGGCGATCCCCGCCACCAGCACCGCCAGCCCGACGAAGCAGACGGTGAGGAGCTCGTCCTGCTCGGCCCCGATCATCCGCTCGACGTACTGCGACCCGTAGCGCGCGACCAACGCGACCACCACGAGGAACGCGAAGGCCTTGGAGAACGAGAGCACCGCGTCGACCGCGCCGGCCGATTCGTCGAGGACGGGCTGGAGCGCGGCCAGGTACACCGCGAGGAACAGGTCCTCGACGACCACGATCCCGAGGATCAGGCGGGTCTCCCGGTTGGTGAGGCGGTGCATCTCGACCAGGATCTTGGTGACGATGGCCGACGACGAGATGCCCACCGCGCCCGCGATCACCAACGCTTCCCGGCTCCCCCAGCCCAGCGCGAAGCCGAACCCGACGCCGGCGGCGATGTTGAGGCCGAGGTAGATCGATCCGGCGAGGGCCAGGCCGCGCCCGCCCGCCGTGAGCTCGCCGAGGGAGAACTCCAGCCCGAGATAGAACAGCAGCAGGATGAGCCCGAGCGTCGCGAGGAGCTCGAAGTCGGCCGGGTGGTCGACCAGTTGGATGCCGGGGGTGTTGGGCCCGAAGAGCAAGCCCGCGATCATGAAGAGCGGGATCGTGGGGAGACCGATACGCCGGCCGAGGCGCGCCAGCAGCCCGGCGGCGAGCAGCGACGCGCCCAGCGCGACGAGTGTGTCGCGCACGCTCACCGTCCGGGCTCAGCGGTACGCGGGCTCGTAGGGACGCGACTGGAGGCGCGCGATGACGTCGTCGGGAATCGCGAGCCTCCACCCGTCAGCCGCCAGCTTGGCGCGCGACACCCGGACGGTGCCGCCATCGACCCCACCCGACGTGAAGCCGAAGATCCACTGGTCGCCCTGTTCGAGGACGTCGACGTTGGCGGTGCGGCCACCGGGGGGCACCGTGTCGAGGACCAGCCGGTTCCCGGAGGTGGTGCCGCGGACGTCGACGTTGACCGCCAGCGTGCTCGTGTTGGTGACCGTCACCCGCGCGACGACGTCGGGATCGCGCAGCGCGAACGCCATCCCGACGCACAGCAGCGCGCCGACGACGAACAGGATGATGACCGATACGGGGGGAACGGACCGACGGGGCGCATGGGGACGCGCCATGGTCGCTTGCGTCATGGGAGACCTCTCCGGTCAGCGCGACGACGGACGTCGCGCACTCGTCAGATCGAGACGGGGGCCGGGAGGCGGGGTGGGCCGCGGGGTCGCGCTGGTAGCGCGTGGCGGCCAGTGGTGGTCCGGGCGCGCCGCGAGCGGAGGATCCAGGCCGCGGCGCCCGCGGCGAGCACCAGCGCGGCCGTGAGGGTGGCGACGTCACCGCGGCGGGCGTCATGTTCGTGGGCGAACGGGTCTCGTACCCGCGCCACCGCTCCGGTGCTGGGCGCGTCGCCGGCGTCGGCGCGCACCGTCGACGCCGCCGAGGGTGGAACCACTCGGTCGCCCGAGTCGGCGACCGCGACGACGCCGCTACCGACGGTCAGGACGGCGACGAGCGCCAGGAGGAGAGGGAGGCCGCGGGAGCGCACCTCCCCAGTCTTACCGATGGGCTCGGGGGCGAACCGAGCGGACGCCCCCGAGCGCCTACCGGCGGGTGGTCTTCTTCGCCGTCGTCTTCTTGGCGGTGGTCCGCTTCGCGGTGGTCTTCTTCGCCACTGCCTTCTTGGCGGGCGCGGCCTTCTTGGCCGGTGCCTTCTTCGCCACTGCCTTCTTGGCCGGCGCGGCCTTCTTGGCCGGTGCCTTCTTCGCCGGGCGCTTGCCGGTGAGCACCGCGTCCTTGAACGCCTTGAGGGGCGTGACGCGCGCGCGGCGCGACGCCTTGATGCGGATCGCTTCCCCGGTCTGCGGGTTGCGGCCCATGCGTGCCGGACGGTCGACGCGTGCGAACTTGGCGAAGCCGCTGATCACCACGACCTCGCCGCCTGAGACGGTGTCGGTGATCGTGTCGATGAACGCCTGCAGGTTGGCGTCGGCCGTGCGCTTGTCGGTGTCGGTGCGCTCGGCGAGCGCCGCGACGAGGTCTCTGCGGTTCATGGTTGGTTGCTCCTGGTCTGCCGGGGGGTGTCGAAGGGCGTGCAGCATGCCACCGAACGGGCCGGAACGCCTGCATCGTGGCCACATTTCACGTACGCGGCGCCGCGGGCCGGGCCCGGGACCCGAGGATCCGCCCGACGGCCACGTGGGCGTGCAACCATCTTCGCGGGCGGCCGACGGCGAGGTGGGAGGCAGCATGAACAGGCAGGCACGGATCCTGGTGGCCGAGCTGATCGGGACGATGATCCTGATCCTCGGGGGCCCGGGCACGGTGATCTTCGGCCAGTTCCTCGGTTTCCAGATCGGCGTGCTGGGAGTGTCGTTCGCGTTCGGGCTGAGCCTGCTGTGCGCGGCGTACCTCTTCGGCCACATCTCGGGCTGCCACATCAATCCGGCGGTGACCATCGGCATGTGGGCGCTCAAGCGCACGCCGACGCAAGGATCTGCCCGTCCTACTTCATCGGCCAGATCGTCGGCGCCGCGCTCGGCGCGTTCATCATCTGGGCGATCCTCGAGACCGGTGACAACGGAGGCGGGAAGAAGCTCGACGCGTCAGGCATTGTTCTCAGGTGCGTCGAACGGCTTCGCCGACCACTCCCCGGCGCACTTCGCGCTTCTGGGCGGTGGTCATCATGGAGGTCGTGTTCACCGCGCTCTTCATCCTGGTGATCGCGGGCACCACGCGCTCGTCGGCCATCGCCGGATTCGCCGGCATCCCGATCGGTCTGATGCTGGCGCTCATCCACATGATCACGATCCCGATCGACAACACGTCGGTGAACCCCGCCCGCAGCTTCGCCACGGTCCTCTTCGGCCAGAGCTGGGGCTGGGAGCAGCTCTGGGTGTTCATCGTGTTCCCGCTCATCGGCGGGCTCATCGGCGCCGGCATCTGGCGGTTCGTCACCACCGTCGAAGAGGGCTGACGGCAGGCCTCCACCCAGGGGGCTCACAGCCGGTTCTCAACTCGACCTGCGACGCTGCCGGGATGGCAGGTGAACGTCTCCTGCTCGTCGACGACGAGGACAACCTGCGCTCGATGCTCGAGGCGGCGCTCCGCTACGAGGGCTTCGAGGTGCACGCGGCGGCGTCGGGTCGTGACGCGCTCGACGCCGTCGAGACGTGCACGCCCGATCTCGTCGTGCTCGACGTGATGCTGCCCGACCTCGACGGGTTCGAGGTGTGCCGCCGGCTCCGCAACGACGGCATGCGCACGCCAGTGCTGTTCCTCACCGCACGCGACGCGACCGACGACAAGGTGCGCGGTCTCACCCTGGGCGGCGACGACTACCTCGTGAAGCCGTTCAGCCTCGACGAGCTCGTGGCGCGCATCAGCGCGGTGCTGCGACGTTCGGGCCTGATGCGCGCGGGCACGGTCCTGAAGTGCGCCGACCTCGAGATGGACGACGAAGCACACGTCGTGCGCCGCGCCGGGGTCGAGGTGCCGCTGTCGCCCACCGAGTACAACCTGCTCCGGTTCCTCCTCGCGAACCAGGGCCGCGTGCTGTCGAAGCCGCAGATCCTCGATCACGTGTGGCAGTACGACTTCGGCGGTGACGGCGGCGTGGTCGAGACCTACATCGGCTACCTGCGCAAGAAGGTCGACCGGGTCGAGCCCCGTCTCATCCAGACCGTCCGCGGGTTCGGGTACGCGCTCCGGGAGCGCTGATGGAGATGCAGTGGAGGCGTGGCCGGACGGCCGGGACGCCGCAACGAAATCGACCGGTCTGAGATGTCGCTGCGTGCCCGTCTCGTCGCGGGCATGGTCGTGGTGTCGTTCGTGCTCGTGGCGGCGGCGGTGATCATCGCCCGGACCACCGAGAGCAACCTCGTCGACCGGGTCGACGCGCAGCTGGCGTCGGTCCCGCCGGGGCAGATCGCGTTCGCCACCGGGCCGTCCCAGCTCTACGGCGCCCAGATCCGGGACGGCGCCGTGGCGGTCCGCTTGCGGCCCACCGTGGGCGCCAACGTCGCCGGCACCCCGGCCTTCACCGTGGCCGAGGCCGTCCGCGGGGTCCGCACCCACCAGCCGTTCACCGTCGGCAGCCTCGGCGGCCAGGGGCGGTTCCGGATGCTCGCGGCGCGGGCGCCCGACGGGTCCATCAGCCTGGTGGGGCTGTCACTGCAGGACGTCGACGCGACGATGAGCCGGCTCCGGCTGGTGCTCGTGGTTGCCGTGGCCATGGTCATCGCCATCCTCGGCCTCGTCGTGTTCTGGGTGCTGCGCCTCGGCGTGCGGCCGATCAAGCGCATGACCGCGACCGCGGGGGTGATCGCCGGCGGCGACCTCTCGCAGCGCGTGCCGGAGGAGCAGCCGGGTACCGAGGCCGCCGAGCTCGGCGTTGCGCTGAACTCGATGATGGCCAGGATCGAGGATGCGTTCGCCGAACGGTCGGCGTCGGAGGCGCGCCTCCGGCGGTTCGTGGCCGACGCCTCCCACGAGCTGCGCACGCCGGTGACCACGATCCGCGGCTACGCCGAGCTCTACCGGCACGGCGGCCTCGATGACGCCGCCGATCTCGACCAGGCGATGCGACGCACCGAGCAGGAGTCGGTCCGGATGGCCTCGTTGGTCGACGATCTGTTGCTGCTCGCGCGTCTCGACGAGGGGCGACCGCTGGCGCGTGCACCGGTCGACCTCGGCGTGCTGGGTGTCGACGCCGCCGCCGACGCACGCGCGGTCGCGCCCGACCGCGTCGTGGCCGCCGAGGTGACCGCGGGCGTCAGCGTCGCCGGCGACGAGGACCGGCTGCGACAGGTGCTGGGCAACCTCGTCGGGAACGCGCTCGAGCACACGCCCGCCGGCACGGCGGTGTCGGTGCGAGTCCACAACGGCGGCGGGCGCGCCGTCGTCGAGGTGCACGACGACGGCCCGGGCATGACCGAGGAGCTGGCCGCGCGCGCGTTCGAGCGCTTCTCGCGCGCCGACGTGTCACGTTCGCGCCACCGCGGTGGTGCCGGCCTCGGCCTCGCCATCGTGCAGGCCATCGTCGTCGCGCACGGCGGGACGGTCCGCCTGTCCAGCAGTGCGGGCGCGGGAACGACGGTGCGGGTCGAGCTGCCGCGCGCGGCGTCGAACTAGCGTCACCGAATGGCCAAGCACCCGGCACGGGTGGTCGAGCGCCTGCGGGTCGAGCCCGGGTCCCCGGCGGACCTCGCCCATCGTGACCCGGCCGACCGCCTCGGCTTCGCCGACAAGGCCGCCGGACGCGCCCGCACCGAGGAGCTCCGGCTCGAGCTCGACGACCTCCACGACCGTCTCTGGGCCGAAGCCCGCCGCGGCGTCATCCTCGTGCTGCAGGGCATGGACGCATCCGGGAAGGACGGCGCGATCCGCAAGGTGCTCTCGGGGCTGAACCCGCAGGGCTGCTCGGTCACGAACTTCAAGGCGCCCTCCCCGACCGACCTCGCGCACGACTACCTCTGGCGGGTCCACGCCGCCGAGCCGGCGCGCGGGATCCTCGGGGTCTGGAACCGCTCGCACTACGAGGACGTCGTCACCGCCCGTGTGATCGACGTGGTCGACGACGACCAGTGCCGCCTGCGGTTCCACCACATCCG
Source organism: uncultured Actinomycetes bacterium (assembly GCA_963809795.1). GTDB lineage: Bacteria > Actinomycetota > Acidimicrobiia > IMCC26256 > DASPTH01 > DASUAS01. The sequence goes on from CAWELN010000010.1 coordinate 53,311, forward strand.
CGAGTTCGAGCGGCTGCTGCGCGACGAGGGCTTCACCATGGTGAAGGTCTTCCTCCACCTCTCCGAGGAGGAGCAGCGGGTCCGTCTGCAGGCCCGGATCGACGACCCGACCAAGAACTGGAAGTTCCGGCGGGGCGACCTCGACACCCGGGCGCACTGGGACGAGTACCAGGAGCGCTACGAGCTCGCGATCACCGAGACCACCACGAAGTGGTCGCCGTGGTACGTCGTCCCCGCCGACCACAAGTGGGTCCGGGACGTCGCGGTCGCCTCGGTGCTGGTCGACGTGCTGCGGGAGCTCGACCCCAAGGTCCCGCCACCGGAGGAGGGGCTGGAAGGCCTGGTGGTGGAGTAGTTCGCCCCGTTTTTGCAGCCGACTGGTCCGCGCGGCGCTCCATCGGCCAAAATGGGTACTCGATGGACGTTGAGTCGCGTGATTCCGTCTCTCTCAAGCCGGCCGAGCTCGACGAGCTCGGTCAGTTGGTCTCCGGGGTTGGTCTGCCGTTGCACGACGAGCAGCTCGACGGTCACGTCGAGCAGTTCCCGCTGGTGGCCGTCGCCGAGGTCGAGGGAGAGATCCAAGGGTTCCTGTTCGGGTCGCTCGAGCGCATCGGCGGCACGCCGTGCATCCTGTGGGGGCTCGGGGGCGTCAAACGGGGCAAGAACGCCCGCCAGAGCCTCGACGGCCTGGTCGCCGAGCTGTACCGCCGGGCGGCGATCTCCTTCCCCGACGAGGACGTCCTCGTGGCGGGGCGGGTCGCCCACCCGCCGGCCTACGCGCTGTTCTCGGTCCTCGACGACGTGTGTCCCCGCCCGAACTACTCGCCCAACGGCGAGGAGCGGGCCTGGGGCCGGCGGCTCGCCCGGCGCTTCGGCTGTGACGCCCGGTACGACGACCGCACGTTCCGCCTGACCGCGCACGGCGCACCCGAGCTGGTGCTCCACGCCGCCGCGGTGAAGGGCGGCGGCAAGGTCGTGGTGGAGCTGGTCGGCGAAGCCGATCCCGCCAACGGCGAGGCGCTCATCACCTACGGCTGGGCGATGGCCGAGGCCCTCGCCGACGGGCTCGCCACGCCCAAGAGCTGAGGGTCCGCCCGACGAGCGCTGCTCGTCGGCTCAGGTCACGGGCCCGGGTAGACGCGCCGCAGGACGTCGAGCACGGCATCGGGGTCGTGCGCGGCCGGCGGCGTGTGCTCGGCATCGAGCCGGCCGTAGACGAGCCGGGCCCACGCCTCGGCCGGGAGCGAGAGGTCGGCGGGCCCGTCGCCCCCGGACGAGAAGGCGGCGGCGTCGGTGGCCAGCTCGACGACGAAGCGCCGGGCCGGATCCGTCGTCTCCACCCGCACGACCCGCTCGTCCCCCGTCGGGCGGCCGGTGTAGCGGGCGATGAGCTCGAGGTGGTCGACGACGAACGGCACCGCCTCGGCCGGGAGCGGCACCTGCGGCGCCAACGCGACCTCGACGTCCCAGGTGTGCAAGGTGTGCTCGTTGACCCGCAGGCCCACGAAGGCGTCGAAGTCCATGGTCAACGGGCCCATGCGGAACTCCAGCTCCTCGGCACCGGACGCGGCCACCGCCTCGAGGTCGGGCGAGCAGTGCGGCGTCGGCGGTGAGCGCATCGTCGACCTGGGCCCGGGGCGATTTGGCGTTCCACTCGTCCCAGACCGACGGTGCGAAGGACTCGGGCGTGTCTCGACCGCTCACGGTGTCGTCGAGACGGCGCTGCATGATCTCGGCGCCGGAACCGAGGTGGGAGAGCACCTGGGCGATCGACCACTCCGACGGGTAGGCGGGCCGCTCGACGGTCGCGTCGTCCAGCGGCTCGGCGATCCGGCGGAGGCGGGCGACGGAGGAACGGAGGAGGGCGAGGGTCGTGTCGGCGCCGGCGTCCTCAGGCATGAACGTCGTCCCGTGCCGCGCTCAACGCCCTCGTCCACCACGCGAGGTCTTCGGCCAGCAGCTCGAGCTTCGGTTGCAACGGCGCGAAGAGCGAGGCGTCGGCGTCGTCGCCGGCGCGCATCACCGGGATCATCACGTCGGGGAGGATGTGGACCGCGTGGCGCAAGGGCGCCATCTCGAACTCCACCGCCACCGCCCGCAGCTGCTCGATGGCGCGGGCACCCCCGACGTTGCCCCAGCCGACGAACGTGATGGGCTTGTGCCGCCACTCGACGAACGTCCAGTCCATGGCGTTCTTGAGCACCGCGGGGTAGCCGTGGTTGTACTCACCGGTGAGCACGACGAACCCCTCGGCCCGATCGAGCGTCTGCCCGAGCCGGGCGACGTCGTCACGCGGATAGTCGCGACCGGTCCTCGCCGGCGCGACACCGTCGAAGAAGGGGAGCGGGTGGTCCCGCAGGTCCACCGGCTCGAGGTCGAACTCGGGCCGTTCGCCCAGGTGCCGGAGCACCCAGTCGGTCACCCGTTCGCTGAAGCGTCCCTGACGGGTGGTGCCGGTGATCACCTGGATGCGCACGGGGCTGTGCAACCGGTGACCGGCCGTCTTCCTTCCCGAGTTTGCGCGGCTCCGGTGCCGGACATCCTCAGGCCCGTGGGAGCACCGCACCGGTCGGCGTGGCTCCGCGCGTGCCTCGTGGTGTTCGCCACCGCGGTGGCGGCGCTCGCCGCGACCGGTGTCGCGCCGGTCGGGGCGCAGACGCCGCCGTTGCGGGTGGCGATGGTCGGCGATTCGGTGATGCTGGGCGCACGTGATCAGCTGCTCGCCCAATTCGCCGGCTTGCCCGTGACGGTGGACGCGGTCGAGGACCGGTCGCTGCTCGGCGCCATCGGGATGTTCCAGTCGGCCGGGCCCGCGCTCGGCGACGTGGTGGTGCTCGACCTCGGGTACAACGACAGCAGCGATCCGACGGTCTTCCGCGAGCGCATCGACGGTGCCATGGCCGCGCTGGCGGGCGTCAAGCACGTGATCTGGCTCAACCAGCACGAGTTCCGGCCCGACCGCGCCGGGATGAACGCGGAGCTCGCCGCCGCCGCGTCGCGCTACGCCAATCTCGAGGTCGTCGACTGGAACGCGGAGGTGGTGGCGCACCCGGAGGACGTCTACGGGGACGCGATCCACCTGACGCCCGCGGGGCAGGCCGCGATGGCGGCGCTCGTCCGCCAGGACTTCGACCGCTTCGTCACGTCCCTGACGCCGACGACCACCGCCGCACCGACGACGACCTCCCCCCGCGTCTCGACGCCGCGGCCGGGGTCGCAGCAGGCTGCCCGCGGCGGCGCGGCCGCCGACACGGGCACGGACCGGGACACGGTCGTCGTGGTCGCGGCGGGCGTCGTGGCGCTCGTGCTCGTCGTGGTCACGGTGGTCGCCCGTCGGCGTCGTAGCGTGAGGCGTTGACCCGAATCGACCTGCGACCCCACAAGGACGCGCTGACCCGCCGGACCGCGATCGTCTGGGTGGGGCTCATCGTCGTGGCGATCGTGCTCGCGATCCACGGCGTGACCAACGCAGGCGGCCAAGCGGCCCACGACGTCCTCGAGAACTGGGTGAGCGACGCCGCGGTGTGGACGGTCGCGATCATGTGCCTGGTGGCGGCCGCGCGCGCCCGCCACAACCGGGCGGCGTGGCTCCTGGTCGCGACCGCGCTGGTGCTCTGGGCCATCGGCGACACGCTCTGGAGCCTGCGCGGCGACCCGGACGCGGTCACCAGCATCTCCGACGTCTTCTGGCTGGCGTGGTATCCGCTGATCGTCGCCGCGCTGGTGCTGCTCGTGCGCGATCGGGTGCCGGGCTTCGAGCTCCACCGCTGGATCGACGGCGTGGTGGTGATGCTCGTGGTGGCCACGCCCTGGGTGGCGCTGTTCCTGCAACCGGCCGCCGAGCACTCGAGCGCGAACACCCTCGCCGATGCGGTGGACTTCGCCTACCCGCTCGGCGACGCCGTCGTCGTGGGCGCCACGCTCGGCGTGCTGGCGCTCATGGGGTGGCGCGCCGGGCCGATGTGGACCGCGCTCTGCGCTGGGGTTCGCCACCCTCGCCCTCGCCGACGCCATCTACTCGGTCGACGTCCTCGGGCACTCCTACAACGCGGAGACGAGCTTCGACGCGGTGTGGCTCGCCGGCGCCATGCTGGTCGCGTACGCCGCCTGGCTGCCGCACCCGGGCAAGCTCGAACCGGTCCGGGTCACGGGGTGGAGGGCGGTGGCGTTGCCGCTGGCGGCGCAGGCCTTCGCGATCATCGTGCAGCTGATCAGCATCTTCGTCGCGGTGCCACCGAGCGCCAGCATCCTCACCATCGTGGTGCTGCTCATCGCGATGGTGCAGATCGTGATCACCCGGCCCCGCGCCGACGACGACGCCGCGGCCCGGGCGGGATCACCGGACCCGGTAGCGGAGGTGCCCGGTGCCGTTGCCGGACCGGCGGTGGTCGAGCAGCTCGAGCCCGATCCGCGTGTGGTCGGGGAGTGAGCGGTGCTCTCGTCGTCGGGCGCGGCCCGGTCGAACCCTCCGTCGGCGACGTAGCCGTCGAGGACGCAACGGTCGAGGAGATCGACCGGCCCACGCGATCAGCGTTCCCGGTGCGGTCGCTCGCTGTCGAGCACGGCCACCTGCGCCTCGGCGCAGCGCGCCCCTGCCGGGATCGAGCCGTGCCGGGCGGTACACGTCCACGTGGTCGGTCCCGTGCCGATTCAAGGAGTACGCGAGGAAGTGCGCATCGCCTCGGGCCGGGTGTCGATGCCACCGAATCGGACGGATCAGTGTCATACCCCCATGGTTTGATCGGTGCATGTTCGACGTGGTCGATCATCTCGATGAGCTGCGGTCGTGGCCGACGGATCGGTTGGTCGCGCGTCGGCACGAGGTGGTGCGCGCGAAGCGTCGGTTGGAGATCGAGGAGCTCGACATCTTGCGGGTGCTCGACGAGCACGGTCGCGTCGATCCGGCGTTGGGTGATCAGGGTGAGTCGCCGCGCACGCTGCGGGACAAGCTCGAGACCGCGCGCCGGTTGGAGTCGTTGCCCGAGATCGCCGCGGTCGCCTACGAGGGTGAGCTGAGCAGGAGCAGTTGAGCTCGGTCACCAAGCTGGCCGACGAGCTCAGCGACGGCGGAGTGGGCCCGGCGGGCGCCGCGGGTCGCGCCGGTCGAGCTCGCCCGGTTGGCACGCAGCGCGGCGAAGCCGTCGACCGAGGATTCGCGGGCGCGGTACGAGGCGCGGTCGTTCGGATGTGGTGGACGCCGGACAAGGGGATGTTGCAGCTGCACGGGCAGTTGCCCGATGTGATGGGGGCGACGTTCGAGGCGACGGTCCAGAAGCTGACCGAGCAGATGAAGCCGGCCACGGGTCGGGCGTGGGACAGCTTCGAACATCGGGCCGCCGACGCGCTGGTCAGCTTGTGCGAGCAGCCCGCCACGGAGGACGAGACGCCGTCGTTGGCGTCCCGGCCGGTGGTGCAGCTGCACGTGCCGCCACACGGCCCGGCGGAGATCGCCGGGATCCCGATCGCCGACTCACTGCTCGAACAGCTGCGGGCCAACGCGAGCATCGAACCGGTGCTGGTCGACGACGACGGCACCCCGGTCGCGATCGGGAAGCGTTTCAGTGCCCTGTCACCCAAGATCGTGCGGGCGGTGCTGCTGCGCGACGGGCACTGCCGCTGCACCGACACCTGCGACGTCACCTGGGGCCTCCAGGTCCATCACCTGCGCCCCCGTTCCTGGGGTGGCACCGACGACGCCTCCAACCTCATCGCCATCGCCCGCGGCCACCACCCGCGACTCATCCCCCACGGCCCCTGGGCGCTGGTCGGCAACCCCAACCTCCCCGACGGCATCGACCGCGTCCACGTCGACGACCTCACCACCGAACAACGCGAACAACTCGGCCTCCCACCACCGAGACCCGGACCGGCGCCGTGATCAGAGGAGTGCGCCGTCGGGCACGCCGCAACGCGCCGAATTTTCACGCTGAGCTGCACCGAGTCGCGATCCAGGTCGTGCAAGGCGCGGCCGACGAGCAGCTCGTTGTGTCCGGAGCCGTAGAAGTCACCGGTGTCGAGGAGCGAGACGCCGGCGTCAATCGCGCGCCGGATGGTGGCGAGGCTCTCGTCGTCGTCGGCGATTACGTCCCCGACATGCCCATGCACCCGAGGCCGACGGCCGACACCGACGGCCCCGCTGCGCCCAGCCGGCGGTGGGCGATCGACGTCGTGGCCATGGGCGCTCCTCGGTGGCGGTGCGTGACGGTGGACCGGCCTACCCGGTGCGCCCGCGGGACAACCCTTGCCGCGTCGCGCATCGCGCGCCTGGACGTCAGCGCCGGGTCGCGGAGACGTCGTCGAGCTGGGCGCGCAACGCGTCGGCGTCGGTCACCGGCAGCTGACAGGCGAACCGCTGGCACACGTACGCGGTGGCCCGACCGTCGCGCTCGGCCCGCTCGGCGAGGAGCGGCGTGAGCTCGGCGCCGGTACCGGGTGCGGCGGTGACCCGTACCGAAGAGGGCAACAACCGCCGGCGGAGCACGTCGACCAGTGCCCCACGCGCGGGATCGTCGGGCTCGCCGACCACCGCCACCTCGAGCGGCGGGCGGACGAGCCGCCCGATCGCTTCGAGCAGGAACGCGAACGCGGTGGGGTACTCACCCGCCACCGGCGCCAGCGTCGCGACCCAGCGCTCGGCGCGTGCGGCCGCGTCGGCGTCGCCGGTGAGCGCAGCCAGCCGCAACAGCCCGTCGGCGGCGAGGGAGTTCTCGGACGGGGTGGCGTTGTCCTGGGAGTCCTTGGGCCGGACGATCAACGCTTCGGCGTCGGCGCCGGTCGTGTAGAACCCGCCGCGCTCCTCGTCGGCGAACAGCGCGACCAACCCGTCGGCGACGGCACGCGCCTCCGCCAGCCAGCCGACGTCGTCGAGCTCGGCCAACGTGAGCAGCGCCTCCAGCAGTGCGGCGTAGTCCTCGGCGTACGCGAGCAGGTTGGCTCGCCCGCCCTGCCACGACCGGAGCAGGCGCCCGTCGTCGCGCCGCAGCTCGCGGAGGAGGAACTGCGCATTGGTGCGCGCGGTGTCCATCCAGTCGTCGCGCCCGAGCGCGTCGGCCGCCTCGGTCAGCGAGCGCAGGAAGAGCGCGTTCCACCCGAGCAGCACCTTGTCGTCGAGCCCGGGACGCACCCGCTGCTCGCGGGCGGCGAACAGCTTCGGGAGGACCCGGGCCACCGCGTCGGGGATGTCGTCGGTCGGGCCCACGGCGTGGAGGATGTTGCCCCGGAAGCCGGTGTGCGGATCCTCGAAGTTGCCGCGGGCGGTGACGCCGAAGTACCGGACGAGCTCAGGCAGGTCGTCGCCGCTGACTGCCTCGAGCTCCTCGAGCGACCACACGTAGAAGCGCCCTTCGACGCCCTCGGAGTCGGCGTCCTCGGCGGAGAAGAAGCCGCCGTCGGCGTGGCGCAGGTCGCGCAGGACGTAGGTGATCGTCTCCTCCACCACCCGGCGGTAGCGGTCGTTGCCGGTGACGATCCATGCGTGCAGATACGCGCGCACGAGCAAGGCCTGGTCGTACAGCATCTTCTCGAAGTGGGGCACGAGCCAGTGGGCGTCGACCGAGTAGCGGTGGAAGCCGCCGCCGACCTGGTCGTAGATGCCGCCCGCGGCCATGGCGTCGAGCGAGACCGTGACCATCTCCAGGATCTCGTCCGCCGGTGCGAGCGCCGCCTGGTCGAGGAGGAACGTGAGGGCCATCGCCTGCGGGAACTTCGGCGCGCGGCCGAAGCCGCCGAAGCGACCGTCGAACTGGCCCCGGAGGCCGGCGACCGCCTGGTCGAGCAACGCGTCGGACAGCGGCGCACCGGGACCCCGGCCGCCGACCGCGGTGCTCTCCTCGATGGCCTGGCGCAGCTGCTCGGCCTGCTCGCCGAGCTCGTGACGCCGGTTGTGCCACGCGTCGTCGATGGCGTCCAGGAGGCGCACGAAGCCGGGCATTCCCTGGCGGTCGTCAGGCGGGAAGTAGGTGCCGCCGAAGAACGGCCGGCCCTCGGGGTCGAGGAAGACGGTCATCGGCCAACCACCACTCCCCGTCATCGCCTGGACCGCCTGCATGTAGATGGCGTCGACGTCAGGGCGCTCCTCGCGGTCGACCTTCACGTTGACGAAGCGGTCGTTCATCACCGCGGCGACGTCGACGTCCTCGAACGACTCGTGGGCCATCACGTGGCACCAGTGGCACGACGAATAGCCGACCGACAGGAGGACGGGCTTGTCCTCCGCCCGGGCCCGGCCGAACGCCTCCTCGCCCCACGGGTACCAGTCGACCGGGTTGTCGGCGTGCTGCCGCAGGTACGGGCTGGTCTCGCCGGCGAGTCGGTTCACACCTGCAGGCTACGGCGTCCCGCGGCGGCGACGGCGGTCGCCCGTGCCCACCGGTAGTCGGGTTTGCCCGACGGCGATCGCACGATCTCGTCGACCAGCACCAGGCTCCGCGGCACCTTGTACGACGCCAGCTGGGCCCGGGTGTGCTCGGCGAGGGAGTCGAGCGTGGGAGCGGCGCCCGGCCGCGCCTGCACGACCGCGGTGACGCGCTCGCCCCAACGCTCGTCGGGCACCCCGACGACCACGGCGTCGAACACCGCGTCGTTCGACTTCAGCGCCGACTCCACCTCCTCCGGGTACACCTTCTCGCCGCCGGTGTTGATCGACACCGAGCCGCGGCCGAGCACGGTGATGGTGCCGTCGTCCTCGATGCGGGCGTGGTCGCCGGGCACCGACCACCGCGCGCCGTCGATCACCGGGAACGTCTCCGCCGTCTTCTCCGGGTCGCGGTAGTACCCGAGGGGCACGTGCCCGCGCCGGGCCAGCTTGCCGACCACACCCGGCGCAACCGGTCGGAGGTCGTCGTCGAGCACGGTCGTCTCGTCGTTCACGCGGAAGCGTGGCGCCGACTCGATGGGCGCGCCGGCCGCCGACACGCTCTGGCCCTGCCCCCCGGTCTCGGACGCGCCGAAGCCGTCGACCACCAACATCGCCGGGAACCGCTCGACCCACGCCTCCTTCACCGACGGCGACAGCACCGCGCCGCCGGAGAGCACCACGGTCAGTGGCGTGACGTCGGGCGCGGGGTCCAGGCGGTCGAAGGCCTCGACCAGCGGGCGGGCGAAGGCGTCGCCCACGATCACGAGGAACGTCGCGCGCTCGTGCTCGATCAGGCGCCAGAGCCGCGCCGGGTCGAGGTGCCGGTCGGGCGAGATGACGACCGTGCCGCCGGAGTACAGCGTGCCGAACGCCATCCAGTGGGCGGTGCCGTGCATGAACGGGCACGCGGGCAGGCCACGCCGGTGGAGGTCGAGGGAGTCGACGATCTCCTCCGGGCTGGTGATCGGTGCCTCACCCAGGTTCCCGCCGCCGAACGCGCCGAAGAAGATGTCCTCGGCCCGCCACATCACACCCTTCGGCATGCCGGTGGTGCCGCCGGTGTAGAGGATGTACAGGTCGTCGGGCGATCGTGGCCCGAAGTCGCGCAGGGATGACGCCGCCGTCAGCGCAGCCTCGTACTCGGTGGCGCCGGACGGGGGTGCGGCACCCGACTCGTCGTCGACCATGACGAACCCGGTGAGCGCGGGCAGCGTCGGCGCGCACCCCTTCGAGGGTGGGTGCGAACTCGCGGTGGAACACGACTGCCTTGACGTCGGCGTCGTCGAGGAGGTACCGCAGCTCCTCCTGGCCATAGCGGTAGTTCACGTTGATCGGCACTGCCCGCAGCTTGAACGCGGCCACCATCGCCTCGAGGTACTCGGTGCCGTTGTACAGGTAGAGCGCGACGTGATCGCCGACGCCGATGCCGAGCCCGGCGAGGTGGTGCGCGAGCCGGGTGGCGCGCTCGTCGGCCGCGGCGTAGCTGAGCCGGCGATCGCCGCAGACCATGGCCTCCTGATCGGGCACCGCGTCGGCGACGCGCTCCCAGAGGTCGGCGAGGTTGAACTCCATCGGCCGTCGATCCCGCGCTCAGAAGAAGTCGGTGCCGCCGTCGACGGGCACGGTGGCGCCGACGACGAAGCTGCAGAGCTCCGAGCAGAGGAACACGACCATGGTCGCCACCTCCTCCGGCAGCCCCACCCGGCCGATGTCGTTGGACGCCCCGTAGTCGCGGGCGATGGCCTCGTACGCGGCCTCGAGTGGTCCCTCGGGAAGGCCTTCGAGATCGGTGCCGACGAGGTAGCCGGCGAGCGTCGGCGACATGACCGTGCCCGGGGCCACCGTGTTCACGATGATCCCCTCGGGGGCGAGCGCGCGTGACAGGTTCTTCGACGCGCTGGCCATCGCCGCCTTTGACGCGGTGAAGCCGATGAGTCCGGGGCTCTGGTGCCGGATCGAGGACGCGGCGACGTTCACGACACGCGCGAACGTCGCCTTCCGCAGCAACGGCAGCGCGGCGCGGGTCGTCCGGATCATCGTGAGCACGCCGAGGTCGAACTCGTCGAGCCACGCCGCGTCGGTCAGATCGTCGAGACCGCCGACGTGCGCCGGACCGACGGTGTTGACGAGCGCGTGGCACTCGCCCCACCGCTCGTCGAGGAACGTGAACGCGGCTTCCACCTCGCCGGTGTCGAGGAGGTCGCACTCGAGACCGATGGCGTCCTCGGCACCGGCGGCGAGGAGCTCGTCCTCGGCCTCGCGCAGGTGGCTCGGTGTGCGCGCCAGCACCGCCACGCGCGCGCCTTCGGTTGCGAGCAGCTCCGCGGTGGCGCGTCCCACGCCGCGCGTCCCGCCCGCCACGACGGTCGCCCGACCGTTCAGACCGAGATCCATCAGACGTGTCGATTTCGTTGCGGCGTCCCGGCCGTCCGGCCACGCCTCCACTGCATCTCCATCAGCCCTCCTGCGCCAGCTGGCGCGCCAGGTGCGTGGCCGAGAGGGGCTCGCCCGTCGCCCGGGTCACCAGGTCGTCCCACCGCAGTGACGCGCCCGGCGCGAAGACGTCGGTGCGGAGCAGCTCGCCCGCGGCGCGTTGGTCGACGAGCCCGTCGGTGCGCGCCGCGAGGGTGGCGTCGAGCTGCGACGCGAACAGCTCCCCGTAGAGGTAGTTCTGGTAGTAGACGGGCGCGGCGGCGAGGTGGATCTTGGCGGCCCAGTCGGGCGCGTGACGGCCGTCGGGGCGGTGCACGAGCTGGTGCCGTTCGACGAGGTCCCACCAGAGCGTGTCCAGGTCGGCGTCGGGATCGGCGTACAGGCTCCGCTCGAAGTTCGTCATCACCAGCACCCACCGGGCGAACACCAGCAGCGCGGCCCGGCGGGCCTCCGCCAGCGCCGGCGCGATCGCCGCCACCGCGTCGTCGTCGATCGCGGCGACGTTGCGCAGCCAGCGCGGATCGCGCGGCAGGCGTCCCATGAGCATGGCGATGCCCTCGGTGGTCAACGCATGGGCGGCGCCCCGCACCAGCCAGGGCAGGGTGTCGTCGCACTCGCGGTCGTAGATGGCGTGGCCGAACTCGTGCAGCATCGTGTCCATCCACCGCTCGCTCGGCTCGACGTTGCAGAGCACGCGGACGTCGCCGGCGCGGTCGATGTCGATGCAGAACGCGTGCTGGCTCTTGCCTTCGCGCGCGTACAGGTCGCTGTGCCCGAGCACCGGGCGCACGTCGAGTCCGAGGCCGTCGTAGGTGCGCAGGGTCAGGGCTTCGAGGTCGGCGTCGACGAAGAGGTGGTCGATCGCGATCGCGCCCTCGGCGGGCGGGCTCTGGAAGAACGGGTCGTCGTAGTGCCATGGGCGCAGGTCGTCGGCGGCGCACCCGAAGCGGCGGGCGAGCGACGTGTCGACGTCCCGTTTCCACGCCGCGAACGGCTCGGCGGTGGCCCGGTCGACGTCGTCGAGGGTGGCGAACAGGCGGGTCTCGTCGAGCTCCCCGGTCGCCAGCGCGAGGGCGAAGTGGTCGCGGGCGCCGAGGTCGCGCGCGGCCTGGTTGCGCAGCCGGGCCAGCTCGCGGATGCGGTTGGCGACCTCGGGACCGATCTGCTTCGACGCCTCCCACGCCGCCCGTCGTTCGTCGGCGTCGTCGCTCGTGCGGAGGATCTCGGCGATGGCGTTGTCGTCGACCCGCCGGCCGTCGATGCTCCCGCGGAAGTTGTTGAACGTCGACTCCACCGTGGTCTCGAGCTCCACGATGGCGCGGCGGAGGTCGGCCGACACCTGGTGGGGCACGAACGCGTCGTGGAGCACGTCGAGCTGGCGTCGGAGCAGGGGATCGGCGGCGGGATCGCCGGCGAGGTCGTCGCGGGCGGCGCGCACCGCGGCGAAGGTGTCGGCGTCGGCGAGGTAGGAGCGGCGGGCGAGCTCGGCCGCGGTGCGGCGGACGTCGGCCGCCGTCGACGACCGGGTGTTCGACTCCCACCACGCCTCGGCCAGCTCGACCTCGAGCGGTCGGAGCTCGGCTTCGATGCGGGCGACGAGGTCAGCGGGAGGCGAGGTCACGGCGGGATTCTAGAGACGTCGAGGCGCCGGATCCGGAGGAGACGACGCGGCGCGGCCGGAGGGCGGAGCGGCATGGACCATCGAAGGGGGCGGGAGGGCTCAGGCGGGTGCGGCGGCGGCGAGGACGGCGCGGGCGTGACGGGCCAGGGGCTCGTCGACCATCTGCCCCTCGAACGCGATCGCGGCCTCGCCGCGGGCCACGGCATCGTCGTAGGCCGCGAGCAGGCGCCGGGCCCGCTCGAGCTCCTCGGGCGACGAGGAGAACGCGCGGTTGGCCAGCGTGACCTGGGCGGGGTGGATGCAGAGCTTGCCCCGGTAGCCGATGGCGCGTCCGAGGGCGGCGTCGGCGAGGAAGTGGTCCTCGGCGTCGAGCCGGGTGACGACCTGGTCGACGGCGAGGACGCCGGCGAGCCGGGCCGCCAGCGCGACGCGGGACCGCGCGTACAGGACCTCGGTCCCGGCCGCCGTCCGCACGCCCCCCATGTCGGCGATGAAGTCCTCGGCGCCGAAGTACGCGACGGCCACCGGTGGGTGCAGGAGCTCCCGCGCCCGCTCGACCCCCATGGCACTCTCCAGACCGGCGAGGACGTGCAGGTGCCCGAGGCCGGCGCGCTCGAGCGCCGCGGCCGCGGTGTCGAGCTGGTCCGGCGACTCCAGCTTGGGCACGATGACGCCGGCGACCTCGGGTGCGACCCCATCGGCGACGTCGGCCGCGAACCACTCGCTCGCCACCGCGTTCACCCGCACGTAGACCGCGAGCTCCGGGTGCGCGGCCGCCAGCTCGGCGCCGACCGCGCGGGAGTGCACACGCGCGTCGGCCTTGCCGTCGGCGGGCACGGCGTCCTCGAGGTCGAGTGCGACTCCGTCGGGCTCCGCGCGCGGCATCTTTCGGAGCACATCGGGTTTGCTCGCGGGCGCGAACAGGAGGCTGCGCAGGCGCGCCGGCGCCGGGTTCACGCTTGCCCGCTCTCGGCGCTGCGCGCCGGGGCGCTCGGCCCCCGCTCCGTTGCGAGCCGGGATACCCGGCTCGCGGCCACTCCGCTCACGCCGGCGCCCGGTGCATCAACGCGTTCCGGCGGGCGCGGCACACGAGCTCGTCGTGCTGATTGAAGCCCCGGTGCTCGAAGGTGACGATGCCCTGATCGGGGCGGGACTTCGACGCCCGGGCGGCGACGACCTCCGACTCGCCGTGCAACGTGTCGCCCGCGAACATCGGAACGGGGAACACGACCTCCTCGAAGCCGAGGTTGGCGACGGTGGTGCCGTGGGTGGTCTCGAGCACCGAGATGCCGACGAGCAGCCCGAGCGTGAACAGGCTGTTGACCAACGGGCGGCCGAACTCGGTGCCCGCCGCGTACTCCGCGTCGAGGTGGAGGCGCGCGGGGTTGAGCGTCATCGTCGTGAAGAGCACGTTGTCGGTCTCGGTGATCGTGCGGGTGAGCGCGTGCGGCACGACGAGCCCGACGGGCAGGTCCTCGAACCACCGGCCGTGATGCGGCGTCTCCACGGGCGTGGCCTCCTAGTCTCTCGGGCTGTGATCATGGCACCGGGGCGTCCTGCATGAGAGGCGAGGTCCTCTGGTCGCCACCGCCGGACGCGCGGGAGACCACCCGCATGGGCGCGTTCCTGGGCTGGCTCGAGCAGACGCGCGGCCTGGTCTTCGACGGGTACCGGGACCTGTGGCAGTGGTCGGTCGACGAGCTCGACGCGTTCTGGCTCGCGGTCACCGAGTGGTCCGGGGTGCGCTGGCACGATGCACCGTCGGTCGCGCTCGCGGAGCGGGCGATGCCCGGCGCGCGGTGGTTCCCGGGCGCCACGCTGAACTACGCCGAGCACGCGCTGGCGGGGGCGGCGACCCGTCCCCTCGACGTCGCGGTCGTGGCGCGGAGTCAGACCCGCGCGCCGCAGGAGCTCACGTGGTCGGAGCTGGCCGATGCGGTGGCGCGGTGCCGCGCCGGGCTGGTGCGCCTCGGCGTCGGACCGGGAGACCGGGTGGCCGCGTACCTGCCCAACGTCCCCGAGACCGCGATCGCGTTCCTGGCCACCGCGAGCCTGGGCGCGATCTGGTCGTCGTGCGCGCCCGAGTTCGGCGTCCGTTCCGTCGTCGACCGCTTCGCGCAGATCGAACCGGTCGTGCTCTTCGCCGTCGACGGCTACCGGTACGGCGAGAAGGCCGTCGACAAGCGCGCCGACGTCGAGGCGATCGAGGCTGCACTGCCCACTCGGCGCCACACGGTGCACGTGCGCTACCTCGGTGACGGTGACGACGACTGGACGGGGTTGCTCGCCGAACCCGGCCCGCTGGCGTTCGATCCCGTCCCGTTCGACCATCCGCTCTACGTGCTGTACAGCTCGGGCACGACCGGGCTGCCGAAGGCGATCGTGCACGGGCACGGTGGCATCACCGTCGAGCACCTCAAGAGCGCCGCGTTGCACCACGACCTCGGCGCCGACGACCGCTTCTTCTGGTTCACCACCACGGGCTGGATGATGTGGAACTACCTCATGTCCGGGCTGCTGGTGGGCGCGACGATCGTGCTGTTCGACGGCGACCCGGGCGTACCCGACCTGGGCGAGCTCTGGCGCCTCGCGGCGGACACCGGCGTCGACGTGTTCGGTGTGAGCGCCCCGTTCCTCATGGCCTGTCGCAAAGCCGGCGTGGTACCGCCCGCGCACCATCTCCGAGGCGTCGGGTCGACGGGTGCGCCGCTACCGCCCGACGGCTTCCGGTGGGTGCACGATGTCGTGGGCGCCGACGTGCAGGTGCAGTCGGTGAGCGGCGGGACCGACGTGTGCGCGGCGTTCGTGGGCGCGGCGCCGTTGCTGCCGGTGCGGGCGGGCGAGATCAGCTGCCGGCTGCTCGGGGTCGCGGTGGAGGCGTTCGATCCCGACGGCGACGTGTGCCCGCCGGGAGTGCAGGGCGAGCTGGTCGTCACCGAACCGATGCCGTCGATGCCGGTCGGGTTCTGGGGCGATTCTCCGAATCAGGAGCAGCTGCGTCGCGCCTACTTCAGCGACTACCCGGGGGTCTGGCGCCACGGCGACTGGATCACCTTCACCGACGACGGCGCGTGCGTGATCTCCGGACGCAGCGACGCCACGCTGAATCGGGGCGGCGTGCGCCTCGGGACCAGCGACTTCTACGCGGTCGTCGAAGCGCGGCCCGAGGTGGCCGACAGCCTGGTCGTGCACCTGGAGGGCGACGACCCGGACCAGCCGATGGGGGAGTTGCTGCTGTTCGTGGCCCTGACGCCGGGCGCCGAGCTCGACGACGCCCTGCGCGGCGCGATCGTGCACGCGCTGCGCACCGAGCTGTCGCCGCGACACGTGCCGGACGCGATCCTCCGGGTACCCGCCGTACCGCGCACGCTCTCGGGCAAGAAGCTCGAGGTGCCGGTCAAGCGGATCCTGAACGGGGCGGACGCGGACGCCGTCGCCAGCCGCAGCTCGCTCGCCGACCCGGCGGCGCTCGACTGGTACGAGGAGTTCGCGGCGTCGCGCTGACGCACTGATGCGCGGATGCGCGAGCGAATTCTGACGTCGACCGCCGCCGACCCGGCCCAGGCGTTTGTAACCTGCCGCGGGAGGCGGAGAGGGGAGACGATGAGCAGGGCGCGCCCGATCGCGGGTTGGTACCGCGACCCGGCGGGGGAGCACGCGCTCCGCTACTGGGACGGCGCCACGTGGACCGCGCGCGTCCGGAACGACAGCGTCGGGCTGCGTCCCGCATGGGCCGAGCGACCCGCGCCCGCACGGAGCGCGCGCGCCCGGTCCCGACGAGGGCCGGGGTGGTTCCCCGTGGTCGTCGTCATCGGCGCCGCGCTCATGATCGTCGGCGCGGTGCTGCCGTGGCGCGAGGCCCAGGTCGGCAACCTGTCGGTCTCGAGCACCGGCATCGACGGCGACGGGGCCCTCACGATCGTGTTCGCCGCCGGCATCGTGGTCCTGCTCGTGGTGCTCGCGGGGTCCCGTCTCCTCGGCTGGTCGCTCGTCGCGCTTTCCGCCGCGGCCGGGGCGTTCGCGCTCTACGAGATCGTCGACACTTCGCGGAAAGCCGACGACCTCGTGCACGCGGCGGCCTCCGGTCGCGTCAGCGCGAGCGTCGGCGCCGGGCCGTGGGTGGTGCTCCTGGGCGCGCTGGTGGCGCTCGTCGGGGCCGTCCTCGCCCTCGTGGGGAGCAGGAACTTCAGGTCCTGAATCCTCGACCCTCGGTGGGCGGTCCCGACGATCGGCCGTGGCCGTATCCAAATGTCGGCCCACGACGTTCGCGGGAGCAGTGGGGCAGGGCAGGTCGGTCCCGGCGGCCGGTGGACGGCGCGCCTCGGCCTGCCGGGACCGGCCCCGCCGCGTCGCTCCTCGACCCGGCCTCCCGGGTGAAGGCGACCGGGGTCCGTCCGGCCCGTCGGCCGGGCACCCTCCAGTCAGGAGGCAAGCCATGTCCAGCATCGACGAGCCGACCCGGGACGACATCTGGGCCGAAGCGCGACGGCTCGAGCAACCGATCTACTCCGAGGGCAAGCAGCAGGTTCGGGACCGCGAGCGGATGCTCGCGTGGGCCCGCCGGGCCGAGATCGCCACAATCACGTTGGCGTGCTTCGCCGACTGGGACACCGCCAAGCTGCGAGCGACGGCACGAGAGCACCGCACGGGCGACGAGGGGTCGGACCAGCCCTGCGGTTACTACCTGTGCGTCTCGGCGGCGCTGCTCAGCGACCGGCCACCGGTCGCCCGGAAGGCGATGGTCCCGGGCGCGCGTCGGGAGCGACCGCGCCGGCGATGCTGACCGCAGCCGAGCGCCTCGTCGCCTGACCTGATCCTCACATTCGGATCATCCGTGGCCGACAACTCTCGTCGAGAAGCACGGGAAGCATCCGACGAGACGAAGGGCGTCCGAGATGAAGCTGGGTCACGTGCTGGCGGCAGGCACGATCGGGATCATCGGGATCGTGGGCAGCGCCGGCGTGGCCACCGCCGACACCACGAGCACGCCGACCCCCCACGACAAGCAGGCGGTGTGCGCCAAGGCGACCAGCCGGCTACCCAACCTCCAGGACCGGATCACGAAGGTCGACGCTCGGATCTCGAGCCTCCAGACGCGGCTGACCGATGCGCAGTCCAAGAAGCAGGCCTACCGGACGAAGTACCTGCAGGACCGCATCGATGGGCCAACACGCGGCACGAGCATCTGACCAACGTGGTCAACCGGATCAACAGCCGTTGTCCCGCCTAGACCGCACAACCCCTGGTGACGGGGGCGGATCGTCGCTCCGCTACTTGAACCAGATGCGCTGGTACTCGCGGCTCATGGGGTGGAGGAGCAGCGCGACGAGCGCACCGTCGAACAGGAAGTTGATGATGGCGAGCGACGTCAGCACCTCGGTGCCGAAGACCGCGAACAGCATCACGATCTGCAGGATCGCGCCCCCGACGGCAACCGCGTATCCCCACTTCTTCTCGTTGGCGATGCCGAACCCGCCGGCCGCCAGTGCCGCGATCGTGATCAATCCGGCCAGCACCGAGGTGGCGACGAAGCCGAAGAGCAGCCCGAAGACAGCGTCGACGTAGCAGAGGATCGTGGCCATGTAGAGGGTCTGGGGCTGGAACTGATTGACCCACTTCCACTGGTTCACCGCTCCATAATGGCCGATGGCGGCGACCCGCGCGGTATCGCCGCCCGCGAGCGGAGCTGCCCGCACGCGGCGGCGATGTCGGTGCCCCGGTTGCGGCGCACCGTGGCGGTGACCCCGTGCCCCTTCACCCGGTCCGCGAACGCCCTCAGCGCCGGCCCCGCGGGCGCGTGGCCACCGAACCCGTCGGTCGGGTTCAACGGGATCAGGTTCACGTGCGCGCCGCCCACGCCGGGGAACGCACCCAGCAGCCGCCCCAGGGCCTCGGCCTGGCCCGGCGAGTCGTTCGCGCCTTCGATGCAGGCGTACTCGAAGGTCACCCGCCGGCCCTTGGCGCCGGCGAACTCGGCCGCGGCGTCGAGGACCTCGGCGATCGGGTAGCGCCGGTTGAGGGGCACCAGCTCGTCGCGCTCGGCGTCGGTGGCCGCGTGCAGCGACACCGCGAGGGTCACCGGAAGGTCCTCGTGTGCGAGGCGCCGGATGCCGGGGACGACCCCGACGGTGCTGACGGTGATCCGGCGGGCCGAGAGCCCGAGATCCTCGTGGATGCGTTCGACCGCGGCCCAGGTCTGGTCGTAGTTGGCGAGCGGCTCGCCCATGCCCATGAAGACGACGTTGCTGACCCGTTGGGGGGAGGTGTGCCCGGCGCGCACGACCTGCTCGACGATCTCGCCGGCGTCGAGGTGTCGCTCGAAGCCGGCCTGGCCGGTGGCGCAGAAGGTGCAACCCATCGCGCACCCGGCCTGGGACGACACGCACACCGTGGCCCGCTCGGGATACCGCATGAGCACGGTCTCGACCTGCGCGTTGTCGCGTCGACACGACCACAGCCACTTCGACGTCATGTCGTCGTGCGCGGTCACGTGGGTGATCGGATCGAGCGCGAGCGGCAACCCGTCGGCCAGGCGCTCGCGCAACGCGCGCGGCAGCGCGGTGGCGTCGTCGAGCGGCACGTGCTGCCGGTACAGCGCATCCCAGACCTGGCCGGCGCGGTAGCGCGGTTGACCCCACTCGGCGAGGAGCGCCTCGAGCTCGGCCCGGCTGGTGCCGTAGCGCGTGCTCACGCGACCTCGAGCCCGTAGGCGCAGTCGGTGCGCGACGTGGTGAATCCCAGCGAGCGGTAGAGCCCGACGGCGGCCTCGTTCGCGCCGTCGACGAACAGCATGCCGACGGTGATGCCGCGGTCGGCCAGCGACTGCAGACCACCGGCGGTGAGGGCACGGCCCAGGCCCTTGCCGTGTCGGCTGGGGTCGGCCCCGATCACGTAGATCTCGCCGAGGGCGTCGGGCTCGTGCGGGGGCTGGGGCGGGTGCACCTTCGTCCAGCAGGAACCGGCCAGGCCGTCGGCGTCGAAGGCGAGGAGGAAGCCGTCGGGGTCGAACCAGGGCTCCTGCTCGCGGGCGCGCAACATGTCGACGGTCCAGGCGCCCTGTTCGGGGTGACCGGCGAACGCCCGGTTGTTCACCTCGACCCACGCCGCCTCGTCCTGCCCGGGCACGAAGGTGCGCACGCTCACGTCGTCGGGCCAGCGAGGCGGAGAGGGGAGCGGCAGCGCGACACGCATCTGCAGGAGCTCGCGTTCGAGGGTGAAGCCGAATCGGCGACCGCGCGCGTCATCGTCGGCGTTCGCGCCATGCACCCAGTAGGTGACGTGGCCGCCACCTTCCTCGCGCACCAGCTCGATGGCCCCGGCGATCAGCTCGTCGCGACGCGCGTCGGCGACGCCCGGGAGGACCGCGAGCTCCAGCGACCACTCGCCCGCGTGATGGTGCGCGAGGTGCGCGTACGCGTCACCGGTCTCGTCGAGGAGACCGCGGTCGCGGCCGGCAGCGGCGTGCATCCCGGTCCAGGCGTCGTCGCCGAGGGGCACGATGCCGGTCGCGGCTTCGACCGCGTCGGCGAGCGCTCGCACGCGCTCGACGTCGGCGGCTGCGAAGCTGCGCAGCACCAGGAAGGATTGCACGCGGCGGAGGGTAGCGTCGGGTCACACCACCGAGGGACAGGAGCGGGCATGCAGATCGACGCGTACGAGCCCGGGGTGCCGTGCTGGGTCGACCTCGGGAGCCCCGATCCTCAGGGCGCGGCCGACTTCTACGGCGCGCTCTTCGGCTGGGACGTGCCCGAGGGGCCGGAGGAGGCGGGTGGCTACCGCATCGCGACCGTGGGCGGCCTTCCCGTCGCCGGGATCGGTCCGGCCCAGAACCCCGGCCCGCCGGTCTGGACCACGTACGTCGACGTGGAGAGCGCCGACGAGACGGCGGAGAAGGTGAGCGCGGCCGGCGGGCAGGTGATCGTGCCGGCGATGGACGTGTTCGAGCACGGCCGCATGGCCGTCTTCGTCGACCCGGTCGGGGCGTTCATCTCGGTCTGGCAACCCGGTGACCACCCGGGCTCACAGCTGGTGAACGAGCCGGGCACCTGGTCGTGGAGCGAGCTGCTGACCACCGACCTCGAGGCGTCGAAGGCGTTCTACGGTGCGGCGTTCGGGTGGGGCGCCAACGTGCAGGGTGCCGGCCCGATGGGCCAGTACGTCGAGTGGCAGGTGAACGGCCGCTCGGTCGCCGGGATGATGGAGAAGCCGCCGATGCTGCCGGCCGAGGTGCCGCCGCACTGGGCCGTGTACTTCGCGGTGTCCGACACCGACGACGCGGTGTCCCGCGTCGCCGAGCTCGGCGGCACGGTGCTGATGCCGCCGATGGACATCGAGCCGGGCCGGTTCTCGCCCGTGACCGATCCCACCGGTGCGGTCTTCAACGTCATCGCGCTCAAACCCGAGCTCGCCGGCTGACCGCCGCACCCGGCCGAGACGTCGCGCCGTTCGTACGTCGTCGACGGGTAGGAGCGACGCAACCTCGCGAGTAGGTTCGGCGGATGGCCCGACCGCGTGGAGCGAGGGCGCGCGCCGACGAGGTGCGGGCGCGCCTGGCGCAGGAGTACCCGGACGCCGACAGCGCGCTGGTGCGCGAGAACCCGTTCCAGCTCCTGGTCGCGACGATCCTGTCGGCGCAGACGACCGACGAGAACGTGAACAAGGTGACGCCGGCGCTGTTCGCCCGGTACCCGACGCCTGCCGACCTCGCCGACGCCGATCCGGCCGAGGTCGAGCAGCTCGTGTTCGCCACCGGCTTCTACCGGTCGAAGACCAAGAACCTCCTCGGTATGGCGCGCGCGCTCGAGGACGACTTCGGCGGCGAGGTGCCCACCGAGCTCGACGACCTCGTGAAGCTGCCCGGTGTCGGGCGGAAGACCGGCAACGTGGTGCGCTCGGTCGCCTTCGATCTCCCCGGTCTCCCGGTCGACACCCATGTGGGCCGGCTCGCCCGTCGCCTCAAGCTCACGACCGAGACCGACCCGGTGAAGGCCGAGCTCGACCTGAACGCGCTGATCCCGCCCGAGGAGCGGGGCCGATTCTCGCTGCGGATGATCCTGCACGGTCGACAGGTCTGCTTCGCTCGCAAACCGAACTGCGGCGGTTGTGTCCTGGTCGACATCTGTCCGTCGGCCGACCCGGCGGCGCGCCAGGCCCACGCACGCTGACCGCTTCGCCGTCCCGCGCTCCGCGCCCGGCTAGCCCGAGAGCATGCCCCCGGCGCGGTCGAGCGCGCGCGCCGCACCGCGCAGGGCACGCTCGGCCTGGTCGAGCTCGGCGGCGATGGCGGAATCGTCCGAGTCGCGGTAGCGATCGCCCACCGCGACGACCCGGGTGGTGAGCTCCTCGACCTGCGTGCGCAGGGTCGAGAGCTCGGCGAAGTCGGACGACGCAGCCATCGCTGCAGACTAGGAGGCGACGAATGGGGGCCGTCCGGGAGAGGGCACGGCTTACGATGACCCCACCGTGCTCACCCGACTCGACCTCCGCGGCGCCGCCGACCTGGCCCGCGCGCTGGCGCGCTCGGACGACGACGCTGACGACGGCGACGAAGCCCTCGCCGCGGTCAGGGAGATCCTCGCCGCCGTCCGCCGCGGGGGTGACGCGGCCGTCCGCGAGCTCACCCTCCGGTTCGACGGCTGCGACCTCGCCGACCCCCGGGTGCCCGCCGCCGACCTGCAGGCCGCGCTGCACGCGATCCCGGGCGACCTGCGGACGGCGCTGGAGATCGCCGCCGCGCGCATCGGTGAGTACCACGCGCTCCAGGCCGACGTCGTCGAGCCGGTGCTCGACCGCGACGGCGTGTCGCTCCGTGAGGTCGTGGTCCCGGTCGGGCGGGCCGGTCTGTACGTGCCGGGCGGTCGGGCCGCCTACCCGTCCACCGTGCTGATGACCGCCATCCCCGCGCAGCTCGCCGGGGTCGACGAGCTCGTGCTCAGCGTGCCGCCGGCGGCCGACGGCCGGGTGCCCGACGCCACGCTGGCCGCCGCCGCGCTGCTCGGGATCACCGAGGTCGTGCGGATCGGCGGCGCCCAGGCGATCGCCGCGTTGGCGTACGGCACCGAGTCCCTGCGGCCGGTCGACGTGATCGTCGGGCCCGGGAACCGGTACGTCGCGCTGGCCAAGCGCGAGGTCGCGGGCCGGGTCGGCATCGAGTCGTTCGCCGGTCCCTCCGAGGTGGTGGTCGTCGCCGACGGGACCGTTCCCGCGACGTTCGCCGCCGCCGACCTCCTCGCGCAGGCCGAGCACGGCCCCGGTGGCGCGGCCGTGCTGGTGGCGTGGGACGCGGCGGTGATCGACGCCACCGAGGACGCGATCGACCGTCTCCTCGCCGACGCGCCCCGGCGCGACGACATCAGTGCGACCCTGCGCAGCGGGGGACGGGCGGTCCTGGTCGACGACGCGGTCGCCGCGCTCGACGCGGTGAACGTGATCGCGCCCGAGCACCTCGAGCTGCTGACCGCCGACCCCGAAGCGCTCCTCCCGCTCGTGCGCAACGCCGGTGCGGTGTTCCTCGGGGCGTGGTCGCCCGCCGCGCTCGGTGACTACGTCGCCGGGGTGAACCACGTGCTCCCGACCGACCGCAGCGCCCGGTTCGCCAGCGCGCTGCGCGTCGACACGTTCCGGAAGCACGTCCACGTGGTGCGGGCCAGCGAGGAGGGCCTCGCCGCGCTCGCCCCGCACATCGACGCCATCGCGGCCGCCGAGGGCCTCGACGCCCACGCCCGTTCGGTCGCCGCCCGGAGCCCGCTCACGGTCCCCGGGGAGAGCTCGTGAACGCGCCGGTCTCGCCGCGCGACGACCTGCGGGCGCTGGAGGGCTACCACTCGCCTCAGCTCGACGTCGCCGTCCGGCTGAACACCAACGAGAGCCCGTTCCCCCCGCCGCCCGCGTTCGTCGAGCGCTGGATCGCGGAGCTACGGGAGGCGCCGCTCAACCGGTACCCGGACCGCGGAGCCCGGGCGCTGCGGGCGGCTCTGGGTGCGCACCTCGGGCAGCCGGTCGACCGGCTGTTCTGCGCCAACGGGTCGAACGAGGTGTTGCAGACGCTCCTGCTCACCTACGGCGGCCCCGGACGGCGCGCGGCGATGTTCGAGCCCACGTACGCGCTGCACTCGCACATCGCCCGCATCACCGGCACCGAGGTCGTGGTGGGGGAGCGTCGGGCCGACTTCTCCATCGATCCGGACGCCGCCCGCGACCTGGTCGGCCGGCACGCGCCCACGATCGTGTTCGTGTGCAGCCCGAACAACCCGACCGGCACCGTCGAGCCCGCCACCACCGTCGAGGGCCTGCTCGACGCATTCGACGGTCTCGTGGTCGTCGACGAGGCCTACGGCGAGTTCGCGCCGCGTAGCGCGCTCGAGCTGGTTCGCGACGACCGGCGGCTCGTCGTCGTGCGCACGTACTCGAAGGTGTGGTCGATGGCCGCGCTGCGGCTCGGGTTCGCGGTGGCGCCGCCGTGGGTGGTCGCGGAGCTCGAGAAGGTGGTGCTGCCGTACCACCTCGCGTCGGCCACCCAGATCGCGGGTCGGCTCGCGCTGGAGCTCGGAGCCGAGATGGACGATCGCGTGCATCGGCTGGTCGCGGAACGGGAGCGGGTCGCCGCGCACCTCGCCCAGGTCGACGGCATCACCGTGTTCCCGTCGGGCGCGAACTTCCTGCTGTTCCGCCCGGCCGGCGACGGTCACGTGCTCTGGGAGCGGCTGGTCGAGCAGGGGGTGCTGGTGCGCGACTTCTCGCGCTGGCCACGCCTCGACGATTGCCTGCGCGTCACCATCGGCACACCCGCGGAGAACGACACGTTCCTCGACGCGCTACGCGCGTCGCTCCAGGAGGTAGCTGCGTGATGAAGGTTCGGCAGAGGCCGGGACGCCGGAGCGGAATCGACGCGACATGAAGCCCCGCAGCTCCGAGCAACGACGCACCACCAAGGAGACCACGATCGAGCTGTCGCTCGTGGTCGACGGCGGTGGCAGTGCGTCGGCGTCGACCGGCATCCCGTTCTTCGACCACATGCTGGAGCAGCTCGGGAAGCACGGCGGCTTCGACCTGCGGATCGTCGCGTCGGGCGACCTCGACGTCGACCTCCACCACACCGTGGAGGACGTCGGCATCGTGCTGGGCACCGCGCTGAAGGAGGCCCTCGGCGACAAGGCCGGCGTGCGCCGGTTCGCGTCGTCGCTGGTGCCCCTGGACGAGGCCTTGGTGCAGGTCGCGCTCGACCTGTCGGGCCGCCCGTTCCTCGTCTACGAGGTCGACCCCGTCGTCGAGTGGATCGGGACCTTCGACCCCCAGCTCGCCGAGGAGTTCTGGCGGGCGCTCGCCTTCGCGGCCGGCGTCACGCTGCACATCCGTTCGCTCTCGGGGCGCAACGGGCACCACGTGATCGAGGCCTCGTTCAAAGGTGTGGCCCGGGCGCTGCGCGACGCGGTCAGGGTCGAGGGCTCCGGGGTGCCGTCGACCAAGGGAACGCTCTGAGCCGGACCGTGGTCGAGCTGCTCCCCGCGATCGACCTGCGCGACGGCCATTGCGTGCGGCTGCACCAGGGCGACTTCGCCGCCGAGACCGTCTACGACGACGATCCGGTCCGGGTCGCCGCGCGAGTTCGAGTCCGCCGGCGCGCGGTGGATCCACGTGGTGGACCTCGATGCCGCCCGTACCGGCACCCGGGCCCACCTCGACCAGATCCGCCTGATCGTCCGCAGCGTCGCCTGCCGGGTCGAGGTGGGAGGCGGCGTGCGGTCGGCCGAATCGGCGCTCGAGCTGCTCGACGCCGGGGTCGAGCGGGTCGTGATCGGCACCGCCGCGGTCGAGCGCCCGGCGCTGGTGGAGGAGCTGTGCCGGGAGTTCCCGGGACGCATCGCGGTGGGCCTCGACGCCCGGGGCAACGAGGTGGCCATCCGCGGGTGGCAGGAAGGGTCCGGTGCCGATCTGGTCGACCTCGCCCGCCGCTTCGACGGCATCGGGCTCGCCGCCCTCGTCGTCACCGAGATCGGGCGCGACGGGACCCTCGAGGGCCCGGCGTTCGGGCAGCTGGCCGCGGTCCTGGGCGCCGGCTCGGTCCCGCTGGTCGCCAGCGGCGGCGTGGGTTCGCTCGACGACCTGCGGGCCCTCGCACGGCTCCGCTCCGGCGACCGGGCGCTGGCGGGCGTGATCGTGGGACGTGCGATCTACGAGGGACGCTTCGGCGTGGCCGACGCGTTGGCGTCGCTCTCGGAGGCCGTGACCGACTGACCACCGGCGCGATACGGTCGGGTGGCACGCAGCACCATCGATCGGCCACAGCCAGTCCCACACGAGTGAGGAGAGTGCGAATGGCGAACGGGAGCGACGTGATCGACGAAGGATTCTTCCGGCGGTACCGGGAGCTGCTCGACGCCGAGGACGCGGCGTTCGACGAGCTCGAGCACGCGTACGAGGACGGCGACCGTGCGCACTGGGACGCCGACCTGGCGGCGTGGCGCCACATCGTCGAGAAGCGTTGTGCGTTCCTCGAGAAAGAGGGCTTGACGCCCGTCACCGCCGGCTGACGCGCTCGCCGCTCAGCCCACCACCCGTCCCACGAACGCGCGCGCCGCGTCGACGACGCGGTCGGTGCGGCCCACGAAGAAGTGGCTCGCGCCGGGGATCACCTCGATGTCGGTCGCGTTCCAGTCCTCGGTCGCCTCGACGACGGACGCCGGCTCCCGGAACTCGTCATGCTGTCCGAGCACCAGTTGCTTCGGGCGGGCGTCGGCGGCCACTGCACCGAACTCGGCCGCGAACCGCAACGGCGGCGCGATCGCCAGCCAGCCCGCGAGCCGCGGATCGTGCGTGGCCAGGGTCATGTCGGCGCCGAACGACCACCCCACCAGCAGCAGCGGCTCGGTCGGGCCGACCGACGCGGCGGCGGTGTCGAGCGCGGTCTGCACGTCGAGCAGCTCGCCCCGGCCCTCGTCGTGGGTGCCGGTGCTGCGCTCGACGCCGCGGAAATTGAAGCGCAGGCAGGTGACGCCGGTGTCGGGCAGCGCGTCGAACAGCGCGCTGATCACGATCGAGCGCATGGTCCCGCCGTACTGGGGATGGGGGTGGCACAGCACCGCGGTGGCCGTGCTGGAGCCCTCCGGGGTGGCGATCTCGGCCTCCAGGCTCACGGCGTCGGAGGTGGTGAGCACGAGCGGGCGCAGCGACATCGCGCCATGATGCGTGATCGCGGGTTCCGTCGGCCATAATGGTCGGCCGTGAGCGGTCAGAAGCAACGCACCACCTTCGCCAAGCAGCAGCGTGAGCGCGCCCGGATGGAAAAGGCCGCGGAGAAGCGCAAGCGCCGCGAAGCGCGCAAACTCGGCATCGAGGAAGAGGAGGAGGCGCCCGTCGAGGAGTCGACCCCCCTCGACCCCAACGACCCCTACTTCCTGGCGAAGTACTTCGCGCGCGAGGCCGAGTAGTCCGTCTACTACCCTTCTGGGCGACCGAGGCCGCGGTCATTCGGACCGTCCCGGGCAAACGAAGGATAAGAAATTGGCTACAGGTACTGTGAAGTTCTTCAACGCGGAGAAGGGTTTTGGCTTCATCTCCCGGGAGGGCGGGGACGACGTGTTCGTCCACTTCTCCGCGATCCAGGGAACGGGCTACAAGACGCTCGAGGAAGGCCAGCGGGTCGAGTTCGACATCGGCCCCGGCCGCAAGGGCGACGAGGCCCAGAACGTCCGCCCCGTCTGACCGTTCTCGAAACTGAAACCTCGTGGTGGCCGGGCCGAAGGGCCCGGCCACTTCGTTGTTCGGCTCCCGCCGTCAGGCCGTGCCGAGCTGGTCGAGGAGGAACGCGAGCACGAACGCCTCGTCCCGCCAGGCGTCGTAGCGGCCCGACGGTCCCGAGTGCCCGGCGCCCATCTCCATCTTGAGCACGAGGAGCCGCCGGTCGGTCTTGGTGGCCCGCAGCTTCGCCACCCACTTCGCCGGCTCCCAGTACTGCACCCGGGGATCGTTCAGCCCACCCGTCACGAGCATGGCGGGATAGTCCTTCGCGGTCACGTTGTCGTAGGGCGAATACGACTTCATGAGCTCGTAGACGGCGGGGTCGTGGACCGGATCCCCCCACTCCTCCCATTCGGTGATCGTGAGGGGGAGGGTCTCGTCGAGGATGGTGGTGAGGCAGTCGACGAACGGCACCTCGGCCACGACGGCGTGGAAGAGGTCGGGCCGGAGGTTGGCCACCGCGCCCATGAGCAGCCCGCCGGCGCTGCCGCCGCGGGCGGCCAGGCGGTCGGGGCTGGTCCAGCCCTCGGCGACCAGGTGGTCGGCGCAGGCGACGAAGTCGGTGAACGTGTTCATCTTGTGCAGGAGCTTCCCGTCGTCGTACCAGTGACGCCCCAGCTCGCCGCCGCCCCGAACGTGGGCGATCGCGAACGCGACCCCCCGGTCGAGGAGGCTGACCCGCGACGCCGAGAACGTCGGGTCGATCGAGACCTCGTAGGAGCCGTAGCCGTAGAGCAGCATCGGGCCGGGGACGTCGGTCCGGAGCTCGCGCCGGTAGACGATCGAGATCGGGATCTGCGTGCCGTCGGGCGCGGTCGCCCAGGCCCGGCGGCTCTCGTACCGCTCGGGGTCGTAACCCGGCACCGGCTGGCGCTTCACCAGGCGTCGCGGTGCGCGTCGCCGGGTCGTAGTCGTAGGCCGAGGCCGGCATCACCAGGGACGTGTACTGGTAGCGGACGGCATCCACGTCGTACTCGGGGTTGCCGCCCAGCCACGCGGAGTACACCTCGTCGGGCATCGCGATCACGTGGTCGTCGGCCACCGCGCCGTCGTCGCCGAGGGTCAGCACCCGGAGTCGTTCGACGGCGTCGGCGCGCTCCGACACCACCAGGAAGCCGGCGAACGCGTCGACGTCGTCGAGGCGGGTGTCGTCCCGCTCCGGGAGGACGGTCGTCCACGAAGCGCGGCCCGGTGAGCCGACCGGCGTGACCGCCAGCGCGAAGTTCTCCGCCCCGTCGGCGTTGGTGAGGACGTAGAGGCGGTCGCCGACCGGGCCCGCGTGGTGCTCGACGTGGTACTCGTGCCCCTGTTCGCGCGGCTCGACGACCGCCGGCGGCGCGGTGGGGTCGTCGGCGTCGACCAGCCAGATCTCCGTCGTCACCTTCGAGGCCGAGGTGATCATGAGGAAGCGACCGCTACGCGAGCGACCGACGCTCACGTAGAAGCGGTCGTCGTCCTCCTGGAACACGAGCGCGGTCGTCGTCGGGCGGCGTCCCGAGCGTGTGTCGCCAGATCTGCCACGGGCGCATGGCCTCGTCGGGACGCGTGTAGAGGATGGTCACGCCGTCGTTCGCCCACGCCACGCCGTAGTAGACGTCGGGCACGACGTCGTCGAGCTCCGGGTCCGCCGGCCCCTCGCCGTCGGGGAGCGCGCGGAAGCGCAGGTCGTAACGCTCGCCGCCGCTCGTGTCGGTGCTGTACGCCGCGACCGCCTGCCCCGGGTCGACGGCGAGATCGCCCACCGCGAAGTAGTCGTGGCCCGCGGCCAGCGCGTTCTCGTCGAGGACCACGAGCTCGCCGTCGGGCGATCCCGGCGCGGCGAGCGGATCGGGGAGCGGGCCGCCGATCGCCGGGCGACGGCAGTGCACGCCGTACTGGAGGCCTTGGAGCGTGCGGGTGAAGTACTCGTAGCCACCGCGACGGATCGGCGCGGTCGTGTCGGTCTCCTGGACGCGTCCCACGATCTCGTCGTAGAGCTCGCCGCGCAGCGACGCGAGGTGTGCGAGCGCGTCGCGCGTGTAGGTGTTCTCCTGCTCGAGGTAGGCGATCACCTCGGGGTCGTCGCGCTCGCGCAGCCAGAACCACGGGTCGATGCGCTCGTCGCCTCGGTGCACCAGCCGCGTCGGCCGGGCGGGCGCGACGGGTGGTCGGGGCTCGGACACTGCGGGATTCTGGCAGAATTGCGCGCGGCCCCCGAAACCGGGTCGGTCGTCGGGGACCTGACGGGTACGCTCGATCGCCGATGGAACCCGCCACCGAGACCGACGCCCGACCCGCACCGACGCCTGCGGTCACCCCGATCGCCGCCACCGAGGCCGAGCTGGCGGGCGTGCACTACAACGCCGACGGTCTCGTGGGCGCGATCGTGCAGGAAACGGGCACCGGCGCGGTGCTCATGTTCGCCTGGATGAACGACGCCGCGTTGCGGCGCACGCTCGAGACCGGGCGCATGTGGTACTGGAGCCGGAGCCGCCAGGAGTACTGGTGCAAGGGGGAGACCTCGGGCGACCGCCAGTACGTGCGTGAGGCCCGCTACGACTGCGACGTCGACGCGTTGCTGTTCGTCGTCGAGCAGGAGGGCCGGGGCGCGTGCCACACCGGTGAGCGCAGCTGCTTCTTCCGGGCGTTCGGCGGTGGCGCCACGCCCGGGCCCGTCTGAGCCCTGGTCGTGGCCGCGGCGGGGCTCTCGCGTGACGAGTTCGTCGCGCTCGCGCGCGACCACACGGTCGTCCCCGTCTGGCGGGAGGTGCTCGCCGACCTGGAGACGCCGGTCTCCGCGTTCGTGAAGCTGGCGGGCGCCGCCGAGGACGACCCCGCCGCGTTCCTCCTCGAGTCGGTGGAGCACGCGGAGCGGTGGGGCCGCTTCTCCTTCCTCGGCCGCGACCCGGCGCTGACGCTGGTCGCGCGCGGGCGCGCCGGTCCACTTCGACCGTCCGCCCCCGGACGGCGTGCCCACCGACCGCGGCGCGCTCGCGGCACTCGAAGCGCTGCTCCACACCTACCGGGCGCCCACGATCCCGGAGCTGCCCCCGTTCCACGGCGGGGTGGTGGGCTACCTCGGGTACGACGTCGTACGCGAGATCGAGCGCCTGCCGAACGTCCCCACCGACCACCTGGGCATGCCCGACGCGGTGTTGTCGGTCACCGGTCACGTGACCGCCTTCGACCACTTCCGCCAGCGGCTCTACCTCATCGAGAACGTGTTCCTCGACGCCGCCGGTGGCGACCTCGCCGCGTCCGACGCCTACGACGCCGCGTGCGCGCGGCTGGACGCGCGGGTCGACGAGTTGGCGCGGCCCCTGGCCTACGTGCCGTCGCCACCGCCGGCGAGCGACCTCGCCGAGCTGCCGACCTACACGTCGACCATGCCCGCCGACGTGTACCACGCGGCGGTGGAGGCGGCTCGGGAGTACATCCTCGCCGGCGACATCTTCCAGGTGGTGCTGGCCCAGCGCTTCGACCTCGACGGCCACTACGACCCGTTCGACGTGTACCGGGTGCTCCGCCAGGTCAACCCGTCGCCGTACATGTACTACGTGCGGCACCCCGAGGCGACGCTGGTCGGCTCGTCGCCGGAGCCGATGGTCCAGCTGCTCGACGGCCGGGTCATCAGCCGTCCCATCGCCGGGACCCGCCGCCGGGGCCGCACCGAGGCCGACGACCGGCGCATGGCCGCCGAGCTGGCCGAGCACCCGAAGGAGCGCGCCGAGCACGTCATGCTCGTCGACCTCGCCCGCAACGACGTGGGCCGGGTGG
Organism: uncultured Actinomycetes bacterium; assembly: GCA_963809795.1. GTDB lineage: Bacteria > Actinomycetota > Acidimicrobiia > IMCC26256 > DASPTH01 > DASUAS01. The sequence goes on from CAWELN010000010.1 coordinate 84,213, forward strand.
TGAAGTTCGGCACCGAGCGGATGGAAGAGCTGATGGTGCTCGAGCGTTACTCCCACGTGATGCACCTCACCAGCCAGGTCGCCGGCGACCTCCGCGACGACGCCAACGCGGTCGACGTGCTGCGCGCCACGTTCCCGGCCGGCACGGTGAGCGGTGCGCCGAAGGTGCGGGCCATGGAGATCATCGACGGGCTCGAGCCCTCGAAGCGCGGGGCCTACGCGGGCGTGGTCGGCTACGTCGACTTCTCGGGCAACCTCGACACCGCGATCGCCATCCGCACGATGGTGTGGCGCGACGGTCACGCCAGCGTGCAGGCGGGTGCGGGCATCGTCGCCGACTCGGTACCGGCCGACGAGGACCTCGAGTGCCACAACAAGGCCCGGGCGCTGCTCACGGCTGCGGCCGCGGCGCGCCGCCTGGCGCCGCTCGGAGACCGGGAGGTGGGTGCATGAGTCAGACCCTGACCGAGGACCTCGCCGCGCTGCGCGCCGGCGACGCGTGGGTGGACCGCTCCGACCGCGGCTTCGTCGTGGTCAGCGGCCCCGACGCGTTCTCCTTCCTCCAGGCGTTGGTGTCGGCCGACCTCGACCCTGTGGCCGACGGCGACGCGGTGCACAGCCTGCTGCTGTCGCCGCAAGGGAAGCTCGACGTCGACTTCCGCCTCGTCCGTGTCGGTGACGACGCCTGGCTCGACTGCGATCCCGGCCTCGGCGCGCAACTGGCCGCGTCCCTCAATCGGTTCAAGATCCGCGTCGACGCCCAGGTCGTCGACCGCACCGGCGACCTCGGCATGCTCACCCACGTCGCCGGCGCCGGCGCGCCCGCACCGGACGCCCCTGACGGTGTCCACGTGGTTCCCACCCGCTGGGGCCACGACCTGATCGGGCCGAGGGAACAGCTGCCCCACCACGACGTCGTCGAGCCGGTGGCGTTCGAGGCGTGGCGCATCGAGCAGGGCATCCCGCGCCAGCCGGTCGACGTCGACGAGACGACGATCCCGCAGGAGGCGTTCCTGGAGCAGGACGCGGTGTCGTTCACCAAGGGCTGCTTCCTCGGCCAGGAGCTCGTGTGCCGGATCGACACCCGGGGGCACGTCAACCGATTCCTCCGCCGGTTCACCGAGATCGAGGGCGGCTGGCCCGTCCCCGGGGCCGAGGTGGTGGCCGGGGGCAAGGTGGTCGGCTCGCTCACCAGCGTGGCGGCCGAGGCGCTGGGTACCGGTGCGCTCGGCTACGTGCGGCGCGAGGTCGAACCGCCGGCGACGGTCGAGCTGCGCTGGGACGGCGGCCGCGCCCGCGCCGTGCTCGCCGACGCCCTCAACTGACCGCGCTGGGAAACGTCACCACGAAGCGGGTGCCGACGCGGTCGATGGGCTCGACGCGCGCGTCGCCGCCCATCGCCACCGCGAGCTCGTGCACGATCGCGAGGCCGATGCCGGTGCCCAAGGTGCGTCCGGGGACGGTCCGGGACGTGTAGAGGCGTTCGAAGACGCGGGGGAGATCGGCCGGTGCGATGCCGGCGCCGTCGTCGTCGACGTGCAGCACGACGCGACCGTTGTCGGCCGCCACGCCGATCCCGACGCGCGTCGTCGCGAACTTGAGCGCGTTCTCGACCAGGTTGGCGACGATCTGGGCCAGCCGTTGCGCGTCGGCGACCACGGGCACGACGTCGCCGGTGTCGACGTCGAGGGTGAGGCCGAGCTCGGCTGCCGCGGGACCGAACGCCTCGACCGCGTCGCGCACGACCGCGCGGGCGTCGACCGGAGCCGGATGCAGTGAGAATTGGTGCGCGTCGAGCCGGGCGAGGTCGAGCAGGTCGGCGACGAGGCGTTCCAACCGGCGGGACTCCGACGAGATCACGTCGGCGGCACGGATGCGGGCGTCCTTGCCCTCGACGGTGCCGTCGGCGATGGCTTCGGCGTAGCCGCGGATCGAGGTCAGCGGTGTGCGCAGGTCGTGCGACACGCTGAGGAGGAACGCGCGTTCATGCCCGCGGGCGACGTCGAGGTCGGCGGCCATGGCGTTGATCGCCTGCGCCAGGCTGGCCAGCTCGTCGTCGTGGACGTCGGTGGTGTCGACGCGCGCCGACAGGTCGCCCCCGGCGATGGAGCGGGCGGTGGTCTCCATGGCCGCGAGCGGGCGGGTCATGCGGCGGGCCAGGTAGGCGGCCACGAACGCGGCGATCCCGAGCGCGATGGCGGCGGCGCCGAGCACCGCCAGGCCGCTGCCGCCGAAGGGACGGGTGTTCACGTCCTCGGCCAGCACCAGCACCGGCGTGACCGCACCGACCGGCGCCAGCGGCTCGGCGACGAACACCGTGTTGCCGTCGCGCCCGTTCTGGGTCGAGCCCGCGAGCAGCGCCTTGGTGTCCAGGTCGTCGACCGTCACCCCGTCGGGCAGGGTCGGCGTCGCACCCGCGGTGCCGAGCAGGCGGCCGAGCGCCTCCTGCACGTCGCCGTTCGCGTCGACGGCGACGACCGCGCCGTTCGAGGCCCGCAGGGTCGTGTTGACGAGGTCGCGGATCCGCCGCACCTGGCGTCGGCCCGCGACGGTGCCCGTCGCGGCCTGGGCTTTGGGCAACTGCCGGATGAGCTGGTCGAACTCGGGTGCGACGACGTCGGCGCGCTCCTGGACATCGTGGCGCGCGGTGTTGGCCTCGGACCGGCGCGCCAGCCCCGCGGTGACGACTGCGGTCAGCACCAGCACGCCCAGGGCGATCGCCATCATCGCGACGAGCAGCCGCGTCCGCAGTCGCCGCCGGGGACGGGTCACGACGCGGGGGCCGGCCTCGGTGACTCCAGGCGGTAGCCGACGCCGCGCACGGTCTTGATCACGACGGCGTCCCCGAGCTTCTTGCGGACCTGCGCGATGTGCACGTCGACGGTGCGCGCGTCACCGAACCAGTCGTAGCCCCACACGCCGTCGAGGATCTGCTGGCGGGAGAGGGCGAGGCCCGGGCGCTCGGCGAGGAAGCGCAACAGGTCGAACTCCTTGGTGGTGAACTCGACCGGCGCGTCGTGGATGAGCACCTCGCGGCGGCCGGTGTCGATGGTCACCGGCCCGGCCTGCACCACCTCGGGCGCGGCGGCGCCGTCGACCCGGCGCAGCACCGCTTTCACCCTCGCCACCAGCTCGGCCGGGGAGAAGGGCTTGGTGAGGTAGTCGTCGCCGCCGAGCTCGAGCCCCAGCACCCGGTCGACTTCGCCGTCGCGTGCGGTGAGGAAGATCACGGGCACCTGCGACGTCTGCCGCAGCCGCCGGCACACCTCGAGGCCGTCGATGTCGGGGAGGCCGATGTCGAGGACGACGAGGCGGGGCCGGTGGGTCTGTATGGCGTCGAGGCCGCCTTCGCCGGTGGCCGCCTTCAAGACCCGGAAGCCGTCGCGCGCCAGGTAGAGGTCGACGAGGTCGGCGATGTTGGGCTCGTCGTCGACGACCACGATGGTGCCGCGTTCCATGGCGGCCATGGTCGCACGTCGCGCGGCGCGAACGTGTGAGGGAACTGTGATCGGGACGTGAAGCCGTACAATTCCGGGCCATGACGGTGCTCGACGAGATCCTCGCGACCAAGCGCGACGAGGTCACGATGCTGCACCGACCCGAGGTGCGCGATCTGCTCCGGGCCCGTGCTCTCGACGCGCCCGCCGCGCGCGACTTCGCCGGTGCGCTCCGGCCCGCTTCGGGCGCGCTGGGCGTGGTCGCCGAGATCAAGCGCCGGTCGCCGTCGAAGGGCGACCTCGCGCCCGAGCTCGATCCCGCGCTGACGGCCAAGGCGTACGCGGCCGGCGGTGCCGCGTGCCTGTCGGTGCTCACCGACCTGCCGTGGTTCGGCGGCACCGTCGACGACCTGCACGCCGCGCGCGCCGCCTGCGAGCTGCCGGTGCTGCGCAAGGACTTCACCATCGACGAGGTGCAGGTCTACGAGGCCCGCGCCATCGGCGCCGACGCGTTGCTGCTGATCGTCGCCGCGCTGCCCGATGACTCGCTCCTGCGCGACCTGCACGATCTCGCCGTCGGCATCGGGCTGGCGGTGCTGGTCGAGACCCACGACGATGCCGAGCTGGAACGCGCACTCGGGATCGGCGCGCGCATCGTCGGCGTGAACGCCCGCAACCTCGGCACCTTCGCCGAGGACCTCACGATCGGGGAGCGCCTCGCGAGCCGGGTGCCGCCCGATGTGGTCGCCATCGCGGAGAGCGCGATCCGGTCGGTCGACGACGCGAGGCGCATGGCGGCGGCGCGGTTCGACGCGGTGCTGGTGGGCGAGATGCTGGTGCGCGCCAGCGACCCGACCGCCACCGTGCGCGACCTGGCCGCGGTCGCCCGCATCCCCCGCTGACGTTCAGCGCGCGGGTGGGCCGATGGTCGCGGCCTCGGGGCCGAAGCGGGCGACGTAGTCGTCGTGGACCGCGCTCCAGCGCTCGCCCCACGACCACGGCGGCTCGCGGTCGTCGAGCGCGGCGCCGAGCCGGTCGAGGCACTCGTGCCAGCCGGCGCCGTCGCGCGCGCCCTTCCCGAGCTCGGTGAAGGTGTCGGTGAACGTGAGTCGGGTGCCGTCCGCGGTCGGGCTGAGCTCGAAGCGCAAGCGGTCGTCACCCCAGAGGAACTCCAGGACCCGGGGCGGGTCGAAGGTCACCATCTCCCCGGCGAACTCCGAGCCGTCGTCGCGCGAGACGAACCGGAGCGCGGCACCCGCCGCGCGCGGACCGACGATGTCCTGCGGGAACCACGTGCTGAGGTGCTCCGGTTCGGTGAGCGCCCGCCACACCTTCTCCGGCGGGTGAGGGAGATCGCGGACGAACCGCAGTCGGTGCCTGCCGTCCGCCGCTTCGAGCGTTCCGTCGATCGTCGTCATGTCGACTCCTCGTCGTCGTCCATCGTGTCCAGGTGGGTCGCGAGCGCGTCGAGGGCCTCCGGCCACCGGGCCCGATAGGGCGCCAGCCAGGCGTCGATGGCGTGCAGGGGTTCGGGACGCACGCGGTAGACGCGGCGCTGCGCCTCTGCCCGCACCTCGACCAGCCCCGCCTCGCGCAGCACGCGCAGGTGGCGCGACACCGCCGGCTGGCTCACCGCCAGCTCGTCGACCAGCTCGCCGACCGCGCGCTCGCGCTCGAGGAGGAGGTCGAGGATGCGCCGCCGACCGGGTTCGGCGACCACGGCGAAGGCCTCGGTGTGCGTCACCCGTCGAGCATAACGCAAGCCGTATATATGCACAAGCGCATGAACGCCCGGAGCGGCATACCAGGGAACGGATAGGTTCGACATCCGTTGCCGTGAGAGGAGCCCGGTGGATCTCGAGCTGTCCGACGATCAGGAGCTGTTCCGGGAGACGACCGCCCGGTTCATCGACGCCCGGTGCCCGCTGCCCGAGGTGCGTCGCCTGGCCGACCAGGCGGTCGCCCACGACCCCGCCGTCACCCGCGACGCCGGCGAGCTCGGCTGGTTCGCGTTGTTCGTGCCCGAGGAGCTCGGCGGCGGCAGCGTGTCCGGCTCACCGCTGCGCGACGCGGTGATCGTCGCCGAAGAGCGCGGTCGCTTCGTGCAGCCGGGGCCCTTCGTCGCCACCAATGTGGTCGCCTGCGCGCTGGCCGAGCGCGGCACGCGCGAGCAGCAGGAGCGCTACCTGCCCGCGCTCGCCTCGGCCGAGCTCACCGCGTCGTGGGCGATCAGCGACCGCGGCGGGATCCCGGAGGCGGGCCCGGTGCGTGCGTCCGCGCGCGACGGCGGGTTCCTGCTCGAGGGCACTGCGGGGCTCGTCTCCGAGGGCGCCGCGGCCGGCGTGTTCCTCGTGACCGCCGCCGACGCGGAGGGCGTGGGCGTGACGCAGTTCGTCGTCCCCGCCGATGCGGCCGGGGTCGAGGTCGTCCCGCTCGGCGGGCTCGACCTCACCCGCCGGTTCGTCGACGTGCGCTTCGACGGTGTCGAGGTCGACGCCGATGCAGTGGTCGGCACCGCCGGTGGCGCGCAGCCCGACGTGGAACGCCAGCTCGATGTCGCCACCACCCTGAACCTCGCCGAATCCGTCGGCGCGATGCGCCGGCTGGTCGAGATCACCGTCGACTACGCCAAGGCCCGCACCGCGTTCGGTCGGCCCATCGGATCCTTCCAGGCGTTGAAGCACATCCTGGCCGACGCCAGCCTCTGGACCGAGCAGAGCACCGCGGCGCTGGACGCGGCCACCGAGGCGGTGGCCGACCGGCGGCCCACCGCATCGGAGATCGTCAGCATCGCCAAGGCCTACGCCGGCGATGCCGGCGTGAACGTCGCTCAGATGTGCCTCCAGGCCCACGGCGGCATCGGCTTCACGTGGGAGCACGACCTCCACTTCTACCTGCGGCGCCTGGAAGCCGACCGCGCCCTCTACGGCGACCCGGTCTGGCACCGGGAGCGGATCTGCCGCATCCACGGACTCGGCGCGCACGAAGGGGACGCCTGATGACCGCGACCACCACCATCAGCGTCGAGGAGTTCCGAGCGCGCGCCCGGGCGTGGTTGGCCGACAACGTCGAGCGCAAGCCGGAGGGCGCGGTCGCGGCGACGGCCTCGCTGCGCGGGATGCACGAGTTCACCAAGGAGCAGATCGACGCCGAGCGGCCCAAGCAGCGTCGGCTGTTCGAAGCCGGCTTCGCCGGTATCACGTGGCCGGCGGAGTTCGGTGGCCAGGGGCTGTCCGTCGCGCACGAGCGCGCGTTCCTCGAAGAAGGCGCCGGGTACGCGCTCCCCAACTTCGGCATCGCCGGTGGCACGACGTTCGGGGTGTGCGCGCAGGTGATGCTCGCCCACGCGTCCGACGACTTCAAACGCCGGCACCTGCCGCGGATGCTCGCCGGTGACGAGCTGTGGTGCCAGTTCTTCTCCGAGCCGGTCGCGGGGTCCGACCTCGCGGGGGTGCAGACGCGGGCCACGCGCGACGGTGACACGTGGGTGCTGAACGGCGCCAAGGTGTGGAGCTCGTGGGCGCACCTCGCCGACGTCGGACTCTGCCTCGCCCGCACGAACTGGAGCGTGCCCAAGCACCGCGGGCTCACCTGGTTCGGCGTTCCCGTGCACGCCCCGGGCGTCGATCTGCGCGTCATCCGCCAGATCAACGGGGGCGCCGACTTCTGCGAGGAGTTCTTCGACGACGTCGTGATCCCCGACGACGAGCGCATCGGCGACGTCGACCAGGGATGGACCGTCACCCGGACGATGCTCGTCTTCGAGCGCGGCGGGTCGGCGGTGGCGCCTCCGAAGACACCACCCGACCCGGGGCCCCTCGCGCCCGACCTGGTCGAGATCGCCGAGGTGTCCGGCCGGGCCGACGACCCGGCGGCACGCCAGCTCGTCGCCCGCGGGCACAGCCTCGACTTCCTGCGGCGGGTGCTCGACCGGCGCCTGGCGAAGGCCATGAGCAGGTCGGGTGGCGACGCCGGCATCGCCGCCTACGGGAAGCTCACCCACGGCACCTTCGACGCGGAGCGCGCCCTGATCGGCATGGAGCTCGCGCAGGGCCAGGGCATCGCGTGGGACGAGCCGGAGGGCACGGGCGCGTCGGCCGCGCTCACGTTCCTCAACGGACGGATCAACTCGATCGCCGGCGGCTCCGACCAGATGCAGCGCAACGGCATCAGCGAGCAGGTGCTCGGTCTGCCGCGCGAGCCGAGCTGGGACCGCGACAAGCCGTTCGACCAGGTGCTGCGCGACGCGCAGAATTGGGATGGCCACGTCTGAGCACCGCCACCGCGGAGGGAGAGCACATGAGTCGGTTCCTGTTGCCCGACGACGGAATCCCGAGCGCGTGGTTCAACGTGCTGCCGGTGATGCCCGAGCCGCTGCAGCCGCCGCTGCACCCGGGCACCAAGGAGCCCATCGGCCCCGACGACCTGGCGCCGCTGTTCCCGATGGGACTCATCGCGCAGGAGGTGTCGGCCGAGCCGTGGATCGACATCCCCGGTGAGGTGCTCGACATCCTGCGCCTGTGGCGGCCGACGCCGCTGGTGCGGGCCGAGCGGCTCGAGCGCGCCCTCGGCACCCCGGCGCGCATCTACTTCAAGGACGAGTCGGTGTCGCCGGCCGGGTCGCACAAGACGAACACCTCCGTGCCGCAGGCGTTCTACAACCAGGCCGAGGGCACCGCGCGCCTGAGCACCGAGACCGGCGCCGGCCAGTGGGGGACGGCGCTGGCGTTCGCCTGCGCCCAGTTCGACCTCGAGTGCAAGGTCTACATGGTGCGGGCCTCGTACGAGCAGAAGCCGTACCGCAAGATCCTGATGGAGACGTGGGGCGCGTCGGTCGTGTCGTCACCCGTCGACCAACCCGGGCACCCGGGATCGCTCGGCCTCGCGATCAGCGACGCGGTGCGGGACGCAGCATCGCGCGACGACACGCACTACGCGCTCGGTTCGGTGCTGAACCACGTGCTGTTGCACCAGACCGTCATCGGGCTCGAGGCCAAGGAGCAGCTCGCGCTGGCCGGCGAGGCGCGGCCCGACGTGGTCATCGGCAGCTGCGGCGGGGGCTCCAACTTCGGCGGCATCGCGCTGCCGTTCGTGTCCGACGCCGACGTCCGGCTGGTCGCCGTCGAACCGTCGTCGTGCCCGACGCTCACCGAAGGATCGTTCGACTACGACTTCGGCGACACCGCGGGGATGACGCCGCTGCTCCCGATGTACACGCTCGGCCACGACTTCGTGCCGCCGTCCATCCACGCCGGGGGGCTGCGCTACCACGGGGACTCGCCGATCATCTCGAGCCTCGTGCGCGGCGGGCGCATGGAGGCGATCGCGTACCCGCAGGGCAAGACGTTCGAGGCCGCGGTCCAGTTCGCCCGCGCCGAGGGCAAGGTGCCGGCCCCCGAGACCGGCCACGCCATCCGCGCCGTCATCGACGAGGCACTCGCGGCCAAGGAGACCGGTGACGAGCGCGTCATCCTGTTCAACTACTCCGGCCACGGCTTCCTCGACCTCGCCGCCTACGACGACTTTCTCAACCAACGTCTGGTGGACGCCTGACCGGTGCGGCGTCCGGAGCGGCAGCGGAGGACGCTCGCCAGCGAGCGAACGCCCGCGAGCCGGGTATCCCGGCACGCAGGGAGCGAGCGAGTAAGCAGGCCACGATCACGTAGGTCCACCCGAGGAGCACGTCGAACACGAAGTGGTCGGCCGTGTAGACGAGGGTGAACGCCATGGCGAGCGCGTACGCGACCAGCAGCGCCCGCCAGCGGCCCGCGATCGGCCAGAAGAACACCATCAACAGGAACGGCCACGCCGCGTGCAGCGAGGGCAGCGCGCCGACCGGGAACGCGTACTTGCTCTTCTCGCCGAAGACGGCGGCGATGTCGGACACGCCGAGGTGGAGCCACATCGCCCGCACGATGCGCACCACGTGCGGCATGTCCCCCCGCCGGCTGGCGAGCCACGGCGGGATCGCCGGATAGAGCACGTACGTCGCGAACCCGGCGAAAGTGACCGTGAGGAACAAGGCGCGGAACCGGCGGAACAGCGGATACGCACGGACCCACAGCACCAGGCCGACGACGAACGACACCACGAAGTGACTGAGGTACACGAGCGAGGCGAGGTAGTCGTACCAGTGAGGATCTCCCGGGTGCCACAGCTCGCGTTGCAGGCGCACCGTCGGTGCCGTGCCGCCGAACACCCACTCGTCGAAGCCGAGCTGCGGCTGCACGTGCGCGACCGAGGTGAGCGTCGACCCGAGCGCGTGCAACACCAGGTACGCCACGAGGATCAGGCCGAGCGGGAACCAGTCGATGAGGGCCCGTTTCCACCCGCGTTGGACCCAGGTGCCCGACGCCGGTGGGGAGTCCATCAGGCCGCGAATGTACGCGGGTGGTTCGGGGGAGTCCGGTACCCTCGGGCGCGATGTGGATCAAGATCTGCGGCGTCACCAACGAGGAGGACGCACTGCTGGCCGTCGCCCTCGGCGCCGACGCGCTGGGTTTCGTGTTCGCTCCGGGCAGTCCGCGCCAGGTCAACCCGGAGACGGTGGGCGAGATCCTCCACCGCCTGCCGAGCGGTGTGATCACCGTGGGCGTGTTCCGCGACGAGACCAAGGAGCGCGTGGTCGAGCTGGTCAACACGCTCGGCCTCGGCGGCGCGCAGCTCCACGGGCGCGAGCCGTTGTCCGACGTGCGCTGGATCCGGAAGCGGGTGCCGTTCGTCATCCAGGCCTTCGGTGCCGCCGACCCCGCGCTCGCCGCGGTCGGCAACGGCCCGGTCGACATCGTGCTCGTCGACGCCAAGGAACCCGGCTCCGGCACCGCGTTCGACTGGGCGCTGGCCGACGTCGTCCCGCCCGGGGTGCGCCTCCTCCTCGCCGGTGGGCTGAACGGTGAGAACGTGGCGCAGGCGATCCGGCGCGTGCGACCGTGGGGTGTCGACGTGTCCACCGGTGTGGAGACCACGCCCGGCTCCGGTCGCAAGGACGCCCGCAAGTTGCGACGATTCGTCGAGGAGGCGCGGGCGGCGGGCGTGCAGCTGGGCGGGAGCGACGGATGGGTGCCCGACCCCGAGGCGGCGCCGTACGACTGGATGGCCGACGGCGCGTGACCCGTACCATGACCCGATGACCGCACCCGCCCGGGGGGAGCCCGTGCGCCTCGACCCGCCGGGCCCCGAACCGGTCGGGCTCGGTCGGTTCGGCGACTTCGGCGGTCGCTTCGTCCCCGAGACGCTCGTCCCCGCGCTCATGGAGCTGGAGGACGAGTTCCGCACCGCGTGGATCTCCGACGAGTTCCGGAGCGAGTTCGCCGAGCTCTTGCGTTCGTACGCCGGGCGGCCCACGCCGGTCACCGAGTGCCACCGGCTGTCGGAGCGGCTCGGCCTGCGGATCCTCCTGAAGCGGGAGGACCTCACCCACACCGGGTCGCACAAGATCAACAACGTGTTGGGCCAGGCGCTCCTCACCCGGCGCATGGGCAAGCAGCGCGTGATCGCAGAGACCGGTGCCGGGCAGCACGGTGTCGCCACCGCCACCGCGGCTGCGCTCTTCGGGCTCGACTGCCTGGTGTTCATGGGCGCGGTCGACGTCGAACGACAGGCGCTCAACGTGTTCCGCATGAAGTTGCTCGGCGCCGAGGTCGTTCCCGTGTCCGGCGGCAGCGCGCACGTTGAAGGACGCGATCAACGAGGCGCTGCGCGACTGGGTGGCGACGGTCGAGACCACGCACTACTGCATCGGCTCGGTGGTCGGGCCGCACCCCTACCCGTGGATGGTGCGCGAGTTCCAGCGTGTCGTCGGCGACGAGGCGCGTGAGCAGTGTCGGGTCATCCTCGGTGACGACCCCGACCTCGTGGTCGCGTGCGTCGGTGGCGGGTCCAACGCCATGGGCACGTTCGCCGGCTTCCTCGACACCGCCGCCGACCTCGTCGGGGTGGAGGCCGGTGGGCTCGGGCTCGAGTCGGGCCAGCACGGCGCGTCGGTGAGCCGCGGCGTGCCCGGTGTGCTCCACGGCGCGCGCTCGCTGTTCCTGCAGGACGAGGACGGCCAGATCCGCGAGGCGCACTCGATCAGCGCGGGCCTCGACTACCCGGGCGTGGGTCCCGAGCACGCACAGCTCGCGGCCGCGGGCCGGGCGCGCTACGAGTTCGCGACCGACGACGAGGCCATCGCCGGCTTCCAGCTGCTCTCGGTCACCGAGGGCATCGTGCCCGCGCTCGAGCCCGCGCACGCGCTCGGCTGGCTGGCACGCGAGGCCGGCCGTTCGGTGCCGAGCGGGACCACGGTGCTGGTGACCTTGTCGGGCCGGGGCGACAAGGACGCGGCCCTGATCGCCGAGCGCCTCACGGGCGAGAAGCTGTGAGCGCCGGGAGCGGGCAGGGATGAGTCTGGAGTCGCATCTGCGCGCCCGTCGGGAGGCGGGCTGCAAGCTCCTGGTCCCGTACGTCACCGGCGGTCTCGGTTCGGGTTGGCTCGACGTCGTGCGCGCCATCGCCGCCGCCGGCGCCGACGCCATCGAGATCGGCATCCCGTTCTCCGATCCGGTGATGGACGGTCTCACCATCCAGGAGGCCTCGCGGCGCGCGCTCGATCTCGGTGCGACCCCGTCGGGCGTCATCAGCGACGCCGCGCAGCTCGAGATCGGCGTGCCGCTCGTGGCGATGACCTACACCAACCCGGTGGGCCACATGGGCTACCGACGGTTCGCGGCTGCGCTGCGCGACGCCGGCATCGCCGGCGCCATCCTCCCCGATCTCCCGCTCGACGAGCTCGGCGGGTGGGCCGACGCCGCCGATGCGCACGACGTCGAGACCGTCCTCCTGGCCGCGCCCACCACGCCCGACGATCGGCTCGTCGCCATCTGCGAGCGCTCCCGCGGCTTCGTGTACGGCGTGTCGCTCATGGGTGTCACCGGCCAACGGGCGTCGCTCGCGTCCCAAGCGGGTGAGATGGGTCGGCGTCTCAAGGCGGTCACCGACAAGCCGGTGCTCCTCGGCGTCGGGATCTCCAACGCGGAGCAGGCGGTCGAGGCGGCGCAGTTCGGCGACGGGGTGATCATCGGCAGTGCGCTCATGGCGCGCCTGCTGAACGGCGGCGGGCCCGACGCGGCGCACGAGTTCGTGTCCGAGCTGCGCGCCGCGCTCGACCGCGCCTGACCCGGATGATCAAGTACCTCGGGTCGAAGCGCCGGCTGGTTCCGGTGTTGACGCGCCTGTGTGAGGCGGCGTCGGCGCGCACCGCGTTGGACCTGTTCACCGGCACCACACGCGTCGCGCAGGCGTTCAAGCGCGCCGGTGCCGTCGTCACCGCGGTCGACACGGCTCGCTACTCGGAGGTGTTCGCGCAGACGTACGTCGCGACCGATGCGGACGCCGTCGACCGCCGCGAGCTGGGGGATGCCGTCGACGCCCTGAACGCGCTTCCCGGTGAGCCGGGCTACTTCACCGACACGTTCTGCGTGCGGTCGCGCTTCTTCCGGCCCGAGAACGGTGCCCGGGTCGACGCGGTGCGCGACGCCATCGAGCGCGACCACGCGGGGTCGGCCCGCTACCCGCTGCTGCTGACCAGCCTGATCGAAGCCGCCGACCGGGTCGACTCGACCACCGGTGTGCAGATGGCGTACGTGAAGGAGTGGGCGCCGCGCGCGTCCGCACCCCTGACGCTGCGCGTGCCGGAGCTGCTGGCGGGTCCGGGCGCCGCGCTGCGGGCGGATGCGCTCGACGTCGCCGACGCCCTCCCGCCCTGTGACCTCGCCTACCTCGACCCGCCGTACAACCAGCACCGCTACTTCACGAACTACCACGTCTGGGAGACGCTGGTGGCCTGGGACGCGCCCGAGCACTACGGCGTTGCCTGCAAGCGGATCGATGCGCGCGCCGACGAGACCAAGAGCCCGTTCAACCAACGGCGGGCGATGCCCGAGGCCCTCCGCCGCGTGATCGCCGACGTGCGGGCGCGTGTCGTCGTGGTGTCGTACAACGACGAGGCGTGGGTCAGCGTCGACGAGCTCCGCGAGTGGTGCGCGGTCCACGGGCACGTGGAGGTGCTGAACTTCGACTCGCGCCGCTACGTGGGTGCGCAGATCGGCATCCACAACCCGAAGGGAGAGCGCGTGGGAACGGTCTCGCACGTACGCAACCGCGAGCACGTCGTGGTCGCGGGGGAGCGGCACGAGGTCGAGCACCTCGTGGACGCGGCCGCGGAGGTGACGGTCCGTGCCTGACTTCGAGAAGGTCGACGACTGCGACCTGTGCGAGGCGGCGCGGATCACGCCGTGGTTCCACGAAGACGACATCTGCTGGATCGCGGAGTGCGAGATCTGCTACGTGCCGATGGTCGTGTGGCGCTTCCACGGCACCGAGCCGCCGGCCGAGCACCTCCAGCACATGCACGACGAGCTGGGGCGGGTGGCCGGGGACGTGCTCACCGTCGACCACTATGTGGACGACAACATGCGCAACATCCCCGACCACTATCACGCCCACGCGCGTCCGAAGGGGGGCTTCTTCGGACACGGGTACCGCCGCTGACCGGGCACTGATCGACGGCGGCACATCTCGCTCGTCAGCCGGCCTCACCGCCTCCCATCGGCGCGATGGTCGTCGGGCCGAGCTTGCGCACGAGGCGCTCCTGTCCGTGGCTCACGGTGGGTCTACGGATCGGGACAGGGAACGGATTGCCCCGCTACGGTGACGTCGTCCGGCTCGGTGCAATCCCTCGGACAGCGGGAGACGTAGAACCTCGTGTGGACGGTTTCCGACGATGCGCTCGTCGCCGGGTTGGCCTCCGGCGACCGCGACGCCGCTTCGGCGTTCGTCCGCCGGTTCCAGCGCCGGGTGTACGGGCTGGCGCGCACGATCGTGGCCGACGACCGCGCCGCGGAGGACATCGCGCAGGAGGCCTTCGTCCGGGCCTGGAAGCACGCCGGGGCCTACGACCCGCGGCGGGGCAGCGTCGTGGGCTGGCTGCTCACCATCACCCGCAACCTGGCGATCGACGCGGTGCGGGTCAGGCGCCCGGTGGCCTTCGACCCGGTCGCGCTGTTGGGGTTGGAGACCCCGTCGGGCGACCGCGACCTGGCCGAGCTGGCGGAGCTCTCCGACGACACCACGAGGCTGCGGGCCGCGCTGGTGAAGCTCCCCGAGGACCAGCGTCGCGCCATCGCGATGGCGGGGCTGCTCGGGTACACGGCCCGGGAGGTCGCGGAGATCGAGGGCATCCCGCTCGGGACGGCCAAGACCCGGATCCGGACCGCGCTGATCCGGTTGCGGGCGGTGCTGGTGGAAGAGCGCACTGAATGAGCGTCCTCACCTGTCCCGAGGTGCGGGAGCTGGCACCGGAGCTCGCGCTCGGGATCCTCGGCGGTGCCGAGCGGGCCGAGGTGGTGCTCCACGTCAACGGGTGCGCCCGCTGCCAGGCCTACGTCTCCGAGCTCACCGAAGCGGCCGACGCCATTCCGCAGCTCGTCCCCGAACACGAGCCGCCGGCGGGATTCGAGCAGCGGGTCATGCAGCGGCTCGACGAGGGCCGGCGCCGCTCACGCCGCCGTTGGGTCGCATCGATCGCGGCCGCGGCCGCGGTGGCCGCCATCTTCAGCATCACCATCGTGCGCGTCGTGGAATCCGACGACACCAGCAACGTGGCGTCGGGCCCGACCGCGACCACCCTCAGCCGCCAGCCCGCGAAGCCGGTTGCCGTGGCGATGGAGGGCGGGGCGCCAGAGACCGCCGCCGGCTGGGCCTACGTCGCCAACCGTCACGGCGTCGCGATCTCGGTCAACTACGGCGCCGTGTCGGGCAACTACCGCATCCAGGTCACGCCGCGGCGGGGCACCGAGACGACGATCGGCACCATGACGATCGATGCCACCCGCGGCTCGTGGACCGGTCGGAGCCCCGAGCCGCTGGGCGCGGGCTCGCGCATCGCGCTGGTCGACGCCGCCGGGCACGAGGTGTGCCAC
Source organism: uncultured Actinomycetes bacterium (assembly GCA_963809795.1). Lineage (GTDB taxonomy): Bacteria > Actinomycetota > Acidimicrobiia > IMCC26256 > DASPTH01 > DASUAS01. Next base: position 99,609 of record CAWELN010000010.1, read on the forward strand.
GGGACGGTCCCCACGGCTGAGTAGCATCGCGCTCCGGGCTCGGGCGTCCGTCGAAAGGCTCTGACATGTCTCGCCTACGAATCCTCCTGGCCGCCGTGCTGGCTGCCTCGCTGCTCGCGGTCCTCGCCGGCTCCGCGGGCGCGTCGGTCCCGGCGGCGAACAGCAGGTTCTGCAAGGCCGTCGCCAGCATCGGCGACAGCGGGAAGAGCTCGACCCCGACCAAGGACGATGCGAAGAAGGCGCTCCAGGGCTTCAAGAAGGCGGCGAAGTACGCGCCGGCCAAGGTGAAGTCGGCGTTGAACAACATCACGAAGTACCTGAACGTGGTGGTCAGCGGCGACACGTCCGACATCGCGGATCTGGCGAGCTCGGGCACGTTCAAGAGCTACACGAAGTCGCTGTCGACCTACATCTCGTACTACACGTCGAACTGCGTCGGTTCCTGACGTCAAGGTGCCGGCCGGACGTGCCGAAGCCTCGAAGGCGACGACGACCGCACGTCGCCCGAAAGGCTCTGGACCATGCTGAGGCTCCGAATTCTCTGCGCGGCCGTGCTGGCGCTGGCCGTGCTGGGCGTGGCCACGATCCCGGCCGGCGCCGCCGACGCGCCGAGCGCCAAGTTCTGCGCGGCGTACGCGAAGATCTCGGGCGCGAGCGGGAACAAGGGGAGCACGCCCAGCCCCAAGGACGCGGCGGCGCTCGCGTCCAAGTTCAAGGCGGCGGCGAAGCAGGCGCCGGCGAAGGTCAAGGCCGCGGGGAACACCATCACGGGCGTCCTCAGCACGATCGCCCACATCCGCCCGTCGGACGCCGGTGACCTGGCGAACTTCTACCGGTCGGGCGACTTCAAGAAGTACAGCAAGGCGGTGGGCACGTTCTTCGCCTACGCGTCGACGTGCACCTCCAGCTGAGCGCGCCGCGCCTCACACCTCGGACGGGCTGACGTCGTCGAGGTGACGTTCGGCCGTCTCGGGGAGCCGCGGGACCACGAAGACCGCGGCGAGCAACGAGGCGATGCCGCAGAGGGCGATGGCGGGCCCCAGCCCGCCCACCACGTCGCGCAACTGGGTGGCGACCACCAGGCCGACGGCGGAGCCGGCGACCCCGGAGACCAGGAGGAAGCCGCTCGACGTGCCGCGGGCCTCGGTCGGGAACAGCTCGGCGTCGAGCGTCCCGAGGGCCAGCCCCGCGCACGCGGCGGCGATGATCGCGATCACCGGGGTGATCCAGAGCAGGAGGTCGTTTCCGGCGAGGAAGAACGCGCCCTGCGCGCCGGTCGCCACGAGGAGGCCGATGATGGTCACCGGTCGGCGGCCGCGGCTCTCCGCCAGCCGGCTGGCGAGCACCACCCCGACGATGCCGGGCACGCCCGCGGTGACCGTGCGGAACAGCGCGACGTCGGAGTTGGTGAAGTCGTGCGCGTGGGTGAGGTATCGGTTCGTGAGCTGCGACGACGGCGCGCTGAACACATTGGTGAGGAACGCGGCGAGCCCGAGCAGGAGGAAGCGGAAGCCGTAGGCGGAGTCGACCAGCTCGCGGAAGCGCTGGCGTGTTGTGCTCTTGCGCGCCACTCGGACATACCGGTGCGTCTCCTTGAGGTGACGGGCGATGAGCGGGACCAGGAGCACGAGGGCGGCGCTGAGCGCGAAGGAGATGCGCCAGCCGTAGTCCCCGAGGTCGGCGAGGGGGAGCAGGACCACCGAGAGCCCGAACCCGGCGCCGAGCGCGAGCGCGAACATCCCGGTCGCGAACGCGCGTGCGCCCTCCGGCGCGTCCTCGACCGCGGCGATGCCGGCGACGATGAGCGCGGTGTTGACCAGCGCCCGGCTGAGCAGTTGGGTACCCGTGAACACCTCGAACGTCGGCGCGAGCGCGGTCAGTGCGTTCGCCGCGCAGGCGCCGACCAGCGCGAGGAGGATCAGGCGCCGTCGGCCCCAGCGGTCCGCCAGCGCGATGGCCACCAACGACACCAGCACGCCGGCGCGTGCGACCGCGAGGGCGACCCCGAGGGCCTGGTCGGACTGGTCGAAGGCGCTGGTGACGGCGTCGCCGTTCTGCGACAGCAGCGAACCGCAGAAGTTCGCGAGCAGGGCCACCGCGGCCAGGGCGCCGAGCCGGCCCGCCTGCTCCGGCGTGAACGGCACCGGTGGGACCACCGGGAGCGGCTTGACCGGCGGAGGCGGCGGCGCCCCGGCCAGCGCGGCCTCGAGGCGGGCGGCGGCGTGGGGGAGCGCGCGTCGCGCTCCCAGCCAGGCCTGGATGCGCAGGAACCAGGTGAAGAAGGGCACCACGACGTCGCTGACCGCATCGAGGCGCACGTCGGTGGTGGGGCCGGTGGATGAGAGGACCACCGCTTCGAGACCCGCGGTGGTGTCCGGCATGCCGTCGATCGGGCCGGCGAAGCCGGCGGCCGTCGGCGCGAGGGCGAGGTCGTCGACGAGGGCGCGGCGCACGCGTTCGGTGTCGGCGTCGACCGTGATCAGCATCGAGCGCCGCACGTGCGGCATGCTACGGCGTCCCCCTCTCGAGGAGAGTCCCGCATGCCTCAGCTCGCCGCCGGCAACCGCGCCCCCGCCTTCACGCTCACCGACCAGCACGGCAAGAAGGTCAAGCTGAGCGACTACAAGGGCAAGAAGGTCGTCGTCTACTTCTATCCGAAAGCCGACACGCCCGGATGCACGACGCAGTCGTGCGCGCTGCGCGACGCCGAGCCCGACCTCAAGAAGCTGAAGGCGGTCGTGCTCGGCATCTCACCCGACACCCCCGAGAAGCAGCTCAAGTTCGACGACAAGTACGGGCTCGGCTTCCCGCTGCTCGCCGACACCGAGCACACGGTCGCCGAGAAGTACGGCGTGTGGGGCGAGAAGGTCAACTACGGGCGCAAGTACATGGGCATCATCCGCTCGGCGTTCGTCGTGGACACGACCGGCAAGCTCGCGGCCGCGTTCTACAAGATCAGCCCCAAGGACACCGTGCCCAAGGTGACCAAGGCGCTGGAGGAGCTCGGATAGCGCGGTCGCACGGCGCGAGCGCGCGGCGTAGGTTGTGCGCGTGGACTCGTTGCCCCTCGAAGGGCTCTCTCACTTCCAGCTGCAGGTGTCGGATCTGGACGCGAGCGTGGCGTGGTACCGGCGCGCCCTCGGCCTCGCCGAGCTGCGCGGCGAGCCGGGGCGCTACACCACGTTGCAGTCGGCACGCGGTCGGTTCCGGGTGGTGCTGTCGGCGGGCCGCCAGGATGACGCTCCCGGCCCACTCGACCACATCGCCCTCGCGGTGTCCGACATCGACGCGCTCACCGCGTGGTGCGAGCACCTCACCGCCATCGGCATCCCGCACGAGGGCATCAAGCCGAACATCGCCGGCCAGTCCGTCGACCTGTTCGACCCCGACGGCAACAACATCGAGCTGGTCAGCGAGTAGTCGGGTTCACCGGTACCAGCAGAGCTGCTCGGTCGTCGCGAGGAGCGCACCGCCACGGCTCCAGAGCCGGGCCTGCTGCCCGGACGTCGACTGCTCGCCGCGCGTGCCCGTGGCCTCGTTGAGCAGGTAGTCGTCGCCGACGGCGTCGATCTCCTCGGCCGTCCCGTGGAAGTACACGGACAAGGTGAGCGTGGCCGACGGCCGGAAGCCGACGCCCCAGAAGAAGGAGCGCGGCGCGTACTGGTCGGCGAGGTACGCCAGCTGGAGGTGATCGAGGGCGCGCCCCGAGCGGTCGCGCACCCAGAGCGCGCCGGTGGTGTCACCGCTCGCGTACTCGCCCGCGATCGTGCGGATCATCGTCTGCTTGCCCTGGGGGCCCGGCGCCTCGAGCTGTTCGAGCGTGTCGGGCTCCGGCGCGTCGGGCATCGTCCACTGGCAGTGCCCGTCGGTCGGCCGGCGGTTGGCGAGCACGACCAGTGCCGAGGCGAGGATGTCGTCGCGATCGGGCAGCCGCGCGTCCGCCCGCCAGTGCTCGATCGACCGCCCGCCGCCCAGGCGTTGCGCGGTGACGGCCACGTCACCACCGGGTGCGATCGGCCCGAGGAAGTTGACGGTGAGCGCGGAGGGGGTGGCGGTTCCGGCCGCGGACCGCTCGACGGCGCCCAGCATGATGGCGGCGGTCCAGCCGCCGAACATGCCGCTGATCGACTCGTGGTCGGGGTCGGCGAACGCCACCCAACGGTCGGTGCCGTCCGCCCGCAGGGCGAGGGCGTGATCGAGATCGGCCATGAGGCCACGATAGGTACGTTCGGCGGCGCACCCGCGAGATACGTCGCCGGGCGGATGCCCGGCGCGGGGCCGGGTCGTAGCGTGGTGGACGTGATGACCCAGCCGCGCCCGACGCGCACCGGGTGCCCGCCGGCGCCGACCCGCTGGCTTCCGTTCGCGGCGGTGGGCACGGTCGTCACCCTCTTCGTGTTGGCCGTCACCGCACACCTCGACGCCGAGACCGGTGGGCGCGGCCTCGACGCGCTGGGCGTGCTGCTGATCGTCGCCGGTGGCGTGTCGATCGGGCTCTCTCCCCGTTGGCCACGAGTCGCGTTCGCGATCGACGCCGCCGCGATCGTCGGGTACGTCGCGTTCGGCTTCCCGAACGGCCCGTTCCTCGTCACCGTGCTGATCACGCTCGGCGTGATGAGCCGCCTCACCGACCGGCGCACCGCGCTCATCGGTGCCGCCGCCCTGTGCGCCGCGCTCGCGCTGGCCGAGCTGGTGCGCGGCGGCAACAACTGGTTCCTCCCCGTCGTGTTCATCGGCTGGTCGGCCGGCGCGGTGTTCTTCGGTGAGGTGCTGCGGACCCGGCGCACGCGATTCGCCGAGCTCCAGGAGCGGGCCCGCACCCTCGAACGGACGCGCGAGGAGGAGGCCCGGCGGCGGGTCGCCGAGGACCGCCTGCAGATCGCGCGCGACCTCCACGACGGCGTCGCGCACGCGATGACGACCATCAACGTGCAGGCCGGTGCCGCCGCCCACGTGATGGACCGTCACCCCGAGGCGGCGAAGGACGCGCTGGTGGCGATCCGTCGGGCGAGCGGCGACGTGCTCGACGAGCTGACCGCGATGGTGGCGTTGCTGCGCGAGGGCGATCAGCCCCCCGACCTCGTCCCGACCCCCGGCGTGCACCAGATCGCCGACCTGGTCCGGGCGACGCGCGACGCCGGGGTCGACGTCACGCTCACGGTCGACGGACCGGTCGGCGCGGTCCCGAAGCCGGTCGGGACCGCGGCGTACCGCATCGTGCAGGAGTCGCTGACCAACGTGTTGCGCCACGCGCACGCGACCACCGCCCAGGTCCGGCTGCGCATTGACGCCGACGTGGTGTCGGTCGAGGTGCACGACGACGGCACCGGCGGCGGCGCCGCGCCGCGCTCGAGCGGGAGCGGTCTGGGCATCCGGGGGATGCGGGAGCGGGCCGAGGCCACCGGTGGTCGGCTGGAGGCCGACCCCGCGCCCGACGGCGGGTTCACGGTGAAGGCGATCTGGCACGGGCGCGAGTGATCCGGGTCGCGCTGGCCGACGACCAACCGCTCGTCCGGGCCGGGTTCGCCATGCTGCTCGGCGCGGAAGACGACCTCGAGGTGGTCGGCGAGGCCGACGACGGTGAGGCGGCGCTGGCCCTCGTGCGCGCGACGCGACCCGACGTCGTGCTCATGGACATCCGCATGCCGGGCATCGACGGGCTCGAGGCCACTCGCCGGATCGTCGATGACGAGTCGCTCGACGGGGTGCGCATCCTCATCCTCACCACCTTCGAGCTCGACGAGTACGTCTTCGAGTCGCTGCGCGCCGGTGCCAGCGGCTTCCTCGTCAAGCACACCCAGCCCGAAGAGCTCGTGCGCGCGGTGCGCGAAGTGGCGCGCGGGGAGGCGCTGCTGTCGCCCAGCGTCACCCGGCGCCTGATCGCGGAGTTCGTGGCCCGCCCGACGCGTCCCGAGCTCGCGCCGGCGACGATGGACGTCCTCACCGAGCGCGAGCGCGAAGTGGTGGCGCTGGTCGCGCAGGGGTTGACCAACGACGAGATCGCCACCGAGCTGGTGGTGAGCCCGGCCACGGCACGTACGCACGTGAGCCGGGCCATGGTGAAGCTGTACGCGCGCGACCGCGCCCAGCTGGTGGTCTTCGCCTACCAGTCCGGGCTCGTACGCCCGCCGGCGTAGCCCGAAGTGTCGTCCCCGGGCGGACGACGGGCGACCGCACACGACGCACGCTGTCGGCATGACCATCACCACGAACGCGCCGGCGCTGACCGTGTCGGGGCTCACCAAGCGCTACGGCGACCGCGTCGCGGTCGACCACCTGGACCTGCAGATCCCGCGCGGCGTCGTCGCCGGGTTCATCGGCCCCAACGGGGCCGGCAAGACCACGACCATGGCGATGCTCGTCGGGCTGGCGCGACCGAGCGGCGGCGACGGCACGGTCCTGGGCGCGTCGATCCGTGATCCGGAGCAGGCGCTCCGGCGGGTGGGCGCGCTGCTCGAGGGCCCGGCCATGTGGCCGTCGCTCACCGCCCGGCAGAACCTCGTGGTCCTGGCGCGCCTCGGCGGTCAGGACGAGGGCCGGATCGCGCCGGTGCTCGAGCTCGTCGGTCTCGCGGCGCGGGCCGACGACAAGTTCGGGCGGTTCTCGTTGGGGATGAAGCAGCGGCTCGGTATCGCGGCCGCGTTGCTCGGCGATCCCGAGCTGCTGATCCTCGACGAGCCCACCAACGGCCTCGACCCGGCCGGGATCAGCGACATGCGGGAGCTGCTGGTGCGCATCGCGGGCGACGACCGGACCGTCCTGGTCTCGTCGCACCTGCTCAACGAGCTGGAGCAGATCTGCGACTGGCTGGTGATCATCGACGGCGGTCGGCTGCTCTACAGCGGTCCGGCGCGCGAGTTCGGCGCGGCGACCGAGCCCGAGGTCGTGCTCCGCCCCGCGGACGCGGCCGCGATGGGACGCCTGGTGGAGCTGGTGGGCGGACGCCGGTTCGCGTGCCACGCCGAGGGCGACGACCTCGTCGTGGCGGTCGACGGGCGCGACGCCGGCGCGCTGGCCGCGTCGCTGAACGGTGCCGCGGCCGCCTCCGGGATCGTGCTGGGCGAGGTCCGGGTGCGCCGGCCGACGCTCGAATCCGCATACCTGGACATGCTGGAAGGAGTCCACCGATGATCCGCGCCTTCCGGGCCGAGCTGGCCCGTCTCCTCCGCCGTCGCGTGCTCGTCGGCGCTGCCATCGCGGTGGTGATCGCCGCGATCGCGGGCGCCGCCATCGTCCTCAGCGCCGCCGAGCCGGCGCGGCAGATCTCGAGCGACGGCTACACCCCGAGCGTCGAGAGCCTGAGCCGCGCCGGGGGCGGCACCGAGATCTTCCGCTACGTGGCCGCGTTCTGGGGCACGTTCGTGTTCGTGGTGTTCGTCGGCTTGTTCGCCCTCGACTTCTCGCGGGGCACGTACCGGACGATGTTGCTGCGCCAACCCGACCGGCTGCGACTCCTGGCGGGGCGGATGGCGGCCTTTCTCGCGGTGGCGGCCGGCATCCTCGCCGTGGCCGAGCTCACGACGTGGATCGCGGCGCGCGTGCAGGCGCCGGGGAACGGGATCGCGACCGCGTCGTGGACGAGCACCGCCGCGCTCGGCGCTGCGGTCAGTGACTACGGCATCGTGCTGGTGTGGGTCACCGGCTACGCGGTCCTGGCCATGACCGTCGCGATGGTCGTGCGCTCGCTCGCGGTCGCGCTGGCCGTCGGGATCCTCTGGGCCGGACCGGTCGAGCACCTCATACAGAACGCATGGACCTCGGCGCCCAAGTTCTTCCCCGGTCTGTTGCTCGAGGCGATCGGCCAACGCGGGACGCCACGCGTCGGGATGACGCAGGCGCTGGTGACGGTGGCGGCGTACACGGTGATCGCCGCGATCGTCAGCGTCGTCGTCTTCAAGCGCCGCGACGTCACCACGGCCTGACCGGGCCGCGCCGCCCTCGAGCGCGGCTCCCGTCAGGCGCCGACCGCGTGGAAGCCGCCGTCGACGTGCACCTTCTCTCCGGTGGTGGCCGGGAACCAGTCGGAGAGGAGCGCGACACAGGCCTTGGCGATGGGCTCGGCGTCCTTCAGGTCCCACCCGAGGGGCGCCCGCTCGGTCCAGACCTCCTCGAAGCGTTCGAAGCCCGGGATGCTCTTGGCCGCGATGCTGCGGTAGGGGCCCGCGCTGACGAGGTTCACCCGAATGCCCTGTGGTCCCAGATCACGGGCCAGGTACCGGGCCACGGACTCGAACGCCGCCTTCGACACGCCCATCCAGTCGTAGACGGGCCAGGCGACGTCGTCGTTGTCGAAGTCGAGGCCCACGATCGACCCGCCCCGGCCCATCAGCGGCAGGGCGGCGACGGCGAGCGCCTTCAGCGAGTAGGCCGAGACCTGGAGCGCCACGGCCACGTCCTCCCAGGGTGCGTCGAGGAAGCCGCCCCCGAGGCACGACTCGGGCGCGAACGCGAGGGAGTGCAGCACACCGTCGAGCGTGCCGCCGACGTTCCCCGCCAGCGCGGCGAGGTCGTCCTCCTTGGTGACGTCCAGCTCGACGATCTGCACGTCGGGGTCCGGGAGACGCTTGGCGGTGCGCTCGGTGAGGCGCATCACCCGCCCGAACGAGCTCAGGATCACCTCCGCGCCCTGCTCCTGCGCGAGCCGAGCCGTCGAGTAGGCGATGGACGCGTCGTTGAGGACACCGGTCACGAGGATGCGTTTGCCTTGGAGCACGACGACCTTCCTGTCGACGACGAAAGGGGAGATGCAGTGGAGCCGTGCCCGGATGGGCGGGACGGCGGAACGGAATCGACCATCAAAGGGGAGATGCAGTGGAGCCGTGCCCGGATGGGCGGGACGGCGGAACGGAATCGACCATCAAAGGGGAGATGCAGTGGAGCCGTGCCCGGATGGGCGGGACGGCGGAACGGAATCGACCATCAAAGCGGAGTGTTCGAATGTCGGCGTCCGGGTTGCTGCTCGCGCTTGGTGCCGAGGCGCAGCGAGCGCGTCGACCAGCACCCGTCGGGTGTCTTCCGCCGCGATCACGATGTCGACGTAGCCGCGCTCCGCCGCGATGTACGGGTTGAGGAAGCGGTCCTCGTACTCGGCCACGAGCTTGGCCTGCTCCTCCGCCCGCTCCGTCGGGTCGTCGATGGCCTGCAGACGCCGGCGGTGGAGGATCTGCACGGCCGGCGGTGCGCCCATCACCGCGATCTCCGCGGTCGGCCAGGCGATGCAGTAGTCGACGCCGAGACCGGCCGAGTCCATCACGATGTACGCGCCGCCATACGCCTTCCGCAGCACCACGCAGATGCGCGGCACGGTGGCGGCGGCGTACGCGTGCAGCAGCTGCGCACCGTGGCGGATGATGCCGCGCCACTCGAGGTCCTTGCCCGGCAGGTAGCCGCTCGTGTCGACGAAGGTGACCACGGGGAGGTTGAAGCAGTCGCACCATTGAACGAACCGCGCCGCCTTCTGCGCGGCGTCGATGTCGAGGCTGCCGGCCTGCTGCATGGGCTGGTTGGCGACCACGCCGACCGCGCGCCCGTCGAGCCGCCCGAGACCGGTGACCATGCTGGCCGCGTAGCGGTCGCGGAGCTCGAGGAGGGAGTGCTCGTCGAGCACGTCCGCGATGACGGTCCGGACGTCGTACGACGCGGTCGCCCGCGCCGGCACCGCCGCGGCGGCGCGGGTCGCGGGCCGGTCGACGGGGTCGTCGGTGTCCTCGCGCGGGGGATCGGCGAGGTGGTTCGACGGCAGGTAGGACAGCAGCCCTTCGAGCGCGACCATCGCGTCGTCCTCGTCGGCCACCACGCATGTCGCAACGCCGCTCTGGCGTTCGTGCACCGTCGCGCCGCCGAGCCGGTCGCCCTCGATGGGCACACCGGTGAATGCGACCACGACGTCGGGTCCGGTCACGTAGGCGAACGCGTCCTCGGTCATGATCACGTGGTCGGCGATGCCGAGCAGCAGCGCGGGCCCGGACACCGCGGGGCCCACCAGGAGGAGCACGATCGGCACCACCCCCGATGCGTCGCTCAGCGCCTTGGCCACGCGGCCCCACGCGTGCAGGGAGGCGACGCCGTCGGACACGTCGGCCCCCGAGCTGGCGATGCGGCCCACGATCGGCAGGCCCAGCTCGACCGCCAGGTGCACGGCCCGCTCGATGGCCTCACCCTCGCCGGTGCCGATGGCGCCGCGATGCTTCCCGCCGTCGAGGCTGAACCAGCTGATCGTCCGGCCGTCGATCTCGCGGATGGAGGCATCCACCGCGGCGCTGCGGCGCCCGAACACGGGCAGCGTGACGCCGGGTGCCGTCATGTGTCCCCGCTGCTCGGCCGGTGGTCAGTCGGCGTCGACGTCGACCGACCCGAGGATCAGGGTGGCGTTGTGGCCGCCGAAGCCGAACGAGTTCGACAGGACCGGCTTGCGCTCGACCGGCCGGGGCTCACCGGCGACCACGTCGAGGCCGATGTCGTCGCCGATCTGCTCGAGGTTGGCGGTGGGAGGCACGATGCCGTCGCGCAGCGACAGGAGGCTGATCACTGCCTCCGCGGCGCCGGCGCCGGCGATCATGTGCCCGGTGACGCCCTTGGTCGACGTGACCGGCGGGGTGATGTCGCCGAACACCTTGCGGATGGCTTCGGCCTCGGTGGCGTCGTTGAGCGGGGTCGACGTGCCGTGCGCGTTCACGTGTCCGATGCCACTGGCGTCGAGCCCGGCGTCGTCGAGCGCGAGCTGCATGCACGCGGCGGCGCCCGCGCCTCCCGGCACCGGCGCGGTGATGTGGTGCGCGTCGGCGTTGCGCCCGTAGCCGAGCACCTCGCCGTGGATGGTGGCGCCCCGTGCGAGCGCGTGCTCCAGGGTCTCGAGCACACAGAAGGCTGCACCTTCGGCGATCACGAAGCCGTCGCGTGCGGCGTCGAACGGGCGCGACGCCCGTCCCGGATCGTCGTTGCGGGTGCTCATGGCGCCCATGCGGGCGAACGCGGAGACGGTGAGCGGGGTGACCGGAGCCTCGGTGGCGCCGGCCACGACGACCTCGGCGCTCCCGTCGCGCACCATGCGCACGCCCTCGCCGATCGCGTTCGCGCCGGCCGCGCACGCGGTGGAGATGCAGAGCGCGGGTCCGGTGAAGCCGAACCGGATGGAGATCATGCCCGCGGCCGCGTTCGGCATCATCATGGGGACGAAGAACGGGCTCACACGGCTGGCGCCGCGTGCGAGGAACGTGGCCTCGTTCTCCTCCATGGTCTCGAGCCCACCGACGCCGGTCGCCGCGATCACCGCGCAGCGGCTGGGGTCGGCGCCGAGCTCGCCGGCGTCGCTGAGCGCGTCGGCCGCGGCGCCGAAGCCGAGCTGCGTGAAGCGGTCGACGCGGCGCACCTCCTTGGGACCGAAGTACGGCTCGGGGTCGTACTCGAGGACCTCGCCGGCGAACTGGACGGGAAGCTCTGACGGGTCGAACCGCTCGATCCGCTTCGCGGTGCCGCGGCCGGCGCAGATCCGGGACCACAACGTGTCGACGTCGACGCCGGCCGGCGTCTTCACGCCCATGCCGGTGACGACGACCCGCGGCCGCCCGTGCGAGTCGATGGAGCGATGGCTCATGCTTTTGCGGCGACCTTGGCCATCACGAGGTCGACGGCCTGGCCGACGGTACCCACGTTCTCGAGGTCCTCTTCGGGCACCGAGATGTCGAACCGCTCCTCGAGCCCCATCACCAGCTCGACGAGGTCGAGGCTGTCGGCGTCGAGGTCTTCCTTGAACCGGGCTTCCTCGACCACCGCGTCGGGGTCGACGCTCAGGACTTCGACCGCCACTTCTCTCAGCGCCGAGAGCGCTTCCTCACGTTCCATGGTTCCTCCTGTCGGGTGCAAAGAGCTGCCGTGCGGTGGGCACCGGGGCGCAACGCCCCAGGTTCGCGCCGATCAATGGCCCATGCCGAGTCCGCCGTCGACCGGGACGATCGCACCGGTGACGTATCCGGCGGCGTCGGAGCACAGGAAGGTCACCACGGCCCCCACCTCCTCCGGGGTCCCGAGGCGCCCGAGCGGCACCGTCTCCTCGGCCCAGGTCCGCCACTCGTCCGGCAGACCCTCCGTCATCGCGGTCACGATAGGCCCGGGTGCCACGACGTTGCAGGTGATGGCGCGCGGCGCGAGCTCGCGGGCGACCGCCCGCGTGAGGCCCACGAGGCCGGCCTTGGCCGCCGAGTAGTTGGCCTGGCCCGCTTGTCCGCTCTGGCCGCTCACGGACGAGACGTTGACGATCCGACCGTGCCGCCCCCGCATCATCTTGGGCGTCGCCCGGCGGATGGTGTGGAAGGCACCGGTGAGGTTGGTCTGCAGCACGTCGGCCCAGTGCTCGTCGGACATGCGCATGAGCAATCCGTCGCGGGCGATTCCCGCGTTGTTCACGAGCAACTCGACCGGCCCGAGCGCGCCCTCGATCTCGGTGAAGGCATGGTCGACGGATTCGACGTCGGCAACGTCGGCCTGCACCGCGAGCGCGTCGGCGCCCGCCGCTTCGACCGCGGCCTGCGTGTCCTTGGCGCCGTCGTGGTCGGACGAGTAGCAGAACGCCACCCGGTGACCCGCCTCGGCGAGCGCGATGGCGATCGCACGTCCGATCCCGCGCGATGCGCCGGTGACGAACGCGACCCGCGGCTGGGAGGCCGGAGTCGTCACGCGCGGCCCCAGTGCACCAGCGCACTGCCCCAGGTGAGGCCCGCACCGAACCCGGACAGCAGCACCAGGTCGCCGTCGTGCAAGCGGTCGTCATCGGCGGCCTCGGCGAGCACGAGCGGGATCGAGGCCGCGCTGGTGTTGCCGTAGTGGTCGATGTTCACGAGGGTGCGCTCCATCGGGATGCCCAGGCGGGTGGCGGCGGCCTCGATGATACGGACGTTGGCCTGGTGTGGCGCGAACCACGTGACGTCGTCGATGGTGACGCCGGCCCGTGACAGGGTGGCGGTCGCCGACTCCACGACGATGCGGACCGCGCGCCGGAAGACCTCCGGGCCCGCCATCTTCAGGTAGTGGTCGCCGTTCGCGACCGTCTCGGCCGACGTGGGCATGCGGCTGCCGCCGGCGGGGATCTCGAGCAGGCCGGTGGCCGAGCCGTCGCAACCGAGGTCCCATGCCACCAGACCGGGGCCGTCGTCGCGCGAGGCGCTCAGCACCATCGCCGCCGCCCCGTCGCCGAAGAGGATGCACGTCCCCCGGTCCTGCGGATCGGTCACGCGCGAGAGCGTCTCGCTCCCGATGACCAGCACGTGGTCCAGGTTGCCCGCGGTCAGCAACGCCGAGCCGACGACGAGCTCGTAGACGAACCCGGCGCAGCCGGCGTTGAGGTCGAACGACCCGCACCCCACGCCGAGGCCGTCGCCCACGAACGCGCCGGTGTGGGGGATGAGCTGTTCGGTGGTCGCGGTGGCGACGATGAGGAGGTCGATGGCGTCGGGGGTGAGTCCGGCGTGCTTGATCGCGGCGGCGCCGGCCTCGACGGCGAGGGTCGCGGTCGTCTCGCCCGGACCGGCGATCCGACGCTCACGGATGCCGGTGCGCTCGACGATCCACTGGTCGCTGGTTTCGACCCGTTGCTCGAGGTCGGCGTTGGTCAGGCGCTGGTCGGGAAGCGCCGTGCCCCATCCTGCGATGGCCGCCCGCATGCTCAGGCGACTCGCAGCCACGCGACGGGCTGGCCCTCCCGGAGCCGTTCGCCCCGATGCACGAGCATGCCCACGAGCTGGCCGCGGAACGGGCTGCACACCGGGGTGGAGGTACCCGGGCCGTCGAGGTGCCCGACGGTCTGGCCCTCGTCGACGTGGTCGCCCGCGTCGACGTCGTCGAGCGGACGGAACACGCCCACCGAGGGGGCGATGATCATGCGCTCGGGCACGAGGAGCCCTTCACCGTGGGTCAAGAGGGCTTCCATGGGCTATGCGACCTCCAGGATCGTGGGGATGTCTTCGGGAGTGGCGACATTGCGGACGGTGACCGACGGCGCGCCCCGCTTGGCGAGCGCAGCGAGCATCGAGCCGTGCCCGACCTCGAGGAAGGTGATGGCGCCGAGAGCGACCAGGGTGTCCATGGTCGAGCGCCAGCGGACCGGCACCGACACGTGGGCGGGCAGCCGGTCCCGCCAACCCTCGGCGTCGGCGTAGGCCACCGCGTCGTGGTTCGAGACCACCGGGGCCGCGGGTGCGGCCAGGTCGAGCGCGGCCGCTTCGGGCTGCAACCCGGCGGTGGCGTCGGCCATCAGTGGCGTGTGGAAGGCCCCGCCGACGTTCAGCGCGGTGACCCGGCGCACGCCGAGCTCCTGGGCCCGGGCCGATCCGGCGGCGACGCCCTCGGGCGTGCCCGCGATGACGACCTGGCCGGGGGCGTTGTCGTTGGCGACCCAGCACGCGTCGGGTGCGGCGGTGCACGCGTCGTCGGCCTGCTCCGGTGTGGCGCCCAGGAGCGCGGCCATCTTCCCGGGGTGGGCGTCGGCCGCGGCCTGCGTGAGCTCGGCGCGTCGCGCCGCGAACCGCACTCCGGCGTCGAGGGGGAGGGCGCCCGACGCGATCAGCGCGGTGACCTGGCCGAGCGAATGACCCGCGAACGCGACGGGCACGCCGGGAAGTGGTGCGAGCGCGTCCCAGACGACGAGCGAGGTGAGCAGCACCGCGAGTTGTGCTTCACGGGTGCGCGTCAACGCATCGGCGGGCGCGTCGGTGATGAGGTGCCCGAGCGGCTCGCCCAACGCGGCTTCGGCCTGCTCGACGATCGCCCAGCTCGGATGATCGCGCCACGGCAATGCCATGCCGGGTTGCTGGGTTCCCTGTCCGGGGAAGGTGACCGCGATGCCCACTGACTGGTTCACTCCACTCGGTGCGTTCGGCTGCAGGTGTAAGGAGATACGACCGTCAGCGTGCGCGAGTGGTTACATCGGTGTGCTCGCGACGTCGGGCGGGTCCCAAGTGTCGACCATTACTCGCGGGTAACGTCGGTTACTCGGGAGTAAACCCGGATTGTCTTCGTGAAAAGCGCCTGGACTGAACCTGTCGGGGCCGAATTGTCTGCAGGGATTCGCCTCATGCCTCACCCCGACTCCGATGCGCTGGTGGGCATGCTGCCGCACCGGCCACCGTTTCGGTTCGTCGACCAGGTCGATGCCATCACCGTCGCCCAGCACATCGAGGCGCGCTACTTCGTCACCGGCGACGAGTACTTCCTGAAGGGGCATTTCCCCGGCAACCCGATCGTGCCCGGCGTCATCCAGTTGGAGGCGCTCGCGCAAGCGGGCGCGATCACGCTCCTGGGCGACGAGCGCTACGCGGGGAAGCTCGCGTTGTTCGGTGGTGTCGAGAAGGTGCGGTTCCGTCGGGTCGTGCGCCCGGGCGACGAGCTCCTGCTGGAGGTCGACGTCGAGCGGCTCAGCGCGCGCGGGGGCTGGGCGCAGGCCCGCGCGTCGGTCGAGGGTGACACCACGTGCGAGGCGCGGATGTTCTTCGCGGTCGGCGTGATGCTCAGCCGTCGGGGCGCGTCGGTGGGTTCGGCGGCTCGTCGAGCTCGGCGAGGTCGCTGAGGTCACCACCGAGGGCGTCGTCGTCGGAGTCGTCGCTGGGCACGGCCGAGACGCGCGGCACCTCACCCGTCGGCTCGTCGGGGTTGCGATTGAGGAGCAGCTTGGCTTCGACGGCCTTGTCGAGGGGTGGCTCCTGCCGCACCTGCCGCCACGGGGCGACGACGATGAGGACGAGCAACACCACCGCCAGAACGGCCACGATCACCAGGACCGCGGTGGTGAGATCCACTGCGAGGAGGGGGTGCATCCGGTGCATTATCGCCCGCGCGCGAAGCTTCTCCGGTAATCCGCGCCACGAAGTCAGTGGTGGGGCCGGTCCTGCGGGGAGGTACTGCTGAAACGTCGTCTGATGATCCGCCGGATCGTCTCGATCGTCGCGCTCACGGTCATCGTGACCGCCTTGGCCGCTCTGGGCCTGAATGGGAACGTCTTCGCCGGTTTCCAGCGCCGCGCCACCGACGCGCTGCTGCCCTCCGCGCCGTCGGACCCCCACGTCGTCGTCGTCGGGTTCGACCGCAAGACGATCGCGACTCCGGGGCTCGGCAACCCACTGCCGCGCGACAAGGTCGCGGAGTTGGTCGACCAACTGAAGGCCGACGGCGCGCGCGTGATCGGGTTCGACGTCACGTACTCGCAGGAGAATCAGGAACAGGTCGCACCCGACGCCCTCCTCGCGAAGTCGATCACGAACGCGGGCAACGTGGTGCTCGCGGTGAAGGGCACGTCCGGGAAACAGGACCACGGCGTCGTCAAGCTCGACAATGTGTCCGGCCTTGCCGCCGGCCTTCAGGGCGCGGACTTCACCGTCGGCCACGCGCAGACGAACCAGGATCCGACGGACGGGGTGAACCGCAGCCTGCCGCTCGTCGTCGAATCGGCCGACGGCACGTTCATCCCTTCGCTCTCGCTGGCCGCGGTGATGCGCTACCGCGGCATCAAGGGGCCCCCGATCGTTCGACCTGACGGCGTGCAGATCGGCGACCGTCTCGTGCCCACCATCGGCGCCAAGTCGCTGCTCCTGAACTTCGCCGAGCGCCTGTCCGATCCGGCGCGCGTCATCTCCGCGGCCGACGTCATCGCCGGCACCGTGCCCAAGAAGAAGATCGACGGCAAGATCGTGCTGGTCGGCGCGGTCGACTCGACGTTGGGTGACAACCGGCAGGCGCCCGTGAACAAGTCGACCGGGATCCCGGGAGTGCTGCTGCACGCGAACGCCGTGAACACGATGCTCACGGGTACCTACCTCAACCCGGTGTCCGACTCGCAGACACTGCTCTGGGTCGCGGCGATGACCGCCCTCATCGGCACCGCGGTGCTGCTCCTGCCGCTCTGGATGTCGGTGCTCTTCACCATGCTGGTCGGTGCCGGGTACATCGTCTACGCGTTCACTCGCTTCAACAGTGGGCACGTGCTCAACTTCGTGTACCCGTCGCTGGCGGTGATCGTGGCCTTCATCGGCGCGCTGGCGCTGCGGTACTTCGGTGAGACCCGGCAACGCCGGCGGGTCACCGCGCTGTTCTCGCAGTACGTGCCGGAAGCCGTCGCCCAACGCCTCGTCGACGAGGACCGCGCCTCGGTGGCCGTCGAAGGCGAACGGCTCGACATGACCGTCCTGTTCTGCGACCTCCGGGGCTTCACCGCGCTGTCGGAGAGCCTGTCGCCGGCGACCGTCCGCGTGATGCTGAACCACTACTACGACCGCGTCACCGACGTCGTGCTGTCGATGCGCGGAACGCTCATGAAGTACGTGGGCGACGAGGTGTTCGCGGTCTGGGGTGCACCCCTCCCGAGCACCGACCACCCACAGATGGCGCTCCAGTGCGCCATGGAGATCCAGGCGCTCACGCCCGACCTCAACCGGGAGCTGCTGGAGCTGGGTGCGCCCGAGGTGTCGTTCGGCATCGGGCTCAACACCGGGGAAGCGGTGGCGGCCCACTTCGGCGGCGGGCGCCGCCGCCAGTACGACGTCGTCGGCGACACCGTCAACGTCGGTGCGCGGCTCTGCTCGGCCGCGGGCCGGGGTGAGATCATCCTCTCGGACCAGGTCCTGACCCGGGTTCCGTCGCCACCACCGGTCGAGCCGGTCGGCCGCATCGCGCTCAAGGGCGTCAGTCGTGAGCTGAGCCTCTGGCGAGTGGTGGCCCCGGATTCGGCTAGCCTTCCCGAATCCGTGGCGATGGGCGACGCCCCGCTGAGGGTTCCGGAGGGGTAGTGGACCGGAGGGTCGACGTGAGGCGGGGCCACGTGACTGCGACACCGGGCCAGAGCCGGCAGCATGCGCAGACGCATCGCGGGCTGCGGTTCGTCGCCGCCACGGTCCTCGCGCTCGCATCGGTTGCCGCGCTGAGCGCGAACGCCGTCGCGGTACCGAGCGCCAAGAACTCGACCAAGTCGCAGAGCAAGACCACGCTCGCGACGCTCAAGGTGCAGGCCGCGCAGGTCACGGTGAAGAAGAAGAGCGCGTCGAGCTTCGTCGCGGCGAAGGACGGGCAGTCGCTCCAGCAGGGCGATTCGATCAAGACCGACACCACCGGCAGGGCCGAGATCGACTACACGGACGGCTCGCTGACCCGGCTCGGGAGCTCCACCGAGTTCAAGATCACCAAGCTCACGAACAAGCAGGGGGGCCGCCAGACCCAGGGCACGCTCTCGGTGGGCGAGACCTGGAACCGCGCCGCCAAGGTCTCCGAGACCGGGTCGTTCGAGGTGAAGGCGGGCGGCACCACCGCGGCCGTGGAGGGCACCGCGTTCGCCGTCGTGTGCGTGGACGACGCCAACAAGCTCACCTGCACGTTCACCGACGTCGTCGACAACGTGAAGGTCACCGCCCCCGACGGCTCCGAGGCCCAGCTGGGTCCGGCCAAGAGCGTCGTGGTCACGCAGGGCAACCTCGGCACCATCAACACCCTCAGCTACGACGACCTCGCCAACAACATCTTCATCGCCGGCAACCTCGCCCTCGACCTGCAGGCGGGCATCGGACGGGGTCTGCTCGACCTGCCCCCCGCCCCGACGCCCACCACCACCGGGGGCACCGGCGGCACCGGCACCGGGACCGCGCCCACGGTCGCCGGCGGCGACACCAACGCACAGATCACGGTCACCGCGGACCCGACCGTCCTGGCCGAGCAGTACCCGCCCGTCCCCGGCGGCCTCGTGGTCGACAACCCGAACGTCCAGGCCGGCGGCGAGGCGACGTTCCGGGGGGCGGGCTGTGTGCCCAACGAGGTGCTGCAGGTCCTCTTCGACAACAAGCCGATCGGCACGATCACCTCGGACAGCCAGGGCAGCTTCGCCGGCACCATCACCATCCCGCGGGGCACGGCGCCCGGTGTGCACCTCCTCACCGTGCGCGGCTCGGTCTGCGTGCTCAACGCCAACATCACCGTCCTGGGCGGACGGCTGGCGTTCACCGGCTCGTCCAGCCACACGACCACCTACGTGCTCGGCGGCATCGCCGCCGTCGTCGTGGGTTTCGTGCTGGTGATCGGGACCCGGCGTCGGCGTCGGGGCGTGCGCGGCCGTCGCCGGTCGTTGCCGCCTCCCTCGGCGGCGTGAGCTTCGGCGCCGACCTCGACGAGCGGATCCGCCTCCTCCGCGGGATCTGGCTCTTCAGCACCTGCACCGACGACGAGCTCGGTCGTATCGCCGCCCTCGCGCACCCGCAGGAAGCCGCGGTCGGCGACGAGTTGACCCGGCAGGGTGACGAGGGCCTCGAGTTCTTCGTCATCGTCGAAGGCAGCGCTTCCGCGGCGGTCGACGGCGACGAGATCGGCACCATCGGGCCCGGCGGGTTCTTCGGGGAGATGGCGCTGATCGACGGCGGCGAGCGCGTGGCCACCGTCACCGCGACCACACCGCTGAAGATGCTCGTGCTCGGCCGCCACGACTTCAACGAGATGCTGGAGCTGGCCATGCCGCAGATCGCACCGAAGCTCCTCGCGGTCGTCGGCGCCCGCATGCGCGCCATCGACGAGCACGATGGCGTCAACGCGACCCTCGGCCTCTGATCCGCGTCACCCGGGAGCTTGAGGCAGGCGGCCCTCCGCGCCATCATCGGGGGGACGTACCGACGACCGCTGGGAGGGCGCGATGGAAGGGAAGGACGCGCGCAAGGCCGAGCCGGTGCTGCTCGTGGTCCAGTTCCTGGTCTGCGTCGGCTGCTGGACGATCGTCGTCCTCGCACTCGAGGGCCAGGTCAGTCGATCGGGGTTCGTCGCCTCGATCGTCACCGGCGTGGTGCTGGTCGTGATCACGGTCCTGCTGGTGAAGGTGGGCTGGATCGTGACGCCGGCGAAGCCGGCCGAGATCGCGGCCGAAGACGAGCCCTGAGCGACGAGTCGGGCGTCGCCTCCCGGATGATTTCCTCCGCGATCGGGTGCCCGGAGTGGGATTCGAACTCCGGCCCGCGTGCTGATCGCCTATCCGGGGTAGTCCGGCACACCTTGGCTTAGTGCGCAGTTCGTGGGACGTGGAGGGTTCGCGCGAGTGGGCGATCCGGGGTGATCCGCAAGAGTCCGTGACCAACCGTGTGACCAGTCTTGAGTCGTGCTCGGGCTCTCGCAGGCGCATATCGCCGGGTCTGTGCGGCCCGGAACGCTGGTGAGCGACGCCGCCCAGATCAGCATGGTCGAAGCGGCGCTCGCGTGCGCGTTCCCGACGCCTGCCGCGCCCAACTGAGAGAAGGCATGATGGAAAGCGTTCGTTGCTCTCGCCGCGTCAGGTGTACCCACCATCGTGAAAACCCCGAAATCACTCTCCTCCACGACAATCGATTCGCCCGCTGCCACCGCCTCCACCAATCGAGCAAGGCCAGCGCGCCAGTCAGGCAGACGAGCGGCCGCGCTCCTGGTGCAGCGCGTTTTGCGCGACGAGACGTTGGTTCGGTCTGACGGGCTGGTGATCAGCCCAGCTCCGTCGTCAACTCCAAAAGAGGACATCGACGCTTCGACGAGGCAGGCCGATCCTGAGGACGGCGGCGATTGTTGGAACGGCGAGCGCAGTATCCGGCGGCGTCGCGCACCACCGGCAGCAGAAGTACGCAGCACAGGACGCGCGAGCACAGGAGGCGCAAGAGCCCGAAGTGCAGTACGTCGAAGCCCCCGCGTCCGCGCCCGCGGAGCCCGATATGAACACCCAGCTGACGCAGCTCGCGCAACTCCACACCGGGGATCCTGACCGACGAGGAATTCGCAGCCAAGAAGGCCCAGATCCTGGGCATCTGAGCGTCATGCCACGTGCGGGCGGCCTCTTTGCGACCCACAACAAGGTCGGACTTGCTAGCGGCTCTTTCTCGCGTTGGCCTAAGATCCCCCTTGGTCACAAAGCAGTCGAAGGGCCTGCTCTCATCGTTCTGGTCTGGACGGCGAACAGGTCAGTCTGACCGCGCCGGAGCGAAGGGTGTCACTTGCAGATCGACCATCGCTGTCCCACCCACGGCACCGTTAAACCACTCGACCCGATAGCAGGTGTGCCGGTCTGCCCACAGGTGATTCGCTGCACTACCTCGACTGGAGTCGAGGCCGAGGAGTGCGGTCAGCAACTGACCGCTTACCTGAAGGAGCCAGAACGGCGATCTGCCCGACCGGGAGACTCGACGCCGGCCGCCTCGGCAAGCGTGCACAGACCGCGCTCCAACGTCGACTCAGGCGCTGGAGATGCCCGCCTGCAGCTCGCCATTACTTGGTCGACGTTGAACGATGCCGGCTCCCGTCGGGCGGGGAACTCGCGCAGCGTCTCCAACATCCGCCCGACGTACGTCTGCGCGGGTACGAGTATCCACGCGTGGTCGAGCAGCCAGTCTTAGTAGGTGTAGCTGGCGACGCCACGTGTTGCGCAAACGGGTGGGTGTCATCGGGTTCGCCATGAAGAAGCTTTGGCCGATCGTGTGATGGCTCCCGTTGGGTCGCACCCGCCCTTCTAGCGATTGCCTTCGCCCCGCCGCTGGTTGCGTCGGCGCCGTTCGCGCCCCATACTCCGCCGCGCTGCGCGAGGATCGATCCGGGGACACGAGAATGGGTGTGGTTGATGAGTGACACGACGGAGCTGACTTGGGAGCCGATCGGGCCGGGACCGTGGGCCAACGACCCGGTCCACTTTCCGCGGCCGGTCACGCGTTACTGGAGCGAGACCCACCCCGAGGCCTTCGGGAAGGGCACCCGCGCCTTCGCGAGTTACTACGGCCTGTTGCTCGAGGGGCTGTTCAGCTCCTACGTCAACGGCTTCGCCTTCAACCAGCCGCGTCCCGTCGCCGACGAGGAGGTTCCGGCGCGCTTCGCGCGCGCCTCGGAGGTGCTCGAGGGGAAGTTGTGGCGTGAGCAGCTGCGGGAGTGGGACGAGGCGAAGAAGCCCGCGGCCATCGCGAAGCACCGTGAGATCCAGGCCGTCGACCCCGCGTTGCTGAACGACGACGAGCTCGTCGAGTACCTGCGCCTCTGCTGCGATCACCACTCGGCGATGATCACGCAGCACATGACCTATACCGCCGGCGCGGTGATCCCCACGGGCGACTTCGTCGCGCACGTCGGCGAGTGGACGGGGGTCTCCCCTGCCGAACTTCTCGGGCTGTTGCGCGGCGCGGCCGATGTGTCGGCGGGCGGTTCCGACGAGCTCCAGGCGCTCAAGGGCATCGCGACCGATCCGGCGGCGATGGCGCTGCTGGAGTCCGACGGCGATCCCGCCGCGATCCTCGAGCAATTGCGCGCGCTGCCCGGTGCGTCGGGCGCCGCCGTCGCGGGATGGCTCGATCTCGTGGGTAACCGGCCGCTCGACGGCTTCGACATCTCCGAGCCGCGGGCGATCGAGTTGCCGGAGGCGCTGCTCAAGGCGATGCGTGTCACGATCGGCGGGCGCGATACCGGCGGCGAGCGCCACGAGGACCTAGTCGTCGGCATGCGCGAGCGCGTGCCCGAGGAACATCGCGCGTTCTTCGACGAGCTGCTCGGCGAGGCGCGCCTCATGTACCGCCTGCGCGACGAGCGCGGTGTGTACAGCGACATCTGGGCGTCGGGTCTCATGCGCCGCGCCGCGTTGGAGGCGGGCCGCCGCGTCGCCTCGCGTGGTTTGTTGAGCGACCCGCTGCTCATCGTGGACGCGAGCGTCGATGAGATGTGTGCCCTGGTCACGGGCACGGGTGGCCCGGCGAGCGACGAGCTCGAGGCGCGCGCCGAGTACCGGCGCATCCATTCGGCGAAGGACGCGCCACCCTTCATTGGCGACCCGCCGCACCCGCCGCCCGACCCGTCCGGACTCCCGCCCGCGCCGCGCCGCCTCATGACCGCGATGGGCATCTCCCTCGACATGCTTTTCGGCAGCTCGCAGGCGGAGCACGACGAGGATCGGCTGCGCGGCCTCGCCGCGAGCCCGGGCGTGTACGAGGGGCCGGCGCGACTGATCGCCGGTCCCGCCGAATTTGGGCGTATCCAGCAGGGCGACGTGCTGCTTACGCCGGCGACCACCGAGGCGTTCAATATCCTGCTGCCGCTGCTTGGTGCGATCGTTACCGACAACGGCGGCCTGCTGTCGCACTCGGCGATCGTCGCCCGGGAGTACGGCATCCCTGGAGTCGTCGGCACCCGTGACGCCACCGAGCGGATCGCCGACGGCGCCCGGGTGCGCGTGGATGGCACCGCCGGCGAGGTCATGGTGCTCGGGTGAGCGACCTGCTGCCGCTCGCCGAGGCGAGCGACACTTCGCTGTTCGGGTCGAAGGCCGTCGGCCTCGGCGACGCGATCCGCGACGGGCTCCCGGTACCGCCGGGCTACGCGCTCTGCGGTGCGGTGGTCGAGGCGGCCGCCTCGGAGGACGAGGCGACGATCGCGCGCATCGCGGCGGCGGTGGCCACGCTGCCCACGCCGCTCGCGGTCCGGTCGTCGGCTGTCGACGAGGACGGCAAGGACGCAAGCTTCGCCGGCCAGCACCTGACGCTGCTCAACGTGTCGTCCGTCGACGATGTGCCGGCCGCGTTGCGCGAGATCTGGTGGTCGGCCAACTCCGACTCCGCGATCACTTACCGCCAGCGCGTCGGGCTCTTCACGCGCCCCAGCGTCGGTGTCGTGGTGCAGTCGCTGCTCGACCCCGTCGCCGCGGGCGTGATGTTCACCGAGAACCCGGTGACCGGTGCCGACGAGCGCGTGATCGAGGCGAGCTGGGGCCTCGGCGAAGCGGTGGTCGCGGGCCTGGTGATTCCCGACACGTTCCGAATCGGGCGCGACGGCACGGTGCTGGAGCGAACACCCGGGCTGAAGCGCATTGCGATCCGTACGCAGCCCAACGGCGGCACCTTCGAAGAAGAGGTGCCGAAGGAGCGCAGCGAAGCGCTCTGCCTCACCGATGAGCACCTCGCGCAGCTCCACGCACTCGCGACGCGCTGCGAGGAGGTGTACGGCAACGCGCGCGACATCGAGTGGGCGCTCGCCGACGACACCATCTTCCTGCTCCAGTGCCGCGCGGTGACCACCTCCACCCAGGGAAAGGCCGCAATCGACCCAATGGTCACGGTCGCCGAGAACAACCCGGCCGAGCTGGTGCCCCAGGTGCCCTTGTTCGCCGGGCTCAGCGACGACGAGATCGCGGCGATCGCGTCACTGTTCAAGGCGCGGCGCTTCAGCGCAGGCGACGTGATAATCCGCGAAGGCTCCGGCGGCGCGGCCTTCTACCTGATCGACTCCGGCGAAGCGAAGGTCACCATCCGTGGTGAGGAGGTCGCCACGCTTGGGCGAGGCGACCACTTCGGCGAGATCGCGCTGATCGACGAAGGCGTGCGCGCCGCGACGGTGACCGCGACGACGGAGCTCGTGTGCCACGGCCTTACGTTCTGGGAGTTCCGCCCGCTCGTGCAGCAGAACGGCGCGATCGGCTGGAAGCTGCTCCAGTCAATGGCCAAGATGCTGCGCGACGCAGAGACAGCGCCGCCCGCCGTAGCGCCCTGAAGGGACAAGGACAGGCGCCGTCGCGGCTCGACCGGATCAAGCCGTTGCTCTACGACCCCGCGAACGACGACCGGCCGTTCGCCGGTAGGTACCGGGCAACGGGCGACCCGACCCTTTGCCACCGACGCGGCGTTCGGGGCCACCCGCCGCGTCGTGCTGGCGCCCAGCAAGCCAACGTCGCCTTTGTCAGCATCGACAACCAGTTCTCCGCCGGCACCGTCGCCGTGGCCAAGCACGTCGACGGCGACGCCGCCGACAGCGACTACGTCTCCGGTCTCACGTACACGATCGCCGTGAACTGCGCGGTGAAGGACGACAGCGGCGACCTCGTCACCGTGCTCGACGGCGAGGTCACCGTGGCCGGAGACGGCGTGCCGGTGACCGTGACGAACGCCGACGGAAGTCCCACCCTCGTTCCACTGGGCGCCCGGTGCTGGGGATCCGAGCCCGCTTCCGGCGGGGCCACCGCGGTCACGATCGACCACGACTCCTGCCAGAACGGGGCGGAAGTCGTCGCCGAGGCCGCGTCCGAAGCCCCGCAGGAGCTGTTGATCACGGCGACGAACACGTTCGACCCGGCGAACATCGCCCTGACCAAGGACGTCGTCGGCGAGCCGAACCCGAACGCCACCTACACCTTCTCGATCACGTGCACCATCGAAGACACGGACGGCACGACGATCGACGTGCCGTTGCTCAGCGGCGAATCACCCCTGACGTTGGGCGGCGGAGAATCAGCAACGTTCGACGTCCTGGTCGGCTCGACGTGCACCGCGACCGAGCCCAACCGTCCGGTCGACGCCACCCTCACATTCACCGAGACGGGCTCAGTCGGCGACACCGACGCCGGCGACGGCGTCGTCACTGTCGGACCCGACGGTGCCCGATCACCGCGACGAACACCTTCCCGACGGTGGCTGCGAGTGCAGGCGACAAGCTGTCATTCACCGGATCGCCACTGGCGATCCCGATGGCTGGCATTGCCTCTGCACTTATCACCGGTGGGTTTGCCCTGCTCCTCATCCGTCGGAGGTCGCGTCCCGACGCACCGGCGTGAGCGACCTGACGTGGCCTGCACGAACGAGGTGCCCGGAGTGGGATTCGAACCCACATGCCCCGAGGGGCGGCCGGTTTTGAGCCGACTGCGTCAGCCAGTTGCGCCATCCGGGCGGACCCGACGACGTTAGTTCGCCGCCGCCGCGGGGGCGTTCTGATTGCAGAGCAGGAACAGCGTCGCGAACGGGTCGACCGGTGGATTCTCGCCCGGCTTGCCGGGATGGATCTCGAAGTGCAGGTGCGGTCCCGTCGCGTTGCCGGTCATGCCGACGTACCCGATGACGTCTCCCGCGTTCACGAGCCGATCGTCACCCTCGTAGCGCGAGAAGTGCGCGTAGTAATAGGAGTAGCCGTCGAGCCCGGTGAGCCACGCGCCGTTGCCGCCGTCGCCGCCGACGTCGTGACGCATGAAGCCGGGCGCGACCGCGACCACCGGGGTGCCGGTCAGCGCGCCCATGTCGATGCCCGGATGCGGTCCCCCCGATCGCAGCTCACCGAAGTCGTCGGTGAACACGACGACGCCCTTCACCGGGCACTCGCTCGCCCCGGTGGCGACGTCGACGCCGTGCTTCGTCGGATCGGCGGTGGCGAGGGCCTGCACCTTGTCGTACTGCGCGCTCGCCACCGCCAGCTTCTTCTGCAGGAGGTCGTTGAGGGGCGCGAGCGTTGCCAGCGTCTTGTCGAGGTCGGCCTTCTGGTTCTTGAGGTCCGCTTCACGTGCTGCGAGCTCGGCCGCGGTCGCCCGCAGCTTGCTCGCCGCGTCGAGATCCTGCGTGCCCAGGGTGCCGGTGAGGTGCGCGGCGCGCAGGCCGTCCTCCGCGTTCTCGGCCTCCATCGCCGATTCGAACGCCGCCGTCTCGCCGTAGCGGACGTAGAGCTCGGCGGCTCGTTGCTTCACGATCGCCTTGAGCTCCGTGGCGCGGGCGCGCAGCTGCGGGATGTTCGCCTCGGCCGCGCTGATCTCGGCCTCGAGCTTGGCCTCGTCGGTCTGCGCCGCCGAGATGCGACCCGAGATGTCGGTCGCCTCGGCGCGGGCCGCGTCGAGACGCTGCTTCGCGAGCGTCAACGGGTCGCGCCCGGAGTCGTCGGCCGCGTGGGCGGCCACGGGCGACAACGCGAGCACGCCGAGCGCGATGAGGAAGGCGGCGATCCGGCGAATCACGGTGTTGTCGGTGTCGGCAACGAGCTGGATGTGCTTGAGGACGCCCGGATCTAGAATGCCCCTTCTATGTCGCAGTCCCTCCTCGAGCGCCGCCTGGTCGACGTCAGCGAACGCCTGAAACGGATCCGGGCCGAGCTCGCAGTCACCGAGGAGCAGCTGAGCTTCCTCGAGGAGGAAGCGGAGGACGTACGGCTGCGGGCGTTGGTGGCGGAGACCCCGCTCGCCGACGTGGAGGCCCGCGACGCCCGGCGCCACGCCGACGCCCAGGCGCGCCATGCCGAGTCGTTGCGGGCGACGGTCCGCGAGCTGGAGCAGGAACAGGACTCCCTCCTCGACCGCATCTCGGCCGAAATGTCGGCGCGTTGACCACCGGGAGCCCTCGTGTCCGCTGAGCCGAGCCGTCCGACCCGCGTCGTCATCGCGGAGGACGAGGCCATCATCCGCCTCGATCTCAAGGAGCTCCTCCAGGAGGAGGGGTACGACGTCGTGGGCGAGACCGGCCGGGGCGACGAAGCCATCGAGCTGGTCCGTGACCTCCGGCCCGACCTCGTGATCCTCGACATCAAGATGCCGGGCCTCGACGGTCTCTCGGCCGCCCGTCACGTGGCCAGCGAGCGGTTGGCCGCGGTGCTGATGGTCACCGCGTTCTCCCAGCGTGAGCTGGTCGAGCAGGCCCGCGACGCCGGTGCGTTGGCGTACCTGGTGAAGCCGTTCCAGAAGAGCGACCTGATCCCGGCCATCGAGGTCGCGCTGGGCCGGTTCGCCGAGCTGAGCGCGCTGGAGCGCGACGTCGAGGACCTGCAGTCCCGCCTGGAGGCGCGCAAGACGATCGACCGCGCCAAGGGTCGCCTGATGGACGACCACTCGATGGCCGAGCAGGACGCCTGGCGGTTCCTCCAACAGCAGGCGATGGCCAACCGGGTGAAGATCGACGAGATCGCCCGGCGGGTCGTCGACGGCGAGCTCACGCCATAGCGATCGGGGTCGCCCGGCCCGTACGATCGGCGTGTGTCGAATCTCCTCCTGATCGACGGCCTGTCGCTGGCGTATCGCGCGTTCTACGCGCTCCCATCCGACCTCGCCACCCCTGCCGGGACCATCACCAACGCCGTCTTCGGCTTCACCTCGATGCTGGTGAAGGTCCTCGGCGACGAGCACCCCGATGGCATCGCGGTGGTGTTCGACGCGCCCGGGCCCACCTTCCGCAACGACCTCGACGCCAACTACAAGGGCAACCGCAAGGAGACGCCCGACATCTTCGTGCCCCAGATCCCCCTGATCCACGAGGTCATCGAGGCGCTGCAGATCCCGACGCTGCAAGTGCCCGGGGTCGAGGCCGACGACGTGATCGCGACCCTCGCGGTGCGGGCGGCGGCCGACGGCATCGACGTGATCATCGTCACCGGCGACCGCGACAGCTACCAGTTGGTCTCCGACCCGCACGTCAAGGTGCTCTACAACCGCCGGGGCGTGTCCGACTACGTGCTCTACGACGAGGCCGGCATCTTCGAGCGCACCGGCGTCACGCCCGCGCAGTATCCGGAGTACGCGGCGTTGCGGGGTGATCCGAGCGACAACCTGCCCGGCGTCCCCGGCATCGGGGAGAAGACCGCGGCCAAGCTCATCGCCACCTACGGGAACCTGGAGACCATCTTCGAGCACCTCGACGACCTCCCCCCGAAGCAGCGGCAGAACCTGGGTGAAGCGCGCGACCGCGTGTTCCTCAACCGCGAGATGTCGCGCCTGCGCCTCGACTGCGACGTCGACGCGGTGCCGGCGGAGCTCAAGATGGGGGCATGGGACCGCGAGCAGGTGCGGGTCCTGTTCGACCAGCTCGCGTTCCGCACGTTGCTGCCCCGCCTGCTCGAGGCGGTCGGTGAGTCGGCGGCCGCCGAGGTCGAAGCGGCCACGCTCGACGTCGACGTCAGCGTCGCCCGCGACGAGAGAGCGGTGCTGGAGCTCCTGGGAACCATCGCCGAGAGCGACGAGCCCTACGCGATCGAAGCGCGTTGGGAAGGTGCGCCCGGGGCCAGCCGGTTGCGTGCGGTCGCCATCGCCACCGACGATGCGTCAGCCACTTACGTCGACGGTGCGCTCCTCGCGCAGCCCGCGGTGCGGGAGGCGCTCCTGGCGCTGTTCGACACCGGCGGCCCGGGGCTGATCGCGCATCGGGCGAAGGAGCTGATGCACGGCCTCGACGCCGACGTTCGCTCGTTGCTGCACGACACCGCGGTGATGGCGTATCTCCTCGACCCCGGCTCCGGGAAGTTCCTGCTGGAGGACCTCGCGCTCCGGTTCCTGTCGCTGGAGGTGCGTTCCCCCGACGCGGAGGAGGGCACCCTCGACCTCGACGGCGACAACGAGCTGGACCAGACCGGCCGCCGCGCCGTCGTCGTCCTCCAGCTCGCGGCCGCGCTCGAGCAGGCGCTCGAAGCGCGCGAGCTCACCGAGCTCTACCAGCTGTTCGAGCTCCCGCTGGTCCGGGTGCTGGCCCGGATGGAATCGAACGGGATCAAGGTCGACCGCGAGTTCCTCGAGAACCTGCGCGCCGACCTGGCCCAGCAGTGCGACATGTACGTGCAGCGGATCTATGCGCACGCGGGGGAGGAGTTCAACGTCAACTCGACCCCGCAGCTCCGGGCGATCCTGTTCGAGAAGCTCGGTCTGGTGCCGCTGAAGAAGACCAAGACCGGGCCGTCGACCGACGCCGACTCGCTCCAGAAGATGGCCGAGGACCACCCCATCGTCGAGGACCTGCTGCGGTACCGCGAGGTCGAGAAGCTGCGCAGCACCTACGCCGACGCGTTGCCGCCGCTGATCGCGCCCGACGGGCGGATCCACGCGACGTTCAAGCAGACCGACACCACCACGGGGCGGATCTCCAGCGAGGCGCCCAACCTCCAGAACGTGCCCGTGCGCACCGCCGACGGTCGCGAGATGCGGCGCGCGTTCGTCGCCGAGGACGGTTGGGGGATCCTCACCGCGGACTACTCGCAGATCGAGCTGCGCGTGCTCGCGCACCTCGCCGAGGACCCGGGGCTCATCGACGCGTTCGAGCGCGGCGTCGATGTGCACACCGCCACCGCGGCCAAGGTGTTCGGCGTCGACGAGAGCACGGTCGACGCCGCGCAGCGCCGCTTCGCCAAGGTGGTCAACTACGGCCTCGCCTACGGCATGGAGGCCTACGGCCTGGGCCAGCGGCTCGGCATCGCGACCCCGCGAGGCGGCGGAGATCCTCGACGCCTACTTCGACGGGTTCCCGAACGTGCGCACGTTCATGGAGGCGACGGTCCAGGAGGCGAAGGAGCGCGGCTACACCACGACGATCTTCGGTCGCCGGCGGCAGATCAGCGAGCTCACGTCGGACAACTTCCGGATCCGCCAGATGGGGGAGCGCATGGCGCAGAACGCGCCGGTGCAGGGCTCGGCCGCCGACATCTTCAAGCTGGCGATGATCGACCTCGACCGCGCCCTCGACGAAGCGGATTCTGATGCCCGCATGCTGCTCACGGTGCACGACGAGCTCGTGCTCGAAGTGCCCGAGTCGGAGCACGCCGACACCGAGATCCTGGTGCGCGACGTCATGGAGCGCGTCACCGAGCTCCGGGTCCCGCTCACCGTCGACACCGGCTTCGGCCCCAACTGGGCCGCGGCGAAGTAGCTCCGAGCTCACACGCGTGCCCTGGTGACCGGCGTGCCACCCGGGGATCCCCACTGGTTCGACGCGGTCGCCGAGTTCCTCGGGCCGGCCTACCTGCGCAACGCGTTCACGAAGGGGACCGAGCAGGAGGTCGACTTCCTCGTCGACGCCCTCGCACTCGAGTCGGGGATGCGGGTGCTCGACGTCGGCTGCGGACCGGGGCGTCACTCCCTCGCGCTGGCCCGGCGCGGCGTCGACGTCGTCGGTGTCGACCACAGCCCGGCGTTCGTCCGGCTCGCCCGCGACGCCGCGGCCGCCGAAGGGCTGTCGGCCACCTTCGAGGAGCTCGACGTCCGGGAGCTCCACCGCCCGGGCGAGTTCGACGCCGCCGTCTGCCTGTGCCAGGGCGGCTTCGGCCTGCTGGGCGGACGCGACGAGACCGCGGTGTTCGGCCGGATCGCGGCCGGCCTCCGCCGGGGCGGGCGCCTCGCGGTGAGCGCCTTCTCGGCCGTCTTCGCCGTCCGCCACCTGGAGGTGGGGGAGGAGTACGACGCGGCGACGGGGGTGCTGCACGAGGTGGCGACGGTGCGTGGGCCCGAGGGCGACGAAGCCGAGTTCGAGCTCTGGACCACCTGCTTCACCGCCCGCGAGCTCGAGCTCCTGGCGCGCACCGCCGGGCTGCACGACGTCGAGGTCCACGGGGTGACGCCGGGCGGGTACCGGCGACAGGCCCCGACGCTCGATCACCACGAGCTGCTGCTCCTCGCGCGGCGCCCTTGACGCGGTCCGCGAAACGTCTGGGTCGACTTTCCGGAAACGCGACCCGACCTGTACCCTGGTTGTTCGGCCTCGACCCGAGGCCCCCCATTCGCGCCCGTCAGACGCCTGGCGTCGCAAGTGGTTCCACCGCAGAGGAGTCGAGTTGCCCGATCAGGACGTGACGGAGGCGGCCGCGACCGCCACCGTCCCCGAGGAGACTGGGGCGGCCCCCGAGGCCACCCCCGAAGCCCCCGAGAGCGAAGCCGAAGTCACCCCCGCCGCCGATGACGCGACCGAGGCCCCCGACGAGGACGGCCAGAACGAGTTGGTCGTGTTCGACGACCTCGGCGGCCAGTCGTTCGCCGATGCCGTCGACGCCACCATCGTCGAGTTCGACGACGGTGACATCGTCACCGGCCGGGTGGTGAAGATCGACAGCGACGAGGTGCTGCTCGACATCGGCTTCAAGTCCGAGGGCGTCATCCCCTCGCGTGAGCTGTCCATCCGCAACGACGTCGACCCTCACGAGATCGTCTCGCTCGACGACGAGCTCGAGGCCCTCGTCCTCCAGAAGGAGGACAAGGACGGTCGCCTGATCCTGTCGAAGAAGCGCGCCCAGTACGAGCGCGCCTGGGGCACGATCGAGGAGATCAAGGAGAAGGACGGCGTCGTCAAGGGCCCGGTCATCGAGGTGGTCAAGGGCGGCCTGATCCTCGACATCGGCCTCCGGGGCTTCCTCCCGGCGTCCCTCGTCGACCTCCGCCGTGTGCGCGACCTCCAGCCCTACGTGGGCAAGGAGATCGAGTGCAAGATCATCGAGCTCGACAAGAACCGCAACAACGTCGTGCTGTCGCGGCGCGCCTACCTGGAGGAGACGCAGCGCGAGCAGCGCGACGAGTTCCTCGCCAACCTGAAGCCGGGCGAGATCCGCAACGGTGTCGTCTCGTCGGTCGTCAACTTCGGTGCGTTCGTCGACCTCGGTGGCATGGACGGACTCGTGCACGTCTCCGAGCTGTCGTGGAAGCACGTCGACCACCCGAGCTCGGTCGTGCAGGTGGGCGACGAGGTGACCGTCCAGGTGCTCGACGTCGACCTCTCCCGCGAGCGCATCTCGCTGTCGCTCAAGGCCACGCAGCAGGACCCGTGGCAGGAGTTCGCCACCAGCCACCAGGTCGGTGAGCTCGTCTACGGGCGGGTCACCAAGCTGGTGCCCTTCGGCGCGTTCGTGCAGGTGGGCGAAGGGATCGAGGGCCTGGTGCACATCTCGGAGATGGCCGTCCACCACGTGGAGGCACCCGAGCAGGTCGTCACCCCGGGCGAGGAGCTCTGGGTGAAGATCATCGACATCGACCTCGACCGCCGGCGCATCTCGCTGTCGATCAAGCAGGCTGCCGAGGGCGGCGTGGTCGCGGCCGAGTACCAGGAGCACTACGGCGAGCACGCGTACGACGAGCAGGGCAACTACATCGGCCCGGCCTACGAGGAAGAGGTCGCCGAGGGCGACGGCGTCGAGGCAGAAGCCGGCGCGGAGGGCGCGGTCGACGCCGCACCCGACGCGTCCGGTGCCGACAGTGCCGACGTCGTGCCCGAGGCGTCGACCGCCGACGTCGTGCCCGAGGCGCCCACTGCCGACGTGCCCGACGTCACCTCCGAGGGCGACGCGACGCCGACCGAGTAGCCGGATCCGGGGAAATCCCGGTTCCCGGTGACATCCGACTCAAGGCTTCCCGTGCGGGGGCCGAACTCTGAGGGACCAGAACGGATCCCGAGGGGAGTCGCGGTGTCGAATCGTCGAACGTTGATGGCCGCCGCGGCCATCGTGCTCGCGCTTGTGGCCGGTATCGGCGTGTACATGTACGCGTCCGGTGCCGACAAGCGCGCCCAGGACAACGCGTCGTTCGTGAGCGCGTACGTCGCCAACGCGGACATCGCCAAGGGCACCACCGGTGCCGAGGTGCTGCAGGCCGGGCTCGTCGACAAGGAGAAGGTCGCCAGGGGCTCGTTGCCCCCGTCGGCCATCACCAGCCTCGACCAGCTCAACGGCAAGGTGCTGTCCGGCCCGGTGAACGCGAAGCAGTTCATCACCGCCGGCACGTTCGTGTCGGCGGAGGACGGCCTCGGCAGCGCGTTCGCCAACCAGATCAAGAGCGACAACCTGGTGGCGGTCACGGTGACGGTCGACGCCGACCGTGGTGTCGCCAACCAGATCGCGCCGGGTGACCACGTCAACATCGCGGCCAAGGCCGCCGACGCCGACGGCACGGCGGGCGCCTACACCTACATCCTCGACCACGTGAAGGTGCTCGCGGTCGGCTCCTCGGTGGCCGCGCAGCAGGCGACCTCGGCGGACACGTCGGGCGACGCCACGCCCGCCGCGCCGACCAACTCCGGCGTGCTCACCTTCGAGGTGACCCAGGAGCAGGCACTGCAGATCATCAACGCCAACCAGGGCGGCAGCCAGATCTACCTGGTGCTCCTGGCGCCCGACCAGCCGGCGCCGACTGCCGGAGCGGCCAAGGCCGCGGCGAGCAGCAAGTAGCGCCGTGGAGTCGTACGCCACGGCGGAGAGCCCCATCGAGACGGCGTCGAGCTTCGATGTCGCCGTCGTCGAGCCCGACGCGAACCTGCGCTCGCGGCTCGCGGTCGAGCTGGCGGGCGCCGCGCAGTTCGAGACCATGGAAGACCTCGTGCAGCAGCTCAACCCGACGCGGCCGGTGGTCGCGGTGTTCGGACCTGGGTTCGCGAGCCCGATCGGCTTCCAGCACGTGCACCGCGTGACGAGCACGCACGCTTCGCTCGGGGTGGTCTTCGCGGTCTACGAGCTGTCGACCGACGTGCTCCAGCAGGCGTTGCGCGCCGGCGCCCGTGACGCGGTCGTGATCGGCGGTGAGGCCAGCCTCCACCAGTCGGTGGACCGCGTCGGCGAGCTGCTCAGCGGCGCCACCACTCGCGCACCGGCTCCGGCCACGCGTGCCGGGGCCCCCGGGCGCCTGATCACCGTGTTCTCGACCAAGGGCGGCGTGGGCAAGACCTGCGTGGCGATCAACGTCGCCGCCGCGATGGCGAAGCGGTCGACCGAGCCGGTGGTCCTGATCGACGGCGATCTCCAGTTCGGCGACGTCTCGGTGATGCTCGGCCTGCCGCCGCAGAACACCGTGCTCGACGCCGCCGCCGCGGTCCAGTACGGCGACATGGAGCTCGTGCAGACGTTGGCGACCAAGGACGCGGCCACCGGGATGCTGGTGCTGCCCGCGCCGTTGGAGCCGATGCCCACCGACGCGCTCATGCCGGGCGAGATGGTGAACATCTGCGCCGCGTTTCAGTCGATCGCCGGCCACGTGATCGTCGACCTGCCGTCGGTGTTCAACGACTACGTGCTCGCCCTGATCGAGGCATCGGACGAGATCCTCCTCGTGGGCAGCATGGACATCCCCAGCATCAAGAACCTGAAGATCGGGATGCAGACGCTGGACCTGCAGGCGATCGCGGGCCCGAAGCTCAAGCTCGTGCTCAACCACGCGAACGCCAAGGTGAAGCTCGACGTCAAGGAGATCGAGCGGGTCCTCGGGCTCAGCGCGGACTTCCCGGTGCCCGACGACATCTCGGTGCCGATGTCGGTGAACGCCGGCCGACCCGTGGTCGTCGAGGAACCGAAGTCGCCGGTGTCGCGGGCCATCGAATGCATCGCGGAGTCGTTGCTCGGCCCGACCGCCGCACCCAAGAAAGGTCGCCGGGGCAAATGAGCCAGGAGGGTGAGTCGTGACGCAGACCCAACAGCCGGCGGCGCGCTGGCAGGAGCAACGGGGCGCGCAGGGTGTGAACCAGCGCGAGCACCAGCTCGAGGAAATGCGCCAGAAGATGCACCAGTTCGTCATCCACGAGCTGGGTCCGCTGCTCACCGACCAGCGGGTCTCGGAAGCCGAGCTCCGGCGCCAGGTCGACGAGCAGTTGCTCCGCGCGCTGAGCCAGGAGCGCCTCGCCCTCACCGTCGCCGAGCGCCAGGCGCTGGTGCAGTCGGTCACCGACGACGTCCTCGGGTACGGGCCCATCGACCAGCTGCTCCGTGACGAGTCCATCACGGAAGTCATGGTGAACGGCCCGCACCACGTCTACGTCGAGCGGAGCGGCAAGCTGACGCTCGTCGACGAGGTGAAGTTCGCCGACGAGACGCACCTCCGGCGCATCATCGACAAGATCGTGAGCCAGGTCGGCCGACGCGTCGACGAGGCGAACCCGATGGTCGACGCCCGCCTCCCCGACGGTTCCCGTGTCAACGTCGTCGTGCACCCGCTGTCGATCGGCGGGCCGTTCATGACGATCCGAAAGTTCTCCAAGGACCCGTACACGGTCGAGGACCTCATCGGCTTCGGGTCGTTCACGCCCCAGGTCGCGCACTTCGTCAACCAGTGCGTGAAGGGCCGTTTGAACATCGTGGTGAGCGGCGGTACCGGTACTGGTAAGACGACGCTGCTGAACGTGCTCTCCAGCTTCATCCCGCAGGACGAGCGCATCGTCACCGTCGAGGACGCCAAGGAGCTCCAGCTCCACCAGATCCACGTACTGCCGATGGAAGCCCGCCCGCCCAACATCGAGGGCAAGGGCGAGGTGAAGATCCGCGACCTGGTGCGCAACTCGCTGCGTATGCGACCCGACCGCATCGTCGTCGGTGAGGTCCGTGGCGGTGAGGCGCTCGACATGCTCCAGGCCATGAACACCGGTCACGACGGCTCGATCACCACCGTCCACTCCAACTCGCCCCGTGACACGCTGTCCCGCATCGAGACCATGACGCTGATGGCGGGCATGGACCTGCCGGTGCGCGTGATCCGGGAGCAGATGGCGTCGGCGCTCGACATGATCGTGCACCTGACCCGACTCCGGGACGGGACCCGGCGGGTCACCCACGTCAGCGAGGTCATGGGCATGGAGGGCGACGTGGTCGTCCTGCAGGACATCTACACCTTCGACTTCGCCGCCGGCATCGACGAGGAAGGTCGCTTCCGCGGTGGTCTCAAGAGCACCGGCATCCGGCCGTCGTTCTCGGAGAAGCTGAACGACTACGGCATCGCACTGGAGCCGTCGCTGTTCGCCAACACGATGCCGGTCGGCAACGGGGCGGCACGGCGATGACCGCGGTGCTGCTCGCGGCCAGCAGTGACAGCCCGGTGAAGATCGTCTTCGCCCTGCTGGTCGCCGCCGGCGTGCTGGGCCTGGGGCTCGCCGTCGTGCTGATGACGGGCGACCGCCGGGGCCGGATCGAGCGTCGTCTCGGGGGGCTGCTGGAGGAGCCGACGCCGGAGGGCGAGGACGAGGACGAGGCCTTCGTCCCGAAGGGCGACCAGGCCCTCGCCGAGACCGCGCTCTTGCAGCGCATGGTCGGCATCACCGGTCAGCTCGCCGAACGTGCCGGACTCCTGACCCGCACCGAGGACGCGCTCGAGCAGGCCGACCTGCCGTTGCGACCTCCCGAAGCGTTGTTCTTCTACTTCGCCGGCCTGTTCGTGGTGGGCGTGCTCGGACTGCTCGTGTTGCCGATCCCGATGGCGCTGGGCCTCGCACTGCTGGCCGGGGTCGTCCCGGTGATCGTGCTCCACCGTCGTCGCCGCAATCGCCTGAGCGAGTTCCAGGCCCAGCTCCCGGGCACGTTGAACCTCCTGTCCGGTTCGATGCGGGCCGGGTTCTCGTTCGCCCAGGGCCTCGAGTCGGTGGCCAACGAGGCGAGCCAGCCCACCCGGCGGGAGCTGCAGCGGGTGTTCACGGAGTCGCGCCTCGGCCGGCCGATCGAGGACGCGCTGGAGGACTCGGCGCAGCGCATGACGAGCGTCGACCTGATGTGGGCGGTCATGGCCATCCGCATCCAGCGCGAGGTCGGTGGCAACCTGGCCGAGCTGCTCGACACCGTCGCCGACACCATGACCCAGCGGGAGCGGTTGCGCCTGGAGATCAAGGCGCTCACGGCGGAAGGCCGCTTCTCCGGGTGGATCCTCGGCATCTTCCCGGTGGCGTTCGCCGGCGTCCTGTTCCTCATCCAGCCCGACTACATGGGCGTGCTGTTCCAGGAGTCGATCGGGATCATGGCCGTGATCGCTTCGGCGGTGATGACCTTCATCGGTTTCATCTGGCTCCGCAAGATCCTCCAGATCGAGGTGTGACATGGCGCCGCTGATGATCGCCCTCGTGATCGCGGCCGCGGTCGGCGCGCTGGTCTACGTGGTCGCGTCGACGTCGATCGAGAAGGCCGACGTCCGCGACTCGCTGCGCCGGCTCGAGGGCTACCAGATCCAGGACGTGCGCGACCAGGAGATGCTGGCGCCGATGAGCGAGCGCGTGGTCGCGCCGCTCCTCGAGGGCCTCACCGGGATGGCCCAGCGGTTCACGCCGAAGGGCTACGGCGAGAAGGTCGCGGCAGAAGCTGGTGCACGCGGGAAACCCGCCGAACCTGAACGTCGACAAGATCCTCGTCATGAAGCTCCTCGGCCTCGTGTCGGTGGTCTTCTGGCTGCCGATCACGCTGATGCTCGGGTTCCAGGGCCCGCTGCTCCTCGTGGGCATCGTCGTGCTCTGGGGCGTCTCGTTCATGTATCCCGACGTGCTCCTCAACCGGAAGATCGAGGACCGTCAGAAGGAGATCTCGCGCAAGCTGCCCGACATCCTCGACCTGCTCGTGATCTCGGTCGAGGCCGGCCTCGGCTTCGAGCAGGCGCTCGACCGCACCTGCACCGCGGTGCCCGGCGCGCTCTCCGACGAGTTCCGCCGGATGCTGCACGAGATCCGCATCGGTTCGACCCGGGCCGACGCGCTGCGCGCCATGGCCGACCGCAGCGACGTGAAGGAGCTGCGGAGCTTCATCCTCGCCATGCTGCAGGCGGACACCTTCGGTGTGTCCATCTCCCGGCTCCTGCGGTCGCAGGCCGACGAGATGCGCATCAAGCGCCGCCTCATGGCGCAGGAGAAGGCGCAGAAGGCGCCGGTCAAGATGCTGTTCCCCCTCGTGTTCTGCATCTTCCCTTCGATCTTCGTGGTCATCCTCGGACCGGCGATGATCAACATCTCCCGAGCGCTCTGACGTGACGGCGACGCCGACCCTGGCGCGGCCGGTCGCGGCCGCGCCGCCGGATGCGGTCGCGCCGACGACGCCGGCACCCGTGCGCGGCTCCGGCCTCGGTTGGGTGTTCACCGCGTTCTTCGGCGTGTTCGGCTGGGCGACCGGCCTGGCGAAGCTGACCGACAACTCGTTCTTCTGGCACCTGCGGACCGGTGAGTACATCCTCGACCACGGCATCCCGCACCACGACGTGTTCTCGTACACCGCGCCCGGCACCAAGTGGGTGGCACAGTCGTGGCTCGCCGAGGTGACGTACGCGTTGCTGTACCGCAGTGTCGGCGGGTTCGGCATCCGGCTGTTCGTCGGTCTGGTCGGTGCCGGCATCGGGATCCTCACGTACCGCCTGGCGCTCCGGCTCGTCCGCGACCGGCTCGTGGCGTGCGGGCTCACCGTCGCCGCGCTCGCCGGCATCTACACCGTGTGGTCCGAGCGGCCGCTCCTCGTCGGCGTGCTCTTCCTGCTCGTGCTCCTGTGGGTCGTCGAGGTGCCCGAGAGCATCGTCGGTCGCCACCCGCTGGTGGTCATCCCGGTCCTGATGTGGCTGTGGGCCAACACGCACGGCACCTACGAGCTCGGCTTCGCGTACCTCGGGCTGCACCTCCTCGGCCGCTGGCTCGACGGTGCGCCGCCGTGGTTCGGCCGCGAGCGCCGCCTCCTCACCGGCGCCGCGATCGCGTTCGCGCTGGTGTTCGTCAATCCGTACGGCATCGAGCTGGTGACGTTCCCGATCGACCTGCTCTCCCGGGGCGACATCCTCTCGCACATCGTCGAGTGGCAGTCCCCCGACTTCCGCCAGGCGTGGGGCGTCGCCCTCGCGCTCTGGATCGTGGTGTACCTCGTCGCGCTGGCGCGCGGGCGCCACCGCGTCACGCGCCGTGACCTCGTGGTGACGGTGCCGATGCTGCTGCTCGCGCTGTGGGCGACGCGCAACGTCGCGATCGCACCACTGATCGGCCTGCCGGTCGTCGCCCGCGCCTTCGCCCGTGACGCGGAGAAGCCCTCCGAGCTGCGGGGCACGCTCGTGGCCGCCGCGGTGACGGTGCTGGCGCTGGTCGCGCTCGTGATGGGCTATCAGGCGTCCACCGAGAAGACCTTCGACTTCGCCACCTACCCGGTCGCGTCCATGAAGTACGTGCAGCAGCACGACCTCCTCGGCCGTCACCTGCTCACGACCGATGCCGCCGCCGGGTACGTCATCCTCGAGCACTACCCCGAGCAGAAGGTCTTCATCGACGACCGCTACGACATGTACCCGCGGTCGGTGATCTTCGACTACTTCACCCTCACCGGCGGCAGGCCCGGGTGGAGCAAGGTGCTCGATCGCTACGACGTCGACGTGATCGTGTGGGGCAAGAACAGCAACCTCGCCGCGCTCCTCGACCAGTCGCCCGGGTGGCGGCGGGTCCACCGCGACGCCACCGACGCGGTCTGGGTGCGCTCCGGCACCTCGTCCTGACCGGACGCGGCCCCGGGTACGATCGGCGGATGCTGCTCGACGAGCTCGTCGTCGATCCCGACGCGCTGGCCGCACGCACCGGCTGGACGGTCAAGGACGACGGGGCGTGCAAGGCGGACGTCTGCGTGCCGCTGCCGGACGACGCCCGCACCGGCGACGGTCGCATCGACGTGCGGGTGCTCGCCGATCGGCTCGGCATGCCCCTCGTGGCCGACGAGGAGCACGGGATCTGGGCCCTCGGCCCGGAGACGGCCGTGACCGGGAAGGCGCTGTCCACGGCGGTCGCGCCCGAGCTCACGCTCCCGACCATCGACGGCGATGCGTTCGACCTGTCGTCGCTGCGCGGCCAGAAGGTGCTCCTGGTCGCCTGGGCGTCGTGGTGAGGTTGCCGGTCTGACCTGCCCGGGTGGCAGGCGCTGCGCGAGGAGCTGCACCCCCACGGCCTCGAGGTGGTCACCGTCGCGCTCGACGTCGACGCCGAGGCACCGAGGCCGTACATCGAACGCGCGGCTCCGACGCACCCGTCGCTCGTCGACCGCGGGCACGTCGTGGACGAGCTGTTCGGGATGGTGAACGTGCCGAACGGCGTCTGGATCGACGAGGCGGGGACCATCGTGCGGGCCGCGGAGCCGGCGCACCCCGGTCGCAACCCCGAGACCGATTCCTTCCGCACGCTCGATCCCTCCACCCTGCCCGACGACATCGCCCGGGTCCTCGTCGAGGCGCAGAAGATCCGGACCGAGCCCGAGCGGTACGTGGAGATGGTGCGCGACTGGGTGGCGCACGGCCCGGACAGTCCCTACGTGCACCCGCCGGACGAGGTCGTCGCCCGCGCGGTCGACCGCACCGACGCCGGCGCCCGGGCCGCCGCGCACTTCGAGCTCGGTCAGCATCTCGAGCTCGCCGGCGACCACGCCGGCGCGATCCGCAACTGGCGGGAGGCGCACCGCCTCGACCCCGCGAATTGGACGTACAAGCGGAACGCGTGGAGCCTCGAGGACCCGCGCCAGGGCCGGACCGACGCCTACGACAGCAGCTGGTTCGACGACGTGCTGGCCATCGGGGCCGAGCACTACTACCCGCCGCTCGTCCCCTGAGCTTGCTGGTCCGGCGCGTCCGGCCGCGTCCGGCCCGTCCGGACGCGATGGAGGGGCCGCACGCCGTTGTGCGACCCCTCCAGTGTTCACGAACGCGTCCCCACGAACGCCTCGCGATTACGAGCCAGCGCTACTGAGCTGGCTGCCCTCGTTGTTGAACTTGCCGGTCATGGTGCCGCCCAGGAAGCTGACGGCGGCGATCACGGCCAGCGCGATGAGCGCCACGAGGAGGATGTACTCCACCATGCTGGCACCACGCTCAGTGGCCGTGAACCTGACTTGGAGCCATGTCCGTAGCACGAACAGGTTCATGGTCTTGCCCCTTCTTGCTCGACCGGTGCCGCCACGCACCGTCTCCGCCCCAAATGACATCGGCGGGGCCGCCCGGGAGGTGAATCCTCGAACGACCCCGCCGACGGTGTTCTGTTGTGGCTGAAGGTCAGCTGCCGGAGCTGCTGAGCTTGCTGCCCGCGTCGTTGAACTTGCTGTTGACCTGGTTCTTCAGGAACACGACGGCCGCGATCACGGCGAGGGCGATGAGGGCGACGAGGAGGATGTACTCCACCATCGACGCGCCACGCTCGTCCTTGGCGAACTTCGCCTCGAGCCACGTACGAGTGACGAACAGGTTCATTGTGATTAGCCCCTTCTGAGTGCCCGAGCCGCACGCCCGGAGGATGGTTTCGTGCCGGTTGCTACCGGTATGTCAATCGGCGGAGTTCCGACCGGACTCGAGTCAGTCCGGCCGGAACCCCGCCGACGCTTGCGTGGTGAATCCGCTCAGCTCCCCGAGCTCGACAGCTTGCTGCCGGCGTCGTTGAACTTGCCGTTCACCTGGTCCTTGAGGAACACGACCGCAGCGATGACCGCAAGGGCGATGAGGGCGACGAGGAGGATGTACTCCACCATCGACGCGCCACGCTCGTCCTTGGCGAACTTCGCCTCGAGCCACGTACGCAACACGAACAGGTTCATGGAAGTGGACCCTCTCTGCTTCTGCACACGCCCCGAACGGGACCGCGGACTGTGGTGTCCGTGCGTGGAGTTACGACACAGAGCGTGAAAATCTTGAGCACTGAGAGCGCGAATCCCGGCGCTGTAGCATCGGTCACAATGCTGCTGGTCGGGCTCACGGGTGGGATCGGCTCCGGCAAGTCGACCGTGTCCGAGCTGCTGCGGCAGAAGGGCGCGGTCATCGTCGACGCCGACGAGGTCGCGCGCGGCAGTGGTCGAGCCCGGCGAGCCCGCGCTCGCCGCGCTGGTGGAGCGGTTCGGGCCCGGGATCCTCGACGGCGACGGCCGTCTCGACCGGCCGGCGCTGGCCGCGATCGCCTTCGCCGACGACGACGGTCGCAAGGCCCTGGGCGACATCACCTGGCCCGCGATCGGCGAGGAGTTCGAGCGGCGCATCAAGGAGGCCCCGGACGACGCGGTCGTCGTGTGCGACGTTCCTCTCCTCGTGGAGAGCAAGAACGCCGCCACCCGGCCCTACGTGGCGGTCATCGTGGTGGAGGCGCCGGTGGGCCTGCGCCTGGACCGGCTCGAGACCCGGGGCGTGGCCCGCGACGATGCCGAGCGGCGGATGGCGGCCCAGGCGACCGACGACGAGCGGCGGGAGGTGGCCACGCACGTCGTGGA
The DNA here is from genome assembly GCA_963809795.1 of uncultured Actinomycetes bacterium. Classification (GTDB taxonomy): domain Bacteria; phylum Actinomycetota; class Acidimicrobiia; order IMCC26256; family DASPTH01; genus DASUAS01. The sequence continues at coordinate 142,008 of CAWELN010000010.1, forward strand.
CAACGGGGGCGACCTGGAGTCATTGGCCCGCCAGGTCGAGGAGCTCTGGGACGACCTCCGCACCCGGACACCGGAATAACCGTCGTACCGCGCCGTTAGCATCGCGTTGATGCCGGCACTCGAGCTCGTCACCGATCTGGCCCCCGCGGGCGATCAGCCCGAGGCGATCACCGCGCTCGCCGAGGGCATCGAACGGGGCGACCGGTTCCAGACGCTGCTGGGCATCACCGGTTCCGGCAAGAGCTTCACCACCGCCGCGGTCATCGAGAAGGTGCAGCGGCCGACGCTGATCCTGGCCCCCAACAAGACCCTCGCCGCCCAGCTGGCGAGCGAGTTCCGGGAGCTGTTCCCGAAGAACCGGGTCGAGTACTTCGTGTCGTACTACGACTACTACCAGCCCGAGGCCTACCTGCCGTCGACCGACACCTACATCGAGAAGGACTCCTCGATCAACGACGAGATCGACCGGTTGCGCCACTCGGCCACCAGCGCGCTCATGTCCCGGCGCGACGTGATCATCGTGGCGTCGGTGTCGGCGATCTACGGCCTCGGCGGTCCCGAGGAGTACGCCCGCCAGTGCCTGATCCTCGACGTGGGGGAGGAGCGCGAGCAGCGCGCGATCCTCGCCCGGCTCGTCGAGCTGCAGTACGAGCGCAACGACTTCGACTTCGCCCGGAACAAGTTCCGGGTGCGGGGCGACACCATCGAGGTGTTCCCCGCCTACGAGGAGCGCGGCGTCCGGATCTCGCTCTTCGGCGACGAGGTGGAGCGCATCGCGTCGGTCGACCCGCTCACCGGCGAGATCGTCGAGGAGCTCGAGCGGCTGGTGCTGTTCCCCGCCTCGCACTACGTCACGTCCGACGAGCACATGAAGCGCGCCATCGACGGCATCGAGGTGGAGCTGGCGGAGCGTCTCGCCTGGTTCGAGGAGAAGGGCAAGCTCCTCGAGGCGCAGCGGCTGCGGATGCGCACCACCTACGACCTCGAGATGCTGCGCGAGATCGGTGTGTGCTCCGGCATCGAGAACTACTCGCGCCACCTCGACGGTCGCTCCGCCGGCCAGATGCCCTACACGCTGCTCGACTACTTCCCCGACGACTTCCTCGTGGTGCTCGACGAGTCGCACCAGACCGTGCCGCAACTGCACGGTCAGTACGAGGGCGACAAGTCGCGCAAGGACACGTTGGTCGACCATGGCTTCCGGCTGCCCTCGGCGATGGACAACCGCCCGCTGCGGTTCCACGAGTTCATCGACAAGGTGAACCAGGTGGTGTTCCTGTCGGCCACGCCGAGCGACTACGAGATCGAGCACTCGACCCAGGTGGTCGAGCAGATCGTCCGCCCGACGGGACTCATCGATCCCGAGGTCGTGGTGAAGCCCACGAAGGGGCAGATCGACGACCTGGTGCACGAGATCAGGATCCGCGCCGACGAGGACCAGCGCGTGCTCGTCACCACGCTGACCAAGAAGATGGCGGAGGACCTCACCGAGTACCTGCTCGAGCTGGGCATGCGCGTGCGGTACCTGCACAGCGAGGTCGACACGCTCGAGCGGGTCGAGATCCTCCGGGGTCTCCGTCTCGGGGACTTCGACGTGCTCGTCGGCATCAACCTGCTGCGGGAGGGCCTCGACCTGCCCGAGGTGTCGCTGGTCGCGATCCTCGACGCCGACAAGGAGGGCTTCCTCCGCTCCGAGACCGCGCTCATCCAGACCATCGGCCGGGCCGCCCGCAACGTCGACGGCCAGGTGATCATGTACGCCGACCAGATGACCGACTCGATGCGGCGGGCCATCTCGGAGACGAACCGCCGGCGCAAGAAGCAGCTCGAGTACAACGCCGAGCACGGCATCGACCCGCAGACGGTGCGCAAGAAGGTCACCGACATCCTCGAGATGCTGCGCGGCTCCGACGGCGACGCGCCGTCGGGTGGGCGCGGCCGGGGCCGGGGGAGAGGGCGTCAACCGCAGCGGTCGGCGGTGTTCGACCTCGCCGACGTGCCGCCCGACGACCTCGGTCGCCTCATCCAGACTCTGCAGGACGAGATGCACGACGCGGCGACGAACCTGCGCTTCGAGGAGGCCGCCCGCCTGCGCGACGAGATCACCGAGCTGAAGCGCGAGCTGCGCGCCGTCGTCTGACCGGCGGCATGACCGTCCACCTGGTCGACCAGCAGCAGGTCGCGGCGGCCGACGTCGACGAGTTCCTCGCGCTCGTGCACGAGCAGGGCGTCCCCTTGATGGAGGCGGCCGGCGCCAGCTTCGTGCGGTGCGAGGCCGCGCCCGACCTCGGCGACGACGTCGACGTGCTGACCGTGTGGTCGTTCCCCGACTTCGTCGAGTGGAACCGCATCCGGCGCAACTTGATGTTCGACCCGCGGTACTTCCCGTACGCGGCCGAGCTCGCCCGGCGGCGCCACGGCGGCACCCGCCGGTTCTACGCCGGCGACGACGTCCTCGGCCCCGGGCCCGACGACCACGGCCCGGCGCTGCGCCGGTGGGAGATGTTCTCCCTCGCACCGGACGCGCCGGTCGCCGCGCGCGAGCGGTTGCGGCGGGCGATGCGCGACTGCGCCCGGTTCATCCCCGGCATCACCCGGTGCGCGGTCGGTACCAACACCGCGGGCGGCCCGATCGAGCTGGTCTGGGAGACCACCTACGAGTCGGTCGGGGCGTACCGCAGCACCTACATGACGCACCCGTACCACGCCGCCCTGCTCGACCGGTTCCTGCTGCCCGACTGCCCCGAGCGCATCACCACCCACAACACCTTCGGCGCCGGACTCATCGGGTACGCGGTCGACCGCGAGCGGCCGCTCGGTCCGGTGGCGGTGCGTCGTCTCCTCCTGCTCGCGTTCGACGACGATGACTCGGCCCGCCGCGCCGCCGCCGCGGTCGAGGCGGTCGACGACGGGTGGAGCGATTCGATCCTGGCCGCGAACACCATGTCCACACGGTGGTTCGATGGCGAGACGGATCTCGGCGGCACCCCAGAGTGGACCCACGTCTGGGACCAGTGCTTCCGCACCGTCGACGAGTACGAGGCGCACCGGCAGGGCGACAGCGAGGCCGCGCGCATCGAGGCCGCGCTGGCGGCGCGAGTGGCCGAGGTCGTCTACCTGCCTGAGGAGCTGCACCAGGGCTGACGTCGCGAGGGCGCGCGGCTCAATCGCGGTCACGGTGTGGTCGATGGCTCATCGTGGCCACCGTGGAACAGCTCGCGCGGACCGCGTCCCCGGGCGCGCTCGGGGAGAGCACCCGCGCTGACGACGCTGCTCCCGGCGCGTCACAGGGACGGGCGAATCGGCGACGCCTGCCCACCCTTGCGATCGCACTGGTGGCTTTGAGCCCGTTCGCGGTGGGTGCCTTCTCGATCATCGAGCGCGGGTATCCCGCCGGGGCGCTGTTCGGCGACCGAGCCATTCTCGCCCTGACCGCACGCGACGCGTGGCGTGCGCCCGTGCTCCTCGGGGCGTACTCGCGCTTCTACTGGCACCATCCGGGGCCGCTCTACTTCTACGTCCTCAACCTGTTGAGCTCGCTCTTCGGCGGTCAGACCGTCGGACTCGTGCTCGGCGCGACCGCGATCAACGTGGCCGCGGCGGTCGGAATCCTGGCGCTCGCACACCGGCGCGGCGGCCGTCCTCTCCTGGTGTGGGCGTCGCTCCTCCTGACGGCGTACATGGTGGTGATCGAACCGATCCCGTTCGACATCTGGAACCCCAGCGTCACGCTGCTCCCCTTCGTGCTCGTGCTGCTGCTCGCCTGGTCGGTTGCGTGTCGGGACTGGTGGGCGGCACCGTGGTTGGCGCTGGTCGCGTCCTTCGCGGTGCAGACGCATGTGGGGCTCGTGCCGGGCGTCGTCATGGCGCTCGCCTTCGCCGTCTTCGTCAGCGTGTGGCGACAGCGCCGTGGCCAGGTACCGCTCCGCGCCGACGAACGACGAACGATTCGTCGCTCGGTCGCCGTGAGCATTGCGATCACCGTTGTCGTCTGGCTGCCACCGGTGATCCAGCAGCTCACGAGCCAGGAAGGAAATCTGACCTCGCTGGCCCGCTTCTTCACGCGACCGGGAAGTCCCCACACGTTCTCCGAGGCGATCACCAACACGGCGCTCCAGGCGACGCTCATGGTGCGAGGGGTCTTCGACCCCATCTCGCTCCGTGCCGATGGTCACCAAGGTTTGGTCCTCGCGGTGGTGCTCACCGTGGGGGCGTTCGCGGTTGCCGTGGCGGCAGCGCGGAAGGCTCGAGCCACGGACGTGCTCCTCCTCTTGATCCTCGTTGCCGTCGAGCTCGCGGTCGGTATCTACGCGGTCACCCACGTCGTGGGCCCCATCCAGTTCTATCTGGTGCAGTGGATCTCGGCGGTCGGGTTCGTGTTGTGGCTCGCCGTCGGGAAGGCGACCATCGAGTTCGCCCGAGCGCGGTGGTCGGAGGCGTCGGGGTGGCGCACGCTGACGCGTGGCGCGGCGATCGTCCTGCTCGGAGTGCTGTGCTTCAGCACGGTCCGGGCCTTTCCGGGAGACGCCGGACTGGTGAACCAGGACCTCGACGTCCCCAACAACCGGGCGTTGTTCGGCTACGTGCCGACCGCGCAGCTGCTCGCGGCGACACGGAAGGGCCAAACCGTCGTGCTCCGAAACGACAGCGTGACGGCCTGGGAGGTCCTGGCCGCCGACGCCTTGCTGCTCGAGCAGCATGGCCGCCGGGTGCAGATCATCGAATCGCCGGTCACCCGGCTGCTGTTCGACGACGCACTGCTGGTCCGCACCGCGTCGGGATCCCAGATCCTGGCGTTCCGCGATCGACCCCGTCCGCACCTCACCGGTGGGGAGACCCTGGTTGCCGACCAGGGCAAGTGGAGCATCGTGAACATCGATCCCAGCTGAGCCGGCGCGGAACCCGCTCAAGCGCCTGAGCGGCGCCGTCGTTGAAACATGGTGAGCGCCGTGGAGGTTGACGTACGTCCTTCGCGGTCCGCTCCCGAGCTCGGTCCCCGGCCTTCGTCGGCGCCGGCCGGCGTCCTCACCGGTCTCGTCGTCTTCGGCGTCGCGCTGCGGGTCGTATGGATCTCGCGGAATGGGCCGTCGTTCGACGAGTCGTTCACCGCGATGGCGGGCCGTCGATCGGTGGGCAGCCTCCTCGACTTCCTGCGGACGAGTGATTCGCATCCGCCTCTCGACTACCTCCTCCGCCTTCCGCTCGCTCGGGCGGGCGCCGATGCCTTCCTCCTGCGAACGCCGTCGCTCGTCTTCAGCGTGTCGGCGCTCGCACTCTTCGCATGGTGGATGCGGTCGCGCGGGGTGGCCGGCATCGTCGCGGTCGCGGTCATGGCCGTGAGCCCGTTCCAGATCATGTACGGAGGCGAGGCGCGCATGTACGCGCTCCTCGAGCTGCTCGGTGTCGCGGCGGCGATCGTCGCCGAAGCGTGGATCCGGGAGCCGCGGCGCTGGCACGCCACGGCGGCAGGCGGTCTCGTGTTGATCGCCACCCTCGACCACGTCTCCGGCTTCCTCCTGGCCGCCGGTCTTGTCGCCGTGGCGGGGTTGCGGCATGACCGCGTCGCCTGGCGGTGGCGACTCGCCATCGCCGGCGCGGTGGTCGTGTGGGCGATGGTCTGGGGTAGCTCCTTCCTGGTGCAGGCCTCCACGACTCACGCGTCGTGGATCGACGCGACCACCTGGCACTCGGTCGCTCAGGCTGTCTCCGCACAGGTCACCAACCAGCAGGGAGTGGCGTTCATCGTTCTCGCCGTGATCGCCATCGGTCTGGTCGTGATCGCCACGACCGACCGGGTGCTCGCCCGCGTCGTGGCGTGCTGTGGGATCCTGCCCTTCGCCGCGGCGGCGGTGATCGGGGTCTTCCTCCCGTTCTTCCTCGACCGCACGGTCACGGTCGCGGCGTGGGCACCTTGCCTCGCGGTCGGGATGGCGGTCGACCGCGTGTGTCGTCGCTCGCGGATCATGGGGGTGGCTGCGGCCCTCCTCGTCGCCGCGCTCGTCGTACCGGCCACCGCGGTGTTCTTGGATCGGCACTGGGAATTTGACGCGTCGGTCGAGCATCTCTCCGCTGTGGCCCGCCCTGGCGACCTCGCCGTGACCATGCCCGCCTGGTACGGACCGCTGGTCGACTGGCGGGTCGGCGTGCGCAGGTTCGGGGAGGCCCGGCCGACGCGGATCGACGTGCTTCCCCACGCGCACGCGATCCGCCTCGGCCGCGGGGCCGGGAGCGGCCGTGCATGGGTCCTCTCCTTCGCGAGCGACCGCCAGGCGTTTCCGGGGTTGGCACGCTGCGCGCCCGACTGGACCGACGGCGTGACCGTCGTCAGCTGCCTCCGGATCCCGTCCGATCGCTGACGAACATTCGTTCGATTCCGCCGGCCGACGGGTACTATTGGGCGAGTGGCGGACGCGAACCTCAACTCGATTCGGATCCGGGGTGCTCGCGAGCACAACCTGCGCAACGTCGACCTCGAGCTCCCGCGCGACAAGCTCATCGTGTTCACCGGGCTCTCGGGCTCCGGCAAGTCGTCGCTCGCCTTCGACACCATCTACGCCGAGGGCCAGCGGCGCTACGTCGAGTCGCTGTCGGCCTACGCCCGGCAGTTCCTGGGCCAGATGGACAAGCCCGACGTCGACTTCATCGAAGGGCTCTCACCGGCGATCTCCATCGACCAGAAGTCGGCGTCGAAGAACCCCCGTTCGACCGTCGGCACCATCACCGAGATCTACGACTACCTGCGGTTGCTCTACGCCCGCATCGGCATCCCGCACTGCCCCAACTGCGGACGGGTCATCACCCGGCAGACGCCCCAGCAGATCGTCGACCGCGTGCTGCAGCTCGAGGAGGGCACCCGGTTCCAGGTGCTCGCACCGGTGGTCCGAGGACGGAAGGGGGAGTACGAGGGTCTGCTCAAGGAGCTGGCCTCGCAGGGCTTCACCCGAGCGCGGGTCGACGGTGAGCTGATCGAGCTGGGCGCGGCGAGCGCGGAGCGGCTGGCCCGCTACGAGAACCACACCATCGAGGTGATCGTCGACCGCCTGGTCCGTCGCCCGGGCATCGAGCGGCGGCTCACCGATTCGCTGGAGACCGCCCTCCGCCTGGCCGAAGGCGTGGCCGAGGTGGAGATCGTGCCCCGGGAGGACGATCCGGGGGACCTCGAGACGCTCATGTTCTCGGAGCACCTCGCCTGCACGCACTGCGGCGTGTCGTTCGACGAGCTGGCGCCGCGCAACTTCTCGTTCAACTCGCCGTACGGCGCGTGCGAGCGCTGCGACGGTCTCGGGACCCGATTCGAGGTCGATCCCGAGCTCGTGGTGCCCGACGACGACCTCAGCCTCCGCGACGGTGCGATCGCGCCGTGGTCGGGGTTCCGCAGCCACTACTTCGAGCGCGTCCTCGACTCGGTCGCCGACGAGTTCGGCTTCTCCACCGACACGCCGTGGAAGAAGCTGAAGAAGAAGGACCGGCAGGTCGTGCTGTACGGCACCGGCAAGACGTCGGTGAAGGTGTCGTACCGCAACCGCTACGGCCGGCAGCGTTCGTACACCACGCAGTTCGAAGGCGTGGTGCCGTGGCTCGAGCGGCGGCACAGCGAGTCCGAGAGCGACCGCGCCCGCGAGCAGATCGAGGGCTACATGCGCGAGGTGCCGTGCCCGGCGTGCGGCGGCGCGCGCCTGCGGCCGGCATCACTCGCGGTGACCGTGGGCGGCAAGAACATCTACGAGGTGGGGGAGCTGTCGATCCGCAAGGCATCGGAGTTCCTCGGGTCGCTCGAGCTGTCGCAACGTGACCGCATGATCGCGGAGCGGGTGGAGAAGGAGGTCAACGAGCGGCTGCGGTTCCTGCTCGACGTCGGCCTCGACTACCTCAGCCTCAACCGGTCGTCGGCCACGTTGGCCGGCGGGGAAGCGCAGCGCATCCGGCTGGCATCGCAGATCGGCAGCGGCTTGGTCGGGGTGCTCTACGTGCTCGACGAGCCGTCGATCGGCCTGCACCAGCGCGACAACCAGCGCCTCATCGACACCATGATCCGTCTGCGTGACCTCGGGAACACGGTGATCGTCGTCGAGCACGACGAGGAGACCATCCGGATCGCCGACCACATCGTCGACATCGGACCGGGCGCGGGCGAGCACGGCGGCGAGATCGTCGTCGAGGGGTCCCTGAAGAAGGTGCTCGCCAGCAAGCGCTCGATCACCGGTCAGTTCCTCTCGGGAAAGCGGTCCATCCCGATCCCCGAGATGCGGCGGGAGCCCGGCGACGCGTGGCTCACGGTGCGCGACGCTCACGAGCACAACCTGCAGCACATCGACGTCGACTTCCCGCTCGGGTGCTTCATCGCGGTCACCGGCGTGAGCGGGAGCGGCAAGAGCACGCTGGTCACCGACATCCTCTATCCGGCGCTGATGCAGAAGATCTACCGGTCGAAGACCGTGCCCGGCCGGCACAAGAAGGTCGAGGGCATCGAGCACATCGACAAGGTGATCAACATCGACCAGTCGCCCATCGGCCGCACGCCGCGCTCGAATCCTGCGACCTACACGGGCGTCTTCGACAAGGTGCGCACGCTCTTCGCCTCCACCCAGGAGGCGAAGGTGCGCGGCTACCTCCCTGGGCGGTTCTCGTTCAACGTGAAGGGCGGCCGGTGCGAGGCGTGCGCGGGTGACGGCACGATCAAGATCGAGATGCACTTCCTCCCCGACGTCTACGTGCCGTGCGAGGTGTGCAAGGGGGCGCGCTACAACCGCGACACGCTCGACGTCACGTTCAAGGGCAAGAACATCGCCGAGGTGCTCGAGCTGTCGATCGAGGACGCGCTCGAGTTCTTCGCCAACCAGCCGACCATCGCCCGACACCTGCAGACGCTGGTCGACGTCGGCTTGGGCTACGTGCGCCTCGGTCAACCGGCCCCCACCCTGTCGGGCGGTGAGGCGCAACGGGTCAAGCTGTCGGCTGAGCTGGGCAAGCGCTCCACCGGGCGCACGCTCTACATCCTCGACGAGCCGACCACCGGCCTCCACTTCGAGGACGTGCGCCGGCTCCTCGGCGTCCTGCAGCGGCTGGTCGACGCGGGCAACACCGTGCTGGTGATCGAGCACAACCTCGACGTCGTGAAGTCGGCCGACTGGGTGGTCGACCTCGGTCCCGAGGGTGGCGACGGCGGCGGACGGGTGATCGTCGAGGGATCCCCCGAGCACGTGGCCAAGACCCCGGAGAGTCACACCGGACGCTTCCTGGCGCCCGTTCTCGGCATCGACTGACGCCCGGTCGATGACCGACCCCTCGCTCTGGGAGCGTGGTGCCCGCTGGTGGCAGGAGGAGTTCACCGACGGTGCCGATCCCGAATACGAGGAGCAGATCCTCCCGCTGGTCGAACGCCACCTCGAAGGTGCGCGGCGTGTGCTCGACGTGGGCTGTGGCGAGGGTCAGGTGGCGCGGCGCGCCACTGCCATGGGCGTCGACGCCGTCGGTGTCGACCCGACGTGGAACCAGATCACCGAGGCCCGCCGTCGTGCCGGCGGCGTGGCGTACGCGAGCGCGACGGCTGACGCCCTCCCCATCGCCGACGCCTCGTTCGACGCGGTCGTCATGTGCCTCGTCATCGAGCATCTCGATCCGTTCGAACCCGCGATCGAGGAGATGGCGCGGGTGTTGGCCCCGGGTGGGCGCTGCCTCCTCCTGTTGAACCACCCGCTCCTCCAGGCGCCGGGAAGCGGTTGGATCGACGACCACATCCTCGAGGAGCAGTACTGGCGGGTGGGCGCCTACCTCCGCGACGACTCCAGCGTCGAGCAACTGGCGCCGGGGGTGAATTTGCCCTTCATGCACCGACCGCTGAGCCGATACGTACAGGTGATGGGTGCATCGGGGCTCTTGATCGAGGACATGGACGAACCCGCGCCGCCCCCCGGCTTCCTGAGCGAAGCCTGGGAGTACCGCGAGGCGGTCACCATCCCCCGACTCATGCTGATCCGCGCCCGTCGCGTCGAATGACGGGCACGGCGGTCCAGCCACCGCCGTCGACCATCCTGGCCGAGTCCGATCCTCTCCACGGATCGACCGCGCCGCCTTCGCGTTCCCTGCTCGCCTGGTTGCAGCGGCCGCTCGTCGCCTGCCTGGTGCTGCTCGCGGTCTACGCCACGTGCACCCTCGCCCTGAACGATCCGCGCGGAACCCTCGGGACCGACACCGGCGGCAAGCTCGCCACCCTCCATGTGATGGACCACAACGGCTCGCTCGTGCCCGAGATCGGGTACTGGGCCGCGTCGGCCGACCCGAAGGGTGACCTCCACCCGATCTTCTACACGTTCAAGGTCGACGGCAAGTGGGTCAACGTCACCACGTTGCCGATGGTCTACGCCGCGTATCCGCTGTTCGAGCTGGGTGGCGACCGGGGCGTGCTCCTGCTGCCGATGCTCGGGTCGATCCTCTGCGCGCTCGCCGCCCGGGCGCTGGCCCGCCGCCTCGGCCGCGGCTCCGGGTGGAGCGCGTTCTGGGTCATGGGGTTGCTGAGCCCGGTCGCGATCTACGCCCTCGACTTCTGGGAGCACTCGCTCGGCCTGGCCCTGATGCTCTGGGGCGTGGTCTGGCTCCTCCGCCTCCTCGACGACGAACACGGCCTCCGGGCCGCGCTCGTCGCCGGTGCCCTGTTCGGGGGCGCGGCCACCATGCGGACCGAGGCGCTCGTGTACCTCGTCGTGTGCGGCGCCACCGCGGCCCTGGTGTACCTCTGGCGATCGCGCGCGGTCGCGGCCACGGTGCTCCGTGGCGGTGCGCTCCTCGTTGGCGCCGCACTCCCGCTCGCCGCAAACGAGGTGCTCGAACGGGTCGCGCTCGGCGGCACGATCCGGGCCAGCCGCGCCGCCGGTACCGCAGCCGATGTCGGCGCGTCAGCGACAGTTCGTGTCCAGGAGGCGTTCACGACGCTCGTCGGCATGAACCGGTTCACGCGGACGGCTGACTACGTGTTCGGCGCGCTCATCGTCGTGTGCATCGTGCTCGCGGTGCGAGCCTTCCGGAGGAGTGACGAGGACCTCCCGATCGCCGGGAGCGCCGCGATCGCCGGCGCCGTCTTCCTCTACCTCGTCGGGTTCAGTGGTGGTCTCGGCTTCGTTCCCGGAATGCTCACCGCCTCTCCCTTCGCGGCCATCGGCGTCGCGCTCGGTTGGCGCAAGGGGGTCCGGATCATCACGGTCATGGCCGTGGCCGCCCTTCCGCTGGTGTGGGCGTTCCAGTACTCGGGTGGCGCCGGGCCGCAGTGGGGTGGCCGCTACACGCTGCTGTCGGGTGCCCTGCTGCTCGTCGCGGCGACCGTCGTGCTCGAGGGCCACCGGAATGCGCTGGTAGCCGCGTGTCTCGTGGCCGCACTCGTCACCGGCTTCGGGATCGCCTGGCTGTCGGTGCGCTCGCACTGGGTGGCCCACGGCATCGAGCAGATCGTCGACCGCCACGACCAGGCGGTGATCTCGGGTGAGGCGCACGTGCTGCGAGAAGGCGGCGCCTTCTACGACGACTCCCGCCACTGGCTCACGTCGACCAGTCCCCGGGAGCTCCACCGAGCCGTCCGCATCGTGCAGGACGCCGGCGACACCGAGTTCGCCTACGTCGTCAGCGACGGCGTCAGGATCCCACGGGTGATCGACGGCTATCAGCGGGACGGCATCGAAAAGGTGCAGTTCCTCCGGCCGGATCTCTACCTCCAGGTGGCGACCTTCCGTCGCACCTGATCCGCCGGCCCGGATCGAGGTTGTCCTCAGCCGGAGCGCACGACGCGCCGATGACTGAGGCGTGAGTCGGCCCGGGCGCCTGGCGCTCTACCTCGGCACGGCGGTCGCCGTCGTGGGGATGAGCAAGCTGCACGCGGTCGAATACGGGTACTCGTGGTCGGGATCCGCCCGGTTCGCCTGGTCGCTGGGCTACGTGGTGCTGCTGTGCATCACCGCGTACGCCTGCGGACTGCCGGAGCAACCTCGCACTCTGCGCAGCGCGTTCCTGGCGTCGGTGGCGGCGGCGGCGTTGGCGTCGCTCGCGGTTTCCGTCGTCCAGCTCTTCGTGGGCGACGCGGTGCTCCCCCGGTTCGTCGTGCTCGGGAGCGCACTTGTCCTGGTACCCGGGTACGTCCTCTGCGCAGTGCTCGCCCGGGACAGCCGCGCCCGCGCCACCGAACGCGACCGGGTGCTGGTGGTCGCCGAACCCGACGAGATCGTGGGCCTCGACGAGGAGCTGGCCGAGTCGCCGGAACGCGATGCCATCGTCGTCGGTGTCTTGACCCCAGCGGAGGCCGACGTCGTCCCCACCCCTCCGGCGCGGCCACTCCTCGACCTCGCCCGCGCCAGCCGGGCCACGGTGGTGGTGCTGAGTCGCGCCGCGCAGGCCAGTGCCGAGATCGTCGCGCAGGCGTCCGAGCTCCACGCCGACGGCGTGAGGGTACGGACGCTCTCGATGTTCTACGAGCAGTGGCTCGGAAAGCAGCCGATCGGTGAGCTCGAACGGATGTCGCTGCTGTTCGACATCGGTGAGATCCACGCCGTCACCTACGCGCGCGTGAAGCGTCTCGTCGACATCGCGCTGTCCCTGGTGGGCCTCGTGGCATTGGCGATCGTCACGCCGTTCGTGGTCGTCGGAAACCTCGTCGCGAACCGCGGGCCGCTCTTCTACCGACAACCGCGTGTCGGACGCAACGGGACCACGTTCGAGATCCTGAAGTTCCGCAGCATGCGGCAGAGCGCACCCGGTGACCCGACCGACTGGACCCAGGTCCACGACACCCGCATCACGCCGTTCGGGAACCTGCTGCGCCGTTCTCATCTCGACGAGCTCCCGCAGGTGGTGAACATCCTCCGCGGCGATCTGGCCTTCGTCGGGCCGCGCCCCGAGCAGCCGCAGATGGTTGCCGAGCTCACCGGCAAGATCCCGTACTACGGGCTCCGGCACCTGGTCCGCCCGGGCCTCACCGGTTGGGCGCAGGTGAAGTACCAGTACGCGAGCAGCGATGCGGAGACGCTCGAGAAGCTCCAGTACGAGTTCTTCTACCTCCGCGGTCAGAGCCTCGCTCTCGACCTGCGCATCGTGTTCCGCACCGCGCGCATCGTGCTCGGGCGGAAGGGACGCTAGGCGCGCGCAGGAGCGAGTGGCATGATCACCGATCCAAGAGTGCTCGCGCGGCCGAACGCAACCGCGCCGGCAACTGACGCGCAAGACGGTTCCGATTCACCAGCTGTCCTTCTCGATTCGCGCCGTCTCGCACTGGCACTCCTGTTGATCTTCGCATCCGTGTTCTTGCTGCAAGCGGCGCCCCGCATCGCCGCCCCCTTCGGGGACTCGCACGACGGCGAGAACGGCGCGGTATGGGGGTTTGCGAGTCGGGCGATCCGGAACGACGGGTTCTTCGGCTCGCGTGGCGGTGCTCGCCTTGGCGCCGGTGAGGGGACGTACGCGCATCACCCGCCGCTGATCGCCAACGAGACGGCCCTCGTCGAATCGGTGTTCGGGCACCGGCCGACGTGGACCCGTCTGCCTGCCTGGCTCGCGTCGTTGGCGACGATTCCTCTGCTCTACCTGCTCCTCGTCGCCCTGGGAGTTCGTCGCGTCCCCAGCGCGCTCGGCACGATCCTCGCGCTGGCGACACCCATGTTCCTGCTCTACGGATCGATGCTGGACACGCTTCAGATCTCGCTGCCGTTCGCGGTCGCGTTCCTGCTGGTCCGGGCGCGTGGCGATGTCCAGCGGCGGCCGATCGCGCCGTGGATCCCGTTCGCGCTCGCGATCGTCTTGGTGCTCGGCAGCTGGGAAGGCGCCCTCCTCTGTGGGGTCTATGCCACGGCCGACCTCGTCCGCGGATGGCGGGATCGACATCGGATCGGCCTGTCGGCCACCTCCGCCGGCTTCCTGGTGGGCGTCATCACCCTCGCGGCCTGGTTGTGGTGGGTCGCGGGATCCTTCGATCCGATCTTCGATCAGGCGCGCATGCGCTCGGGGAGCGGCAGCGCGGCGATCGGGTGGTCGAGCTTCCTCGAATTTCAAGGGATCTACCTGGGCGCGCTGATCGGACCCGTCGTCCTGCTCGCCGGGATCATCGGTCTGGGGCTCGTCCTCCGGAACCGATCGGCGCGGCTGACGGTGTTCGGCATCGTCGGAGTGACGCTCGCGTATCCGGTCTTGCTGCGTGACGGTGCCTCGAACCACGACTATTGGAACTACTGGATCGTGATCCCATTGGCGCTTGGCGCGGGCTTCACGGTGCAGTGCCTCTGGTGCTGGGTAGCGCGGCGGTACGACTCAGAGCCGCTCGCGCTCGGGGTGGCTTTGACCGTCTGTGGGATCTGCTTCGCGCTGGCGCTGACTGCCGCGACGCCCGCCCGAGAGCAGTTCGATGCAGGGGTCTCTGCCGCCCACCTTCTTCGGACTGCTCAGGACGAGCATCCCGGCGTTGCGATTGCGATCGTGGACCGGGTGAGCGGTGGAGACATCCGTTGGGCGGACTACTCGTTGACGCCGCGACCTCGTCGGCTCCATACGGTTGACCAGATCAAGCGCGAGGCGCTTCGCAGGCCGAACGCTCCTGTCCTGGTGAAGTGCGTAGGTCGCACGGCCGTGCTCGACCGCATCTGTGCCACGAGCGGTCGGCACGCGTACATGGTCACCGACGCCGCCCACCTGGCCGGGTCGATTGGAGGCTAGGAACGACGCTTCTGGAGAGTGAAGGTCGCGCTCGGAACCAGCAACGCCTCGAGCGTGTGCGACCGGAACTCGGGTGCGACGGTGGAACGGGCGAGGAACTCGCGTGATGTGTCCAGAGCGGGTTCCTGTTCGATCCCGAGCGTCGTGAAGTCGGCTGTTTCGAAGAGCCGGACGTAGTCGTCGTGGCGCAGCCGGTTCTGGTAGTTGAGTGACGGGTTGTACCGGGCCCACTGCCGATCGCTGTACTGCAGCATGTTGACCGGAGTGATGCGCGGGTCGAAGTACGCCCAGTGGTCGCGGTAGTCCACGCGGAAGCTCATGATCCCGTCGTCGGCGAGGACCCGATGGCACTCGCGGAGGATCGCGGCGATGTCGCCCGGTGGGATGTGCTCCAAGGTGTCGGTGGACGTCACACAGTCGATCGACCGGTCGGGCAGGCCGGTCGCCCGCGCATCGGCGGGAGCCCGGTACTGGATGCCGTACGCGGCCAGGAGAACCTCGAGCGTGGCCTCCTCGCCCGGCCCCCGGCACCGGACGCGGCGGAGAACTCCGGCATGAGCCGGTCGAGGCTGGCGATCGCGGCTTCGGCGATGTCGGTTCGGCCGAGGCGGCGGATGTCGACCACGAGCTGCGCTCGGACCCCCAGCGCGTGCTGGGCCAAGGCCTGGGCGAAGTCCCAGCCCGCGCCGAACTCGAAGAATCGGCTGTCGCCGAGCGGGCGTGGACCGTGCAGCCGGTACTGGGCCACGTGGTGACGGGCCCAGCCGACCTTCTCGAGGACCCGCTCGTCGTCCGGCGGCAGCCCGTGCGTGACTCGCCGCTGGAACCAGAGGTTCAGGTCCTCCGGGTTCGGGGCCAGCGACAGCCCGGTCTGCAGCGCGGCCTTGACTTTCCAGGAGACCGGCACGTTTCCCCTTTCTCCCGGTCTCCTGTGGCATCGGCAGCCCGCCGACCCGGTTGAGCCCCAGGTCGCGCCGCCCAGCTCGCCCTTGACCGGGGTCGCCCGACGACCGATAGAAGACCATGCCCCAGACCGCCGCGCCGGAGGAAGGCCGCGCGCTGCCGGAGCCGTCCGGGCCGGACGGGCCGGGGTCCGCACGGCATGAGTTCCGGTCGTTCCTCCGGGCGGCGGGCATGCTCGCCGGAGGACGCCAGATCGCCGCCCTCGCCTTCGTCGGCGTGGTCCTCGCGTTGCCGAACGTCGGACGGCCGGCGGTGGTCGAGCAGTTCCTGTGGGCCTATTACGGATGCCTGATCATGACGTCGGTCGGCGGGCTCGGCTTCGAGCGCGCCGCGGGACTGGCGGTGGCGAGGAACGGCGGAAACGGTCGGGCTGCCCTCGTTCCCCTCCTGGTCCTCCGACTGGCGACGATTCCGTTGGAAGCGCTGGGCCTCTGGCTGGTGGTCCGCTTCGTCGGCGTGGAGCTCCCCATGCCCACGTTCCTGGTCACCGTCGTCTGGATCCTGGGGATCCAACTGCAGTTGCCTGCCTTCAGCGTGCTGCGCGCGAGCGGGCGACGGTCGGTCGAACCGGCCACCTGGCTCGTGATTCGGCTCGTCGAAGCGCCGCTGCTGTTGGGTCTCGCGGCCGGCGGTGCGGGATCGTTCGCCCTGGTCGCGAGCGTCGCGGCCGTCGAGTGCGTGGGTGCCGGGTTCGCGATGTGGGCGGTGCCGGGTCGGTGGCAATGGCAGTCGTGGCGGTTCACAGAGCTGGAGCTTCCGTGGCGAACCATGAGTGCGTTCGCGCTCATCGAGGTCGTCGGCATCGCGTACCTGCGCGCCGACCTGCTCCTCGTCGGGCGCGTCCTGGGTCCCGCGACGGGCGCGGCCTACGGCCTCCTGTCGCGTCTCATCGACGGGATCCTCGGAGTCCAGAACAGCGTCGGTCTCTGGCTGTTCGCCGATGCGGCGCGCCGGTCGGAGACGGGCGACGACGTCGCGTCGAGCCCGATCCGCACGCGATCGCTGGTCGTGTTCCCTCGTCTCGCGGTGACGTGCAGCCTCGTCGGCATCGTCGTCGCGCCGATCCTCGGCCATCTCGTCCCCTCGCTCGAGCCGACGATCGACACGTTGCGGATCCTCCTGGTCGCGCTGCCGTTCTTCGTGCTCTCGGCGGTCGAGACGTTCACCCGGTCTGCCGCGGGCAGGAACCGGGGCATCGTGGCGGTGCTCACCGCGGGACTGGCCGTCAACGTGGGCTTGAACCTGTTCCTCTTGTCGACGATCGGGCTGACCGGCGCCGGTTGGGCCCTGTTGGGATCGGAGTGCGCGCAGGTCGTCCTCCTGTTCGGGTTCTCCACCACCCACGAGCGCCGCCTCCTCCGAAGGGTGCTCCCCGAGGTCTTCGGGTGGGGAGCTGCGCTCCTGCTGCTCGCGATCGGGATGAACCTCGGGCTTGCGCCCCTGGTCGGTCTGGCCTTCGTCATCTTCCTCGCCGGCGGGGTGACCGCGGCCGTCCGCACGCGCACGTCACAGGCAGTCGCATGACTGCCGTCGACGTCGTCGTCCTCACCTGGAACGACGATCACGTCATGCTCGACGCCGCGCTCGACTCCGCGCTGGACCAGCAGTCGTGCGCCGTGCACCTGTTCGTCGTCGACAACGGGTCCGCACCACCGGCGGTCGTGGCCGACGAGCGCGCACAGGTCCTCCGTCAGGAGGAGAACCTGGGTGTCGGCGGGGGGCGGAACGTCGGCGCGCGTGCGGGGGCGGCACCGTTCATCTGCTTCCTCGACAGCGACGCCCGCCTGCACGACGGCGCCCTCGCTGCGCTGCTGGCGCCGATGATCGCCGACGCGACCGTCGGCCTGACCGCCCCGGTCTTCACCGGCCAGCGACCGGAGGCCTCCGGCGGGCGCGCCCCGACCCTGCGCCGCAAGGTCGCCCGCGCGCTCAATCGCACGGACCTGTACGAGCCGACCCCGGGCCAGGGCGTCGGCGGGAGCTGGGACGTCGACTTCGCGATCGGCGCGTGCCAGGTGTTCCGCCGCGAGGCGTTCGATGCCGTCGGCGGTCTCGACGACAGTGCGTCGTTCGGACCCGAGGACGTCGACTTCTGCCTGCGGATCCGGCAGGCGGGCTGGCGGGTGCTCCAAGTGGCGTCCGCCGGCTGCGACCACCCGCCCCGGCGCGCCTTCAAAGGCTTGGCGAGCGCGCGCGGACTGCGTCACTCCGCCGCGGTCGTGCGCCACCTCTGGCGGCACCGGCGAGGAGCTCCGCCGCGGTCAGGTGATGTCGAGCATCCGTTGCAGCGCGACGCGGGCCCACTCGCTGGTGTGCGGATCGACGGTGATCTGGTTGACGACCTCGCCGCGCACGAGTGACTCGAGCACCCACGCCAGGTGCGGGCCGTCGATGCGGAACATCGTGGAGCAGGGGCACACGAGCGGGTCGAGCGACGTGATCGTCAGGTCAGGGTGCTCGTTGGCCATGCGTTGCACCATGTGGATCTCGGTCCCGATCCCGAGCACCGAACCGGCCGGCGCCTGCTCGACCCAGTCGAGGATGCGTTCGGTCGAGCCCACCCGGTCGGCGAGCTCGACGACGTCGTGCGCGCACTCGGGATGGACGATGACCTCACCGTGCGGGTGCTCCAAGCGGAACGCCGCGATGTGCTCGGGTCGGAAGCGCTGGTGCACCGAGCAGTGGCCCTTCCAGAGCAGCAGCGTCGCCTCCTTGACGTCGCGCTCCTCGAGCCCGCCGAGCTCGAAGCGCGGGTTCCACACCCGCATGTCGCGCGCCTGATAGCCCATGTCGAAACCGGTGTTGCGCCCGAGGTGCTGATCAGGGAAGAAGAGGACCTTGGAGCCCTTCCCGAATTGCTCACTCGCGGCGGCGGAGGGTACCTCCGCCGCGGACGCTCGTTCGGAGCCAAGCGCCCATTCGAGGATGGCCCGGGCGTTCGACGACGTGCACACCGCGCCGCCGTGCTCGCCCACGAACGCCTTCAGCGCGGCGGACGAGTTCATGTAGGTGATCGGCACGATCTGGCTGACGTCGGTGACGTCGGCCAGGGTGTCCCAGCACTCCTCGACCTGGTCGATGTCGGCCATGTCGGCCATGGAGCACCCGGCGTTGAGGTCGGGCAGGATCACCCTTTGGTGGTCGGCGGTCAGGACGTCGGCCGATTCGGCCATGAAGTGGACGCCGCAGAACACGATGTCGGTCGCCCGGTCGTTGTCCGCGGCGAAGCGGGCCAGCTTGAACGAGTCGCCGCGGGCATCGGCCCACTTGATGACCTCGTCCCGCTGGTAGTGGTGGCCCAGGATCACCAGCCGTTCGCCCAGCTCGCGCTTGGCGTCGGCGATCCAGGCGTCGAGCTCGTCGGCCGACGCGAGGGTGTAGCGGTCCGGCAGCGGAGCCTGCAGTCTCAGCATGTCGAGTCCCCCGAGGGGTGTGGGGTTCCGCTCTGGCCGGCGGGGACAGCCTGGTCGCCCACCGCGGGGTTGTCGGCCACGGAACCGATGTTGTGCCGGTATTCCAGGCCGGCAGGGTCGAGCTTACCGTCCAACCCCGCGGCGCGTCTCGACCTTCCCGTCCGACCCGGAACCGGGCGAGTTCGCCCGGACGGACGGGCACCGGGCGCGACAATGGGGGTGTGCAGCGGCCGGTCCCCTCCACCATCCCCGACTCCCCGGGGTCCTACCAGTTCAAGGACGCCGATGGCCGCGTGCTGTACGTGGGCAAGGCGAAGAGCCTGCGCAGCCGGGTGATGTCGTACTTCTCGACCGGGCTGTCGGAGCGGACCGCGCAGATGGTCAACACCGCCGATTCGGTGGAGTGGATCGCGGTCCGCAACGAGGTCGAGGCGCTGTTCCTCGAGTACAACCTGATCAAGAAGCACCGGCCCCGGTTCAACATCCGGCTGAAGGACGACAAGTCCTACCCGTACCTGGCGATCACCCTCGACGAGGAGTGGCCACGGGCCATGGTGATGCGGGGGGCCAAGCGCAAGGGGGTCCGCTACTTCGGGCCCTACGCCCACGCCTACGCGATCCGGGAGACGCTCGACCTGCTGCTGCGGACCTTCCCGATCCGCACGTGCACCAAGGGGAAGTTCGACCGCCACGTGCGCCTCGGTCGGCCCTGCCTCTACGCGCACATCGAGAAGTGCGTCGCACCGTGCGTCGGCGCCGTCGATCACGACCAGTACATGGAGCTCGTCAACGATCTCATCTCCTTCCTCGACGGCGACACCGCGCCGGTGCTCGACCGCCTCGACAAGCAGATGCACGAGGCCAGCGACGTGCTCGAGTTCGAGCGGGCGGCGCGCCTGCGCGACCAGATCATCTCGGTGCGCAAGGCGATCGAGCGCCAGCAGATGGTCGACGCCAAGGAGGAGGACTACGACCTCATCGGGATGGTCGACGACCCGCTCGAGGCATCGGTGCAGGTCTTCAACGTGCGCAAGGGCCGCGTCGTCGGCCGCAAGGGCCTCGTGGTCGACAAGGTCGAGGACGTCGGGCGGCCGGAGCTGATCGGTCGGCTGCTGGAGCAGCTCTACGGCGACCTGCAGGGGTCCGACATCCCGCGCGAGATCCTGGTGCCCGAGGACCCCGATGATCCCGAGCTGTACCAGGAGTTCCTCGGGCTCCAGCGGGGGAGCAAGGTACGGGTCCGGGTTCCCCAGCGCGGGCCGAAACGCCAGCTGATGGAGACGGTCACGCAGAACGCCGGTGAGGCGTTCGCCCGGCACAAGCTGAAGCGCGCGTCCGACCACAACGCGCGCGCTCGGGCGCTGGTCGCGCTCCAGGACGCGCTGCAGCTCCCCGAGGCCCCGCTGCGGATCGAGTGCTACGACATCTCCAACCTGCAGGGGACCGAGATCGTCGCGTCGATGGTGGTGATGGAGGACGGCCTCCCGAAGCGGTCCGACTACCGGCGCTTCAAGATCCGGCACCAGCCCGGCCAGGACGACTTCGCGTCGATGGAGGAGGTCCTGACCCGGCGCTTCCGTCGCTACCTGCAGGACCGCGACGAGGGCGCCCGCAGCGGCAAGCGCTTCGCCTACCCCCCGAACCTCGTGCTCATCGACGGCGGCAAGGGCCAGCTCGGCGTCGCCGTCCGGGTGCTCGAAGAGCTCGGGCTGGAGGACATCGCGGTGGCGAGCCTGGCCAAGCGCTTCGAGGAGGTGTACGTCCCCGGGCAACCGGACCCGGTGCGGATCCCGCGCGACTCCGAGGCTCTGTACCTGCTCCAGCAGGTACGCGACGAGGCCCACCGCTTCGCCATCACGTACCACCGGCAGTTGCGGGACAAGAAGATGACCCGCTCGGTGCTCGACGACGTGCCCGGGCTCGGGCCCACCCGCAAGGCCCGGCTGCTCAAGGAGCACGGCTCGGTGAAGCGGTTGCGCGCATTGAGCGAGGATGACCTCGTGGCGATCCCGTGGCTCCCGGAGAAGGTCGCGCGCGCGCTCTACGCCCAGCTGCACGGGAGCGCGCTGCCGCGAGCGACCCGGGACGACGACGAACGGCAGCCCGCGTGACGCTTGACGTCACCATCATCACGGGGATGTCAGGGGCCGGGCGCTCGGCCGCGGCCGACGTGCTGGAGGATCTCGGCTTCTTCGTGATCGACAACCTCCCGCCGACGCTGGTCGCCAAGGTCGCCGAGCTGGGCCGGGGCGCCGAGGGCGCGGAGCGGTTCGCGCTCGTGATCGACGTGCGGTCCGGCGAGTTCGTCGACGACCTCGTCGCCGCGCTGGCCGAGCTCCGGGAGATGGGCGCCAGCACGCGGGTGCTGTTCCTCGATGCGGCCGACGACGTGCTCGTACGTCGCTACGAGGCCACCCGACGCAAGCACCCGCTCGCGATCGACGAGCGCGTCTCCGAAGGCATCGCCAACGAGCGGCAGCTGCTCGAGGATTTGAAGGGCCGGGCCGACATCGTGGTCGACACCAGCGAGCTCAACGTGCACGAGCTGCGCGACCGCCTCCGCGAGCTGTTCGACGTCGACCAGCGTGCCGGCGCGCTGCAGACCAGCATCGTGTCGTTCGGCTACAAGCACGGACTGCCCATGGACGTCGATCTCGTGTTCGACTGCCGGTTCCTGCCCAACCCGCACTGGGTCGACGACCTCCGCCCGTTGCCGGGCACCGATCCGCGCGTCCGCGACTACGTCCTGCAGCAGGCCGAGACCGGCCCGTTCCTCGACGAGTTGGAACGCTTGTTCGCGCTGCTGCTCCCGGCCTACGCGCGCGAGGGCAAGTCGTACCTCTCGATCGGGATCGGCTGCACCGGGGGTCGCCACCGGAGCGTGGTCATCGCCACCGAGCTCTCACGTCTTCTCCAGTCGCACGGCGTCTCACCGAACGTCCACCACCGCGACGTCGACCGTGGGTGACGGCCCGCGCGTCGTCGCGCTCGGTGGTGGTCACGGGCTGGCGAAGGCGCTGCGCGCCATCCGCCGCTACGCCGGCTCGATCACCGCGGTGGTGAGCGTCGCCGACGACGGCGGTTCCTCCGGCCGCTTGCGCCGGGATCTCGGCGTCCCGCCCCCGGGCGACATCCGGCGCTGCCTGGTCGCGCTCGCCGACGACGAGAACGTGTGGGCGGCCGCGTTCGAGCACCGATTCGGTGACGGTGAGCTCGCGGGGCACGCGCTGGGCAACCTGGTCCTGGTGGGGTTGACCGAGTCGCTCGGGAGCTTCCACGACGCCCTCGAGGAGGCGGGCCGACTGCTGCGCACCGAGGGCCAGGTGCTGCCGGCGACGGTCGAGCCGGTCGTCCTCAAGGCCGAGCTGGCCGACACGCTGGTGGAGGGCCAGGTGGCGGTGGCCAACAGTCGCGGGATCCGGCGGGTGGAGCTGGTCCCGGCCGACTGCGTCGCCACCCCCGCCGCCCTGGAGGCGGTCGCGGCGGCCGACCAGATCGTCTACGCCCCCGGATCGCTGTACACCAGCGTCCTCCCGGTGCTCTGCGTGACCGAGCTGCGACTGGCAGTGGTCGCCAGCGCGGCCCAGGTGGTCCAGGTGGCCAACCTGCGCCCTCAGGTGCCCGAGACCGCCGGCCTCGACGCCGCCGACCACCTGGCCGCCGTCCTGGCCCACGGCGCCCGGGTCGATCGCTTCCTCCACCAGCGCGACGGGGTGCTCGCGGTCGACCCCGTCCGCATCCGTTCGTTCGGGGTGGAGGCGGTGCCCGCCGACGTCGCCCGGGCCGACGGGCTCGCCCACGACCCGGAACGGTTGGCACTGGCCCTGCGGGCTCTGCTGTAGTCAAAGCCTCAAAGTTGCTTGGAGGGAACGAATGGCGGTTCGTGTAGGGATCAACGGCTTCGGGCGCATCGGCCGCTCGTTCACCCGGGCGTTGCTGAGCCGGGGCGATTCGGGCGTGGAGCTGGTGGCGGTCAACGACCCCATGGGCGACAGCCACACCGTCGCGTTCCTGCTCAAGCACGACTCGGTGGGCGGCACCCTGCCCAACGACATCCACGGCACCGATGACGGCATCTCGATCGACGGTCGTGAGATCCGCAAGCTGGAGGTCATGGACCCGGCCGAGATCCCGTGGAGCGACCACGACGTCGACGTCGTGATCGAGTCGACCGGTCTGTTCACCGCGCGTGAGAAGGCCGCCGGGCACCTCGGCGGCAGCGTCGGGCGCGTCGATCATCTCCGCCCCGAGCGGCGACGCCGACGCCACCATCTGCATGGGCGTGAACGACGCGGTCTACGACGCCGTCGCAGCACACCGTGATCTCGAACGCGTCCTGCACCACCAACTGCCTGGCGCCGATGGCGAAGGTGCTCAACGACGCCTTCGTGCTCGAGCAGGGCCTCATGACGACGGTCCACGCGTACACGAGCGACCAGTCGCTGCAGGACCTCGCCAAGGCCACGCGCAGCGGCAAGCCCGACCTGCGCCGCATGCGCGCGGCGGCACTGTCGATCATCCCGAGCAGCACCGGCGCGGCGAAGGCCATCGGCCTCGTGCTGCCCGAGCTCGCGGGCAAGCTGAACGGCACGTCGCTGCGGGTCCCGACCCCGACCGGGTCGATCACCGACCTGTCGGCGAACCTGGGCCGTGAGGTCTCGGTGGCCGACGTCAACGCCGCGTTCGAGGCGGCGTCGAACGACAAGTCGTACCGCAACGTGCTCGAGTACTCCGACGAGCCGCTGGTGTCGGCCGACATCGTCGGCAACCCGTCGTCGTGCATCTTCTCGGCCGAGGACACCATGACCGACGGCAAGATGGTCAAGGTGCTCGGCTGGTACGACAACGAGTGGGGCTACTCGAACCGTCTCATCGACCTCGTCGCCTTCGTCGCGGAATAGTCCGGCCGACGGTCGGCGACCCGATGGAGCTCCCCCGGTTGGAGGACCTGCCCCTGAAGAGGGGGCAGCGGGTCCTCGTCCGCATCGATCTCAACGTGCCGCTGCGCGACGGCGTGGTGGAGGACGATCTGCGCATCGCCACCGCGTTGCCGACCGTCGACTGGCTGCGGGAGCGCGACGCGGTCGTGGTGATCGCGGGCCATCTCGGCCGGCCGGAGGGCAAGGTCGACCCGCAGTACTCGATGGCGCCGGTGGCGAGGCGGCTGAGCGAGCTGCTCGGGTGCGAGGTCCCCCTGGCCCCGGCCGTCGTGGGGCCGCGGGTGGAACCGCTGGTCGCGTCGTCGAGCCCCGGCGACGTGGTGATGGTCGAGAACCTGCGCTTCGAACCGGGGGAGACCAAGAACGACCCCGCGTTCTCCGTCAACTTCGCCGAGCTGGGCGACCTCTACGTGAACGAGGCGTTCGGTGCGTCGCACCGCGCCCACGCGTCGATCGTGGGCCCGCCGCCGGTGATGCCGCACGCCGGGGGCCGGTTGCTGTTCCGTGAGGTCGAGGTGCTGTCACGGCTGCTGGCCGACGACGTGGCCCGGCCGTTCGTGGCGGTGCTCGGCGGGGCCAAGGTGGGCGACAAGCTCGGCGTGATCAACGCGCTCCTGGATCGTTGCGACCAGGTGCTCATCGGCGGCGCGATGGCGTTCACGTTCCTCCTGGCGCAGGGCATCGGCGTGGGCGATTCGTTGGTGCAGCCCGAGATGGTCGACGAGTGCCGGCGCCTCCTCGACACCGGCCGGGTGCAGATCCCCACCGACTTCGTGATCGCACAGGACGTGTCGGCCGACGCCGACACCCGCAGCGTCCCGGCGCGCGGGATCCCGGACGGGTGGAAGGGGCTGGATGTCGGCCCGGAGACGGCGGGCACGTACGCCGACGTCGTCACCGAGGCCCGGACCGTGCTCTGGAACGGTCCGATGGGCATGTTCGAGCTGGCGCCGTTCGCCGCCGGCACCCGCACCGTCGCCGAGGCGGTGGCGGCGTCGAAGGCGTTCACCGTCGTCGGTGGCGGCGACAGCGCGGCGGCCATCCGGGAGTTCGGCTTGGCCGCCGACGTCGACCACGTGAGCACCGGTGGGGGTGCGTCGCTCGAGTTCATCGAGCGCGGCGACCTGCCCGGCCTCGAAGCGCTGCGGACGAAGGGAACCGAGCCTGATGACCGGCGAGCGGAAGCCCGTGATCGCGGGGAACTGGAAGATGCACCACGATCACCTGGTCGCGATCCAGGTGGTGCAGAAGCTCTCGTACCGCCTCGACGAGGCCGACTACGAGGCGTGCGATGTGGTGGTGTGCCCGCCGTTCACCGACCTCCGGACGCTGCAGACGCTGATCGAGGCCGACCGCTTGAAGATCCGCCTCGGCGCGCAGAACTGCCACTGGGAGGACCAGGGCGCGTACACCGGCGAGGTGAGCCCGCCCATGCTGGCCAAGCTGCAGGTGCGCGTACGTGATCATCGGCCACTCGGAGCGCCGACAGCTGTTCGGCGAGACCGACGAGACGGTGAACAAGAAGCTCAAGGCGGTCCAGAAGCACGGGATGACGCCGATCGTGTGCGTCGGCGAGACGCTCGAGGAGCGGGAGGCGGGCGCCACCGCGGCGCGGGTGACCGACCAGACCGACCTGGCGTTCGCGGGGGTGAAGGCGGCCGACGCGGCCGTGTGCATCGTCGCCTACGAGCCGATCTGGGCCATCGGCACGGGACGCAATGCGACGCCGCGAGGACGCCAACGAGACCATCGGGGTGATCCGGGGCGCGCTGCGCGAGCTCTACGGCGCCGACACCGCCGACGCCGTGCGCATCCAGTACGGCGGGAGCGTGAAGTCGGGGAACGCGGCCGAGCTCATGGCCATGCCCGAGATCGACGGCGCGCTGGTCGGCGGCGCATCGCTCGATCCCGACGAGTTCGCCCGGATCGTCCAGTACCGTAAGTAGTAAAACCAGGGGCAACGACCGGGGGACGGCGGCCGAAACGCCGGCGCCGGAAGCAGCCACCACCGGCAGCGGTAGCGCAAGCGGCGGCCCTGGCCAGGGCAAGGGCACAGGCAAGTCGGGTAAGTAGCCCGCTCAGTAGCGGGCGAGGACGACGCGTCAACTAATGATCCAACCCCGACTTTCGCATGCACCCCTCTGATTCAGCTGGCGGCATCGACTGACTCCTCGAGACGACCGTCGCGGGGTGCTGTGTTGCGTTAGGCGGCGGTGCGTTTGAAGTACGGTCGGTCGTCGGCGATCTCGATTCGGCGGACTCGACGTTCCTCGGGGTAGTTTGTCGGCGGCGTTGCTCGTTCGGTTCTCGACAGACTTGCCGATGCAGGGGACGTCGATGGTCGATCGTGTGCGATACGGGGTCACGCGATAGCGTGTTGAGGGTCAGCGTGGCGGGCTGGGATCGGAGCGGGGCTGATGGGCGGATTGAACGCGGTCGGGCGCGTGTCGCGACGGTTCGTGTCGCGTGCGGGTGCCGAAGACCAGCGGAGGTTGGACCGATGAAGATCCGAGCCGATCGCGGACGCAGACGCGCCCGCTGGGGACGGGCCAGCGGTCGAGTCCGGGGAGTACTGCTTGTCGCCACCGTCGTGGCCTTGCTCGCAAGCGTGTTCGCAGAAGCTGGCTTCTCGGCTACCACCACGAAGCCCTACAAGACTGACATCACGCCCAACTCGGTGGCCGCGGGCTCGTCGACCAACTTCACCGCCAAGATTACGAACGAAGCCACGCCGCAGCAGCTCGGCTCCGCCAACATCACTGCGCCGACGGGCTTCACCGTGACCGGCGTCGTGCGTGGTGTCCGCGCCCCCGGGGGCGACGGCGACGCGGGTCGGCAACGTCGTGCAGCTGCGCAACCTCGCACTGCCGCCCGGCAGTGCCGCCATCTTCACGATCTCAGCCACCGCGCCGTCCACGCCCACCTCCGGACCGCCTGGACGGTGACCGCCAAGCAGTCGAACGACTTCAACGGTCCGCCCGGCAACGACTTCACGCTCGACCACGCGAGCAACCTCGCGATCACGGTCCTGAGTGGAGGAGGTGGAGGTGCGAGCCAGCTCCACTTCTTCACGGAACCGGCCGACGCGGCGATCAACACCCCGATCACCTCGACGCCGTTCAAGCCCGACGGGCACGTCGGTCCAGGTCGAGGTGCTCGACGGCGCGGGCCACCGCGTGACCTCGTCGACGGCGCCCATCGCGATCGCGATCAACACCGGGACGACCGGCGCGTTGACGGGCACGCTCACGAAGAACGCCGTCGCCGGGGTGGCGTCGTTCACCGACCTCAAGATCAACACGCACGGCAACTACAACGCTGATCGCGCAGAGCGACGGAATCACGTCGGCGATCTCGAACTCGGCCGAGACCGACGGAGTGTTCACGATCTGGGACAGCGCCCAGGCCTGCACGGTCGAACATCTCGTGCACCGCGAAGCGTGGGCGACCCGAACACGTTCCAGTCGCAGTTCAGCGGCACGTCGTCGACGGGCGGCTTCCTGCTGCTCACGCTGGGCCAGGACCCCTTGTCCTGCGGCGACGCGTTCAACCACGCGCCGAGCGTCACCACCGCCGCGACGTTCCACTTCTCGGCGACCGGCACCAAGACGATGGTCGGGATCATCGACAAGAGCGTCGACCAGGCAGGAGCCGAACAACGGCGTGTCGTTCTACCGGGTGTGCTTCGAGTCCGACGACATGACGTTCACCTACCCGGGCGGGGTCGTGCACCCGAAGGGGACGCCGTTCCTCCTGCCCGACTGCAAGGCGGTCGGCGGCACGCCCCCGTGCGTCAAGTCGATCACGAAGACGAACGCCGGCGACGTGCTCGAGACGATCACGCTCCCGCCGGACGACGGGTTCCGATGTCGGTAAGCAGCGGCTCGGAGCCGAACAGGTCGGGGATCGCGATCACTCCGACGCGTTACGAAGATCTCGGTACTCTCGTCGAGCAAGGTGGCCGCGGCGGTGCCGCCGCCCGCCTCGGCCAGCCGCGCCTGCGCGTGCAGACCGAGCGCGATCTCGTAGTCGGCCTGCCGGGCCCGGGCCGCGTCGACGCTCTGCGCGAGTCGCCCCGGCGGCTGCCTCGAGATCGCCGGAACGTGCGAACGCGGCGCCGCGCACCCGATGGAGCAGCGGGCGGAGCGCGGAGTCCATGCCGAGTACGCGTGCGCGAGCGAGAACCTGGTCGGCCAGCTGCCAAAGCGGTTGGGGCGTCGCCGTACACGAGCGCGGCCTCCGCGATGCGGGCCTGGGTCTCCAGCCCGTCGGCCTTGGCGCCCACGGCCTGCATCTCCTCGAGCGACTCCCTGGAGCAGCGTCCAGGGCGTCATCGCCGCGGCCCGTCCAGCACGCGACCCGGCCGAGGTTGCGCTTGGCGAAGGCGATCGCGATGCGCATGCCGGACGGCTGCCATGCACGCAGCGCGTCGCGGAACAGCGCCCCCGCATCGTCGATACGACCCTGGTCCAGCATGCCATCTCGCCGAGGTTGTTTTCGCACGCTCCCGACATGACGGCATCGCCGGTACGCTTCGTGACCTCGAGCGCCTGTTCGAAGTAGCGGATCGCGCCCGGCAGATCACCGCGTGCCTGAGCCGACGCGCCAAGCGAGTTGTACACGCTCGCCTGGGCGGGTAGGTCGGAGAGCTCCTCGTAGAGCTCCAGCGCGCCGCGGCAGGTTGGTCGCCAGATCGAGCCGGCCCGAGTCCTCATACGCCCAGTCGAGCACCTGCAGTGCGTCGGCGAGCGCCTCCTTCTCCCCGATGGCCTCTGCGGTGTCGATGGCGAGCCGGCACCACTTGATGGTCTTGCGGGTGTGTCCGGCTTGGAAACAGAACCGGGCGTACCAGGCGAGCATTCGCGCCTGTTGCAAGGCTGCCTGTTCACTGTCCAGATCGTCGAGTATTCGCAGGCCTCTCGTGATGGAGCGCAGTGCCTGCGAATTGCGATCCTGCCAGCCCTGGACCCGCGCGACCTTCAGGAGCGAGCGCGCTTTGGCGACGATGTCCTGGCTCGCCAATCGACGAGCCGCCCGGTACGACTCCTCGGCCGCTCCGAAGCTGCCCATGCGATACCGCATGTCGCCCAGGGCTTCGTGCATCAGGGCAAGCTCGGAACGGTCGAGATCACGTACGCGCCGTCCCGCCTCGAGTGCCCGCTGGTAGAGCGCAGCGGCTTCCACACTCGCCCAGATGGCGGCGGCGGCGTCGGCCGCGGCACGCGCGTACGTCCACGCCTCGCGGAAGCGCTCCGCGTGCAGATAGTGCAGCGAGCGCAACTCGGCGTGGGCGTCGCGACTGTCGCCGGCCGCGGCGGCGATCACGTCGGCCGCCTTGGCGTGCAGTTCGCGTCGCAGCCGGAACGACAGTCCTTCGTACGCGCTGTCACGCACCAACGCGTTCTCGAAGCGGACGTGCCCGTCGTGTTCGCGGGCGATGAAGTCGCGCAGGCGCTCCCAGGCAGGATCGTCCGAACCGAGCGGGGGTTCGACCACCGCGTCGAGGAGATCGACCGAGAACGCCTGCCCGAGCACCGACGCCCGGCGCAACACGTTCCGATCACGGGGATCGAGGCGGTCGATGCGAGCGGCGATCAACGCTTCGACGGAATCGGGGAGCGCCTCGCCGCGGTTTCCGCCGCCCGCCGCCGCGACGAGCTCGCGGAGGAACAGCGGATGACCGCCGGAGCGCGCGACCAGCGCGCGCAGCTCGTGGGCCGGGATGGGCGCGTCGGCCGTGGCGAGGTGGAACAGCTCCGTTGTGACCTCGGGATCGAGGGGCGCGAGCTCGATCGTGGTGCCGACGCCCTCCGGCGCGAGGAAGCCGCCGTCGTGGGCGCGGCGGGTGACGCGCACGAACCAGGGCCGTCCGGGCAGATCGTTCAGCAGCCGCCGGAGAAGGTCCGCCGACGCGTCGTCCATCCAGTGGGACTCTTCGATCAGGAGCAGCGTCGGGCCCGGAAGCGCTCGGGCCAGGAGCTCGCTGACGGTCTCGCCGAGCTTGGCGCCGCGGAATCGTCCCTCGAGCTCGGCGGTCTCGCGCGTGTCGGGCATCGGTATGTCGGCGACCACCGCGACGAGCGGCGCCCACGGGAGCAGCTCGGGCGCCACCACCTCGAGGGCGTCACGGATGCGATCGACCGCGATCTCGTTCGGCGTTCCCGGCGCGATGCCCAGGAGCTCGCGGGCGAGACCCCGGAAGGTGAAGTAGGGGGTCGCGGACTCGTACATCTCCGAAGTCGCACACAGGTGCGTCATCCCACCGAGCCGGTCCCGTATCTCGTCGACCAGTCGGGATTTGCCGATGCCGGCCTCGCCGACGATCTCGACGTACTGTCCTTCGCCGCCCGCGGCGGTCTCGCCGGCGCGCAGGAGAAGGTCGAGCTCGGGGTCGCGACCGAGGAACGGGAGTCCGGATGCGGTGCCGAGCGCCGAAGACCCGATGACCGAACCCACGCGCACCGCGTCGATCGGCCGGGCCTTGCCCTTGACCATGAACGGTTCGAGCGCTTCGCACTCGAAGCGGGTGGGTGACCGTTCCACGACGTCGGTCGAGGCGATGATCTCGCCGTGCCCTGCTCGGGCCATGAGGCGCGCCGCGAGGTTCACGGTGTCGCCCATGACCGTATACGTGCGTCGGTACACGGGACCGATGTCGCCGGCGAACACTGCGCCCCGGTTGACGCCCAGCTGTACCGGCAGGTCGAGGTCGGCGTCGGCGATCTCGCGCAGGGTCAGCAGCATGCGGCGTTCGTCGTCGCCCGAGGTCGTCGGCGCGCCCACGGTGAGGATGATCTTGCCGCCGTCGGCATCGATGTCGGTTCCGAGGAACGCGACGTTCTGCCGGCTGGCCGCGCGTTGCGCCACCACGACGAGCTGTTCCAGTGCCTCGGCGGTACTCTCGGCCCCGCGCTGCTCGAGCATTGCGTCGGTACCCGAGTAATGGACGAAGGCCACGGTGACGAGTCGGTGCTCGGGTTCACGCAGGTCGGCCATGAGGGAGTCCCGCAGCGCCACGGGGATACGAGCGCGACAGGTCGAGGTCCGGTGGGGGAACCACCGGCGCACCGGTCGGTGTCGACGCAACCGTCCAGCGGGGCGCCCGGCGGAGCAACCGGCCGGGTCCCTTGGTGGCGCCGAGGTCGGCGTCCCGCAGTGCCCCCGCGGTCGTGTCACCGACCACGATTTCGCCGGCGGCGGCCGCGCCTTCCATCGCTACGGTCCTGCTCGCGGCTGGGCCCGTGATGATGAATTCTTTGTGCGCCTCGCCGACGAGGAAGAGGTGGAACAGCCCGGTGTGCACACCGGCGGACATGCGGAGCTGCACCCGCGCGCCCGAGATGTCGAGGCGGCCTGCAGTCCGGAGCTCCTGGCGCATCGCGACCGCGGCGCGGCACGCCCTTGCTTCGTGACCGGGCCCGGTGAACAGCAGCAAGAGAGCGTCGCCGCCGAACTTCAGCTCGGCTTGACGTGGCGTCAGATGGTCTCTGATCGAGGTCCTTCTACCGCCGCAGGTGTATTTGAGGGCCGACGCAGCGACTTGGACCAAGTTGGCACACAACCAGGCCGCCAGCGAGCTCTTCGCGGAGTAAGTGGCTGCAGACGACGACCTCCGACAAGAGCTTCGGGGACCTCGCGGGGCTGATGGATGTTTCGAAGCTGACTGATCAACTGACGAACCCGAAGGGTGCCGCCATACGAACAAGGGGCCGCGTGACCACGTATCGGGGTAGGAAAGTCGTACCGCTAAGAGACGACAAAGGCGGCGCTCTGCTATGTTGCCGCAACGGGCAAGCCGTACGTGCTCGGCATTGTCGGGACCGGCAAGAGCCATGGGGAAGTGGTCTTCAGCCAGTTCGGAACCGCAGCGATGCCGAACGGCCAAGCTCTTCTATCGACCTGGCGCAGCTCGAAAAGCAAGCCGGCGGCTAGGCCTGTCGGCGTCGGGCGAGCATTTCCGCCGTGCGTTACGATGCCATGCCTAGCCCACCTCCCTAGGTCGCGATGCCTGGACATATCCGGGCCACAACGCAGGCTCTCAACTGTTTTGACGCAGTGGCCATCAGTTCGGCTATACCGTTCGGGCGCAGCGAGTTCGCCCGCATCGTCCAGTACCGCCGTTGACCCTGGGCTACATTGGGCGGTCGAACCGTCCAAGGCCCGTCACAGGAGCATAACGGACACAATGCTCAATGTCGTCATCATCGTCATCCAGGTGCTCGCCTCGCTGACGCTGATCTTCCTCATCCTGTTGCACTCCGGCCGGGGTGGCGGCCTCTCCGACATGTTCGGAGGCGGCCAACTGGGCGGCTCCATGGCCGGTTCCACCGTGGTCGAGCGCAACCTCGACCGCCTCACCGTCATCACCGGCGTGATCTTCATCTTCTCCACGGTGCTGCTGGCGCTGCGCCTCGACTGACCCGTTTCGGTCGGGTTCACCCTCAAGTGAGGGCGCGCGCGCGCCGTTCTGGAGACAGACAGTGCAGAATTGGCGACTCGACCATCCATCCACAAATGGCGTCGCGTCGGCAATCACTATCGGCGGCGTAGCTGGGGGCCTCCGATGTCGGCGACATCTCGACAGATCAAGAATCGCATGACGGCCGCGCTCGTCGTGAGCGCGCTCGCGATCGGGGCGCTGGCCGCAACCGCCACCGCGGCGCCGGCCGCCACGGGGAAGCAGCAGTCGAAGCTGATCACCGTCGGCGTCGACGCGTTCCCGCCGGTGCTCAACAACCTGACCACCGCCGGCCTCGGCGAGTGGACCGCCATGATCGCGGGGCCCGCCCTGGCGCGCGGCTACAAGCTCCTCCCGAACTTCTCGTACCAGCCGTGGATCTTCGACAAGGACTGCACGGTCACCGAGGAGAGCCCGTTCACCGTCGACTGCACCATCCGCACGGACGCGAAGTGGTCGGACGGCGTGCCGATCACGTCCAACGACTTCAAGTTCACCTACGACACGATCATGAACAAGAAGAACGACATCGCGTCGCGGAACGGCTACGACAAGATCACCGCGTTCAACGTGATCAGCCCGACCGAGTTCCAGATGGTCTTCCAGAGCGTCTTCGCGCCGTTCCGGGAGCTGTGGGCCGGCGCGAGCACCACCGTGCTGCCCCAGCACATCCTCCAGGGCCAGAACTTCAACAAGGTCTGGAACCAGTGCATCTGCGACCCGAAGACCAAGAAGCCGATCAGCAGCGGGCCGATGATGGTCCAGTCGTTCACGCCCGACCAGCAGGCGACGCTGGTGCCCAACAAGAACTACTGGGGCGGGAAGATCGCGCAGGTGCCGAAGGTGGTGTTCGTGCCTGCGCGTGACACGAACTCCGAGCTCGCGGCCTTCCGGTCGGGCGAGGTCGACATGATCTACCCGCAGAACCAGATCGGGCTGCGCAAGCGGATCGAGTCGGTCGACGGCGCCGCGTACACCACCACGCTCGGTCCGCAGTGGGAGCACTTCGACATGCTCTCGACGGTGCCCGGTCTCGACGACGTCCAGGTCCGGAAGGCGATCGCCACCGCCATGCCCCGCCAGCAGATCGTCGACCGAGTGGTGAAGGACGCCAACGAGAAGGCGGCGGTGCTGAACAACACGCAGTACATGGTGAACCAGCAGCAGTACCAGCCGAACTGGGACATGTACCCGGCGTCGGGCGACGTCGAGGCGGCCAAGCGGATGCTCGACGCGGCCGGCTGGGTGCCCGGCTCCGACGGCGTGCGGCAGAAGGGCAACGTGAAGCTGGCGTTCACCGTCGGCACCACGTCCGGGCGACCAGGCCCGCATCCTGTCCGAGCAGATCATCCAGCAGCAGCTGCAGAAGATCGGCGTGAAGCTCACGATCAAGAACTCGCCCGACATCCTCGACGTCAACTTGCCCGCGTTCGACTACCAGACCATCATCTTCGCCTGGGTCGGCGGCCCCGACCCGTACTCCGGGAACGTGATCTGGCTGTCGTCGGCGATCCCGGCGTCGTGCTCGAAGCGTCTGGCCAAGGCCGGCGAGTGCGACTCCAGCGGGCAGAACTACACGAAGGTGAAGGATCCGCAGGTCGACGCGCTCCTGAACGCCACCGACCAGGACACCGACCCCGCCGTGCGGGCACAGCACTTCAACGAGGCCGACAAGCAGCTCGCCACCAACGACGTGACCGTGATCCCGCTGTTCCAGAAGCCGACGCAGCTCGGGTACCGCGACACCATCACCGGCGTCCAGGACAACCCGACCCAGGATGGCTTCACCTGGAACATCGAGGACTGGGCGTTCACGCGATAGCGCCCGGGCTTGCCGCGGTCGTCCGGGACCGCTCGGCTAGAAATTTGCGGTGATCGCGTTCGTCGTGCGGCGGCTGGTGACGGCACTGGTCGTCGTGCTGCTGGCGACGATCGTGGTGTTCGCGCTGGTCTCGGCGCGGGGCGATCCGCTGCGCGACCTGCGCCATCGCCCGGGAGTGTCGCAGATCACCCTCCACAACCTCGAGCACGAGTACCACCTCGACGAGTCGCGGCCCGAGCAGTACGTCCACTGGCTGGGCGACTTCGTGCAGGGCGACTGGGGCACGTCCTTCCGCACCGAACGCCCGGTGGCCGACATGGTCGGCGAGGCGACCTGGAACACGTTCCTGCTCGTGGGCACCGCGCTGGTGCTGTCGGTGATCCTGGCCATGATCATCGGGGTGGTGAGCGCGGTCCGCCAGCACTCCGCGTTCGACTACGCGGCGACGTCGTTCTCGTACTTCGGGTTCTCGATGCCCGACTTCTTCTTCGCGCTGCTGCTCCAGCTCTTCGTGGTGATCGTGCTCCAGGAGCAGCTCGGCATCCACGTGCTGTACGTGCAGGGCAAGTACACCGTCGGCCAGGAGGGCGACATCGTCAACCTGATCGAGCACATGGTGCTGCCGGTGCTCGTGCTGATGCTCACCAGCGTCGCGGCCTGGAGCCGCTACCAGCGCGACAGCATGCTCGACGTGCTGCACACCGACTACGTGCGGACGGCGCGGGCCAAGGGCGTCCCGCGCCGCCAGATCATCCGGCGCCACGCGCTGCGCAACTCGCTCATCCCGTTCGTCACCGTCGTCGCCATCGACGCCGGCGTGCTGCTCGGGGGCGTCGTCGTGGTCGAGCGCGTCTTCAGCTGGCCCGGGCTCGGGCTCCTGTTCTTCGACGCGCTCGAACGCTCCGACTACCCCGTGCTCCTGGCGTGGATGGCGGTGGCGACGGTGTTCGTGGTGCTCTTCAACTTGTTCGCCGACATCCTGTACGCGGTGCTCGATCCGCGCATCCGGGTGAGCGGCGGGTCCCGACGCCGGGTGCGCACCGCATGAGCATGCGCGTCGGCGACGAGTCGGGTCGGGCGCGTGCGGCGTCCCTCGACCCGGAGCTGGTCTACCCCGAGCCGGTGGTCACCCCGGACGACCGCGGCGAGTGGCGCGCCGCGTGGCGACGGTTCCGTCATCACCGCGCCGCGCTCATCGGGCTCGGCTTCCTGGTCTTCATGGTGCTGGCCTGCTTCGTCGGCGCGCACTTCGCGCCGGACCCGGACTTCCAGGATCTCCTGAAACCGACGTCGGGACCGTCCACCGCCCACTGGTTCGGGACCGACGAGCTCAGCCGCGACACGCTCTCGCGGGTGCTCCACGGCGGTCAGATCTCGTTGACGGTCGCGTTCGGGGTCGCGCTGCTCTCGACCGCGATCGGCGTGGTGATCGGAGCGCTGGCCGGCTTCTACCGCGGTTGGCTCGACGGATTGCTCATGCGCTTCACCGACCTGTGGCTGGCGCTGCCGGCCCTGCCGTTCCTGGCGGTGGCGGTGTCGATCGGGACCGTGGACCTCGGTCCCCTGGGCAGCCTCGACCTCGGCGGCCCGCTCGGCATCACCCTGCTGCTCTCGTGCCTGTTGTGGGGATCGATCGCGCGGGTCGTGCGGGGCGCGACCCTCGCGCTGCGTGAGCGCGAGTTCGTCGACGCCGCCCGTGCCATCGGCGCGTCGAACACCCGCATCATCACCCGTCACGTCCTGCCGAACTGCCTGGGGCCGATCATCGTGAACGCCACGTTGGTGGTCGCGGAGGCGATCCTGGTCGAGAGCACGCTGTCGTTCCTCGGGTTCGGCATCCAGCCGCCCACCCCGAGCTGGGGCAACCTGTTGTCGGACTCGATCGGCACGGTGCAGGACTGGTGGTGGCTCACCGTGTTCCCCGGCCTCGCCATCTTCCTCACCGTGCTGGCGATCAACTTCGTGGGCGACGGCCTGCGCGACGCGTTCGACCCCCGCCGGCGGTTGCGCGCGTGAGGCGGACACCATGAGTGGCGCCGCGGCGCTCTCGGTGGAGGACCTGCGGGTGCAGTTCGCGGGCGACGGCCGCGTCGTGCAGGCGGTGCGCGGCGTTTCGTTCAGCGTGCGCGCGGGCGAGACGGTCGCGGTCGTCGGCGAGTCGGGCTCGGGCAAGACGGTGACCGCCCTGGCGGTGATGGGCCTCATCGAACCTCCCGGGATGATCACCGACGGCGAGGTCCGGCTGGCCGGACGGTCGCTGGTCGGGCTCCCCGAGCGCCAATACCGTGAGCTGCGCGGGCGCGAACTGGCGATGGTGTTCCAGGACCCGATGAGCGCGCTCAACCCGGTCCAGCGCGTCGGCAAGCAGCTCGCGGAGGCGCTGGTGGTGCACGGCGCGGCGCGCTCGCGCCGGCAGGCCGGACCGCAGGTGCGCGAGCTGCTCGAGCGCGTGGGGCTGGTTCCCGCGGCACGGCTGGCGCGCGCCTACCCGCACCAGCTCTCGGGTGGGATGCGGCAACGCGTGATGATCGCCATGGCGCTGGCCAACCGGCCGCAGGTGCTCATCGCCGACGAGCCCACGACCGCGCTCGACGTGACGACGCAGGCCCAGGTCCTCGACCTCCTCGGTGAGCTCCAACGCGAGATGGGTCTCGCCCTCGTGCTCGTCACCCACGACCTCGGCGTGGTCGCCGGGCTCGCCGAGCGCGTCGTGGTGATGTACGCGGGCCGCGTGGTGGAGGAGGCGCCGGTCGACCAGCTGTTCACCCGGTCCGGCCATCCGTACACGCGGGGTCTCCTCGCGTCGGTACCGCGCGGCACCGACGACGGCCGCGCCCTCGCCGCCATCCCCGGCAGCCCACCGGACCCCGCCGCGATCCCGCAGGGGTGCGCGTTCCACCCGCGGTGCCCGATCGCCGAGGACCGCTGCCGGACGACGGTGCCCGAGCTGCGCTGGCTCGGCGACGGTCACCGGGCCGCGTGTCACTTCGCCGACGAGGTGTCGTCCGGGGAACGCCCGGTATGACCGCGCGGCGATGAGCCCCCTGCTCGAGGTCGACGGGCTGGTCAAGCACTTCCCTGCGCGCGGTGGCGCGGTACGGGCGGTCGACGACGTCTCCTTCACCCTCGACGCGGGTGAGACGCTCGGGCTGGTGGGGGAGTCGGGGAGCGGCAAGTCGACCGTGGCCCGCCTGGTGGTCCGGCTGCTCGAACCCACCGCCGGCGTCATCCGAGTCGACGGTACCGACGTCGCGAACCTCTCGCGCCGGCGGTTGCGGGCGCTCCGGCGCCGGGTGCAGATCGTGTTCCAGGACCCGTATTCGTCGCTCGACCCGCGCATGACGACGCGTGCGATCGTGTCCGAGCCGCTCCGCATCGCCGGGCGCAACGACGAGATCCGCACCCGCGTGCCCGAGGTGCTGGCGATGGTCGGGCTGGGTCGCCAGCACGAGCGGAGCTACCCGCACGAGCTCTCCGGCGGTCAACGTCAGCGCGTCGGCATCGCCCGCGCGCTCGTGGTCGAACCTGAGCTGCTCGTGCTCGACGAGCCGGTCACCGCGCTCGACGGGTCGATCCAGGCCCAGATCGTCAACCTCCTGGTGGACCTGCAGGCGCGGCTCGGCCTCGCGTACCTGTTCATCGCACACGACCTCGCGGTCGTGCGCCACCTGGCCGATCGCGTGGCCGTGATGCACCTGGGCCGCATCGTCGAGGCGGCTGACGGCCCCGCGCTGTTCGCGGCGCCTGCGCACCCGTACACCAAGGCGTTGCTGTCCGCGTCACCGGTCCCGGATCCGGCACAGGAACGCACCCGCCGGCGCATCGTGTTGAGCGGCGAGCTGCCCGACGCGCAGTCGCCACCGTCGGGGTGTCGGTTCCGCACTCGGTGCTGGAAGGCGACGGACGCCTGCGCGGAGGACCCGGGTCCGGAGCTCGTCGACCGCGGTCAGGGCCACCCGGTTGCCTGCCTGTTTCCTGAGCCGCCACCCCAACCCCTCGAAGTCGAGCGTGCACGTTGACCGTCAACTCCGAGATGCTCGCGGGCGGCGGGATCAGCCTGTGGACGGTGCGGTTCCGCGGAACCACCTCGTCCACAGCCCCTCTGGCGGGATCAGCCTGTGGACAGGTCCCGCGGGACCGCTTCGCTACACTGCAGCCCCTCGTCGGAGTGGCGGAATCGGCAGACGCGCTAGCTTGAGGGGCTAGTGCCCTTAGGGGCGTGGGGGTTCAAGTCCCCCCTCCGACACGTTTTTTGCGCTACGCGGAATCGCCACCGTCAGCTCGGCGCTCCGGGTCGCCGGGTCGTACGTCGCCGAGACGCCCAGCGCCGCGTAGAGCGCCGCTCGGTCGTGCTGGTCGGCCTGCTGAAGCAGCCCGGGCATTCCGCCGAGCCAGTCGACGACGGCGACGGCTTCGTCGGCGCTCAGGGGCGCAGGAGCTTGGGCGGCGAGGTGCTCGAGCTCGGCCAGCGCCGCTCGTTCCTGGGCTGCGGCGTCGGTGATCCATGCCGTCACGGTGGCGGGATCCGCCCCGCCGTCGAGCGCGGCTCGGTATTGAGCGAGCTTCCGGCGAGCATCGGCGAGTGAATGCTGCCCCTGATCGACTCGAGACTGGTGGGCGGGATCGTGCGCCGCGGCCTCGACGATCGTTCGTGCGGTCTCGGCAGCTCGATCGGGCGCGAACAGTTCGTCGAGCCAGTCGTCGAGCGCTTCGACGAGGGGCTGCTCGCGTACGTAGACGTCGACCGGATGGTCGATGCGCGCCCCGGGACGACTGCGGCGGAGTTCGCAGCGGTAGTAGCGACGGTCGTTGCCTTGGTTGGTACCCGTCATCCGTCGGCCGCAGACTGCGCAGTGGACGCGGCCGCGCAGCAGGTATCGCGTGTCGTGTCGACGTGCGGCGCGTGGCTCGCGGTTGGGTGTGGTCTGGACGCGGTGCCAGTCGTCACGGTCGACGAGCGGTTGGTGCGTCTGCTCGGGTGACCAGATCCAACTGTCTGGTGGGTTCCAACGCATGCGCCGCACGTGGCCGTCGGCGGGCGCGGTCGGGTCGAGGAGGTCGTAGTCACGCCGTTGACGGTTCCAGACCTCGTGGCCGGTGTAGCGCGGGTTCGTGAGGATCGCGCGCACGGCGCTGGCTGCCCAGCCGTTGGGGTCACGATGCGAGTTGCGGGCGCGGTCGGCGGCCGACGGCGAGA
Source organism: uncultured Actinomycetes bacterium (assembly GCA_963809795.1). Classification (GTDB taxonomy): domain Bacteria; phylum Actinomycetota; class Acidimicrobiia; order IMCC26256; family DASPTH01; genus DASUAS01. The sequence continues at coordinate 181,483 of CAWELN010000010.1, forward strand.
GGATGGCGCTCTCGTTGAGCATCCGAGCGATGGCGCTGTAGCTCTTTCCGGCAAGCCGTTCCCCGAAGATGCGCTGCACGATCGGCGCTGTCGTCGGATCGGGCTCGAGACGGTTGAGCGTTGCGCCGAGACGAGCCTTCTCGGCGTTGGGGTGCTCGCGCATCGAGACGAGTCGGTACCCATACGGCGGTCGTCCACCGAGGTACCGGCCACCGGCGCGAGCCATCGTCTCCATCGCGTTGCGAACCCGACGTTGGATGCGAGCACGTTCCGCCTTGCTCAAGCCACCGAAGAGTGACATCACGAGATCGTGGGCTTCGCTGTCGGGATCGACACGGCCACCGACCTCGGGCACCCACAGTTCGACGCCGTGATGTACGAACAGTGGGAACGTCAACGCGAACTGAGCACCAGAGAAGGCACGCTGAGGCTCGCCAATCACCACCGCATCGAAGCCGCGATCACGCCTGCCGCAATCCGAGAGGAGCCGTGCAGCCTCAGGGCGCCGCGACCACGGCAGAGACCGGGAGACGCCGACGTCCAGATACTCCACCACGATGCGACCGCCTGATGCCTCGATGAGGGCGGACGCGACGCTGCGCTGCCAGGCGATGCTGTCTTCGGGTGCCTGGCGGTCCTCGGTGCTGACGCGGGCGTAGAGCGCGGCGCGGAAGGTCGTCGAGTGCGGGTCAGTCATCAGTCGGATCATCTTGGCGCGCGGAGGCGGCGGCGCGCTGGATGATACGAGCGAGGACCCGCGCGGCGTCCGGATTCAGGTCCGGTCTGCTTTCCGGGACGACTACTTGGACGAGCGAGCCGGGCGCATCGACAGACGTTCGTGGAGCCATGCGACTGATCGTGCGTTCCGTAGCGGAAACGGCCCACGAGCTTCCCCCTACGTTGTTGAGTTGGCACAGGGTAACAAGGTGTGATCGCCGTATCAAGCTGTGAGATCCATCACAGAGTGTGCCGCATGATCGGATTTTGTCGTACGATTCCAAGATGCAAGCGTCTGCACAGACCCGCGGTCCCGTCGAGGCGGGCGCAGACTTCCCGAGCCAAGGAGAGCGCCGGCGCTCTCAGATCGTTGCGATCGCAGCGCGTCTGGTCGTGGCGGGGGGCCCTGAATCCGTGACTCATGCCGCCGTCGCCGAACGGGCAGGCATCCACCGCACCGCCGTGTACAAGTACTTCCCGAGCCGCTACGACCTGCTCGCCGCAATCTCGCTGACCCATCAGGAGCTCCACTCTCAGCGCCTCACGCTCGACGAATCGCGAGGGTGTTCGAGCGCTGGTCTCGGCCACGCCCAAGCAAGTTCCTCCCGCAACGCGACTTCTCCTCGAGCGGCTCTGGGACGAACGCGATTGGACCCAGGCGGGCTTGGAGCTTCGCCTCGCAACCGCGATCCTCGGACGCGACAGCGAGCTGCTCGGTCGTCTCCACGACGCGGTGCCGGCGCTCGCGGAGCGCCTCACCGTCGAACTCGACGAACCGCTGCATGACCTCGGACTCGACCCGATCCAGGTACGAATCGTCGCCGACGCCATCCTCGCAGTCCAGTACCACGCGACCGTGGAAGCGCTCAAGGGGAACATCAACCGCGTGGAAGCGATCGAGCTCACCTACCAGATGGGCCGTGCTGCGATCCGCGCGTGTTCTCGACTGAGAGCCGCATCCGAACGCCGATTGGCGCACGACAGAGTGCCAAGTCTGCTGCAAGTCCGTGACCGCACCGAGGAGCTCGCACATGGCTTGGGATTTCTCCACCGAACCGGAGTTTCAGGCGCAGCTCGACTGGATGCGCACGTTCGTCGATGAGGAGATCGCGCCACTGTCGCTCTTCTACGACGACATGACCGCGGAGAACTGGAAGCGGGCGACGGCACCGTTGAAGCAACAGGTCAAGGAGCGCGGACTGTGGGCGTGTCACCTCGACCGCGAGCTCGGTGGCCAAGGGTACGGCCAGATCAAGCTCGCGCTGATGCACGAGATCCTGGGCCGGGTCACCGTCGCGTCCGAGATCTTCGGCAACCAGGCACCCGACTCGGGCAACAGCGAACTGCTCGCGATCGGCGGTACTGCCGAGCAGAAGAAGCAGTGGCTCGAGCCGTTGTTGGCGGGTGACATCACGTCCAGCTTCTCGCTCACCGAACCTCAATTCTCGGGGAGCGATCCGACGATGATCGAGACGCGCGCCGAGCGAGACGGCGACGAGTACGTGGTCAATGGGCACAAGTGGTTCGCGTCGAACGCGAGCACCGCCGACTTCATCCTCATGATGGTCGTCACGAACCCCGAGAATCCGCCGCACAAGGCTGCGTCGTTCGTCATCATTCCGAAGGGCACCGCCGGCTGCGACATCGTGCGCGACGTTCCCAACATGGGTCACCCGTATCCCGGGCACTATCGGTCCGGCGGCCACGCCGAGATCGTGTTGCGCGACCGCCGGATCCCAGTCAGCAATCGCGTGGGAGACGAGGGGCAAGGGTTCGTGCCGGCTCAGCAACGCCTCAACGGCGGACGCATCCACCATGCGATGCGCTGGGTCGGTCAGTGCCAGTACGCCTTCGACATGATGTGCGAACGCGGAGCGAGCCGCAGTACCAAAGGCGAAGCCTCCCCCATCGAGAAGCAGATGATCCAGGAGATGATCGCCCAGTCGTCCGCTGACATCCGGGCACTGCGGCTGATGGCACTGCACAGCGCGTGGGTGTGGGACAACCTCGGCGAGGCGTCGCGAGCACGGGTGGAGGTGGCGGAGATCAAGTTCTGGGGTGCCCGGGTGCTCCACGACGTGATCGACCGCGTGATCGAACTCCACGGCGCTCTCGGCTGGTCGACGGACCTGCCGCTCGCGATCGATGTACACGATGGTGCCTGCCAGTACCGCATCGGTGATGGCGCCGACGAGGTGCACAAGTCCTTCGTGGCGACGAAACGGGCGAAGAACTACCGACCCGTCGACGGATGGCCGTCCGCCCACGTCCCGACCCGCAAAGCGGAAGCGCGAGCCGTTTTTCGTCGATCTTCTCGACAACGAGATCTCGAACCACTGACCATCAGGAGAACGCGATGCCGTACGGACCATGGGACGAGTACTTCGTCCACCAACTGCCTTCCACGATGGACGTCGTGCACGACAGCGATCCCAGCTGGTCAGACCGCTGCTACTTCAACGTCCACGCACCCGACGAGTCGGTACTCCTCGTTACCGGCTACGGCAACAACCCGAACCAGCAACGAGCGCACGGCTACGCCAAGGTGACCCTGGCCGACGGCCGCCACTGGGAGCTGCGACGCGTTCGTGGAGTGCACCACCGATCGCGGAGATCTCTGACGCAGGACCGATGCGCTGGACCTGCGTGGAACCCATGCAGCACTGGCTCCTCGAGGTCGGACCGAATGACTCGGGCATCGAATGGGAACTTCACTACCAATCGAAAGCCCCGATGTGGGAACTGCTACCGATCAAGATCCGCAACCGCGTAGTGGCACGATCGTGGACTTCAACCACATCAAGCAGCCCGCCCGCTACACCGGCTGGGTCAGCGTCGACGGCGAACGTATCGACATCTACGGTTGGACGGGGGCCGGGACCGCACGTTCGGAGTGCGGATCGCAGACCAGATCGACTTCTGGGTGTGGTTGAAGCAGTGTTCGAGGACCGTGCGATCGAAGCATGGGTGTTCGAAGCGGCCGACGGCACCGTGCAATACGTCGACGGCGGCTTCACCTTCGACGACGGAACCCAGTCGAAGCGCTTCACCAAGTTCGAACACGACATCCAGTTCGACGGCGACCGCAAGCGCCCCACCCTGCTGTGACATCGTCTTCACGGACGAAGACGGTCAGCGGTTCAAGGTGACGGCCACCTCAGAACAGCTGGGCGTCAACGTGTACTACGGAGCGAATCCGCCCAACCGTGTGTTCAGCGACGGCGTGATGCACGGCCGGTGGAACAGCAACAACGTGGAGGAGCTCGCAGCCGCCGAAGCCGGCGCGGTCTCGATGGACCAGCTCATGCATTTCGACTGTGACGGCATGGCCGGCGCAGGGATCTTCGAGCTTCTACGTGATGGGCGACGGTTACCGTGCGTGATCCGACGTGGGTGAAGCCGGAGATGCCGCGGGCATGGAACTGGCGGCAAGCAGGCCCAGCTCGCGCAATGGTTCGCCGCGGAACTCGGTGTGGCGACGGTGGCCGTCGACGACTTCGAGGACGTCCCGACCGGTCACTCGGCCGAGACAGTCCTGCTCACGCTCCGCTGGGACGACGGCAGTCGCCACGAACGGCAAGTCGTGCTTCGGTGGCGCCCGCGCCCGCCCAGCCTGCTCGAACCATATGACCTGCGAAAGCAGTACGACCTGCTTCGAGTCCTCGCTCCCACATCGGTGCGCGCGCCGAAGGCGCTCTGGTACGAGTCGACCGGTGACGTGCTCGGCCACGAGTTCTTCGTCATGGAGTTCGGGGAAGGTACGGTGTCGAGCGCGGGATTCCACGGGAGCTATGGAGGACCCCGCTCGGGTGCGCCGGATGTCGGAGGAACTCGTCGACGAGTTGGCCGCGATCCACCTCGTCGATGTCGACGAACTCACGTTCCTTGAAGACGGCAAGGACTTCCTCGATTGTGCCTCGCGTACTGGTCGAACGAGATGCGGCGCGTCCAACGTGGCGCGAGCCCGCCGGCGTTGGTGCTGCTCCTGTCGGAGATCGAGCGCCAACGCCCCGCTCCCACTCCACGGGTGACCCTCGTGCACGGCGATCCGAAGCCGGGCAACTTCGCGTTCGTGGGCGATCGGATCACGGCGAGCTTCGACTGGGAGATGGCGACGCTCGGCGACCCAATGGCTGACGTCCGTGCAACGTGCAGATCACGTGGCTGCTCCCGGCATGTTCACGACGCTGCCGTCGTCGTTGACCATCGACGAACTGGCCCGTCGTCATGCCGAGCGCACCGGTATCGAACAGCAAAATCTCGCGTGGTACCGCGAAATTTCCAGGGCTACAAGCTCGGAGTGATCATGGTGCTCGTGTTGATGCTGTTCGATGCCGGCCACACGGACGATCCCCGGCTCGGTCAGATGGGATACGCGGTCGAGATGTTCAGCACACCGGCACTCGCGGAGTTGGGTATCGCGGATCCACCTGAAGCCGGTGCCGTCCTTGCCCGCAGCGAACGACTGGCCTTGCTGCGATGACGGTGCCGCATGCAGTCCTGCGCTGGGTCCGAATTCCACACCGTCCCAAGAAGCCACAGCTTTCTCAGTTTGGAGGGAGGGCTCGTCAAGGGTCGGCCCAACACCGTATGAGCAGCACCATGGCGGCACCGCCGCACATCAACGTCTTCGATCCTGCGTTCTACGTCGACCCGTGGGCGGCGTACCAGTGGCTACGTGCTGAGGCACCGGTGTTCTGGGATCCTCTCCAAGAGCTTCTGGGTCATCTCGCGCTACGACGATGTCCTCCTCGCGGTCGAGCGTGACGGTGCGGCGCTACTCGTCGTTCTACGGTTCCCGAGCCCACGTCGACCTGCGCAGCGACGAGTCCATGATCAACATGGACGACCCCGAGCACCAGCACCAGCGCAACCTCGTCGTCCGTCGCTTCACGCCAAACGGTGTCCGCAACCACGAAGCGCGCGGTGCGGCGCATTGCGACCGAGATCCTCGACGCGGTCGGTGCCGCTCGGGGAGTGCGAAGCCATCGATGCCATCGCCTCGCCGTTGCCCGCCATCGTCATTGGCGATCTGCTCGGCTACCCGCGCGAGCAGTGGGAGCAGGTCCGATACTGGTCGGAGCAGGTCATGCTCCTCGCAGGTCAGACATCGCCAGACGGTCCGCCACACACGCCGCACCCCGGCCTGACACCCGTCATACTCGAGTTCGTCGACATCACGACCGCACTCATCGAACAGCGTCGCGCCGATCGCAGGACGACCTCATCTCGATGTGGACGTCGCAAGGTTGGAGCACTGAAGAAGGTCCTGGACGAAACGATCCTGGTTCTGAACGGTGGAGCCGAGACAACCCGCACGGTCACGGGCACGATCATCCGGGACCTCGGCGTCCATCCCGACCAACGAACGCTG
>CAWELN010000011.1:0-162600 GCA_963809795.1 uncultured Actinomycetes bacterium
GACCCCGAAGGGTTCGACCGTGATACCTGGCGACGGGCCGCCGAGCTCGGGTGGACGTCGCTGCTGGCGCCGGCCTCGCTCGGTGGTGGCGGCCTCTCGGAGAACGCGATCGGGGACCTCGCGGTGGTCGCCGAGGAGATGGGCCGCCAGGTCGCCCCGGGGCCGCTGCTGCCCGTCAACGTGGTCGTCGACACGCTCGCCCGCCGCGGCCAGCCCGAACTCGTCGACGACGTCGTGCCCGGCCTGATGGCCGGGGAGACGATCGCCGCCTGGGCGCTGGCCGAATCACGCGACGTCTGGGGGGTCGACGGGCTCGGCGAGACGGTCGTGGGCGACGAGGGTGGCGACCTCGTGGTGTCGGGCCGCAAGCGGTTCGTCGAGGCCGCCGCGAGCGCCGACGTGATCCTGGTCAGTGGGATGTCGGCCGGGGGTCCGACCCAGGTGCTCGTCGATGCGAACGCGTCCGGGGTCACCGTGGTCCCGGGCCGCAGTGTGGATCTCGTTCGCCGGTTCGCCGATGTCCACCTCGACCGCGTGCGGGTGCCGGCGCGGGCCGTCGTCGGCACGCAGGGTGACGCCGCCGCCGACATCGAGCACCAGTGCCAACTCGCGCTCGCGCTGCAGGTGGCGGAGACGGTCGGGATGCTGGACCACGTCTACGGGACGACGGTCGAGTACCTCGAGGATCGCTGGTCGTTCGGCCGGCCGCTCGCGTCGTACCAGGCGCTCAAGCACCGCCTCGCCGACATGCTGCTCGCGCTCGAGACTGCGAAGGGCTGCGCCGAGGCGGCCGCCGATGCGGTCGGCACCGACGCTGCGCTGAGGGGGCGAGACGTCAGCGTCGCCAAGGCCTACGTGGGCCGGGAGGCCATCCCGTTCCTGAGTGAATGCGTGCAGCTCCACGGCGGCATCGCCATGACGTGGGAGCACGACCTCCATCTCTACGAGCGGCGGGCGGCGGTGAACCGGGCACTCTACGGCGCGCCGGAATTCCACGAGGCGCGCCTGTGCGCACTGGTCGAGGCGGGGGCGGTGTGAGCGAGGTCGTCGACGTCGAGCGTTTCCACGTGCGAGCGCGCGCATGGATCGAAGCCAACCTCGATCGGCGAGACCCGTCGACATCCCGTGCCTTCGACTTCGCTGCCGAGCGCGCGCTGCAGGCCCGCATGTTCGACGCCGGCTTCACCGGCTTCATGTTCCCAACCGAGTACGGCGGTTTGGGCCTCACCATCGAGCACCAGAAGGCGTTCTTCGAGGAGGCCGCCGGGTACTTCACACCGAGCTACTTCGCGGTCTCGATCGGGATGCTCGGCGCGACGATCCTCGACTGCGGCACGGAGGCGCAGAAGTCACGGCACCTCCCGGCGATCCTCCGCGCCGAGGAGATCTTCGTGCAGCTGCTGTCGGAGCCGTCGGGAGGCTCCGACCTCGCCGGCGCACTCACGCGCGCGACGCGTGACGGCGACACCTGGGTGATCAACGGCTCCAAGATCTGGACATCGGGTGGAGACGTCGCGACGCACGGACTGATGCTCGCCCGCACCGACTGGAACGTTCCGAAGCACCGCGGGCTGTCGATGTTCATCGTGCCGCTCGGCGACCACCCCGGCGTGACCATCGAACCAATCGTGCAGGTGAACGGCGAGGCCGATTTCTGCCAGGAGTTCTTCGACGACGTCACCATCCCGGCGGGGAACCTGCTCGGTGCAGAGAACCAGGGATGGGCGGTGGCCCAACGCCTCCTGCTCAACGAGCGCAATACGACCGCCGGCATCGGGATCGGCCACGGCTACATGGCGAACCTGTCCGGCTCCGTGCGCGGCGACGCGACCATCGGCGAACGGCTGCAACGCCTGCTCGACGCCGCCACGCGTCGCGGGGCCGACGCCGACCCGCTGATCCGCCGTCTGGTCGGACGTACCTGCGTCGACCTCGTGGCGCACGAGTTCGCTCGACGGCGGATCATGACCGGACAGAGCATCGGCGCGCTCGACGGTCCGTGGGGATCGCTGCTCAAACTCGGCGAGGGCGTCGACTCACCGGCGATCGCGGCCGACGCGCTCACGATCGCCGGATCCGACGGCGTGATCTGGACCGACGGCGCGCGCGGCGGTGAGCAGGGCGAGGCGTGGATCGCGAGCCGTGGGATCTCGATCGGCGGCGGCTCGAACGAGATGCAGCGCAACATCGTCAGCGAGCGCTTGTTGGGCCTGCCGAGGGAGCTCGACCCGAGCCGTGAGCTGCCGTTCGGCGAGATCCAGGAGCGGCGACGCCAAGCGCGTCGCGACCGGGCGGACCCGAGGAGCGCGCGCCCGTGAGTGCGGCGACCCTGCGGGGCGTTCGGGTCGTCGACCTGAGCTCGCCCGTCGGGACGTACTGCACTCGAATCCTGTCCGACCTCGGCGCCGACGTCGTCCTGGTCGAGCCGCCGGCGGGCGACCCGTACCGGCGGCTCGGGCCTTTCCGCGCCGGTGCGTCGGGACCCGAGGCGAGTCTCGCATTCGGCTACTACCAGGCGGGCAAGCGCAGCATCGTGCTCGACGTTGATGACGCCGACGAGCGGGCCGTCCTCGAGCGTCTCGTCGGCGGCGCCGACGTCGTCGTGATCTCACCCTCGCCGGAGCGCCCGATGCCCGGGTTCGACACCACGACGGGCGAGCTCGACTGGGCCTCGCCTGCCGCGATCGTCTGCAGCGTCACACCGTTCGGCGTCACCGGGCCTTATGCACGTCGGCGGGCGACGCATCTCACGTCGTTCGCCCAGAGCGGGGGGATGTGGCGCGCCGGTGCGGCGGGGACGCCACCGATCCCGTTGCCACCGAACCTGCACTGGCACATCGCGTCGGCGCACGCGGTGATCGCGATCCTTGCTGCGCTGCGCGTGCGGGAACAGGTCGGCGGCCAGTTCGTCGACATCTCCGCGCAGGAAGTGGAGCAGTACCAGGAGGTGCTGTGGGAGGCGTACCACTTCCAGGGGCTCCGGCCGGGTGGGCGCACCATCCCCATCGGCGTGCCCCCGACCGGCGTCTGGGAGTGCCGCGACGGCCTCTTCGACGTCGCTGCGCACCAGGTGCAGCACTGGGAGGCCTTCCTCGAGCTGCTCGACCACCCACCGGAGCTGGCCGAGCCTGCGCTCGCCGACATGGCGACCCGACAGCTGATCTTCGACGGCGTCGCCGAGATCATCGAGTCGCTCCTCGCGCCGTTGAGTCGCTACGAGCTCTTCGAGCGGGGGCAGCGGATCGGGCTGCCCGTCGGCCTCTTGAACACGCCCGCGCAGTTCGTCGCCGACGAACAGCTCGCAGCGCGCGGCTTCTTCATCGACCTCGGGCGACCCGAGACCGGCCCACTGCGCGCGCCCGGCCCCGCGACGCGGACGGTGCCGAAGCTCTTCGATCCTGGAAGACCCGCGCCGCTGCTTGGCGAGCACGGGCTCGAGCTGCGGGCGGAGGCCCCGAGAGACCCACACGGTGCACGATCGTCGGCCGACGCCCGGTGGCCGGCGCGGCCCCTCGAGGGCGTTCGCGTCCTCTCGCTGGGGGACTTCGTCGCCGGCAACTACAGCGCGCAGATCCTCGCCGCGCTCGGGGCCGAGGTCGTGAAGGTCGAGTCGAGGTCGCGGCCGTCGAACGTCAGGACCCAACCGTTCAACGACGCCCCGACGCTTGCGGTCGAACCGTCGGGCGCGACGATCACGCCGATGTACGCGTCGTTCTCTCGCGGCATGCTCGGCGTCGCGATCGAGATGGGCCGCGACGATGGGCGCGCCGTGTTCCGCCGTCTGGCCGCGGTGAGCGACGTCGTCCTCGAGAACTTCGGCGCCGGCGTCATGGCGAACTGGGGCTGCTCGTACGACGATCTGCGCGCGCTGAATCCGCAGCTCGTCATGGTGTCGCTCTCCGGGTACGGCCGTACTGGTCCCCGTGCGAGCTATCTCGCGTACGGATCGAACATCGCCAACTTCACCGGCGTCGGTGACGTCTGGTGGACGAACCCGACCTACGGGGACTTCCTCACCGCCGCCCATGCGGCGAGCGCGGTCCTGGCCGCTCTCCGACACGTCGCCGAGGCCGACGAAGGCGTGCTCGTCGATGCGTCACAGGTCGAGGTCGTGGCGTCGATGGCGGCGTCGCTGTACCTCGACGTGCTGGTCAACGGGGCCTCGATCGGCGCGTCGATTGACGACGATGTCACCGTGTTCCGACACGTCTTCACGTGCGTGGGCGACGATCGCTGGGCAGTCGTCGAGGCGACGACGCTCGACGAGTGGAACGCCACCTGCGACGTAGTCGAGCGCGCCGACCTCCGCGCGGACTCGGCCGACGACGTCCAACCGTTGCGTGACGAGCTCCGCGATGCGATCGACGAGTGGGCCGCGCTGCGCACGACGCTCTCCGCTGCTCACCTCCTCGCCCTCGCCGGTGTTCCGGCGGCCTCGGTGGCCAACACGGAGGAGAGCTATCACGACAGCAACCTCCACCACCGGCACTTCCCGACGTTCGTCGAGCACCCCGACCTCGGCTTCGTGAGCAATCCGGGCACGCCGTACCGCCTGTCGGTGACCCCCGGGAGCATCGACCGAGTCGGACCGAGAGTGGGACAGCACACACGGGAAGTGCTCCGACGCTGGGTCGGGATGTCAGACACCGAGGTCGACGAGCTGGTGGCCGCGAGCATCGCCTTCGACCTCGCGGACGACTGACGGGAGCACAGGTGGGCAAGGTCGAAGGCTCCGCCTCGCTGTGGACCCTGGACCCGGCCCCGGTGTCGATCGACGGCACCGTCGGACAGCTGCTCGCCGGTCGAGCCGCGTCGACGCCGGACGCGCCCGCGGTCCACTGGCTGGGCGACGACGAAGTCCTCGTGACCAGGTCGTACCGCGACCTGCGTTCCCGCGCGGCACGCGTGGCGACCGCGGTACGGTCTGCGACGGGGCCGGGTGCGAGCGTCGCCGTCTGCGCGCCGAACTCACTCGAGTGGGTCGACGTCTTCTACGCCGACCGCGCAGCTGGGCGCGCCTTTCGTGCCGCTGAACCCCGCGATGGGCGAACACGAGCTCGAGCAGATCCTGCGCCTCACCGCGCCCGATCTCGTCTTGGGTGCAGAGTCGTACCGTGGGATCGCTGTCACCGACCGGCTCCAGCGGATCGCCGACCGTCTCCCGCATCCGGCAACGGTCGCGCCGCTGGACGCGTTCGTTGCCGCCGCCCTCACCGCGGTGCCTGATGCGACCATCACTGCCGACGCGGCTGCTCCGGTCCTCATCCAGTACACGTCCGGCACCGCGGGACGACCGAAGGGTGCGGTCATCGCCCACGCCGCGGCCCTGAACATCGCGATCAACTTCGTGCACGGCTGGGCTCACGGCCCCGGCGACATCCTGGCGGGTCCACTGCCGCTGCACCACGTCGCGGGGACGATCGGCGGGCTGCTGGCCAACCTGACCGTCGGGGCGTCCTACGCGTTCCTGCCCGCGTACGATCCGACCGCAGTCATCCGCCTCGTCGAGGCGACGGACGCGACCGTCCTCGCCGCGGTGCCGACGATGCTCTACGACCTGCAACGCCAACCGGGATTCGACCCACAACGGCTCTCGTCGCTCCGTGTGGTGCTCGGTGGTGGCGCCGCCGTTCCCGAATCCACCGTGCACGACATCGAGGCGACCTTCGCCGTCGAGTTCCTCGTCGCCTATGGGCAGAGCGAGTCCGTCGGGATCACGCAGACGCACCCAGGCGACCCTCCCGACGTCAAGGCCCGCACGATCGGACGGCCGAACCCGGGCCGCGTGGTGAAGATCGCCGACCTGGAGACGTCGGAGCCGGTCCCGGTCGGGACGGTGGGCGAGATTTGCCAGCGCTCGACGCAGCAGATGACGCACTACCTCGGAATGCCGGAAGCGACCGCGCTCACGATCGATGCCGACGGCTGGCTGCACACCGGCGACCTCGGGTCCATGGACGACGCCGGCAACATCACTTTCCGTGGCCGCGCGCGCGACGTGATCGTCCGCGGCGGAGAGAACATCTATCCCGATCAAGTCGAGGCCGCGTACGCCGATGCCCCCGGGCTCGCCGCGATCGCCGTGGTGTCCGCGCCGGACGAGCGGTGGGGTGAGATACCCGTCGGCGTTGTCGTGCTCGCGGGCGGTGCGCCGCTCGACGAGCGCGCGCTCGAGCAACACGGACGCTCCCGCCTCGCACGGTTCCAGGTGCCGAGGAGATGGGTGACCGTCGACGAGCTGCCCCTCACGGCATCAGGCAAGGTCCGCAAGGTCGAGGTCGAACTGCTCGTCCGCCAGTTGCTCGACGACGACATGATGTAGGCCCGGCCGCGCACCGCCTCGAGTCCCCCGACCCGAGCGCCCACGCCCGCGCGCAGCACGCATCACGGTTCCCCTATCGTCCAGAGCGTTGGCCGCGGCATCCCACGCACGACTCGCGCCAGACTTGGGTCACCCGTCAGCGAGGGGCCAAGGGTGTTCCCCCGCGCTCCGGCGCGGTCTTCAGATCAGCGACGCCTCTATCGCCATCTCGTCGCTGACGCGCAACCCTGAATCACAGGCCCGGGAGGACAAACGGGAACTCCGAGAGCAGCGTGGCCGACTCTGCGCCCTGATGGCTGGCTCCTCGGTGAGGTCACTCCCAGACCCGCCACCAACGCTACGCCCACCCCACAAACCACGCTCAGAAGCCGCTACCGCATGCAACCGTCCCCGCTTTCGCGTCACCAGTTCGCCGCGCGGTGAACGGCGGCCAACTACGAGTTCAGTCTCTCAGCGATTCCAGGTCATGCCGGGCTTCGGACCGTCGTTCTCGAATCGGCGCGCGGCGGCGTGGAGCAGGATGGCGATGTTCTGGTCGATGAGTTTCTGGGCGATCGACGGCATGGTGGCGACCGTCTCGGGAACCTGCTTGGCGAGGCGCGGCCGCACGTTGCATTGCACGAACTCGAGGAGCATCGCCATGAGCTCCTCGGCGGGGTTCTCGAAGTCCGGGAAGAGGAGTTCGTCGTCGGCCATCCGCCAACCGTACGCCGTTCCGGTATCGGGGACGCGGCTTACTTCCAGGGGACGGCGCCGCCGCGCCGTTGGTGAACGGCGCACCTTCCTGACCGGACCCCATGCAGCTCGAGCTGGACGACGGACGCATGGAACCGTCCCCGTGACTTGAACGTCATCGGCAGGCTGCAGTCGACGGGTTCGAGCTCGAGGAACGCGCCTGCCAGGACGGCTGGGTGTGGGGTGCCGCGGACGAGTGTTCGCGTAACGCCCCTACAGCGGGTCATCTGTCGCGACGATCAACCGACTCTACGAGTCCGACGGCTGGCGTACTCTCGCTGACTGCCCTCTTTTGGGGCCACGGGCCGGCGAGTTGGCGGCGCGCACCACACCGAGGTGGTGCTCGGCGTGGGTTCTCATGTCTGGCCCTCGGTGCAATCCATCCCAGCACCAGGTGGCCGTCGCTGCGCTCACCGCAGTCCGACAAACCCGAAGCCGATCATCGTCGTGGTCCGCCGGATATGCGCTGGCGACTTCAGGCTCCAGGTGCGCGAGGTCCCACTCGATCGGACCGATCTGGATCGTTTCCAAGTCGATGAAGACGGGCGCACCGTCGCGGGTGAGGATGTTCATCCGGTGCGGCGAACCGTGCAGCACGTCGCGCGGCCAGTCGCGTGAGTGAGACTTGGCGTGACCGAGTGCGTCCAGGAGCAGACGCCGATCTGCGTCGCCGAGCAGCGGGGCGAAGGCCTCGTCTTGGAGCGCCCGCATGGCATCGCCAAGCTGCTCCGCGCAGGTACGACCCGCAACCACATCAGCGAGACCGGCCAGGTACGAGTGCAGCTCACGCAGCGCGACGGCCACGGCAGTGCTCGAAAGGCCGTCTGAGGTTGCGTCCGCTACGTAGTCCCAAAACGTGACGTACACGCGCTCCGCGCAGTGCACCCGCTCGCCGATTCCGGATGCCGGTGCAACTACCGGGGCTCCAGCCGTCGCGAGTGCATGGCCAACGTCAAGTTCCTGCACCGCTGCGGCCTCCGAGTCGTGCACCTTCGCGACGACTGCAAGCTGGTCGAGCAGGAACACCGTGTTGTTCGTGGAGCGCAACGGCACCAGGTCGTGGCAGTCCAAGCCTGCGTGGCGCACGATTTCGAGAACCGCCAACGCGCGAGTGCTCACGCACGCATCTTGCCCGCTCCGGAGCTGTTCGGTACGCGCAGAGCGGCAGCTACGCCGTCATCCATTTGCGTTGCACGTCTTTGGACGGCACGGTCGCAGACGGACGTATTCTCGATGTCGCGATGACTTCTCAGGGCCGTCCGCAGGAATCGCTCATCCAGAACTGGGCTGCGAAGGGGGCGATCTGCGCGGGGGCAGTAGGAGCGATCGTGGGCCTCATCGTCGGCCTGTTCGCCCATGCGCCGACGGCATGGGCCGCGATGTTCGAGGTCGGCATCCCGGCATTCGTGCTGGGCGCGCTCCTCGGCGCAATCAGCGGCGCCGTCGCGACGGCGCTTCGCCGCGTTCGGGCATGACGCCAAGTCGGCCATCACCGCGAGCCGAAGCCCGAAGACGCGGCCGTCGGCGGTTGTGTTCGCCGCGGGAACGTGTCGCCGTCGGAGTCGACCCGTCACGAGGGTCCGAGGGGCAACCATTTCGCTGGCCGGCAGGAACCCGAGCTCTTCACCAACGAGCTCCGGGACACGTTCAGATCACTTCGTGCACGATGGTCACAACCCGGAGGCTCATCGCCTGCGATCGAGTTCCAGCACGGCGTCGGCGAAGGCAGCCGGAGCTTCCTGGGGGAGGTTGTGTCCGATGCCGCCGGTGAGCGTCCGATGCGAATACCACCCGGCGAACTTCGCGGCGTAGGTGTCCGGTTCAGGGTGCGGAGCGCCGTTCACGTCGCCCTCGAGCGTGATCGCGGGGACGGCGATGACAGGCTTTTCCGCGAGTCGCTCTTCGAGTTCGATGTACGCGGGTTCTCCTTGGGCCAGCCCGAGCCGCCAGCGGTAGTTGTGGATCACGATCGCGACGTGGTCAGGGTTGTCGAAGGACGCCGCGCTGCGCTCGAACGTGGCGTCGTCGAAGTTCCACCTCGGCGACGCAGTCCGCCAGATCAGCTTCGCGAACTCACGCCGGTATCTCTCGTAGCCGGCGCGCCCACGCTCGGTCGCGAAGTAGTACTGGTACCACCACTGGAGCTCGGCTTCGGGCGTCAAGGGCACCTGACCGGACTTCTGATCGCCGATCAGGTATCCGCTCACTGAGACCAGCCCGTCGCAGCGGTCGGGCCAGAGCGCGGCGACGACGTCCGCGCTTCGCGCCCCCCAGTCGAACCCGGCGACGACGGCCGTTTCGATCCCGAGAGCGTCCATGAGCGCGATCGCGTCGAGCGCGAGCGCCACCTGCTCGCCGTTGCGGACCGTCTCGTCGGAGAGGAAGCGTGTCGTTCCGAAGCCGCGGAGGTAGGGGACGATCACCCGGTGGCCCGCCGCCGTCAGCAGAGGAACGACGTCGGCGAAGCTGTGGATGTCGTACGGCCAGCCGTGCAGCAGGACGACCGCCGGTCCGTCTCGCCGGCCCCCGATCGAGGTATCCGACATTCAGGGGGCCGGCATCGATCTGGCTGACCGGGCCGAGCACGACCTCCTGATCGGCCGTGACGGACACTTCACGCTCCGGCCGCGCACGGCCGTGACCGCCGCCACCGCGTCGAGGATCACGTTCGTCACGGCTTCCGGTTGCGAGATCATGATCACGTGCGACCCGTCGAGCTCCGTGATCTTGGCGCCCGCGCGTTGCGCCATCGAACGGGTGACGTCGGCTCCCGCGGCCCGGTCCGCGGTGGCGACGACAGCCCAGGACGGAAGGTGCTTCCAGGCCGGCGGCCCGTTCGGCTCGGAGAACCCCAACTCGGCCACGGGCCGCTGCGTGGCGGCGATCAGCGCGGCCTGCTCGTCGGAGAGATCGCCCGCAAACGCATCGCGGGCCTTCGCCGGGTCGATGGAGAACTCCGTCGCGGAACCGCCGCTCGCGGTCGGGTACGTCCGAGGCACGAGCGCGGGGTTCAGGACGCTGTCCTTCGAGCCTGCCTCGACAACGCCAAGGGTCTCACCTTCCTCGGGGGCGAAGGCCGCCACGTAGACGAGGCCGACGACGTTCTTCGCGTTCGTGGCGGCGTTCGTGATCACCGCGCCGCCATACGAGTGGCCGACAGCGAGCACAGGGCCTTCGATCTGTGCGAAGACCGCGGCGGTGTAGGCGGTGTCAGCGGTGATTCCACGGAGCGGGTTCGCAGGCGCGGTGACGGGCACGCCTTTGCTCTGCAACCGCGTGATGACGCCGTTCCAGCTCGACGCGTCGGCGAACGCGCCGTGGACCAGCACGACGGTCGCGGTATCGGGGTGTGTTGCCTCGGCCATGAGAGCTCCTTTGTCTTTCAGGCGAAGAAGTCGATGAGCAGCTGGTTGACGCGTTCTGCCTGATCGTGATGGACCCAATGCGACGCGTCGAGGCGTTCGACGCGGTCGAGCTCAGGCACGTCCTTGCGGTCCGGCTCGGCGAGTTCGGAGCCGAGGTAGGAGTCGTTCTCACCCCAGATGACCAGCGTCGGCGCCGAAATTGGTCGCAGCTTCGCGACGGCTTCCTTCTGGGACTGCCGCACCGAGGCGCGGTAGTAGTTGATCATCCCAGCAGCAGCCCCTGGTTGCGACCACGCCTCGACGTAGCGTTCGAGCTCCTGCGGCGTGTAGGGCGGACTCGCGTCGTGCAGAAAGTGTCGGAGGAAGTGCCAGTCTCTGGCCGGCACCACGTCCTCGGGCAATCCCGGCGTCGCAAAGAAGAAGAAGTACCACGACTTCCGGAGCTGCTCCGGGTGGTGCAGTCCCTCCGAGAGCCGCCGCGGATGGGCCGCGTTGAGGATCGCGAGTCGGTCGACGACCTCCGGATGATTCATCGCAGTGGTCCACGCGATGGATCCGCCCCAGTCGTGACCCACCAGATGCGCGGACTCGGCACCAAGCTCTCCGATGAGACCGCGAATGTCGGCGGCGAGCAGATCGACGCCGTAAGCCTCGAATCCCTCGGGCTTCGATGACAGGTTGTACCCACGTGTGTCGGGGGCGACCACCCGAAAGCCCGCCGCCGCGAGGGGCTGGATCTGTAGCCGCCAACCGAACCAGAACTCCGGGAAGCCGTGCAGCAGGACGAGCAGCGGCCCATCGCCGGCCTCGACGTAGTGGAAGCGCTGATCGCCCACATCGGCGTAGCCCTCGCGAACCTCGATCGGGCCGTCCGGCATCAGGCTGCTGAACGTGTCAGCGAGCCGGGTCGGCGCCACCGAGACCGAGTTGGCTCCCGACGTGTCGTTTCCTGACTGCGAGCTCATGAGTTCCCCTTTCTGAAGACAACGCAGTGCAACCGCTCCCAGACGCGCCCCGGAGGCTTCCGTGACGTCCGCCTCGGTCTGGCGCTCGCTTGGTGTGCCTCGATGGTCGCACTCCCCGCTTGCGGTCGCACCCGTGGTGACCACTGGTCTGGCACCAGTCACGGGCAACGACCTCGGAGGAGCCGCACTCTGGCCTCGAGCGGGGAGCCTCAGATCCGAAGCGACGCCCGCGACGCAGGTGTGTGCGGGCCTGGTCGCTGTGGCTGTGACCCACTCCGGCACTGAGCGCGGTGCGATCGCGGCGGGAGGGGGCACCGATGCGTCTCGAATGTACGCCAACTTCGCCGAATGGTGCTCGGGGAGATATGCGTCTTCGCCGGCCCATGACATGGGCCCGATGTGGAGGTACTTGCGTCGGTCTTGATCGGTGTGTTCACCCAAGGTGTGCCAGGTTCCTGCACTCGTTCGAAGAGCGAGGCGCCGGTGGAGTAGAAGGCACGCTCGTGAACGACGCCAAGTATTCGTAACTGATGTTCGAACCCCGCGCCCCGGATGTCCGCCAGCGAAGCGCCTCCTCCGGTCGTGAAAGCGGACATACGACCGGAACGAAGATCGCAACGCGCGAATTCGTTCGGGCTCGAACAGGCACAGGCAGGCGAGCGGCGAGGTCGGGACCCACCGACACCCGCTTCGAATTTGCCGATCGCTGCCGCCCCGGACCGGTCCGCTGAACACGGGTCCCGCTGGCTCGGCCCGAGCGTCGCGAGCCGCGCCGAGCCTCGTGCCAGGACTGCGGCTCGTCGCCGCCGCACCGCACGAAATCCTGGAGGCGTGCCTCGGATCGCCAGACGAGGGTGGGACCTGGTGCTTCGGCATGGCTACCTCTCGTGAACGCGGACGCTCGATGAGGGCAACCCAATTCGTTAAGGTTAGGCTCGCCTGAGTAACCGGTCCGGACGCTGCGGGGTTGGGAGAGGAACGTGCGAAGTCGTCGTTGGGTACTGGCGGTGCTGGCGGGAGCGCTGCTGGCCTCGGTGTCGGTGGTCGGCGTGGGGTCGCGCCGGGCAGCGCAAGCGTCCTCTCCGCAGTTGACCTTGTACAACGCGCAGCACGAAGAGACGACGGATGCGTTGGTGAAGGCGTTCGAGAAGCAGACCGGGATCACGGTCAAGACTCGGAACGGCGACGAGGGCGAGTTCGAGGCGCAGATCGAGCAGGAGGGGAGTGCTTCGCCGGCCGATGTGTTCTACACCGAGAACTCGCCGCCGCTGATGGCGCTCCAGGAGAAGGGCGAACTTGCGAAGGTCTCCCCGGCGACCCTCGCCGCCGTGCCGACCCAATACTCCTCTCCGCAGGGCGATTGGGTGGGTGTTTCAGCGCGGGTGAGTGCACTGGTCTACAACACGGATGATCTGAAGGCCGCGGACGTGCCGACCTCGGTGATGGACCTGGCGGACAAGAAGTGGAAAGGGAAGCTGGCGTTGGCGCCGACCGAAACCGACTTCGCCCCGATCGTCACGTCGATCGAGTTGACGAAAGGCAAGGCGGCGGCGGTCGCGTGGCTACGGGCGGTCAAGGCGAACGCGTCGGGTCACATCTATCCCGACAACGAGACGCTCGTCACCGATGTGAACCGCGGTCAAGCGGAGATCGGCGTGATCAATCACTACTACTGGTATCGGCTGGTCGCTGAGAACGGCAAGACCAGTACGCACTCGGCGCTCGCGTACTTCGCGCCCAAGGACGTCGGCTACTTGGTGGACGTCTCCGGTGCTGCGGTGCTGCGATCGAGTTCGCACCGGGCCGAAGCGCAGAAGTTCCTCGCCTTCCTCGTCAGCCCCGAGGGTCAAGCGGTCTTGGCCAAAGGCGCGAGCTACGAATATCCGATCGGTACGGGGGCGACGGCGAACGCCGCGCTTCCGCCCTTCAGCCAGGTCGATCCGGCGCCGCTGACCATCGCGCAACTCGGCGACGGCGCCTCCGCGATCAAGCTGTTGCAGCAAGTGCAGCTGCTCTGAGGGCGTGATGATACGGCGGAAGCACACGCCGCGCGCGCTGGTTGTCGTCGCGGCGTTGACGGCGGCCGTGATCTTGTTGCCGTTGGTGTTCCTCGTCGTCCAGGCCGCGCACGTCGGGTGGGACGAGCTGCGTCCGGTGCTGTTGCGCCGACTGACGCTCACCCTGCTCTGGAACACCGTGCGTCTCGCGTTCGTCGTCACGTTGGGGTGCGCGCTGATCGGCACGAGCACCGCGTGGTGTACGGAGCGCACGGCCCTGCCGTTGCGGCGGGTGTGGGCCGTGCTGCTGGTCGTGCCGCTCGCCATCCCCGACTTCGTCGTCGCCTACGCCTGGTCCTCCGCAGTACCGGGGCTCCATGGCCTGTGGGGTGCCGCGCTCGTCATGACGTTGGCGTTGTATCCGCTCGTGTATCTCCCGGTCGCGGGCGCCTTACGGCGCGCTGATCCCACCCTCGAAGAGGTGTCGCGCAGCCTGGGCGCGAGGCGGATCTCGACGTTCCGTCGGGTGACGCTGCCGCAGGTGCGCGCCGCGCTGCTCGGCGGATGCCTGCTCGTCACGCTGGTGCTGCTCGCCGAGTTCGGTGCCTTCGAGATCCTGCGCTACCAGACCTTCACGACCACGATCTTCACGGAGTTCACGCTCGGATTCAACACGCCGGCAGCCTGCGCGCTCTCGGGAGTGCTGGTCGCAGTGAGCCTGTTGGTCCTCGGTGGAGAGGCGCTCGCCGGAGGGGCAGGTCGCTCGACGCGCGCCGGCGCGCCGACGACTCGACCGGTCGAACGGATCCGGCTCGGACGTGCGACGCTTCCGACGATCCTCGTGCTGACGATCGTCGTCACCTTGGCCCTCGTCGTGCCCGTGGCGACGATCGTCTACTGGCTGCTCCACGGCAACTCCGGCGCCTTCCCCGGGGTGTCGGTGCTCTCGGCGACTTGGCACACCATCGCGTACGCCGCCGCGGCCGCGAGCGTCGCGACGATCCTCGCGGTGCCGATGGCCGTGCTGGCGGTCCGCCACCGCGGTCGGACGGTCGGTCTCCTGCAGCGCAGCACGTTCCTGGTTCAGGCAGTGCCGGGACTCGTGATCGGGCTCAGCCTGGTGTACTTCTCGATCCACTACGCCCAGTCGCTGTACCAGAAGACCTCGCTCCTCGTCCTGGGCTACGCCATCCTGTTCTTCCCGCTCGCGTTGGTCTGTGTGCGAGCATCGATGGCACAAGCAGACCCCGGTCTCGAAGAGACCGGCCGCTCCCTCGGCCAAGGGCCCTTCACGGTGTTCGGACGCGTCACCCTGCCGCTCGTCGCGCCGGGCATCGCCGCCGGGTTCTGCCTGGTCTTCCTGTCGGTCGTGACGGAGCTGACCCTGACGCTCGTGCTCGTCCCGACGGGCGTCCAGACGCTCGCCACCCAGTTCTGGGCGTTCGAGACCAACGCCTCGTACGGCGCGGCCGCACCGTACGCGGCGCTCATCATCGCGATCGCGGTGATCCCCAGCTACCTCCTCGAACGGTTCTTCGAACGGCGAACCGACAGCGGCGGCAGTCGACTCCGCGGTGACAACGGAGTCGAACTGGCATTGGCTGCCGTCGAGGCACCGTGACCGCGCTCGAACTGCGCAACGTCGAGAAGTCCTTTGGCGACCAGCCCGTGCTGTCGGGAGTCGACCTCGAGATCGAGCGCGGATCCTTCAGTGCATTGCTCGGTGCGTCCGGGAGCGGCAAGACCACGCTGTTGCGCCTCATCGCCGGCTTCGAACGCCTCGACCGAGGTGAGATCCTCCTCGACGGCGAGGTTGTCGAGGACACCACGCTGCATCGGGCTCCCGAGCGCCGTCATCTCGGCGTCGTTCCCCAAGACGGCGCCCTGTTCCCCCACCTCACCGTCAGGGCGAACATCGAGTTCGGGCTGAGCCGACGACAACGTCGGACCTCGAACGTTCGTGACCTCTTGTTGCTGGTCGGGTTGGACGGGCTCGACCGCCGCTATCCACACGAGCTCTCCGGCGGCGAACGCCAACGCGCCGCGCTCGCTCGCGCGCTCGCCGTACAGCCACGACTCGTCGTGCTCGACGAGCCCTTCTCGTCGCTCGACGCGGCGTTGCGCCAGGCGCTCCGGCACGACGTCCGCCAGATCCTCCGGACGGCCGGCGCCACTGCGTTGCTCGTCACCCACGACCAGGATGAAGCGCTCAGCTTGGCGGACAGCGTCGCGGTGCTCCGCGACGGACACATCGTCCAACATGCCACCCCCACCGAGCTCTACCAGACACCGTGCGACGAGGAACTGGCCGCCTTCGTCGGAGAAGCGAACATCATCGACGGAACCCGAGACGGCGATCATGCCCGTACCGCACTCGGGATCATCCAACTCCGAACCAGGCACACGGACGCAACCGCGGACCACCTTCGCGTGTTGCTCCGCCCCGAACAGATCCAGATCTCCGACGACACGACGTCCGGAGTCACCGCCGAAGTCCTCGACACCAGTTACTTCGGACACACCTCGATCACGCGACTCCGCCCACTCGACCCATGCGGAATGGACGTCATTGTCGCCCGCGTTGACGGCGGCACGACACCCGTCGCAGGCACCAGGGTCACGCTCACCGCAACCGGGCCCTCAACGGCATGGCCGAACACCGACCTCACCACGCCGACGCCCAGCGGCTGAACGGGCATCGCACGCCGATCGAGCTGCGGCGCGAGTCCATCGACGTGCGTCTCGTGGTACTCGCTCGCGTTGTAAGTGGATTGGCGCGCTAGAACGGTGGCTGCCGGCCGAGGGGAACACGACGTGTGCATTCAGGCCCCGCGGAGGACGGACGGAGCAACTAGAAGGGGGGTATGCATCTCGATTTTCACCTGTGGCGATTCGACTGGGCCGGCGGTGCCGCCGGCATCGGCGACGGTGTCACCGACCTCGCTCAGCGGGCCGAAGGGCTTGGCGTGCGCACGCTCTCGGTGATGGACCACTTCTTCCAGATGGAGGCGGTAGCACCGGCCGAGGATCCGATGCTCGAGGGCTACACCGCGCTCGGGTTCGTGGCCGGTCGCACCCGCACCTTGCGCTTGCGCACCCTGGTGACCGGGGTGACGTACCGCCATCCGGGCCTGCTCGCCAAGACCGTGACGACGCTGGACGTCGTCTCGGGCGGGCGAGCCGAGTTGGGCATCGGGGCCGCGTGGTACGAACGAGAGCACCGGGGTCTCGGAGTGCCGTTCCCGCCTGTCGCCGAACGCTTCGAGCGCCTCGAGGAAGCGATCCAGATCTGTCTCCAGATGTGGAGTGACGACAACGGTGCCTATCGCGGGCGCCACTATCAACTGGACGAGACGCTGTGCAGCCCGATGCCGGTGAGCAGCCCTCGGCCCCGGATCATGATCGGAGGTTCCGGCGAACGCAAGACCCTGCGGATGGTCGCCCAGTACGCGGACGCGTGCAACATCTTCGGCGGTCCGGACGACGTGGCGCCGAAGCTCGATGTCCTGCGCCGTCACTGCGACGCGCTCGGTCGTGATCCCAACGAGATCGAGGTGACGGTGGGTTACCGCGACTTCCCGGCGGGCACGACGACGGACGATCTCCTCCGCGGTGCGGAAGCGTTCGCCAACCTCGGTGTGTCCACACTGGTGACCGGTGCGGTCGGCCCCGATCCCGCAGCCTGGCTCGAATCGACGTTCGGGCCTGCGGTCGAGCGCCTCCACGCCATCGAACCCGCGCGCCTCTGACAATTCCGGGGCACGCACGGGGAACCGTGCGGCATCCGGCGTCGTTCTTGTCCCGATCCGCCGATCCGCGCTCCCGCCGGGTCACCGAGGAGGGACAGGCCGAAATGCCCGTATTACTCGACGACGCGCCGCGCACAGACCACGGCGTGCGTCTCGATGCCGAGCGCGCCCCGGCACCCGAGGTGACCGTCCGCGTGGTGACGCAGGAGTCGGGCGGGGTCCGTCGTCGGCGACTGCCCCGTCCCGGCAACGTGCTCTCGACGCTGGTGGCGCTGGCCCTTGCGGTGGCGTTGTTCCTGGTCGTCGGGGTGATGACCGGCATCTTGAGCATCGGGAACCCGTTCGCCACCACCACGATCGACCGTTCGCCCCCTGCGGTGCTCAAGCAGCTCACGAACCTGTCGACGTACTCGGCCGCGCAGGGTCGGTACCAGCAGACGATCGATGTGGAAGACGACGTCTCGATCCTTCCCTCCTTCCTCGCCGGTGAGCACACGGTGTTCCTCGCGCAAGGTTCCGTCGATGCGCGGGTCGACTTCTCGGGCTTGGCCACGGATGCCGTGCAGATGCAGAGCGACAAGACGGTCAGCGTGAACCTTCCCGAGCCGACCCTCGGCAAGGCCGTGATCGACATGCACGCGAGCCGCGTCGCCAGCCAGGACCGTGGTCTGTTGAACCGGGTCGGCGCGGTGTTCAGCGACAACCCGAACGGCGAACAGCGCTTCTACGAGCTGGCGCAGAAGAAGCTGGCCGCGGCAGCGAAGCACGGCGATCTCGTTCCGCGCGCCGAGGCCAACACCGCGAAGATGCTCCGAGGCCTGCTCGGCAAGGTCGGGTTCACGGAGGTGCAGGTGCACTTCGTGAAGCCAGCACCCGCGCACTCGTAGTCGCGCGCGGGCCTGTGTGCGGGTCAGGAGTCGGTTGGCGACCCAGGGGCGGGACCGCCGGGGCAGGAACCGACTCCCGGCCCGTGCTACACCTGCACCCAAAGAAGGAACCAGAGTGGACGCCTGCCCGAACTGCGGCTTTGAACCGATTCCGCCGCCTGAACCGCCGCTTGGCACCTGGGTGCGCGACCAGCATGGAGGAGTGTCCCAGCGCCGCGTCGATGCCGACGGGAATGACGGGTGGGGGTTGCCGGGCTACCACCCCACTGGAGTCTGGGAGGAGTACTGGGCGGCGCACGGCCCGTTGATCGAGTGCGGTCCCTGGGGTGCCCCTCTGCGCACGACTGCCTCTCCCACCTGATCGATACGCAGAGAGCAGTCCTCGGTGCTCACTGGTGTTGCACTGGGGGCGCGGTGACCGGGCGCCCGCGGGCGGCCCGGGCGAGGGTCGTCGTCGAGGACGGATTCGCGATGACGGTGTCGATCCACGCCTCCATCGCGGTCATGTCGAGGTTGGACGCTTCCATGTTGTGGCCGCAGTCGGTCTGTTCGAGTTCGACGGCGTGTGCGTCGATCGGGGTGCGGCCGCTGACGTCGCGGGCATTGGCCCAGGCGAGCGCGAGCGGGATGCCCTGGGTGGCGGGTGCGACGAGGGAATCCTGGAGGCCGTAGGCGAGGAACGCGGGAGGAGCGTCGTCTCCCACGTGTGGTGCCACACTCGCAGCCGCGACCTTCGCCGGGTCGCACAGCTCGTACCGGGCGGCGGGGCAGTCGAGGAAGCCGCTCATCAGGTCGGGCGCCCACCCGCCGGCCTGCCCGAAGGTGGTGAAGTCGCTGACCCCGACGAAGTCGAGCACGCCATCCACCCGCGGTGAGACCAGGGCGAGATCGGCCGGGAGCGTCGGGTCGACGAACACGCCCGGCGCAGCGGCCGCGAGCGCAGCAAGGTGGCCACCGGCGGACGCGCCGGCGATCAGGACACGCGTCGGGTCGAGATCCCAGGTGGCGGCGTGGGCCTTGACGAACCGGATGGCGCGGTCGACGTCCTGGTCCGGCACCGGGAACGAGTTGACGAACGACCCGTCCGGCGCCCTCGTCACCAGTCGATAGTCGATCGAGACCACCGCAAGACCGGCGCGGTCGACCTGCTGGAGGAGGAAGTCGGGGATGAAGGCACGCGACCCGGCCTTCCACCCGCCGCTGTGCATGTAGATGATCACCGGGAACGGGCCGGGTCGGTTCGTCGGGAGATGCACGTCGAGGAGCTGTTCAGCGAGCGGCCCGTACGCGACGCCCGCGACCGGCGGCACCGCCGTGACGTTGCGCGTCGAGACGTCGGAGCGCTTCGTCTCGGCGGCGACCGGGAACGCGAGGGTCGTGACGCCGGTCGCGATGAGAGTGACCGTCGCGCACGACGCGGCCAAGATCGTCAACCTTCGTCTCGTCGCCGTCCTGGGTGCGCGGTGCTCGTGCATGTGACGCTCCTCGCGCGGAGCCCTGTCGCCCGGGTCCGATCCGCACGTGCGGACCGGCACACCCGGACGGTTCGGGCTCGCGGCCGGAGCATGGGACGGTGGGTTCGGCGCGTCTGCGTCAGCTGACGCAGAGCTGCCACGACTGTGACCAGCGTGACGACCGACGGGGCCGGTCGGTCGTGCTGTGCTTCATCTGACACAGACGCGGCGCGGCCGTCGGCTCATGCTTCAGGCATCACCCGCGCGATCGGAGGTTGCGATGAACCACTCCCGACTGATCAACGAACGCTGACGTGCGCGTCCGGCGAAGCCGGCACGGGGCGACGAGGTGAGCCCGAGCCCCGCCCCTACGGCAAGACGCGCCCACTGGCCCGCGCTCGACGGCTGGCGGGGGTTCACCATCTGGTTCGCGATCTCGGTGCACGCCGGGTACTTCACTGCGGGTGGTGTCCTCTCGCTCGACACCTTCTTCGTGCTGTCGGGCTTCCTCATCACCGGGTTGCTGATCCGCGAGTGGGACCGGTCGGCCGGAATCGATCTCCTGAGCTTCTGGGCCCGCCGGGCGCGGCGGCTCCTCCCCGCGTTGTTCGTGGTGCTCGGCGCCGTCCTGGTGTACGCCGCGGTGCTGGCGCCATCGCTCGGTCTCGACAAGCTCCGGGTCGACGTCCTCGCGTCTCTGGGGTACGTCGTCAACTGGCACTTCATCTTCTCGGGTCAGTCGTACTTCGGCGCCTTCACCACACCGTCGCCGCTGCTGCACCTCTGGTCGCTCGCGGTCGAGGAGCAGTTCTATTTGATCTGGCCGCCCGTGGTCCTCGGGACGTTGTGGCTCGCTCGACGTCGGTTCCAGCCACGCGCCGCGATCGCGACGGTCGGCGTGGTCGCGCTCTGCGGTGCGCTCGCGTCCTCGCTCTGGATGGTCGCGCTCTACCAACCTGGCGGTGACCCGTCGCGCGTGTACTACGGCACGGACACGCGCGCCCAGGCCATGCTCATCGGCGCGGTGCTTGCGGTCGTCAGCACACTGCACGGACCGCTCCGCTCACGGGCCGGTCGCGCGGTCCTGACCATCGCCGCGCCACTGTGCCTGTTCGTGGTCGTCGCGCCGTGGTTCGCGTCGGACGCCACCGCGGTGCACGACTTCTTCTACGGGCGGTACGGTCTCTTCGCCTACTGCGTCGCCACCGCGATCGTGCTCTGGCGCCTCACCCAACCGCGTCCCGGCGCGCTCGGCGCCGCGCTGTCATGGGAACCCGTCCGGTGGGTGGGTGCGATCTCGTACGAGATGTACCTCTGGCACTGGCCGACGTACCTCGTGGTGACCGGGGATCGGACCGGTCTCGACGGGCTCCCGCTGCTCGCGGTTCGACTCTCGATCGTCGTCGCGCTCGCGTGGGCCACCGCTCGCCTGGTCGACGACCCCATCCGCCGGGGCACTCGCGCGCGTTCGCCGCGGATCGCGCGGGTCATGGTCGCGGCTTCGGTCATTGCCATCAGCGTCGGGGTGTTCGCGGCGACGATCGGTGCGCAGCCCGCGCTCAGCGGGCAGGTCGGACAGGTTGCCGACCGCCGCGCGCCCCCGACGCCCCGGACACCTTCGGTGCTCAAGGTGCTCGTCGTGGGCGACTCGCAGGCGGCCACCCTCGCGCAGGGCGTCGGGGCCGACCCCGGTGTCTACGGGCTCTCCGCCCAGCCCGGTCTCACGGTCTGGAACCGGGCGATTCTGGGATGCCCGATCGTGAGCTATCCCGTCTTCGTCTCCGACGGCAACCAGGTCCAGAACAAGTGTGGCGGCGCCGGATTCTGGCAGCGGCAGTGGACGGGCGACGTGTCGGCGTTCCGCCCGGATGCGGTTGTGGTCATGGCCGGTGCCTGGGACGTCTTCGATGCGGTCATGCCCGACGGTTCGGTCGCGCACGCCGGCAACACGGAGTTCGACGCGACCTACGTGCGCGATGTCGGCGACCTCCTCGACACGTTGAGCGCCACGGGCGCGCCGGTCGTCGTCGTCAAGCCGCCGTGCTTTGGCGAGAGCCACCTGGTGGGTACCGATCCTCAGATCCCCGAACGACGCGACGTGGTTCGGCTCGCGGCGATCGACACGGCGTGGACCCAGGCGGCGCGCCGGCATGGCGCCCGGATGCTCGACCTCGATTCCGTGCTGTGCCCGGGCGGCACCGCCGACGCGGCCGTGAGGCCTGACGGTGCGCACTTCGACGGCGCCGGTGCCGACCGGGTGGCGCCGGCCGTGGCCCGGGCGGTCAGGCGGGCGATCGCCGCCTCGACCTCGGCCGGTACCGCCGCCCGGCCAATTGTTCGGGAACGACCTGAATCCCTACGCTGAGGTCGATCGATTCCGGGACGTACTGACGCGGGCGGGAGGCCGGATGGTCGCTTTCGGTGAGCATCGTTCGACTTCCGCGAAGACGCCACCCCCGAAGGACCGGCCGCCGGCTCCCGCGCCGCCGCCTCCGCCACGCTGGCGGATGGCGCTCATCGTGCTCGGCGTCCTGCTCACCGTGTTGTTGTTGTTGCGACCGAGCATGGGCAGCGGCACACCGAACCACGACTACAGCTATTCGAGGTTCGTGCGTGCGGTCACGAACGACAAGGTGCGCAGCGCCACGATCGATTCGAACGGGAAGGTGACGGGCAGCCTCAAGAACGGCGACGACTACACGTCGCAGATCCCAACTGCGCTGCGCGACCTCCAGCTCGCGCCCCTGCTCTCCAAGCACAAGGTGAATGTGACGGGGAAGGGGCCGCCGGGGACGTCGCTGCTCTCGATCCTGCTCAGCCTCCTGCCCCTGCTGTTCTTCGTCGGCGTGTTCATCTGGTTGGGGCGCCGCGCTCGCAAGCAGATCACCGGCGGGATCATGGGCTTCGGCGGTTCGAGGGCGAAGCTCTACGACGAGGACCGGCCCGTGACGCGCTTCGCCGACGTCGCCGGGTACGACGGCGCCAAGGCCGAGGTGCAGGAGGTCGTCGACTTCTTGAAGCGTCCGGAACGCTACGAGAAGGCCGGCGCCGTAGGCCCGAAAGGCGTGTTGTTGGTCGGCCCGCCCGGCACCGGCAAGACGCTCATTGCCCGCGCGGTGGCGGGAGAGGCCGAAGTGCCCTTCCTCGCGCTGACCGGCTCGAGCTTCGTCGAGTTGTTCGTCGGGGTGGGCGCGTCGCGGGTACGTGACCTGTTCGCCGATGCGAGGAAGCGGGCGCCGTCGATCATCTTCATCGACGAGATCGACGCGATCGGTGGACGCCGAGGGGCCGGGGGATTCACGAACGACGAACGCGAGCAGACGCTCAACCAATTGCTCTCGGAGATGGACGGATTCGATCCGGCGACCGGCGTGGTCGTGATCGCGGCGACGAACCGCGTCCAGACGCTCGATCCCGCGTTGTTGCGCCCGGGACGGTTCGATCGCACGGTCGAGATTCCCTTGCCCAATCAGGCGGAGCGGAGGGCGATCCTGGTGGTGCACACCCAGGACCTGAAGATCGCGCCCGACATGGACCTCGACGTGGTCGCGCGTGGCACACCGGGATTCTCGGGTGCCGACCTCGCCAATCTGGTGAACGAGGCCGCGATCAACGCGGTGCGCGCCAACCGCGACATCATCAGCGCCGACGACTTCGACCGCGCCCGGGATCGACTTCTGCTCGGCCGGCGCGACGCGATGAACGCGCTCCTGCCCGACGAGAAGCACAGCGTCGCGGTCCACGAATCCGGCCACGCGGTCGTGGCCGCGCTCTCCGAACACGCCGACCCGGTGGCGAAGGTGACGATCCTCCCGGCCGGCGAGGCGCTCGGTGTGACCCAGCAGCTCCCGGAGGACGAACGGCATCTCTACCCGGAGAGCTACCTGCAGGACTCTCTGGCGGTGCGACTCGGCGGGCGGGCGGCGGAGGTGCTCGTCCTCGGCGAGGCGTCGACCGGTGCAGCAAGCGACCTGGCCGGCGCGACCGACCTCGCGACCAAGATGGTCCGTGACTGGGGACTCTCGTCCCGACTCGGTCCCATCGGCTTCGCCGACACCACGCCGAGCTCGTTCGGCCCCGACGGCTTCGCGCGCGCTCCGTACGCGGAGGCGACGCAGCAAGTGATCGACGAGGAGGTGGCGCGGCTGCTGCGCGCGGCCGAGGAGCGCGCCACCGAGTTGCTGCGCACGCACCGCGAGCAGTTCGACCGGGTCGTCACCGCCCTCCTCGAGCACGAGACGATCGACGGATCCGACCTCCTCGCGCTGATGGGCCTCGACGGTCAGGACGGTCGCGAGTCGCCCACCGATCACACGCCGATTGCCGTAGGAGGACGCCGCGACGGGAAACCGCCCGCGGCCTGAGCCCGGCAAAGGGCGATCTACGCCGAGTGGGGTGCCAAGGGCGCCGAGTTCCTGACGCCACCGAAGCACCACGAGACCGAGATCCGCTGCTACGTGCGCGATCCCGACGGCCACTTGATCGAGGTGGGGCAGACCACGCATCCACCCCCGTGACGTCGCTCGAGCGCTGACTCACGCCGGGTTCTTCAGGAGGTCGGCGGCACGCGGCAGCTCCGACCGGGAGCGGTCCACCAGCAGCGGCGACGCCAGCCTCGGCGCGATCGCCCCTGGTGGCGTGTCGTCCGGCGCCTCGAGCGCGTGCAGGAACGTCTCGACGAGCGCGTCGGGCTGGTCGTTCTGCAGGTAGTGGTTCGCGTCCGGGATGAAGTACAGCAAGTTCCGGCCCGGCTTCTTCACCATGTACTCGTGCCAGACGTAGCTCACGACCCGGGGCGGCGAGACCGTGTCGTAGACGCCCCAGATGAAGGTCGTGGGAACCTCCGACGCGGCGAGCGCCTTCAGCCAGGACTCCTCGTCCTGCGATCGCTCCACCAGGTACTGGATCGTCTCGTGCAGGACCTTCAAGCCCTCGCCGTGCGCGAAGATCGCGGTCAGCGCTTCGATCTCGGGGTCGTCGGCGCCACGCGGTGGCGTGTACGTCGCCTGCCCCATGCCCACCGCGAGCTGCTCCGGCGTCCCGTGGGCGAGCAAGGCGGGGCCGGTCGCCGGGTCGAGCATGAGGCGCTGGGCCTGGGTCAGGTTCGACAGCGGCAGGAAGATGTTGCCGTTCGTGATGAAGAGGTGCTCGAGGTTCACGCGCGATGCGCCGCTGGTGGTGTGGATCATCGCGACGCTCGACCCGCGGTCGTGCGCGAGCATGATCATCGACTCGAGACCCAGCACCTCGGCCACGTAGTACTCGAGCACTTCGACGTCGCGCGTGAGGCTGTAGCCCCAGCCGAGCGGCTTGTCGGAGAAGCCGAAGCCCGGGAAGTCCATCGCGCAGACGCGATAGCGGTCGCTCAGTCGTTCTGCGACCTCGAACCAATCGATGCTGCTCGTCGGAAAGCCATGGACCAGCACGAGCGGCGGCGCATCGGCATCACCCCGCTCGACGTGGAAGATCTGTACCTC
Organism: uncultured Actinomycetes bacterium; assembly: GCA_963809795.1. Taxonomy (GTDB): domain Bacteria; phylum Actinomycetota; class Acidimicrobiia; order IMCC26256; family DASPTH01; genus DASUAS01. The sequence goes on from CAWELN010000011.1 coordinate 24,952, forward strand.
CGCCGCGTCGCCACGGCGCGGGCTCCACGAGAAGAAGTTGCCCTGTTCGCGCCACGCGTCTGCACGGTTCATGGAGGCCCTCCTGAGGTCAGCTGCGGGTGAAGTTCCGTTCGGCCCGGGACGGCCGAGCGTACGTTGTGCACGTGGATCCGATCGCCGAGGCGCGTCGTCAGTGGACGGAGCACGGGTGGGGGACGCGGCGCCCGGGATGAGCGTGGTGACCTCCATCATGCGGGCCCAGCAGGTGCTGCTGGCGCGCGTCGACGAGAAGCTCGCCGAGTTCGACCTCTCGTTCGCGCGCTTCGAGCTGTTGCGTCTCCTCGCCTTCACTCGGCACGGTGAGCTGCCGCTCGGCAAGCTCGGGGTCCGCCTCCAGGTTCATCCCACGAGCATCACGAGCGCAGTCGACCGGCTGGAGACCCAGGGATTGGTCCAGCGCCAACGCCATCCCACCGACGGTCGGACGACGTTGGCGGTCATCACCCGGTCCGGCCGGCGGACGGTCGAACGGGCGACGGAGGTCCTGAACGAGCAGGTGTTCGCCGACCTCGGCCTGTCCGATCGGGAGGTCGCACAGCTCTACCGCTTGCTGGAGAAGGTGCGGCATTACTAGGATGTCCTAGTAATGCCTCTGAGGTTCGTCACCGCCGCGAGTCTGTTCGACGGACACGACGCGTCGATCAACATCATGCGACGGCTGCTCCAGCGGCATGGCGCGGAGGTCGTGCACCTCGGGCACAACCGCTCGGTCGACGAAGTGGTGGCGGCGGTCGTCGAGGAGGATCCCCACGGCGTCGCGGTGAGCTCGTACCAGGGCGGGCACGTCGAGTACTTCGGGTACCTCGTCGACCGGCTACGCGACGAAGGGTACGGACACGTCAAGGTCTATGGCGGCGGTGGCGGTGTCATCGTGCCGTCCGAGATCGAGGCGCTGCACGCGTACGGCGTCGCCCGCATCTTCTCCCCGGAGGACGGTCACCGTCTCGGACTCGACGGGATGGTCATGTCGATGCTCGAGGGCAGCGACGTCGCGCTCGAGTGCTCGCCCATCGCCTTCGATGGCAGCCACCGCGCGCTCGCCCGTGCGATCACGTGCCTGGAGATGGATGTCGCCGTCGACCTGCCGAGGTCGGAGCGCGACGTACCGGTGCTCGGCATCACCGGGACGGGCGGTTCGGGCAAGTCCTCACTCACGGACGAGCTGCTGAACCGGCTCCGTCGCGACCAGGAGGACAAGCTGCGCGTCGCCGTCATCGCCGTCGATCCCACGCGGAGGAAAGGCGGCGGCGCACTGCTCGGTGATCGCATCCGCATGAACTCGATCGGGGTTCCGAACGTCTTCTTCCGGTCGCTCGCCACGCGCTCGTCGCGCGGTGAGGTGCCGGAGGCCCTCGCCGGTGTGATCGACGCCTGCAAGGCCGCGGGATTCGACCTCGTGATCGTCGAGACGCCCGGAATCGGCCAGGGTGACGCGGGCATCGTGCCGTACTCCGACGTGTCGCTGTACGTGATGACGCCGGAGTTCGGCGCGGCCAGTCAGCTCGAGAAGATCGACATGCTCGACTACGCCGACGCGGTGGCGATCAACAAGTTCGACCGCCGCGGCGGGCCGGACGCGCTCCGAGACGTGCGTCGGCAGGTGGCTCGCGAGCGGCCGGACGTTCCGGTGTTCGGCACGATCGCCGCTCGCTTCAACGACGACGGCGTGACCGCGGTGTACCAGTACCTCCGGTCGGTGCTCGACCTGCCGCCCGGCACGCTGGCACGCGTCGACACCGACGTGTCGACCGGTTCGACCGTCGTCGTGCCCCCGGCCCGTGAGCGGTACCTGGCGGACGTCGCCGACACCGTGCGGCGGTATCACGCCGAGACCGAGGAGCGGGTCGCGCTCGCCCGGCGCCGCCAGCACCTGCTGACGGCGAAGGACGTGCTCGGCGTCGACGTCGAGGCCCATCTCCCCGGCCGCGATCCGCTGCTCGACGAGTGGCCCGAGGCGGTCGAGGCAGTCGCCGCCGAGGTGCGCACGTCGCTGTCGGGGACGTCGGTCCCGAGGGTGGCGATCCCCCGCTACGAGGACGACGGCGAGTTGCTCCGGTTCGCCCGGCGCGAGCACCTGCCGGGTCGGTTCCCGTTCACCGCGGGGGTCTTCCCCCTGAAGCGTGAGGGCGAGGACCCGGCGCGGATGTTCGCGGGAGAGGGGGGCCCGGCGCGCACCAACCGTCGGTTCCACCTGCTGGCGCAGGGCCAGCCCGCGACGCGTCTGTCGACGGCGTTCGACTCCGTGACCCTCTACGGGTTCGATCCGGACGAGCGGCCCGACATCTACGGGAAGGTGGGGAACTCGGGTGTCTCGATCGCGACGCTCGACGACATGAAGGTGCTGTTCGACGGCTTCGACCTCGTCGCGCCCACGACGTCGGTGTCGATGACCATCAACGGCCCGGCGCCCACCATCCTCGCGATGTACCTCGCTGCCGCCATCGATCAGCACCCCGAGCTCGACCCGAACGAGGTGATGCGTCGCGTCCGCGGCACCGTGCAGGCTGACATCCTCAAGGAGGACCAGGGCCAGAACACCTGCATCTTCTCCACCGAGTTCTCGTTGCGGTGCATGGCGGACGTGCAGGAATGGTTCATCGCCAACGAGGTGCGCAACTTCTACAGCGTCTCGATCTCCGGCTACCACATGGCCGAAGCGGGGGCGAACCCGATCTCGCAGCTCGCCTTCACACTGGCGAACGGCTTCACCTACGTCGAGTCGTACCTCGCGCGCGGCATGGCCGTCGACGACTTCTCGCCGAACCTCAGCTTCTTCTTCTCGAACGGCATGGACCCCGAGTTCACCGTCCTCGGCCGCGTGGCCCGTCGCATCTGGGCGATCACGATGCGGGAACGATACGGAGCCAACGAGCGGAGTCAGAAGCTCAAGTACCACATCCAGACGTCGGGCCGATCGCTGCACGCGCAGGAGATGTCGTTCAACGACATCCGGACCACGTTGCAGGCGTTGTGCGCGATCTACGACAACGCCAACTCGCTCCACACGAACGCGTACGACGAGGCGGTGACGACGCCGACCCCCGAATCGGTGCGACGCGCCCTCGCCATCCAGCTCGTCATCAACCGTGAGTGGGGGCTCGCGATGAACGAGAACCCCCTGCAGGGCAGCTTCGTCGTCGAGGAGCTGACCGGTCTCGTCGAGGAAGCGGTCCTCACCGAGCTCGAGGCGATCTCCGCCCGCGGTGGCGTGCTCGGAGCGATGGAGACGGGCTACCAGCGGGGCCGGATCCAGGACGAGTCGCTCCTGTACGAGACGGGGAAGCACGACGGCTCCATCCCCATCGTGGGCGTGAACACGTTCCGCAGCCCCGACGGTGATCCGGTGCCCGATGTGCACGAGCTGGCGCGTTCCGACGACGCGGAGAAGCAGGACCAGCTGCGGCGACTGCGCGACTTCCAGTCCCGTCACGCCGACGAGCGGGATCGCATGCTCGATCGGCTGCAGCAGACCGCGCTCGACGGCGGCAACGTCTTCGCGGTGCTGATGGAGGCGGTCCGCTGCTGCTCGCTCGGCCAGATCACGCAGGCGCTGTTCGAAGTGGGCGGCCGCTACCGCCGCAACGTCTGAAGCAGGCCGGACGCGCTCCTGCGCATCCGTTACGCTGCGGTCGACCCGAGGTGGAGAGGCGGTCATGAGCGGCGCCTACTACGACCCCTACGACTGGGACATCGACACCGATCCGTATCCGGCATGGAAGCGGCTCCGCGACGAAGCCCCCCTCTACTACAACGAGAAGTACGACTTCTACGCGTTGAGTCGCTACGACGACGTCGAGCGGTGCTCGGTCGACTGGCGCACCTACATCTCGGGCAAGGGTTCGGTCCTGGAGATCATCAAGAGCGGGATCGAGATGCCGCCCGGCAACATCTTGTTCGAGGATCCACCGGCGCACGACATGCACCGGTCGCTCCTGAGCCGTGTCTTCACTCCCAAGCGCATCGCCGACATCGAGCCCAAGGTCCGCGAGTTCTGCGCCCGCACGCTCGATCCCTACGTCGGTTCGGAGCGGTTCGACTTCATCCTCGATCTCGGCGCCCAGATGCCGATGCGCACCATCGGCATGCTGCTCGGGATCCCCGAGGACGACCAGGAGGCGATCCGCGAGCGGATCGACGCCGGCTTCAAGATGGAGTCGAGCGAGATGCCCGACTCCGACGGCGCGACCTACGGGATCCGGTCCTTCGGTGACGACTTCGTCGACTACGTCGAGTGGCGCGCGCAGAACCCGTCCGACGACCTCATGACCGAGCTGCTCACCGCGGAGTTCGAGGACGAGACCGGGAGCAGGCGCACGCTCACCAGGGACGAGATCCTCAACTACGTCGGACTCCTCAACGCGGCCGGCAACGAGACGACGACCCGGTTGATCGGGTGGACGGGCAAGGTGCTCGCCGAGCACGCCGACCAGCGCCAGGAGCTCGTGGACGATCCCGGCCTCGTCCCACAGGCCATCGAGGAGCTGCTGCGCTTCGAAGCACCGTCACCGGTACAGGCCCGTTCCGTGACGCGCGAGGTCGAGCACCACGGCGAGCGCGTCCCCGAAGGCGCGGTGCTCCTGCTCCTGACCGCGGCGGCGAACCGCGATGAGCGTCACTTCGACGACCCGGACCGCTTCGACATCCACCGGAAGATCGACCACCACCTCACCTTCGGGTACGGCATCCACTTCTGCCTCGGCAGCCACCTGGCGCGGCTCGAAGGACGCATCGCGCTCGAGGAGGTGCTCAAGCGCTTCCCGAAGTGGGAGGTCGACTGGGACCACGCGGTCCAGGCCCATACGACGACCGTCCGAGGTTGGGAGCAGCTCCCCGTCTTCACCGGTTGAGCGGAAGCGGCCGGTCGACGCGGTAGATGCACTGAGCGCCCTGGCGGCGGACCAGGGCGTATCGCCGAGGCTCGCTCCGCAGGGCCCGGTCGAGGGGCTTGCCGGCCTGCGCCAGCACGTAGCGCAGCTGCGGCGTGCGTTCGAGCTGCCGGAGGAGCTGGGCCTGGTCGCGGCCGCGCACGATCACGACCTTCCGCTCGAAGTGACGGCCGAACAGCGGGTAGACGAACCCGTTCTCCGCTTCGGCGAGACGCGTGGCGATCGTCGCCGTCGACGGGATGGCGGAGAGCCATCGGAACTGGCCGTTCGTCTCGAGCGACTCGGCCGCCGACCGACTGTCGATGCTCTGCGTCGCGTGGTCGAGGGTGGTGCGCGGGCCGGCCACCGCGATCCGGTGATTCGAGATCACGAACGTGACCAACGCGATGATCGCGATCGCGATCTCGGCCAGTCGGGAGACGTTCGGTCGCCACCGGCGCAGCTGCTCGAGCTCGGCCGCCAGCGCGACGAACCCGGCACCGAGGAAGAACATCGTGAACCGGGCCCACCAATTCGCCGGTTGCAGCAGGAGGATCACCGCGAACGGCACGAGGAACAGGAAGAGGATGTCTCGGCGCCGCCGGATGCACCGGACGGTGAACACCGCGAGTGCCGGCACCGCAGCCAGGATCCACAGGAGTCCCGACCCACCGAGGCGAAGGTCGTAGTTGTACCGGCGCTGCGGCTCGTGGGTCCACGATCGCGCCAGCTGGACCAGCGCGGTGTCGCCCGCGATGGACGCCGGCACCTGGTTCCGGGCCACGATCACGCTCTCGTTGGGATCCCCCTGCGGGCCGTGCAGGAGCACGACGCCGGCGACCTCCACGTTCCACGGATAGAGCGGGTTCTCGTGCTCGATCAGGTTGCGCGTGTACCAGAACGTCCCCAGCAGCAGGACCGGAACCACGAACGCGGCCACGAGACGGAGCGCGGGAGCCGGGCGGACCAGACCTCTCGTCCACGCGGCGACGAGCGCGCCGACCGCGACGAGCGCCAGCACCCCGAGGTACGCGAGCCCTGATTCCTTGCTCCCCACACCGACCCCGGCCGCGACGCCCGTCAACGTCAGGTAGACGACGACCAGTCGTGTCTGTCGTTGCGGCGCACTGCCGCCCTGCACCAGGCCCAGCGATTGCAGCCCCCGCAGGAGGAAGGCGAACGCGGCCAGGAACGACCCGGCGAGGACCAGGTCGACGTAGGGGACCGCCATCTGCTGCGCCACCACCGGCGCGAGCAGGAACAGGCTCGCGGCGACGACGGCACCGGAACGGCGGACGCCGACCGTGCGCGCGATGACCGCGGTTCCCGCCGCACCCAACAGGGCGAACGGGATCTGCCCGAGGTTGACGAGCGCGTCCGAATGGAGGAGCACGGCCGGCCACGTGAACGTCAGCTCCCCGTTGAGGGGGTAGACGTTGGTGAAGAACTGGTAGGGCGTGCGCACGATCCGACCGCGTTGCACCCAGTACGCGACCGCGGGCATGTGGTACGTCAGGGTGTCCCATCCCGTGGGGGGCAGCGCCCAGGCGGCGAACGCGCACCAGGCGACCTGTCCGACGGCCAGGACCGCCAGGAACGCGGCCAGTGGCGCGGTGCGGACGTTGGTCCACGTCAGCTCGGTCCGGAAGGCGCGCAGCTTCGTGCGGGTCTCGGCGGCGGCGCCGGAGAACGCCGGTCCCCGCACGCCGAGGCCGACGACGGCGAGGACGACCAGGCTCCCGAGGAAGAGCCAGCCGGTGCGCAGCGCACCGATCCAGCCGAGCAGGAGGACGAGGCCGACGACCTCGCCCACGCACAGGACCCCCCAGGCGAGCAGCGTGTCCAGGCGTGAGGGCAGCCGGAGCCGGATCGCGACGAGGAGCCCGGCGACGAGAACGGACGCGGTCGCGGCGAGAAACGCGGCGTTGTACATCAGCCGCGACGCACACGGGACAGCGACGACGAGCGCATCCTGATCCTCGGCTCCCTTCCAGGGTCTCGCACCGAGAACCGGGACGAACACCGATCTGCCGGGGGTCGAGATGATCGCATAGCTCGCGTCGCGGTGTCCCGCGACGGGCGTCGCACCGGCCCGCCGGGCCGGCGATCGGGCGGCGGAGGATCAGCGGGAACGGCGCGAATCGACGCGGCCCCGCCTGGTGGCGGCACCCTTCGGCGCCGTGCCGTTCAGGGGATCAGTCGTTGAAGAGGCTCGCGGTGCGCAGGGCCTCGTCCATCCAGGAGCGGGCCGCGGCGGCGTTCAGGAACGGCGGCGAGTGCCGTTGGCCCCGCTGCCACTGCCACACCATGACGCCATCCATCTCCACCCGTTCCAGCCGGAACCCGAAATTCTCGGCTTCCCGGTCGATCTGCACACTGGTCATGCCGTCCTCCTCTGCTCGTCGCCGTCACCGCCAACGAAGCACTCCGCGACCAACATGCGATCCGGCACATGACAACTCGGTGACAACCGCGGCGCCGGCGGGGCGGACCCTGGCTCAGGCCCTCAGCTCGTCGACGTACCGGTCGGTACCGGGCAGGGTGGGGATGAACGGCGCCATCAGCTCGACCCGCCCGAGCCCCGATGCCGTGACCAGGTCGCCGGCGCCGGCGAACTCGTCCCAGGCGTCGAGCGGGTCGCCCTCGGTGAACCAGAGGACGGTGAGGCGGGTGTCGACCCCCTCGACGTCCTTCACGTAGGGCTGCTTGTCGGCCGGCAGCGGCATCGGCGCGAAGACGGTCCCCATCGCCACCGGTGAGCCCGTCCGCGGCACCCGCTCGCGCCCCAGCCACTCGAGCAGCTGCTCACGCGCGTCCGCATCGGGAGCATCGATCACCTCGACGACGAGGCCGCCGTACGGGTAGTCGAGCGCGTGGATGTCGCGTGGTCCGTCGGCGTCGCGGTAGATCGGACCGCGGTACCGCTGGAACGACGTGAACGTGTGGTCGCGCTCGAGGTACACGCGCTCGTCCGCGAACAACCGGTGGTTGGTCCCGACCGCCCACCGCAGGTGGTGCTCGTACTGCCCGTCGGTGATCCAGTACGTCGAGATGTACTTGCCGGCCTCGAGCGGCTGCGCGATCGACGAGTCCGCGGGGTACCGCACCTTCTGGTAGGGGACCGGCGCGACCCAACGGCGGCCCGCCCACATCCACGGAAACGCCATCGCGCCCGCGTTGTAGTGGTCGTCCTCGTACCACCGGTTGTACGCGTGCTCGTGGCCGACGTGTGGTTCGACCATCGTGATGAGCGCGGCGCCGATGACCGGCGCGTACGGTCCGGTCTGCGCGAGGTGATAGTAGGGATCGTCGGCGAAGTCGGCGGGAACGTCCATGTCGACGTGCTATCACCGACGGACGCCGCGCGTGCAAACCCGCGCCGCCGAGCGCCTCCTCGATCCGGTCTGCGCGTCGCGCGTCATCGACACGTCGAAGCAAAAATTGGTTGACGGGCGCGTCGCACTCAGGCAAGATGTCCCTCCTATGGCACGCATGTTCACCGCCGAATCGTTGCTCCGGGAGCCAACCCCGTCGAGCTTCGGCGCGCACGCGTGTCAGCCCGGCTCACTTCTCGGACACGAGCAGACGCCGGACCGTCGGGACGCCGCGAAAGTCGGCAATCCCGACGAGCGCTGGTAGCACGCAGCCTCCACGCCGCAGCTCACCAGCGTCTTCCTCGTCACCGCGTGCACGACCGTCATGCGCGCGTCCCTCATCATGCGCTCGAGTCACGGCGACGTCGCGGTCTCCAACACCGACGACCGGAGGTTCGACTCCTTCCGGGCGTGCGCACACCGGACCACCAGTCCGGGCACCAGCTCCTTGACAACTGCAGAGGCATCGTCTCCCGGGATCGCGTCACGGCGATCCCGGGAATGGGTCGGTCGCGTCATCGCGTCGTCGACCGACCCGCACATGCGCGTCACGCCCGACGGGTGGGGCACCGGGCTCTTACCCCGGAACAGACTGGGTTCGAGTCCCAGGGCGCGTACCGAGCCGCCGTAGCTCAGCCAGTCGGAGCGCCGGCCCGTCAAGCCGGAGGTCGCGGGTGCGAATCCCGTCGGTGGCGCGCTCGTCGACGTAGCCGAATGGAGAAGGCGCCGGACTACGAATCCGGAAGTTGCAGGTTCGACCCCTGCCGTCGACACCCACCTCGCCGTAGCTCAGCGGAGCAGAGCGCCGCCCTCCGAAGGCGGAGGCCGCACGTTCGAATCGTGCCGGCGAGGCTGAGCCTGAGCCCGGCCCTCGTAGCTCAGGAGCGAGAGCACGTCCCTGGTACGGACGAGGTCGTGGGTGCGACTCCCACCGAGGGCCCCAAGGAAGGGATCCGGCCAGATGAGGAGCCCGTTTGCTACGCGGGTACGGGTCGACAGCCCGTGTGGGTGCGAGTCCCACCCCTTCCGCTCGTGGAAGCGATCCGGCTGGATGAGGAGCCTGTCCCGAAAACAGGTAGGGGTCGCGAGGCCCTTGGGCGTTCGAGTCGCCCCGCTTCCTCCACACGCCGCGATGGTCGAGAGGTGAAGACACCGGGCCCTCAACCCGGAGAGCGGGGTTCGAGTCCCCGTCGCGGTACTCATCGACCATGCCAGGACGAGACGAAGCGAAGCTGTGCTCGGAGAGCGGGACAGCGGAGCGGAGTCGACCATGCCAGGTAGTCGAGCGGGAAGACGTCCGGTTGTTACCCGGAAGGCGGGGGTTCGAGCCCCTCCCTGGCAGCGCAACGCCCGGTGGCCGAGGATTCAGGCGCGTGGCTGCAGACCGCGAGACGAGGGTGAGAGTCCCTCCCGGGCGTCCATCGCAACCATGTGGTCGTCGTCCAAACGGCGAGGATGCCGGTGTGCCACGCCGGCGATGAGGGTTCGAGTCCCTCCGGCCACACCCACCACGTTCCGAAGGGAACCCGAGCCAGGAAAGGGGGCGAGCATGCCCACCAACATCAACGACAAGCTCATCTCGTGGGCGAGCGAGATCGACGAGCAGACCATCAAGCAGGCACAGAAGACGGCTCGCCTCCCGATCGTCGAGGGTCACGTGGCGCTCATGCCCGATGCACACGTCGGGAAGGGTGCGACCATCGGGTCGGTGATCCCGACCACGGGCGCGGTGATCCCGTCGGCGGTCGGCGTCGACATCGGCTGCGGCATGATCGCCACCGAGCTGGACGTCACCGAGGAGCAGCTCCCCGACGCGCTCGAGCCGCTGCTCGGCCGCATCGAGCACGCGATCCCCGCGGGGGTGGGGCGCGGTCACGACGCGGTCGCGGAGAACGCCGGGCGTTGGCTGGCGGCGCACCGCCCGGCCACCGAGCTGGCGGACGACCAGGTGCACCGGGCCGCGAAGCAGTTCGGCACCCTGGGTTCGGGGAACCACTTCTTCGAGCTCTGCGTGGACGAGCGCAACCGGGTGTGGGTGGTGCTGCACTCGGGCAGCCGTGGCATCGGCAACAAGCTCGCCACGATGCACATCGCCACGGCACGCAACCTCGCGAAGGCACTCGAGCTGCGGCTCGAGGACCCGGATCTCGCGTACTTCACCGAGGGCACCCCGGAGTTCGAGGCGTACGTCGCCGACATGCTCTGGGCACAGGAGTACGCACGGGCGAACCGTGACCAGATGATGGACAACGCGATGCGCGAGGTGTTCGCGTTCCTCGGCTTCGGCCGGGAGACGCAGCGCATCAACTGCCATCACAACTTCACCCAGCGCGAGGTGCACGACGGTCGCGAGCTGTGGGTGACCCGCAAGGGCGCGATCCGGGCCGACACCGGCGATCTCGGTGTCATCCCGGGCTCGATGGGCACGCGCAGCTACATCGTGGCCGGCAAGGGGAACGCGGCGAGCTGGCGCTCGTGCTCGCACGGTGCGGGCCGGCGGCACAGCCGCACCCAGGCCAAGAAGCTCTTCACCGCGACCGATCTCGCCGAGCAGATGGCGGGGAAGGTGTGGCTGTCGAGCCGGGCCGACGCGCTGCTGGACGAGATCCCGGCGGCGTACAAGGACATCGATCAGGTGATGGCCGACCAGGCCGACCTGGTCGAGGTCCTGCACACGCTGCGTCAGGTCCTCAACTACAAGGGCACCTGACCCGGCAGTGCGAGGAGCGAGCGCGAGCGGCCCGGGTATCGGGCCGGGCCGGAGCGAGCGACCCGTGGGCAGGAGCGAGCGTGAGCGGCCCGGGTATCCCGGGCCGTAGCGATCGACCCGTGGGCAGGAGCGAGCGTGAGCGGCCCGGGTATCCCGGGCCGTAGCGAGCGACCCGTGGGCGAGGTGTCACCGGTTGCACGTCGGCGCCCCATGCCGAAGGAGAGGGTTCGACTCCCTCCGACCACACCGTGCCGGCGAGGTCCTGAAGGAAAGGACGCTCGGCCCGTACCCGAGAGGCAGCGGGTTCGATCCCCGCCGCCGGCCCAAATGCCGCCCGATGCGAAGACCGGGGGTTCCTTCACCTCTTCAGTGATGGCCCGCAAGGGCTTCCTCCGGTCGCGGGGTACCCGGGCGGCACGATCGACTGCGCGATGGTCCCGAAGCTCTGACGGTGGAGCGGCCGGTCGAAACCCGGCAGGGGGAGGTTCGAGCACTCCCGGGACCACGTACGCACGGGGCGTGAGCCAGATGGGGAAGGCACCGCGCTGATACCGCGGGACGACGTGGTTCGACTCCACGACGCCCTACGCACACGACGAGTAGGTCAGCAGGTAGACCGCCTCCCTCACATGGAGGAAGCCGGGGGTTCGAGTCCCTCCTCGTCGACGGTGGCCGAGGTCCGAAGTGGTCGAGACGCCGGGTCGTGGCCCCGGAGGAAGCCGGTTCGAGTCCGGCCGGTCACACCGCGAGGGATCTGGTGATCAGCGGGGCCTCATACGCCCTGCACGCGGGTTCGATTCCCGCCCTCGCCACCATGGGCCGGTGGCGCAATCGGAAGCGCAGCTCCCCTGCAAGGAGAAGGTTGCGGGTTCGAGTCCCGCACGGTCCACCCACCGAGGCACTTCACGCTGACGTAGCCCAATTGGAAGAGGCACGGCGCTCAGACCGCCGTCAGTGCGGGTTCGACTCCCGCCGTCAGTACCCATGACACCTGGACGTGGCGCAACGGGAGCGCGCCGGCTTCGGAAGCCGGAGGTTGGGAGTTCGAATCTCTCCGTCCAGACCGAGCGAGTGCAGTGCGAGGTGGTGGAAACGGAACCATGCCTGTCCCTGAAACAGGAGGTCCAGGTTCGAGCCCTGGCCTCGCAGCCAACGATGCCTCTGCAGTGGTCGCGCACCTTGACAGTCGAGTCGGCCTGCTGCGCAGGTGGGGGTTCCTTCATGGATCCTGTGGTTGCGGGTTCGAGTCCCGCCGCCTTCGGGCGTAGCTCAAGGGGTAGAGCACAGCGTCCTCCGCCGCTTTGGTTCCCAGGCCGTCTTTTCCACCCCGGTCAGCTGCGGAGGATGGGCGTACTTCCTCTGGCGTGAAGGGCCTTAGGGCCTGCCGTTCGAATCGGCGCTGCTCGTCCACTCGGTTCTCTGACCGGCCTTCCGTTCGACGACACGAAATGAGGTATGACGACATGGCCAAGTTCTCCGGCACGAAGCGCAACCCGTGGCGCGCCAATCTCACCGCGCCGATCCGCACGCGTGCCGCGCGCATGTTCACGCACGAGGGTGGTGTCGGGTACGCGCGCGAGCCGCGCGTCGGAGCTCTTCCTCCTGGCGGCGACGAACATGGTCGGCGAGGACACCTTCTACGAGCGCGCCGCGGTGCGCGACGCGCGATTCGTCGAGCTCGTCCGTGAGGTGACGGCGTCGGACCCGGCCTTCATCGCGGGCGCCGACGTCGACGCGGGCACGGTCGGTCTCGCCCAGTACCTGCGCGAGACGATGCTGATGCGATCGGCGGCCGTTGTCATGGCCGCGGAGTACGTCGCCGCGGGCGGGGCCGGTGGCCGCGGCGTGGTCGCGCGCGTCCTCCGGCGGGCCGATGAGCCGGCCGAGATGCTCGGCTACTGGTTCACCAACCACGGCCGCAACCTGCCGATGCCGATCAAGCGCGGTGTCGCCGACGCGGTCCGCCGCCTCTACACGGAGCGCGCCGCGCTGCGCTACGACGGCCTCGGTCGCCAGATCCGGATGGCCGACGTGATCGAGCTCACGCATCCCTCGCCGCGCGATCAGGCACAGTCGGCGCTGTTCGCGTACCTGCTCGACCGCCGTCACCACGACGACGCGGTGGCCGACCCGGCGGTGCTGCCGACGCTCGCGGCGGCGGCCGCGCTCGACGCGGTGCCGGCCGATGAGCGTCGCTCGCACCTGCGCCGAGCGCGGCGCCGCCGCGCTCGCCGCCGGTGGCTTCTCGTGGGAGCGGCTGTCGGGCTGGCTGCCGGGGGGCATGGACGCCGAGGCGTGGGAGGCGGTCATCCCGTCGATGGGGGCCATGGCGCTGGTGCGGAACCTGCGGAACTTCGATCAGGCCGGCATCGGCGCCGCCGCCGTTGACGCGGTCGTCGCGAAGATCACCGACGCGCACGAGGTGGCGGCGGCGCGGCTGTTCCCGTACCAGGTCTGGGCGGCGTACCGGCACGCGCCGTCCGACACCTGGAAGCTCGCGCTCGGTCGCACGCTCGACCACACGGTGTCGAACATCCCGGCGCTGGACGGCACGCTCGTCGTCATCGACACGTCGGGCTCGATGCAGGCGCCGGTCTCCAACCGCTCGCGGCTGCAGCGAGTCGAGGTCGCGGCGGTGATGGCGATGGCGACGGCGGCGCGCGCCGATGACGTCGACGTGGTGATCTATGGCGCGGACAACGCGCGGGTCCACGGGCTCCGCGGCGCGTCGGTGCTCTCCGGCGTCGACAAGGTCGTCCGCGCCATCGGCTCGGTCGGGCACGCGACGTACGGGCACACCGCCATCGCGCGCTGGTTCGATCCGCGTCGGCACCGCCGCGCGGTGATCTTCACCGACGACCAGCAGCACGACGCGGGCCGCGTGCGTCTCGACCACGTCCCGGTCGTGTACACGTTCGACCTGGCGGGGTACCGGCCGTCGGCGCTGCCGGCCGGCGAGCGCGGCCGGTACACGCTCGGCGGCTTCACCGACGCCACGTTCACCGCCATGGACGTGCTCGAGCGCGGTCGGAACGCCGGCTGGCCGTTCTGACCGCGCCCGCGGCGCCCGGACGCGGCGTCACTCCGGGTCGGAGAGGATCACCCGGTTGCCGTGGTCCCAGCGGACGTAGTTCCAGGCCCAGTTCAGGAGCACCACGGCCCGGTTGCGGAACCCGATGAGGAACACGAGGTGGAGTCCGAGCCAGCTCAACCAGCCGAGCGTGCCGCCGAACCGGATGCCCAGCGGAAGCTCGGCCACCGCCGAGCGGCGCCCGATGGTGGCCATCGTGCCCTTGTCGACGTAGCGGAAGGGCTTCGTCGACTTCCCCCGCAGCCGGCGCACGATGCCGCGGGCCACGTACCGGCCCTGCTGGATCGCCACCGGCGCCAGCTGCGGGAACGGCTTGCCGTCGGGCCGCTCGACCCCGGCGAGGTCGCCGATGACGAACACCTCGGGGTGTCCGGGCACGCTGAGGTCGGGCCGGACGACGATCTCGCCGCGCGCGGTCTGGGCCAGCGAGAGGGCGGACGCGACCGGGTTGGCCTTCACGCCCGCGGTCCACAGCACGGTGCGGGTCGGGATCACGGTGCCGTCGGCGAGCTCCACCCGGTCGTCGGCGACCGCGGCGATCGCCACGCCGAGGCGCACCTCGACGCCACGCTGCGCCAGCTCGACCTTCGCTTCCGCCCGCGAGCGGGGAGAGAAGGAGCCGAGGACGTGCTCGGTCATCTCGACCAGGATGACCCGCGCCCGGCCGACGTCGAGGCGCTTGAAGTCCTTCCGGAGCACCAGCGCGATCAGCTCGCCCAGGGCTCCGCAGAGCTCGACCCCGGTGGGACCGCCGCCGGCGACCACGAACGTCAGGGTGCCGTCGTCGACGCGCGACGGATCGGCGTCGGCCTCCTCGAAGCGGGCCAGCACCGTGTTGCGGATCTTGCTGGCGTCGGCGAGGGTCTTGAGCGGGATGGCGTGCTCGGCGGCGCCGGGGACCCCGAAGTCGCTGCTCACCGCGCCCGCGGCGAGGACCAGGTAGTCGTAGGCGAGTGTGGCGTCGCCGTCGACCAGCACCTCACGCCGCTCGAAGTCGACACCGCGCACGGTGTTCAGGCGGGCCTCGATGTTGGGGTCGTTGCGCACGATGTAACGCAGGTTCGGCGCGATGTCGTCGGGCGCGAGGCTCGAGGTCGCGACCTGGTACAGGAGGGGCGAGAACGTGTGGAAGTTGTGCTGGTCGACGATCGTGACGTCGACCGGCGTGTCCGCCAGCGCGCGGGCGGCCGCGATCCCACCGAATCCCGCACCCACGATCACCACCCGAGGCCGATGCATGTTCCCCCAGCGTTGTCGCTGGGCACGCTGCGTGCCAGAGTGCAGCGGACGAATTGTGTCGCCGCCTGTGCCCACACCCCCCGGAGGACGGAACCATGGCCCACGAAGGTCTCCACGAGCCCGCCGAGCTCCTCGACGACGCGACCATCGATCGCCATCGCGCGCTCGAATCGGTGATCGAGGAGCTGGAGGCGATCGATTGGTACGACCAACGGGTGCGGGCGACCAAGGACCCGGATGTGGCGTCGATCCTGGCCCACAACCGCGACGACGAGAAGGAGCACGCCGCGATGGCGCTCGAATGGGTTCGCCGTCAGGATCCGGCGCTCGACGCCCAATTGCGCCAGTACCTGTTCACGACGGGCCCGATCGTGTCGGTCGAGGACGAAGGTGGCACGGAGTCGGCGCCGGAGCCGCGTGGGATCGGGTTGGCGATCGGCAGCCTCCGGAGCGGGTCATGAGCGACCACCTGCTGCGCGAGCACGCGCCCATCTCGGACGGCGCGTGGGCGGCCATCGAGGACGACGTCACCCCGAAGCTCAAGACGCAACTCGCGGCCCGGAAGCTGGTCGACTTCACCGGACCGGGCGGTTGGGACCTCTCGTCGGTGAACAGCGGCCGCGCCCGTCCCATCGCCGAACCGGGCTCCGGACTGACGGCGTTGCAGCGGGTCGTGATGCCGCTGGTCGAGCTGCGCGCCGAGTTCACGTTGTCGCGGCGTGAGCTCGAGGACGCCGACCGCGGCGCCCGCGACCTCGACCTGTCGGCGCTCGACGAGGCGGCGGCGGTACTGGCGCGCGCCGAGAACCGTGCCGTCTTCCACGGCTATGCCGACGCCGGCATCCGCGGGCTCGTCGAGGTCGGGACGCACGATTCGATCTCGCTCGGGAGCGACCCCAACCGGTACCCCGCCGAGATCGCGCGCGCGGTCGACGTCCTGCGCGAGGCCGGGATCGGCGGACCGTACGGTCTCGCGATCGCGCCGGAGATCTACACCGCGATCGTCGAATCGACCGAGCACGGCGGCTACCCGCTGTTCGAACACCTGCATCAGATCCTCGAGGGGCCGGTCGTGTGGGCTCCCGGGATCGACTGCGGCGCGGTCCTGAGCCAACGCGGTGACGACTTCGTGTTCGACAGCGGGCAGGACATCGCCATCGGCTATCGGAGCCACGACGCCGAGGACGTCACCCTGTACCTGGAAGAGAGCTTCACCTTCCGGGTGCTCGAACCCGACGCCGTCGTCGCGCTCGACCCGCCGCAGGGTTGAGCTCGCCGCATCCGCGACGTCCCGTCGTCCGGGTCAAGTTCTGGCATCACTGAACCGACGCGGCGGGGCGATGCCGTCAGGTGCGGGCCATGCCCTCGCCCTGGCGGTACATCTGGGGTGGCTTGTCGCCCGCGAGCTGGCCGCCGTCGATGGGGACGGTCGCGCCGGTCACGAACGACGAGCGCTCGGAGCAGAGCCACAGCACCACGTCGGCCACTTCGTCGGTGGTGCCGACGCGGCCCATGGGCACCGACTGTCCGGCGAGTCGTCGCGCTTCCGGACCGGCCTGCTCGAGGTGGTACGTCAGGATCGGCCCGGGGGCGACGACGTTGACGCGGATGTTGCGGTTCGCGTAGTCGAGCGCGGCGACCTCGGTGAGCCCGATGATGCCGCCTTTGCCCGCGACGTACGCGGCGAGGTTGGTCACCGCCCGCACGCCGGCGACCGAGGCCATGTTGACGATGGCGCCGCCGCCCGAGTCGAGCATGGCGGGGATCTCGTACTTCATCCCGAGGAAGGTGCCGCGCACGTTGGTGCGGATGCCGCGGTCGAATTCGTCGGGATCGAGATCGGCGAGCGGGCCCGGCATCGGTCCGTCGGTGGCGTTGTTGAACGCCGCGTCGAGGCGTCCGTACGTGCTCACCGCGAGGTCGACGAGGGCGCGCATGGAATCGGTGTCGCCGACGTCGGTGACCGCGGTGACGGCGCGGCCACCGCGCTGCTCGATGTCGGCGGCGACCCCGGCGAGCGCCTCGTGATCGCGCGCGCCGAGCACGACGGCGTAGCCGTCCCGGGCGAAGGCCCGGGCGGTGTCGGCGCCGATGCCGCGGCTGGCCCCGGCGACCAGGGCGACCTTGCCGGTCGGGGAGTTGCTGCTGCTGGTGCTGGTGGTCATGCGTCTCCTCCTGGCGAAAAGATTGGAGATCAAAACATTAGATGTCAAACGATCTCCGGTTATCATCGGAAGGTGCGACCCACCCACGAACCCATCGGCCTCGAGCTCACCCGGACCGGGCGGCTCCTGAGCCGGGCCTTCGACGACGAGCTCGTCGCCGCCGGCGCGTCACTGCCCGTCTGGCTGGTCCTCACCGCGCTGAAGCGGGGTGACCACGCCATGCAGCGCGAGCTGGCGGCCGCGGTCGGGATCGACGACGCCACCCTCACCCATCACCTGCGCCGGATGGAGGCCGACGGGCTCGTGGTCCGGCACCGGGCGCCCGAGGACCGCCGCCACCAGCTCGTCGAGCTCACCGCCGCGGGCGAGGCGCGGTTCGGGCAGCTGCTCGGCGTGGTGACCGGGTTCGACCGCCGGCTGCGGGCCGGGTTCGACGCCGACGAGCTCGCGGTGCTGCGGGCCTCCTTGGCCCGATTGCGCGAGAACGTCGGCTAGGGGTCAGCCTTCGTCGGTCTCGTCGCTCGGGATCGTCATCTCCTCCCGGGCCGCGTCGGCGAGCTCGTCGGGCACGTCGTCGGGCTCGCGGTCGCCCGGCGGCGGCTCGGTCGCGGTCGCGCGCGCACTTGCGGTGGGTGTGGGCAACTCTCTTGCGGCCGTGCTCATGTCACGAGCCTCCTGGTCACACGCGTTGGTGCGCGCGTACCCGGGAAGCGCGGGGCGCACTCGCGCGACGACCGGGGCCGGTGCGCGGGGTTCACGCCGCGTGCTGGAGCGCGGCCACCTCGTCGGGCTCGAGGTGGATGCTCGACGCGGTCACGTTCTCCTCGACGTGGGGGACCGAGCCGGTGCCGGGGATCGGCAGCATCGCCGGCGACCGCGCCAGGAGCCACGCGAGGACGACCTGCGTGGCGGTGACGCGGTGGTGTGCGGCCACGTCGCCGACCTTCGAGTTTCCCTCGTAGTCCTGGATCGGCGAGTAGGGCAAGAACGCGAGGTCCTCCTGCTCGCAGAGGTCGAGCATGGCCTCCGACTCGCGGTCGCTCACGTTGTAACGGTTCTGCACCGAGACGACCGGGGTCAGGGACTGCGCGGTCCGGAGGTGCGCCTCGGTGACGTTCGAGACGCCGATGTGGCGGATCTTGCCCGCCTCCTTGAGCTCCACCAGCGCGCCGACCGAGTCCTCGTACGGCACGTTCGGATCGGGCCGGTGCAGCTGGTACAGCGGGATCTCGTCGAGCCGGAGCCGGCGGAGGCTGCCGTCGCAGGCCTCCTTGAGGTGTTCGGGACGGGCGTTCGACGGCCACCGGTTCGGGCCGGTGCGCTCGAGCCCGCCCTTGGTCGCGATCACGAGATCCTCGGGGTAGGGGTGCAGGGCCTCGGCGATCAGCTCCTCGCTCACGTGCGGACCGTACGAGTCGGCGGTGTCGATGAAGTTGACGCCCAGCTCGATGGCCCGGCGGAGCACCGCCTTGGCCTCGTCGCGATCGCGGGGTTCGCCCCAGATGCCCGGTCCGGTGATGCGCATCGCGCCGAACCCCAGGCGACGCACCGTGAGGTCGCCGCCGATGTCGATGGTGCCGGATCCGGCGTTCGCCAACGAGATGTCGTTCATGAGTTCCTCCACACCGAAGCTGCGTTCAGTCGACGTTCCCATTCATCGCCGGTCCGCCGTCCACCGCAAACGTCTGGCCGCTCACATAGGACGCCGCGTCGCTGGCGAGGAAGAGGATCGGCCAGGCCACCTCCACCGGCCGTCCCGCCCGCCCCAGCGGGACGTTGGTCGCCATCCGCTCGTGATCGAGGTTCGCGACCTGCCACGCGGCCACCGCCCGCTCCGACCCGACGAGCCCGACCGCCACGCAGTTGCAGCGGATGCCGTGTGGGCCCCATTCGGCGGCGGTGACCCGGGTGAACATCTGGAGACCCGACTTGGCCGCGCTGTAGTGCGCACCGCCCTTCACGCCGGTGACCCCGGCCCCCGACGACACGTTGACGATGGCGCCCGAGCCCTGCTCGATCATGTGCCGGCCGACCTCGCGCGTGCACAGGAACGGGCCGCGCACGTTGAGCTCGAAGATGCTGTCCCAGCCTCGGGTCGGGAGCTCCTCCAACGGACCGAGGCGCGTGCCGCCCGCGTTGTTCACGAGGATGTCGATCCGCCCGAGCTCCTCCATCGTGCGCTCGACCATGCGGACGATGTCGTCCTCCTGCTTCACGTCGGTGCGCACGGGCACGCACCGGCGCCCGGTCGCGTCGCGGATCGACAGTGCGACCTGCTCCAGCTCCGCTTCCGTCCGGCTCGCGATCACCAGGTCGGCGCCGTGCTCGGCGAGCAGGCGCGCGGTCGCGGCGCCGATGCCGGTGCCGCCGCCGGTGACGATCGCGGTGCGGTCGGTGAGGTCGAGGGGATCCGCGGCCACCGGCTTCAGACGGTCGGGAGCAGTGTGCGATCGACGTCCTCGCCCGCCATCAGCCGACCGACGAGGCCCATGTCGAAGTAGTCGCGCCAGGCGACGATCAGTCCGTCGCGCACGTCGAACGCGCCCATCACCGCGATGGGCGCGGCGATGCCGTTGACCTTCATGGTGTCGGTGCGTTCGGTGAGCACGGTGTCACCTTCAGCCGCGAGGTGGTGGATCTCGAACCCGAGGGACTCCGACATGTCGAGGAAGCCCTTGATCGACGCGATCGACGCGTCCTTGCCCACCGCGGGTTCCATGCCGACGTTGTGGTACACGGCCTTGTCGTCGAGCAGGCGCTCGATCGTCGCCAGGTCCTTGGTGGCGAAGGCCGAGCAGAACTCGCGGACGACATCACTGGGCGAGGTCATGGGGGTCTCCTGTTCGACGGGTCCGGGTCGGGCGTGGGCCGCCTCAACGGGGGACCGTACGCCATCGCGGCGATACCCTGCGAAGGCGTAGCTCCCGATGCACCGGAGGACACCCATGGCCACGTCGAAGGACGACCTGATCCTCGTCTCGGTCGACGACCACATCGCCGAGCCCGCGACGATGTTCGACGCGCACGTGCCCGCGAAGTACCGCGAGCTGGCCCCGCGGGTCGTCGACGAGCCCAACGGCGCGCAGCAGTGGTACTACGGGGAGATCCGGGGCCGGAACCTGGGGTTGAACGCGGTGGCCGGCAAGCCGCCCGAGATGTTCAACGTCAACCCGAACCGCTACGAGGACATGCGGCCCGGCTGCTACGACGTCGACGAGCGGGTGCGCGACATGTCCGCCGGCGGCCAGCTCGCAGGGTTGAACTTCCCGAACTGGACCGGCTTCTCCGGCCAGGTCCTGAACCAGGGGCCCGACCGCGACGTCAACCTGGTGATGATCAAGGCGTACAACGACTGGCACGTCGACGAGTGGTGCGGGGCGCACCCCGACCGCTTCATCCCGTGCGGCATCCTGCCGTTGTTCGACGTCGAGGAGGCGGCGAAGGAGGTGCGTCGGCTCGCCGACAAGGGCTGTCACGCGGTCACCTTCTCGGAGAACCCCGCCGGGCTCGGCATGCCCAGCATCCACACCCGCGAGTGGGATCCGCTGTTCGCAGCGTGCTCCGACCACGCGACCGTGCTGTGCTGCCACATCGGGTCGTCGTCGAAGGCGTCGAGCACGTCGCCCGACGCGCCGCCGCCGGTGGCGATGAACCTGTCGTCGGGGATGGCGATCTACACCCTCGGCGACCTGCTGTGGGCCGAGTTCTGGCACCGGTTCCCGAAGCTGCGGTTCTCGCTCACCGAAGGCGACATCGGGTGGATCCCGTACTTCCTGTGGCGGGCCGAGCACACCCTCGACCGTCACAACGGGTGGATCCGGCACGACCAACCGCAGGGGCTCTCACCGACCGAGCTGTTCCACGAGCGCATCCTGGTGTGCTTCATCAACGACCGCGTCGGCGTGAAGCTGCTCGACGAGTTCAGCCTCGACCAGGTGTGCTGGGAGTCCGACTACCCGCACTCCGACAGCTCGTGGCCGGAGGCGCCGGAGAAGCTGTGGCAGCTCGTGGCCGATCTCGATCCCGACGTCGTCGACCACATCACACACCTCAACGCGATGCGCGCCTACCAGTTCGATCCGTTCTCGGTCCGCCCACGCGAGCGCTGCACCGCGGCGGCGCTGCGCGCCGAAGCAACCGACGTCGACACGGTGACGCACGTGGGCCGCCTCGCCGACGACACCGACCGCGCCGCCTGGCGTCAGATGACCGGCGCCGCCGCGGCGGCGGCCGCGCAGCCAAGTAGGTTCCGCGCTAGGAGCGGGGGCCGCCACGGTCGCCGGGCCAGCGAGACCCGCCGATGGTGTCCGCGTAGGGCCAGAACGCGATCGGGTCGAGCGCGCCGGCGAGCGTGATCTCGCGGCTCTTGTGGATCGGTGTGACGAGACGCGCGGACAGCTGCTCGCGCATCGGGAGCCGCTCGGTGTACGGGTCCCATGGGCTGTCCCGCAGCACCAGGGTGCCCTCGACCGTCTCCTCGAACGCGGTGTCGCTGACGCTCGCCACCCGCACCACGTGCGGTGGGAAGTCGTAGCTCTTCTCCACACCGCCGACCGCGCGTGAGGACTTGATCCACCACTCGTTCTCGGCGTACTCGCCCGACGGGTCGTCGACGACGCCGGTGACGGTCCCGTGGAACTCGAGGAACGTGTAGCCGTGGTGGGTGCAGCGCGCCTCGACCGCGTCGTCGCGCCGGAAGTAGACGATCGAGCACGGGAACTTCGGCTGGCCGTTGATCTCCTGGCTGATGAAGATCGCCGATTCCTGGTCGATGCCCAGCCCGATGCCGTAGTAGCCGGCCATGCCCTCGTAGTTCGCCTCCACCTTGGTGGACACGCCGTATTCCGGTTCGCCCTTCACCGGCACGTTGTAGATGTTCACGTGGACGTGCGGGTGGGCCCCGGGCTCGATGCCGGGCGGGAGCAGGTCGGCGATCTTGTCGGGGTCGGTCCGGTAGACGAGCTTGAGCAGCGGCCAGCCGGCGATCTCACCGGGCGTGATGCTTGGGGTCATGGTCGTTACGATCGCACCCGGCCCCGGACCGCGCAACCGAAGGAGACGACGTGAGCGACATCGGGATCAAGGACGTGTCGCACGTGTCGATCGGCGTGTCCGACATGGAACGCTCCATCGCGTTCTACCACGACGTGTTCGGCTGGGAGCAGCTCTTCGACGAGCGTATGGAGGGCGCGGCGTTCGAGCGCCTCACCGGGGTCACGGGCGCCGCCGGTCAGGCGTGCGGTGGGCGCATCGGCAGCCTGCGCGTCGAGCTGATGCACTTCAACTTCATCCCCGAGGTGCCGTCGACGCCCGGTCTCGGCCTCCGCGTGCTCTCGATGGAGGTCGACGACGCGCACGCCGCGCACGCCGAGCTGGTGCGCCGCGGCGTCCCGGTGTCGGGGCCGCCGGTCGAGGTGTTCGGTGTGCACATGTTCTTCGTGCTCGATCCCGACGGCCAGGGCATCGAGATGTGCGAATACGTCGCCGGTGGTCCGGCGTGGGGAGGGGCGTACCGATGACCGAGGTGGCCGAGTCGTCCCGGTTCGTCGACAACGACGGTGTCCGCATCCACGTGCTCGACAACGGCCGGGTGGACGCGCCCCTGCCACCGGTGCTCGTCGTCCCCGGGATGGGGGAGTACGCCGACGAGTACTCCTGGCTGCTCGACTCGCTCGGCGAGCGCCGGGTCGTGGTCGTCGACGTGCGCGGCCGCGGTCGCAGCGACGTCCCCGACACCGGCTACCGGTGGGAGGACCACATCGGCGACCTGCATGCCGTGGTCGAAGCCACCGGACTCGACCGCCCCGTCGTCGTCGCGTTCTCACGCGGGTCGTCGTACGCGCTCGGGTACGCGCTCGAGCACCCGACCGGGCTGAGGGGTCTCGTCGTCGGCGACTACTTCGCCCGGCACGTCGGCCTGCCGGCGGAGTTCGCCGACCAGCAGCTCCGATCGAAGGTGCGCGGCGTCCCGATCTCCGAACGCATGCCGGAGCACGCGGTGCGCCAGGTCTTCGCCGAGAGCCGGGAGGTGCCGCTGTGGGGCCGGCTGACCGAGATCCGGTGCCCGGTCCTCGTGATCCGTGGCGGCCGCAAGGGCGCGATCGTCGGCGACGAGATGGCGGCGCAGTGGCAGGCGGCGCTGCCGTCGGTCGAGCTGGCGATGATCGACGGCGCCGGCCACGACCTCTGGAGCCGCGACGTCGACGCCTACCTCGCGGTGCTCTTGCCCTTCGTGGCGAAGTGCTCCTGACGCTCCGGCTTCGCGTGTCGGACTACGGCGGCGTGGCGCGGAACCTGACGCAGCAGTAGCCGTCCTCCGGCTCCAGCGCGGCGTGCAGCCCGGTGCCGTCGACCTCGCCCAGCAACCCGTCGAGGAAGCTCAGATTCATCCCGCAGACGAGGTCAGTGTGCGCGAGCGCGAGATGGTGGAACGGGCAATTGTCGAGCACCACCACGCCGTCGTCACGGCGTTCGGGTTCGAAGCCGAGCGCCGCGAGCTCGTCGAGGAAGCAGGTGCGCCGGGTCCGGGTGCTCGACCGGGCGTCGAGGCGGGGAGCCACGGTGGCGCCGATGGTCGAGGCTTCGTCGCGCGCGGCCCGGTCGATCGCGGTCGCGATCGGCGTGGCGCCGGATCGGGCCCGCTCGGCCGCGTCGGCGAGGATCCGGGCCGCCAGCTCGTAGGCGCGGGGCGGCAGGTTCACGCTGATCTCGGCGGAGGTCCGTCGATAGACCTTGGCCGGCCGGCCGGCTCCGGGACCGCGGCGATCGTTGAGCCGCCGGTGCTCGGACTCGAGCAGCCCCTCGTCCTCGAGGCGGTCGAGATGGTGGGCCGTCACCCCCCGGCCCAGGTCCAGCGCCGCCGCCGCTTGTTCGCGACTGACCCACGTCCGCTGCGCGACGACGTAGTCGTAGAGCGCCCGGCGATGGGGCTCCGCCAACGCCCCGACCGCGTCGAGGTCGTGCCCGGGTTCGGTCATTCCGACATTGTATCGACAATCAAAGCTTGACTTAGAGACGCCGGCCGACGAGAGTAACGACAAGCTCCATTGTCGATAGAGACGGGTCGCCCTCCGGGCGGTGCGATCAGCGATCAGGAGGCGCAGATGCGCAGGTTCTCGTTGCGTCCGACGTTCGCGCTCAGCGGGCGGCAGTTCAAGGGCCTGCGCGGCTGGTCGGGCAAGCCGGCTCACCCGCCGCTGACCGACTTCCCGATCGCCGCCTACCTCTTCGCGGCGGTCTTCGATCTCATCGCGACCTTCGGCCGCCACGAGTCGTGGGCACGCGACTTCTTCCACGCCGGAACCTTCGTGTTCGTCGGTGGAGCGGCCGTCTCGCTGCTCACTGCGCTGACCGGGTTCTGGGACTGGCTCCGTTCGACCGAGAAGGGGACGCAGGCACGCCGAACCGCGAACGCCCACGCCTGGGCGATGATCCTCGTCACCGTCCTCGCGTTGACGGACATCGCGCTCCGGATCGATGCGTACGACGCCCGGAACCATCCGACCCCGGCGATCCTGATCCTCTCGTTGGTGGTGGCGCTGCTCGTCTCGTTCGGCGCCGCGCTCGGCGGCACGCTGGTGTTCGACTACGGCTTCAACGTCGAGACGGCCGGGGACAGCCCGGTGTGGCACCCATCCGAGACCGACATCCTGCCGGGAGACGACGCGTGACCATCGCGCCCCTGCACGTCGTGCCGGACGGCGGCGCGGTCGATCTCGACGCCGCGACGACCGCGGTGCACGACCTCCTCGTCGCCCTGGGCCAGGAGGCGGACTCCGACGAGCTCGCGGAGACCCCGCGTCGAGTGGCGACGGCGCTGGCCGAGCTGCTGACGCCCCGGGCATTCACGATGACGACGTTCAGCAACGACGGAAGCTACGACGAGATGGTCGTGGTCCGGGACATCGCGTTCCATTCTCTCTGCGCGCACCACATGCTGCCGTTCCTGGGGGTCGCGCACGTCGCGTACCTGCCCGGGACTCGCGTGGTCGGACTCTCCAAGCTGGCGCGCCTCGTCGAGCACTGCTCGCGGGGCCTTCAGACCCAGGAGCGACTCACGACCGAGGTCGCGGACGCGCTCGACGAACACCTCGCGCCGCGAGGCGTCGGCGTCGCGATCGAAGCGACGCACCTCTGCATGAGCATCCGTGGGGTCGAAGCTCCCGGCGCGACGACCGTGACCACCGCGGTGCGGGGCGCGGTCCGCGACGATCCGTCGACGCGAGCCGAGTTCACCCGCCTGACGACCGCACGCCCTCGCGGCGCGTGACCCGGCCGAGCGTCAACGGGGCGTGAACACCAACGGCAGCGGGTCGACGGTGCGGATGGCGACGTTGTTGTACCCCGGTGTGCGATCAGGATCGAGCGCGTAGTCGGGGATGCGCTCGTGGAGCGCGCCGAGGATCACGGACAGCTCCATGCGCGCCAGGTGCGAGCCCAGGCAGCGGTGGAAGCCGCTGGCGAACGCGATGTGCCGCTTGGCCTCGCGGTCGAAGTCGACCGCGAGGGGCTGGTCGAAGCCGGCCGGGTCGAGGTTCGCCGCGGCCCAGCACACGCTGATCTCGTCGCCCGCGTGCACGTGCTCGCCGCCGATCACGAAGTCGGCGGTGGCGTAGCGCCCACCGGCGACGACCGGCGTCTCGAAGCGCATCAGCTCCTCGATGGCGGCCGGGAGGACGGCGGGATCGTCGAGGATCCGCCGGCGCTGGTCGGGGTGCCGGGCCAGCCAGTCGACGATGCACGACAACGACGCGGCCACGGTGTCGAGCCCGGCGAGCACGAGCAGGAAGGTGATGTCGATCACGTCTTCGCGGGTGAGCGTCGCGCCGTCGACCTCGGCGGTGATGAACCCGCCGATGAGGTCGTCGCCGGGGTCGCCGCTCGCCTCGCGCCGGTCGAGCTCGGCGTACAGGTACTCGATCATCTTCGTGTTGGCGGCGACCCGGTGGTCGTCGTCGGTCGGCCGGATGATCCCGTTCTTGAACCAGATGAGGAAGTCGAGGTCGCTGAGGGGCAGCCCGAGCAGCGTGAGGAACACCATCGACGGCAGCGGCTCGCAGAACGAGTTGTAGAGCTCGACCCGGCCGTCGCCGATGAACCCGTCGATGAGCTCGTCGGCGAGCGCATGCACCCGCGTCGCGAGCTGCGCCACGACCTTGGGCGCGAACAACGGGTCCAGCAGCTTGCGGTACTTCGTGTGCGCGTCACCGTCGAGCATGAGGGGGATGAGCGGCCGGCCGGCGCCCATGAACGCACCCGCGAGCTCGATCAGCTCCGGGTTCATCGAGTGCACGTCGCGGCGCTTGGTGACCTCGAGCACATCGTCGAGCCGGAAGATCGTGACGTGACCCTCCTCGTCGCGACGCACGCGCGGGCCGCCGGTCACCAGGTCGAGCAGCGCGGGCTGGATGTCGGGGACACCGTTCTGGAACACCTCGGGGAAGAAGGTCCCCGGGCCGTACTCGTCAGCCATGTTTCGATCCTCAGGAGGTCAGCGGCGCGGGCAACGTCCCACGCATCGCAGGCACGAGCGCAGCGTAACCGCCCGGTCGGACGTCTCGACCCCGGTCGGAAGTTGCGCCGCGGCGGAGTCGCGGGACACTCCACCTGTGTAGGGTCGGCCGCGTGGCCCTGGAGTTCCTCACCGCGCACGAGTACGACGTCGTGCGGCAGCTCGCCGACCGGCTGCTGCCGCCGCAGGGTGAGTTCCCCGGCGCGGGCGCGACCGGCGCCGCCGACTACGTCGATCGCCTCCTCGGCGCGTTCAACGTCGACCCGCCGCGCATCTGGGCCGGTGGTCCCTACTCGGGTCGTTACGGCGGGGAGCCCGGATTCGAGCGGTTCCTGCCGCTGTCGCGGATCGAGGAGCTCGCGTGGCGCACGCGCATCGAGGGTTCGTGTGGCATGCCGGAGCGCGAGTGGAACGGTCCGGTGCGCGGCTGGCAGGAGATCTACCGCGACGGCATCGCCGCCCTCGGTGACGATCTCGACCTCGACCCGCAACCGGAGCTGAAGCAGCTGCTGTTCGAGCACGCGTGCGAGGCGACGTACGGGCCGCCCGAGTACGGCGGGAACCGCGGGCTCGCCGGGTGGCGGGCGATCGGGTACGAGGGCGACGTGCAACCGCGCGGCTGGAGCGACGCGGAGGTCACCGGTGCCTGAGTTCGACGTCGTCGTGGTCGGTTCCGGGCCGGGAGGTGCCACCGCGGCCGACGTGCTCACCGCCGCCGGGAAGTCGGTCTGCGTCCTCGAGAAGGGCCGCAACCACCTCCTCGCGCTGGTGCCGCCCTTCGACGGGCTCGGCCACCTGTCGAACGACGAGGTCAAATTCGCCCGGCGCCACTTCCTCGGTCCCGACCCGCTGCTCGAGCCGCGCACCTACCGGCGCTCGACGGCCGACGGCGAGCGGCTCGCCACCCGCGATCTCAACAACATGCCCTCGACGGTCGGCGGCGCCGGTTTCCACGCCGACGGGAAGCTGCCGCGCTACCGCGAGGTCGACTTCCGCCTCGCGTCGGAGCTGGGGCCGGTCGAGGGTGCCGAGGTCGCCGACTGGCCGCTCGACTACGACGAGCTCGAGCCGTTCTACGCGGAGGCCGAACGCGCGATCGGCGTGGCCGGCGACCACACCGGCAACCCGTTCGCCGCGTGGCGCAGCGGTCCGTATCCGATGCCACCGGGCGCCGACATGTACCTCACGACCCTGACCGCGCCCGCGGCCGCGACGCTCGGATACCACCCGTACCGCGCGCCGACCGGCGCCAACAGCGTGCCCTACGACGGTCGGCCCGCGTGCAACAACTGCGGGTTCTGCGCCTTCTACGGTTGCCCGATCGACGCCAAGGGCGACCCGGTCGCCATGCTGCGCCGCTCGCTCGGGCGCGGGCGCTGTGAGCTGCGCCCCGAGAGCATCGCGCTCGAGATCCTGCTCGACCGCGGCGGCGCGCGCAGCACCGGGGTGCGCTACCTCGACGGCGACGGGGTGGAGCACACGGTGTCGGCGGACGCGGTGGTGGTCGCGTGCGGCGCGTTCGAAACCCCGCGCCTCCTGCTGCGCAGCGGCATCGGGAACTCGTCGGACCTGGTCGGTCGCTTCCTCATGTTCCACCTGCAGACGATCGTGCTCGGGTTCTTCCCGTTCCGGCTCCACGCCCACAAGGGCCGCGACGTCACGCACCTCATGGACGACCCGATCGTCGGCGACGCCGAGAGCGCCGCCGCCGCACGCGCCGCGGGGGTGCCCTACCTGCGCGGCGGCATCGTCGAGCACGGTGGCAACGGCCACCCGATCTTGGAGGCGCTCTTCCTCCCACCCGGCCCCGACCACACCGCGCTCATGCTCGACTCGACCACCCGCGACAAGATGGTCGCCTTCACGATGCAGGGCGAGGATCTGCCCCAGTTCACGAACCGCGTTGATCTCGACGGCGGCGTGCGCGACGTGTGGGGACTCCCGGCGGGCCGGGTGACGTACGCACCCCACGCGCACGAGGTCGCGTGCGCGCACCACTGGGGGCCGCGGCTCGAGGCCGTGTTGCGAGCGGCGGGCGCGCAGGGCACGTCGTGGGTCACGTCGCCCGGCACGCCCGGCACCATCGCGCCCGACATCGAGCCGATGTCGAAGCACTGGATGGGAACCGCGCGCATGGGCACCGATCCCGGGACGTCGGTGTGCGACCCGTGGCAACGACTGTGGGACGTCGACAACGTCGTCGTCACCGACTCCTCGGTGTTCCCGACGTCGACGGGCTACGGCCCCACCCTCACCCTGGTCGCGCTCGCGCTACGCGCGGCGGGCGCGCTGGCGGCCTCGTTGTGAGCGAGCCGTTCGCCGACGTGGACACGCTGTTCGACGCGTTGCGGGCGTCGCGCGACGCCGACGACGAAGGTGGTCTCTCGATCCTCGAGCACTGCCTGCAGTGCGCCGAGCTCTTGCGCATCTCGCGCGCCGGCGACGACGCGCTGCAGGTCGCGGGGCTCGTGCACGACCTCGGTTGGCTCGAGCGATCGGGCGATGGGTGGACACTGCGGCTCGACGCCGCACACGACGTCGACGGTCGCGCGCTCGTGGAGCCCCTGCTCGGCGACCGCGTGGCGAGCCTGGTCGGCGGGCACGTCGCCGCCAAGCGGTACCTCCTCACCACGGACCCTGACTACGCCACGCTCCTGTCGCACCGGAGCGAGGTGACGCTGGGCTTCCAGGGCGGCCTCATGGACGCGGCCGAGGTGGCGGCGTTCGAGCGCCGCTCCGACCGCGCCGACCTGGTCGCGCTCCGCCGGGCCGATGACGCGGCGAAGGTCCGGGGCAAGGACGTCGACCCGCTCGAGTCGTGGCTCCCCGTCGTCACCAGCATGTGTCGAACGAGGAGCACATGACGCACGCATTCGCGGCGCGCTCGCCCGGGTAGGGGTCAGAGCAGCGAACGACCGGTCGCGCCCGGGAGCTCGAGATCGAGGAGGGCGGCGACGGTCGGGGCCCAGTCGGCGGCCGTGATCCGACGGTCGCCGAGCGCGTCGACCAGCCGTCCCACGGCGGGGTGGCCGCCGGTGACCACCGCCACCTGGCTGCGGGTGCGGGGGCCGCCGTGGGTGCCGAGCTCGATGCCCATCTCCTCGAACCCGAAGGCGCGCCCCGCGACCGACCACGCCAGGCAGCACTCGAGACTCGGGTCGGCGACCGGGAACGGTGCGGTGCCCTCGATACCGTCGACCTCGGAGAGCCACGCACGCGCGTCGTGCGCACCGGCGCCGCAGACGACGGTGGCGTTGCCTTCGGGGAGCGCGAACAGATCGACGCCCCGCCGGGCGAACACCGGACGCAGGTCGATGGGCGGCCGGTCGTCGAGCCCCTCCTGGTCGTGGTCGGACACGACGATCCACACGGTGTCGGCCCAGTCGAGGTGGTCGCGCGCCGCGACCAGCAGCGCGTCGGTCTCGCGGTACACGGCCAGCGCCGCCTCGCTGTCGGGACCGTGCACGTGGGCCGCGGTGTCCGGCGCGTTCAGCTGGCTGATCACCAGATCGGGACCGGCGTCGAGCGCGGCGACCAGCTCTACGATCGTGTCGCGGTCGTCGATGTAGTCGTGCGCGTCGCGTCGAGCGCTCGCCGGCGGAACACCGTCGGGCGGCCAGTGGGTGTCGGCGGTGACGGCCCCGGTGACACCCACCAGGCACTGGTCGCCGAACACGGCCGCGGAGGACCGCCCCGCGGCACCGCACGCGTCGAAGAGCGTGGGCACGGCCGGTCCGAGCTCCCATGCCGGCACCACCGATCCCGTGACCGGCACCCAGTTCGTGACGATGCCGTGATCGCGTGGCGGCGCGCCGGTCACGAAGGTGGCGTGGTTGGGATACGTGGCCGAGGTCATGACCGAGCGGGCCCGGACGGGCGCACCGCCCACCGCCCGCGCCAGCTCCGCCAGGACCGGGGTGTGCTCCTCGCCGACGTGGCGAAACGGGAGCGCGTCGAGGACGGTCATGACGACCTTCATGCCGGCCGACCCTCGAAGTCGCCGATCAGCGACACCAGCGCCCGATCACCGGGATCGGCTCGGGCGAACGCGGCCTGCTTGTGCGCGTAGTACTCGGCCCTGCGGTCCCCTTCGGACGCGGCGTTGTAGGTGGGGTAGAGCGCCCGGCGCGGCCGCGACGAGCGATTGGCCGCGCTGCGGTGCGGGGTGCGGCTGTGGAACCACAGCGTGCTCCCGGCCGGCACCGCCACCGGTAGCCAGTCGAGCGACGCGGCGACGGTGGGCTCGATGCACCCGCGCGCGTCGGTGGGCAACACCGCGTCGAAGTGGTCGGACACCACCTCGAGGCCGCCGTTCGTCTCGTCGGCGTCGTCGATCGCGATCAGCGCCGACACGTGCGCGGAGATCATCGGGTACGCAGGGGCGTCTTGATGCGCCGAGTACCCGGCACCACCGGGCAGCTTGTAGTTGATCTTCTCCTTGTAGAGCACCGCCGGTTCACCGAGCAGCCGGCCCGCGACGTCGAGGAGGGTTCCGGTGCACAACAGCGTGCGCAACTCGGAGTGCGCGGGGAGGAAGTTCTCGCTGCGGCAGAGCTGCGCCCCGTGGTCGGTCGCTTCCCGGTGCTGGAGCACGCCGGTCGCGTCGGGCAGCGCGGCGACCTCGTCGGCCCAGCGCGCCAAGGCGCGCGCGTGCGCGTGGTGAGAGCGCGTCGACCACCACCCACCCGTGATCGGTGAAGTGCGCGGTCGCGGCGTCGAGCTCGGTGCGTGTCACCGAGTTGACAGTAGCCACGGCAACTGTCGCGCTGCGTGGGAACCCGGTACGCTCCGCAGCGGCGGGAACCAGCGGTACGGTCTGGGGGGAGCGGCGTTGACGGAGACGCAGCACGGCGACGCGAGCGCGGCCTCACTCGCCGCCACCGTGCTCGACGAGGAGGATGCGCGGGAACAGGCGCAGAAGCGCGCGCGGGAGCAGGTCATCTTCCCCGACGACCTGCTGCCCGGCGTCCACTCCGAGCCCGTCTCCTTCAAACAGGCGTTCAAGGTCGGCGGCAAGCTCATGTTCGTCGTGCTGCTGCTGCTCTACTCGTTCGACGAGCTCGAGGGCGCGGCCATCAACGTGCTCGCCCCCGAGATCCGGCGGACGTTCCACATCAGCTCGGGCACGATCGTCTTCATCGCCAGCGCGTCGTCGGCCTTCTTCGTGCTCGGTGCCGTGCCGATGGGTTGGCTCGCCGACCGGGTGAAGCGGGTACCGATCGTCGGGTGGGCCAGCCTCGCCTTCGGCTTCTTCGTGTTCCTCTCCGGTCTCGCGGTGAGCGCGTTCATGCTGTTCTGGACGCGCTTCGCCACCGGCATCGCCAAGGCGAACAGCATCCCCGTCCACCAGTCCCTCATCGCCGACAACTACCCGATCGGGATCCGGGCCCGGATGTCGGCCGCCATCAACATGGGCGGCCACGGCATCGGCCTGGTCAGCCCGGTGCTGTGCGCGGCCATCGCCACGTGGGCGGGTGGGGTCGAGGGCTGGCGGTGGGCGTGGTTCCTGCTCGGCATCCCGGTGGTGTGCGTCGCCGTCCTCGCGTTCTTCATGA
Organism: uncultured Actinomycetes bacterium; assembly: GCA_963809795.1. Taxonomy (GTDB): domain Bacteria; phylum Actinomycetota; class Acidimicrobiia; order IMCC26256; family DASPTH01; genus DASUAS01. Next base: position 57,501 of record CAWELN010000011.1, read on the forward strand.
AGGAACCGCCCCGCGGGCAGTTCGAGAAGCAGGACGTGCTCGGTGAGGTGATCGAGGACGAGCAGCCGGCGCCCATCTCGATGGAGGCCGCCTTCGCCCGCATCAAGCGCATCCGGACGATCCGCACCGTCCTCGTCGGTTTCTGTGCCCTGGGGTTCGGCCTGTTCAGCCAGCCCGCGCTCGAATCGCTGTACCTCGACGACAACCTGCACGTGAGGGGCGTGCTCGAACGCGGGATCATCCTCAGCCTCTCGGGCATCCTCGCCCTGCCGATGCTGCCGTTGGTCGGCCGCTACTTCGACAAGAGGTACCGGGAGGACCCGGCACGCGCGCTCGCGCTGGTCGGACTGCTGATCCTGCCGTCGGCACTGCTCACCCCGCTGCAATTCAGCGTGCAGAGCTCCACCTGGTTCTGGATCTTGAAGATCCCGCAGGCGGTGTTGACCGCGTCCGCGTTCGCGATGGTGGGCCCGGTGCTCCAGGCGGTGGTGCCGTACCGGCTGCGCGGCATGGGCACCGCCATGTCGACGCTGTACATCTTCTTCATCGGTGGCTTCATGGGTGGCCTCGTGTCGGGCTTCCTCACCGACGCCATCGGGATCCGGGGCACCGTGATCTTCCTCGGGGTGCCCAGCGCCATCATCGGCGGGCTGCTGCTGATGAACGGTGCCCGGTACATCCGCAACGACCTCTCGCTCGTGGTCGAGGAGCTGCTCGAGGAGAAGGACGAGCACGAGAAGCGCTTCGTGCAGAAGACGGCGGTGCCGCTCCTCCAGCTCGCCAACATCGACTTCTCCTACGGACCGGTCCAGGTGCTCTTCGGGGTCGACTTCGAGGTGCAGAAGGGGGAGACCGTCGCGCTGCTCGGCACCAACGGTGCGGGGAAGTCGACCGCGCTGCGCGTGATCAGCGGCCTCGCCGTACCCGAGCGCGGTGTGGTCCGCCTCAACGGTCAGAACATCACGTACGTCGCGCCCGAGGGTCGGGCCAAGTACCTGAGCATCATGCAGCTGCCCGGCGGGCACGGTGTGTTCGGCAACCTCACCGTCGACCAGAACCTGGCGGTGAGCGCTCGGCTCAATGCCGAGAGCCGGAGCCAGGTGCACCAGCGGATGGCGGCCGTCTACGACCTGTTCCCCGAGCTCGCCGGGAACGGGAAGCAGGTCGCCAGCAGCATGTCGGGCGGGCAGCAGCAGATGCTGGCGCTGGGCCGGGTCCTGATCCACGAGCCCGAGCTCCTGATGATCGACGAGCTCTCGCTCGGTCTGGCCCCGCTGGTGGTGCAGCGCCTGCTGGAGGTGGTCGAGGAGCTCAAGCTGCGCGGCCAGACGATGATCATCGTCGAGCAGTCGCTGAACGTCGCGATGGCCCTCGCCGACCGCGCCATCTTCCTGGAGAAGGGCCAGGTGCGGTTCGAGGGATCGACCGAGGGGCTCCTCGAACGCGGCGACCTCGCCCGGGCGGTGTTCTTCGGGACCGAGGGCGGCTGATGACCCTCGCCACCGTGGTGACGTGGAACCTGGTGTTCAAGGGCGTCGTCGGCGGCCTGATCACCGCGCTGGTGGCCATGGGCATCGTCCTCGTGTACCGCTCGTCCCGGGTCATCAACTTCGCGGTCGGCAGCATCGGCCTCCCGGCCACCGCGCTGTTCGCGGTGATGGTCGGGGTCCACGGCTGGCCGTACTGGCCGTCCCTGTTCGCCGCGTTGGCCGTCGGCACGCTCACCGGCGTGCTGGTCGAGCTGGCGGTCATCCGCCGCCTGTTCAAGTCGCCGCGCGTCATCGTGCTGGTCGCCACCATCGGTGTCGCGCAACTGTGCGAGGCGATCACGCTCTCGCTGCCCGCCTACCGCACCGGCTCCTTGCAGACCCAATTCCCGGTGCCGTTCAGCGGCACGTGGTACCCGGGGCTCGGCATCGAGGTCTCCGCCAGCCAGCTCCTCGTACTGATCGTGGTGCCGGTCATCACCGTCGGGCTCTGGTGGCTCCTCGGGCACACCGCGTTCGGCGACGCGGTGCGCGCGGCCGCGTCGAACTCCGACCTCGCCCGCATGACGGGCATCAACCCCAAGATGGTCTCCACCGGTGTGTGGGCGATCGCCGGCTTCCTGGGCACGGTCGCGATCCTGCTCACCGCCACCGACCAGACCTCGGCCGATCTCGTGCACATCGGGCCCGACACGCTCCTGCGCGGCATGGCGGCGGCGCTGATCGGGGGGATGGTGTCGTTCCCCCGCGCCGCGGTCGGTGCCGTGCTGATCGGCATCCTCGACCGGGTGCTCTTCTTCAACTACACCTCGGAGACCGGCCTGGTGCAGTTCGTGCTGTTCCTCGCGGTGCTGGTGCTGGTGGCACGGGTCAGCCGCAACGAGACCGGCGCGGAAGGCGAGAGCTTCCAGTTCGCGCCGCGGATCGCCGCGGTGCCGGAGCGGCTGCGCAACATCTGGTGGGTGAAACGGCTCCCCCAACTCGTCGCCGCGCTCACGCTGCTCGTGGCGCTGGTCCTCCCGTTCCTCTCCGACAAGTCGGAGCGTCACCAGACCTGGGCCACCATCATCGCCTTCGCGCTGTGTGCGATCTCGGTGGTGGTGCTCACCGGCTGGGGTGGTCAGCTCTCACTCGGCCAGATGGCGTTCGCCGGTCTGGGCGCGCTCACCGCGGGTGCCCTGATCCGGGGCCTGCAGTTCAACATCGGGTGGCGCGGCACCCGGTTCCTCGACGGCGGGCTCCCGAGCATCTCCTTCCCGTGGGCGCTCCTGCTCGGCGCGGCCTTCGCCAGTCTCGTCGCGGTGATCGTCGGCATCGGGGCCTTGCGCGTCCGCGGGCTGTTGCTCGCGATCAGCACGCTGGCGTTCGCGATCGCGGCGCAGGCCTACATCTTCAGCCGTCCCATCTTCACCGCCGGCAGCACCACGATCGAGATCCCACGCACGGACCTCGGTCCGCTCGAGCTCACCCACCGCAACCGCGCGTACTACTACTTCGTCTTGTTCGTGCTCGTCCTCGTCTTGGTGCTCGTCTCGCACCTGAAGCGCACCGGCATCGGTCGCATGATCGTCGGAGTGCGCGAGAACGAGCTCGCCACCTCCGCCATGACGGTGTCGCCGGCGCGGGCGAAGCTGCTCGCGTTCGCGATGGGCGGGTTCATCGCCGGCCTGGGCGGGGTGCTCCTGGGCGCGGTGAACCTCACGTTCGCGCCGGCCGAGCAGCACTTCTTCCTGGTCGACGACTCGTTGCGGCTGGTTGCCATCGTCGTGATCGGCGGCCTCGGCAGCCTCGCGGGCGCGGTCGCGGGCGCGGTGTGGGTGATCGGGCTGCCCGCGTTCTGGCCCGAGCAACACGCTGGTGCCGCTGTTCACGTCGAGCATCGGCCTGCTCATCATCCTGCTCTACATTCCCGGCGGGTTCGTGCAGATCGGGTACTACGTGCGCGACTCGCTGCTCCGGTGGGTCGACAAACGCCTGGGACCGGTCGACACCACCAAGACGGTCACCGCGCCGCCGGCGTCGCTCCACCGCGACCTCGCGCTGGAACCGGCGTCGCTCAACGGCGACGGGTCGGTGCTCGCCACCGAGCACCTGACGGTCCAGTTCGGCGGTCTCACCGCGGTCGACGGCGTCGAGTTCCGGGCCATGCCCGGCGAGGTGATCGGCCTCATCGGCAACAACGGCGCCGGGAAGTCGACGCTGCTGAACGCGATCGGGGGCTACGTGCCGGCCAAGGGCACCGTGCAGCTCCTGGGCCACGACGTGAGCAGCAAGAAGGCGTACCAGCGTGCCCGCCGCGGGCTCGGCCGAACGTTCCAGTCGGCGCGCCTCTATCCCGAGCTCACCGTGCGCGACACCGTGCAGCTCGCGCTCGAGGCCCGCCAGTCGACGTCGTTCTGGGGCTCCCTGTTGTGGGTGCCGTCGATCCGGCCCGAGCGCAAGAAGTACGCGGAGGCGAGCGAGCTCATCGACTTCCTCGGACTCGGTCGCTATGCCGACCGGTACGTCGCCGAGCTCTCGACCGGGACGCGCCGCATCGTGGAGCTGGCGACGGTCCTCGCGGTCGCGCCGCGCGTCATCTGCCTCGACGAGCCCACGGCGGGGGTGGCCCAGCGTGAGGCCGAGGCGTTCGGGCCGCTGATCCTGCGGGTGCAGCAGGAGCTCGACGCCACCCTCGTCGTCGTCGAGCACGACCTGCCGCTGATCCTCTCGGTCAGCAGTCGGATCTACTGCCTGGAAGCAGGGCGGGTGATCGCGGAGGGCCTCCCGGCCGCGATCCGCGAGGACCCGCGCGTCATCTCGTCGTACCTGGGCACCGACGAGCGCGCCATCCAACGGAGCAACGCGCCCGGGTAGGCCTTCGTCAACCTGCCTTGGCGCACTTGCCGTTGCTGGCGTCCTTGATCGGGGTCAGCTTCTTCCAGTCACCGGTCGTGCCGAGGCTCGAGTCGTAGGACACGAGGCGGAAGCTGTCCTCGGCCGCGTACTTGCCCTTGCACAGCGAGGCGAACTTGTCGGGCACGAGTGCGATCGGCCCGAAGGTGTCGACCGTCTTCTGCCAGTTCGCCACCGTGAGGTCGGGGCCCACCTTCTTGGCGATGTCCCGGAACATGAACAGCTCCCCGCAGAAGTCGGTCACGGCCTGGTCGGTGTAGACGGACTTCCCGTTGCTGTCGACCTTCCGCTGGTCCGGACCAGGCACGGTCGTGCCCGTCGCCTTCTGGTAGATGTCGACGCACTGCTGCAGCAGCGGGCCCTTGTTGGCCCAGCGCTCGGTCGGCGTGAGGCCGGTACCGCTCAGCAATCCCTCGTACGGGTTGGGCTTCTTCCCCGCCTTCTGCTCGTCCTGGGCCTGTCCGAGCGTGGTGTCGGCGTCGGTCACCAACTGCACCTTGGGCATCGACGCCTTGATGGTCTCGGCGAACTGCTTCGCCGACGCGTCGTTCCCGGACATGAGCACCATGTTGACGCCCTCGGTCTTCCACTTCTCGATGAAGCTGTCGAGCTGGGCCTGGGCCGCGGTGGTGTCGGTGCCGGTGATGGTGAGGATGGCGGTCGACCCCGTCTTCGCCTTCACCTTCTTCAGTGCAGGCACGGTGACCTTGTTCACGCTCTCGGCATTGTTCTTGTCGCCGAGGACGGCCGACCGTCTTGCCCTTGAGCCGGCCGGTCGACGAGAGCAGGTTCACCAGCTCCTCCGAGACGCCCTGCTTGGTGGCGTCGGGGGTGAGCAGGAGCCCGCCGGGCGCGGCATCGATCCACGGCTGGTCCAGCTCGTGACCGATGTGGATGACCTTGTGCTCCTTGGCGAGGCACAGCTGGCCCTGGCCGCTGAAGTCGATGAACACGCCGAGCACCGCGAAGACCTTGTCATCCTCGGCCCAGGCCGTGCACAGCGAGAGCGGGTCGGGCGTGCCCCCCGGGATCGGCGGGTACTTCTTGTACACCGGGATGATCTTCCGGCCGTCGATCCCGCCGTTGTTGTTGATGTAGTCGACGAAGGTCTGCGCGACCTTCTGCGTGTCGCCGAAGGTGTAGTCGACGAAGTCCTTGATCGCGGTGAAGTCGATGAGGGCGATCCCGACCTTGATCGAGTCCTTGGTGACGCCCTGGGTGCCGCCGCTGCTGGCGGCGCGGTTCGTCGCCCCCAGCGTGAGCGCGGCGAGCAGGAGTACGACGATGCAGACTGACAGCGTCGCGTGGCGACGCGGGGTTCGCGCGAGTGCCATGGTCCCCCCCGGTTCCTCGGCTGGGTGGACCATACAACGATCGCGACCGCGCCGCCGGTCACCGCCCTCGTGCGGAGCCTGCCGGTTCGCCCGGCTAGGTCCCCGACCCCGCCGCCTTGGCGCACTTGCCGTTGCTGGCGTCCTTGATCGCGGTGACCTTCTTCCAGTCGCCACCGTCGCCCAGGGCGGAGTCGAACGAGACCAGCCGGAACCCGTCGTTGGCGGCGTACTTGCCCTTGCACAGCGACGAGATCTGGTTGGGCACCAGCTGGATCGGGCCGAAGGAGTCGACCGTCTTCCGCCAGGTCTTGGGCGTCAGGTTCGGTCCCACCTTCCGGGCGATGTCGCGGAACATGAAGAGCTCGCCGCAGACGTCGGTGACCGCCACGTCGAGCTGCACCTTCTTGCCGCTGCTGTCGACCTTCTCCGAGTCGGGGGCGGGGATGGTCTCGCCGGTCGCCTTCTGGTAGATGTCGACGCACTGCTGGAGCAGCGGGTTCTTGTTGGCCCACCGCTCCGACTGCGTGAGGCCCGTCGCGGTGAGGATCCCTTCGTACGGGTTCGGCTTCGTGCCCGCGGCGGTCTCGTCGCGGCCCTGCGCGATGGTGGTGTCGGTGTCGGTGACGAGCTGCACCTTCGGCAACGAGTGCTTGATCGTCTCCACGAATTGCTTGGCGGAGACGTCGTTCCCGGCGAGGAACACGGTGTTGACGCCCTCGCTCTTCCACTTCTCGATGAAGCTGTCGAGCTGTGACTGCGCGGCAGTGGTGTCGGTGCCGGTGATGGTCACGATCGCGGTGGATCCGGCCTTCGCGCCGGCCTTCTTGACCGCGGGGACCACGATGTCGTTCACCCGGCTCTCGCTGTTCTTGTCGCCCATGACCGCGACCGTCTTGCCCTTGAGCTTCCCGGTCTGGGCGAGGAGGTTGACGACGACGGCCGCCGCCTGCTCCTTGGTCTCGTCGGGCGTGAGCAGCAGGCCGCCCTTGGCCTCGTCGATCCACGGCTGGTCGAGCTCGTATCCGATGTGGACGACGTCGTGCTCCTTGGTGAGGCACAGCTGGCCCTGGCCGGTGAAGTCGATGAACACCCCGAGGACCGCGAACACGTCGTCGTCCTCGGCCCATGAGGTGCACAGGGAGAGCGGGTTGGGCTGGCCGCCCGGGATCGGCGGATACTCCTTGATGTCGGGCACGATCTTGCGCCCGTCGATGCCGCCGTTCTTGTTGAGGTAGTCGACGAACGTGTTGATGACCTTCTTCTCGTCGCCGAGGTTGTAGTCGACGAAGTCCTTGATGGCGTCGTAGTCGACGACCGCGAACCCGATCTTGACGGAGTCGGCGGTGACGCCGTGTCCCAGGTCCTGGTTGCCGGCCGCGCCGGGCGTGCTCGTCGTGGCGCCCAGGGTGAGAGCGGCGACGAGCAGCGTCACCGCGCAGACCACCCAGGTCGAACGTCGGCGGAGAGGAGTACTGAACGACACGTGCGATGCCCCCGGTCAGTCGGTCGCGGGAAGAGTATGGCGGTGGCGTGCGCCTGTCCCGTCATCTCGGCGTACGGTGGGCGCGGGGGAGGGCGCCGGATGGGACCACGGATCACGATCATCGGCGGGGGCAGCTACCAGTGGACGCCGAAGCTGCTCGTCGACTTCGTCAACACGCCCGCGCTGCAGGACGCGCACGTGGTCTTGCACGACATCGATCCCACCGCGCTTCCACGCATGGTCGATCTCGCACACCATCTCGCCGACATCCGCGGCATCACGCTGACTGCATCCGGGACGACCGACCGCGGTGCCGCGCTCGATGGCGCCGACTTCATCGTGGTGAACATCTCCACCGGCGGCTTCGCGTCGATGCGCCACGACCTCGAGATCCCCGAGCGTCACGGCGTGCGTCAGACCGTCGGTGACAGCGTCGGACCGGGCGGCGTGCTCCGGGCGTTGCGGAACATCCCGGTCTTCCTCGATCTCGCGACCGACGTCGCCGAGCGGTGCCCGGACGCGTGGTTGCTGAACCTCACCAACCCCATGACGACGATCTGCCGGGCGCTGACCCGCGAGACACCGCTGAAGGCCGTGGGCCTCTGCCACGAGGTCACGATCACGCAGTTCCTCCTCAGCCTCCTGCTCGACGTCGGGTTCATGGACCTCACGCTCACGGTCGGTGGGGTCAACCACCTGCCGTTCGTGACCGCCGTCGACGTCGCCGGTGACGACGGGTTGGAGCTGCTGCGGGCGGTGGTGGGCGACGCGGAGGCCCGCCGCGACGAGCCCCTGGCGATGGCGATCCCCGACGGCCTCGACTTCGAGAAGGTGTCGGAGGGACCCGACTGGACGAAGGGCGACCTGTTGCGGCACTGGCGGGTGAAGCTCGAGCTCTTCGACCGCTTCGGCGTGCTGCCGGGCGCCGGCGACCGCCACGTCGCCGAGTTCTTCCCCAACTTCCTCACCGAGGAGTCCGGGTGGGGGACGCGGTGGGGCGTCGGCCTCACGACCATCGAAGACCGCGAGCGTGACCAGGAGGCGCACGTGGCCGCGCTCGACGCGATGCTGGCCTGCCGCGAGGTCGAGTCGTTGCCGTCGGGGGAGATGGTGGCGCCGGTGATCCAGTGTCTCCTTCTCGACCAGCCGGGGAGCTTCCCGCTCAACGTGCCCAACGACGGTCAGGTCGCCGACCTGCCGCTCGGGGCCACCGTCGAGAGCATGTGCCTCGTGAGCGCCAACGGCGTGCACGGTCGCGACAGCGTCGCGCTGCCGGCACCTCTCGCAGAGTGCCTGCGCCGCGTGTCGGCGTCGCAGGAGCTCACCGTCGACGCCGCGATGAGCGGCGACCGTGACGCCGCGTTCGCGGCGATGCTGCTGGACCCGCTCACGAGCCGGCTCGACTACGACGCCATCGCGGTCATGACCGACGAGATGCTCGACGCCACCGCGGCGTGGCTGCCGCAGTTCTCGAAGCTGTGAGCGCGCGTCACTGACCGCCGGGTGGGGTCGGCCGCGCCGGTGCGCGAGACTGCCCGCCCGCGAGCGAGGGAGACGCGTGGAGGAGCAGGTGCCGAGGGGGTTCTGGGTCGCAGCGCGGGAGGAGCCCACGCGCGTCGCGTTGATCGACGCCGAGGAGCGGGCGTGGACCGCGGGCGAGCTGCTCTCGGGGGCCGACCGCCTCGTGCACGCCCTGCGGGCGCGCGGCGTGCAGCTCCTCGATCCGGTTGCCACCCTGACCCGCAACTCGGTCGAGCTGTTCCAGACGTTGCTCGCGGTGTTCCAGGCCGGCTGGCAGTACGTGCCGCTGAACACCCACCTCACCGCGGCGGAGGTCGGGTACATCCTCGGTGACTCGGGCGCGGCGGTGCTGGTCGCCGACGCCGAGTTCGGCGCGGTCGCGCTGGCGGCCGCGGACGCGGCGGGCGTCCCGCCGGCCGGTCGGATCTCGGTGGGTGGGGAGATCCCCGGCTTCACGCCGCTCGCGGCGCTGCTCGCCGACCAGCCCGACACGCCGCCCGGGCACCGCGTCGCCGGGCAGTTCCTGCAGTACACCTCGGGCACCACCGGGCGCCCGAAGGCGGTCCAGCGGGACCTGCCGCAGTTCGATCCCGAGTCCTGGGTCGCCGCCTACAGCGCCAACCTCACCCGCTACGACATCGAGCCCGGGGGCGACGCGGTGCACCTCGTCACCTCGCCGATGTACCACCTGTCGCCACTCAACTTCGGGTACTTCTCGCTGCACCTCGAGCACACCGTCGTGCTGATGGAACGGTGGGACGCCGAGCGCGCGTTGCAGCTCATCCAGCAGTACCGCGTCACCGACGTGGCGATGGTGCCGACGCAGATGCACCGCCTCATGGCGCTCCCCGAAGCCGTGCGCGCGGAGTACGACGTGTCGTCACTGCGCCAACTGATCCACGCGGCGGCGCCGTGTCCGATCGAGCTCAAGCGCCGGCTGTTCGAGTGGCTCGGCCCCGTCATCTACGAGTTCTACGGCGCTTCGGAGGGCGGCGGCACGCTGGCGAGGCCCGCGGACTGGCTGGCGCACCCGGGCACCGTCGGGCGCCCCTGGGTCGGGGCCGACGTGAAGGTGCTCGACGACGACGGCAACGAGGTCGCGCCCGGCACCGTGGGCACGGTGTACCTGAAGCTCATGGGCGAGTTCGCCTACAAGGGCGACCCCGAGAAGACCGCCGCCAACCGCCACGGCGAGTACTTCACCGTCGGTGACATGGGTGAGCTCGACGACGAGGGCTTCCTCTACCTGCGCGACCGCAAGATCGACATGATCGTGTCGGGTGGCGTGAACATCTACCCCGCGGAGGTGGAGGCGGCCTTGCTGTCGCACCCTGCGGTGGGCGACGCTGCCGTCTTCGGCATCCCGCACGACGACTGGGGCGAGGAGGTGAAGGCGGTGGTCGAACCGGCTGCGGGCGTCGCGCCGTCGCCTGAGCTCGCCGCCGACCTGCTCGCCCACTGCGAGGGCGTGCTGGCCCGGTACAAGCTGCCCCGCAGCGTCGACTTCGTCGACGCGATGCCCCGCGACCCCAACGGCAAGCTCTACAAGCGCACGCTGCGTGACCCGTACTGGGTCGGGCGGGCGCGCGCGATCTGACTCGGAGAGGAGTCGAGACCCATGGCCCGAGTGCCCATCGAACCGGGGTACTTCCGCATCCCCGATGATCCCGGCGCGTCGCCGGTCCTGCTCGGGAGCCGGTGCCCGAACTGCGGCGAGGTGTTCTTCCCCCGCCGCATGGTCTGTGCCCAGTGCCTGCACGAGGGCACCGACGACGTCGACCTGTCGACGCGGGGACGGCTCTGGACCTGGACGTACTGTCACGTGCCGCTGTTCGGGAAGAAGGACGCCGACGTGCCGGGGTACGGCGTGGGCCAGGTCGACCTGCCGGAGGGCCCCCGCATCCAGGCGATCCTGATGGGGGACGCCGCCGACTTCGAGATCGGCATGGAGCTCGAGACCGACCTCGAGACGCTGCGGACGAACTCCGACGGCGACGACGTCGTGATCTACCGGTTCCGGCCTCTGGAAGGGAGCGCGCGCTGATGCGCCACGGTCTGAAGTTCGACGGCGTCGCGGTCGCCGGCATCGGGATGGTCCGCTTCGGGATGCTGCGCGACTACCCGCTCATGCACATGGCGCGTGACGCCGGGCTCCTCGCCCTGCACGATGCCGGGATGACGCTGGCCGACGTCGACGAGGCGATGGTGGGGTACATCGCGCCGACGTCGATGATCGGGATCAAGGCGATGAAGGAGCTGGGGTTGACCGGCCTCCCGGTCACCCACATCGAGAACGCATCGGCGACCGGCCTGGTCGCGTTCCGGGAGGCCGCGTGGGCGGTGTCGTCGGGGCGGGCCGACGTCGCGATGGCGCTGTGCTTCGACAAGTTCACCGAGATGTCGGGCACCGGTGGGCGCGGCGGCGGTCGCGACGTGATCGACGCGCCGATCCTCCCCGCGTCGTACTTCGCGCTCTGGGCGCAGCGACGTATGCACGAGCGCGGCACCACGCCCGAGCACTTCGCCAAGGTCGCGGCCAAGAACTGGAACTACGGCGCCGCGTGCCCGGTGTCGCACCGCCGGCCGGATCATGTGGTCACGCCGGAGGAGGTGCTCGCCTCGCGCATGATCGCCGAACCCCTCACCGCGATGATGTGCTGCCCGGCCGACGACGGCGCCGCGTGCGTGATCCTGGCGCGCGACGACATCGTGCGGCAACGTCGTCCCGATCGCCCGCTCGTGCGCCCGTTGGCGTCGGCCTTGCAGTCCGAGACCTACGCGCGTGGGCACACGTTCGTCGGGCCGGTGGTCGGGCCGTCGACGATGACCCGCGACACCGCACGTGAGTGCTACGACGCGGCCGGCCTCGGGCCCGACGACGTGAGCGTCGCCTACTGCCACGACGCGTTCGTGAACGAGGAGATCGAGTACTACGAGCTGCTGGGCTTCTGCGGCGAGGGTGAGGGCGACAAGCTGGTCGAGACGGGGGAGACCGGTCCGGGGGGCCGGATCCCGTTCAACACCGACGGTGGGCTCACCGCGCGCGGACACCCGGGCGGGCCCACCGGACTCGCCATCGTGCACGAATGCGTGCAGCAGCTCCGGGGCGAGGCCGCCGGCCGCCAGGTCGACGGCGCCCGCGTCGCGCTCGCGCACCTCGTGGGCGGCGGCAGCGTCTGCACGGTCAACCTGCTCGGCACCGACGGAAAGGCTGGATGATGGCGACGAACGACGACCTCCGCGCCGCGGGCAAGGAGATCCAGGGCCAGCTGTGGCCCGCCACCCGCACCGCACCCGCGGGGCAGTTCCCGGCGGCGACGCTGGCCCCGGACTTCTTCGACTACGTCCAGCAGACCGCGTTCGGGATGATCTGGACGCGGCCGGGGCTGCCGACACGCGACCGGTCGATGATCACCGTCGCCATGCTGGCGGCGCTCGGACACCACGAGGAGCTGCGCGCCCATCTCGCGGGCGCGCTGAGCGTCGGGCTGTCTCGCGAGGAGCTCGTCGAGGTGCTCATGCAGGTCGCGGTCTACGCCGGCGTCCCCGCCGCGGTCAGCGCCCTGCGTGCCGCCGCCGACGTCCTCGGCACCCCGGACTCGTAGCGCCACTCCACCCAACCCATTCCGGTTCGTCCTAGGGGGCGGCCCAGCGCAGCTCGACGTCGCCCTGGCGTTCGGCGGCCGCGACGAGGTCGCCCCAGTCGTGGTCGCCGAGGCCGCCGGCGATGGCGCCGACCAGCACCTGCAGCACCGCGGCGCCGGCGGGCGTGGGCACGCCGAGGGCGCGGCCGGTCTCGACGATCAAGCCCGCGTCCTTCGCCGCCAGCCCGAGCGCGAACTGCGTGGGCGCGTTCCGGGTGTCGATGCTCTCGACCATCCGGTCGAGGTAGAAGTTGGCGACGCCGTTCGTGCGCAGCACCTCGACCGCCTGCTGCACGGGAACGCCCGACTTCGCCGCCAGCGACAGCCCCTCGAGGCTCACCCAGGTGGTGGTGAACGCGATCAGGCTGTTGACCAGCTTCATGGTGTTGCCGAGCCCGAGCGGGCCCAGGTGCACGAACGCGCGCCCGAGGGGCTCGAGCACCGGTTGCACGCGCGCGACGGCGTCGTCGGCACCGCCGACCATGAACGACAGCGCGCGCCGCTCGGCGCCGATCGCGCCGCCGGTCAGTGGCGCCTCGACGAGGTGGTGACCGGTCGCGGTGAGCCGAGTGCCGAGCTCGCGGACGACCTCGGGACTGTTCGTCGACAGGTCGACGAGCACGGAACCCGGCGCCGCGGTGGTCGCCCACTCGTCGGCGACCTGGCGGACGACCGTCGGCGTCGGGAGCGACATCACCGTCACCTCGCTCGCGGCGCCGACGTCGCCGACCGACTTCACCGGGCGTGCACCGGTGATTCCCTCGGCCCGCCCCGCGTCGACGTCGAACACGACGACGTCGTGGCCGTCGGCCACCAGGTTCGCCGCGACGTGGCCACCGATGTTGCCCAGCCCGATGACGCCCACCTGCATCTGGTTCCCCCTCGGTGTGGGGCCCGCTCCCGAGCCCGGCGCCGCACCGTACCCCGTGGCGCGCCCGGCGCGACAAGGGTTAGGTTGCCGCGATGAGCCTTCGCGACCACGTGATCTGCGACAGCGACCTGCACGTCATGGAGCCGCCGGACCTCTGGGAGCGCTACATCGACCCGGCGTACGCGCACGCCGCGCCGCGCGGCTTGTCGGAGCTCCCGCGCGACATGCGCGTCCGGGTGAAGAACCACACGATGCTGCGCATGGGCACCGTGCGCGCCATGCACATCGAGGGTCGCAAGACCGGCTGGCGTGAGGAGCACGACAACGTGTACGCCGCGTCGGAGGCGGCGGGCTGGGACGCCGAGTCGCAGGTGGCGGCCATGGACGCCGAAGGCCTCGATCTCGCCGTGCTCTACCCGTCGCGTGGCCTGTTCGTCCTGGGGCTCGACAGCGTCGAGCAGATCGGTACCGACGGCCTCGAGCCCGCGTACGCGACCGCCATCGCACGCGCGTACAACGACTGGATGAAGGACTTCTGCGACGTCGCCCCCGACCGCATGTTCGGCGCGGGCATGGTCGCGCCGCACGACGTCGAGGGCGCAGTCATCGAGGCTCGCCGCTGCGTGGAGGAGCTCGGGTTCAAGGCCGTCTTCCTCGCGCCCGCGGCGGTCAACCGCCGCCCGTGGCACCACCCGGCATACGACCCGTTGTGGGCCGAGGTCGAGCGGCTCGACGTGCCCATCGCGTTCCACGGCGGCGGCCAGACCTACCTGAAGCCCGACTTCAGCCTCGAGGTGCTCGACACGCTGATGTTGTGGCACACCTTCAGCCAGCCGCTCGGCATCCAGTTCGTCACCGCGTGCCTCTGTGGTGGCGGAGTGCTCGAGCGGTTCCCGGACCTGCGCGTCGCGTTGCTCGAGGGCAACTGCTCGTGGGCGCCGTGGTTCCTCTACCGGCTCGACGAGCACTACGAGTGGACGGGCTGGTACGAGGCCCCGAGTCTCACGATGCGCCCGTCCGACTACTTCCGCCGCAACTGCTGGATCTCGGTGGAGGCCGATGAGGAGACGGTGCCGCAGTTCATCGATCGCTTCGGCGACGATCGGCTGATCTTCTCGACCGACTACCCGCACGGCGACTCGAAGTTCCCGCACGCGGTCGACACGTTCGACAAGCTGCCGATGAGCGACGAGGCCAAGGCGCGTGCGGTCGGCACCAACTGGTCCGACCTCTACAAGATCCGGCTGGTGAAGAAGGTCTGACCTCACCCTGGTGATCGACCACCCCGACGACCTCACCGCGGAGTGGCTCACCGGCGTCCTGCGCGCCACGAACGCCGCGGCCCGGGTCCATTCGCTCACGGTCGAGCCGATCGGCACCGGGCAGACGGGCGCGAGCTTCCGCCTCCACCTCGACGGCGACGGCGGTGTCCCGAACACCCTGGTCGCCAAGACCGCGGCCGGCGATCGGGCCGCCCGCGAGCGCGTCGCCGCCGGGTACCGCAACGAGGTGGGGTTCTACACCGTGTTCCAGGACCGGGTCCGGATCCGTACCCCGCGCTGCTGGCACGCGGAGATCAGTGAGGACGCGTGCTCGTTCGTGCTCCTGCTCGACGACCTCGCTCCGGCGCGCCCCGGCGTGCAGGCAGACGGGTGCACGGTCGACCAGGCGGCCGACGCGGCGCGCAACCTCGCCGGTCTGCACGCGCCGGTGTGGAACGACCCGTCGCTGTTCGACCACCGCGCCTGGCTGACCGCGATGTCGGGGAGCGCGCCGCGTTCCTGGGCGGGATCACCGAGGGCGCGGCCGAGCGGTTCCTGGCGCGCTACGGCCCCGAGCTGGGTGACGACGCCGAGACACTCCGCCGAGCCGCCGCGCTCACCGGGCGCTGGGTGGCGATCGACACCGGCGTCCAGGGCCTCGTGCACGGCGACTACCGCCTCGACAACCTCATGTTCCCGGAGCACGGCGACGGCGTCGTGGCCGTCGACTGGCAGACCCTCGCCATCGGGCCGCCGGGGCGCGACCTCGCCTACTTCCTCGCCACCAGCGTCCTGGTCGACGATCGGCGCGAGCACGAATCGGCGCTGGTCGCCGAGTACCTCGACGAGCTCCGGCGCATCGGGGTCGAGGACTACTCGTTCGAGCAGTGCTTCGCCGACTACCGGCTCGGCGTGCTGCAAGGCCCGATGATCACGATGCTCGGCTGGGCGTACGCCACCGCGACGCCGTCCGCGAGCGCCGACGCGATGTTCCTCGCCATGGCGACCCGGTCGTGCGCCGCGCTGCGCGACCTCGGCTCGCTCGAGCTGGTCGCGGCGCGCGTGAAGCGCGGGGAGGGCCGACTCAGGCCTCGAGCTGCTCCTTGAGCGCGGTGAGGGCGCCGACGTAGGCCCCCTGCATCGCTTCCACCATGGCGTCGTCGGCCTCGACGTCCCACGTGACGAAGGATCCGCTGCCCGCCGGCATCACCGTGATCGTCGCCCGGTGCAGCTCCGGCTGGACGTCGCCGTCGACGATCCCGTACGTGAGCGTGCGCTGCTCGTCGTCACGCGAGTACTGGTGCTCCACGAGGCGCATGCCGACCGTCCGCACCACTCGGTCGTCGCCGTCGAGCTCGCTCGTCTCGACACCGGGCATCCACGTGACGTCGCCGAAGTTGCCGACCGTCGCCCACACGTCGTCGGCCGACCGGTTGATCGTGATCTCTGCGCGTCCCTCACCCATGCGGTCGACTCCTTGGTGCGTCCGGGACGCGGCGGGATACCGTCGTCGGCCACGAAGGTCTACCCGAAACGAGGTCCCCGTGCCGTCACCCGCCGAACTCTTCGACCTCTCCGGACGCGTCGCCGTCGTCACCGGGGGGAGCCGCGGCATCGGTCGTGCGGTGTGCTTCGCGTTGGCGCAGGCCGGGGCCGATGTGGTCGTGGCGAGTCGCAAGCTCGACAACTGCGAGAGCACCGCGGCCGAGATCCGCGCCGCGACCGGGCGGACCGTGGTGCCGATGGCACTCAACGTCAGCCACTGGGACGAGTGCGGTGAGCTCGTCGACCGGGTGTACGCGGAGCTCGGTCACTGCGAGGTGCTCATCAACAACGCGGGGCTGTCGCCGCTGTACCCCGATCTCGCCTCGGTGACCGAGGAGCTCTACGACAAGACGCACGCGGTGAACGCCAAGGGCCCGTTCCGGCTGGCCGCGCTGTTCGCCACCCGCATGTTCGAGGGTGACGGCGGGTCGATCATCAACGTCTCGACCGCGGGGTCGTGGCGTCCCGACGAGCACGACCTGCCGTACGCGATGGCGAAGGCGGGGCTCAACGCGCTGACGCTCGGGTTGGCCGGCGCGTACAACCCGAAGGTGCGGGCCAACACCGTGCTCCCCGGCCCGTTCGAGACCGACATCACCAAGGCCTGGGCCGCAGGCACGATGGACACCGTCCGGGCGACCAACCCGATGCGGCGCATGGGCCAGCCCGAGGACATGGCCGGGGTGTGCGTCTTCCTCGCCAGCGACGCGTCGAGCTACGTGAACGGCGCGCAGATCCTCTGCGACGGCGGCTCCTTCCGCACGCTCTGACTCGCCGGATGTTCCGGACCCTGAGCTACGACATGGTGTGCGGACGCATCACGTGCTCCTGCGCGATCGACGCCAGCAGCCGGCCGGCGCCGTCGTGCACGGTGCCGGTGTAGTAGCCGCGGGCGCCGGCCGCGGCCATCGGCACGAGGTCGACGAGCACCCAGTCGTCCATCCGGCCGGCGTGGTGGAACCAGACCGAGTGGTCGAGGCTCGGACCCATCCACGGCGGGTCGCCGGGCGGCAGCTTGGCCAGTCCGGTCCCGACGTCGGACAGGTACGCGAGCACGCACGCGTGGAGCGGTGGGTCCTCGGGGAGCGGGCCCCGCGCCCGGGCCCAGAACCGGTGCGGGCTCCCGGGGAAGTCGCCGCGCGGTTCGCCGCGTCCGACGATGCGGAGATCGAAGATCGACGCGTGCGGGGTGACCGTGGGCGCGGGCACGGCCTCCGGCGGCGGCACTCCGTCGGGCATGGCCAGCGCCTGGAACTCGGGGCCGTCCTCGTCGGCGTGGAACGACACCAGCACGCTCATGATCACCTCGCCGTCCTGCACCGCGGCGACGTGCCGGGCGGAGTACGACCCGCCGTCGCGGTCGCGGTCGACGTGCAGGATCGTCGGGCGGTCGGCGCGGCCGGCGCGCAGGAAGTAGCCGTGCAACGAGTGGAGGCTGCGATCGTCGGGCACGGTCAAGCTCGCGGCGCGGGCCGCCTGCGCCGCCACCTGACCGCCGAAGAGCCGCGGACGCCGCCGGTCACCTTCGGGATTCACCCCGCGGAAGATGTCACGATCGAGCTCCTCGAGATCGAGCACCCGCAACAGCTCGGCGACGTCACGCGACTCGGCCTCGCCCCGCTCGGGTGCCGCCGGCTGCTCGGTCATCGCCGGAACCGTAGACGGCACCACCGCCACGGCCGTGCCCCGCTCGCCGAGGCGGCCCTGGGCGCGCCGCGTCACCAGCGCGGCGGTGGGGTCCTCCCGCTCGCGCGCTTTGAACGGGTCCGGCAACGTCTTCCGGGCCTGGGTGTCCATCGGGTCATCCGCGTCCGGTGGTGGGTCGGGCAGGCGATGCGACCGGGGCCGCGAGCGCGGAGATCGGGGGCACCCGGTCGGCCCAGGGCCGGGCCCGCTCGAGCTGCCCCGCGAGCTGCAGCAACGTCGCCTCGTCCCCGAACCGCCCGAGGAACTGCACGCCGATCGGGAGACCGGCGGCGTTCCACCACAGCGGCACCGACATCGCCGGGTTGCCGGTGAAGTTGGCGATGACCCCCGAGTACGCGATGGTACGGCTACCGCGTTCGAGTGCGCGCGTCGGTGCGTCGGGGGTCGACGTGATCTCGCCGATGCGAGCCGGTGGCTCCGACAGCGTGGGAGTGAGCACGGAGTCGAACCCGTCGAGGAAGTGGGCGATCCGCCGTGACAGGCGCTGGAGCTCCTCGACCGCGATGAGGTAGGCGGAGGCCGGGACCGCGCGGCCCTGCTCCCAGAAGTGCCGGGTGAGCGGTTCGAGCTCGCCGACCTGTGGCTCGCGACCGAGCTCACGCACCCAGTACGCCACGATCCACGCCGTCGCGGAGTCGAAGACCGTGCCGATCGCGCTCCCGGTCACCTCGTCGAACGCCGGCACGTCAGCCTCCACCATCTCGTGACCGAGCTCGTCGAGCAGCGCGACCGCGTCGTCGAGCGCGGCGATGCAGTCGTCGTGGCCAGGTTCACCAGACGCGGTGCGGGGGCTGTACGCGATGCGCAATCGGCGGGGTTCGGTCTCGAGCTCGGCCGAGAAGGCGCGCACGGGCGGTGGTGCCACGTACGGATCCCCCGGTGCCGGGCCCGCGACCGCGTCGAGCAGCGCGGCCGCGTCGCGTACCGAGCGGGTCACGGCGAACTCGCACCCCCACCCGTGCACGATGTCGCCGTATCGGGGCGCGTACGACACCCGGGCCCGGGTGGGCTTCAAGCCGAACAGTCCGCACGCCGATGCCGGATAGCGGATCGAGCCGCCGAGGTCGTCGGCGTGCGCCATGGGCACCATGCGGGAGGCGACGGCGGCGGCGGAGCCCCCGCTCGAGCCGCTCGTCGACCGGTCGGGATCCCACGGGTTGCGGGTCGGGCCGAACCGCTCCGGTTCGCATGCCGGCGCCATGCCGAACTCGGGCGTGTTGGTCTTGCCGAGGATCACCAAGCCCGCACGCCGGAATCGCGTCACCAGCTCGGACTCGTACGTGGAGACGTGTTCGCCGAGGAAGCGCGAGCCCTCGCAGAACCGCACACCTTCCATCTCCACCGCGAGGTCCTTCAGCAGGAACGGCACGCCGGCGAACGGTCCGGTCACCCCCACGCGGGCGGCATCCAGGGCACGCTCGAAGGTCGGTGTGATCACCGCATTCAGCGTCGGGTTCAGCGCCTCGATGCGCTCGATGCCCGCCTGCACGAGCTCGACCGCGTCGACCTCACCGGTGCGGACCAGCGCAGCCTGCGCGGTGGCATCGAGCCCGGCGACGTCCTCGGCCACCGTGCTCATCAGTCGGCGTGACAGCTGGTGCTGCTCGCCGTCGGCGCGACGTCGAGCGCGGGGTTGCGGTCGAAGAAGCCGAACGGCGAGAGCACGAACCCCGTGTACTCGACCGGCATCACCGGCCAGTCTTCGGGGCGCACGAAGTGGGTGACGCCGAACGTGTACCAGAGCACGACGTCGGTGTCGACGAGCGACCGGTCGGCGGCGGTCCACCGCGGCAGGCCGTCGCCACCTTCGTGCTGGTTGGGGAACTCGCCCGCGGCGCGTCGCTCGTCGGCGCGGTACGGCGTGACCCACAGGTTGTGACGGGCGAAGCCGGCGCGCCGGCCCACGCTCGAGTCCGGTGCCGCCAGCATCGTCGGGGTCGACGCGGTGGGGACGAGCCGGTAGCCGACGGGCTGGTCGAGCCCGTTGCGGCTGGCTTCGTTCACCACGCGCCACGCACGGCTGGTCGCGGCGTTGGTGTCGCGCCGGGCCGCCAGCTCGCTCGCCAGCGGCGTGACACGCGAGCGGAACGCGTTGCCCCACGGGTTGTCGGGGCCGGGGGGCACCGCTTCCGCCTCGACCTCGTAGACCGAGTTCACCGGGCCGTCGACGTCGAGGTCGAGCCGGGCCGAGAAGAGGTGCTGGTGGTGCGGCGCGGCGATGCCGGGCGCGATCACGTTGGCGAACTCGGGCTGCATACCGGGCTCGATGGCCATCGGCGACACGATCCCGGTGAGCTTCACCTCCAGTTGGATGTTGCCGTCGAGGTAGAAGTACCAGTAGAAGCCGTACTCGTAGTTGCCGACGGTGGCGATGAAGCTGACGACCAGCCGACGCGATCGCCGCGTCTCGTCGGTGCCGCCGTGCAGGTCGTGGTGCTTCCAGAGGATCCCGTAGTCCTCCTCGTGGAGGCACACCGCGTTCGGGACCGTGTAGGGCTGTCCCTGCTCGGTGCTCAGCACCGCGTCGAAGTAGTGGATGACGCCCAGGCAGTCGCAGCCGAGTTGGAGCGAGTTGCCCATGCGGCCGAGGCCCCACTCGCCGGCGTCGAACGCGTTCTTCCACCCGTGCATCGGGCCGGGGTCGCCGTAGGGCACGACCATCTCGGAGATCGACGCCCGGTACAGCACCGGCCGGACCCGGTCGCCGTCGTGGTAGCCGACGGTGTGCAGGACGAGGCCCTCGTACGGGTCGAAGCCGACGCGGAACGACCACCGCGACCAGCGCACGTGGTTGCCGTCGACCACGAAGCTCGCACCGTCGGGCTGCACGATCTCCAGCGGCTGGAGGTCGTCGCGCATCGGCCCGATGTCGTCGGCGAGGTACGCGCCCCGGTCGGTCGGCATGGGCACGACGCCGAGGTCGACCACCTCGAGCACCTCGCCCGCACCCTGGTCGAAGAACGCGATGACGCCCTCGATCGGTTGGGCGTATCCGTTGTCCTGCGGTCGCGCCCGCAGGTAGGAGATGCAGCGGCTGATCCGCCGGCCGTCCTCGTGGGCGACACCGAACGATCCCGCCGGCCACGGGTCGATCTGCACGCGGTCGAAGTCGTCGATGCCGCGCCGCCGCAGCGCGGCCTGCCACTCCGGGTGCTCCTTCACCTTCACGATGGCCGACATCGACTCGCCGAAGAGCAGCGCGGGCCGCATGTCGGGATGCACCGCCCACGAACGGACCTCGCCCTTCGTGACCGAGACGACGACCTCGGTCACCTCCAGGCGCCCGGGCGGCACGAGCAGCGCCTCCAGCTCCCGGTCGACGGGGGCGCCCGGTTCGTGTCCGAGCACCGTGGTCTTGTCCGGCTCGTGCAGGCGCACGTGGACGAACGCGGCGTCGACCTCGAAGCGGGGATCGGCGGTGATCACCGCGACCGCGCGGCTGACCTCGTCGGACGTGAGGGCGTCGAGCGGGTGCGCCGCCGCGGGCATTCAGCCGCCCGCGGTCTGCTGGCGCATGTACTCGGCGGTGCCGGACACGAAGCCTTCCACGTTGTTCGCCTTCCCCGTGGCGAACTCCTTGAAGTACTCGGGGATGTACACCTCGATCGCCCCGCGGTCGAGCGCGTCGAAGGTCGCGTCGACGAGCTCGCCGACGGTGATGAACTCGACCGGTGCGGTGAACGGATCGTTGTCGGGCATCTGGAAGAGCGGGGTGTCGACCACCCCGGGATAGACGACGAGCACCTTGACCCCGCTGTCCCAGAGGTCGATCGCCATCGCCTCCGAGAACACCGCCAGCGCCGACTTCGACGCGTCGTACGCCGCCTCGCCCGGCGACGAGAGGGTGGCGGCGACAGACGAGACGTTGACGATGTGCCCGGCGCCGCGCTCGATCATCTGCGGGAGCAGCGCCAGGGTCAGGCGGGTCGGTCCGAGGAAGTTCACCTGCATCACCGTGTCGACGGTGGCGGCGTCGAGGGCCCGGACGTTGCGCCGCTTGGGGATGCCGGCGTTGTTGACCAGCACGTCGACGCCGCCCATGGCGGCCACCGCGTCGGTGGCGAGGCGGTCGACGGCGTCGGCGTCGCCCAGATCGGCGGGCAGCTCGTGCACCGTCGCGCCGTGGCTGCGGCACAGCTCGGCGGTGGCGCCGAGCCGGCCCTCGTCGCGGCCGTTGAGCGCCACGATCGCACCCCGGATGGCGAACTGCTCGGCCAATCCGGCGCCGATGCCCGACGACGCCCCCGTGACCAGGACGCGACTTCCTTGCCAATCGATCCCCATAGGTCCGGCACGGTAGGTCACGCACCGAAGGGGGGTCCACCGCGTCGTACGCTCGTGTCCCGCGACGCATGGCGAGGAGGCACGATGCCGCTCCAGGGACGCCCACTCGACGCGCCCGTCGATCTCCGGGACGTGTTGCGGGTGGGGCTCGACACCGGACCCGACGCGGTCGCGATCGGCAGTGCGGTCGATCGGATGACGTGGCGCGAGCTGGACGAGACCAGCGACCGGTTGGCTCGCAACTACCTCGCGCTCGGCCTGCAGCCGGGCGACCGGCTCGCGTCGCTGTTGCCCAACCGCACCTACCTGGTGGTGCACTACCTGGCCTGCATCAAGGCCGGACTCGTCGCCACGCCCTTGAACTACCGCTACGCGCCACCCGAGATCGACCACGCGCTCGGCGTCAGCGGGGCGGCGGCGCTCGTGGCCCACGGCGAGCGCGGCGACGACCTCGCCGCCTGCGCGCTCGCGTCCGAGCTGCGGCACGGGATCATCGCGCTCGAAGGTCTCGTCGGTGACGGTCCGACGCTCGAGCAGCTGTGTCGTGAAGAGCACGGCGCGGTGACCCTGCCCGACGTCGCGCCGTCCGATCCCGCCGCGATCTTCTTCACGTCCGGGAGCACCGGGCCCGCGAAGGGCGTGACCCACAGCCTCGAGACGCTGGGCTGGATGTGCGCGAGCGCGGCCGACGCGTTCGAGCTCACCGCGGCCGACACGTTCCTGCCCGGGTCCTCGATGTCGCACGTCGGATCGTTCCTGTGGGCCCTGGCGTCGCTCTCGGTCGGGGCGCGTGTGGTCGTGGCCCGGACGTTCGACGCCGGCGAGATCCTCCCGCTGTTGCGGGAGCACCGCCCCACCGTGCTGGCCATGCTCCCGGCGGCCCTCACCGCACTGGTGCGCCATCCCGGGGTCACCGCAGCCGACTTCGCCTCGTTGCGGGTGTGCCGCGCCGGTTCCGACTCGGTGTCGCTCGAGCTCGAACGCGAGTTCTCCCATCTCGTCGGCTTCCTCATCGACGAGGGCTACGGCATGACCGAGGTGGGCCTGGCCACGCTGAACCCGCCGTCCGGGCCGATCAAGCAGGGATCGATCGGCCGTCCGATCGCGGGCTTCGACATCTGCGTGCGCGACGACGACCACGTCGAGTGCGAGCTCGGCACCGTCGGCCGGGTGTGGATCCGGACCCGCAGCCAGACCATCGGCTACTGGGAGAACCCCGACGCCACCGCCGAGATCCTGCGCGCCGGCTGGCTCGACTCCGGGGATCTCGCGCACGCCGACGACGACGGTTACCTGTGGTTCTTCGGGCGCAAGAAGCAGATCATCGTCCACGACGGCTCGAACATCAGCCCGATGGAGGTGGAGGACGCGCTCGCCGAGCACCCGGCGGTCTCGCTGGTCGGCGTGATCGGCATCCGTGACGAGGTGCACGGCGAGAACGTGCGTGCCTACGTGACGGTCAAGGACGGCGCGGAACCGCCCTCGAGCCAGGAGCTGATCGACTTCGCCCGGGCGCGGGTCGGGTACAAGGCGCCGGAGGAGGTGGTGTTCCTGGACGAGATGCCCGTGAACCCCACCGGGAAGCTGGACCGGGTCGGGCTCAAGCGGATGGCCGAGGAGCACCTGCACCCGCACGGTCTGCCCGCGTGACCCGGGCTGCTTGACTCTCCCCCGGCGGGAGAGTGCACGATCACCCGGTGGACGACGACCTCCTGCCGATCGGCATGTTCTCCCGGGCGAGCTCGCTCTCGATCAAGACCCTGCGCGCCTACCACGAGTCGGGCATCCTGGTGCCGGCACGCGTCGATCCACAGACCGGGTACCGCAGCTACACCGTCGACCAGCTCGCCGACGCGGCCATCGTGCAGCGACTCCGCCGACTCGACCTGCCGCTCGAGCAGGTGCGGGCGGTGCTGGAGGCGCGCGACCCGGAGACCACGCGACGCGTCCTCGGGGAGCACCGGCGGGAGATGCAGCTGCGGCTGGAGGAGACGGAGCGGATCGTCGCCGAGCTGCAGTCGGTCGTCGCGCCGACCACGCACACCCCGGTGCACCTGCGCACCGAGGCGGCGACGCAGTCGGTGCGGATCACCGGCCTGGTCGAGCCGGACGAGTTCAGTGACTGGCTGGCGTGGGCCTACGGCGAGCTCGGCGCGTTCCTCGACCGGCACGGCGTGGCGCCCAGCGGCGCGCCGGGCGGTCTCTACGCGGCAGAGCTGGCCGACGACGGTCCCGAGACCGCGGAGGCGTTCCTCCCCGTCGCCGCGCCCGTCGTCGTGCCCGCGCGCGAACGCCACGTGACCGTCGGCGAGGTGCCGGCGGCGCGGGTCGCGGTGCTCGTCCACGCCGGCGACTACGACACCATCGGCGACACGTACCGCACGCTCGGGGCCTGGGTGGCGCGTCACGCCGAGCACGCCGGCGAGCGCGTGCGCGAGTGGTACGTGATCGGCCCGCTCGACGCGGCCGACGTCTCCGAGTACCGCACCGAGATCTCGTGGCCGATCCGAACGGCCACGTCCCCCACCGAAGGAGCACCCTCGTGAGCATCGAACTGGGCAACGTGACCCTCGACTGTGACGACCCCGGAACCGTGGCCGCGTTCTGGTCGGCCGCCCTCGACCGGCCCGTCGACGACGGGGGCAGCGAGTTCTTCGTGTCGATCGGCATGCACGACACCTCCCGGCCCGGGTGGTTCTTCATCAAGGTGCCCGAGCACAAGCAGGTGAAGAACCGCGCGCACTTCGACCTCCACGCCGACGACCGTGACGCCGAGGTCGCGCGCCTGCTGGGTCTGGGTGCGACCAAGGTCGGGGACTACGACGAGTACGGCACCCGTTGGACGACGCTGCAGGACGTCGAGGGCAACGAGTTCTGCGTCGCATGACCACGTTCACGCTCTTCGACACGCCCATCGGCCGCTGCGGGATCGCGTGGGACGGCGAGATGGTCGTCGGCGTCCAGTTGCCGGAGGCGCGGGTGGCCGACACCCGGACGCGCTTGCGCGAGCGCTTCGACGGTGCGCGGGCGGGCACACCACCGCCCCCGGTGCAGTCGGCGATCGACCGGATCGTTTCCTCGTTGCGGGGCCGGGCCGACGACCTGGTCGACATCCCGCTCGACCTCGCGTCGCTCCCGCCCTTCCAACGGAAGGTGTACGAGGTGGTGCGCACCATCCCCGCCGGCGAGACGATGTCGTACTCGGAGGTGGCGGCGGAGGTCGGGTCGCCCGGCGCGGCGCGTGCCGTCGGCCAGGCGCTCGGCCGGAACCCCTACGCGATCGTCGTGCCGTGCCATCGCGTGCTGGCGGCCGGAGGGCGGACGGGCGGGTTCTCGGCGACGGGCGGGGTGGCCACGAAGCTGCGGATGCTCGCGATCGAAGGGGTGCGCACCGTCGACGGCGACACGGGGTTCCCGTTCGATCGGAACGCGGCGGTCGACTACCTGCGCGCGTCCGACGCGGCGCTGGCGCGGTTGATCGACCGGGTCGGGCCGTTCACGCTCGAGCTCGAGCCCACGCCGAGCGTGTTCGGCAGCTTGGCGCAGGCGATCGTCCACCAACAGCTCAGCGTCAAAGCCGCGGCGACGATCTACCGGCGTCTCGGCGACCTGTTCCCGCGGACCCGGCACGGGTTCACCGCTCCCGATGTGCTGCGCGCCTCGGAGGAGCAGTTGCGGGGCGTCGGCCTGTCACGGGCGAAGGTGCTCGCGCTGCGCGACCTGGCACAGCGGACGGTCGACGGGACGCTGCCCACCCTCGCGGAGATCAGACGGCTCGACGACGACGCGATCGTCGACCGGCTCTCCGCGGTACGGGGCATCGGGCGCTGGAGCGCGGAGATGTTCCTGATCACCCACCTCGGTCGCGCCGACGTGTTGCCGGTCGACGACTTCGGCCTGCGGCGCGGCTTCCAGCGCGCGTTCCGGACCAAGGTGGTGCCGTCCCCGCACGAGGTCGCACGCCGCGGCGAGCGCTGGCGACCGTTCCGCACCGTCGCCGCCTGGTACCTCTGGCGGGCGCTCGAGCTCTGAGGACGCGTACCGGTATCGGGGATCAGATGGCGCGCTCGCGGCCTTCCCAGTACGGGTCGCGCAGCTTGCGCTTGTAGAGCTTGCCGTTGGGGTCGCGGGGCATCTCGTCGGTGAAGTCGATGCTCCTGGGCGTCTTGAACCTCGCCAGGCGCGTGCTCGCCCAGCCGAGGATCTCGGCCTCGAGCTCGGGCCCCGGCTCGGCGCCCTCCACCGGCTCGACGACCGCCTTGACCTCCTCACCCCAGTCGTCGTGGGGGATCCCGAACACCGCCACGTCGGCGACCTTCGGGTGCATGATCAGCTCGCTCTCGATCTCGGCCGGGTAGATGTTCGCCCCACCGGAGATGATCATGTCGATCTTGCGGTCGGACAGGAAGAGCCAGCCGTCCTCGTCGAGGTAGCCGGCGTCGCCGACGGTGAAGAACTTGCCGCGGAAGCTCTTGTCGGTCTTCTCCTTGTCCTTGAAGTACTCGAAGTTGCCCGTGTGCATGTGCATGTAGACGGTGCCGATCTGCCCGGGCGGGAGCTCGTTGCCGTCGTCGTCGAGGATCACGACCTCGGAGAACGGCCACTTGCGGCCGACGGTCCCCTGGTGCTCGAGCCACTCCTCGGCGAAGACGTAGGTGCCGCCACCTTCGCTCGCGGCGTAGTACTCGTCGATCACCGGACCCCACCAGTCCAGCATCTGGCGCTTCACGTCGGGCGGGCACGGAGCCGCCGCGTGGATCATGTGCCGCAGCGACGAGACGTCGTACTTCGCGCGCTCGTCCTCGGGCACCCCCAACAGCCGCACGAACTGGGTCGGCACCATGTGCGTGTTGGTCACGCGGTACTTGTCGATGAGGTGGAGCATCTGCTGCGGCGTCCACTTGTCCATCACCACGACCGTGTGGCCGATGTGCATGGCCGCGCCGGAGAACACCAGCACCGCGGTGTGGTACAGCGGCGAACCGACGATGTGCACGTTGTCGTCGAACGGTTGCAACCCGAAGAGGTAGAGCATCCCGCCGAACGAGCCGCCCCCGGTCTCGGGGTCGACGTCCTGCAGCGCGCGCCGCACGCCCTTCGGGCGCCCGGTCGTGCCCGACGTGTAGTTCATCACCAGGCCCATCTGGCGATCGGCGGGTGCGTTCGTCGGCTGGCCGTCCTTCAGCTGCTCGTACGCGCTGAACGTGTCGATGCCGCCGCCGACGGCGAACCGGCCCTCCTCGGGGAACGAGATCTCGTCGGCCGCGGCCTGGGCATGCTCGGCGAACCGGGCGTGGGCGACGAACACCTTCGCCTCGCAGTCCTGCACGATGTACGCGATCTCGGGGCCGACGAGGTGCCAGTTGATGGGGATGAGGTAGAAGCCGGCCTGACCGACGGCGAGGTAGAGCTCGAACACCTCGGCGCTGTTGGGCAGCAGCATCGCGATCGCGTCCCCGGGCTCGAGCCCCAGGGCGCGCAGCCCGTGGACGAGCTGGTTGCAGGACGCCACCAGCTCACCGGCCGAGATCTCGCGCTCGTCGGGGTCGACCAGCGCGAGGTGATCCGGGAAGGTCTCCGCGATCTTCCAGAACCCGAGCGGCGGCGCGTCGGTGGGCGCGGCGGTCATGGCGTGTCCTCCTCGTGGTACGGGGTGTTCAGGCGTCGGTGCGTCCGGCCGCGGCGCGGAACGCACCCACGAGCTCGCTCAGCTCCTCGACCGCGGCCGACTCGTCCTCGGGCAGTCGGACGCCGGCACGGACGTCGGTGAGACCGGCGGCCGCGAGCGCGGGGACCGCCTCCATCGTGCGGTCGAGATCGAGCGAGCCGTCGTCGGCCCTCACCATTCGCAGCGCGCCCGTGACCTGGAGGCCCTCGGGATCGCGGCCGGCGTCGGCGAGCAGCGTGCGCATCTCGGCGATCCCGGCGACGGGGTCGGCGGCCGCGGGACCCCACGGGATCCAACCGCTCCCGAAGCGGGCCAGGCGCCGGACCACCCGCGGGTTGATGGTGCCGCTGACCCAGATCGGCACGCCGCCGGCCTGGAGGGGCTTCGGCATCATGTGGATGGCCTCGAACTGCAGCTCGGGCGAGTCGTAGGCCGCCCGCGGCTCGCGCCAGAGCGTCTGGAGCACCTCGAGGGTGTGGTCGAGCAGGCGTCCGCGCCGGTCGAAGTCGAGGCCGGCGGCCTCGTACTCCTCCCGCTGCCAGCCGACCCCGACGCCGAGGTCGAGGCGGCCGCCCGACAGCACGTCGAGCGTCGCGGTCGACTTCGCCAGCACCGCGGGCCGGCGCAGCGCGGCGACCAGGATGTTGGTGCCGAGGCGGATGCGCGAGGTCATGCCCGCGAGCACCGACAACGTGGTGAGCGGCTCCAGCCAGTGGCCGTCGGGCCCGGTCGGCTGCTTGCCGCCCGCCTGACCGCCGATCTCGGGGCGGCCGTACTCCTCCAATCGTTCGCCGAACACCACGTGGTCGGACACGACGAGACGGTCGACGCCCGCCCGGTCCGCGACCCGTGCGGCGCGGAACAGCGGCTCCCACGTGCCGGGATCCTCGGCGGCGAACGACGTGACTCCGATCGAGAGCTGGATCATGGCGCGGAGCCTACGCTGCGTCGGGTGACATCACCCCGGGGGAAGTGATGCAGCGATTCTGGTCCTACATCGCGGTGCAGCTCGGCAAGCACGCGGTCGTGGTGACCGTGGTGGGGCTCCTGGTCACGATCGCCCTCGGTCTCGGGATCACCCAGCTCAACTTCGCCACGGGGCAGGACAGCTACCTCAACAAGGATTCCCAGGTCTACAAGGACAACGTCGTCTACCAACGCCTGTTCGGTGGCGAGGCGATGCTCACCGTGATCTCGATGGATCCCGGTCACAAGATCGACGAGCTCTTCACCGGTGACGGTGCCCAGCAGCTGAAGAACTTCCACGACCGGCTGAAGGCGAGCGGCGAGGTCGAGTCGGTGGTGAGCCCGCTCACCATCCTCCAATTCTCCGACTCCCTGGTGTCGAGCCCCGACGGCAACCCGACCAACAGCGTCGCGGCCAAGGCGCTGCTCGCGGCGCAGGCGAAGGAGCAACCCGGGTCGCCCGCCGCGGTCGCACGCGGCGAGGACGCGGTGAAGACGCTCGGCCGCCTGACCGCGATCCCGGCGGCCGAGCGCACGTTCGACAACCCGGAGTGGGTGAAGTTCCTCCTCTACAACAACGAGGGTGAGGTGCGGAAGGCCCTGCGCTCGGTCTTCGTCAACGACCACACCGCGCAGATCGTCACCCGGCTCCCGGGGAACGCGTCCATCGAGAACGAGGGCAAGGCGTCGGTGCTCGTGCAGCGGGAGGCGGCGAAGCTCCACTTCGACAACGCGACGACCGTCACCACCGGTGCCGCGGTGCTGCTCAAGGACATCAACGACTACCTGCGCGGCGGGATGCTGACCCTCGGCGGCATCGCGGTCGTGATCATGGTGGTCATCCTCCTGGTGCTCTTCCAGGTGCGATGGCGGCTGCTCCCCCTGCTCGTGGTGCTCGTCGGCGTCGTCTGGGCCTTCGGCCTGGCGGGCTACCTCGGCATCCCACTCACCATCGTGACCATCGCCGGGCTCCCGGTGATGCTCGGCATCGGGATCGACTACGCGATCCAGATGCACGCGCGCGTCGAGGAGGAGGTGGTGATCGACCGCGCCGAGCACCCGATCCAGGAGACCGCCCGCAACCTCGGCCCCGCCCTGCTCGTGGTGACCTTCGACGCCATCTTCGCCTTCGCCGCGCTCCACTTCGCCAAGGTGCCGATGCTGCGCGACTTCGGACTGCTGCTCGCGGTCGGCATCGCCGCCATCTGCATCGGCTCGATCATCCTGCCGCTCGCCATCCTCGGCATCCGCGAGTTCAAGTCGCCCACGCGGGGACGCGACTTCCGCGCCGGCCCGTTGGGACGCCTCGTGGTGTGGCTGGGGAGCATCCCGTCCCGGGCGGCAGTGCTGTTCGCGGTGGCCAGCGTCGGCATCTTCATCGGTGGCGTGGCGGTGGAGGACAAGCTCACCCTGCAGACCGACCCGGTGCAGTGGGTCAACCAGGACAGCCAGACCATCAAGGACATCCACAAGGTCGAGAAGCTGACGGGCGGATCGAGCGAGCTCGGCGTCTTCGCCACGAGCAACGACGTCTTCTCCGACAAGTTCGCGACCTTCGCGCACGACTTCACCACCGACACGCTGCGGCAGTACCCCAAGAAGCTGCTCACCGGCTCGAGCATCGAGACGGCCATCGGCGACATCGTCAACGACGTGCCCGGTGGGTCCGACCTCGCGCCCCGCGGGATCGACGTCCGCAACACCTACGACGTCGCGCCGAGCGACGTGCGGGCGTCTGCCGTGACCGACCACGGCCGTGCGTTCAACATCCTGTTCCGCACCGGCCCCGGCTCGTTGGAGGCGCGTGCGCCGGTCGTGCGCGGCATCCGCGCCGACACGCATCCCCCCGCCGGGATCCGGGCCACCCCTTCGGGGCTCGCCGTCGTCGGCGTCGGGCTCCTCGACAACCTCGAAGCCAACCGGATCGAGCTCACCTACCTCGCGATCCTCTTCGTCTTCCTGTTCCTCGCCGTCCGGCTGCGCTCCGTCATCCGCGCGCTGCTGTCGCTGGTGCCGGTGCTCATCGCGGTCGGGATCTCCTCCCTGGTCGCGTACGCCTTCAACATCGAGCTCAGCCCGTTGACCGCGGTCGGCGGGCCGCTCGTGGTCGCGGCGTGTACCGAGTTCACGTCGCTCATCCTGTTGCGGTACGTGGAGGAGCGACGACGCGGGTACACGCCGCGGGAGGCGGTCGACGTCGCCGCGTCGCGGACGGGACGCGCCTTCGTCGTCTCCGCCCTCACCGCCATCGCCGGCGTCGCCGTGCTCTCGTTCTCGTCGCTGCCGCTGTTGCGCGACTTCGGCCGCATCGTCGCGATGAACGTCGCCGTCGCGCTGCTCAGCGCGCTCGTCGTGCTGCCGCCCATGCTGGTCTGGGCGGACAAGCGCAACTGGGTGTCGCGCGGTCTCATCGACAAGGAACCGGAGCCCTACATCCCGACGCCACCGTTGGGTGGGGGTGGGGCCGAGGGGGCGGGCGTGCCCGCCGAGACCTGACCTACCCTGCAACCACACACCTCGACGGGGAGTCGACGACATGGCCAACCAGCTGGTGATCAAGGGCGGAACCGTCCACGACGGGAGCGGGGCGGCCGGGACCCGTGCCGACGTCGGCATCGCCGACGGGCGCATCACGGAGGTGGGGCCGAACCTCGAGGGTGACCGCGTCCTCGACGCCGGCGACTGCGTGGTGGCACCCGGCTTCATCGACATCCACACGCACTACGACGCGCAGGTGTTCTGGGACCCCGCGCTCACGCCGTCGTGCTACCACGGCGTCACGACGGTGGTCGCCGGCAACTGCGGGTTCTCGATCGCGCCGACGCGCGCGGAGCACCACGAGCTCATCGCCCGCACGCTGGAGAACGTCGAGGACATGGACGTCGCCGCGCTGGCCGCGGGCATCCCCTGGGACTTCGCGACCTTCCCCGAGTACCTGGCGTCGGTGGCGAACCACGGCGTCGGCATCAACTTCGCCGCCTACATCGGTCACACCGCGCTGCGTCTGTTCGTGATGGGCGACGACGCCTACGAGCGCACCGCCACCGCAGAGGAGATCGCGGCGATGCAGCAGGTGCTGCGGGAGGCGATGGACGCGGGTGCCGCCGGCTTCGCCACGAGCTTCGCGTTCCCGCACCGCGGGATCGACGGCAAGCCGGTGCCCAGCCGGTTCGCCGACCGGGCCGAGCTGGAGGCGCTGCTCGAGACGATGGGGGAGGTCGGCCGGGGTGTGGTGTCGATCGCGCCCGGCGAGCAGTGCGGGCCGGCCGACATGTTCGACCTCCAGATGAAGGTCGGCGTGCCGTTCACGTGGGGCGCG
Source organism: uncultured Actinomycetes bacterium (assembly GCA_963809795.1). Taxonomy (GTDB): domain Bacteria; phylum Actinomycetota; class Acidimicrobiia; order IMCC26256; family DASPTH01; genus DASUAS01. The sequence continues at coordinate 89,487 of CAWELN010000011.1, forward strand.
CTCCTCACGTCGCCCACCGGGTACCACCACCAGGCGATCGAGGCGAACCGGGCCGGGTGGGAGCGCGGCTCCGAGGTGTGGCCGCAGGTGACGCCGCGGCCGCTCACCTTCCAGTTCACCCTCGACTCGCCGTACCCGCTCGCGGTCAACGAGCACTTCGCCGCGCTGCAGAACGCGTCGATCGACGAGCGCACTCGGGCCTACGCCGACCCCGCGTGGCGCGCGCGCATGATGAGCGGCTGGAGCGCGAGCGGCACCTTCGGTCTCCGCTGGGACACCTACACCATCGGCCAGAGCGAAGTGCACCCCGACCTCGTCGACCGGAAGCTCGTCGACGTCGCCGCCGAGCGCGGCACGGAACCGCTCGACTGCCTGCTCGACCTCGCGCTGGAGGAGCCCGGACTCGGGTTGCGGGTACGTACCGTGATCGCCAACGACGACGAGGAGGGGGTCGCCGATCTCCTGGTGGAGGAGCACGTCGTGCTCGGCCTCTCGGACGCGGGTGCGCACGCGGGCCAGCTGTGCGACGCGCCGCAGGCCACCGACCTGCTCGGCAAGTGGGTGCGCGACAAGGGCGTGGTGCCGATGGAGCAGGCCATCCGCATGCTCAGCGGGCGGCAGGCCGACGTCTTCGGCTTCGCCGACCGCGGCTACCTGCGGCCCGGGATGTGCGCCGACGTCGCGGTCTTCGACCCGGCGACGGTGGCACCCGGGCCGGTGCGGCGGGTGCGCGACTTCCCGGCCGACGCCGAGCGCCTCACCGCCGACCAGCCGGTCGGGATGCAGCACGTCGTGGTGAACGGCACCCCGATCCAGGTCGACGGCGCCCGCACCGACGCCGGCAACGTCGGGCGGGTCGTGGGCCCGTCGGCCCGGCCGTGAGCGACGCGCGCGACGCCCCGGTCATCCTCGAAGCCGCCATCAACGGGGCCAATCCGAACGCGCCGCGGCTCCCGGAGGACATCAGTGCCACCGCGCTTGCGTGCTTCGACGCCGGCGCCGCCATCGTGCACAACCACATCGACCTCACCGGCGACGGGACGGAGGTCGCGGCCCGCTACCGCGAGGGGTGGGAGCCGGTGGTCGCGCAGCGGCCGGACGCGCTCCTGTACCCGACGATCAACGGGATCGGGACGGTGGAGGAGCGGTACTCACACGTCACACCGCTGGCCGAGTCGTTCCCGCTGCGCATCGGCACCATCGATCCCGGTTCGGTGAACCTCGGCGAGCGGTTCGCGTACGTGAACTCCGGGTCCGACATCGAGCACCAGTGGCAGCTCTGCGACCGCAACGGGCTCGTGCCCACCATCGCGGTGTTCGAGCCGGGGTTCCTCCGCGCCACCCTCGCGTACTGGCGCGCCGGCAAGCTGGCCCCGGGCACGATGGTGCGCCTCTACTTCGGCGGCACCGAGCTCGAGGCCGACGGCGGGTTCTGGTTCGGCCTGCAGCCGACCGAGGCTGCGCTCGACGCGTACCTCGAGCTGCTCGGCGACTGCCCGCTGGCGTGGTCGGTGGCGGTGCTCGGGGGCGACATCTTCGAGTCCGATCTCCCCGCCCTCGCGCTCGAGCGCGGCGGCCACCTGCGGGTGGGGCTCGAGGACCACCAGGGCCGCACCGTCACCAACGAGGAGCTCGTGGCCGAGGCGGTCGCCGTCATCGAGAAGTCCGGCCGCCCGCTCGCGTCGTGCGCCGAGACCACGGCGTTGCTCGGGCTGTAGCCCTCAGCTCGACATCGAGTTGGCGCGCGGGTCGGGCTCCATGCCGCGGGACTCCGCCAGCGAGCCGCTCCCGTAGCCGTGTCGCCGCACGAACGGTTGCCAGCGCGGCGTGCCGCCCACCGGCGGGTCACCGATCACCGTGACCCGCTCGATGATGCGACGCTCCTCGTAGTCGGGGACCGCGTAGTGCTGCGTGCAGCGGTTGTCCCAGATGCCGATGGTGCCCTCGCTCCACGAGTAGCGGCACTGGAAGCGAGGCTGCTCCGACCACGTGTAGAGGTACTCGAGCAGTGCGTCGCTCTCGGAGCGCTGCAACTCGACGATGTGCGACGTGAACGTGCGGTTGACGAACAGCGATCGGCGCCCGGTGTCGGGATGGGCGCGGATCACGGGGTGCGCCGCGTGCTGCTCGGGGTGGCCGAACGGCGCGGCGTGGTGCACCGCGGTGAGGCCCTCGAGCAGGTCGCGAATCGGGTCGGACAGCATCTCGTACGCGAGGTACTGGTTGGTGAAGATGGTGTCGCCACCCCGTGCCGGGTTCATGACCATCTGCAGGATCGACGCCATCGGGGGCGTCGGGCTGAAGGTGACGTCGGTGTGCCAGAACTCGGCCCCGCCCCCGACCGTGTCGATCACGACGATCTCCGGGTGCTCGTCGTCGCGCTTGGGGATGTAGGGGTGGATCTCCGGCGTGCCGAACCGCCGGCCGAGGGCGACGTGGGCGTCGGCACCGAGGGACTGCCCCGGGAAGAAGAGCACGAGGTGCTCGAGCCAGGTCGCGTAGAGCGCGTCCCACTGCGCATCGTCGAGGCGGGTGAGGTCGACGCCCAGGACCTCGGCCCCGAGGGCGCCGGTGAGCGGGCGCACCTCGCCGAGCCCGGGGACCGTCGCGCTGATCGACGTTGCCGACATGTCGCCTCCTCGCTACCGGGCCGGGAGCCCGGTCAGGATCGATGTGATGGTGCCGACGACCTCGTCGCGGTACTCGTCGGCGTCGAGCCGCCCGGCGTAGCGGTCGGCGCTCGCCAGCATGTGCAGGAGCGTGGCGCCGGCGACGCCGAGCCGGAGGATGCGTCGCGCCTCGTCGAGGTCGGGCGTGGCGCGCGCCAGCACCGGCAGCAGCCGCGCCAGTTGTGGCGCGAACGCATCGTCGAGGAGGTGCAACCACTCACCGCCGCTCCGGTCGAGGGCGGAGAGGAAGCGCACGTAGTCGAGACCGGTGTCCTCGCGCGAGAGGTCGAGCAAGGGGAGCGCGAACACCTCCGCCACCTGCCGGGGCGACGGCGTCGCGTCGTGCTCCAGGGGCCCGAGCCGCGCGTAGCGCTCCTCGGCGAGGACCGACATCCGACGCGCGAGCACCGCCCGCACCAGGCTCTCCTTGGAGCCGAAGTGGTAGTGCGCGGCCGCGACGTTGCTGCCCGCTTCGGCGTTGATGGCCCGCAGCGAGACCCCTTCGACCCCGCGGGCGCCGATCAGCCGCTCGGCCGCGTCGAGCAGCCGCACCTGGGTCGGCTCGAGGATCGCGGTGGGCGTCACACCGTCGACCCTATCTCAATCGACTGATTGAATCAAGTGATGGGACGGTCGGGGACGGGCTGGGGTCGACGGTCGCGCCGGGATACCGTGAGGTCTCGCCGCACTCCCGGGAGGAACCATGCAGCTCGACGACCTGATCCTCGTCAGCATCGACGACCACGTCGTCGAACCGCCGGACATGTTCGAGCGTCATGCGCCGGCCAGGTACCGCGACCGGGTCCCGCACGTCGAGATGAGCGACGACGGCACCGAGAAGTGGTTGTTCGAGGGCCAGACCGTCGGGTCGATGGGCCTGAACGCGGTGGTCACGTGGCCCAAGGAGGAGTGGGGCTTCGACCCGGTCGGGTTCGCGGAGATGCGCCCGGGCGCGTACGACATCCACGAACGCGTGCGCGACATGAACCGCAACGGCGTGCTCGCGTCGATGTGCTTCCCGACCTTCGCCGGGTTCGCGGGCGGCATGTTCCAGGAGGCGCAGGACAAGGACCTCGCGCTCGCCACCGTCCAGGCGTACAACGACTGGCACATCGACGAGTGGTGCGCGGCGTACCCCGACCGGTTCATCCCGCTCGCCATCCCGCCGGTCTGGGACCCGCAGCTGATCGCCGACGAGGTACGCCGGGTCGCGGCGAAGGGTTGCCGCGCCATCACCATGCCGGAGTTGCCGCACATCCAGGGCCTGCCCAGCTACATCGACCTCGACTATTGGGCCCCGTTCTTCCGCGCGGTGTCGGAGGAAGGTGTCGTGATGTGCCTGCACATCGGGCAGGGCTTCAACGCCATCAAGAGCGCGCCCGACGCGCCCATCGACAACCTCATCATCCTCGCGACCCAGGTGTCGGCCCTCGCCGCACAAGACCTGTTGTGGGGTGGTGCGATGCACAACTATCCCGACCTCAAGGTCGCGTGGTCGGAGGCCGGGATCGGCTGGATCCCCTTCTACCTCGACCGCTGCGATCGCCACTACACGAACCAGCGGTGGCTGGGTCACGACTTCGGCGACAAGATGCCGAGCGACATCTTCCGCGAGCACTCGCTGGCCTGTTACGTCACCGATCCCGTCTCGCTGAAGGTGCGCCACGACATCGGGATCGACATCATCGCGTGGGAGTGCGACTACCCCCACTCCGATTCGATCTGGCCCGACGCACCCGAAGTGGTGCTGTCGGAGCTGGACAACGCCGGTGCCTCCGACGAGGACATCCACAAGATCACGTGGGAGAACTCGTGCCGGCACTTCGACTACGACCCGTTCAAGCACATCGACCGCAAGGATTCGACCGTCGGCGCGCTGCGGGCGCAGGCGCCCGACGTCGACATCTCGACGAAGTCGCGTGCTGAGTGGCGCAAGCTGTACGAGGCGCGCGAGACCGCCGCGCACGCAGTCGGGTAGCGCGCTTCCCGCCGTCCACGACCGCGATGGCGCGGCCAGGACTCAGACGGTGGTTACGGAAGTGGTGCGCCGAGTTGGGCTCCTACGAGGCCGATGGCAGCCGCGAGCAACAGGGTGGCCACGACGCCGCGTCGAACGGCGAGGAGTAGGACGGCCGCGGCGGCGAGCACGCCGAACTGCCACGCCTCCTGGAGCGCGAGCGCGAGTGGGATCGCCACACCGATGATGGCTCCGATCGCGGCGGGTCCGGCTCCGTCGAGGAATGCCCGGACGCTCGTGTTGTGTCGGAGCGAGTCGAAGTGTCGGGCACCGAAGAGCACGAAGAGGAACGAGGGCGAGAACGCGATGAGGGCGGCGAGGAGTCCGCCCGCGACGCCTGCGGCCGCGTAGCCGACGACTGCGACGGTGTGCACGACGGGTCCGGGGGTGACTTGACCGAGCGCGACGGCGCTGAGGAACTGGGTGTTGGTCATCCAGTGGTAGTGGTCCACCGCGTCGTTCTGCATCATGGGAATGATCACGAACCCACCGCCGTACGACAGTGCACCGACCTTGACCGCCGTCCAGGAGAGTGCGAAGAGACCGCCTGCTGCGGGACCGGCCGCGGCGAGAGCGAATGGCGTCAGATGCAGCCCGAGATGGTGATCACGCCCGAAGCGTCGACATCCCATCTCGACGAAGCCGCACCCCAGCAGCACGGCCACCAGCCAGGGGCCGACCGACGCCGCGGCCGCGCCCCCGACCACGGCATATGCGATCCATCGCCAGTGCGGCTCCGAGAACCGCTGCCAACTCGCAGGGATCAGCCCCACCCCGGCGCTGACGGCGACGGCGACCACGGCCGCTCCGGCCCCCGCGGCTGCCCCGAGCACCCAGGTCGGTGGTGACGCCGCGAGGAACACGCGGGCGAGCCCCAGGATGGCGACGAGACCGGGGACGATGAATGCGAGGCCTCCGACGAAGGCGCCGCTCGCACCAGCCACGCGCCACGCACAGAAGAGCGCGAGTTGTGTCGAAGCCGGACCGGGGAGCAGGTTGCACGCCGCGATCCCGTCCTCGAACTCGCTCGCCGACAGCCATCGGTTCTTGGTGACGCACAGCTCGCGCAGGAGCGCGATGTGCGCAGGTGGGCCGCCGAAGCCGATGCAGCCGATGCGTCCCCATTGACGGGCGACCGTCACCAACGATGGGCGTGACGGAACGTCGTTCATCGCGTCCCCGTCAGGTTGCTCCTCTGATTCGGGTCAGCGTCCGGCCGGCTGGAACAGCTCGACGACATTCCCAGAAGGGTCGAGGAGGAGAATCTGCTTCCCGCCGGGCCCTTCCACGATGTCGTTGCGGAACGTGGCACCCGCGCCGCGCAGGCGGGCAGCTTCGGTCTCGATGTCGTCGACGATGAAGTGGATGCGGTTCCAGCCCCCCGGTCCCGGTTTGGTGCCGTCCGTCATCGGTCGGCCGGCGGAGCTCGCGGGTCCGGCGAGGAGCAGGCGCAGATTGCCTCGCTTGACGTCTGCGAACGCGGGCGACGCACTGCTCAAGACCTCGAAGCCGAGATGCTCGGTGTAGAACGCGACTGACTCGTCGACGTCGTCGACCATGTAGCGAACATTGACTGTCTCATCACTCAGCATGCGTTGACCTCCTGGTCGCTGATTCGTCCAACAGATGGAGCAGGAACCCGATCCGCGTCTCGAGCTCCGTGGCGAGGTTCTCGAAGGCCGGCAGGGTGGCCCGATCGTTCGGCCCCTCGAGCGCCGGATCCGGGATGCTCCAGTGGACGAGCTCCGGGTGCGACGGGAACTCCGGGCACACCTCTCGGAACCGATCGCACAGCGTGATCACGAGGTCAAAGCGCTGCCCGACGAACTCGTCCACATGTTTGGTGCGGTTCCCGCTGATGTCGATCCCGCGTTTCCTCATGACCCGGACTGCATTCGGATGCAACACCTTCGGATGGCTCCCGGCCGACGCGGCGACGACCGCACCCTCCGACATCGACCCGATCAGCGCCTCCGCGATCTGCGACCGCGCGCTGTTCCCGGTGCACAAGAACAAGACCCGCGGCCTTCGACGCCGGGCATCCTCGGTGCGGCGTCGTGGTGGGAGCGCGGCGGTGAGCCACAGACCGGGATGCAGCGCACCGCCGGCAGCTTGCAGCTGGTCCCGGCAGCCCGCGAGATCGATGGTGTAGTAGCTGTCCCGTCCATCGGCTGAGCTGCGACGCGTGCGCACCAGGCCGCACTCGCGCAGACGACTCAGGTGGTACGAGACCAAGCTCTGCCGCTCGCCGAGGAGCTCGGTCAGCTCACGAACCGCGCGGTCGCTGCGCACGAGCTCGCGCAGCAGGCGCCACCGCAGCGGATTGGCCAGCAGTCGCACGAATGCCGGTGGGCCGGCAGGGGTTCGGTGTGACCCAACAGTCGCCGGCACGGCTGCGACCCTACCGCCGATCCCTCTATCGCATCAAGCCAGATTGATGTATTTCGGAGCGCCGCCCCGTCAGGCGTCGTGCACCCGCACCACGATCCGGCCGACGGTCTGCCGTCGTTCCATGGCGTCGAGCGCGGTCGGGAGCTCGGAGAACGGCACGTCGAGGCCGACGATCGGCCGTACGTCGCCGCGTGAGATGAGGTCGAGGATCTCGGCGTGGAGCGCCTCCGCGTCGGCGCGTGAGAGGAAGTTCGCACCCGCGGCCTGCTTGACCGCGATCGGGTCGTCGACGTAGGCGAGGCAGACGCCGACGAGTGAGAAGTTGCCGAACAGGATCGGACGCGGCACCAGGCCACCCTCGTCCTCGGCCTCGATGCCGGACGCGAACCCCGCGAGCACGTGCCGACCGTTGAACGCCATGCACCCGAAGGTGCGGGTCGTGATCTCACCGCCGATGGTGTCGAAGGCGACGTCGACGCCGCGCCCGCCCGTCGCCTCGAGCGCGGCGGCGACGAAGTCGGCCGCGCTGGTGTCGACGGCGACGTCGGCCCCGAGCTCCTGGGCGCAGAACCGGGCCTTCTCGGGTGAGCTCGCCAACGCGATCACGTGGGCCCCGGCCGCCCGGACCAGCTGCACCGCGGCGGACCCGACCCCGCCGGCGGCGGCGTGGATCAGCACCGTCTCGCCCGGCTGCACCCCGGCCCGCCGGAAGAGCGACAGCGCGGCGAGGTGGAAGGGCATGAGGACCGCGGCGGCGTCCGGCAGCGGGACCGACTCGGGCATGGGGAAGGTCATGGTTGCGGGCGCCACCGCCACCTCGGCGTAGCCGCCGTGGGCGCCGCTCGGGATCGCGACCACGCGGGTGCCCACCACCGACCCGTCGACGCCGTCGCCGACTGCGACCGCGGTGCCGAGCACCTCCATGCCGGGCACGTACGGGGCGGGGACCGGCACCGTGCGGTAGCGCCCGTGGATCCCGTCGATGTCGTTGAAGTTCAGCGTGACCGCGTCGACCCGGACCTGCACCTCACCGGGTCCGGGCGTGGGCTCGTCGACCTCGTCGAGGCGCAGGACGTCGCGCGGCGCGCCGTGCTCGACCGCTCGCCAGGCGCGCACGGCCGCTCAGGCGGCGGGCTCGAGCGCGAGCGGGAGGTTGGAGAGCCCCCGCACGTTGCTCGAGTAGGCGCGGACCATCGGCTGGCGGACCTCGTAGTTCGGGTAGCGCGCGAGCAGCTCCTCGAAGGCGATGCGCGTCTCGAGCCGGGCGAGCGCGGCGCCGATGCACAGGTGGATCCCGAACCCGAAGCCGACGTGGCGTTCGATCTCGCGGTGGATGTCGAAGTACTCGGCGTCGGGGAAGGCGCGCTCGTCGTGGTTGGCCGCGCCGGTGACGAGGATCACCCGCGAATCGGCGGGGATGGTGACGCCGTGCAGGGTGACGTCGCGTTCGACCCAGCGCCCCTGGTAGTGCGACGGCGGGTCCCACCGCAGCATCTCCTCGACCGCGTTCGGGATCAACGACGGGTCGGCGACGAGCTCGGCGCGCTGGTCGGGGTACCACGTGAGCGCGACGACGCCGTTGGCGATCAGCTTGGCGGTGGTCTCGTGCCCGGCGATGGTCATCTCGAGCAGGCGGGACGCGACCTGCGCGTGCGTGAGCGCGACCTCGTTGCCGTCGTCGTCGGCGACGCGGGCGCCCAGCAGCATCGAGGCGATGTCGTCGCCGAGGTGCTTGGACTTGTCGTCGACGATCTCGGTGAGGAGCGTCATCATCTCGATCATCGCCAGCTGCGAGTCGTCGGTCGTGTTCCCGAGCTCGTCGGCCTCGGCGCGGTCGAGGATGCGGTCGGAGGTGCGACGGAGGTCGGCGCGAGTCTCGGGTGGCAGTCCCAGCATCTCGGCGATGACCATCATCGGCAGGTGGGTGGAGAACTCGGCGACGATGTCGATCTCGCCGCGGTCGCGCGCGCCGTCGAGCACCTCGGCCGCGATGGCACGCACCTTGGGCTCGAGGTCGGCGATGGCGCGCGGGGTGAACAGCCGCGAGACGAGCTTGCGGTGCCAGTTGTGCCGGGGCTCGTCACTCGTGATGAGGAGGTCCTGGCCCTGGTCGTAGCCCTCGATGGTCACGCCGTGCGAAGACACGAACGTGACGGGGTCGAGGTGGGCCTGGAGCACGTCGTCGAAGCGGGACAGCGCGTAGAAGCCGACCTCGGCGTTGTGGTAGACGGGCGCCTCGTCGCGCAGCCAGCGGTACACCGGGAACGGGTTCGTCTGTGTGTCACGAGCGAACGGGTTGTACTCCACGGTCGTGTCCCCCTGGACGGAATCGGGTGGAGGTGTCACCGTACGTCACCCCCGCCCCACCGAACATCCGGCAGTTGACCCCCAATGCGACAGGGAACTGCCGGATGCTCAGGACGGGTGCGGAGTGCGTGGGCGTTCAGGCCGTCGCGAGCCAGTCGTCGATCCCCAGCCGCGCCGACGACTTGAGCTCGTCGGGCGCGCCCGAACCGTCGATCGAGGCCCGGGCGATCGTCGCCATGGCACTGTCGTCGAGCCCCATCTCGGTGCGCACGAGCTCGTACTCCGCCAGCAGGCCGGGCCCGAACAGCAGCGGGTCGTCGCCGTTGAGGCTGCACTGGATCCCCGCGTCGAGCAGCTGGGGGAGCGGGTGCTCGGCGAGCGACGGGTACACCGAGAGCAGCAGGTTCGAGGTGGGGCACACGTCGAGCACGATGTCGCTGTCGGCGAGGCGTTTCACCAGCTCCGGGTCCTCGATCGCGCGGACCCCGTGCTGGAGCCGGTCGGGGTCGAGGGTGTCGAGCGCGCCGCGCACCGATGCCGGCCCCGCCAGCTCGCCGGCATGCGGCGTCGAGAGGAGGCCGGCCTCCTTGGCGATGGCGAACGCTTCCGCGTAGGGCTCCGGCGGCCCGATCGCCTCGTCGTTGGCGAGCCCGAAGGAGACCACGCCCGCGTCGGCGCGGCTGGCGGCGATGCGGGCCTGCTCGACCGCGATCGCCGGTTCGACGGTCCGGTCCGCCGCCACCATCACCCCGACGCCCACGCCGAGCTTGTCGGCCGCGGTGGCGGCGGCGTCGAGGACCATGTCGATGATGGCCTCGTCGGTGCCGAAGCGGTCGCGGTGGTGGGGGGCGTAGAACGACGGCTCCACCCACACCGCTCCATCGAGGACGCCGTCCTCCACCACTTCGTAGACCAGGCGGGCGAAGTCCTCGGGGGTCTGGAGCACCTGGCAGGCGGCCAGGTAGGTGGCCGAGAACGCGGTGAACGACCCGTAGCCCCGGATCTCGGGCACGGGGATCCCGGCCCGCTCGGCGAGCTCGGAGAGGGTCGACGGGCGCATCGCGCCCTCGAGATGAACGTGGAGGTGACCCTTCGGGAGCGCGCGGAGGTCGCGGGTCGTGGGAGGCGTCATGGGGAGCATCGTCGCGCACGCTCGGCGCCCCGCGGTTCCCGAGGCGCTACGAGACGCTTCCCTCAGGGGCGAGTCTCGGCGATCGAGAAGATCGCCGTCAGCGGCGGGCGTTCTTGACGAAGTCGTCGACGCCGTGATTGGGCGGGAGGCGCTCGCCGCCGTACCACCCGCCACGTACGTGACGCCGGATGGCGCCGTCGCCGTCGTCGGTGGCCCGGGCGGCGCTGTGCCAGAGATCGGAGTGGTGGAGGAGCACGTCGCCGCGCTCGCAGTAGACCGCCATCTCGCCGGGGACGTGCTCGAAGCCGAGCGGCATCTCGTCGGTGCTGCCCCGATGCGAGCCGGGCACGATGCGGAGGAAGCCGTTGCACGGCGACGTGGCATCGACGTGGATGGTGCAGGCGACCGACGGCCACACGCGGAGGTTCGGCCCCGACTGCACGTCGGAGTGCCACCCGATGCGGGAATAGCCCGACTGCGCGCCGGGACGGGCGTCCTGGTACACCACGCCGAAGCGGTCGTCCTCCAGCAGCCACGCCTCCGGCCCGAGCAGGCGCGACATCATGGCGACGAGCGAGGGGTGGTACGCGGCGTCGCGCGTGAGTGGCGACACCTCGGTGATGTGGCACACGTAGTGCGCGAACGCCTCGCCGTCGATCACCGCGTCGGGGTCGTCGAGGATCACCGTGCCGCAGACCTCGGGCAGCTCGCCGGCGAGCAGCCGTTGCTGCTGGTGCTCCAGCTCGACCTCGAGGTTGCGCAGGTCCTCGTCGGTGTAGATGCCGCGCATGATCGCGAAGCCGTGTTCGGCGAAGAACGGCTCGAGCCCGTCGTACTCGGGCGCGACGAAGACGCCGATCTCGCGGGCGAGGGAGCTCCTGGTGGGTGCGGTCACGACGAACTTCCGGAGACGGCGGTGTCCTCGAGGTCGGGGCTCAGACCGGCGCCCGCGACTGGGTGAAGACCTCGACCCGTCGGATGCGGCCGTCGTCGGCGAGCTCGAAGGTGAGGCACTCGGGGGTGCGGAGTGGGGTGCCGTCGACCGCGACCGTCTCCGCCAGCTCGGCGAACGCCATGTCGTCGCCCGCGTACGTGACGCGCGTGACCTCCATCTCGTAGCCGGCCAACGTCGGCATCAGCTCGGAGAGGAACGACACGTAGTCGGCCTTGGTCGAGTACGTGTCGCCGTACGGCCCGACGCGCGTGAAGCCGTCGTCGGCGAGGCACGACGCGAACGTCGTCCAGTCGCCGTCCACCAGGGCCTGCAGGTACCGCTCGATCACACCGTCGCCCATTCGGGGCAGCGTACGTGCGGGGCAGCGTACGTGAGCACGTAAAGGTGCGCGGTACAGCTCACCGGCCCGCGCTTGCGCCGTGAATCCCACCGTGATTACGGTGTCATTCGATGCGCGGAGGGACGACCGATCGCGGTGGGGGCGCCTGATGCGCGCCTGGCAGGTGCAGGGCGCGGGCGAGCCGGCCGCGGTGCTGCACCTGGTCGAGCGGGAGCCCCCGGAGCCGGGTCCCGGCGAGGTCCGGATCCGCGTCACCGCGGCCGGGCTCGGGCTGCCCGACGTGTTCATGTGCCGCGGCACCTACCCGCTCACGCCGCCGTTGCCGTTCACCTCCGGGCAGGAGGCGACCGGCACCGTCACCGCGGTGGGCGAGGGCGTCCGCCTCTCGGTGGGTGACCGCATCATGTGCGTCACGTCGTTCATCGGCGGCAACGGGTCGTTCGCCGAGGAGTGCCTGGCGGCGGCGGACGGTGCGTTCCCCGTTCCGGAGGGGCTCACCGACGCCGAGGCGGCCGGCTTCTGGATCCCACACCTCACCGGCTGGATCGGGCTCGTCGACCGGGGCCGGCTGGTCGAGGGTGACTGGTTGGCCGTGCTCGGTGCGGGCGGAGGGAGCGGGATCGCCGCGGTCCAGCTCGGCCGCGCGCTCGGCGCCCGCGTCGTCGCCATCGTGAGCGACGAGGAGCGGGCCGCGTTCTGCCGCCGCCTCGGTGCCGAGGCGACGATCAACCACCGCGACGGGCCCCTCGCGCCCGCGCTCCGCGACCTCACCGATGGGCGCGGCATCGACCTGCTCTACGACCCGGTCGGTGGTCCGCTCGCCGAGGACGCGACCCGGGCGCTCGCGCGCTACGGCCGCCTGCTCGCGGTCGGCTTCGCCAGCGGCGAGTGGCCACGGCCGGCGACCCACGACCTGGTGATCACCAACACGTCGCTGGTGGGTGTGTTCGCGGGTGGCTACTCCCGCCGCGAGCTCGACGCCATCCACGCGCACCTCGCCGACCTCGTGCGCGACGGTCGGCTCCGCAACGCGGTCACCGCCGAGGTCCCGTTCGCGGAGCTGCCGCAGGCGCTCCAGCGTCTGGCCGACCGGGAAGTGGTCGGCAAGCTCGTGATGGTGCCGTGACCATCCCGACCCTCGACGCGACCGGGAAGGTCGTGGTGGTGACCGGCGGGAGCAAGGGTCTCGGCCGGGCGATGGCGCTCGGGTTCGCCGAGGCGGGCGCCGACGTCGTCGTCGCCAGTCGCAAGCTCGAACCGTGTGAGGCGGTGGCCGAGGAGATACGGGAGCTCGGCCGGCGCGCGTTGCCGGTCCGCTGCCACGTCGGCGAGTGGGACGAGTGCGCGGCGTTGATCGACGCGACCGTCGCCGAGTTCGGAGGCGTCGACGTGCTGGTCAACAACGCGGGGATCGCACCGGTCCCGCCGTCGCTGCTCGACGTCACGCCCGAGCTGTTCGACAAGACGATCGCGGTCAACCTCAAGGGCCCGCTCCGGCTCACCGCCCTCGCCGCCGAGCACATGCCCGCGGGCGGGGCGATCATCAACGTCAGCTCGAAGGCGTCACTGCACCCGTCGTCGTTCACGGTGGTGTACGCCGCGGCCAAGGCGGGCCTGAACGCGCTCACGCGCGCGTCGGCCGAGGAGTACGGGCCGCGGGGCATCCGCGTCAACGCGATCGTGTGCGGCACGTTCCACACCGACAGCCTGCACGCGTCGCTCCCGTCGGAGGAGCTGCGGACGCAGATGGCCGCGGGGATCGCGCTGGGCCGGATCGCGTCGGCCGACGAGATCGTCGGCACCGCGCTGTACCTCGCGAGCGATGCGTCGTCGTACCTGACCGGCGAGCTCATCCTGCTCGACGGTGGTTGAGATGGGAGCCGAGACATGACGGACGCAACGGACGGCGGCGTGATCGGCACCGGACGGGTGGCGGTGGTGACCGGCTCCGCCAGCGGAATCGGACGCGCGCTCGCCGAGAGGTTCGCCGCCGAGGGCTCCGCGATCGTGGTGGCGGACCTCGACGCGAGTGAGGCCGAAGTGGTCGCGGCGGGGATCCGCGCCGCGGGCGGAGAGGCCGAGGCGGTCGCCGTCGACGTGTCCGACGCCGCCGCGGTCGATCGGTTGGCGGCGGTGACGCTCGAGCGCTTCGGGCGCGTCGACGTGCTGTGCAACAACGCCGGCGTCTCCACCTTCAACCTGTTCCGCGACCAGACCCTCGACGACTGGCGCTGGGTCGTCGGCGTCAACTTCTGGGGCGTGGTGCACGGCCTGCAGACCTTCGTCCCGATCATGCGCGAGCAGGGCACGCCCGGCCACATCGTCAACACCGCGTCGATCGCGGGGCTGGTCAGCGGCGTCGCCTTCATCGGTCCGTACTGCGCCACCAAGGTCGCGGTGGTGTCGATCTCCGAGACCCTCGCCCAGGAGCTCGCGATCGAGGAGTCCCCGATCGGCGTGAGTGTGCTCTGTCCGAGCTCCGTCGACACCAAGGTGATGGAGTCGGAACGCGGGCGGCCCGCGGAGCTGGGGATCGAACACCGCACCGAGATGGCGGAGTCCGTGCGCCTCATGATCCGCGACGGGTTCACCGGGCCGACCGGTCTGACCCCCACGCAGGTGGCCGCGCGCGTGCTCGACGCGATCCGCAACCGCGAGTTCTGGATCATCACCCACCGCGACCTCGCGCCGACGGTGGAGACCCGTTTCGACGGGATCCTCGCCGGCTTCCCCACCGAAGGGCCCTGACCGTGGCGTGGGACTTCGAGACCGACCCCGAGTTCGAGGAGCAGCTCGAGTGGATGCGCGCGTTCATCGACACCGAGCTGATCCCGCTCGAACCGATCCTGCAGGAGCTCACGCCGGACGAGTGGGCGCCGGTCAAGGCCTACCTGCAGGAACAGGTGAAGGCGCGCGGGCTCTGGGGCGCGTTCCTCGACCCCACGCTCGGCGGCCCGGGCTTCGGGCAGCTCAAGCTCGCGCTGATGTCGGAGATCATCGGCCGTTGCATGATCTCGATGACGATCTTCGGCGTGCAGGCGCCCGACAGCGGCAACATGGAGCTGCTGGCGCACGGCGCGACCGACGCCCAGAAGGAACGTTGGTTGTGGCCGAACCTCCGTGGGGAGATCTCGAGTGCGTTCGCGCTCACCGAGCCGTTCCTCGCCGGCTCCGACCCCACCGTCATCGGCACGACTGCGACCCAGGACGGTGACGAGTGGGTGATCGAGGGCCACAAGTGGTTCATCACCAACGCGTCCGTCGCCGACATCACGCTCGTGGTCGCGGAGACGAACCCGGAGGGCCGCCCGCACAAGCACGCGTCGATCCTGATCGTCCCAAAGGGCACACCGGGCATGGAGATCGTGCGTGACATCGGGACGATGGCCCATCCCGATCCCGACCCGGGCCGGCCGGGCAACCACGCCGAGCTGATCTTCCGCAACTGCCGGGTCCCGGCCGACCACATGATCGGCGCGCCCGGCGACGGGTTCGTCCTCGCGCAGCAGCGCCTCGGTGGCGGCCGCATCCACCACGCCATGCGTTGGCTGGGCCAGGCGCAGCGCTCCCTCGACATCATGTGCGAGCGGGCGGTGTCGCGCAGCTCCCATGGCCAGCTGCTGGCGCAGCACCAGATGGTCCAGGACTACGTGGCGCTCTCGCACACCGAGATCCAGGCGGCCCGGCTGCTCACGTTCCAGACCGCGTGGAAGATGGACAAGTACGGGGCCAGCCGCGTGCGCGCGGAGCTCGGCATGATCAAGGCCCACGTGTCGAAGGTCGTGCTCGCGGTCCTCGACCGCACGATCCAGGTCTGCGGCGCGCTCGGGTACTCCACCGACCTCCCGGTGGAGGAGTGGTACCGGTCGACCCGGTTCGGGCCGATCGGCGACGGTCCCGACGAGCTCCACAAGTCGGTGCTCGCCCGTACCATCCTCAAGGGCTACACGCCGGTGGAGGGCTGGCCGACCGAGCACATCCCGAGCCGGCGCGCGGCGGCGGAGGAGAAGTGGCAGGCGCTCCGCGTCGCGGCCTCGGCCCGATGAGCCCGCCCCGCGCCGTGTTCTTCGACTTCGCCGGCACGCTGTTCAGCGCGCGCTCGCTCCGCGACGTGCACCTCGAGCAACTGCGTCTCGTCGGCGACGCGGTCGGCGTGACCGCGTCGGACGACGAGCTGCGAGCGGCCTACCGCCGCGGATTGTCGGACGCGTACCGGGAGGTGGCGACGCGGCCGTACTACCTCCACCGTGAGCTGTTCGGACGCGCGTTCGTGGAGATGGCACGGACGCTGGGGGGTGCGCTGGCGCCGGCATCGATCGCCGATCTGGTCGACCGCCAGTACCGGGCCACGCTCGACACCGCGGTGCTGCGGGACGACTGCGTCGCGACGCTGCGGAACCTCCGGGCGAAGGGCATGCGCGTCCAGATCGTGTCGAACATCGACGACGACCAGATGGACGCGCTGGCAGCACGGCTCGCGCTGGCGCCCGAGGTCGACGCGTGGACCAGCTCCGAGGGCGCGCGCTCGTGCAAGCCCGACGCCCGCATCTACCAGGTCGCGCTGGAGGTCGCCGGGTGTGCCCCCGCCGACGTGCTGTTCGTGGGCGACAGCCCCGTCCACGACGTCGTCGGGCCGCGGGCGCAGGGCATGGCGACCGCGTTGCTCGTCGCCGACGCGCGACCGGGCGCGCCGGACGGTTCCCCGGACTTCGTGATCGAGCGGCTCGGGCAGGTCGTCGAGATCGTGGAGCGGGAGGCGGTCGGATGAGTGAATCCGTGGACGCGCTGCGGGTGTTCCTCGACGAGCGGCTCGGCGACCGCGCCGCCCTCACCGTCGAGCCGATGGTCGGCGGGGGATCGTGCGACGTCTACGCGGTGACGCGCGATGGCCGGCGTTGGGTCCTGCGGCGCGCGCCCAGCCACGCCAGCTCGGCCACGGCTCACGACGTGCTGCGGGAGTTCCGCATCCTCGACGCGATCAAGGACGAACCGGTGCCGATCGCACGACCACTCCTCGGTTGCGACGACCCGGCGGTGTTCGGCGCGCCGTTCTACCTGATGGACCGCATCGACGGTGTCCCCGTGCGCAGCGGGATCCCGGAGGCCTGGACCGCGCGCCCGGAGGAACAGCCGCGGGCGCTCGAGCAGCTCGTCGACGCGCTCGTCGCCATCCACGCCGTCGACTGGGACGGGTGCGGGCTGGCCGACCTCGCGCACGCGGGGCCGTACCTCGAACGCCAGATCGGACGTTGGATGTCGCAGCTCGAGTCGTACGGCGGCCGCCCGCTGCCCCTCGCCGACCGCGTCGCGGGGTGGCTGGGCGACGACCTCCCGCCCGACCAGCCCCCGGCGCTCGCGCACGGTGACTACAAGCTCGACAACGTGCTGTTCGCGGAGACCGCGCCACCGGACCTGTTGGCGGTCGTCGACTGGGAGATGGCCTCGATCGGGGACCCGCTCGTCGACCTCGCGTGGGCGATGATCTTCCACCCGGGCCCGGAGGGGACCATGCCCCTCGGCGTCGGGGGCGCCTTCGGGTTCGACCGGTCGCGCGTCCCGACGCGCACGTCGCTGGTCGAGCGCTACTGCGAGCGTTCGGGGCGCGACGTCGCGGGCATGGACTGGTACGACGTGTTCTCGCGTTGGAAGCTCGCCATCGTCCTCGAGGGCAGCTACGCCAAGTTCCTGCGCGGCGAATCGAAGAAACCGATCCACGAGCACTTCGGCCGGCAGGCCGACCAGCTGCTCGAGAGCGCGGTCGCCATCGCCGAGCGGCGCGGCTGATGCCGAAGCCCGGTGACTTCGAGCTCGACGCCGACGAGATCGTCGCCGCCGCGATCGTGATCCTGCGGGAGCGCGGGCTCGACGCGGTGAGCATGCGCAACGTCGCCGACCGTCTGGGGGTGTCGCCGATGCCCCTGTACACGCGAGTGGGGAACAAGGCGGCGCTGATCGACGCGGTGGCCGACCACCTCCTCACCGACCTGGCTCCCGCCGCCGCGGCCGACGAGGCGTGGCCCGAGTACGCGGAGCGCTGGTGCCGGGAGCTGCGGCATCGGCTCAAGCTCACCCCCGACAGCCGCCTGTACCTCGGGGCGGCGCGGGACGCCTACGTGGAGGCGTCGCGGCCGCTGATCGCGGCGATGCGTGAGGGTGGGTTGTCGGCGGACGCCTCGGTGCAGGCGTGCCGCGTCCTCATGTGGGCGACGGTCGGGTTCGTGGCGATGGAGCAGGGCTCGGGCGTGCACGACACCGAGGCGCGGCGCGGCCGCCTCTCCGGGAGCAATCCCGCGGGCGTCACCGCGGAGGAGGCCGACGAGCTGTTCGACCTCCACGTGGGCCTCGTCACGTCGGGGCTCGCGCGCATGCACGGGGACGAACCACGGGACGACTGACCGAACACAGGTGACGAGGGGGAACGGCGATGACGAAGGTTCGATGGGGAGTGCTGTGCGCGGTGCTCGCGTTGGTGTCGGTGGGGACGACCGCAGTGGCGGGTGCGCAGTCGAGCAGCAAGGAGAAGCCGGCCGCGACCGACGTCGGGATCACACCGACGGAGATCCACATCGCGGTGATCGCGGACGTCGACAACTCGTTCGCGCCAGGGCTGTTCAAGGCGTCGGTCGACGGCGTGAAGGGAGTGGCGAAGTACATCAACGCCACCGGCGGGCTGGCCGGCCGCAAGCTGGTCGTCGACTTCTACGACTCGCACGTCAACCCGTCGCAGACCCGGGAGGCGGAGATCCAGGCGTGCCAGAACGACGTGGCCATGGTGGGCACCTCGGCCGCGCTGCTGAACACGATCGAGGAGATGCGCGACTGCCCGGACGCGACCGGCGCGGTCACCGGGCTCCCCGACATCCCGTTCTACACGGGATCCATCGACCACCAGTGCTCGAACGAGTCGTTCCCGATCGCGCCCTCGGCGTTGATCTGCTCGACCAAGGACCAGCACCCACAGACCTACCAGGCCAACGTCGGCCGCGGCCGCTGGTACGAGCAGAAGTTCGGCCACGACCTGCACGGGATCTACGTGTTCGGGAACGACTCCCAGGCGGCGCGTGACGCGACGTTCGCGTCGGTCGCCGCGGTGCGCGACATCGGCATCACGTCCGACGGCGACTTCGACCGGTCGGCGCGGGCGACCCAGAGCGAGTACACGGAGATCGTCCAGGCCATGAAGTCCCACAGCTCGAACTACGGGCAGTGCACGTCGTCGTTCCCGTGCACCGTGCTGCTCCGCAAGGAGGCCGCGCTCCAGGGCCTCACCGGCGTCAAGGTCTGGGACTGTGGGAGCGCGTGCTACGACCCGCAGTTCCTCGCGTCCGGTGGGCAGGACGTCGAGGGTCAGTACGTCGACACCACGTTCCTGCCGTTCCTCAGCAAGGCGGACCAGAAGGCCAACAAGATGGCGGCGAACTTCGTGAAGTACACCGGTTCCGGTCAGGCGGCGAGCTACGGCGCGTACACCTGGGCGGCGGGGATCGCGTTCCGCGATGCGGTCAACAGCATCGTCAAGGCCGACGGTGTGAACGGGATCACGCGCAAGTCGATCCTGGCCGCGTTGGGCACGATCAAGCAGTTCGACGCCGAAGGCCTCATCGGCACGATCGACCTCGCCGGCCGCAAGGTGTCGGCGTGCGACGTCACGATGCAGGTGAAGAACGGCGAGTTCGTCCGTGTGCACCCGACCAAGCCCGGCACCTACTCGTGCTCACCGAAGAACGTGGTGACCCGCAAGCTCGACCTCGCGACCGGGTGAGCGGGCCGATAACGTCGTCCGCATGACCACCACCGACCTCGCCCCGCGCGCACCGGTCACCGTCGACGCGGTGCTCGACGACCCCGAGCTGGCGTGGCGCCTGTGCGAGCAGCACGGGCCGTATGCGCACGTCCTGATGCTGCGCGAGTTCGCGGCCTCGCTCGACGCGTACCGGGATGCGGCGCGGCGAGGGTCACCCGACGCCGTCGGCGTGCTGGTCGACGACGAGCTGATGACGATGCCGATCTACCGGGGCGACTGGGTGTCGTCGCGCGAGGTGCACATTCCCGGGGTCGAGGCGGTGCTGCACAACGAGCGCCTGATCGCCGCGGCCGGGAAGGTGTTCGACGCCGAGGTCGTGCGCCCGCTCATCGTGTTCTCCAACCTCACCGCACCGATGCCGCAGAACCGCAAGCACACCGACGTGCCCACGTTCCGGGGGGTCGAACGCTCGGAGTACCCGGCGTGGGTGGTGAGCGCGATGGCCGCCTCGGGGTTGTTCGAGCGGTGGCGGGTGAAGGTGGCGACCGCGGTGGCGTGGTACTACGACGGTCCGAACGGCGGGTTCAGCTACTGGCCCGACGGTGGTGCCGCGCCCGAGGTCACGATCGAGCCGCCGTCGAATTTCGCCGTCGTCGGCGACAACGACTTCATGTACCACCGCGTCGAGGCGGTGGGTGACGGCCGGTTCGCCATGGTGCCGATCGACTCGCTGCTCTCGTACGACGAGCACGACGAGCGGTGGCGGATCACCAAGGACGACCGCGGGTTCGGGGAGTTCGGGCGCGACGACATCCGGATCTCCATCTCGTGGAAGGCCGAGTGCTTCCACGACGCCGAGGAGGCCCGCGTCTTCGACGAGCACCTCGACGACGTCTCCTTCGGGCAGGTCGTCGCCACGTGGCGCGCCGACTGCGCCGGCCGCGGCATCGCCCTGCCCGACGTCGCCGACCCCCTCCACGACCCCGCCTTCGAGGCCGCCGTCGCCACCGCCTACGCCGGCCCCCTCAGCACCGCCTGACTCGTCAGTCGAAGGCGAACCTCGGGGTGGTGAGGGGCAGGTCGAGGGAGCTGACCAGGCCGGGTGGTGCGTCGCACACGTAGGGGATGGCATTCACGAGCCTCATGGTGGTCGCGACCATGCCGTCGTCGCTGGCGGTGGCGGGCTGGCCGACGGTGAGCTCGCACGTGAGGTCGGGGTTGCCCTCCACCATGATCCGGTAGGTGCCGTCGCGCGCGGCGGTGGGCCACTCGGGGGCGAGGTCGCTCGCCATGCGGTTGACGTGCTCGATCACGATCGCGTCGCGGCCGTGCACGACCCCGATGGTCTCGAAGCGGACCGCGCCGACGGTCCCCGCCTCGATCGTGCCCGCGGCGACTTCGAGCGTGCGGGGCGTGACGACCTTCTCGTAGGTCTCGCGGATCTCGTCCAGCTCGACGCCGAGCCGGTCGGCGATCATGCGCACGGGAGGTCCCCAGGTGCCCGACTGGACACCGGGCATCGACATGATCGCGTCGTGCTCCATCGGCTTGCCGAAGCCGAAGACCTCGAACATCACGAAGGTGACCGGATAGCCGTCGTAGCGGAAGATCTCCTGCGTGCGCACCGATCGCACGGTGTCGCTCATGGTCATGAGCGTGAGCGGGAGCTGGTCGCCCGCGAACCCGGGCTCGATGCCCGACGAGTACAGCGACGCGCCCCCCTTCGCCGCCGCGGCCTCGAGGGCTTCCCGCCACGCCGGGTGGTAGCCCGCCGGGTGCACCAGCCCCGGTGTCGACACGCTCACGACGTTGACGCCGGCCTCGAGCATCCGTACCAGGTCGGGCACCGCGCCGGCGTCCTGCTGCTCACCCGAGGCCGAGTAGCAGATGCAGTCGGGCTGCGAGCGCGAGCAGCGCGTCGGCGTCGCGGGTCGCGGCGACGCCCACCGGGTCGATGCCCGCCAGCGTGCCCGCGTCGACGCCGTCCTTCTCCTCGCCGTGCACCCACACCCCGACCAGCTCGAGGTCGGGGCGCCGGGCGACGGCGCGGATCGCCAACCTCCCCACGCCCCCGGTCGACCAGCCCACCACGCGGTACGTCATCGGTTCCCCCCGTCTCCGGCTCGGCGCGCGGCTCGGGCGGCAGGCCCAGGCCCACGGTGGCGATCGTCGTCCGTTGGATCTCGTTGGCGCCCACGCTCAGCGTGGGATGGAGCCGCTCCACCTGTTCGTACGCGAACCACTCGGGCAGCGCGTCGCCGAACCAGCCGGGTGCGGTGAGCACCGCCGGCCCGAGCGCCGACGCGCCGACGCGCGCGATGCGCTGCAACAGCTCGGTTGCCAGGACCTTGCTCATGGCGCCCTCGACGAGCGGTGGCGTCCCCGCGTCCTGCAGCGCGAGCACCCGCTCGACCTGTCGGGCCGCCGCGAACCACCGGGTCACGAGGCCCGCGAGCGCGTCGCGGAGCACCCGGTCCTGCGTACCGGTGCAGTGGTCGAGGAGTGCCTCGAGGTTGCGCGTCGCCCAGCCCAGCCAGGCCGCGCCCGACCGCTCGCCGAGCAGCGCGCCGGTCAGCTGTCGCCAGCCCTCGCCGACCGCACCCAGCACCGCGTCACCCTCCAGCCGGGCGCGGTCGAAGCGCATGGTGCACAGGGTCCAGCGGTTGGCGGTGGCGTGGCGCGTCACCTCGATGCCGGGTGTCGCGGGATCGAGCAGGAACATGGTGAGGCCGTGGCGGCCGGTCGTCGCCGGATCGGTGCGGGCGATGGTGATGCACCAGTCGGACTTGTGCACGCCGGTGGCGAGCACCTTCTCGCCGTCGAGCACGAACCCGCCGGCCACCGCTTCCGCGCGCGTGGCGATGTTCGACAGGTCGCTCCCGGCCCCCGCCTCGGTGTACGCGCTGCAGCCGTTCACCGTGCCCGCGCACGCGGCCGGCACGACCTCGGCCCGCTGCTGCTCGGACCCGAACGCCACGACACTCGGCGCCACGATCACCGCGGCGGTGTCGATCAGGGGCGCGTCGTGGTACGCGGCCTCGAAGCCGACCACCGCCTGCCAGCTCGGTGGCCTGCCGCCGCCCCCGAGGTCGGTGGGCAGGCTCACCCCGAGCAGGCCCGCGGCGCCCGCCCGGCGTAGGACGTCACGCTCGGACGGCTCGTCCCAGCCGGTGAGGTCGGTGGGGTCGCGGTGGGTGTCACCATCCCGGGGGAGCGCGCCGGCGAGGAATTCGCGTACCTGGGCGCGGAACGCGTCCAGGTCCGGCGAGAGGCGGAGGTCCGGGAGCCCGCGCACGCGTTGGCGGCGTCAGCGCGCGCGCGGCAGGCCGAGCCCGCGTTGGGCGATGAGGTTGCGCTGGATCTCGCTGGTGCCGCCGTAGATCGTGGTGACCGGCGCGAACCGGTAGCAGTACTCGTAGAACGCGCTCGAATTCGCTCACGTCATGCGACTGCACGAGGCCCAACGGCCCGGCCGCGTCGAGCAGGCGGTCGGCCGCGCGTTGGAGGGCTTCGGTCGCGAACAGCTTCGTCGCCGCGCCCTCGACCCCGGGGAGCCGGCCCGAGGCCGCCACCCACGCCGCCCGGTTGACGAGCAGATCGGTGACTTCGCAGTCGACCGCCAACCGCACCAGCGCGTCGCGCCGGTCGGGGTCGTCGAGCAACGGACGGCCGTCGTCGTCGACCGCATCGCGCGCGTGCGCCTCGGCGACGGTGAGCAGGCGCTCGGCGTCGCGCACGCCACCGGCGACGCCCCGCTCGAACGACAGCGCGACCAGCATCACCTGCCAACCACCGTTCACCTCGCCGATGCGCCACTCGTCGTCGACGTGCACACCGTCGTAGAACGTGGTGTTGGTGCGCTTGCCCGACAGGGTGCGGATCGGCTGGAGCTCGAAGCCGGGTGCCGACGTCGGCACGAGGAAGAACGTGAGGCCCTGGTGCTTGGGCACGTCCGGATCGGTGCGGGTGAGGAGGAACACCCACTCGGACTCCTCGGCCAGGCTGGTGAAGATCTTCTGGCCGTCGATGCGCCAACGCTCGCCGTCGCGCACCGCGCGCGTGCGGGCGGCGGCGACGTCGGACCCGGAGTCGGGCTCGGAGTACCCGAGCGCGATGAGCGCCTCGCCCGCCAGCAGCTTGGGCAGGACGTCGCGCCGCTGCATGTCGTTGCCCACGTGCGCGATGACCGACGCCAACATCGTGCAGATGCTCAGACCGTCGTACGGTGCGCCGGCCAGCTCCAGCTCGCGGAAGAGCACCGCCAGCTCCTCCGGGCCCCGACCGCCGCCCCCGAGGGCCTCGGGCAGGGCCTGCGCGATCCAGCCTTTGTCGGCCATCGCCCGGTGCAGCTCCCAGTCGTGCATGGTGCCGGTGTCGTGCGCGCGCTGGCGGCGTTCGTCGGTGAAGACCTGCGTCAGCAGCGCGCGGACCTCGTTCCCGAACTGCACCGCCGAGTCGGAGGGGGTGAAGTCCACGTCAGCCCACCGCGGCGGTGCACTCGCCGTACCGGAGGTCGGCCAGGCGCGCGTACTCCCGTGCCGGCTCGCCCACGACGTTCGCCCAGCCCTTGGCCCTGCGGTAGAAGAGCTGGATGTCGTACTCCTCCATGAACCCGTAGCCGCCGTGGTAGTGGAGCGCGCGCGCCGAAGTGCGCTGCGCCTGCTCGGCCGCGAACAGGAAGGCCATGGCCGCGAGCTGGGCGGCGGCGGGGTGGTCGCCGTCGAACGCCCAGGCCGCCTTGCGGGCGAGCAGCTGGGCCCCGTCGAGAGCGACGGCGACGTCGGCGAGCCCGTGCTGGAGGCTCTGGAAGGAGCCGATGGGCACCCCGAACTGCTCGCGCTCGGTCACGTAGCGCACCCCGATGGTGAGCGCACCGAGCCCGAGCCCGACCAGCGCCGCCGCGGTCAGCACCCGCCACTCGTCGACCGCGTGCGCGTACGCGGCGCGGGCGTCGTCGCCGGTGGCGAGGACACGCCGGTCGCCGTCGTCGAGGGCGCGGTCGGCGAGGGGTGAGGACCCGAGGTTCTCGATCAGCGCGCCGGGTTCCGACGTGACGAGCACCAGCTCCTCGCCGTCGAGCGCGACGACGTGCGCGGCGACCGCGCCGGCGGGCACCAGGCGGGCGACGCCGTCGCGCGCCGGCCGGAGGGCAACGGTGGCGATGGCGGCGCCGTCGACGACCGCGGCGGGCACGTCGTCACTCGTGACCGCGAGCACCCGAGCCGCGACCGCGTGTTCCACCAGCGGCGCCGGTGCCAGCCGGCGGCCGAGGGCCTCGACCGCGAGCGCCAGATCGAGCATCGCCGCGCCGGCGCCACCGGCGGCTTCGGGCACACCCATGCCCGGCGCGCCCATCGCGACCAGCTGCTCCCACAGCTCGGGCGAGAAGCCCCCTGGCTCGTGCCCGCGCAACCGGTCGAGCGGAGCGAAGCGGTCCGCCAGCGCCCCGAACACGTCGACGATCGCCCGTTGCTCGACGCTGGGGTCCAGGTCCACCGGTTGTATATAACATACGCCGGTGCTCGACCCCACCTGCCTGGCGCCACACGCGGTGGCGCGGTGGGCCGCCGTCACCCCGGCCGCGATCGCGCTCGAACACGTCGACGGCACCACGCTCACCTACGCCGAGCTGGACCGCCGGGCCCGGGCGTGGGCCGGCGCGCTGACCGCCGCCGGCGTCGCGCCCGGCGACCACGTGGCCACCATGGTGCCGAACACCGCCGACGCCCACCTCACCCTCCTCGCGTTGGCGTGGTTGCGCACGGTGGAGGTGCCGCTCAACGTCGCGTTCACCGGCCGCATGCTCGCGTACTCGTTGACGCACGCCGACGTCACCACGCTGGTCGTCGCGCCCGAGCTGCTCGATGCGGTGCGCGACGTCGAGGCCGACGTCCCGGGACTGGACCGGATCATCGTGCTCGACGACGCCACCCGCGCCGCGTTCGACGCCGCGGACGCACCGACCGAGCTGGTCGGACCGCAGTACCGCGACGTGCATTCGCTCATGTTCACCTCGGGTACGACCGGTCCGTCGAAGGCGGTGCTCACACCGTGGGCGGTCGTCTACCAGTTCTGGTCATGGATCCCGGACGACGCGCTCGGCGTCGGGGACGGCCTGTACTGCGCGATGCCCCTGTTCCACAACAGCGGGCGTTCGGCGTTCAACTACGCAATGGTGCGGGGCGGCCGCTTCGTGTTCCGCGACCGGTTCAGCGCCACCCAGTTCTGGGACGACGTCGGCAAGACCGGCTGCGTGACCGCGGCCCTGGTGGGTCCGATGACCGCGTTGCTCTGGTCGGCCGAGCCCGACGACGCCGACGGCGACACGCCGCTGCGCAACGTGATCCTGGGGCCGATGATCCCGGAGATCGAGCAGTTCGAGGCCCGCTTCGGCGTGCGTGCGGCGACCGGGTACGGGCAGACCGAGACCGGCATGGCGGTCACCACCGGCTGGGACCACGGGCCGTGGCAGAACTGCGGTCGCCGCCGCGAGGACTACCCGTGGCCGGAGGTGCGCATCGTCGACGAGCACGACGAGCCGGTGCCCACCGGCGAGGTCGGCGAGCTGGTCGTCCGCAGCGCCGAGCCGTGGGCGCTGAACGTCGGGTACCACAAGATGCCCGAGCAGACCGCGGCCGCCTGGCGCAACGGGTGGTTCCACACCGGTGACGCGTTCCGGTGCGACGACGACGGCTGGTACTACTTCGTCGACCGCCTGCGCGACACCATCCGCCGCCGGGGCGAGAACATCTCGTCCTTCGAGGTGGAGACCCTCGTCGCCGAGCACCCCGATGTTTCGGAGTGCGCCGCGATCGGTGTGCCCGCCGCGCTCGGTGACGACGAGGTGATGGTGGCCCTGATCGTGCGCGATCCCGCAGCCTTCGATCCCGACGCGCTGCTTGCGTTCCTCGAGCCGCGCATGCCGAAGTTCATGCTGCCCCGCTACGTCGAGGTGGTCGACGACCTGCCCCGCACCGAGGCGTCGATGCGGGTCCGCAAGCACGAGCTGCGCGCCCGGGGCGTGACCGCCGACACCTGGGACCGCGACGCGGGGACCTGACGGAGAGGTTCGGCGTATGCGAACATGTGTTCGTGTACGCCGGGCCGGTCGCCTCCATCCTCCACGCCGACCTCGACGCGTTCTTCGCCTCGGTCGAGCAGCGCGACGACCCGCGGCTCCGAGGGCGGCCGGTGCTCGTCGGCGGTGGCGTGGTCATGGCGGCGAGCTACGAGGCCCGGGCGTTCGGGGTCCGCGGCGCGATGGGCGGCCGCCAGGCGCGTGCGCTGTGCCCCCACGCGGTGGTGGTCGAGCCCCGCATGGAGGCGTACACCGAGGCGAGCCGGGCGGTGTTCGACGTGTTCCGGGCCACGACCCCCCTGGTCGAGGGCATCTCGATCGACGAGGCGTTCCTCGACGTGGGCGGGCTGCGCCGGGTGTCGGGGACTCCCGAGGCCATCGCCGCGCAGCTGCGCCACGACGTGCTCGAGCAGGTGGGCCTGCGCATCACGGTGGGCGGCGGGCGCACCAAGTTCCTGGCCAAGGTGGCGTCAGGCGTGGCGAAGCCCGACGGTCTGCTCATCGTCCCGCCCGAGCACGAGCTCGCCTTCCTGCACGCGTTGACCGTCGACCGGTTGTGGGGCGTCGGACCCGCGACCGCGGCCAAGCTCCACGATCGCGGGATCACGATGGTCGGGCAGGTCGCGCAGCTCGGCGAGGACACCCTGGTCGCGATGCTCGGCGCGGCGTCGGGCCGGCACCTGCACGCGCTCGCGCACAACCGCGACCCGCGCCCGGTGCAGCCGGGACGCCGCCGCCGCTCGATGGGCGCGCAGCGGGCGCTCGGGCGGGGCCGCCGGCCGGGCGAGGAGATCGCGGCCATGCTCGACTCGCTGCTCGACGGCGTGACGCGTCGTCTCCGCGGCGCGAACGTCGTCGGCCACACCGTCGTCCTGCGGCTCCGGTTCGACGACTTCACCCGGGTCACCCGGTCGTCGACGCTCGCGGCCCCGACCGCGGAGACCGGGCCACTGCGTGAGGCGCTCCGCCGGCTCCTGGCCGACGCGCAGCCCATGATCGCGGCGCGCGGGCTCACCCTGGTCGGCCTGGCGGTCGCCAACCTGAGCGACGCCGACGCGGTGCAGCTGCGCCTGCCGTTCGACGGTGGAACCGGCGACGCCCTCGACCATGCGCTCGACGCGGTGCGGGACCGCTTCGGCGGCCGGTCGATCGGGCGCGCCGCCCTGCTCGGCCGCGAGCGCGGGTGGTCGATGCCGGTGCTGCCCTACGGCGAGTGATCCCCGAGCACGGGCCGACTGGGTCTCGCCCGTGGGGTGGGGGGTGGGGCGGGGCAGGCTCGTCCGGCCGGACCCTAGGCTGACGGCTCGCCGTATTCCGACGCACGCCGACCGGGAGCCTCCGCATGACCGACAAGTCGTTCTTCTCCGAGGACGAGTGGAAGGCGCTCGCGGAAGCGCCGCTCTACGTGACCCTCGCCATCGTGGCGGTGGGTGAGCACGGACCGATCTCGATGGTCAAGGAGGCGGCGGCGAGCGCCCGCTTGCTGGCCCAGCCCGGCGACCGGGGCCCGGCCACCGAGCTCATCGCCGCCATGTCCCACGACGCGCAGGGTCACGAGGCGCGCCACGACACCAAGCAGCACCGGGGCAAGTCGCTCGACCAGACCGTCGACGAGGCGATCACCCAGCTCGGCGCCGCCGCCGGCGCGCTCGGCCGGATCCCGCTCGAGGAGGCGATCGAGGTGCGGAGCTGGCTGGTCGACATCGCCCGGGCGGTCGCCGACGCCGCCAAGGGCGTCAGCGAACGCGAGGAGGCCGTGATCGACCGGATCCGCGTCGCGCTCGGCGGCACCGCGTCCGAAGCGACCGACACACCCGACGCGGCGGGCAACTAGTCCTCGTCCCAGCCCTCGTGCCGGTCGTCGCGCGACGGCTGGCGGCCGGTGCGCATCGGCGAGAGGGGAGCGTCGACCAGCAGGAAGCGGTGCCACGCGCTCGCGAGGTCGTAGGTGTGGCGTCGCCACGCCGCGAGCTTGGCGTCCGTGCGCTCGGCGGCTTCGGCCTCGCCCCACTGCGCCCAGCTCGGGATCGCCCACATGAGGAAGCACTCCGACTCGTTGACCATGGCGGTCTCCCACGCGCCGACGAGCTGCCAGCCGAAGGGCTCGTAGGCGGCGATCGCCTCCTGGGCGACCGCGTCGAGGAAGTCGCGCGACGTCCCTTGCGGGACGTGCACCTGCTCGTGCGCGTACGTCTCGCCCGACGTGCCCACCGCGCACAGCTGCTCGATGGTCGGCATCCAGGGCGCGGGGATCAGCACCCGGTCGTCGCCGTGGCGCCGGTAGTTGGCGGCCTCCGACCACCACTTCGCCAGCTTCGGGTCCTGGAGGCTCGGGTGGTTGAACTCGTGCTCGAACGAGCTGCTGAGGCCGGGGAAGCCGTCCTCCTCCCAGATGTTCACCACTTCGGGCCAGCCGCGCGTGGTGCCCACCACACCCCACACGCCGTAGCAGAGCTGGTGCCGCTCGTCCTGTGCGATCGGGCTCCAGTTGGCGGTCATGTGGTGCATGTAGTTGGCGCGGTTGTGACCGATGATGTCGATGAACTCGTGGATGTAGACCTTGTCGTTCGACCCGCCGTCGGTGCTCTCGTCCATGGTTCGTCCCCGTCTCCCGGTACCATCGGCCAGTGACCAGCGACGACGAACGTATCGCGCTCTTTCTCGACTACGAGAACCTCGCCATCGGAGCGCGTGACGCGCTCGGCGGGTCGTTCGACCTCGGGCCGGTCGCCGACGCCCTGGCCGAACGGGGTCGGGTCGTCGTCCGGCGCGCGTACGCCGACTGGTCGTACTTCGAGGAGGACCGGCGCATGCTCACGCGCCACCAGGTCGAGCTCATCGAGATCCCGCAACGCATGGGCATGGTGCGCAAGAACGCCGCCGACATCAAGATGGCCGTCGATGCGATCGAGCTGTCCTTCGAACGTGACTACATCACGACCTTCGTCCTCTGCACCGGCGACAGCGACTTCACCCCGCTCGTCCACAAGCTGCGGGAGCTGAACCGACGCGTGATCGGCATCGGCGTCGAGGCCTCGACCTCCGCGCTGCTCCCGGCTGCGTGCGACGAGTTCCTCTTCTACGAGCGGCTCGAGGGAATCGAGCCGGGGCACCGGCCCGCTCGCCGCACCACGCGACGGGCGCCCGCGCGCAAGGAGACGGCGAAGGAGCCCGAGCCCGAGCCGGAGCCGGAGCCCGTCGTCACCGCGGACGAGACCGACCTCGACGCGCTCGTCACCCGCACCCTGGCCGGGCTCGAGCGCAGCAGCAGCGGCCCGGTCCTGGCGTCGATGTTGAAGCGCGCCATCCTGCGCAAGCAACCGACGTTCAGCGAAGCCGACTACGGCTTCCGCACGTTCGGTGAGCTGCTGCGCAACCTCGCCGACCGCGGCACCGTCGAGGTCCGCCAGGGGAGCGCGCCGGGCGACCCCGAGGTCACCCTCGCCACCGGCACCGGCGGCGACGAGGAGGCGGCGTTCGGGCTGCTGCGCTCGACGGTCGAGCAGCTCGAGAAGAAGGGCCCGGTGCACCTCTCCGGGCTGAAGACCCAGGTGCGGCGGCACCAGGCCGACTTCAGCGAGAAGCGGTTCGGGTACGGCGGGTTCCTCCAGTTCGTCCGGGCGGCCCGCACCCGGGGCTACGTCGAGATGGAACGCGATCCCGACGCCGACGACTACATCGTCCGACCCGGATCGACCGCCCCGGCCGCCTGAACGTGCGGGTGTGACAAGCTGCGCCGATGCGCATCGGAGTCTTCATCAGCGACGTCAGCGGCGCGCAGACCGACGTCGACGAGCTCCTCGCCAACGCCCGGGCCGCGGAGGCGCTCGGGTTCACCACCGGGTGGGTGCCGCACATCCCGTGGAGCCTCGACGGCCTGACCGCGCTGGCGCTGGCCGGCCAGGTCACGAACCGCATCGAGCTCGGCACCGCGGTGATGCCCACGTACCCGCGGCACCCGATGGCGATGGCGCAGCAGGCGATGTCGACCCAGGCGGCGGCCGGCGGCCGGCTCGTGCTCGGGATCGGGCCGTCGCACCCGGTGGTCATCGAGAACATGTTCGGCCTCACCTACGACCGGCCCGCCCGCCACACGCGCGAGTACGTCGAGGTGCTGCGGGCCGCGTTCGCGGGCGCGGGCCAGGTCGAGTACCGCGGCGAGTTCTTCTCGTTCTCGTCGATGCTCACGGTGCCCGGCTCGACGCCGGCGCCGATCATGGTCGCCGCGCTCGCGCCGCGGATGCTGCGCCTCGCCGGTGAGCTCACCGACGGCACCATCACCTACTGGGCGAACGAGCGCGCCATCGGCGAGCACATCGTGCCCGGCATCACCGCGGCCGCCACGGCTGTGGGGCGTCCGGCCCCGCGTGTCGTGGTCGGGCTGCCGGTCGCGGTCTGCGACGACACCGACGCCGGGCGCGAGCGGGCGGCGAAGATCTTCGCCACGTACCTCAACATCCCGACCTACCAGCGCGTCCTCGCGCGGGGTGGCGACGGCACGACGCCCACCGACGTCGCCGTGATCGGCACCGAGGCGGAGGTCGAGGCGCGCCTGCGGGTGTACGCGGATGCCGGCGCGACCGACCTGTGCGCCACCGCGCTGGGGCTCGGTGACGACCGGGAGGCGTCGCAGCGCCGGACCATCGAGCTGCTGGCGTCGCTCGGACCCGACTTGTGACCGACTGAACCGGGCTCCCGGAGGAGGACCATGACCAAAGCCGTGCGACTCGAGTTCGACGGACCCGTCGCGGTCATCACCAACGACAACGTCGACAAGCACAACGCGTTCGACGACGACATGGACCTTCAGCTCTTCGCCATCCTCGGCGAGCTCACCGAGCGGCCCGACGTGCGCGCGGTGATCTGGCGCGGCGAGGGCAAGTCGTTCTCGTCGGGGCGCGACGTGTCGGCGATCGGTGGTGAGCAGGTCGAGCTCAGCCACCACGAGCTGATGAGCCGGGGCCACCGCGGGATCCTGCAGCTCTTCGACATCGAGGCGCCGGTGATCGTCGCCATGCAGGGATGGTCGATCGGCGCGTCGTTCCAGCGGGCGTTGTTGTGTGACATCCGTGTCGCCGCCGAGGGTGCGCGGTTCATGCTCCCCGAGGTCACGCACGGGGTGATCCCCGACACCGGTGGGGTGGCGCGGCTGTTCGAGATCTGCGGGCACGGCGTCGCGTCCGACCTCGTGCTCACCGGCCGGCCGATGGGGGTCGACGAGGCCTACGCCCACGGCATCGTGTCGCGGGTGGTGCCGCCGGAGGCGCTCGACGAGACCGTCACCGAGATGGCGCACAAGATCGCGGCCGCGCCGGCGGTCACCGTGAAGATGGCCCGTCGGGTGCTGCGCCACCTCTCCGAGGCCGACCTCCGCTCGTCGATGGCCGAGGAGCTGATCGCCCAGACGTTCATCGCCAAGTCCGACGACATGGCGGAGTTCCGCGCCGCCCGCGCCGAGGGCCGGGCCCCGAAGTTCACCGGGAGCTGAGACCATGAGCACCGAACTACCGGGCCTCCCCGGCCCGCCCGCGCTCGGTGAGACCGCGTTGCCGGCCGGCACGTTCGACGGCACCGCGGTGTTCGTGACCGGCGCCGGCACCGGCCTGGGCAAGGCCATCGCGCTGGAGTTCGCCCGGCTCGGCGCCTCGATCGTGATCGCCAGCCGCAAGCCCGAGCACCTCGAAGCCGGCCACGAGGCGGTGGCGGCGCTGGGCGCGCCGGTCACGACCGTCGGGTGCGACATCCGCGATCCCGAGCAGATCGCGGCCGCGTTCGACGCCGCCGAGTCGGCGTACGGGCTGCCGCAGGTGCTGATCAACAACGCGGCGGCGAACTTCCCCGTGCCGGCCGAGGACATGTCGCCGAACGCGTGGCGCACCGTGGTCGACATCACCCTCAACGGCACGTTCTTCTGCGCGCGCGAGTTCGCGCGGCGTCACCTCGAGGCCGACACGCCAGGTTCGATCGTCAACGTCGGCGCGTCGTACGCGTGGACCGGCGGTCCGGGGTTCGCGCACAGCGCGGCGGCCAAGGCGGGGGTGAAGAACATGGTCGAGACGCTGGCGGTGGAGTGGGCGCCGTACGGCATCCAGGTGAACGGCCTCGTGCCCGGCCTGTTCCCGCACGAGGACATGACCGCCGACATCCAGGGCAACCTCGCCCGCACCCGCGAGAAGGACCTCGCCCAGCCCGCACTGCGGGTCGGGCAGCTGCGGGAGCTCGGGTGGGCGGCGACGTTCCTCGCCTCGCCGTACGCCCGGTTCATCTCCGGTCACACGCTCGTGGTCGACGGCGCGAACTGGCAACGGCGCGCGCTCACCAACCCGCCGGTCGTCACGGTGCGCGACCAGATGGGCAAGGGCCCGTTCGGCAGCTGATCACCCCGGTGATCGTCGACACCCACGTCCACGTCGTCGCGCCCGACACGGGGCGCTACCCGCTTCGGCCGTCGGGCGTCGGCAGCCAGTGGTTCCGGGACCACCCCGTGAGCGCGGAGGAGTACGCCGCCGCGGCACGGGACGCGGGTGTCGAGCGTGCCGTGCTGGTGCAGGCGCACGGTGCGTACGGGGCCGACAACCGCTACGTGGTCGACGCGGTGGCCACCGCACCCGACCGGTTCGTCAGCGTCTGCATCGTGGACCCCGGCGATCCCGATCCCGCCGCGACCCTGCGTGCGCTGGCCGCGGGAGCCCGGCGTCGCCGGGGTCCGGCTGTTCGGCATCGGTGCCACGCCGCCGACGTGGTTCGACGACGCGACCGGCGCCGCCCTCTGGGCCGCCGCCATCGACCTCGAGCTCCGGCTGGTGGCGACGCTCCTGACCCCCGAGCTGCCGCGGCTCGTGCGGATGGTCGCGCAATTCCCCGGCGTGCCCGTCGTGCTCGACCACTGCGGCTTCCCCGATCTCGCCGGCGGGCCTCCGTACCCGGCGGCCCAGCCGCTCTTCGCGCTGGCCGACCTGCCGTCGGTGCACCTCAAGGTCACGTCACACCTCCTCGAGGACGCCGAGCCGCGCTCGGCCGACGGCGCGGCGACGCTCGTCGATCGGCTCGCGGCCACGTTCGGTCCCGAGCGCCTGGTGTGGGGATCCGACTACCCCCAGACCCACGACCGCTCGTACGCCCAGCTCGTCGCCCTCGGTCGCGGCGCCGCCGTTTCGCTCCCGCGGGCCGACCGGGACGCGTTCCTGGGCGGGAACGCCCTGCGGCTGTGGCCCGCGCTGGCGAACGCGCGCTGAATCCTCACACAACTCTCACTCCGGTCTCATCGGCCGGCGCCGATCATCGCGGGCATGGCCCACGCGTTCGCTCCCGTCCCCGAACCGCTCCCGGTGTCGTCGGGGTTGGCGCCGTCGACGCTCGTGGTGCTGCCCACGTACGAGGAGGCCGACAACATCGACGCCGTGCTCCGGCGCGTCCGCGACGCCGCCCCGCACGCGCACGTGCTCGTGGTCGACGACGCCAGCCCCGACGGCACCGCCGCGCTCGCCGACGAGGTGGCACGCGAGCTCGGCGCGATCTCCGTCCTGCGCCGTCCCGCGCCGGCGGGACTGGGCTCGGCGTACCGCGACGGGTTCCGGTGGGGTCTCGCCCGCGGCTACGACGTGTTGGTCGAGATGGATTCCGACCTGTCGCACGACCCGGCGGTGCTGCCGGTGCTGCTGCGGCGGCTCGACGCCGGCGCCGATCTCGTCATCGGGTCGCGGTACGTCCCCGGCGGCATCGCGGCCGACTGGCCGTGGCCCCGGCGCATGATCTCGCGCCTCGGCTGCCGCTACGCACAGGTGATGCTGCGGCTCGACACCCGCGACGCGACGTCGGGCTACCGCGCCTATCGCGCCGACGCGCTGCGCGCCGTCGATCTCGACACCGTGCGCGCCAACGGGTACGGCTTCCAGGTGGAGATGGCGTACCGCGTCAGCGCGGCCGGCGGCAAAGTCCGCGAGATCCCCATCGAGTTCCGCGACCGGCGGGCCGGACGGTCGAAGATGTCGTCAGACATCGTCGTCGAGGCCCTGTGGCTGGTGACGAAGTGGGGCGTGCGCGACCGCCTCATGCGGCGCGGCCGGACTCCAGCGCGTCGCTGAACATCGCGACCATGCGCCGGTAGCTCTCGCGGACCGACGCCGGACGCCGCAGCACCCCGGCGTGGTCCAGGGTGAGGAAGCCGTGGATCCCCGACCACACGGCGCGGTGCGCGTGGACCTCCGCGGCCCCGTGGAGCCCGAACGACTCCAGCACGCGGGTCAGCGCCTCCGCGGCGCGGAGGTTGGCGGCATCGAGCTCGTGGTCGTCGCCGGGATCGCGGATGGTCGCGGCGTAGAGCCCGGGATGGCGGGCGGCAAAGTCCCAGTACGCCTCGGCGATCGCCGCCAGCGCGTCCCGACCGACCCGGCCGATCACCGAGGAGCGCAGCTCGTCGCCGAGGAGCCGGACCGAGTGCAGCGCCAGATCGCGCAGCAGGCCGTCGAGCCCGTCGACGTGCGCGTAGAGCGACTGGCTCCGGATGCCGAGCCGGGTCGCCAGCGCGGCGAGCGTCAGCGCCTCGACGCCCTGCTCGTCGGCGAGGGCGGCGGCGGCGTCGATCACCGCCGCGTGGTCGAGCCCCACCTGCGTCGCCATGCGGGCCTCCGGGTGCGCCAGTCTGATGACCTCAGCAAGATACCTGGGGGCATCAGTCGAGCGACGGCCCCCTTCACCCCGCCGACGTGCCGTGCCGGCCCGCGCCCGCCGCGAACCGGGCGGCACCGGCCCGCGCCTCCCCCGACCGCAACACGTCCATGCCGTGGCCCATCTCCACCGTGAGCGCCCGAGCGAGCGGGAGGTCCCACTGCTCGTAGAGCGAGGCCCGGTCGCTCCGCAGGCAGCCCTGGGGCAGAGCCGCGAGCTGCTCCGCCAGCGCCACCGCGGCCTCGCGCGCGGTGCCCGAGGGCACCACCCGCGTCGCCAGCCCCATGCGCAGCGCCTCCTCCGCGCCCACCGGGCGTCCGGTGAGCACGAGGTCGAGGGCCGGCCCCTGCCCGATCAGCCGCGGGAGGCGCACGGTGCCGCCGTCGACGAGCGGCACCCCCCAGCGCCGGCAGAAGACGCCGAACACCGCGTCGTCGGCCATCACCCGCAGGTCGCACCACAACGCGAGCTCGAGGCCACCGGCGACCGCGTGGCCCTCCACCGCCGCGACCACCGGCTTGGCCAGGACCCGCCGCGTCGGGCCCATCGGCCCGTCGCCGTCGAGCGAGACCCGGTTGCCCCGGGCCCCGCCGGGCTCGCTCATCGCCTTGAGGTCGGCGCCCGCGCAGAACGTGCCTCCGGCGCCGGTCAGCACCGCGACCGAGAGGTCGGCATCGGCCTCGAAGCGCTCGAACGCATCGACGAGAGCATCGGCGGTGGGCCCGTCGACCGCGTTGCGCGTCTCGGGTCGGTCGATGGTGACGACCGCGACCGGACCGTCGGTCTCGAAGTGCACTGCCAACGGGCTCCTCCTCGGACGCGTCAGTACGCGATGACGTCGCGCAACGCGATCACCACGATGGTGAGCACGATGTCACATCCGATCGCGACCGCCGCGACCACCGGACTCCAGCGGTGCTGCAGGCGGACCGCTTCGGTGCCTCCGATGCCGAGGCGGTCACCGAGCCCGGCGAGCAGCGACGGGACGCTCACCAGCCACACGACGATGGCGAGCTGCCCGCACGCGAGCGGGATGCCCGAGCCGGTGGCGAGCGCGACCGCGGCGGTCACGAGGAGGATCAGCACCGGCGCGATCAGCTGGGCGAGGACGAACTGGAGTCGCTTGACGAGGGGCGCGGGACCGGGGTCGTCGGTGGTGAGCTCGACCGGCACCCCGAGCGCGTCGGACACCGCGGTCGGCTCGAGGGCCCGGCGCGCGCAGCGCCGGCACGCGGGCACGAGGCCGCCGAAGCGCCGCTGCCCGAACACGTCGGCCTGCCGGCCGCACCGCACGCACACCCCGTGGAAGCGGACCGATCGCACGACCTGGTCGCTCGCCCGGTAGCCGTGGTCGTGCTCGATGACCCGGCCCGCCAGCTCGACGTCGAGCACCGCCAGCTCGGGCTCGTCGGCCCCGAGGCGCCAGAGCTGCGTGTCGTCGGCCACCGCGTAGAAGCCGCAGCTGCATTCGGCGCCGGGCGCGTCGTGGCCCTCCAGGGGGCACGTGGCCCGGGCGACCGCGCCGTACGAGGCGCCCAGCTGGCGGTAGAACGCGGGGCGCAGCACGACTTCGCCGTGCTCGATCCCGAGGCGGGCGAGCTTGCGGGCCGCGATCGGCGTCGCGTACACGTCCCACGGCAGCTCCATGGCGAGCGGGTCAGGCTCCGGTGCCGACCGGCTCGGGAGCCGGCGGCGGCGCCACCTCGGGCGTCGGTGCCGGCGTGGGCTCGGGCTGTGGTCGCGGCGAGGCGGGTGCGGTGACCGGGATGTGGATCTCTCGCTTGGGTTCACCGATGGCGCCCATGCCCGCTCCTCGTGGTTCAGTGACGCAGGTCGGGAAGGACATTGTCCGCGACATCGCGGATCATGTCGAGAGTGCCCTCGCGGTTCTGGCGGTGCAAGCCGAGCTGCACGTGGTCGACGCCGAGCTCGCGGTACTGCCCGAGGAGGTCGCCGAGCGGCAGGTCGCTGCGCCCGGAGATGCTGGTGAACAGCAGGAGCGCGCTCGGGGTCGCGTCCCGCCCGTTCCGCCGCCGCCTGCACCTTCGGCCAGTGCTCGGCGACCCGCTCGGGCGACATCTGGGCCGCGATCCAGCCGTCGCCGATGCGCCCGGCGCGCTCGAGCGCGATGTCGGAGTGGCCCCCGACGAGGATCGGGATCGGCCGCTGCACCGGGCGCGGCTCCGGGTCCATCGGCGGGAGGTCGTGGAACTCGCCGTGGAACTCGACCAGATCGCCCTCGGCGCACCAGAGCGTGCGCAACAGGGCGATGTGCTCCTCGCTGCGAGCCCCGCGCCGGTCCCACGGCATGCCCATGGCCTCCGCTTCCTCGCGCAACCACCCGACGCCGACGCCGTAGAGCACGCGGCCGCCGGAGTACACGTCGAGCGTGGCCAGGATCCGTGCGTTCTGGACCGCGTTCCGGATGGGCAGCACCGCCACCGCGGTACCGAGCTTGATCCGCTCGGTGAACCCGGCGATCCAGGTGAGCGTGGTCATCATCTCGTAGTTGGGTGACAGCAGCCCGGACACCGCGTCGTCGGCGATCTTCGCCGGCTTGCGCCCGAGCGTGTACTCGGAGTCGGTGCGCTGGGGCATCACGAGGTGGTCGACGCCCCAGAGCGAGTCCCACCCCGCTTCCTCGGCGACCGTCGCGTAGTCGCGCACCCAGTCGGGACTCGCGTTCCGGCCGGTGTGCGGGATGGTGAGCCCGAACTCCATCGGTGGACCATACGAGATGCAGCGGAGCCGTGCCCGGAGGGCGGGACGGCGCAGCGGAATCGACCGTCGAGGGTGTCTAGGGTGTGACGCGGGTGACGTTCTCGAATGCGTCGGGGTCGGGACGTTGCGTGCGGGCGCGGTACTCCGACATCGATCCCGGCCACTGCGTGACGATGCGCCCCGACGGCACGCGGTAGTAGCCGCGGCAACCCGCCTGCCACACCTCCACCCCGGCGAGGGTGTCCTGCAGCGCGGCGTTGTACTCGTCCATCACCTCGCGCTTCACGTCGACGGCGACGATCCCCTCGTCGTCCATGCGGTCCAACAGCTGCATGACGTAGTCGACCTGGCACTCGATCATGTAGATGATCGAACCGTTGTTGGTGTTCGGCCCGTACAACATGAACAGGTTCGGGAAGCCCCTGGTGGTGATGCCGAGGTACGCCTGGGGGCCGTCGGCCCACGCGTCGTCGATGTGCACCCCGCCGCGGCCCACGACGTCGAGCGCGCCGAGGAACTTGGTGGTCGCGAAGCCGGTGGCGAGGATGATGGTGTCGACCGGACGGGACCGGCCGTCGGCGGTGACCACCGCGTGCTCGGTGATCTCCGTGATCGGCTCCACCACCAGCTCGACGTTGGGCCGGTTGAACGTCGGGTAGTAGACGTTCGACGCCAGCGGCCGCTTGCAACCGAACGGCATGTTGGGCGTGAGCTTCTTCCGCACCTCCGGATCCTCCACGACCTCGATGTTGTGGAGTCCGGCGGCCTCGGCCAACGCGCGCCGCTCCGGGTCGGCGAAGGTCAGGTTGGGATCGACGGTGGCGAAGATCGAGTCGCGCAACGCGGTGATCGCGTCGGCGTCGCTCCGGAACGTCTCGAGCTGCTCGTCGGAGAACGGGTCGTCCTCCTTCGGGAGCACCCAGTTCGCCGAACGTTGGTAGAGGTCGAGCTGCCCGACGATCGGCGCGATCTCGGGGACGAGCTGCACCGCGCTGGCCGCGCTCCCGATCACCGCCACCGCTTCGCCCGTGAGGTCGTGCTCGTCGTCCCAGCGCGCGGAGTGGAAGATCGTCCCCGCGAACCGATCGAGGCCGGGGATGTCGGGAGCGACCGCCGCGCCGAACATCCCGAGGGCGCTGATCACGACGTCGGCCTCCACGACCTCTGCGTCGTCGCCCACGGTGAGCCGCCAGACCGCGTCGGTCTCGTTCCAGCGCGCGGCGTGGACCTCGGTGCCGAGCCGCAGGTGCGGCCCGAGCCCGAACCGCTCCACGCACTCCTCCAGGTATGCCTTGATCTCCGGCTGGCGGGCGTACGCGCGCGACCACGCCGGGTTGGGGGCGAACGAGAAGGAGTACAGGTGCGACTTGATGTCGCACTCGGCGCCGGGGTAGCGGTTGTGCCACCAGGTGCCGCCGATCCCCGGTGCCTTCTCCAGGATCACGAAGTCGTGGTGGCCCCGCTCCAGCAGCCTCACCGCGGTGCAGATGCCGCCCGGTCCGGCCCCGATGATCGCGACACGACGCGAGCGATCGGGTCGGAGATCACTCGCGTCGTGTGGCATGTGTCCGCTCCTGTCACCCGCTTCCTGCGGGCGACAGTATGCCGCGTCGCTCAGTAGTAGTGCCGATGACCACCGATGGCGTGACCGGCGGATCCGGCGACCCAGAGGACCGCGCCGACGATCACGAGCACCAAACCGATGACCCACAACACGGGCACGCTCAAGAGCAGACCCAGCAGCAGCAGGATCACACCGAGCACGATCACGATTGCACGCTCCTTGTCGGGTTCGATTTCCCTTCACTTGCCGTCGTCAATGTTCCCGTAACGCGCGTGCGTCAAACCGTCGTACGATCGGCGACGGTGACGCTCGACGTGCGGTACGCGACGGCCGGCGATCGCAACGCGATCCTCGACGCCATCTCGCGCGCGTTCTTCGCGGACCCACTGTGGAGTTGGGTCTTCCCCGATCCCGACGAGCGGCGCGCGCATTCGCCCGCGTTGTGGGACTTCTTCCTGACCGCCGGCCTCCGCAACGGCTCGGTGCAGATCGCGGGTGCGTGCGCGGCGGCCGCCATCTGGACCCCGCCCGGTCTCCCGCCGATCGACGACGACGAGTCGATCGCGCTCGAGGAGTTCTTTCGGAGCCGGCTGGGCGCGCGCGTCGCACCGGTGCTCGAGGGGCTCGGGCGCATCGACGCGGTGCACCCCGAGGAGCCGCACTGGTACCTGGGCGTCGTCGGCACCGACCCGGCGCACGCCGGTCACGGGATCGGCGCGGCGCTGCTCGCGCACCACCTCGCGACGGTCGACGCCGAGCACCTGCCCGCCTACCTGGAGTCGTCGAACCCGGCCAACCTGGAGCGGTACGAGCGCCTGGGCTTCGAGCCGCGCGACGAGATCCGGGTGGCCGCCGACGGGCCCGTCGTCACGACGATGTGGCGCCCGGCGCGCTGACCGCCGGTCCGAGCGGCCCCCACCGGAGCCCTACGTAGACTCCGGCCATGTCGTTCATCGTGATCGAGAAGCCGCGCCCGCACGTCACGCAGGTGACGCTGAACCGCCCGGAGCGCATGAACGCGATGGCGTTCGATGTGATGGTCCCGCTCCGCGATGCCCTGCGCGAGATCAGCCTCGACAACGAGTGCCGGGTCGTCGTGCTCACCGGCGCCGGGCACGGGTTCTGCTCCGGTGCCGACCTCGTCGGCGGTGGGATGGTGCCCAACATCGCGGGGTTGCAGCGCACCAGCATCGCCCGCCGCGCGATGAAGGTGCTCGACGACGTGATCCTCGCCATCCGCGACATGCACCAGCCGGTGATCGCGGCGGTGAACGGCGCGGCGATCGGTGGTGGCTTCTGCCTGGCCGCTGCCGCCGACATCCGCATCGCCTCCGAGGCCGCGTACTTCCGGGCCGCGGGCATCAACAACGGGCTCACGTCGACCGAGCTCGGCATCAGCTACCTCCTGCCCCGCCAGATCGGGTTCGCGCGCGCGTTCGACATCCTCCTCACCGGTCGTGACGTCGACGCCGAGGAGGCCGACCGCATCGGCTTCGTGTCGCAGGTCGTCGCCGGCCGACCACCTGCTCGAACGCTGCTACGAGCTCGCCGACGGCATCATCGGGTTCAGCCAGATCGGCGTCGAGCTCACCAAGCAGCTGCTGTGGGCGAGCTTCGACGCCGGGGGCCTCCACGCGCACATGAACCACGAGGGCAATGCCCAGCTCTACGTGCGCATGACGACCGGCAACTTCGACGAGAAGATCGCGGCCTGGAAGGAAGGGCGCACGCCCGTGTACACCGATGAGTGACGGGGACGTGAACGGCGAGCTGCGGTTCGACGGGAAGGTCGTGGTCGTCACCGGCGCGGGGCGCAACCTCGGTCGTGAGTACGCCCTCCTGTTCGCCGCACGGGGCGCGCAGGTGCTGGTCAATGACCTCGGGGTCGGGATCAGCGACACCGACGGCGTGGCGGCGGCGCCGACGTCACCACCGGCCGACGACGTCGTGGCGGAGATCGTCGCCGCCGGCGGAACCGCGGTCGCGAACCGCGACACCATCGCGACGCCCGAGGGTGGCGCGGCCATCGTCGGCGCCGCCCTGGACGCGTTCGGGACCGTCGACGTCGTGGTGAACAACGCCGGCCAGGTGCGCATGGCGCCCTTCGCCGAGCTCACCGAGGCGCAGATCGACGCGGTCATCGACACGCAGCTGCGCGGCGCGCTCAACGTCAGTCGGCCCGCCTGGGCGGTGATGGCCGAACGGGGCGGGGGCCGCTTCGTGAACGTGTCGTCGGGCGCCGCGTTCGGCGGTGTCCCCGGTGGCGCGGTCTACGGCATGGCCAAGATGGGCGTCATCGGGCTGACGCTGGCGATGGCGTCGGAGGGGCGTGACGCCGGGATCGTCGCCAACGTGATCGCGCCCTACGCCAAGACGCGCCCGGAGACCGGCTTCGGCCCGTTCCCCGCCAGCGCCGAGCTCAACGAGTGGCTGCATCCGCGGCTCGTGGCCCCGCTGGTCGGATGGCTCGCCCACGAGGCCTGCCCGGTCACGGGGGAGTGCTTCTCCGTCGGCGGCGGTCACTACGCGAGGGTGAGCCTCGAGATCACGCACGGCCTCGTCGACCGCGACGCCACCATCGAGCGCATCGCCGCCGGTATGTCCGAGATCCTCGATTCGCCGCGGGCGCCGGTCGGCGGTGCGCAGGGATCGTCGGCGATGCGCCGGATGTTCGACGGGTTCAGACCGGCTGGAGCTGGTTGAGCGCTTCCGCGTTGTCGTGCATGATCAACCGCTGCGACGCAGGGTCGAGCTCTTTGATC
The DNA here is from genome assembly GCA_963809795.1 of uncultured Actinomycetes bacterium. Taxonomy (GTDB): domain Bacteria; phylum Actinomycetota; class Acidimicrobiia; order IMCC26256; family DASPTH01; genus DASUAS01. The sequence goes on from CAWELN010000011.1 coordinate 131,834, forward strand.
TCCAAGGCGTAGTCGCGCGGGTTCGGGAGCCCCTCGATGTGCGGCCAGTCGGAGCCGAACACCACCCGGTCGGCGCCCATGAGGTCGACGATCTCGTAGGGGTCGTCCTCCCAGAACGGGTTGATCCAGATGTGGCGCCGGAAGGTCTCCACCGGGTCCTCCTTGAAGAGGCCCGGGATCTTGCGGTTGATCGACTTGAACTTCCGGAAGAGGTCGGGCAGGAACTCGGCGCCGTTCTCGACCGAGGCGACGCGCAGGTTGGGGAAGCGGTCGAACAGCTGGTCGAAGATCAACGACGCGAGGAAGTCGTAGATCGCGCGCTCGATCGACATCATGCCGATGCTGGGACGGCCCCCGCCGGAGAACTCGGCGGAGAAGCCCTCCTTGGCGTACCCGTTGAGCGAGTAGCCGCTGTCACCCGCGTGCACGACGACGGTGATGCCCGCCTCGTTGACCCGGGCCCAGAACGGGTCGAAGTAGGGATCGCCGGGCGTGAGCGGACCGAAGATCGTGGTCGGCGCGGCGGGTCGCATGCACACGGTGCGGGCGCCGAGTGAGAGCGCGCGCTCGAGCTCCTCGACCGCGACGTCGAGGTCGGCGAGCGCGAGGTACGGCGACGCGAAGATGCGGCCCTCGTAGTCGTAGCCCCAGTCCTCCTCCAACCAGCGGTTGAACGCGCGGAACATGATCCCGACGCCCTCGGGGTCGTGCTTGAGGAGCTGCTCGTAGATCATGCCGAGGGTCGGGTAGAGCCAGACCTTGTCGAGCCCCTGCTCGTCCATCACCTGGATCCGCGTCTCGCGGTCGCGATACTCGGACCGGATCGGCTCGCGCTCGCGCAGGTACTCGAGTGGGTTGCGACCGGACGCGTTGCCGCGGAAGTACTCCGACATCGCGCCGGCTTTGGCGATCGGGTCGAACGTCGGGTTCACGACCGCGTGGCTGACCTTGCCGCCGATGACGTGGTACCTGCGGCCGTCGATCTCCGCCCACTGGATGATGCGGCGTCCGAGGCGGGGATCGAGGTGCCGGGTGAACGCGTCGATCGCCTCGTAGTAGTGGTTGTCGAAGTCGTTGACCGGGTAGTCGACGTCGCTCATGGCCGCCACTCCTGCACCTCCGGGGATCGATCCACGGTAGTTGCTCGAGCTCACGCGATTCCCAACATCCGCTGCGCGTTGCCGCGCACGATCTTGTGCACCACGTCGTCGGGGAGACCGTCGAGGAGCTTCTCCGCCACCGCCCGGCTGTGCGGCCAGGTGCCGTCGGCGTGCGGGTAGTCGGTCTCGAAGGTCACCTGGTCGGGACCGATCGCGTCGAGGGCGGCGAGGCCGGCGGCGTCGTCGAAGAAGCAGCCGTACACCCGGCCCCAGTAGTACGTGCTGGGCGGCTCCGGCACCAGGTCGCGCGAGTCGCTCCAGCCGCGGTTGTGCTCCCAGACCCGGTCGGCCCGGGCGAGGATGTAGGGGATCCAGCCGATCTGGCCCTCGGAGTAGGTGAGCGTCACGTTCGGGTGGCGCACGAGCAGCCCCGAGAAGAGCCAGTCCGCCAGCGAGCCCTCGGCGAGCTCGTGGGTCAGCGTCGACGAGACCGCCGGCGGCGCGTCGGCGGAGGTCGACGGCATCTTCGACCCCGAGCCGCTGTGCATGCAGATGACGGTGCCGGTCTCGTCGCACGCGGCGACGAACGGATCCCAGTGGCGCCCGGGATCGTGCACCGACGGCAGGCCGAGGTTGCCGGGCAGCTCGGAGAAGCACACCGCGCGCACGCCGCGGGCGGCGTTGCGGCGCACCTCCTCGGCCGCGAGCACCGGATCCCACAACGGGACGAGACACAGCGGCCGGAGTCGTCCGCCGGATCCCGCGCACCACTCCTCGACCATCCAGTCGTTGTACGCGCGCACGCACAGCAGGGCCAGGTCCTTGTCGGCGGCCTCGAGGAACGTCTGCCCGCAGAAGCGCGGGAACGTCGGGAAGCACAGCGACGCCTCGACCCAGTTGAGGTCCATGTCGTCGAGGCGGGGGCCGGGCTGGTAGCAGCCGGGACGCATCTCGTCGTAGGTCATGGGCACGACCTGCACGTCCTCCGGTGCGAACCCCGCACACGCGCCGAGCCGGGTGTGCGGCCACTGGAGGTCCTCGTACAGCCACCAGTCGGCGAGCGGCCCGTCGTCGCCCGGGCGACCCGAGCCCATGCGGGTGACGTAGTTGCCGCCGCGGAACGTCATCTCCGCCACCGGCGCCCGCACGACGCGCGGACCGACGTCTCGGTACCTCGCCGGGAGCCGGGAGGTGAAGACGTCGGGTGGCTCCACCACGTGGTCGTCGGCGGAGACGATGCGCGGGATCGTGGTCATCGCGGGTACGGCACCTCCCAGTCGTTCAGGTGGACGACCTCGGCGAGGGGCTTGCGCTTCGGCTTCCCGAGCGGCTCGTCGCCGTAGCCGAGGAACACCGCGGCCTCGAGGAACATGCGCGCCGGCACGTGGAGGACGCGCTTCACGTTCGGCTTCGCACAACCCGAAGAACGTCGTGAACAGCGACGAGACGCCCAGCGCGTGCGCAGCCAGCATCATGTTCTGGCACGCGGGGAACAGGCTGGAGCCGCGGCCACCCGGAATCGCCCGCGTCGCCCGCAACGTGCCGTCGGGGTTCTCCTCGTACTCGCCCTGCATGCGGATCCCGCGATCGGGGTTCCAGAACACGAAGACGATCGCGCCCACCACGTCGACGTGCTCGATCGCCGCGTGCCCGGTGACCGGCCGGCCGGAGCCGTCCACGAGCTGTTCGGGACGCTGCGACCGCTGCGCGTCGATGCCGACGAACGCGTCGGCCAGCATCGACTGGAGCACCTGCTTCACGCCACGGTCGGACACGACCACCAGCTCCCACGGCTGGGTGTTGCCCGAGCTGCAGGCGCGCGTCGCCGCAGTGAGGATGCGCGCGAGGACGTCGTCCGGGATGGGCCGGTCCTCGTAGACCCGGGTGGCGCGGAGGCCCTCGATCGCTTCGAACACGCCCATCTCCGCGGTCACGCGTCGACCGCCAACCCGTAGAGGCGGTGGGCGTTGTCGCGCAGGACGCGGCGCACGGCGTCGTCGTCGAGCTCGGCGGTGGCGAGGAGCCCGGTGGTCGAACCGGGAAAGGTGCCGTCGGCGTGGGGGTAATCGGACGCGAACACGACCGACGCCGGGTACTCGGCCACCATCGTGGCGAGGCCCGGCTCCACCTCCTCGACCGACACGAAGCACTGACGCCGGAAGTAGTCGGACGGCGGCATGGTCAAGCCGCCCCGGTCGAACCCGAACAGCTCGAAGTGCTCGTCGAGCCGGTGCACATACGACATCGCCCACACCGCGCCGGTCTCGAGGAACGCCACCCGCAGGCGCGGGTGACGCTCGAGGATGCCGTAGGAGATGAAGGTGGTCAGCGCGAGCATCTGCTCGGTGACGAAGTGCGCGGCGTGCAACGGCGTGTAGTAATCGTCGAAGCGGCTCTGCAACTGGTCGTACGGGACGAGGCCGCTCATGCCCGGGTGGATGGCGAACGGCACGTCCGCCTCCTCGAGGAACGACCACAGCGGCTCGTACTCGGCGTCCTGCAGCCGGGGGAGGGCGTCGAAGTGCTCGGGGCGCCGCCACACGCCGCGGAAGCCGAGCTCCTCGACCCCGCGGCGGGCCTCCGCGAGCGCGTCTTCGGCGCTGGTCATCGGGAGCGTGGCGATGCCGATCAGGTGCTCGGGATCCGACGAGCAGTACTCGGCGACCCAGTCGTTGAGCGCGCGGCACAACGCCCGCGCCGGTTCGCGCTCGGTGACGCCCTGGATCATCAGACCGAACGTCGGGTACAGCGCGGCCGCCGCGATCCGGTCGACGGCCATGTCGGCGAGGCGGGGACCGGGCTCGGTGCCACCGGCGCGTGCAATCGGGTCGTCGGAGAGGTGCGGCGTCTGGCCCGGTGCCGCCATCGCCTCGCTGCGCCCCTCGATCCGGAACCCCACGCGCTCGCCGCACGCGAAGCGGTAGTGGTCGGCCTCCTGCAGGACGCGTGGCGCGTACGCCCGGAACTCGGCCGGCAGCAGCTCGTCCCACACGCGCGGCGGCTCGATCACGTGGCCGTCGGCGTCGAACACCCACGGCGCGGGATCGTTGCGCAGCTCGCTCACCTTGCCCGCTCCTGGCGGCTTCGCCGGCTGCTCCACCTCCGGCGAGCTGGGCCCCGCTCGCTGCTCGGCGGGATACCCGCCTCGCGACGCTCGCTCACCGGCTTGCGACCCCGGGGCGCACCACCCGGCCGGGGAGGCGCCCGGTGAGCTCGCCGTCGAGCACGATCGGTTCGCCGTTGACGATGGTGGCACCGACACCGCGGCCCCAGGCCTTGAAGCGCCCGACCCCTCCCGGAAGGTCGTGCACGAACTCCTTCTTCCACGGGCCGACGGTCTCGGGGTCGAACACCATCAGATCGGCGGGCGCGCCGGGGGCGATCACGCCGCGGTCGACGAAGCCGAGCAGTGCGGCGGGCACGGCGGTGATCTGGCGGATCCCTTCCTCCAGCGTCCAGAGCCGCCGGTCCAGGACCCAGGAGCGGAGGAAGTACGAGCTCCAGTCCGACCCGTCGTCGCGCGCCAGGTGCGCACCGCCGTCGGACGTGCCGATGAGCATGCGCGCGTCGAGCTGCGCCTCGCCCACGGCCGCGGCCCACTCGGGGCTCTCGGTGCGCCACCGGAACCGGGTGGCGAGGTCTTCCGAGAGCGCGAGGTCGAGGAGCACATCGGCGGGCGCGGCGTCGCGCTCGCGTGCGAGATCGGAGATCGAGCGCGACTGCAGCGCGCCGTGGGCCGGGTCGGCGACGAAGTCGACGTAGACGTTCCTCCACAGTGGTGGCGGGACGGTCGTACCGAGCTCGGGATCGCGGTTGTAGTGCTCGACCGCGTCGCGCAGCTCGGTGCGCGTGGCGGGGTCCCGCAGCGCAGCGACCCGCTCGGCGTGCGGCAGCTGCAGCATCCGGTTCCAGCTCGGCACCGCGAGGTAGTGGAAGTTCGTCTCGTCGATCACGATCGGGCGGTCGAACGGCCGGGCGATCAGCATGGAGTAGACGGGCGCGCCGGCCTCGGTGGCGCGGTCGAGGAACGCGCGCGACGCCTCCCAGGTCGCGGTCGGCGCATCGGTCTTGTTGCGGCCGCCCAGGCCCTGGATGACGACCGGCAGCCCGCTCACCGCGCCGAGCCGGATGAGGTAGTCCTCGTCGTCGGCGTCGATGCCGCCGATCGCGCTCGCGGGCAGGTACGCGATCGAGCCCGCGCCGCTGCGGCCGGCCTCTTCGGCGAGCCCCGCGAGCTCGTCGCGGCTGGCCAGGCGGGACGGCACCGGGCGGTCGGCGAGATCGAGGTGGGTGGGGGCAGCCGACGACGACAGCCCGGCCGCGCCGGCCGCCATGGCCTCGGCGAGCATCGCCCGCATGGTCGTCGACCTCGTCGTCGCGTGCGGTGCGCTCGGACGCGTCGGCGCCCATGACCCAGCGCCGCAGGTTGGAGTGGCCGACGTAGCACGCGAAGTTGACGCCCAACCGCCCGCGGCGCGTCTCGAGGAACTGCGGGAACGTCACGCAGTCGTCCCAGCCGATCGCGCTGAGCGCAACCGGATCCATGTTCTCGACCCGGGCGAAGATCCCGGCCAGGAACTCGCGGTCGTCGGGCTTGCACGGTGCGACCGAGAACCCGCAGTTCCCGGCGACGACGGTCGTGACGCCGTGGAAGCACGACATCGTGGCGTAGGGGTCGAACGTGATCTGCGGGTCGTAGTGCGTGTGGGCGTCGACGATCCCCGGCGCCACGATGCGGCCGTCGGCGTCGATCTCCTCGCGGGCGTCCTCACCGTCGAGCCGGGCGAGCGCGGCGACGCGACCGTCGCGCACGCCGACGTCGACCCGGCGTCGCGGGAGCCCGGTGCCGTCGACCACGAACCCGCCCCGGATGATCAGGTCGTACCGACTCATGCTCGTCCGCTCTCGTCGCTTCCTTGATGGCTCGCTCGCTGCGGTTCGGGATACCCGAACCGCGGTCGCTCGCTCGCGTGCTCCGGGGCGCTCATGGCGCGTCGTCGGCGCGGAAGCTGGCTGCGCCCTGGCGCACGACGAGGAACGAGAGCCCGTCGGGACCGGCGGTGAACCCGTACGCGTCGCCGGCCTCCACCACGACGACGTCGAACCGCGTCATCGGCTCACCGTCGAAGTCGCACGACCCCTCCAGCACCATGAACACCTCGCTGTGGTCGTGCGAGTGCACCGGCGCCGCGAAGCGCGGCGGCATGCGCACCACCTGGGTGTAGAAGCCGCCGTCGCCCTGCGCGAGCAGCCGTCGGGCGGCGCCGGCGCGTCCGGCGGCGGCCGCCTCCTCGGGATCGGTCCCTGGCGCGACGGGCACGTGCCACTCGGCGTCTTCGAAGCGGTGGATGCGACGGCTCATGACGTCGCGGGTGCTGCCAGCGCGGCGCGGAGGCCGGGCAGCACCTCGTCGCCCAGCTGGGCGATCTGCGCACGGGCGGCCGCGGGGTCGACCCCGGGCACGTGCACGCGCAGGTTGCACGCGTCGGCGCCGGCGCGGTGCAGGGCCTCGACCAGCCCCTCGATCACGCGCGCCGGCGTCGGCGCGTCGACGAGCTCGTCACCGCCCCAGTGCTGCTGCGCCGCGGCACTGGAGTAGCTGCGGTACACGTCGAGCTGGTCGTCCAGCCGCTGGCGGGGCGGCTCGCCCACCCAGGCCCGCCGGATCATCACGCACGGCCCGGTGCCGCCGGCCTCGCGGTACGCGTCGATGAGCTCACCGCACCGTTCGGGCGTCGAGAGCGAGTCGAAGAGGAGGCCCGCGCCGAGGCGCGCGGCGCGTCGCACCGCGGTGAAGCCCATGGCCGCGCTGAGGACGGGCACCGGGTGCTCCCGGCACGCGGCGATGGCCGGATCGTCGGCGAGCTTGCGCGGCGCGGATCCGTCGAGCATCCCGGCCAGCTCCTCGAACCCGGCCGTGAAGCGCGCCGCGAGGCGGTCCATCGGCGCGTGCATGATCTCGAAGTCGTCGGGGAGCGCGCCCGACGCCACGCCGATGCCGACCCGGCCCGGGAAGCGCGCCGCCAACCATGCGATCTCCTCCGCCACCAGCGCGGGCGGGCGCAACGGCAGGAGCAACGGGCAGGGCGCGGCCCACCCGCCGGTCATCGCCTCGAGGCACCAGCCCGCGGCCTGCAGGGGGTTCGGGAGGTAGCCGTGGAACCCGCCGTGGTGCTCGCTGGTCATGACGCCGTCGAAGCCGTGCTCCACCGCCAACGACGCCTGCGCGCGCAGCTCGTCGACGATCGCCACCGCGTCGAGGTCGTTGTGCGGGTAGAGCCGCAACGAGACCGAGCCGGGGGCGAACGGCGCGCTCATCGTCAGGTGCGGGTGTCCTCGAGCCAGTCGGGGAGCGCGATCTGCGGGTTCGGCGCCTGCGTCGCGCCGTGATCCGCGAGCAGCCGCTCCCACCCTTCTTCGTCGGCGGGGAAGGAACGTGGGTCGCCCATCATCACCTCGAACAGCGTGACGCCTTCGGGGCCGGCGACGAAGGGGCCGAACGTGTCGCCCTGGTCGAGCGCGATGTGCGTGCCGGGCCCGCACTCGACGTCGCCGCAGCGGACGGAGCCCGCGAGCACGTACACGACGTGGTCGCTGTTGTGGCCGTGGGCATGGACCATCATCCCGGGATCCCACTCCGCCAGCAGGGACAGGAAGCGGGGCGAGAAGTCGAGCCACTTCTCCCGCACCGACGCGGTGTGGTCGCCGAAGTCGATCTTGCGCACCTCCTCCCAGGGCACGTCGTCGAGCCGGCTGAACCGGGGTCCGCGGTCGCGCTCCACCATGGATCTCCCCTTGCCTAAGATTCTTAGCGGCGAGAGACTAACCCGGGTCGGTCCGCGGGCGCCAGGGCGCCGGGCCGGCGGGCGGCGTGGGCCGCACGCCCAGGAGCACGGGAGGAGGACGGTGGGGACCTGCATCGAGATCCGGCCGGTGACCCGGGCGATCGGGGCCGAGGTCGGCGGCATCGACCTGCGGGAGCCCCTCACCGACCACGACGTCGCGACGCTGCGGCGGGCGCTCCTCGACCACCTGGTGCTCTTCTTCCGCGACCAGCACGTCGACGACGCCGAGCAGCTGGCGTTCGCACTGCGCTTCGGTCCCCTGCACGTGTCGCCGCTGCAGACGGTGCACCAGGACGCCCCCGAGATCGTCGTGCTCGACCAGGTCCATCCCGTGGGCGAGGGCGCCGACGAGTGGCACAGCGACAACACGTTCATCGCCGAGCCCCCGATGGCGTCGATCCTGCGCGCGGTGCAGCTCCCGGAGCTCGGTGGTGACACCTGCTTCGCCAGCATGTACGCGGCGTACGAGGCGTTGTCGCCACCGATGCGCGCGTTGCTCGACGGCATGCGCGCCGTCCACGACATCACCCGCTCGCTGCAGAAGGCGATCCGCGACGGGCACTCCTCTCTCGATCTCGCCGAGATGCAGCAGCGGTGCCCGCCGGTCGAGCACAACGTCGTCGTCACCCATCCCGAGACGGGGCGCAAGGCGCTGTTCCTGAACCGCAACTCGACGACGCGCCTGACGGGGCTCAGCGAACGAGAGAACGACGTGCTCCTCCCGTTCCTGTTCGACCACGTACGGTCGCCCGAGTTCCAGTGCCGCTTCCATTGGGCGCCGGGCTCGATCGCGTTCTGGGACAACCGTGCCGTGCAGCACTATGCGGTCGCCGACTACCTCGAGCGCCGGGTGATGCACCGCGCCACCATCGCCGGGCCGGTGGCGCGGTGACGATCGACTACGAAGCGCGCTACCTGTCCGAGCCGGGCGCGGTCGGTCTGTTCACCCGGCTCACGCGCGTCGGGCTCCTCGTCGACGCCTTCCAGCACCGGTGCCTCGATCCGTTCGGGCTGCGGTTCATCGACTACTCGGTGCTGCGGGTGCTCGAGCTCGTCGGCGAGCCGCACCGCATGTCGCCGACGGAGCTGAGCGAGATCGTGGTCCGGTCGAGCGGCGGCATGACCCAGATCCTCGATCGGCTCGAGCGGGGCGGCCTGGTCGAGCGCATGCCGGATCCCGCCGACCGCCGGAAGGTGCTGGTGGGCCTCACCGCGGCGGGCATGCGCACCGCCGACGCCGCGAACGCGCGGTACGCGAGCGAACGCGAGCGCCTGCTGGCCGGGCTCTCGACCGGTGAGGTGCAGCAGCTCGACGACGCCATCCACCGTCTGCTCGAGGTGATGCGGGCCGAGGACGCCGCCGACCGCCCGATCGAGCTCGAGCGCTCCTGACCCGTCCTTCGGTCACGCCAGGGTCGTGGTGGCGCGCCCGGCCCGGATGGTGAGGAAGACCATGCCGTCCTCGCCCGCGGTGAACCCGTACTCGAAGCCGGCGGTCAGGACCACCGAGTCGTGGGTGCCGAGCGCACGACCGTCGGACATCGTGCAGCTGCCGTCGAGGAGCACGATCATCTCGTCGTGGTCGTGGCGGTGCAGCGGCACCGCGTAGCCGGGTGGGAACTCGGAGTACTGCGAGAAGAAGCCGCCCTCGCCGCGCGCCAGGAACTTGCGGCGGGCGCCCGCGCGTCGGGCCTCCTCCACCAGCTCGCGGGCGCGGTCGCGGCGCGCAGCTCGTCGGGCCAGTCGATCTCGTCGAGCACGAAGTAGCTCGGTCCGTCGGTCATGGGCTCCTCCTCGGCTTGGGGCCCGCCAGCCCGCCCAGGAGCACGGCGAGATAGTCCTCGGCCACGTCGGCGGCGCGCTGCGGTCCCGCGGGTCGGAACCACCGCACGCTCACCCAGATCGCGTCCCGCATGAACCGGTACACCGCGGAGGCGGGGACGTCGGGCACGAAGTCGCCGGCCCGCATGCCCGCGTCCAGCACGCCGACCCACAGGCGCTCGGTCTCCTCCACCGCCTCCCGGAGGAACGCGAAGCGCGGGTAACGCACGAGCACGTTGTACTCGTCGAGCATCACCGACACCGCGGCGCGATCGGTCGTGAGCGCGCCGAACGCGGTGTGCACGAGCGCGCGCAGCGTCTCGACCGGCGGTTCCCCGGCGCTCAGGACGTCGCGGTACTGCGCGTCGATGCGCTCGAGGAAGTCGCGCAGCAGGGCCTCGATCATCGACTCCTTCGAGTCGAAGTGGTGGTACAGGCTGCCCGAGAGGATGCCGGCGGCGTCGGCGATCTCGCGGACGGTCGTGCTCGCGTAGCCCTTGGCGGCGAAGAGCTCGGCGGCGATGGCGACGATCTCGGAGCGTCGCGCCGACACGAACCCGGGTTCGCGCGTGAGCGGATCGACGGTCACCGGGCCAGCACCACGTTCCGCCACCGGTCGACCGTCGCCGTCCGGTCGGGTGGCACCACCACGGTGGTGTCGGGTCCCTCGACGATCGCCGGGCCCCGGAGCCGGCTCCCCGGCGCCAGCCCGATCCAGTCGAACACCGGCGTCGTCACGAACCCACCCAGCTCGGCGAAGTGCGCGGCGCGCGCACGGGCGGGCGTCGCATCCACCGGGTCCGGCTCGGGGCTGTCGGCGCCGGCCAGGCGGGCGGCGGCGCGACGGACGACGCGGACGCGCGCCGAGGTCAGTTGGAGCCGGGATGCGGGCGCCACGCCGTACGCCGCGCCGTAGTGCTCGACGAAACCGGCGCGGAGCGTGTCGACGACGGCGCCATCGCGACGCGCCGCGACGGGGATCTCGAGCGCGTGCACCTGGCCCCGGACGCGCATCCCGACGAACCGCTCGACCACGAACGTCGCGTCGTCGCCATCGGGACCGATCTCCGCGCGAGCCCGCTGTTCGAGCTCGTCGAAGCCGCGCGCCAGCGCGGTGGCATCGAGGGTGTCGAGGTCGGCGGCGAAGGGCCGGCGCCACTCGGCGCCCGGGTCGGCGTGGGCCAGCCCGATCGCCGATGCCACCCCCGCACCCCACGGCACCACCAATCGCCCAATCCCGAACTCGTCGGCGATGCGGCACGCGTGCATGGGACCGGCGCCGCCGAACGCGACCATCACGAACGTGCGGGGATCGATGCCGCGCTGGACGGTCACGACGCGGATCGCGGCCGCCATGTTGGCGTTGACGATGTCGTGCACCGCACGCGCGGCGTCGACCGTGTCGAGACCCAGCGGACGCGCCACCGTTGCGTCGAGCGCGTCCCGTGCTCGCGGGGCGGACACCTGCACGCCGCCGGCGAGGCCCGTCGGCGCCAGGTACCCGAGGACGAGGTCGGCGTCGGTGACCGTCGGCTCCGACCCGCCCCGCCCGTAGCACGCGGGCCCGGGATCGGCGCCGGCCGATCGCGGCCCGACCCGGAGCACGCCGGCATGCACGGTGGCGATGCTGCCACCGCCCGCGCCGACCTCGGCGAGGTCGACGACGGGGACCTTGAGGGGGATGCCGGTGCCGGCGCGGGCGCTCCCGAAGCTGCCCTTGCCACCCACCTGGAAGTCGTGCGCCACGCTCGGCCGGCCGCGACAGACGATGCCCGTCTTGGCGGTCGTGCCGCCCATGTCGAACGAGATGACGTCGTCGGCGCCGACCGCCCGACCCACGATGCCGGCCGCGGTGACGCCCGCCGCACCGCCGGATTCGACGGTGGTCACCGGCAGCGTCGCGGCGCGCGCCGCGCTCATCACGTCACCGGCGGAGTCCATGACCTGGATCGGGCACCGGATCCCGACCCCGCCCAGGCGCTCGCCGAGGCCGGCGAGGTACTCGGACATCACCGGCGCGACGAGCGCGGAGATCACCGTGGTCATGGCGCGCTCGTACTCCCGCATCTCCGGCCACACGTCGGTCGAGCACACGACGTGGGCCACCGGGAGCGCCCTTCGCAGGGCGCGGGCGACGCGCTGCTCGTGGTCCGGGTGGGCGTACGAGTGCAGGAGGCAGACGGCGACGCCGACCGGCGCGCTCGCCACCACCTGCGTGACGACCTCGTCGATGGCGACATCGGTGAGCTCGATGACGGGTGTGCCGGTGGCGTCGACGCGCTCACGCACCTCGAAGGTGCGCCGGGCATCGACGGGCGGCGGCGCGGGCGTGTAGCGCAGGTCGTAGCGGTCCTCCTCGACGCGCGCTTCGCGGCCCAGGCGCAACAGGTCGCTGAAGCCCTCGGTCGTGACCAGGGCGACCGGGCCACCGGACCGCTGGAGGATCACGTTGGTGGCGAGGGTGGTGCCGTGCACGAAGCGGGTGACGGCGCTCGGGTCGATCGACGCCTCCTGCAGCACGCAGGCCACGCCGTCGACCACGCCGACGGCCGGGTCGTGCGGGGTCGTGGGGACCTTCGCCGTGACCAGCGCGCCCGAGCCGTCGGTCAGCACGATGTCGGTGAAGGTGCCACCGACGTCGGCTCCGAGGGTCCAGTGGGGGTGCGCGCCGGTCATGCTTCGACCCCGTAGTCACGCGCCGCGCCCACCGAGCTGACCCGGCCGGTGGCGACGTCGTCACGCACGAGCGCGGGATCGCGACCACGCGCCGGTCCCAGCCCGCCGCCGCCGGAGGTCCGCAGCACGAAGCGGTCACCGGCGGCGAGGTGCACGTCGGCCTGGCGGGCGGCGAGCAGCTCGACGCGGCCGTCGCCCCGCTCGACCGAGAACGAGCCCGGGCGCCCGGGGTCGCCGCCCCGCGCACCGGGCGGCGGGAACTTCCCGATGCGGTCGCCCCGCACGGTGAGCCGGGCGTCGGCGAGCACCTCGATCACCGTCTCGACCCCGAGGCCGCCGCGCCAGGTACCCGGACCGCCGGAGTCGGGGAGGAGCCGCGCCGACGCGCACGCGGAACGGGTACTGCGCCTCGAGCGGCTCGACCTGGGGGATGACCGAGCGGCCGCCGAGGAAGAACGCCCCGGTGGCATCGGCGCCGTCGGCGCCGTCGCGGGCGCCGAGCCCACCGAACTCGTAGAGGAGCGTGAGCCACGCGGTGCCGTCGGGGTGCGCGCCGCTCAGCGCGTACACGTGGATCAGCCCGCTGGCGGCGACCGCACGTTCGGGCGCGGCCTGCGCGAGCGCCTGCAGGATCGCCTCGGTGGCGGCCGCGACGCTCACGAGCCGTCCGCCGCACGCGGCCGGTGGGTCGGGGTTCACCAACGATCCCGGCGGCAGGTGCACCCGCAACGGCCGGAAGCACCCCTCGTTCATCGGGATGGTCGGGTCGGCGAAGCAGCGGATCGCGTACACGATGCCGGACAACGTCTGCGAGACCGACGCGTTGATCGCACCACGCGCCTGCGCCGACGTCCCCGCCAGGTCGACGTCGACCGTTCCGTCGGCGGCCAGCGTGACTGCGACGCACACTTCGAAGGTGCGCGCCTCGACCCCGTCGCTGTCGATGGTGAACGAGCTCTCGTACCGTCCTGGCGGCAGCTCGGCGAGCGATGCGCGCATCCGCCGTTCGGAGTCGCGCAGGTCGCGATCGACGACCGCCGCCACCTCGGCCGCGCCGAACCGGTCGTGCAGCTCGTCGACGCGGCGGGCGATCACGTTCACGCCCGCGACGAGCGCCTGCACGTCGCCCACGACCTTGTCGGGCGTGCGGCTGTTGCGACCGATGATGCGCATCACGTCGTCGACCGGCTCGCCCTCGCGCAGCAGGCGCACCGGCGGCAGGAGCAGGCCTTCCACGAACGTGTCGGTGGCCAGCGACGCCAATCCGGCGGCGGAGATCCCGCCGACGTCGGCGACGTGGATGAGCGTGCCGGCGAAGAACACGACGCCGCCGTCCGCGAACACCGGACGGAACACGAGGATGTCGTTGGCGTGGATCCCGCCGCGGTAGGGATCGTTGAGCGCGAACACGTCGCCGGGCCGCATCGTGGCGAGCGGGAAGTCCTCGACCAGCGACGGCAGCGCGCACCGCAGGCTGGCGGCGTGCATCAGGCTGGTGGCGGTCGACAACGTGACCAGTTGACCGCCGGCGTCGACCAGCGCGGCACAGGCGTCGGCGCCTTCCTGGATGTGCGAGCTGTGGCCGGCGCGCACCACGACGATGCTCGCCTCCTCGGCCGCGACCGCGAGCCCGTTGCGGACGATCTCGCCGGTGATGGCGTCGTCGACGGCGGTCACGGGGGAACCCTACCGAGCGCGCCCTAGCGCGCGCTTGGTCGGTTCTGCTGTACTGGGCGCCGATGCGCAACGGATTCAAGGTGTTCGACGCCGACGCCCACGTGGTGTACCCGCCCGACCTGTGGTCGCGGTTCCTCGACGAGCGCCACCGGGACCGGGTCGGGCGACGGGCGCCGGCCGGGCTCGAGCACTACAACCCGGTGACCGTCGACGGCCGGTTCACCCAGCACACCACGACCATCTACGGGCAGTTCCAGAAGGCGATCAACTGGACCGCCGACGACATGGTCCGCAAGTACGGCGACATCGCGGTGGAGGGGTTCACCGGTGACCGGGTCGCCGCCGCCATCGCGGTCGAGGGCGTCGACGCGATGGTGATCTACGGCCCGGAGTACGACATGTGGTTCGAGGGCATCGACCCCGAGCTCCAAGCCGCGATGGCACGCGCGTACAACCGGTGGGGCGAAGAGATGCGCGAGACGTCGGGTGGCATGGTGGTCACGTCGGCACCGGTGCCTCTGAACGACGTGGCCCGCGCGGTCGACGAGATCCAGTACGCCCACGATCATCTCGGTGCCCGGTGCTTCTGGGCCCGACCCGACCAGTTCAACCACCGCAACCTGGGCGACCGCTACTACGACCCGGTCTACGAGCTGCTCCAGGATCTGGACTGCGCGTTCGCGACCCACGAGTACATGGGGCTCAACGCGCCGACCGCGGGGTCCGACCGCTTCGACACGTTCACCGAGTGGCACACGGTCGTCCACCCGCACGAGGCGCAGTGCGCGATGCTCTCGATGATCGTGCACGGCGTGTTCGAGCGGTTCCCGCGCCTCCGGGTCGCCTACATGGAGGCCGGGTGCGGCTGGCTGCCCTCGTGGCTCCACCGGATCGACGAGCACCTCGAGCTCGCCGGCGCGGCCGAGGCGCCCGAGCTCACGAGGTCGGCCACCGAGTACTTCCGGCGCAACTGCTGGATCTCGACCGAGTGCGACGACCGCTTCGTGGCCGACGTCATGCGCTGGATGGGCGACGACCACATCGTGTTCGAGACCGACTTCCCACACCCGGACTCGAAGTACCCGAAGGCCACCGAGCACTTCCTGGCGCTCGAGCCCGACCTCATCGACGACCGCAGCAAGCGGAAGGTCCTGTGGGACAACGCGGTCGACCTGTACCGGTTCCCCGAGGGTTACCTGCCGGTGTCGTGAGCGACTTCCGGCGCCCGTTCGAGGCGGTCGACTACGGCGAGATCATGCGGGCGTACCCGCCGCCGCCGGAGTACTTCGAGACCGCCTGGTCGGCGCCCCCGGAGGAGATCGAGCGGGTGCAGCTCGAGCGCCTCCAGGCCCGGGCGCTCACCGCGTCGAAGGTGCCGTTCTTCGCCCGCCGGTGGGCGGAGGCCGGGTTCGATCCGCGCTCGATCGCCACCCTGGACGACCTCTGGCGCGCGCCCTCCTACACCGTCGACGACATCCGCCGGAGCATCGAGGACCATCCGCCGTGGGGCGACTACCAGGGGGTGACGCCCCGCGACGCGCTCACCGAGCCCATGCGGGTGTTCATGTCGGGCGGCACGACGGGGAAGTCGCGGCCGACCTTCTACACGCAGTGGGACCGCGAGGTGGGCGCGCTGCTCACCGCCCGCGCCCTCTACATGCAGGGGATCCGCCCCGGCGACGTGGTGCTCAACTCGTGGGCCTACGGCACCCACAACGGCGCGTTCGCGTTCGACGAGGCCCTCCACCGTTGGCTCGACTGCGTCGTCGTCACGACCGGCACGGGCAACGTCACCAGCAGCGAGCGCCAGGTCGAGCTGGCCATCGAGTACCAGGCCGCCGCGATCCTGACGACCGGTGACTACCTCCTCCGCCTCGCCGACGTCGCGCGCGAGATGGGCTACGACCCGGCGGTCGACTTCACGCTGCACGCGTTGCCCAACATCGGCGACCGCGCGCTGCTCGAGTCGACGTTCGGTGTCGAGTGCTTCGAGTCGTACGGGTTCCACGAGGTGCAGTGGGTGTCGGTGGAGTGCCCGGCCCACGACGGGCTCCACATCTTCGAGGACGCCTTCGTGGTGCAGATCGTCGACCCCGAGAGCGGGGAGCCGCGCCCCGACGGCGAGCTCGGTGCGATCTGCATCACCGAGCTCTACAAGACCGGGAGCCCGCAGTTCCGCTACAACATCATGGACCTGTCGTTCCTCTACCCGCCCGGGCAGTGCGCCTGCGGGAGCTGGCTGCGCAAGATGGCCCCGTTCGCGGGCCGCGGCGACAACATGGTGAAGCTGCGCGGCGTGAACGTGTGGCCCGAGGCCGTCGGCGAGCTCGCGCTCTCGGTCGACGGGGTCGCTCCCGACTGGTTCGTACGGGCGGTGCGGCGCGACGGGCGCGACGAGCTGGTGCTCTCGGTGGTCAGCGAGCGCGACTCGTCCGCCTTCCCGGCGATCGCCACCGCGGTGGAGACTCGGCTCAGGGACCGCCTCGGCGTGCGCATCGCGGTCGAGGTGGTCGCGCCGGGCACGCTCGACGCGTGGACCGAGGTCGACGTGTCGCCCAAGTTGAAGCGGTTCCGCGATGAACGCTGACACCGTCGACACGTTGTCGAACGCGTTCACCGAGGACCGACGCGCGCTGTGGGACGGAGCGATCGCCTCGCAGGGGGTGCAGGTGAAGGTCCGGCGCGACCAGCACGACTCCTTCGCCGATCCCGCCGCGCTGGTCGCGCGCATGGACGAGCTCGGGGTCGGCACGGTGCTGCTGGTCACCGGCGAGACCGGCCGCCACGCGCACTCGCAACCCGTACGACGTCGAGCACCTCGTGGCGCGCTGGGAGGAGACCGAGCAGCTGGTCGAGCGTTGGCCGGGGCGGTTCGCGGCGCTGGCCCTGATCGACCCCGAGCGCGGGATGACGGGCGTGCGCGCCACGCGGGCGCGCCTCGACCTCCCGTGGGTGGTCGGGTGCTACCTCCACACCCACAGCTGGGACCGCCGGCTCGACCACGCCGACTACTACCCGTACTACGCGGCCTGCGCCGACGCGGGCGTGCCGGTGGCGGCGCAGACCGGGACGTCGGGCGGCCTCATGCCGAGCGAGTGCGGGCATCCGATCTCGGTCGACCGGCCCGCGCTCTACTTCCGCGACACGACGTTCGTGCTCTCGCACCTCGGTTGGCCGTGGACCGAGGAGGCGATCGCGATGGCGTTGAAGTTCCCCAACGTGTACCTGGGGACCGGCGCCTACCCGCCCCGGCACTGGCCCGGGGCGGTGGTCGACTTCCTGCGCGGCCCCGGCCGTACCAAGGTGATGTTCGCCACCAACTTCCCGACCGTGGGCCACCGCCACGCGCTGGCCCAGGTCGCGGAGCTGGGCCTGGCACCCGACGTCGAGGCCGCATTGCTCGGCGCCACCGCACGGCGCGTCTTCACCCGGCTGCAACAGAGGGGAGCGGAGTCATGATCGGGAAGGTCTACGGGATCCCACCGCAACCGCCGGTCGAGGACCGCACGCACCGCGTCGCTGCCGGTGCGGTCACGCTCGGCGTGGAGTACCGCGCGCTCGATCCGGAGTCGCTGCGCGCGACCTACGCCGACAACCCCGAGCACCTCGCCGAGCTCGAGGCGCGGTCGCCCGAGGGTGGCTTCACCGACGAAGGCGTCTCGCTCCACGTGTGGGGAACCGACGATGGTCACGAGTACGTGCGGTTCGACGTGTTCGCCGACGAGCCCCACTACCACTACGTCCACAACACCGGCGCCGGCGGTGAGACCGTCAACAACGTCATCGACTTCGACGCCATCGCGTCCGGCGACATGCTGGCGTGGGCACTGGAGCGTCTCCGCACGCGACTGCCCGAGATGCTGCAGGAGGCCGGGGGCGGCGCGGTGGCGGCGACGGTCGATCCCGACCTGGTGGCGCGAGCGGTGGGCGAGGTCGAGCGGCTGGCCGCGGCCGTCAGAGGTTCATGAAGTGACCGCCGTCGACCGCGAGGGTCTGGCCGGTCACGAAGTGCGCGTCGGCTGACGCGAGGTACACCACCGCGGGGCCCACGTCGTGCTCGGGATCACCCACCCGACCCATCGGGACGCGGCGGGCGAGGCGTTCCCCCACACCCGGGTCCTGCTCGATGGCGCGCGCCATCGCCGGCGACAGCGCGAGGGGCGAGATGATGTTCACCTGCATGCCGTGCGGCGCCCACTCCCTGGCCAGGCTCTTGGTGAAGCCGCGCAGCGCGCCCTTCACGGTGCCGTAGAGCGGCAACCCGACGGTGCCCTCCATCCCGGCGGGTGACGTCATCAGGATCAGCGTGCCCTGGGTCTCCCGCAGGGCTTCGAACCCGGCGCGGGCGCAGTGGTAGGCCCCCCGGAGCGACACCGCGGCGTGCTCGTCCCACAGCGCCACGTCGACGTCCTCGAGCCGGTGCGGCTCGCTCGACCGGTTGCTGGTGGCGTTGTGCACGATGGCGTGCAGCGCGCCCGCCCGTTCGAGCGCGAGGTCGACCGCGGCGTCGATGGTGGCCTCGTCGGTCACGTCGCACTCCGTCCACGCCGCCCGCCCGCCGCGCGTATCGATCTCCCCGACGACCGAGTGCCCGTTCTCGTTGCGGGTCCCCACGATCACCTGTGCGCCGGCGGCCGCGCAGGCCAGCGCGACCCCGCGGCCGACGCCGTCGCCGGCGCCGGTCACGATGACGCAGCGCCCGTCGAGGGTGTCGCTCACGGTGCCATCACCGAGCCGCCGTCGACGATCACCGTCGCTCCGGTGATGCCGCCGCTGGTGGGGCCGGCGAAGTGCGCGATCGTCGCCGCGACGTCGTCGCGCAGGTCGGGCGGCCGGCCCACGGCGGGTGGCGCCTCGAACGTCGTCGCCGCCACCAGCTCGGGTGCGACGAGGGCCGGGGGTACGAGCACGGCGTTGACGGTGATGCCCTGCGGACCCCACTGCCGCGCCGCCGACTTGCCCAGTGCCCGCACGCCCTCGACCGCGGTCGACGCGGGCACGAAGCCACCGGCGCCGGTGAACCCCGAGGTGGGCGCGACCAGCACGATGCGGCCGGTCCCGGTGGGCGCGAACCACGAGTGGGCGGCCTGGAACGTGAAGATGGCGTCCCTGAGCAGCGCCTCGCCGCGGGCGTCCCACGCGGCCGGGTCGGTGTCGGCGAGCTGCTGCGGCACCAGGCCGGCGTCGTCGACGCACACGTGCACGACCACGTCGATCGCCGGGGCCAGGGCGAAGGCCGCGCCGGCGGCGGCCCGGTCGGCGAAGCCGTCCGCGCTCGAGGTGACCGCGGCGCCGAGCTCTCCGAGCGCGGCCACCAGGCCACGGCCGAGCTGGGTCGACCCGTGGGTCACGAAGACGGCACGACCGTCGAGCACGCTCGCATGGTAGCCATGGGCCTCGTGACGTCCTTCGAGCTCGGGGTCCACGGACGGACGGTGGTCGTCGCCGGTGCGGGCGGCGATGGCATCGGCACCGGTGTGAGCGCCATGCTCCTGCGTGCGGGCGCGACCGTCCTCGGGCTCGACGTCGACCGCGACGCGCTGGCGCTGACCGAGCGCGCCGCCGGCACCGACGCGGCGCGCTTCGTCCCCGCACTGGCCGACGTCACCGACGCCGCCGCGGTCGACGACGCGTTGACGGCGCTCGACGGCCTCCCGCCGCTCCTCGGCCTGGTGCACGTCGTGGGTGGCATGCCCTTCGACGACTGGTCGCTCGTCACCGGGATGCCACCGGCGACGTTCGCCGCGGTCGTCGAGCTCAACCTGCAGTCGGCCTTCATCACCACGCAGGCCGTCGCCCGCCGGCTCGTCGCCCGCGGCGAGCCGGGGAGCATCGTCCTGGTGTCGTCGATCAGCGGCACGTCGGCGATGCCGTTCGGCGCGCCGTACGCGGCCGCCAAGGCCGGGGTCCTGGCGTTGATGCGCACCGCCGCGCTCGAGCTCGGGCCCGCACGCGTGCGGGTCAACGCGGTCGTGCCCGGCACCGTCCGGACCGCGCACAGCGAGCGGGGCACGCCCACGGTGGACTCGCCCGAGGAGCAACGGGCGATCCCGCTGGGTCGGCGGGGCGCACCCGAAGACATCGCCGGCGCCGCCCTGTACCTGCTCTCCGATCTCGCCGGGTTCGTGACCGGCCACGCCCTGGTCGTCGAC
This sequence comes from uncultured Actinomycetes bacterium, assembly GCA_963809795.1. GTDB lineage: Bacteria > Actinomycetota > Acidimicrobiia > IMCC26256 > DASPTH01 > DASUAS01. The sequence continues at coordinate 152,105 of CAWELN010000011.1, forward strand.
GGCGGGTCGTCGGTCCGACCCTCCTTCCTCGACGCCGACGACCTGCCCGTGTTCGTGCGGGACGACGCCATGCGAGCGCGCCTGCTACAACCGCGCGACGCACGTCCCTGACCCGGGGGAGGACCCATGGCACCCGTCATCGATCAAGCCGTCACGTGGAGGAAGGTCGAGGAGCGCCTCGCCGCCGAGACCGACCCGGTGCTCCGGCGCAACCTCGAGACGATCCTCGCCCACATGAAGTCCGAGTCGGCGGGCGACATCGACGGCTTGCTCGACACCCTCGCCGACGACGTGCACTACCACGCCTACGGCGCGCCCGACCCGCGGAGCAGCCCCAAGGGCAAGGACGGCGTGCGGGACTTCTACGAGCGGTTCGTGGCGTCCGGAGCCGGGCGGTTGCAGCTCGACATCGACCGCCTCGTCGTCGACCGCGACTGCGTGCTCACCGAGGGCGTGATGCGCATGGCGTACCCGGGTCGCACGCTCCAGGCGATGGGCATCGACGTCGACGACCCCGACGCGCACTACCTCTACGAGGCGCGCATGGCCACGCTCTGGCCGGTGGACGCCGACGGGAAGGTGCTCGGCGAGGACACCTACACCGGCAGCGACGGCTTCGCCGGCATCGCCGACCGCAAGCTCGACGAGGCCGACATCATCGAATACTCCGTGTAACCCACGGTTCGGGTCGGTGAGCGCTACTCGGTGACGAAGTCGATGAGCTGCTCGACCGCGGCGACGAAGGGCTGCTCGAGCTGCTTCCAGTCGTGCACCGCGCCGAGGATCCGGCGCCACATCGCGCGTGGGTCGTCGACGCCGAGGGCCGCGCACACGCCCGTCTTCCAGTCCTGACCCTTCGGGACGACCGGCCACGCGTCGATGCCCACCGCTCCCGGCCGTACCGCTTGCCACACGTCGACGTAGGGCGTCCCGGTGACGAGGACGTGCGGGTGGCGCACCGCGTCGGCCAGGCGCGCCTCCTTGCTGCCCGCCACCAGGTGGTCGAGGAGCACCCCGAGCCGGCGACCGGGTCCCGGGGAGAACGCCTGCACCTCGTCGGCCAGGTGGTCGGCGCCGTCGAGTCGCTCGACCACGATGCCCTCGACCCGCAGGTCGTCGCCCCAGACCCGCTCGACGAGCTCGGCGTCGTGCACACCCTCGACCCAGATCCGGCTGGCCCGTGCCACCCGGGCCCGGGTGCCGACCACGGCGCGGCTGCCCGACGCGGTGCGCACACCGTCGGCGACGCGCTCGCCGAGGGCGTGGACGTCGTCGACCGGCGCGGTCCGCGGTACCAGATGGGTCGCGGTGCCCTCGACCGCGAACGTGCCGGGCAGGTTGCGGTAGCGCTTCTCCAGCCCGGTGTGGCCGCGCAGGACGACCTCGTCGCCGTCGAGCGCCACCAGCTCGCCGGTGAACCCGGACGCCCGGTGCAGCACCCGGATCCCGGGAGTCGCCTCCCGGTGCGGGTACTGCGCGGCGGTGCGGGCCGGCCCGTCGACCGGCCCCGACAGGATCCCGCCCTGCCCGGTGTCCGGGATCCTGCCCTGCCCGGTGTCCGGGATCCGCGCTGCCCGGTGTCCGGGATCCCGCCCTGCCCGGTGTCCGGGATCCTGCTCAAGCGTCGGCGGTGGCGAGCACGCGTTGACCCGGCGTCCACTTCACCGGCATGTGCTTGATGCCGCCGATGAAGTTCGACAGCAGCCGCTGCGGCTCACCGGCCAGCTGCATGTCGGGCATGCGCGTGACCAGCTCGGTGAGGATGAGCTTCAGCTCCATGCGGGCCAGGTTGGCGCCCAGGCAGAAGTGCGAACCGCCGCCGCCGAACGCGACGTGTGGGTTCGGGTTGCGCGTGATGTCGAAGACGAACGGGTCGTCCCACACCTCTTCGTCGCGGTTGGCCGAGATGTGCCAGATGACGACGCGGTCACCGGCCTTGATCGCCCGGCCCCGGATCTCGGTGTCGACGGTCGCGGTCCGGCGGAAGTGCAGCACCGGCGAGCCCCAGCGCAACACCTCCTCGACCGCGTCGTCGATGCGGCCCTCGGGGTCCTGCCTCAACAGCTCGAACTGCTCCGGGTTGGTCATGAGCGCGTACATGCCGTGCGCGGTCGCGTTGCGGGTGGTCTCGTTGCCCGCCACCGCGAGGAGCAGCATGAACATGTCGAACTCGAGCTCGCTGAGCTGCTCGCCCTCGATCTCGGCGTTCAGGAGCTTGGTGACGATGTCGTCGCGCGGGTCGTCGCGGCGGAGCCCGGCGAGCTCGTTCGCGTAGGCGAACAGCTCGACGAACGCGGTCTGCTGGTCGTTGTCCATGTACTCGGGGTCACCGGCGCCGACCATCCGGTTGGTCCAGTCGAACAGCTTGCGCCGGTCCTCCTGGGGCACGCCCATGATCTCGGCGATGGCCTGGAGCGGCAGCTCGGCCGCGATGTTCTCGACGAAGTCGGCCGACCCCGCCTCGATCACGTTGTCGACGATCACGGTGGCGCGATGGCGCAACGCCTGCTCGATGAGGCCGATCATGCGCGGAGTGAAGCCCTTGTTCACGAGCAGCCGGTATCGGGTGTGCTTGGGCGGGTCCATGTCGAGCATGAGGACCCCCCGCGTGTCGAACGGCATGTCGGGGTCCTCGCCGATCGGGTACTGGCCCGACATGATCTGGGTGCTGCCGATCTCCGACGAGAAGGTGGCCGTGTCGCGGTTCACCTCGATGAGGTCGGCGTGCTTCACCACGTTCCAGTAGCCGCCGCCCTTGAGGTCGTCGGGCTGCCAGTACACGGGGTCCTCGGCCCGGAGGCGGGTGAACATCTCGTGGTGCTCGAGCCGCACGAAGCGCTCGGGATCGTTGAGGTCGATGCCTTCGATCGTGGTCCGTTCCATCAGGTCCTCCTCCGGCGCCTCCGGCCAGGTTATTTGACCTGATGAACCATTTCGGACCCGTGCGGCACTTCCCCGGGGGCTCGAGGTCGTCCGAGGGTGTGGTCGGCGCCTTCCTCGGCTGACCGATCAGCCGAGCAGGGCCGACGCCGTACCCGCCTTCAGGCCCTTCTGCGCGATGCCGTCGAGGATCGCCGGCATCGCTTCCACGGTGCCGGAGTGCCCGAAGTGCAGGCTGACGATGGAACCGGCGGCGACGGTGGCGAGGGTGCGCTGCACGACCGCGTCCGCACCGGGGTCGTCGTAGTCGAGGGGATCGACGTCGAAGCCCAGGACGGTGGAGTACCCGGCCTGCGCGGCGATGTCGAGCACCTGCTGACCGGGCGAGACGGTGCCGTCGTCGGTGCCGGACGGACGGAAGTACTTCCCCGGCCCGCCGGTCAGGCGAACCAGGACGTCGCGACAGCGGGAGATCTCGTCGAGCATCCCGGCGGGGGAGAGCGCCCCGAACGTCGGGTGTGTGTAGGTGTGGTTGGCGAACTCGTGGCCGCCGTCGGCGATGCGGGCGGCCATGTCGGGGTTCGCGTCGAGCCAATTGCCCACGATGAACGCGGTCACGTGCACCTTCTTGCTCGCGAACACGTCGAGGAGCTGGTCGACCAACCCGAGGTCGCCGTTGGTGTGGAAGGTGAGCGCGACGCGGTCGTGGTCCTTCGGACCCGACACCACGAACTGTGCCGCAGGCGGCGCGGTGCTGGGTGGCGGCGTCGGAGGTGCGCTGGCCGGCGCGGCGGTGGTCGGCGCGGCGGTCGCGGTGGTCGCCGCGGTCGTGCCTCCGCTGTCGTCACCACAGGCGGCGGCGAGGGCGCCCACCGCCAGCGCGGCGGCGGCGAGGAAGCTGCGGCGCCCGAGCGGGCGGGGGTCGGCGTCGGCCGGGCTCATCGGCGATTGACACTAGCCGCCGGGCTCCGTAAGGTTAGGTGACCCTAAGTAACCTGCGAAGGGAGCGGCCGGTGCCGGCACTCGAAGCCTCCGACGTCAGCATGCGGCGCTGCGGGCGCTCACTCGTCCAGCGCGTGTCGCTCACCGCCGAACGGGGCGAGCTCCTGGCGCTGTGCGGGCCCGAGGGGTCGGGAACCCGCACCCTCCTCCACCTGCTCTCCGGCCACCTGCTGCCCGACGTGGGGCGGGTGCGGGTCGACGGCCGCGAGCGGGGACCGCGCCGGTGCCCGGCGTCGCCCGACCCCCGTGCGCTCGCCTCCGGCCCCGCGGAGTCGACCGCCCTCCTCGCCGCGCCGGGGGCGGCGTCGATCCTGCTGCTCGAACGCCCCACCGCCGGGTCGAGCGAGGCCGAGGCGCACGCGCTCCTCGCCGCCGCCCGGCGCCGGGCCGACGCGGGGGCCGCGGTGGTGCTCGCCGTCGATGCGCCGGAGCCGGTCGCCGCCTACGCGACGACGGTGGCGTTGTTCGTCGCCGGGCGGCTCCTCAGCTGGGGCGCGCCGACGGTCGCGCTCGTGCCGGCCGTGCACATCCTCAGCGCTCGCCGCGAGGTGGATGCCGCTCAGGCCGGCTCCATCATGACCTCGTCCACGTAGCACCACAGCCAGTCCTCGTTCGGCTCGAACGACTGGATCAGCGGGTGGTGGTCGGCATGGAAGTGCTTGGTCGCGTGCTGGTTCTTCGATTGGTCGCAACACCCCACGTGGCCGCACGTGAGGCAGAGCCGGAGGTGCACCCAGGTGTCGCCGGTGCGTAGGCAATCCTCGCAGCCGGTGCTGCTCGGCGTGACGTCGTGGATCATGTGCAGGTGCGAGCACGGTGGGTTCATGGCGACGACAACCTCCTGCGGTCGAAGGGGTATTCCGGTCCGGTGGTCATCGCGCGTCGCGCACGGTGGCTTCGCCCTCGAGCTCGTGCTCGGCGCGGGCCAGTTCCTCCTGCAGCTCGCCGACCGTCTCCACCGGACCCCGGCCGCGCCTCCCCTGACCCCAGAGCGACACCGCGACGAGCAGGAACGTGATCGGTGTGAGGTACCACTGGTACCGCGTGATGAACGACACGATGTCACGCAGCGGGTCGGCGAGCAGGTCGCCGAGGTAGTAGATGAGCGTGATGCGGACGATGGTCCCGGTGATGTTGAGCGAGAAGAACGCGAGCGGGCGCATCTTCGTCGCCCCGGCCAGGAGGCAGACGACGTTGATGGGCCACACCGCGACCACCACGTACGCGGCGCGGCGGAAGAGCCGTTCGATCCTGCCGACCCACCGCGAGTCGGGCCCCGAGCGGCGTTCGATCCAGCGGATGCCGACCTCGCCGTACCGGCGCCCGAACAGGTAGAACAGCGGGTCGCCGATCAGCTCGCGGATCAGCGCCACGGTGAGGAACAGCTCGCCGGGGACGAGGGGCACGACGAGCAGCAGCCGGTCCGCCCGGGTGGTGAGCGCCGGCACCAGCTCCGGGGCGTCGGCGACGAGGGTCGGGAAGATCGCGTTCGCGACGATCCCCGCCACCGCGAGCACGGTGACGGGGATCAGGAAGAGCGTGAGCAGCGTCCGCTCGGACAGCTGGACGCCGACGGACACGGTGGTGGTTCAGGTGGGATCGACGTCGGTGAGCTCGATCGCGTTGCCGGCAGGATCGCAGATGAAGGCCGCGCGCACGGTCTTGCCGAAGTCCTCGCGCGAGCCCGGTGGGAGGAGGAACGACACCCCGCGCGCCTCGAGCTCGCGCATGGTGTCGTCCCAGGCGTCGGCCGGGACGTGCATGGCCATGTGCGGGAAGCCGGTGCGCGGCCCCATCTCCTCCACCACGCCGAGGTGCACCTGGGCGTGGCCGAGCTGGAGCCACGCGCCCTCGGTCCCGGGACCGAAGTCGGGGCGGGGGAGCATCGAGAAGCCGAGGACGTCGCGGTAGAAGCCGATGGCGGCGTCGAGGTCGTCGACCATCACGGCCACATGGCTGTAGCCGGCGATCGTGACGGGCGGTGCTGTGGTGGGCACGGCGGGCTCCATTCCGTCGTCGGTCAGAGACCGGAAGCGTATTCCTCCGCCAGCTGCGCGCAACTCTCCACCCGCCGGCGGAAGGAGTCGACGTCGGCATCGCCGTCGCCCCGCGCGCCGGCGAGGATGCGGGCGAGCACGCCCTCGAGGATGCACGCCAACCGCCAGAACGAGAACGCGACGAAGTAGGGGATGGCCGACACGTCACGCCCCGACTGCGCCGCGTAGCGCTCGAGGAGGACGTCGCGCGTGGTGAAGCCCGGCGTGAGCGTCGGATTGTGGTCGTCGGCGCGCAGCGGGTCGCCCGGTTCGGCCCAGGTGGCGAGGACGTACCCGACGTCGGCGCGCGGGTCGCCGAGCGTGCAGATCTCCCAGTCGAGCACCGCTCGGATGTCGCCGCCGGCATCGACCACGCAGTTCCCGAGGCGGAAGTCGCCGTGCACGACCGTGCTCTCGGTCTGCTCCGGGATGGTGGCGGCGAGCCGGTCGTGGACACGGTCGATGATGGGGAGGTCGCGGGTCTTCGACGCTTCGTACTGCGCGTGCCAGCGTTTCAACTGGCGACGCACGAGCTCGTCGCGCCGGGCGAGGTCGCCCAGCCCGACGGCGTCGATGTCGACGGCGTGGAGGGCGACGAGCGCGTCGATCAGCGACCGGCCCGCGTGGGCGCGCGCTTCCGTGTCGAGCGCCCGCTCGGCGGTGGCGGCGTCGTTCAGGACGATGCCGGCGACGTAGGACATCACGTAGAACGGCGCGCCGATCACGTCCGGGTCCGCGCAGGCGGCCATCGCCTCCGGGACGGGAACGGGTGTCGGCCCGAGCGCGTGGATGATGCGGTGCTCGCGGCCCATGTCGTGCGCGGTCGGGAGGACGCTGTGCAGCGGTGGGCGGCGCACCACGAACTCGCGTCCGTCGGCGTCGGTCATGTGCGCGGTGATGTTCGACTGGCCGCCGGTGATGAGCTCGGCGCGGAACGGTGCCGTGAGCCCGGGCAGTGCGACCGCCGCCCAGCGCGCGAACGAGTCCAGGTCGATCCCGGTCGGCGCGCCCCCCGGCACGACTACCGGCCCGTGAAGCTCGGTGGCCGCCGCTCGGCGACCGCGGCCACACCCTCGCGGAAGTCGTCGGTGTCGCGCAGGCGCTGCTGCTCGCGCTCCTCCCGCGCCGTCGCCCGCTCCACGCGCCCCGCGAGGTCGCCGCGCATGGTCTCGCGGATCGAGAGCAAGGCCAGCGGGGCCGACGCCGCGATCTCTGTCGCGAACGCCTGCGCCGCGCCGCGCAGCTCGTCGGCCGCGACGAGGCGGTCGGCGAGACCGATGCGATGGGCCTCCTCGCCGCGCACGTCGGCGGCGGTGAACATGAGCTCCAGCGCGCGCTGCTGTCCGACCACCGCGGGCAGCGTCACCGAGATGCCGAATCCCTGGTGGAACCCGAGCCGGGCGAAGTTGCAGCTGAACCGGGTCTCGGGGCTGGCGACGCGGAAGTCGGCCGAGAGCGCGAGCCCGAGGCCGCCGCCGACGGCCGCGCCCTGCACCGCGGCGACGATCGGCTTCCGGTTCGAGAAGATGCGAGCCGCCTCGTGGTAGAGGCGGGCGGTGCTGTCGAGGAGATCGCTGCCGCTGAGGTCGGCACCGGCGCAGAAGTTCTTCCCCTCCGAGCAGAGCACGACGGCGCGGCACTCGGGCTCGTCGTCGAGACCCAACACGGAGTCGGCCAGCAGCGTGATGACCTCGATGTCGAACCAGTTGTGTGGAGGCCGGTGTATCTCGACGGTCGCCACGTGGTGGTCGAGATCGACGGTGACGGCGGAGTCGGTGCTCATCGCCCGCGGACGCTACCGCCTCGGCTTGGTCGCCGGCTGCCTGCAGCCTGACAAAACCCTGACGTTCCCGCGGTTGTGTGGACGACGTGAGCCGAACCCCCTCGGCTCGATCGTCCGCCAGGATCACGAAGGGACCGAAACCATGGGCATCAAGAAGCTCGTTGCGACCGTCGCGCTCGCCGGCGCGGTGACCGTCGGCACCGCCGGGGCCGCGTTCGCGGCCGACAGCTCGGGCACCGGCTCGACCGACCCCTCGGCCCAGACCGGCAAGGGTCACCCCGTTCTCCGGCGCGAGGTGCGCCGGGGTGCGGTGAAGGTCATCACCGACACGCTCGGTGTCAGCCGCCAGGACCTGCGCACCGCGCTGAAGGGTGGGCAGACCATCAGCCAGTACACGTCGTCGTTGGGCAAGGACCCGCAGTCGGTGAAGGACGCGCTGGTGAACGCGGCGAACACCAAGATCGACCAGCTCGTGACGAACGGGAAGCTCCAGCAGGACCGGGCGAACACCATCAAGGGCAAGGTCCCGGCCCGCGTCGACACGCTGATGAACCGCCAGTTCGGTCAGCACGCGGCCGCGGCCCCGCAGAGCTGACCGGGGCAGCCGGGGCCGCACCCACGCCCGGCGTCCCACCCGGAGCGATGCCCGCCGGACCCCCACCCGGCGGGCACCTCCGCGTCTGCTAAGTTACCGACCGGTAACTTGCCAAGGAGACGTGCGGTGGCCGATTTCTCGCTCGACCTCAACGAGGACCAGCTCCAGATCCAGAAATGGGTCCACGACTTCGCCGAGGACGTCATCCGTCCGGCGGCCCACGAGTGGGACGAGCGTGAGGAGACCCCGTGGCCCATCATCGAGGAGGCGGCGAAGATCGGGCTGTACTCGATGGAGTTCGGGGCCAATGCGGTCGCCGACACCACCGGCCTCACGTGGCCGATCGTCAGCGAGGAGATGTGCTGGGGTGACGCCGGCATCACCCTCGCGATCTTCGGCAGCACCCTCGCCGTCTCCGGCATCATCGCCAACGGCACGCCCGAGCAGATCGGGGAGTGGGTGCCGCAGTGCTACGGCACGCCGGAGAAGATCCAGCTCGGCGCCTTCTGCGTGACCGAGCCCGATGCAGGCAGCGACGTGAGCTCGCTACGCACGCGCGCCGTCTACGACGAGGCGAAGGACGAGTGGGTGCTGAACGGCACCAAGACGTGGATCACCAACGGCGGCATCGCCGACGTCCACGTCGTGGTGGCGTCGGTCGACCCCGAGCTCGGGGGGCGAGGCCAGGCCAGCTTCGTCGTCCCGCCGGGCACACCCGGGTTGCGGATGGGCCAGAAGTTCAAGAAGCACGGGATCCGGGCCAGCCACACCGCGGAGGTCGTGCTCGACGACGTGCGCGTGCCCGGGAGCTGCCTCCTCGGCGGCAAGGCGCGCCTCGACGAGCGCCTCGCCCGGTCGCGTGAGGGTGGGAGCAGCCGGGGCCAGGCCGCGCTGAAGACGTTCGAGGCGACGCGCCCGCTCGTCGGCGCGCAGGCGATCGGCATCGCTCGCGCGGCCTACGAGTACGCGCTCGACTACGCCAAGGAGCGGGTGCAGTTCGGGCGCCCGATCATCGAGAACCAGGCCATCGCGTTCAAGCTCGCCGACATGAAGACCGAGATCGACGCCTCCCGCCTCCTCGTGTGGCGCGCCTCGTGGATGGGCGCGACGGGCAAGCCGTTCGAGAACGGCGAGGGCTCGATGAGCAAGTTGAAGGCGGGGGAGACCGCGGTGCGCGTCACCGAGGAGGCGATCCAGATCCTCGGTGGCTACGGCTACGTGCGCGAGTACCCGGTCGAGCGCTGGCACCGCGACGCCAAGATCTACACGATCTTCGAGGGCACCTCCGAGATCCAGCGTCTCGTGATCGCTCGCGCCATCTCTGGCCTGCACATTCGCTGATCTGATCTTCGAGTCCGGCCGGCCGATCCGGCTGGCTCATCCCTACAAATCCCTACTCGTGCTAGCGTTCGTCGGCGTGGCGACCCTGCGGGAGCGCAAGCCGGGCGTGTGGGAGATCCGGGTGTTCACCGGACGCGACATCGTCCGGTCGACCGACGCAGATCAGCCGCACCGTGCGCGGCACCAAGCGCGAGGCACAGCGCGTGGCGGCGACGCTCGAGTCGCGACCGCCGTCGAACGCCGCCGGCCGCACGGTCACCGACGTGCTGACCGCGTGGCGCGAGGTCAACCAGCCGGTCTGGGCGAGTCGACGCGCCGCGACTACGAGAGCCGCATCGCCGCAGATCGAGTCCGATCCCATCGCCGCGATGCCCGTCGCTCGGCTCGGCGTCGCCGACGTCGAGCGCTGGCACGCGCGGATGCGCAAGACGGGCGTGGGGGAAGCGGCGATCCGCGGTCGCCACTCGGTGTTGCGTGCCGCGTTCGCGCAGGCATTGCGCTGGGAATGGGTCGGAAGCAACTCGGCGAGCCAGGCGCGTACTGCGCCAACCGAAGCGTCAGCCACGCGACGCGATGACCGCCGACGACGTGCGCGCCGCGATCGCGGCCGCGCGCGACCTCGATCCGGCCGCCGGTGTCGCGCTGCGCCTTGCGGCCGTCGCGGGTCTGCGCCGGGCCGAGCTCGCCGCGCTGCAGTGGACCGATCTCGACGGCAACCAGCTCACCGTCGACAGCAGCGCGACGATCGTCCGTCGCGATGGGGAGTCGTGGGTCGAAGACGTCGCCACCAAGACCGGCAACCGCCGAACCCTCACCCTCGACCCACGACGGTCGACGCGATCGCGGCTTGCGGACGGTG